>NZ_AQUZ01000009.1 GCF_000372465.1 Kribbella catacumbae DSM 19601
GGGCATCGAGGTACCCGAGGCTGCGCGTGAGATGGGCGTTGCGGGAGTGGCGGTGCGACCTCGCGGTACTGCGGGGTGGTGGTGCGGGTCCGCGGTGCGGCGGGTGGTGTGGGTTCGCGGTGCGGCGGGTGGTGTGGGTTCGCGGTGCGGCGGGTGGTGTGGGTTCGCGGTGCGGCGGGTGGTGTGGGTTCGCGGTGCGGCGCGGCGGCGGGGGTGGTGGGGGACACAGGGCTTCGCCGTGTTGTGTGGTGGTGGGGTTACTGGAAGACGGTTGGGTTGTCTTGGAGCCAGGTGGTGAACGGGCGGGCGGGGTGGGTGGTGAGGAGTTCGACGGTGGGTTCTAGGGGGTGGGGGGTGCCTACTCGGGATGACCAGTAGGACATCAGGGAGGTGAGTTGGGCTGGGTTGCGCATGATGGGTGAGAGTTCTTCGAAGCCTTGTTCGGGGGTTAGGTCGACGGCGTTGATCGGTACGTCGGTGACTTGGGTGATCAGGTCGAGTTGGTGGCGGCGGGTCATCGATTCGGGGCCGGTCATGGGGTAGGCGCGGCCGTCGTGGGCGCTGCCGGGGCCGTCTAGCAGGACCTTGAGGGCTACGTCGGCGATGTCTTGCTCGTGGATCGGTGCCTCTTCGGCGTCCAGGTAGGGCATGCGGATCTGGCCGGTGGCGCGGAGTTGGTACGACCAGTAGATCGCGTTCGACATGAAGGTGCCGGGTTGTAGGCGGGTGGTCGCGTAGGAGCCGCTGGAGATGACTCGCTCGGCTTCGGCGTGTGGGTCGCCGGTGGCGTGGTCGTTGTCGGCTTGGGCGGACATCGATGAGAGCAGGACGACTTGCTTGACGCCTGCCTGTTCGGCGGATTGGGCGAAGAGGGTGGCGGTGGCGGGGTCGGCGTACAGGAAGACCTGGGAGATGCCGTCGAGTGCGTTGGCGAGGGAGGTCGGGTCGGAGGTGTCGAGGGCGACGGCGCCGGGGAGGTCGGCGGGTTCGCGGGAGGCGACGCGGGCGTCGAGGCCGTGGGTGGTGAGGCCGGCGTGAATGGCGCGGGCGATCTTGCCTCGGCCGCCGGTGATGAGGATTGACATGGAGTGGCTCCAAAAATGTAGTGACTACAATAATGGATCAAGTAAAACATGACGGCTAGGCTTTGGCCAAAGGGATTGCTTGGGCGCTGGGGAGTGGAGGAACGGTGGCGAAGGCTGGAGCGGAAGAAGCCGGCACAGGCGGGGAGGAGGTTGGGCGGCGGGAGCGGAAGAAGTTGCGGACTCGGCAGGTGATTTCGGATCTGGCGACCAGGCTGTTTATCGAGCGTGGGTTTGATCACGTGACCGTTGCCGAGGTTGCGCGGGCCGCTGATGTCGCCGTGCAGACCGTGTTCAATCACTTTCCGGCCAAGGAGGATCTGTTCTTCGACGAGCAGGGCTGGTGGGTCGGGCCGGCGCAGGCGATCCGCGAGACGCCACCCGGCGAAGACGTGATCGAGGCGCTCGAGCAGCACTACCTGAGCGGGATTCAGGCCCGCCTGCGATCCGGGCATCTGGCTACCTGGAAGGAGTTCACCCGGACCATCGAGGAGAGCCCGGCGCTGCTCGCCCGGCGGCGGAAGAATGCCGAGGAGATGGAGACGCTGATGGTCGAGGCGCTCCGGGAGCGAGACCCGCGGCTCACCCCGTTGATGGCGCAGCTGATCGCGGCGCAGTACGCGGCGGCTCAGAAGGTGCTGGAGACCGAGCTCGCCCGGCTGGTGCCCGACAAACCCTCCGGAGTCCAGTTGGCCCACGCCGACGGCGCGCTGACCAAGGCTGTGGGGATCGTGTTCGGGGCTCTGAAGCAGGGCCTGAAGGCCTGAATTCCCGGCCTGAGACACGAAGCGGGTACGCTGCTTGGTTGTGGCTGGACCTGATTTCGACGCTGACCTGAAGCAACTCGACGCGACCCTGACCTCGATCGAGAAAGTTCTCGATCTCGAGGGGATGCGCCGCGACATCGCCGACCTCGGCGAGCAGGTCGCCGCGCCCGATCTGTGGAACGACCAGGCCAACGCGCAGAAGGTGACCTCGAAGCTGTCGCGCCTGGAGGCCGACCTCGATCGGGTCACCACGCTGCGCGGGCGGATCGACGACCTCGGCATCATGGTCGAGATGGGCCGCGAGGAGAACGACGCGGACACCCTGGCCGAGGCGGACAAGGAAATGGGCTCGCTGAGCAAGGCGATCCAGTCGCTCGAGGTCCGCACCCTGCTGTCCGGCGAGTACGACGAACGCGAGGCACTCGTCACGATCCGCTCCGGCGCGGGTGGCGTGGATGCCGCCGACTTCGCCGAGATGCTGCAGCGGATGTACCTGCGCTGGGCCGAGCGGCACGGTTACGGCACCGAGGTCTACGACACGTCGTACGCCGAAGAGGCCGGGCTCAAGTCGACCACGTTCGGCATCAAGGCGCCGTACGCGTATGGCACGTTGAGTATCGAGACGGGCACGCACCGGCTGGTCCGGATCTCGCCGTTCGACAACCAGGGCCGCCGGCAGACCTCGTTCGCCGCGGTCGAGGTGGTCCCGGTGCTGGAGCAGACCGACGAGATCGACGTCCCCGACGAAGAGCTGCGGATCGACGTGTACCGGTCGTCCGGTCCGGGTGGACAGAGCGTCAACACGACCGACTCGGCGGTCCGGATCACCCACATCCCGACCGGCACGGTGGTCTCCTGCCAGAACGAGAAGTCGCAGCTGCAGAACAAGGCCAGCGCGATGGTGATCCTGAAGGCCAAGCTGCTCGCGCTGAAGAAGGCCGAGGAGCGGGCCGAGATCGACTCGCTGCGCGGTGACGTGCAGGGCTCGTGGGGCGACCAGATGCGTTCCTACGTGCTGCACCCGTACCAGATGGTCAAGGACCTGCGGACGCTCTACGAGTCGGGAAACACCAGCGGCGTGTTCGACGGTGAGATCGACGAGTTCATCGAGGCCGGCATCCGCTGGCGCCGGACCGGGCAAACCGCGGTCGAGCAGAACTAGTACTGCGCTCGCCCAGGCAGCCGTGACCCGAGCAAAACCAGCGCGAGCAGATCTCCGTGCCGACTGCACCAACTGCTTCGGCCTCTGCTGCGTCGCGCTGACGTTCGCGAAGTCCGCCGACTTCGCGATCGACAAGGATGCCGGCGACCCCTGCCCGAATCTGCACGAAGACTTCCGCTGCGGCATCCATCAGAAGCTAAGGCCACAAGGCTTTCAGGGCTGCACTGTCTACGACTGCTTCGGTGCGGGACAGAAGATCTCGCGACTGGCCGGCAAGAGCTGGCGTGAACAACCCGGTCAGAAGATGTTCGCCGCGCTTCCCGTCATGCGCCAACTGCACGAGCTGCTCTGGTACCTCGCGGAGGCCGTCGAGCTGGACGAGGCACGCTCGCTCCGTCCGGAGATCCACGAGGCGAGCGAGCGGATCGAGAAGCTGACCCTCGAACCCGACGTCACCAGCGTCGATCTGACCAAAGAACGCCAGCAGGTCAACGTGCTCCTGCTCCAGACCAGCGAACTGGTCCGCGGCAAGCAAAAGAAGAAGGACCGCCGCGGCGCCGACCTCATCGGGGCCAAGCTGCGCAAAGCAGACCTGTCGCGAGCCAACCTCCGAGGCGCCTACCTGATCGCCGCCGACCTCCGCGACGCGGACCTGAGACAAGCGGACCTGATCGGTGCCGACCTCCGTGACACCGACCTTCGCGGCGCAGACCTCACCGGCGCCCTCTTCCTGACGCAATCCCAGGTCAACGCCGCCCGCGGCGACGACGCCACCAGACTTCCCGCGGCGATCATCCGCCCGTCCCACTGGTGACCAGCGCGACCTAAGCTGGTGAGTCAGCGCGATCTGAGTTGGTGAGTCAGCGGCGTCATCAGCAGCGAGAGCGCGGTGATCGCGATGGCTACGGCGGCCAGCGCCCCGCCCTGTCCCCAAGAGGTGCCGGCCAGCGCCAGGTACGCCGTACCGACGGTTGCTGCACCAAGTGCGAGGCAGGTCTGCTGACTGGTGAGCAGGATGCCGCTACCTAGTCCAGCTTGCGCCGGCGGGACCTGACCGATGACCACACCCATCAGCGGGACCATCACCAGGCCGCTACCGAAGCCTGCGATCAGCATGGGGACCGCCAGCGTCCACGGGGTCACGTCGGGCCACAGGGCGAGCGCAGCGACCGCCAGTACGGCGTACCCGACTGACTGCACGATCCAGCCGCGCAGGATCAGCCCAGCGCCGTACCGCTGCTGCAGGCGGGGCCCGTAGATCGAGGTGATCAGGAAGCCGACCGCCATCGGCAGCAAGCTCAGACCGCCTTCCAGCGGGGACATCCCGGCTTCGCCCTGAGTGGCGAGCGCGAAGACGAACATGAACCCGCCGAAGCTCGTGAAGAAGGCCACGGCCAGCGACAAGCCGATCAGCATCGGGCGCAGCCGCAGTACCGACGGAGGGATGAGTGGCGCCGACCCGGCCTTCTCCGACCGATGCTGGTGTACGCCGAGCAGCGCGACGGCCGGGATCGTGGCGGCCAGCGACACCCAGGTCCACGTCGGCCAGCCGAGCGGGCGCCCCTCGGTCAGCGGCAGGAGCAGCAGCACCAACGCGAGTGCGAGCAGAGCGGCGCCGACCAGATCGACCCGCTGGGCCTTGTCGGCGCGAGTCTCCGGCAGCAACCTGACCGCCGCAGCGAGCGCGAACAGCCCGACCGGGACGTTGACCAGGAACACCGCACGCCAGCCAAGGCCGAAGACATCAGCCTCGACCAGTACGCCGCCGAGGATCTGGCCGAGCGCTGCGGCAGCTCCGCCCGCGACACCGAACATCGCCATCGCGCGGGCCCGATGCTCGCCGGTGAGCAGGCTGCTGATCGAGGCGAGCACCTGTGGCGTCATCGCCGCGGCAGCCGCGCCCTGGACGACCCGGGCCGCCAGCAGTACGCCGATAGTCGGCGCGATCGCGCAGATCAGCGACATCACCGTGAAGCCGATGAGCCCGGCGAGGAACAGCCGCTTGCGGCCGAAACCGTCGCCGAGCCGGCCGCCGACCACGAGCAGCGTGGCGTTGGCGATGCCGTAGCTGCCGACGACGAGCTGGAGCTCGCCCGCGTTCGCGTGCAGATCGGAGCCGATCGCGGGCAGCGCGACGTTGATGATGAAGAAGGACAGCATCGGCAGGAACGCGCCGAAGAGCAGTGTCGTGAGCGCGACCGGGCCGAGTGGTGACGAGGCCGGCGGCTGAGGCGTCACCTGGGCGGACTGGAGCTGGTCTGTCATGGGATCCAGCATGCGGCTTGTCCAATCCTGGTGGTGAGAGCCTGGTTATCCTGGTATTGGCAGCACCTGGCACCAGCCTTCTCCTGCGCCGATCGAGCCCGCACGATGGAGAGGTGAGTCTCCTGAGCAGTATGCCCGCCCGCACCGACAAGGCCGGCACCGACAAAGATGAGCGGCGCCGGGCGATGTCTGCGTTCCTGCGCAGCCGGCGGGAGCGGATCCGGCCCGAGGAAGTCGGCTTCGCGCCAGGAGCCAGACGCCGTACCCCGGGATTGCGCCGCGAAGAGGTCGCTCAACTGGCCGGCGTCGGCGTGACTTGGTACACCTGGCTCGAGCAGGGCCGCGACATCAACGTGTCGGCCCAGGTGCTCGAGGCGATCTCACGGACGCTGCGGCTGGACAGGCTGGAGCGTAACCACCTATACACGCTGGCGGGGATCGCGCTCGGAGCGGCGAAGAGCGAGTGCTCCTCGCTTCCCGGGTCGATCCAGAAGATGCTCGACCAGCTTTCGCCGTACCCGGCGCAGGTGGTGAACTCCCGGTACGACGTACTGGCGTTCAACGACGCCTATTGCAAGGTGATCCTCGACATCGCATCGGTGCCGATCGAGGAGCGCAATCTGCTCTGGCTGACCTTCGTGTCGGACGAGTGGCGGTGTGGTTTCGCCGATGCCGAGTCGATCAAGCTGCACATGGTCGCCGGCTACCGGGCCGCGTCGGCCGATCATCTGGGCGAGCCGAGCTGGCAGGATCTCACCGAGCGGCTGCTGGCCAGTTCGCCGTTGTTCGCCGAGCTCTGGGAGCGGTACGACGTGGCCGCGCCGAGCGCGAAGATCAAGGTGCTGGACAACCAGCGGGTCGGGTTGCTGCGGGTGGAGTCGGCGAACCTGTGGCTGAGCCAGCTCGGTCAGCACCGGGCGACCGTCTACACGCCGGCAGACGACGAGACCGAGGCCAAGCTGCACGCGCTCGTCAACGGCTGATTGCCGGGGGCAACTGCTGCCCCCGGCAACCAAAAGGCCGGTCGACGGGGCGGAGCGACCGGTCGGCGGAGACCGGCCGGTGAACCCGAGCGGGTCCACCGGCCGGCCCGGTCAGGGGTGGAGCGTCGTCAGGAGGTCGGGAAGTCGTCCGGTGTGCGGATCCGGTCGCGGACCCAGACGCCGGCCGGCTTCAGCATCGAAGTACCGGTGAAGTTGCTGCCGGCGCAGGTGCCCTCCTTGAAGACCGCGCCGGAGCGGAAGTCGTCGGAGAAGTTCCAGTTGGTCCAGCCGATCTTCTTGCTGGCCAGGAAGTCCAGGTATTTCTGCGAGTAGGTGAAGTCGTTGGCGCCTTCACCGGCGTAGTTCTGGGTGCCGAACTCGGTGACGAACAGCGGGATCTTGTCCGCGGCCCGCGACAGCGCGTTGAAGTACTCGTCGTGGTGCGAGGCGGCGTAGAAGTGGAACGTGTACATGAAGTTCGTCGCGTTGATCGGGTTGTTGATCACGTCGGCCTCGGTCCGGCCGTCGGAAACGCCCAGCGAGGCCCAGCCGTGGGTGCCGACGAACACCACGCCGTCGGAGTCCTTGGCCCGGATCACCGGGATCAGCTGCTCGGCGTACGACTTGATGCCAGCCCAGCTGACGCCGTTCGGCTCGTTGGCGATGTCGTAGATGATGTTGGTCTTGTTCTTGTGCCGGTCGGCGATCTCGGCGAAGAACGTCTTGGCCTTGGCCGTGTAGACGTTGGGGTCACCCGGGCTGAGCTGGTGCCAGTCGACCAGCGCGTACATCCCGCGCTTGGTGGCCTCCTCGATGTAGCCGTGCACCATGTCGGTGAACTTACGCGGGTCGGTCTCGTAGCCGCCTTCCTCACGGGCCACGTACATCGAGATCCGCAGGATGTCGGCCTTCCAGTCGGTTGCGAGCGCGTCCAGCGAGGCCGTCTTGACGCAGTTGGCGTACCACTGCAGGCCGTGGGTGCTCATGCCGCGCAGCTGGATCGGCTTGCCGTACTGGTTGCAAAGCTTGGTGCCGCAGACCCGCAGTTGGCCGTTGATCGAGACCGGAGTGCCGCCGGGACCGGGACCCTGCACGGTGTCCACCGACAGCGAGTCGGCGTTCGGGCCGCCGTTCGAGGTGACCGCGGTGGTCTTGATCTTGTTGGCACCGGCGACCAGTGTCGCGTTGGCGGTGACCGTCCGGTACGTCGTCCAGGCGCCGGTCCCCGGGAAGGCCAGGTCATCGACGGCCAGGGAGCCGTTGACGGTGACGTCGAGCGGGCGGTTGGCCGTCGTACCGTTGGCATAGCGGAAGGTCAGGGTGTACGAACCGGCCGTCGGCGCGGTCACGGTGTACTCCACCGAGCTGCCGACGACGTTGTTGAAGTTGACGAACCCGGAGCCGGTGAAGCCGGTGTGATTCGACTCGACGACGCCTTGGGAAATGGTGGCCGCTTCGGATTCGTAGCCGACCGGGGCGGCGGAACTGGTGCCGACGCTCATGGTCACGAGGGCGGTCGCGGCGAGCGCGACACTCGTGAACAGCGCGGACCATCGGGGGCGGATCATGGGAGGCCTCCTACTGCGTCAGGGGCGGGGACGAGAGGATTACTTATTAGGAAACTTTCCTAATAGATTTCCCCGGAATTTAGTCCTGATGCAAGGCGCTGTCAATTGGTCGCGGACGGTGACCGGGTTAATTCCCGCCTGGCGGAACGTGGTGACAGCGCTAGGCCGTGTCGCGGGAGGCCCAGCCGGACTTGAGGGCGGCGAGGGTGACGGCGATGGCCGGGCGGCGGGCGGTGGCGGTGCGCCAGACGGCGTACAGGCGGCGGCTCGGCGCCGGGTGCAGAGGGATCGCGACCACGCCGTCGGGCAGCGGACCGCGGCCGAGTCGGGGGAGCAGGCCGATACCGATGCCTTGGGCAAGCATCGCGAGCTGGGTCTGGTACTCCGCGATCGAGTAGGCGACCTCCGGCTCCACGCCCGCCTTGCGCATCGTGCGGATCAGCCACTCGTAGCAGATCGACCCGGTCGGCTGGCAGATCCAGCGCTCACCGACGAGGTCGTCGGCACGCACGAACTCCTTGCCTGCCAGCCGATGCGAGGCCGGGACGAGGACGTCGGCGGGATCGGAACCGAGCTTCACCCGGGACAGCTCGTCGGGGAACGTGAGCGGTGTGTTGTGCCAGTCGTGCACGATGGCGATCTGGATCTCGCCCCGGGTGACCGCGGCGACGGCCTCGAACGGGTCGCTTTCTGTCATCCGCACGTCGAGGGCAGGGTTCTCGTCGATCAAGCGGGGCAGTACGGCCGGCAGCAGCCCGCGCGCGGCCGTCGGGAACGCGGCGATCGCCAGGATCCCGGTCGCTTGGCCGCGCTGCTCCTCCAGCGTCAGCTCGGCGCTCTCGACCAGCTCCAGCACCTGTGACGCCGTGGCCGCGAGCTGCTGGGCGGCGTCGGTCAGGACGACCCCGCGACCGCGCTTCTCGATCAGGATCGTCCGCGTCTCGCGCTCCAGCTTCGCGAGTTGCTGCGAAACCGCGGACGGGGTGTAGCCAAGCGCCTCCGCTGCGCCGCCGACCGAACCGTACGTCGCGACGGCGTGCAGCGCACGCAACCGGCCCAGGTCGATCATGTAGCACTCCTACAGAGTTTGGCGTAGCAGGATTCGCTGGTGCTTAACTGTAGCGCGCCCAAGACTGGACCGCATGAACCCTCGTCACGTCCTGCTCGCGATCGCCGTCATGGTTGTCTGGGGCATCAACTTCGTCGTCATCGAGGTCGGCCTGCAAGACTTTCCGCCGTTGCTGTTCTCGGCGATGCGCTTCTTCTTCGCCGCCGTGCCAGCCATCTTCATCCTCGGCAAGCCCGCGGTCGCTTGGCGTTACGTGATTGCCGTCGGACTGGCGCTCGGGCTGGCGAAGTTCGGTCTGCTCTTCGTCGCGATGGACCATGGCGTCCCGGCCGGCCTGGCCTCACTCGTGTTGCAGAGCCAGGTGGTCTTCACCCTGCTGTTCGCAGTCGTCGTACTACGGGAGCGCCCGCGGCCGACGCAGTTGCTCGGCATCGCCATCGCCTGCTGCGGACTCGGTCTGATCCTGGTCGATCGTGGACTCGCGGCTCCGGTCGGCGCGCTCGGCCTGGTGATCGCGGCCGGCGCGTCTTGGGGTGTCGCCAACATCGCCACCAGGCGGGCCAAGCCGCAAGACACCCTGCGGTTCATGGTCTGGGTGAGCGCGGTCGCAGTACTGCCATTGCTCGTGCTCTCCCTGCTAACCGAGGGAGTGAGCAACGATCTGGATGCCCTGCGCAACATCGACCTGACCGGAGTAGGTGCCATCGGCTACCTCTCCTTCATGGCGACCCTGTTCGGCTTCGGCGTCTGGGGTTTCCTGCTCCGCCAGTACGACGCCAGCACCGTCGCGCCGTTCTCCCTGTTGGTACCAGTAATCGGGATGGCGGCGGCCTGGTTGCTCCGTGGCGAGCAGGTCGGCCTACAGCAGGCGATCGCAGCCGCACTGATCATCGGCGGCATGGCCTGCACGGTGATCCGCCGGCGCCCCCGGCCTCAGGCAGCCGCCCCCGAATTGGTGCTCAGTAAAGCTGCCTAAGGGCCGTCACTCGTACTGGTTGGCCGGGGGAGTTACGTTCTGTACTCCGGTGACGGTCAGTGCGGCGACGTCACCGTCGGCGCGCTTGGTCGGCTCGGCCCACTCGCCGGTCACGGTGACCCACTGGTTCTTCGGCGGGGCGGTCTGGCCGCGGGCCTCCACCATGAACGCGGTGCCGTCGGCGACGCAGCAGGTCAGGCCGATCCGGGAGACGTACCAGGTGCCGTTCTTGCCGGGCGTCACGAACCCGGTGAGCTGGAAGTTGCGGCCCTTCATACTCTCCTTCTCCCAGACCGCCCAGACGGCGTAGTCCCGGACTGCCAGCGGTACTGGTGCTGCGCCGGCGGTGCTTTCGCCGAGGAAGGAGTTGCCTTTCGGCACGGCAGGTTTGGCCGCGACGGGTGACTGCCGTTGCGCGGCGTCCGCACCGAGCGCCGGTGGGTCAACGACGAGCAGCGCGAAGATCGGGATCACCAGCAGCCAGGCAGCACGCGGCAACAGGTGACCATGGCCGTGGCCGTCGTCTGCTTGGTGCTCGCCGGGCTTCTTGCGAGTGTCGGCCAGTACGTCGGCGACAGCGAGCACGATGAGGATGGCGCCGGCCGCGAGCAGCATCCAGCGCATTCCTGGCTTCACGTAGCGCAGATAGGTGTTGGAGATGGCGAGCTGCATCACCGCCGCTCCGACGAACACGACGACCAGACCCGCGACATTGCGCCTCACAGCAGCCACCACCCGACGAGAAGACTGAACAGGATCGCGACCACGAACGTGGCCGGCGCGAATCTGACGGCGAACTTGGGTCCGAAGGTACCGGTCTGCAGTGCGATCAGCTTCACGTCCACGACCGGCCCGACCACCATGAACGCGAGCCGCGCGGTGAGCGAGAACTGTGTCAGGCTGGCGGCGACGAAAGCGTCGGCCTCGGAGCAGATCGCGAGCAGCACGGCGAGCACGCCGAGGACGAGCACCGAGAGCAGCAGGTTGCTGGCCACGTGGTCGAGCCACGACCGCGGTACGACGACGTTCAGCGTGGCCGCGGCCGCCGCGCCGACGACCAGGAAGCCGCCCGCGTGCAGGAAGTCGTGCAGCATCGACGAGCGGAAGACCTCGAGCTTCGCGGTGCCTTCGGCGTGCCGGTTCTTCGGCATCTTGAGCCACGAACTGCCCTTGCCGGTCAGCAGCCACAGCCAGCCCAGGACCATCGAGACGGCGAGCGAGCAGATCAAGCGGGCGACCACGACCTTCGGCTGCCCGGGGAACGCGACAGCGGTGGAGGCCAGTACGACGGGGTTGATGGCCGGCGCGGACAACAGGAACGCGATCGCCGCGGCCGGGGTGACGCCGCGATTCATCAGCGCGGCGGACACCGGCACGGAGGCGCACTCGCAGCCCGGCAGGATCACGCCGGACGCACTGGCGACCGGTACGGCGAGAGCCGGGTGCTTGGGCAGCGCCTTCGCGAAGAAGGACGGCGGGACGAACGCGGTCAGTGCGGCCGAGAGCAGCACCCCGAGTACCAGGAAGGGCATCGCCTGGACGGTCACGCCGACGAACATGGTCGCCCAGGTGCGGACGCCGTCGTCGGTGAACAGCCCGGAGAAGATCCTCCGCCCGAAGAGCGCGAGCGCGACCAGCAGGACGAGCGTCAGGGTGAACGCGATCGACGATCCGGCCGGTTCCTTCTCCGCTGGCGGCTCCGGTTCGGTGGAGGGCGCCGGCGGTGGGCCGACCGGTGCGTCGGGATCTGCCGTCGCGGCGGCGGAATCCCGCTCGCCCGTGGCCTCTGCGGAGTCGGCTGGCGTGCTCATGGGCGGCATCCTGACACAGCAGAACGCGCCCGGACGAGTACACACCGCACTCCTGAAATGAAAATCAGCGTCATTCCGCCGAATAGTCGCCATGCCCGGTTGCCGGCTCCTTCGATGACCGGGGGCGTGGCAAGGTGGAACGTATGGATGCCGACGTCGTTCAGGCCGTCAACCACCTCACTTCGCGCTGGGCCCGGGAGTTGCCGGCCGGCAATACCGTGGTGTCCGGGCTCGGGCTCTGGCCGTTGCTCGCGATGCTGGCGACCGCCGCTGATGAGCCCGGGCGTACCGAGCTCGCCGAGGCGGCCGGAGTCGACGCCTCGACCGGCGCCGCGAAGGCCGTCGAGTTGATGCAAGCCGTGGACAGCGCGGCTGACCTGCACGCGGCGCTCGGCGTCTGGGTGCACGAGCAGCTGAAGCTGAGCGAGTCGTTCGACTCCGTAGTACCGGCTGCGTTGAGTGGGACGTTGACGGGCGACCTTGCCGGCGACAAAGCGAAGCTCGACGCTTGGGCTGCGCAGCACACCGACAACCTCATCCGCGAGATGCCGCTCGACGTGACGCCGGACCTGGCCGTAGTACTGGCTTCCGCGCTGTCCTTGCGGACGACCTGGACCCGACCCTTCAAGGCACAGCTCGTGAGCCCGTACGCCGGTCCGTGGGCGGGCGGGTCCTGGCATTGGCTGGAGCGGGACGATCGCGACCTCGGCACGGTCCGCCTGTACGACGGGCTGACGGTGGTGACCGTGCAGGGTGATGCCGACGTGGATGTGCTGCTCGGAATCGGGTCGGCGGAGGCGGCGCAATCCGACGTACTGGCTGGGCTGCTTGCTGCGTCGATCGAACCTGCGAGCGGCCGGTCTGGCGCGGAGCTGATCGAGCACGGGGAGCCTGGGCAGGAGTTGGCGCCGGGGGTGAAGATCGGGCTGAACACCTCCTCGGTGCCTGACGTGAGGGTGTCGCTGCCGTCGTTCAGCGTCCAGGCCGAGCACGACCTGCTCGCCGCGCGTGAGCTCTTCGGCCTGTCTGCCGTGTCGTCAGCGCCGCACGGTTCCGGGCACTTCAGTGCGATCAGCCCGGAGCAGTTGGTGGTCGGGCAGGCCAAGCAGACCGTGCTCGCGCGCTTCTTCGCGACCGGCTTCGAGGCGGCCGCGGTGACGGCGATGGGGATGATGCGGACGTCGATGTCGACCTCTCAGTCGCGGCGGCTCGAGGTCCTCTTGGATCGCCCGTTCGCGTTCGTCGCGGTACACCGTGAGTCCCGGCTGCCTGTGGTGGCCGGCTGGATCGCTCAGCCGACCGAGCCCGCTTCCTAGAAGAGTTTGTTCAGGAGAGCGGACGCCTCATCGACGGCGGCTCGATCGCCGGTCAGCAGCAGGTCGAACAGCAGCCCGCGTGAGGCGGCCAGCCCGAGCCGCGCGTACGCCGGTGCCTGGTCGGCCGGGATGCCCGCGCGGAGGCAGAGGTCGGTCAGGGGTGGCAGCCACACGTTGATCAGGTCTGCCTTGAGGGCCTCGGTGTGGGGGAGGTCTTGCATGGCATGCGCGGACAACTCGAAGAAGAGCGGTCCGTAGATCAGAGCGGCCTCGGTGACGCGGCGCCAGAACCGCTCGGACAGCTCTGCGATCGGCAGGTCCTCGTCGCCGAGTGAGGCAAGCAGTTCGCGTTGCTGGTTCTCGACCTTGCGGACCACTTCGGCCAGCAGGCCTTCGCGCGAGCCGAAGTGATAGATCAGCATCCGATGACTGGTGCCGATGCTGGTCGCGATCGAGCGCAGGCTGGCGTCGCCGATGCCGTTCTTGGCGAAGTGCTCGACGGCGTCTTCGAGCAGCGACACGCGGCTCACGCCTGCTCGCTGACCTTCTTCAGGTTCTCGCCCTCGAGCGCGATGTACTCCCTGGTCAGCTTGGCGAGCAGCCGGCCGAACACCCAGCCGAGCGGTCCCTCCTGGACGATCGTCGAGGTCGCGACCGTGCCCTCGGGCGTCTGGGTAACCCGGTGACCGCCGGTGGTCTTGATGCCGGGGCCGCGCGAGACCCATTCGAAGTACTCGCCCTCGACCAGTTCGGTCACCTCCCAGACGGCGACCGGGAGCTTGGGCTGGCGGATTCGGGTCCGGGCCCCGAGGTGGATCTGGCCCTCGTCGAGCCGCTCGACGCTCTCGATGGTCGGAGTCCACTCGGGCCAGTTCGCGACATCGCTGAAGATCGCCCAGACCTGCTCGGCCGGGGCTTGGACGGTGACGGAGTGTTCGAAGCGCATGTACCAAATGGTACACGGACTTGCGGCACTCACAAAGGGCGGTCACAGCCGGTGGCTGAGCGTAAGAAACCGATCAGAACCCTGGTTGGTGAGTGCTGGCGGTCCGGGCTCCGGGTAGGGTCTGCGCCATGGCTGACCACAACACCACGGACAACGAGCAGGACCCGGGAGCGAGCACGCAGATGTTCCGCGCGTTCGTCGACGAGGGCCAGGCCGAGCCGACGGTAGAGCCGAAGGTCAACGGCCGCACGCTGGCAGTCGTCGGCGGCGTCGTCCTCCTGATCGCCATCATCGCCGCCATCCTCGTCCTCTGACCCAAGCTCTCACCGGGTTGACAGCCGCCGACTTCCACCGCCGACGGCCCTTCTAGCGACCCTGTCGGCGACCCCACCGGGCGCGGTTTCCGGAGGTCGTTGACTTAGTGACCCCGGCGGATGGAGCATGAGGGCTCGTCTAGTTGGGGAGGTCCTGAGCGATGGCGGACGTTGTGCGGGCGGCGCTGGTTCAGACGAACTGGACCGGGGACCAGGAGTCGATGACCAAGGCCCATGAGGAGTATGCGCGGCAGGCGGCTGCCGCGGGAGCCAAGGTCATCTGCTTCCAGGAGTTGTTCTACGGGCCGTATTTCTGCCAGCTGCAGGATCCCAAGTTCTACGAGTACGCCGAATCGGTGCCCGGGCCGACGGTTGAGCGGTTTCAGGCGCTTGCCGCGGAGCTGGGCATGGTGATGGTGCTGCCGGTGTATGAGCTGGAGCAGCCGGGGGTGCTGTACAACACGGCGGCGGTGATCGATGCTGATGGCAAGTATTTGGGGAAGTACCGGAAGAACCATATTCCGCAGGTGAACGGGTTCTGGGAGAAGTTCTACTTCCGGCCGGGCAACCTTGGGTACCCGGTGTTCGACACGGCAGTCGGCAGGATCGGCGTGTACATCTGTTACGACCGGCACTTCCCGGAGGGGTGGCGGGCGTTGGGGCTGGCGGGGGCGAAGATCGTGTTCAACCCGTCGGCGACCAGTCGCGGGTTGTCGTCGTACCTGTGGAAGCTGGAGCAGCCTGCGTCGGCGGTGGCCAACGAGTACTTCATCGGGGCGATCAACCGGGTCGGGATCGAGTCCGAGTTCGGGGACAACGACTTCTACGGGACGTCGTACTTCGTCGATCCGGAGGGCAAGTTCGTCGGGGAGGTCGGGCATGACCACGACCCCGAGCTGATTGTCCGGGATCTGGATCTGAGCCTGCTCGACACCGTGCGCGACCGGTGGCAGTTCTACCGGGATCGCCGGCCGGACGCCTATGGGGACCTGACCAAGCCGTAACCGGAGGAGCCCAAGAATGTCGCTGCTGGTCAAGGGTGGAACCGTCATCGGGCCGACCGGTGCGCAACCGGCCGACGTCCTGGTCGAGGGCGAGAAGATCGTCGCGCTGCTCGATCCGGCGTACCGGGAGGCCGTGCAGGCCGATGAGGTGATCGATGCCACCGGCAAGTATGTGATCCCGGGCGGGATCGACGCGCACACGCACATGGAGCTGCCGTTCGGCGGTACTGCGGCCAGCGACACCTTCGACACCGGTACTCGGGCCGCGGCCTGGGGCGGTACGACGACCATCATCGACTTCGCCGTCCAGCGCACCGGTGAGGTGGTGCAGGACGGGCTGGCCGCCTGGCATGCGAAGGCCGAGGGCAACTGTCACATCGACTACGCGTTCCACATGATCCTCGGCGGCGTCGACGCCGAGGCGCTGAAGGCGATGGACCAGCTCGTCACGGACGAGGGCATCACCAGTTTCAAGCTGTTCATGGCCTACCCGGGCGTCTTCTACTCCGACGACGGGCAGATCCTCCGGGCCATGCAGACCGCCCGGGAGAACGGCGCGATGATCATGATGCACGCGGAGAACGGCATCGCGATCGACGTACTCGTGCAGCAGGCGCTGGCTCGCGGTGAGACCGACCCGATCTACCACGGGATCACCAGGCCGGCCGCCTTGGAGACCGAAGCGACGAGCCGGGCCATCACCCTGGCCGAGGTGGCGCAGGACTGCCCGCTCTACATCGTGCACCTGTCGGCGAGCGGAGCCCTCGAGGCCGTTGCAGCGGCGCGCAACGACGGCCGGAACGTGTTCGCGGAGACCTGCCCGCAGTACTTGTATCTGACGCTGGAAGACCAGTTGGGCGCGCCCGGGTTCGAAGGCGCGAAGTACGTCTGTTCGACGCCGCTCAGGAGCAAGCACGAACAGCACGCCAAGGATCTGTGGAAAGGGCTCAGGAGCAACGATCTCGCGGTCGTGTCGACCGACCACTGCCCGTTCTGCTTCAAGGACCAGAAGGAGCTGGGCGTCGGCGACTTCTCCAAGATCCCGAACGGGATCGGCGGCGTCGAGCACCGCGTCGACCTCGTCTACCAGGGCGTCGTGGACGGTCAGCTGTCGCTGGAGCGTTGGGTCGAGACGATCGCCACGACACCGGCCCGGATGTTCGGGCTGTATCCGCAGAAGGGCATCATCGCGCCGGGCTCGGATGCCGACCTGGTCGTCTACGACCCGAACGGGACCACCCGGATCGGGGTCGAGACGCACCACATGAACATGGACTACTCGGCGTACGAAGGGGTAGAGATCGCGGGCCGGGTGGGCACGGTGATCTCGCGGGGCGAGGTGATCGTGGCTGACGGCAACTACCATGGCCGCAAGGGCCGCGGCAGGTACCTCAAGCGCGGCCTCTCGTCTTACCTGGTCTGAGGGGGAGCAACCGTGGACTTCGGAGTGGTGTTCCAGTGTGATCCGCCCGCGTCCGCGGTGGTGGACCTCGCGCGCAAGGCCGAGGAGGCCGGCTTCAGCCACGTGTGGACGTTCGACTCGCATCTGCTCTGGCAGGAGCCGTTCGTCATCTACAGCCAGATCCTGGCCGCGACCGAACGCGTCATCGTCGGGCCGATGGTGACGAACCCGGGCACCCGCGACTGGACCGTGATCGCATCCCAGTTCGCCACCCTGAACGAGATGTTCGGCAATCGCACGATCTGCGGCATCGGCCGCGGCGACTCGGCGTTGCGCACGCTCGGGGCCAAGCCGGGCACGATCGCCGAGCTGAAGCAGTGCGTCGAAGTGGTGCGCGAACTCGCCGCCGGGCGCACGGTCGAGTACCGCGGCCAGCAGCTCAAGTTCAGCTGGGTCGAGGACGGCAAGCTCGAGGTCTGGGTCGCGGCGTACGGCCCCAAAGCCCTGCAGGCGACCGGCGAGGTGGGCGACGGCTACATCCTCCAGCTCGCCGACCCCGACATCGCCGCCTGGATGATCTCCGCCGTACGCCGGTCCGCCGAGCAGGCCGGTCGCGATCCGGAGCAGATCACCTTCTGCGTGGCGGCTCCCGCGTATGTCGGCGACAACCTGGAGCACCAGCGCGACCAGACCCGCTGGTTCGGTGGGATGGTCGGCAACCACGTCGCCGACATCGTCGCCCGGTACGGCGAATCGAGTGCGGTGCCGCAGGCGTTGACCGACTACATCGCGGGCCGCCAAAGCTACGACTACGCCGAGCACGGGCGGGCCGGCAGCACCCACACCGACTTCGTGCCCGACGAGGTGGTCGACCGGTTCTGCATCCTCGGCCCGGTTGAGAACCACCTGGCCAAGCTGGAGGAACTGAAGGCGATCGGCGTCGACCAGTTCGCCCTCTACCTCCAGCACGACGCCAAGGAAGAGACGTTAGCTGCCTACGGCAAGCACATCATTCCCGCTTTCAACGGGTGAAGTGTCGCCGTGGCAGCAAGTTGCGGGCAATCCCGTGGAATCAGTGACGGGATTGTGAAAGCGTGCCCGGATGGGCATTGAACTGCGACCGCTGACGGACGAGGACCACGAGCTGATCGAGCTCGCGCGGCGAACGGTGGACGAGAACACCGACGGTCCCGACGGCGTGTACACGATGGGTGCGGCGGTCCGGGCCGCCGATGGCCGGATGTTCGCCGGGATCAACCTGTACCACTTCACCGGCGGCCCGTGTGCCGAGCTCGTCGCCCTCGGCCGGGCCCGCGCCGAGGGCGCCCGTGAGCTCACCACCATCGTTGCGGTAGGCAACGAAGGCCGCGGCGTCCAGGGGCCGTGCGGCCGCGACCGTCAGATCTTCGTCGACTACCACCCGCAGTTGCGCGTCATCTTGTCCACAGCCCAAGGCCTCGGCAGTGTCGTCGCCACCGACCTCCTCCCAGAAGGCTTCCCCTGGACACCTTCTGGGGCGGACGTCGTCTGAATCAGGCTGGGCCGTACGGGAAGACGGTGTTCGGGTCGTAAGTCGCCCGGATCTCGGCCAGGCGAGTGAAGGTGCCGGCCGGCCAGGACGCTTCGTACGAACCCGGGACCTTCAGGCCGCCTGCGTAGTTGATGGTGGTCTCGGTCGCGATCCAGGGGCGGAGTGGTTCTAGCAGCGCGTCGGCGGCCGGGGGCAGGACCGTCGCGAACAGGCTGGGGTCGGGGACTCCGGCCATGAAGTACGTGTAGGCGCCGCCGCGACCCCCGACCGCACTGCCCTCCGGTACGTCGCGCCGCGTGGCTCCGCCGAGGTGGCGGATCTCGATGGCGACGAACGGCACCTGCTGGTCGGGACCGGCCGCTCCGAGGAAGGCTTCGACGAAGTCGGCGTCGATCTCGTTCAGCAGTCCGCCGCGATCCCAGCCAGGTCCCGGATCGGTGGGGTCGTTGTGGATGGTCGCGATCGCCGCCGCCGGCAGTTCGGCGACCGCGTCGATGATGGTGGGACCGACGTCGCGGATCGGCTGGAAGAGGCGTTCGCCTTCGGCCGGGTCGCCGACGAACGCGAAGCGCGCGCTGAGCACGGTCTTGCCCCGCAGTGGTTCGGGGATGAACTCCAGCGGCGGCAGCCGGAGGATGATGACGGACGTGGTCGCCGTTTCGGGGAGTGTCTTGGTCCACTCGGCCCAGGTGGACAGCGCATCGGCGATCTGGGGAGCGTCGAAGAACACCGAACCGCCGTACAGGGTGGAGAGCTCGACGAGTTCGAAGTCCATCGAGGTGACGATGCCGAAGCCGCCCTTGCCACCGCGCAGTGCCCAGAACAGGTCCGGGTTCTCGGTCGCGCTGGCCGTGATGACCTCGCCGGAGGCGACCGCGACCCGGAAGGCGCGAGCCCAGTCGGAGGAGAAGCCGTAGGTCCGGGCCAGCGGGCCTAGACCGCCACCAAGTGTGTAGCCGATACAGCCAACGTTGGCGGACGCGCCGGCGATCGGCGCGAGACCGTGTTCGGCCGCGGCCTCGATGACGTCGGCCCAGCGGCAGCCCGCGTTGATGTGGGCGATTCGCTGATCGGCGTCGATGGTCACGCCGGCAAGCCTGGACGTGGTGGCGAGGATGCCGCCGGTCACGGGAGTGGCGGAGCCGTGGCCGGTGGCGAGCACGCGCACCGGAGTACCGGCTGATGCTGCCAGCCGGACGAGGGCTGCAGCGTCCTCCTCCGAGGTGAGGCCGACGGCGACGTCAGGGGTGTGCAGGGTGGCCGTGTTCCAGGCCGCGACCTCGGCAGCGAAGTCGTCGTCGCCGGGGCCTAGCACCGGGCCTGCGACAGAACTGCGGAGTTGGTCGATCAGGGTCATGATTGCCTTTCTTTCTGGGGTCATTCGCTGATTCCCGAGCGCTCGACGCCTGCCACGATCCAGCGCTGGAGGAAGACGAACATCACCACCAGCGGCAGGATCGCGATGGTGGCGGCGATGAACAGTTGGGGGAGGTCGATGGTCTGGGCGGTGAGGAAGGTGGACAGGGCGATCTGGACCGTCCAGGCGGACTGGTCCGGTGCGATCACCAGCGGCCAGAGGAACGCGTTCCACGATCCGATGAAGGTGATCGTGGCGATGGCGGCGATGAACCCCTTCGAGTTCGGGACCACGATCCGCCAGAAGGTGCCCCAGTACGCCGTACCGTCCAGCGCCGCGGCTTCTTCCAGCTCCCGGGGGAAGTTGAGGAAGTACTGCCGGAACAGGAAGGTCGCGAAGGCCTGGAACAACCCGGGGATGATCAGTCCGCGCAACGTGCTCACCCAGCCGAGCGACGACACCAGCACGAAGCTCGGGACGAACGTCACGGCCGCCGGGATGAGCAGCGTCGCGACGATGAAGTAGAAGACCGCGTTCGCGTATCTGAACGGGATCCGGGCCAGGCCGTAGCCGGCCAGGCCGGAGATCACCAGGACGCCGACTGTCTGCACCACCGCGATCACCAGTGAATTGATCAACGATCTGAGCATCGGGACGGCCGGATTGTTGAACAGTTCAGCGATGTTGCTCCACTGCAGCGACGACGGGAACAATTTCCACGACGGTGACGTGATGTCCTGTTCGGTCGCCAACCCGTTGCGCACTAGGAGATAGAACGGCAGCAGGAACAGCAGCGCGCCGACCGCCAGGACGACGTACCGGATCACAATGCCGGTCTTGTCGGCGCGGGATCGCTGGATCACCGCCATCTCAGTCCTCCCTCCGGCCGAGGCCGAGAAAACGTCCCTGCCCAAGGGCGACCAAGGCGATCAGCAGCGTGAGGATGACGGCTCCCGCGCTGCCATGGCCGAAGTCCTGCCCTTGACCCAGCGCCGCGTAGTACAGGTAGACCAGGGGCGGTCGCGCGTACGGCGGGTACTGCCCGGAGCTGGACAGCAGGTTGTAGAACTCGTCGAAGGCCTGGAACGCGTTGATCAGAAGCAGCAGCAGTACTGCGGTCGACGTGGCGCGCAACTGCGGCAGGGTGAGGAAGCGCAGCACCTTCCACCCGGTCGCGCCGTCGATCGCGGCGGCCTCGTAGAGCGACGGCGCGATCCGCTGCAGCCCGGCGAGGAACAGGATCATGTAAAAGCCGGCCTGCAACCACATCCGGGCGGTCACGATCACCAGCCAGTACCACGGCGGCTGCGTCACCGAGAGCCAGGCGATCGGCTCGATCCCGAACCAGCCGAGCACCGTGTTCATCAGGCCGAACCGGACGCCGGAGAAGATCGACAACTTCCAGATCAGCGACGCCACGACGTACGAGCAGGCGGTCGGCAGGAAGAAGACCGAGCGGAAGAAGGTCTTGGCGAACCGGGCCCGGTTCACCAGCAGCGCCAGGCCGAGCGACGCGACGAACGTGGTCGGCACGATGAACAGCGCGAACACCACGAAGGTGATCAGGCTGGACCGGAACGCCGAGTCCGCCAGCATGTCCACATAGTTGCCCAGGCCAACGAAATTGGCCGGCGTGACCGTGTTGTGCGCGTCGAAGAAGCTCAGCCAGATCGACCACAGGATGGGGATGTAGACGAACACCACCAGGCCGAGCACGAACGGGCCGACGAAGATCAGGAACCAGAGATTGCGGTCGTGCCTTCCGCGCAGTCTGGTGGTGACGGTTGACATCAGCCGGCGACGCGCTGCAGTTCCGCTTCCACGATCGCCTTGACCGCCTTGATCTCTCCTGCCGGATCGGTGCCGTTCTTGATGATCCGGTTGAGCGCGTCGGAGTACGCAGTACCGGATTTCGGTGTCCAGAGCAACGGCGTCTGGGCGTGCCCGTTCTCGTTGACGAACTTGACCGCGTCGGCGGCCGGACCGGACTTCAGCTTCTCCGCCTTCTCGGCCAGGCTCTTGCGGGCCGGGATGTGGAAGCCGAACGACTGGGCCCAGTCGAGCTGCTTGTCGGCCTGGTCCACCCACAGCCACTTGATGAACTTCTTGGCGGCATCGACATTCTTCGACTTGGCGTTGACCGCGGAGCCGTAGGCGCCGACCGGCACGCTCGGCGCGCCCGTCGAGCTGTTCAGCTTCGGCCAGGGCAGTACGCCGAAGTCGTCCGGGAACGCCTTCTGGATCTGCGGGAGAGTCCACAGCCCGGTGAACTGCATCGCCGTCAGCCCCTGAGTGAAGGCCGACGGGTCAGACCAGTCGGTCGGTGCCCCGAGCAACAAGGCCTTCGAGGTGAACAGCTCCCGCAGCTTGCGCAGCGATTCGACCGCGGCCGGGTCGTCGAAGCCGAAGGTGTTGTCTTCCTTGAGGTAGTCGAGCCCGGCCGACCAGAGCGCAGGACCACCGAGGATGCCGACGCCGCCGTCGTTGCCGACGAACAGGCCCTTGACCTTGTCGGTGGTCAGCTTCTTGGCCGCGGCGAGCAACTCGTCGACCGTCGTCGGCGGCTGGATGCCCGCGGCCGAGAGCAGGCTCTTGCGGTAGACGAGCAGCTGCATGTCCGTCACCTGCGGAATCGCGTACAGCTTGCCCTGGTACGTCATCCGCGCGATCAGCGACGGCGTGAAGTCGGACTTGGCGTCGCCGAGCAGGTCGGTCAGGTCGACCACCTGACCGCCTTTGACCATGTCGATGCTGGGGCCGTTGCCGTACTCGAAGACGTCCGGCCCACCATCGGTCAGCAGCGCCGAAGCGGCCTTCTTGTCATAGTCGCCCGGCGACCACTGCACGGTCACGGTGGCGTCGGCGTACTCCTTGGCGTACCGCTCGACGGCCTGCTGGGTGCCGGCTTCGCCGTACTGGTGGTACCACTGCGACAACGCCGGCTTGCTGCCCGAGGAGCCGCTGTCCGGCGACCGGCCTGTGTTGGATCCACAGCCCGCCACTGCCATCGCGGCCATCCCGCCGGCTCCGATCAGGAACTGTCGCCGGTTGAATCCGTTGCCACGAGCACCCGACATCTCGACGTACCTCCGCAGGTTTTCGGCGCGGTCCCACAGCCGCGCACCGATCCTCCGACCCTACGACCGTCGAGGGCTGACGTCGTGCCATTCCGCGCCGTGAATAATCACCTGCTCGACTCGACTTCCTCGGGTAGGCTGCGCGCCATGTTCGATCCCCGTGCCTAGAGAGCGCTCGCCACCGAGCCCGTTCATCGCACCCCGCTCCACTGACGGAGCCGGGGCTCTCTAGGAGCGTCTTCACATGCCTGGCACAACGCGTGCCGGGAGCTACCGTGACGTCCTGCTGCTGCCGAACGCGCTGCGCACCTTCGTGCCAGCGCTGTTCGGCCGCTTGGCGTACGGCCTGCTCCCGCTGTCTGCCCTCTTCACCGTCCACCAAGCCACCGACTCGTTCGCGACTGCCGGCCTGGCCGTCGCCGCCTTCGGCTTGGCCTCCCTCTCCATGCCACTCAAGGCGCGCCTGGTCGATCGCTTCAGTCAGCGCCGAGTCCTCCCGCCCCTGGCCGTGCTCTGCGCATCAGGTCTCGCCGTTGTCGCCTCAGCCGGTACTGCGAACGCCGTGGCGCTGGTGATCCTCGTCGGCGTCGCCGGCCTCTTCGCGCCACCGCTCGGCCCGTCGATGCGCGCCACCTGGCGGCTCATCACCGACAACTCCGACCTCAAGCAGCGCGCCTATGCCCTCGACTCGATCTGCGAGGAGTCGCTGTATCTGGCTGGACCACTCATCGCGGGACTCCTGATCAGCTTCTGGTCCGCGCCGGTCGCGTTGAGTTGCGCCGCTGTACTCATGGTCGGCGGCACCCTCGGAATGGTCGCGACGCCGTTGGCGCGGCAGGTCGCTGAGCAAAAGGCCGGCGGCCGCTTCCTGGATCCCGGCCCGCTGCGCGTCGCGGGTCTGCGGCGGATCCTGCTGGTCATCCTCTTCGTGGCCGGAGGCATCAGCGTCGCCTATGTCTGTGTGGCAGGCGTCGCGCAGGATCAGGGCCTTGCAGGCGCGGCCGGCTTCGTGGAAGCGGGCATTGGCCTGGGCAGTGTGATCGGCGGGCTCACGTGGGACCGCCGTACACACACTCGCTCCCATTGGCATCACCTGGCCGGCCTGATCGCGCTGCTGGCAGTCGGTCTGCTGGCCGCGTCGCTGGCCACGAACCTGATCGTGCTCGGCGTGGTGATGGCCGTCGGTGGACTGGCGGTAGCTCCGCTCTTCGTCGTTTCCTACCTGGCCGCCGACGACCTGACCCCACCACACCAGCGCACCGAAGCCAGTACCTGGATCAACACCGCCAACAACCTCGGCAGCTCGGCCGGCTCGTCGTTGGCCGGCCTGGCGATCGACCGCACCACGCCCTCCCACGGCTTCCTCGCCGCGGGGGTTCTCCTCGCAGTACTGGCGCTGGTCAGTTCTGCGCTGCGAGCACCTTCTCCATCGAGTCGAAGAAGCCGTTGTAGCCCATGATCGTGGCGTCGATCTGCTCCTGGGTGAAGTCGCCGGCGAGCTGAGTCAGCGTCATCTCGGTGCCACCGGCGACCTCTTCGAACACCACGACGATCGGGACGTCGGAGGGGTTCGCGGGGTCGTCGGTCATCGTGAAGGCCAACCGCTCGGGCGGGGCGACCTCGGTGTACTCACCGACCCAGTTGATCTGGTGGCCGTCGGGCAGTTGCATGATGGCCTTCCAGGCGCCGCCGACGCGGACGTCCAGGGCCAGCGTGTCCAGCGGTACGTCGACCGCGTCGGTACCGAACCAGACGGAGAAGTGCTCCGGCTTGGTCCACGCCTCGAAGACGAGCTCGCGGGGTGCGTTGAAGGTGCGGGTGACAACTACGTCAGACATCGTCGTTCTCCTTGGCGGGGTTGCTCTTGGGGTTGGTCTGTTGCAGCCGGTCAAGATAGCTGCCGAGCGATTCGAAGCTGTCGGCCCAGAACTTGGCGTAGTCGCCGATCCAGTCGGACGCCGCGGCCAGCGGTCGCGCATCCAGCCGGGCCGGCCGGTACTGCGCGTCGCGCCCCCGGCTGACGAGCCCGGCGGCCTCGAGCACCCGCAGGTGTTTCGACACCGCCGCGAAACTCATCGCGAACGGCTCCGCGAGCTGCCCGACCGTCGCCTCACCCTCCGACAACCGAGCGAGCATCGCCCGCCGAGTCGGATCCGCAAGAGCCGCAAACGTGCGACTGAGCTGGTCGGTCGACATCTCCTGACTCCTATTCAACTACTTAGTTCTAAACCGATGAGTTGAATATAGCCGACCCAGGCAGATTGTCAAGCGCGCGGGTGGGCAGGGATGGCCGGAGGTGCCGATTTGGTTACGGAGTATATCCGGGTATATATACAGGCGCATATCGTTGTCTACATGAAGACGATGATCGACCTGGATGACGAGGCGCTCGCGCTCGCGGCGAAGGAGTTGGGGACCGTGACGAAGAAGGACACAGTGAATGCTGCGCTGCAGTTCGTCGCCCGGCGGCGTGAACGCATCGAGGCGCTGCTCGACGACCCGTACGCGTTGGGTGTCGGGCCGGACATCGCCGACCCCGACATCATGCGAGAGGCCGATCGTTGAGCACGGTGACCGCCGTCGGCAAGCTCTACCTGGTCGACACGTCGGCGCAAGCCCGCTCCGGCCATCCCGCCGTGCGGACCGTGATCGCCGGTCTGATCGTCGACCGTGCGGCCGCGACCTGTGTGACGGTCGATCTCGAGGCCGGCTACTCGGGGCGAAGTCTGGAGGATGTTCAGAACATCGCCGCACGCCGGAAGTCTCTGTACACGGTCCTGCCTGTCACCGAGGCCATCGCGGAACGAGCCCGCGAGGTGCAGGTTCGGATGGCGGCGCGCGGTCACCATCGCGCCGCGGGGGTGGTGGACCTACTCACCGCAGCCGTCGCGGAGCAGCATGATGCGGTGATCCTGCACTACGACACGGACTTCGAGCACATCGCGGCGACCACCGGTCAGCCGCATCTCTGGGTCGCACCTCGCGGGTCACTCGACTAACTCGCCTGTGCCCTCAGGCGTCCGAGAGGCGGGCGATGGTGGCGCCGGCTCGGCGGACTATCGGGACCGGGCCTTCGGGGAGGATGTCGCCGATGAAGGTGTAGTGGCGGAGGATCTCGGGGTCGACGTTGCCGGGGCGGTGGCGGCTGTGGTCGCGGACCCAGTCGATGATGTCGCCCCAGCCCGGGGCTGCCAGCGAGCCGCCGAAGTGCTGGACGGAGAGGCCGGCGCACAGATTGCCGAAGGCCAGCCGGTGGGCGAGGGGCCAGCCGCGCAGGGTGCCGAGTACCAGTGAGGCGAGGAAGACGTCGCCTGCGCCGGTCGGGTCGTAGGAGCGGACCGGCAGCGCCGGGATGTGCTCCTCCTCGCCCGTCTCCGAGTCGATCGCCAGTACGCCGTCCGACCCGTTGGTCACGACAGCGAGGGGGACTCGCTCGGCGAGTTTGTGCAGCGCGGCCTTGGGGTTGTCGGTGCGGGTGTAGGCCATCGCCTCGCTCGCATTCGGCGTGAAGGCGTGGAACCCCTCCAGCACGTCGAGGACCGCGGGGGACCAGGTATCGGTCGGGTCCCAGCCGACATCCCCGAACAGCAGCGCGCCGGACTCGCGGGCCTCGGCGGTCCAGCTCGGCAGCTCCTCGGCAACAGGCACGATCGCGGTCCGGGTCCGCAGGCCGGTACCGACCAGCTTGCTCGGGTCGCCCGGCGCCTCGTGCGCGTGGGTGACCATCGCGCGGTCCCGGTCGATCGACATCGACACCGTGACGGGCGAGTGCCAGTGCCCGATCCGGCGCGAGTGCGACAGGTCGACGCCCTCCTGGTCGGCCAGCGTGCGCCAGCAGAAGTCGGCGTACACGTCGTCGCCGAAGACGGCGGCCAGCCCGCTGCGCAGGCCGAGCCGGCTGGCGGCGATGGCGAAGTTGGCGACGCCGCCGGGGCAGGAACCCATGCCCTCGGCGAAGATCTCGGTACCGGTGGTCGGGGCGGACTCCAGGCCGGTCAGCACGATGTCGAGGAACACGGTCCCCTGCACGAACACGTCGTAGATGTCCGGCTCGTCCATCTCGGTGACACTGCTCCTTCGTCGGTGAATTCTTGGCGCTGACTGAATTGTCGGTGCTCGGTGGTCTGCTCTCTTCGTAGCATCATCAACCGGCCACCACCATTGATTTGGGAGGAACACGATGAGTTCTGGGGTGTGTTCGTGATCCCGACCTGGATCGCGGTGATCGGTGTCGCCGTCACCGCGCTGAGCCCGTTCGTGGCGCTCGGCGGAGTCGCGCTGGGTGCCTACCTGACCCGCAAGTCCGATCGTGAACTGGACACCTGGCGGCACCGCGAGGAGACGATGCGGATGGTCCGCTGGGCGGTCGAGCAGATCCTGGACGGCGACGAGGCGGGGACGGACGCCGGAGTGGTGACGCTGCGCTCACTGATGCGGTCGGAACTGTTACAGCCCGAGGACTACGACCTGGTCGCCGCGCTGACCGCCGCCGTGGCCATCGACCGGGTCGGTTCGGCCGCGTACGCTGATATCGCGGAAGAAGGCGCCGACGTGGTTGAGGGAGACAGTGCCGATGAGTGAGAAGAAGACCGTCAGGGTCTCCCGCCAGGCAGTGGAGTTGGCCCGCCTGCACGTAGAAGCCGCCCGCAAGGCCGGCCGCAAACCCGAGCCCGGCCTGGCCCGGATCGCGACTGCTCGCCCCGAGCACGGTCCCGGAGCCCCCGCACCCGCCTAGCCGGTACTGCGTACGCCGGGTATCGGACGTGGCGGCATGCCTAGTCGGAGCGGCGAGTTGAAGCACCTACACTGATCGACGGCCGCTCCGGTGGCGTACGGTGCCCTCGTGGTGACCTGACCGCCACTCCCTGTTCCCGACCACGGCCGGAAGCTCACGTGATCCGCTTCGAGAATGTTTCCAAGACGTACGAGGGTCAGTCCAAGGCTGCCCTGCTGAACGTCGACGTCGAGATCGAAAAAGGCGAGTTCGTCTTCCTGGTCGGCACCTCCGGGTCCGGCAAGTCGACGTTCCTGCGCCTCGTCCTGCGCGAGCACCGGACCACCAAGGGTCACGTCATGGTGGCCGGCAAGGACCTGAACCGGCTGGCCAGCTGGCGGATCCCGCAGATGCGCCGGCAGATCGGCACGGTCTTCCAGGACTTCCGGCTGCTGCCGAACAAGACCGTCTCGGAGAACGTGGCGTTCGCGCTGCAGGTGATCGGCAAGCCGCGCTCGCACATCCGCAAGACGGTGCCCGAGGTGCTGGAGCTGGTCGGCCTGGACGGCAAAGAGGACCGGCTGCCCGACGAGCTGTCCGGCGGTGAGCAGCAGCGCGTCGCGATCGCCCGGGCGTTCGTCAACCGGCCGATGATCCTGATCGCCGACGAGCCGACCGGAAACCTCGACCCCGGGACGTCGGTCGGCATCATGAAGCTGCTGGACCGGATCAACCGGACCGGGACGACCGTGGTGATGGCCACCCACGACGTCTCGATCGTCGACCAGATGCGCAAGCGCGTGATCGAGCTGGAGAACGGTCATGTCGTCCGCGACGAGTCGCGTGGCGTCTACGGCTACCAGCACTGACTACAGGGACTGACTGACTGATGCGCTTGAACTACATCCTCTCCGACCTGGGCATCGGCCTGCGCCGGAACCTCTCGATGACGATCGCCGTCGTCGTCACCATCTGGGTCTCGCTGTCGCTGTTCGGTAGCGCGCTGCTCGCCCGCGAGCAGGTCGACCTGATGAAGGGGAACTGGTACGACAAGATCCAGATCTCGATCTTCCTCTGCACCAAGGACTCCGGCGGCCGCGGCTGTACCGGCACCGAGGTGACCACGGAGCAGAAGAACCGGATCAAGCAGGTGATCGAGTCGAACCCGGACACCGCGCCGGAAGGGGTGTTCGGCGAGACCAAGAAGGAAGCGTTCGAGCAGTTCAAGAAGCTCTACAAGGACTCACCGATCGTCAGCACGGTGACCGAGGACCAGATGCAGGAGTCCTTCCGGGTCAAGCTGAAGGATCCACAGCGCTACCAGAACCTGGTCAGTGCCGTGTCGGGTCTGCCGGGCGTCGACACCGTGCAGGACCTCAGACAGTATCTGGATCCACTCTTCAACGCGCTGAACAAGCTCAGATGGGGCGCGTTACTGGCCGCCGGTCTGCTGCTGGTCGCGGCGCTGATGCAGATCTCCAACACGATCCGGCTGGCGGCCTACGCCCGGAGAAGGGAGATCGGGATCATGCGCCTGGTGGGCGCCTCGAACTTCTACATCCAGCTGCCGTTCTTGCTGGAGGCGATCCTGGCGGCCCTGATCGGCGCGGTCCTTGCCTGCGGCACCTTGTGGCTCGGGGTCTACTTCCTGGTCAAGAAGCAGGCCGAGGAGACGTTCCGGGTCTGGCAGTGGGTCGGCGCGTCCGAAACCTTCCGCGCCACGCTCATCATGGTCGTGGTCGGTCTGGTGCTGGCGATCATCCCGACATTCCTGACAACGCGGAAATACCTCAAAGTCTGACCTGGGTGACTTATCGTGCAGTAGCACGTCACCTTCACCCATAGCAAGGGGTCGACTGTGGTCCCGCACTTCCCCGGTGCGAACCCGCGCAAGCGGGGGAGCATCAAGCGAGACGACAGCATCGGCGCCACCGCCTTGCCGCATGCACGATCCCTCAGGCAGCGCCTGCTCGGGTCGCCGCAGCGGCAGACGGTCATCGCCGCTTGCTGCGTTGTCCTGTCCCTGTCCGCCGGAGCCCTGGCGGTGGTCCCGTCTGCCCAGGCGGACCCACCGGATCCAGCGAAGAAGAAGAAACAGCTCGACTCGCAGATCACCGAGTCCCGGGCCGACCTGAAGCAGTCCTACGACCAGGTCGCCAAATCCGTTGCCGCGTACACCCAGGCGGAAGCGCAGTACAAGGTCGTGCAGACCCGGTACGCCGTTGCGCAGGGCAAGCTTGCTGCGGCGAAGGCGGCCGACGCGGTTGCCGCGGGCAAGCTCCGCCGGGCCGAGCGGGCTTTGCGGGCGGCGATCGCCGCTGTGGACGCGGGGGAGCAGGTGCTCATCCGGCAGAAGCAGGTGGCCGGCCGCGCCGCGCAGTCGGCGTACCAGCAGCAGAACAGCCTGGTCGGGTTGTCCATCCTGCTGAACGGCGCCTCGCCGGCCGACGTTGCCAACGGCATCCAGGTGCAGCGGAACGTGTTCGGCATCCAGGGCAACACGATCACCAGGCTGAACAACTCCCAGGCGCAGCTCGCGAACCAGCGGGTCAAGGTCGCCGAGGCCGAGAAGATCGTCTCCGCCCAGCGCGCCGAGGCCGCGCGGACGGTCAAAGAGGTCACCGCGCTGACGCAGCAGGTCGCTGCCGAGAAGGCTGAGGCCGCCAAGCTGGCCCAGGCCAAGCTGACGACGTACAAGGCAGCTGAGCGGGACAAGAACTCCGAGCTGGCGCAGTACAACGCGCTGGTCGCGGAGCGGAACCGGGTGCAGCTGATCCTGATCGCGCGGGCGAAGGCCGAGAAGATCGCCGCCGCCAAGCGCAAGGCGGCCCGGGAGGCGGCCGAGCGCGAGAAGGCGCGCAAGGAGAAGCGGCCGCCGCGCCAAGTACCGGATCCGCCGGATGAGTCGTCGGGGCTGAGCTACCCGCTCAACACCTACATCACCTCGCCGTTCGGGATGCGCTTCCACCCGGTCCTGCACTACTGGAAACTGCACGACGGCACCGACTTCGGTGGCGGCTGCGGTACGCCGATCCGCGCCGCCGCGAGTGGCGTCGTCACGGACAAGTACTACAACGGTGGTTACGGCAACCGGCTGTTCGTATCACACGGCGTGATCGACGGGTCGTCCATCACGACGGTCTACAACCACTTGTCGAAGTACAAGGCACGCGTCGGCCAGCGGGTCGCGAAGGGCCAGATCATCGGGTACGTCGGGACGACCGGCTACTCGACCGGCTGCCACCTGCACTTCATGGTCTACCAGGACGGCACCGTGGTTAATCCGATGAAGTGGCTGTGAGTCATCTGGGATACTGGCCGGATGGTGAAACAGACCGGCCACAAACCGATCGCGCAGAATCGTAAGGCGCGACACGACTACCACATCGACGACGTGGTGGAGGCCGGACTTGTGCTGACCGGGACCGAGGTGAAGTCCCTGCGGCTGGGTCGGGCCTCCCTCGTCGACGCCTTCGCGTCCGTGCGGGGCAACGAGCTGTGGCTGCAGAACCTGCACATCCCGGAGTACACGCACGGCACCTGGACCAACCACGAGCCCCGGCGGACCCGCAAGCTGCTGCTGCACAAGGACGAGATGCAGAAGCTGATCAAGGCGGTCGAGCAGCAGGGCGTCTCGCTGATCCCGCTGTCGCTGTACTTCAAGGACGGGTACGCGAAGGTGGAGCTGGCCACCGGCCGCGGCAAGAAGGATTACGACAAGCGGCACTCGCTGGCCGAGCGGCAGGCGAACCGCGAGGCGCAGCGGGCGCTGAGCGACCGCCGCAAGGGGTAATAAGGGTCTGCCCAGGGGTGGGTCCGGGCGTCACCCTATGGGGTGGAGGGCTGCGGCGGGGCACGCTGAAGGCATGTCCACTTCAGACCTGCTGGTGACGCCGGCCCAACGGGACCGCGCAGTCGAGATCCTGCAAGAGATGTACGCCGACGGCCGCCTGGAGCGTCTTGAGTTCGACTCCCGGCTGGAGTTGGCGCTGAAGGCCCGTACCCGGGCCGAGCTCAACGGCACGTTCGACGGCCTGGTCGCGCGCCCGGTCCCGACGTTCGCGCCGGCCGCCTTCACCCGCCCGGTCGCGGTCCGGCAGTCCGACGGCCGTGGGCTCGGGCTGGTCTCGCACTGGCTCGGGTTCCCGACGTTCTTCGTCGGCCCGGCGCTGGTCGCGGCGAGCGCGGGCAGGCAGAACCCGGCGGTCCGCAAGCACGCCGTGGAGGCGCTGAACTTCCAGTTGAGTGCCTTCGGGATCTTCGCGTTACTGGGCATCGTGACGGCGGTGACGGAGGGGTTCACCGGCTTCCTGTTCCCACTGGTCGGCCTCGCCTGGATGGTCCTCACCGGCATCGGCGGCATCGCCGCCCTGCTCGGCTCGGACTTCCGCTACCCGTTCACCCTGCGCATGATCAAGTGACGGGAATCTGAGGTGCGGCAGGCTTGCTGGACTTGATAGTGTGGAGGTTCCACGGCCAGTCAGGATGCTTTCGGGCCATGGGGTTTGACAACTCAACAGGGGGTGAACGGTTTCGACTTTGGCTGTACGTTTCGAGAGAAGCGGGCCGAGGATCCAGGGTTATCTCGTAAACGATCTCTGGAAAACAATAACTGCCAACACTAACGTGCGCAGTAGCTTCTCTCTCGCCGCCTGACGGCCTGAGCTAAAAGAAGCGGTCAGCCCGGGGTTGCTTCCGACCCGGTTCCTGGCCTCAGCTAGGGAGCTTGCTTCGTTAACCCGGTCGCGGGGTTAACGCGGGACATTTACAGCGACTGAGCTCGTCAGCAACCCTGTCTGTGGGAGTGCTGGAGCTGAGAAAAGCGACTAACAGACTGCGCCCGGAGAAGTCTCGAGTCGGCACTGAAGGACGCGGGTTCGATTCCCGCCACCTCCACCCCTGTTGAAGTGCCTGGTCAGAGCGTTTCTGGCCAGGCACTTTGTCGTTGATCCACCGTTAGTCGGTGGATCCTGCAGGCACGCCTAGGTCCTGCCAGATGATCGACTCCTGCTGCAGGTGCCGTGCTGCCGCCGCGCTGTCGTCCTGGTGGGTGGCGCACCGGCCGAGGCCGCGATGGGCCTTGGCCTGCTCGAACCGGAGCCCGATTCCCACCGCAAGCTGGAGTGCCTCCTCATGACAGCGACGGCTGTCCTCGACGTTTGCGCCGGCAAGATGCGTCGCGCCCATGGTGTTGAGAATCTCCACCCGGAGGTCGACGGCATCGAGTTCGCCGGCGAGCTGGAGAGCCAATCGATACTGGCGGAACGACTCCTCGTACCGGGCCAGACGACCATGGGCCGACCCGAGGGTCGCCAACGTGGTGACCTGATCGGGTCGCGCGTTGATGGCACGTAGTACCGCAAGGGACTCCTGCAGGCAGCTAACGGCGTCAATCGGTCGATCGAGCCGGAGGTACACGCCTCCCAATCCGCCCAGAGCCCGGCCCTCAGTCAATCTGTCCCCAAGGTCTCGGGCAATGCCCAGCGACTTGGTGAAGCAGGCCATGGCGGAGCGGTGATCACCAAGCCGGGTGTGAATGATTCCGAGGTAGCGCAACGCAAGCCCTTGGTTGTCCCGATCGTTGAGTGCGCCGAACAAACTCATGGCTGACAAGAAGAGGCGCAGGCCGTCCTGATACCGGCCGAGTCGCTCGTACACCACCGCCAGATTGGACAGGTAGATCGCCTTGGCGTGACGCCTAACGTCCGACGGCTCGTCGAGAATTGGTGTCAGGGCGTCCATCGAATAACGCGCAGCCACTTCGTATTCGCCGGCCAGTCGATGGACCTGCCCTAGTTCGCTCCGCGCCACGGCCTGACCGAAGAGGTCGCCGGACTCGACAGCGAGTTCCAGACTGCGCAGCGCGCGCTCGTGTCCTTCCGCATGTCTGCCGACCCGCCGGAGAACCTGACTGAGGTTGCTGAGCGTAATGCCCTCGCCCAGCGGGTCCGCGCTGCGCCGAGCCGAGACCGCCGCGAGCTCGTGGCTGGTGATCCAGTCTTCCTGATACCCACGCAGGTCATAGAAGGGGCGCAAGGCCCAAGCCAGCTGCCAGACGTACGTGTCCCATCCCTCGGCAGCAGCGTACTCAATCACGGCGAGCAGGTTGGTGCGTTCGATCTCGAGCCAGGCCAACGCCGCATGGTCGCTCTCGGCGACCTGCGGGACGGCTGCTGGAATTCTCGTGATCGCCAACTCGTACTCCCTGCGGTAAGGATCGAGCGGGCGGCCGGCCTCCATGGCGACATGCAGGAAATAGTCCAGCAGTCGCCTGGTGGATTCGCGTCGCTCATCCGTAGCCTCCTCGGCCTCCGCGGCGCCCCGGGCGTGGATCCTCAGCAGGTCGTGGAACTGGTACCGGTCGGGGCCGGACTGCTCCACCAGGTGGACATCGACGAGTTCTTCCAGGATCCGGTCAGCGGACTCGAGCGTAACGCTCAGTACCGCGGCGGTGGCGTAGCTGTCGAAGGTGGTCATCGGCTGCACGCCGAGCAACCGGAACGCTCGCCGCAACGTGGGTGAAAGCTGCTGATAGGACATTCCGAACGCGGAGGCCACGCTCTGGTCTCCGGCGTCCAGCTCCGACAGCGGGTTCCGGTCGCTCAGCCGGCGGAGCAGATCGGCCGGCGTCCACGACGGCCGGTGCCGAAGCCGTGCGGCCGCGATCCTGATCGCCAGGGGCAGCTGGGCGCATCGCACCACAATCTGCTCAATCGCGGCATCTGCCGGATCCGAACCGGCAACCACGGTGAAGAGTTCTCGGGCATGGTCACCAGGCAGTGTGCCGAGTGAGATCGGCACCGCCCCGTCGAGGCCGATCAGTCGCCGCCTGCTGGTCACCAGCGTCACGCATCCGGCTGAGTCGGTCAGCAACGGTGCGACCTGCTCCTCAGTTGCCGCGTTGTCCAAGACGACCACGGCCTGCAGCCCGGCCATCTCCCGGCGCCATAGCGCCGCGCGGTCCGACACCTCCTGTGGTGTTCGTTCGCCCGGCACCCCGACCTGTCGCAGCAGCACAGCCAATGCGGCCTGGGGTCCCAGCGGCCGTTCGCCGGGAGTGTAGCCGTGCAGGTCGAGGTAAAGGAGTCCGTCCGGAAATCTCGGCGCGAGGGCATGGGCAGCCTGTACGACCAAGGCGGTCTTGCCGACACCTGCCATTCCGTCCACGCTGCAGACCAGACCACCCGGCTCGCTCTCGATCAGCCGGCCTAGTCGGTCGAGCTCAGCGCCGCGGCCGGTGAAACCAGGCACCCGGCGCGGCAGAAAGTTCCGACCGGGCAGAAGTGAGCTCTGGTCGGCCGCCCGGCCGCCGCGGCGCTGCTCGATCAGCGTGTTCCGTTGCTCCGGGGCGAGTTCGAGCGCATCGGCCAGCGCTTCCAGCGAGCTGCGCCGGGGCCGGGCGATGTGGCCCCGCTCGATGTTGCGGATATTGCGCACGCTCATCCCCGAACGTTCCGCGAGTTCTTCCTGGCTCAGACCGGCCGCCTGTCGAGCGGCCCGCAGGAACGCGTCCACTCCCGGCGCGGGCTGGGGGTCGGGATCGGTCACCGGCCCAGCGTAAGCGGACTTTCCGGTCAAGTTGCCGGTCCTCCTGCCTGGTGTCCGCACCGGCCAGACGGTTGTGTAGTTGCCGACTCATCCGAAGATGGAGCACCCAGACGGGGGAACGGCGATGAATATTCCGAGGAAACGGGCGACGATCGGAGTCGCGGCGATCGCAGCCCTGACGATGCCACTGGTCGTCATATCTGCAGCTGCGCCGGCTGCCGGAACGTCTGCAGTGGCGAGCCAGCCGGCCGCGGACGTGGCTACTGCGGTGACCTATGCGCCGCAGTCCGGTCCGATCGGCCAGCACCCCACGGCCACCGGGGCGCAGTCGAGCCCGATCCGCCGCGCCATCCTCGACAACATCGCGCACACCCCGCAGCAGCAGACGATCCGGGTGGTGGCCTGGAACTTTGACGACCAGGGGATCACCACCGCGCTGATCAACGCGCACCGGCGCGGGGTTCACGTGCAGGTTCTGGTGTGGGACCAAAACTGCGGCAGCGGGACGGTCCATCTGCGGGCTGTCCTGGGCGTTTCCGGCGACGCGAGCTTCTTCAAGTGCATCCAGAACTCCGCCCGCGGGCCGGAAGGCAAGGGCCAGCTGCATCAGAAGTCGTTCACGTTCTCCCGGACTGGTACCGCGAGCCACGTTTCGCTGGTGACGTCGTACAACCCGACGGACCACGCGAACGAGAACCAGTACAACGTCGCTCTTCAGTTCGTGAACAACCAGACCATGCACGATGACCTGAAAGCGCTGTTCGTCCAGCAGACTGCCGATCAGCCGCGGCCGGCCCAGTGCCAGACTGCCGCGGCCAATGACGGCAGGCTCTTCCAGCACTTCTTCAACGGCTACGGCGTGATGGCCTACCCGCTGGACTGCATCGCCGAGGACCCTCTGATCACCCGGCTGCGAACGATCCCTAACCCTGACCATGCGGTGATCCGGGTGGCGACCTCGGGCTTGACCAACGAGCGGGCCCGGCGGATCGCGGAGGAACTGGTGCGGTTGCGGAAGGCCGGCGCCTGGGTGAAGGTCATGCATACCGCCGGAGCGGGACCGGTGGTGCGGAGCATCCTCGACGAAGGTGGGGTCACCCGGCTGGACACGCAGACCTGCGGCGGCGCGCCGGCGAACGACGTCAGCTTCAACCACTCGAAGATGTTACTGGTGAGCTACCTGTCGGCCGGGACGCGGACCTACCGCAGCTGGGTCGGGTCGGACAACATGGCCGACTCCTCGATCAACTCCGACGAACTCATGGTCCAGGTTCCTCAACAGGTGCACTACGAGGCTCTGACGGACTTCTTCGACTTCACCTGGCAGCGCGAAGCCGCACAGTGCTGAGCCGCCATTGGCCCGCCGACGCCTGAAGGTCGGACAAAGCCCCGCCGAAATGGCGGGGCTTTGTCATGTCCTGGTGCCTTGGAGAACGGTATCTCGACAGTGACAACGCAGTCACTTGGCGTGTTGGTGCCAACGGCATATCCGCGCCTTGCCGGGGAATTTTCGCGGGCATAGTGTCCGTCCGCGCGCTCCACCGGCGGTGGACTAGCGGAGGGGGTTGACTGAACGATCGGTGGGGAGCCGGAGCGTTCCAGGCGGAAGTGGTGCGGCCGCCTGCCAGCCCGGCGTGGCGCAACCCGCCCAGCACCATGTCGCGAAGGGACCACTCAGATGGTCTTGTTTCAGCGTTCCCGCAAACCCGCCACCGTTCTGGCGATCGCCGGCCTCACCCTGGCCTCCGTCGCCGGATTCGGCACCTCGGCATCCAGCGCCGCGCCGAGTGCGGCACCACCAAGGCCGTCACCGGCCCAGTCGAAGGTCTTCGCAGCCCAAGCTGCTTCGACCCTGGTGGCGAACCGGCCGGCCGGACTGCAAGCCGGCAAGAGCGACGGCTTCATCGCCAAACCCGTGATCTCCGAGCCGTCCGGCCTGCAGTACGTGCCGTACGAGCGGACGTTCAAGGGACTCCCGGTCGTCGGCGGTGACTTCGTCGTCGTCACCGATGCCACCGGTGCCGTCAAGGCAACCTCGGTCGCGCAGACCAGCGCGATCCCGGACCTTGCGACGAAGGCCGGTGTCAGCGCCGCGACCGCCAAGGCGACCGCGACCAAACAACTCAAGCGCGTCACCTCGAGCACCCAGCCGACGCTGGCCGTGTACGCCCTCGGCAGCACCCCGCGACTGGCCTGGCAGTCCCGCGTCAGCGGCAGCAACGGCCGGCAGCCTTCAAGCCTGTCCGTGTACGTCGATGCGGCCACCGGCAAGGTGCTCGGTACTCAGGAGCACGTGCTGGCCGGCAACGGTACGGCCTTCTACAGCGGGCCGAGCCCGCTGACGCTGGCCACCACCCAGTCCGGCAGCACCTTCTCGATGAAGGACCCCGTCACCACCAACCTGGCCTGTCAGGACTCGGCGAACAACACCACGTTCACCGGCCCGGACGACAACTGGGGCAACGGCAACGGGACCAGCAGGGAGACCGGCTGCGTCGACGCGCTCTTCGCGGCGCAGAGCCAGAAGAAGATGCTGACCGAGTGGCTGGGTCGCAACGGCATGGACGGCAACGGCGGTGCCTGGCCGATCCGCGTCGGCCTGAACGACCAGAACGCGTACTACGACGGCACCCAGGTGCAGATCGGCAAGAACACGGCCGGCCAGTGGATCAGTTCGATCGACGTGGTGGCGCACGAGATGGGGCACGGCATCGACGACCACACCCCGGGTGGGATCTCCAAGGCTGGTACGCAGGAGTTCGTCGCCGACACGTTCGGCACGGCCGTGGAGTACTACAGCAACCAGGCGGCGGCGTACGACCCGCCGGACTTCCTGATCGGCGAAGAGGTCAACCTGGTCGGCCAGGGGCCGATCCGGAACATGTACAACCCCTCAGAGCTCGGCGACCCGAACTGCTACTCGAGCGCGATCCCCGGCATGGGCGTGCACACGGCGGCCGGACCCGGTAACCACTGGTTCTACCTGCTGTCCCAGGGCAGCAACGGTTCGCCCGCGAGCCCGACCTGCAACAGCTCGACGGTGACCGGCATCGGAATCCAGAAGACGATGCGGATCATGTACAACGCGATGCTGATGAAGACGAGCACCAGCTCGTACCTGAAGTACCGCACCTGGACGCTGACCGCGGCCAAGAACCTGTTCCCGGGCAGCTGCACCGAGTTCAACACCGTCAAGGCGGCGTGGGACGCGGTCAGCGTTCCGGCGCAGACGGCTGATCCGACTTGCACCACTGGTGGTGGCGTCACAGTCGGCAACCCGGGCAACAAGACCGGGACCGTCGGTACTGCGATCGCCGCGTTCACGTTGTCGGCGACGGGCGGCACCGCGCCGTACACCTGGTCGGCCAGCGGATTGCCGGCCGGCATCACGATCGGCTCGTCCACCGGCACGATCTCCGGTACTCCGACTGCCGCGGGCACCTACAACGTCACGGCGACGGCGACAGCGAGTGCCGGCGGGTCGGGCAACACCTCCTTCACCTTCACCATCACCGGTGGCGGCGGAGGTTGCTCCGGGCAACTACTAGGTAACCCGGGCTTCGAAACCGGTACTCCGGCGCCGTGGTCGGCGACAGCAGGAGTAGTCACCAACCAATCAGGACAGGCCACCCACAGCGGCACCTGGAAGGCCTGGCTCGACGGCTACGGATCAACCCACACCGACACCCTGAGCCAGTCGGTCACCATCCCGGCGGGGTGCACCGCGACCCTGTCGTTCTGGTTGCACATCGACACGTCCGAGACCACCACGTCGATCCAGTACGACAAGCTGACCGTCAAGGCCGGCGCGACCACCCTGGCGACGTACTCGAACCTCAACAAGGCAACCGGCTACCAGCTACGAACCTTCAACGTCTCGGCCCTGGCCGGCACAACCTCCACCATCACCTTCACCGGCACCGAAGACAGCTCCCTACAAACCTCCTTCGTCGTCGACGACACCGCCCTCAACCTGAGCTGAGGACGGCGCAGAGGCCCCGGCAATCCACCAGTTGCCGGGGCCTCGGCACCTCCCAGGTTGCCGAGGACCTGAAGTCACCACTTTGGGCACCGGCCAGTCGCCTGAGCGCCGGTCATCCGCCTGCCCGGTGCTCAAGGTCGCGTCCCTGCCCATCCGGCCCAGCACCTTGAGCACCGGCCAGCCGCCTGAACGCCGGTCATCCGCCTGCGCGGTGCTCAAGGTCGCGGGTACCACGGTCGGGGCGCTCCACCACGACGGAGGAGCCCGCGTGTTGGGTGGGTGGGAGCTGGCTGAGCGGGCGTGGGGTCAGTTCAAACTCATACGCGGTTCGCCGTTGAGTAGGCCTGTGCCGGTGATGGTGCAGGTGCCGCCTCGGTTGAGGGTGTAGGTCTGGCGGACGCAGGAGCGGAGGGCGAGTTGGCCCCAGTAGTTGGGGTGGATGGATTCCTGGATGAAGTAGTTCGAGCCGACGGTGGTGACGGTGCGGATCTGGTTGATCCATTCGGTCTTGTCGACGGCGGTGGCTTGGGTCCAGGAGGACAGGCCGACCTCCTCGTACAGGCCGACGGTCTTCTCGCAGAGGCGGCGGCCGTTGAAGGTGGACTGGAGTTCCAGGACGCGCGTGTTCGTCAAGCCGGATTGGCCGATCGCCGCGCGGACGGTGTTGTTGATGGTGGCGAGGGCTGTCGAGTTGGCCCAGTCGGCGTCGGCGTTCCAGAAGCCGCAGCCGCCGACGCTTTGCCGGGTGTAGCCGGTTTGCCCATACCGGAATCCGCTGCCGGCCGGGATGGGTGACGGGTAGGTCTGCACGAGCAGCGTCCACGCGTTGTCGCCGTACCCGGCGTTGCGCATCGCGGTCCGGACGTTCTGGAACGACGTCGCGATGCGAGCCCGTACTGCGGTGACGTTGGCGGAGGTGAAGTTCGCGACCACCGACGCGTCGTCCTTGCAGTAGTCCGGGAACCACGACGGCGAGAGCAGGAAGTCCGTCACGCAGGACGTCACGATCGACGCGAAGTTGAAGTCGTTGCCGCCGATCGAGACGACCACCTGCTTCACGTTGTGGGTCGCCGCGAACTGCTGCAGGAGTTTCGCCTGGCCGAGCTTGCCGGCGCCGTTGTCGTAGAAGTCGAGCCCGGGCTTGAAGTCGTCTCCGGTGGCCGTGCCGGTGCGGGCACCGGAGCAAGCCAGGTTGAGGCCGCCGACACCGCCACCGATGTAGGCCTCGGCGGACCTACTGCGGTGACAGCGAGGGATCGTCTCCGCGGTCCCGGCGGAGTTGTCGTGGTAGGCGTGGGCACCGAGCGCGTCGGCCGGTGCCTCGGAGTTGTTGGAGCTACCGGCCCAGCGACCCGCTTCGCCGGAGATGTAGGAGTCGCCGACGGTGACGACGTACGGCGTACCGGAGCCGGGGCCGTCTGCGTGGGCTGCGGGGGCGGTGACGACCAGGCTGCCGGCCGTCAGGGTGAGAGCGGTGATGGTCAAGGACAAACGACGCCAGCCAACAATTGCCGAGTTCGGGGTTAGCACCGGAAGGCCTCCTCGCCGAAGGGCGGTGACCACCTTGGACCCCGTGTTGGTCACCGTGCAGCGAGAATGTACTCTCCGGTAACGTCCGCGGATAGACCGAGAGCGCTGGCACGTTTGCGCCCTGTCACCACCGGGTCAGGTTGCTTCCTCCGTGCCCGGGTACCGCGGCGACCACCAGTCCCGCCAGCGCTTGTCGATCGCCTCGCGCGCGGTGTCGTCGACGCCGTAGAACGTGAGCACGGCCATCGCGGCGCCGTTCGGCTTCTGCTCGGTAGCGCCGATGTGGCTGAGTACCAGCAACCCGTCGCCCCACTGGTCGACCGTCACCCCGACCTGATGCTCCGACCGGAACCACACCTGCCCGGTGACCGACTCGCCAACCACCTCAGCCTCGTACTGCGCCCCGACAGCAGCGTCGAGCCCCAACTGCTCAGCTGGTCCCGTACTGCGACCGCCCGCGCCCGAGTAGAAAAGCGTCCGCCGGCTCTCGCCCGGGTGCCGCTCCATGGCGAAGCGAAGCTGCTGGACGAACGTGATCCAGCCCTCGGTGATGTCGTCGTAGTACGCGTCCCACTCGGGATCGTCGCTGTGTGGTGCCCGGGTCAGGGTGATTTTCGAGCCGCCCTCATGCGGCTCGACCACGAACCGGTCGCCACCCTGGATCTCCAGCGTGTGCGTCTGGCCGTCCTCGGTGAACGCGGTGAAGAAGATCAGGTCGATCTCGGCGTCCAGCCCTTCGTACTCCCAGCCGTGCCAGTGCTGGATCTTCTCCTTGTCCCGCAGGGCATTCCAGACCGCCTCGACCGGCGCGGCCACAGTCACCACGATCTGCGGAGTCTCTTCACTCATGACTTCTCTCCTCCTGTACTGCGGGGCGCGGGGTGGCCGCCGGCGATCAGCCGGTAGGGCCGGCCACCTTCGGCGTCGAAGGCCTCGACGACCTGCCGGACCGCTTCGGTCAACGCGTCGGTGAAGCGATGGACGTCACCGGGCTCGGCGAACCGAACCTCGGTCTCGAGGGTGAAGGTCAGCAGCCGCTTGCCCGAGGCATCGGCCTTGTTCTGCATCCGGGCCACGTCGCGAACGGTGCCGGCGGCAACTTCCACCAGGTGCTCGGCGGCGTGCTGATCGCCGAGCCGGCTGAAGGCGCGACCCATCACGGCCGGGTCGACGACGAAGGAGCCGGAGGTCGCGCGCAGGATCCGCTCGACGCACCCGCGCCGCTGACGCTCCTCGACCAGCTCCACCAGCCCGGCCTTCTCGAGCTCCCGTAGGTGGTAGTTCACCCGCTGCCGCGGCAGTTCCAGGGTCGCGGCCAACTGGGTCCCCGACGCAGGCTCCTGCAGCAGATCAAGCAACTGCCGGCGCAGCGGGGACAGCGCGGCCCGCACTTTCTCAGGCTCCTCCAGCAGCTTCATGCCGACTACTGTCGTATTGACAGTTTCATTTGTCAATACGGCGGGCCCGGACCGCCACCACTCACAAAGTCGGTTGGTCGGGGTCCGGGGCGGCGGCGCTGAGCGGGGGATGCGGCGGCGCACGGGGGTTTATGAGTGGTGGCGGTCCGGGGGATGCAGGAGTATGGCCGTCATGTCTGGCTTTGGGCCGCAGTTGCCGGTGGGGACTCAGGTGGTGTTGCGGGTTGAGCGGCCCGCCGCGGCCGGTGGTATTGCGCAGCGTGGGGCGACCGGGCGCGTCAGTGGGGTCACGGCTGATGGCAGGTATGTCGTCCGGCTGGTCGATGGACGGGAGGCGACGGCGAAACGGGATCAGCTGAGCTTGCGGACGGCCTACCAGAGTGACGCGGTCGCGGTGGATCAGCCGGATGGCGATCGGCTGGTGCGGGAGCACACGATCTACGCGGCGGTGGTCGGATCGCGGGCGTTCGGGCTGGACACGGATGCCTCGGACACGGATACGCGTGGGGTGTACGTCGCGCCGACGGAGGCCTTCTGGTCGCTCGGCAAGCCTCCGATGCATGTCGACGGGCCCGACGAGGAGTGGTTCTCCTGGGAGGTCGAGCGCTTCTGCGAGCTCGCGCTGAAGGCGAACCCCAACCTGCTCGAGGTGCTCCACTCGCCGTTGGTGGTCAGTCAGACTCCACTTGGTGAGGAGTTGGTCGGTCTGCGGGAATCGTTCCTTTCGCAGCTCGCCTACCAGACCTACTCGGGCTACGTGCTGAGCCAGTTCAAGAAGATCGAGGCGGACTATCGCCGCGACGGTGCGCCGAAGTGGAAGCACGTGATGCACCTGATCCGGTTGTTGCTGGCGGCCCGCACCTTGCTCACCTCGGGAAAGCTGGTCGTTGACGTCGGCACCTATCGCGAGCGGCTACTGGCAGTGAAGCGCGGTGAGCTCCCCTGGGACGAGGTCGAGCGCTGGCGTCTCGAGCTGCATGCGGAGCTCGAGAACGCCTTGCAAATAACAGTTCTGCCCGCGACGCCCAACGTCGCTAAGGTTGACGCCTGGCTCAGATCGGTCCGGAGGAGGAGCATCGGTGACGCGTGATATGCGCCAGCTCGACTACCCCGAACTCCGCGCCATCATCACCGGCCAGCCCTACCGCTTGCTCTTCGCCACCGTCTCCGGCGCCCATCTCTACGGCTTCCCGAGCCGTGACTCCGACGTGGATCTGCGCGGAGTCCATCTGCTGCCGGTCGAGAAAGTGGTCGGTCTGACGACCGGACCCGAGACGCTGGACCGCACCTGGTTCCAGAACGGGGCCGAGGTCGACCTCGTGACGCACGATCTGACGAAGTTCGTCCGGCTGATGCTCCGCCGCAACGGCTACGTGCTCGAGCAACTCCTGTCGCCGCTCGTGGTGGCGACCACCCCGGAGCACGAGGAGTTGATCGCTCTGGCGCCGGACTGTCTGACCCGGTGGCACGCGCATCACTACCGGGGGTTCGCGAACACCCAGTGGGACTTCTTCGTGAAGAAGAGCGAGCTGAAGCCGCTGCTCTACACCTTCCGGGTGCTGCTGACCGGGATTCACCTGATGCGGACAGGTGTCGTGCAGGCGGATCTCCGCGAGCTGGTCGAGCTCGCGGAGGCGCCGGCGTACTTGGGGGAGCTGATGGCCGCGAAGGCGGAGGCTGAGCACGGGCCGCTCGTTGGGCCGTCTCGCGAGCAACTCGAGCGGGATGTGACGGCTCTCCAGGCGACGCTCGACCAGGCTGAGACCGACTCGAAGCTGGCCGACCGGCCAACGGCCGACGCCGCGCTGCACGAGTTCATCGTGCGAACCCGCCTCAGCTGACCGGATAGCGGTCGCTCGCAGGCCCTCCGGAGACCGGGTGGCCGATACCGGCGCGCGCTGTGCAGCCGGGGGAGCGGACTTCTAAAGTATTTACTTAACCGTGTGAAGCTATTGACACCTGCTCTGTTCGGGTAAATAGTTCCGTCTTGAAAACAATCGGAAAGCAGAGTGAATCAACAGTGTCGAACATCAAGGTGCTGCAGCTCCGCTCGGCGGGTGTCAGCCTCGTCCTGGACTGCTCCGGTCCGGCCCTTCCGTCCGTGCTGCACTGGGGTGCGGATCTGGGCCCGCTGGACGAGGCGGCTCTGGTTGGCCTGAGGCTGGGAGCGGGCGCGGTACAGGCCGGCAACGGGCTCGATGACAACAAGCCGGTCGCGATCATCCCGGAGTACTCCGCGGGCTGGTTCGGTCTGCCGGGGCTGAACGGGCATCGCGACGGACAGGACTTCTCGGCGTCCTTCCAGCTCACTGAAATCGCCCAGAGCGGCAACACGGTTCAGGTCACCGCTGCCGATCCGCAGGCCGGACTGAGTCTCGCTCTGGTGATCGAGCTGACCGATTCCGGGCTCGTCCGGGCCAAGGCCGAGCTGACGAACACCGGCGCATCGGCGTACACGGTCGACGGGCTGGTGCTCGCGCTGCCGGTACCGACCGAGGCGACCGAGTTGCTCGACATGACCGGTCGGCACATCGGTGAGCGGCACCCGCAGCGACACGCGTTCACTCAAGGCGCGCATGTCCGCGACAACCGCCGCGGCCGCACTGGCGCCGACGCCACCCTGCTGCTGATCGCGGGCACCCGCGGCTTCGACTTCGGCACCGGCGAGATCTGGGCCGTGCACACCGCTTGGAGCGGCAACCACCGCTCGTACGCCGAACGCGGCATGAGCGGGTACGCCGTCATCGGCGGCGGCGAACTCCTGCTTCCGGGTGAAGGCCGGCTCGCGCCCCAGGGGTCGTACAGCACCCCGTGGCTTTACGGCTCGTACGGCGTCGGCCTCGACCAGGTATCGACCCGTTTCCACGAGTTCCTGCGCGCTCGCGAGACGCACCCGAAGACGGACCGCCCGGTCGTTCTGAACACCTGGGAGGCCGTGTACTTCGATCTCGACCTCGACAAGCTGAAGACGCTCGCCGATGCGGCTGCCGAGGTCGGCGCCGAGCGGTTCGTGCTCGACGACGGCTGGTTCCGCGGCCGCCGCGACGACCATGCGGGTCTCGGCGACTGGTACGTCGACGAGGGCATCTGGCCGAAGGGCCTGCACCCGCTGGTCGACCACGTCACCGGGCTCGGCCTGCAGTTCGGCCTCTGGGTCGAGCCGGAGATGGTGAACCCCGACTCCGACCTGGCCCGCGAGCACCCGGACTGGATCCTTGCCACCGGCAACCGGATGCCACCGACGGCGCGGCACCAGCAAGGCCTCAACCTGGGCATCCGGGCGGCGTACGACTATCTGCTGGAGCGACTCGACTCGCTGCTGAACGAGTACGAGATCAGCTACCTCAAGTGGGACCACAACCGCGACTTCGTTGACGGAGGCAACCAGCAGACCGGTACGGCGGGCATCCACGAGCAGACGCTGGGCGTGTACCGGCTGCTGGACGAGCTCAAGCGACGCCACCCGGGCCTGGAGATCGAGTCCTGCTCGTCCGGCGGTGCCCGGGTCGACCTCGCCATCCTGGAGCGGACCGACCGGGTCTGGGGTAGCGACAGCAACGACGCGCTGGAGCGGCAGAAGATCCAGCGCTACACGCAGTTGCTGTTGCCGCCGGAGCTGATCGGCTGCCACGTCGGCCCGCCGCAGGCGCACACCACCGGCCGGACGCAGAGCCTCGCCTTCCGGGCGACCACCGCGTTGTTCGGCCACTTCGGCATCGAGTGGGACATCAGCGCGGCTTCGGCCGAGGAGCGCGAAGAGCTGGCAGGGTGGGTCGCGCTGCACAAGGAGCTGCGGCCGCTGCTGCACACCGGCCGGGTGGTTCGCGCCGACCGTGGCTCCGACGACTTCCTGCTGCACGGCGTGGTCGCGCAGGATGGCTCGCGTGCGGTTTACTCCGCTGTCCAGCTGGCACAGTCGATCACCTCCGACTTGGGCCGGGTCCGGCTGCCGGGTCTCACCAAGGACCGGGTCTACCGGGTACGCAAGACCCCGACGCCCGGCCCCCAGTCGCGTACTGCGCCCTGGTGGGTCGACGGCGGCACGGTCGAGCTGAACGGGGCCGCGCTGGCGTCAGTCGGCGTACAGGTTCCGGCGCAGTTCCCCGAGAGCGCGATCCTGCTGGACGTCCAAGCGATCGACTGAAGGTCCATCGACTGAGGAGGTATCCGTCCCCGTGACCACGACGACGAGTGCGCCGAGCGGCGCGACACGAAAACGACGAAGGTACGGGGATCTGAAGGTCGCGATGATCTTCCTGGCTCCCGCGACGCTGGGCTTTGTGGTCTTCTACATCTGGCCTACGTTGCGGGGTGCCTACCTCAGTTTCACCGAGTACAGCCTGCTGTCCGCGCCGGAGTTCAACGGGCTGGACAACTACGACCGGATGCTGCACGACAGCTTCTTCTGGAACGCGCTCGGCGTCACCGTCGAGTACGTCGTGATCAACATCGGCCTGCAGACCGTACTCGCGGTCGGCATCGCGATGCTGATGTACCGGCTGACCCAGTCGATCACGGTCCGGGCCGTGATCCTGGCGCCGTACCTGGTGGCGAACGTCGTGGTCGCGCTGGTCTGGTACTGGATGCTCGACTTCCAGATCGGCATCGTGAACCAGGGCCTGACCTGGATCGGGATCGATCCGGTGGCCTTCTTCGGCGACTCGCACTGGGCCATCCCGACGATCGCCGGGATCAACGTCTGGCGGCACATGGGCTACACGGCGCTGATCGTCTTCGCCGGCCTGCAGATGATTCCGAAGTACGTCTACGAGGCGGCCGAGATGGACGGCGCGTCCGAGCTGAAGACGTTCTGGCGGATCACGCTGCCGCTGCTCCGGCCGATCCTGGCGATGGTCCTGGTGGTCACCATGATCGGCTCGTTCCAGATCTTCGACACCGTCGCGGTGACGACCCAGGGCGGCCCGATCAACGCGACCCGGGTGATCTACTACTACATCTACGAGCGGGCGTTCACCCGGTTCGACTTCGGCTACGCCTCCGCGATGGCGATGGTGCTGTTCGCGATCCTCGCGGTCGTCTCGCTGCTGCAGTTGCGGCTGCTCCGGGCCAAGGAGAGTGACCTGGCATGAGGACTCGCCTGAATCCCGGGCGCGTGGTCGCCTGGGCCTGCCTGATCGTGTTGATGATCCTGACCTTGTTCCCGTTCTACTGGATGCTCCGTACTGCGCTGTCGAACAACACTCAGCTGTCCGGTCACCCCAACGCGCTGCTCCCGGTGGAGACGACACTGGGCGCCTTCAAGCGGGTGCTCGGGCTGTCGTCCGTCGCCGAGGCGCAGGCCCAGGGTGGATCCGGTGCCTCGGTCAACTTCTGGCTGTACCTGCGCAACTCGTTGGTGGTGGCAACTGTCACCACGGTCTGCCAGGTGTTCTTCAGCGCGATGGCGGCGTACGCGTTCGCCCGGCTGCGCTGGCCCGGCCGGGACAAGGTGTTCGCGCTGTTCCTGGCCGCGCTGATGGTGCCGCCGATCTTCACCACGCTGCCGAACTTCGTGCTGATCAAGAACCTCGGCCTGCTGAACAGTTTCGCCGGCATCATCTTGCCGGGGGCGTTCATGACGCCGTTCGCGATCTTCTTCCTGCGCCAGTTCTTCCTCGGCATCAACCGGGAGCTGGAGGAGGCGGCGATGATCGACGGCGCCGGTCACCGCCGGATCTTCTTCGGCCTGATCCTCCCGATGAGCGCCGCGCCGATCACGACGCTCGCGGTGCTGACCTACATCAACTCCTGGAACGACTACTTCTGGCCACTGCTGGTCGGTCAGCAAGAGCAGGTCCGCGTACTGACGGTTGCCCTGGGCATCTTCCGCTCGCAGACCCCGCAGGGCAGCCCGGACTGGGCGGGCCTGATGGCCGCGACGCTGATCGCCGCGCTGCCGATGATCCTGCTGTTCCTGGCGTTCGCGAAGCGGATCACCAACTCCATCGGTTTCTCCGGGATCAAGTGAGGTGACCTCGATGAATCTGTCACGACGTACCTTGCTCAAGGCGGGCCTCGCAGGGCTGGCCGCGTCCGCTGTCGCGGGCTGCAACAACGGCGCCGCCGACCGGCCGGCCGGCGAGATCTCGTACTGGCTGTGGGACTCGGCCCAGCTGCCGATGTACGCCGAGTGCGCCAAGCTGTTCCAGCAGCAGAACCCGCAGTACTCGGTCAAGATCGAGCAGAACGGCTGGGCCGACTACTGGAACAAACTCGTCACCGGCTTCATCTCCGGTACCGCACCCGACGTGTTCACCTCGCACTCGTCGAAGTACCCGCTGTTCGCCGACAAGGACCAGGTGCTCGCGATCGACGACTTCGTGGCCCAGGACAACGTTGACCTCGGCATCTACCAGAAAGGTCTCGCTGACCGCTGGATCGGTGCCGATGGCAAGCGGTACGGCCTGCCGAAGGACTGGGACACCGAGGCCTACTTCTACAACAGCGCCTTGGCCGAGGCGGCCGGGATCAGCACCGAGCAGCTGAACTCGATGACCTGGAACCCGCAGGACGGTGGCACGTTCGAGCAGATCGTCGCGCGCCTCACGGTCGATAGCAAGGGTCGCCGTGGGGACCAGTCCGGCTTCGACAAGGACAACGTGAAGGTCTACGGACTCGGCTTCGGTGACGCGGGGGGCGCGGACGGGCAGACCAGCTGGAGCTGGTACGCCGCGACCAACGGCTGGAAGTACTCCGAGGGCGAGCCGTGGGGCACCAAGTTCTTCTACGACGACCCGAAGTTCGCCGAGACGATCGGGTGGTGGCGTGGGCTCATCACCAAGGGGTACATGCCGACACTCGCGCAGGCGAAGTCCGGGATCGACTCCAGCGCCACGGCGGCCTTCGGCGCGGGCAAGTACGCGATCACTCCGAACGGGTCGTGGATGCTCGGCACGTACGGTCAGCTCAAGCAGGTGAAGACGAAGCTGGCCCGGTTGCCGCAGGGGCCGAACGGCAAGCGGATGTCGATGATGAACGGCCTCGCCGACAGCATCTGGGCGGGCACCACCCGCAAGGAGGCGTCCTGGGCGTGGGTGAAGTTCCTCGGCTCGCAGCAGGCGCAGGACATCGTCGCCAGGGCGGGCGTGGTCTTCCCGGCGGTCACCGCCAGCATGCCGGCGGCAAAGGCATCCTTCGCCAAGGCCGGCTGGGACGTCACCCCGTTCCTCGAACCGGTCGAGGCGGGCGACGTCTTCGCCTTCCCCGCCAACCCGAACGCCGCCGACGTCTCAGCAGTGATGACCCCGGCCATGGAGTCGGTGATGGGTTTCCAGTCCGACCTCGGCTCCCTGAGCAAGGCCAACGACGACGTCAACCAGATCCTCGCCGCCAACTCCTAGACCGGGGTCGGACCCTGGGCCGTCCCTGACTCGGCATACCCCAGCGGGAGTACGTCGTACTGCGTCCGGGGGCGCAGGGTGCCCCCGGGGGAGTAGGTGAGGTGTAGCCGCCGAGGCGACGCGGTGAGGGTGGTCCGGAAGACACGATCGGTGCAGTTGGAAACTGCGAACACCGAGGAGTGTCATGAACGAGGAGAAGCCGGTCCGGATCGGCGATCGGGAACGAGAGGAAGCGGTCACGCGGCTGGGTGCGCACTACGAGGCCGGCCGGCTGAGCGCCGAGGAGCACCAGGAGCGGGTCGGCGAGGCGCTGCAGGCGAAGACGCAGACGGAGCTGGCTGGGCTGTTCGAAGACCTTCCAGGCGAGCGGGCGGCCGGGGCGGAGCAGGGCTCGGCGCAGGATGAGCAGTGGGCTGGGCCGTGGGGTTGGGCCTGGCCGCCGTGGACGGCGCCGCAGGACCAGGCCGGGGCGCGGGACCAGGCTCGGGGCTCGGCGGCCGGGAGTGGCGGGCGCTCGCAGGCGCAGTACGGGCCGCCTTGGATGCGTGGCGGGCGGGGGCCGTTTGGGCGGGTTCCGTTGCCGTTGCTGATGGCGCTTGGCGTTGTCGCCGTACTGGCCTCGATCGCGTGCACGGTCGGTGGTGGGCATCCGCCGCTCCTGCCGTTGCTGTTGATCGTGGCGGGCGTGGTCATCGTCAAGAAGCGCAGGCAAGGGCAGGGCGCATGAGGGCGGCGTACCGGGTGATGGCGTCGCTCATCGCCCTGGCGGTGGTGCTGCAGATCGCCTCGATCGCGATGGCCGGGTTCACCATCGCCGGTGATGCGGAGGACGGCGCGACGATCGGCGCCGACTACAGCAACTTCGGGCAGAGCTACCACAGCATGGCCGGTACGGCGATCGGCTTGCTCGCCCTGGTGTTCCTGATCGTGTCGTTCATGACCGACGTACCGCGCGGCCGCATGCTGGCGGGGATCGTGGTCGGTCTGGTGGCCCTGCAGTTCGCGCTGGCCGTCGTGTCCTTCGGGATCCCGGCGCTCGGCATCCTGCACGGGATCAACGGGCTCGCGATCGCCGGCGTCGCCGGGATGGCATCTCGCCGGGCCGCGACCGTGGTCCAGCCCGCGACCAGTGCGTAAGTGGAAGGGGCGCCTGATCGCCCTCGGAGTGACGCTGGCGGTCCTCGTACCGCTGGCGTACCTCTGGGCGACCAGCCTCGTCCCGAACGACTACTCGGCGATGGACATGGGGTACGCCGACTATGGCGGCGGTCCGTCGTCTGGGCACCAGCATCATGGTGGGCAGCATCAAAATGGGAAGGGCGTGGCCGACCTGACCGGGCCGCGGACCGGCAAACCCGATGTCGCCGTCACGCTGGTCGCCAAGAAGCAGAAGTTCACTCTGGCGAGTGGTGAGTCGATGGACGGGTTCACCCTCAACGGGTCGTCGCCGGGGCCGCTGATCCGGGCGAAGCAGGGTCAGCTGGTCGAGGTGACGCTGGTGAACGAGTCCGTGCCGGATGGCGCGACGCTGCACTGGCACGGGATCGATGTGCCCAATGGTGAGGACGGGGTCGCCGGGGTCACGCAGGACGCAGTACCGGTGGGTGGGAAGCATGTCTATCGGTTCCTGGCCGATGACGTGGGGACGTATTGGTATCACTCGCATCAGGTGTCGAGTGAAGAGGTTCGGGGCGGGTTGTTCGGGACGATCGTGATCGATGGCGCTGACGACGACGTGATCGCGGCGATCCACACCTATGACGGGAAGCGGACGATCAATGGGCGGACCGGGTCGCAGCGGGTGGAGGTTGCCGCGGGCAAGAAGGTGCGGGTGCGGGTGATCAACACGGACAACACGATCGTGCGGACCGGGCTGGTCGGCGCGCAGTACAAGGTGATCGCGGTCGACGGGCGCGAGCTGCACGGGCCGACGCCGGTGACGGCAGCGTTTCCCTTGGCCGCTGGGGCGCGGGTTGATCTCGAAGCCGTGGTGCCGGCGTCGGGCGCGTTGAGGCTGGATGCGGGGACTGTGTCGATGGAGATCGGCTCCGGTACTGCGTCCGCCGAGCCGTTGCCCAGCGCAACCGTCGATCTGCTGAGCTATGGGACGCGCGCACCGCTCGGGCTGGATCCGGCGAAGGCCGATCGGCGGTTCGAGTATCGGATCGGCCGGCGGCCGGGCTTCCTCGACGGGGTGCCGGGGCTGTGGTGGACGATCAACGGGCACAAGTTCCCCGACGTACCGATGTACATGGTGGCCGAGGGGGACGTGGTGGTGATGAAGATCAGCAACTCCAGCGGGCAGGCGCACCCGATGCACCTGCACGGTCACCATGCGGTCGTGCTGTCCAGAAACGGCGTCGCCGCGACCGGAACGCCGTGGTGGATCGACACGCTAGAGGTGGGCGACAAGGAGACCTACGAGATCGCCTTCCTCGCCGACAACCCAGGCATCTGGATGGACCACTGCCACAACCTGCCGCACGCGTCGGAAGGATTGATGACGCACCTGGCATACGAAGGCGTCAGCACGCCGTACCAGATAGGCGGCAAACACGGCAACGAGCCCGAGTAGCCGTTCAGGCCGAGGTGGTTGCTCTAAGCATCAGTTGTTGGCTGAGGCGTTGGGCCTGGGCTCGGTGGAGGGCTGCGATGCGTTCGCAGGCCGCGTCGACGGCGGCTCGCTGGGAGGTGTAGTAGCCGTACCAGTAGGGATCGTCCGGCTGTGGATCCGCGTGGTCGTCGATATCGGCGTACCAGTCACAGCCTGCGCGGAACACTCGTGCGTGCAGGTGGATCTCCGTGCCCAGGTTGTTCATCGCCCGCATCCCGTGAGTAGAGAAACCGTGCGTTGTACAGCTCCATCATGAAACTGTTCAGCGCCGATTCCGCGACCCGACACGCGGGCGGGCGGGCTCAGAGGACCAGGACGGTGATCCGCTGGGCGGAGTTGTTCGCGAAGCCGCCGCGGTTCCAGGGCGCCTCGATGGGCTGGACGCGCCCACTGCGGTCGTGGGCACGGACGGTCAGCACGTGCTCACCGGGGACCGCGTCCCAGTCGAAGGAGAAGCCGCGCCAGGACAGGTCGTTGCTCTCGGCATCGAGTTTCGCGTCCTGCCAGCTGACCCCGGCGTCGACGCTGACCTCGACCCGCTCGATCGGCGCCCAGCCGGACCAGGCGCGCCCCTGCAGGACGACCGGTCCCGCGGTGACGAAGCGGTGCCGGCTCATGAAGTCCGGATGCCCGGGCGGGATCAGCAAAGCGCGTGGCTCGATCCGGGTCACCCCGACGCCGACCTCGTTCGGCTCCTGGCGGATCCGGTACGCGACCGCGTTCTGGTAGCCGGTGAACTCGTGGTCGATCAGCTCGATCGAGCGCAACCACTTGACGCTCGCCATCCCGTACCAGCCCGGCATCACCAGCCGCAGGGGATACCCGTGCTGCGGCGGCAACGGCGCGCCGTTCATCTCCCAGGCGACGATCGCGTCGGACTCCATCGCCTCGGTGATGCTCAGCCCACGCTGGTAGTCCTGTTCGACGCCACGCTCGAAGCCGTGGTCCGCGCCGGTGAACACCACGTCGATCGCGTCCTTGCGGATCCCGGCCGCCCGGATCAGACCGGCCAGCGGTACGCCGGTCCACTCCGCGGTGCCGACCGCTTCCATCAACCAGGGCTGGCTGATCGGCCGCGGTTGCAGCCCGGCGCGACCGTTGCCCGCGCACTCCAGTGTGACCCGGACCGTCTGCCGGCCCATCGCCCGCAGCTCGGTCAGCCCGAACGAGAGTGGTTGCTCGACGCAACCGTCAATCGTGAGCTGCCAGGTGGCCGCGTTGGTGGCCGGAATGTCGTAGTGCACCAGCACGTAGTGCAACCCCGGCGGCGTCAGCTCGTACCGCAGCGCCTCCAGCGGAATCCCGTGGTTGCGAGCCGCCAGCTGCAACTCGTCCCCGGTGATCCCCTCGCCGGTATCCGCCAGCCGTCCCCTGCCACTGAACTGTTCGATCGTCATCTGCCGACCCCTTTCCCCCACGCGCCAGCCTAAGTCACCAAGGGTGGACGAGTCATCAGAGCCAGCCAGAAGGCTGCCGCCGTACCGCGGTCCGGCCCTGGGGCGGGCGTCACGACGTACCCATGACATCCGTCAGCCCCATCCACCCTGCAGCAGGGTGGATGGGGCTGACGGTCGGATCAGGCCGGGAGGGTCCAGACCTGGTTGCTGCGGGTGAGGCAGTCCCAGATCTGCAGCCGGGTGCCGTCCGCCGAGCTCTGGCCGGTCGCATCGAGGCAGCGTCCGGAGTTCGGGTTGCGGAGCGATCCGTTCGCCTGCGCCTGCCAGGTCTGAGCGACAGTGCCGTTGCAGTCGTAGAGCTGAACCAGGGTGCCGTTCGCCGTACCGGCGGCGTTGATGTCCATGCACTTGCCCAGGGCCCGGATGGTGCCGTCAGTGCCGACCGTCCAGGTCTGCGCGTTGGTGCCGTTACAGGTCCAGAGCTGGACTGCCGTTCCGTTCGCGCTGTTCGCGCCGGCGACGTCCACACACTTGCCGCCGATGCCCTTGATCGTGCCGGTCTTGCCGCCCGGCGGGTTGCCGGTACCGCCCGCAGCATCGAAGATCGCGCTGACCAGGGACGTGGCGCCGCTGGTGTCCTGCGACAGCTCCCAGTTCATGATGCCGCCGGCGTTCGCCACCGCCCACTGGGTCTTGCGCTTGATCGTGGGGATGCCGTTGTAGCACTGCTGGGCGCCGTTGATGGTGGCGCAGTCGACGTTGGCGTTGTTGGCGTTCATCCCGACGATCTGCGAGTACGTCAGGTAGGTCGGCCGGCTGTAGAACGGCACGCCGAGCACGGTCTTGGCGGCCGGCAGACCGCGGCCTTTCCAGAAGTTGGCCGCGTTGATGGACCAGTCGTAGTTGGCGTGCGGGCTGCCGCCGTCGTACGCCATGATGTTCAGGAAGTCGACGTAGCCGAAGACCGCCGGCTGGACGCCGTTGGCGGTGCCGCCTTCGGAGACCACCGCAGCGGTGAGCAGCTTGCCCCTGCTGTGCATGGCGGTGCTCAGCTGCGACATCAGAGCCGTGAAGTTGTTGCCGGAGGTGCCCGGGTCGGGGTACTCCCAGTCGATGTCGACGCCGTCCAGGTTGTGCGTGTTGACGGCGTTGACCACCGCGTTGACGAAGGTCGTCCGGGCGCCGGAGTTGCCGGCGAGGGCTTCGAACGCCGAGTCGTTACCGTCGTTCCAGCCGCCGATGGCCAGCGAGACCTTCACACCGTTGCTGTGTGCGAGGCTCACCAGCGAATTCAGCTTGCCCGTGTCCGGGATCGCCTGCAGGGTGCCGTTGGAGTTCGGCAGCGCGAACGCGTAGTTGATGTGGGTGAGCTTGCTGTACTGGATGCTGTTGACGCTGCCGGACCAGGACGGCATGTAGCCGACGCTCTTGAATCCGGCCGGCAGTGCGGCGGCAGCGGTCGGCGCGGTGACAGCATTCTGTGCGGCGTCGGCCGACCGGGCCGGGGCGACGACCGTCAACAGCCCGGCGACGCCAGTGGCCAGCGCGAGGCCGGCAACGGCCCACCGACTTCGGAGTTTCATCCTTGATGACTTCATGGGGGCGGTGTCCTTTCGGATGGACCCTCGCACCGCTCCCGTCCAGCTCAAGAGATCGACGAAAGCCGTCCGGTCGCAGGGGGCAGCGAGCGAACGGGTCGCCTTCTCGAGGCACCTTCTTGGGGGCGGAAACTGCGAAGGTGAATATAGAAGAGATCTGACCGAAGTCAGGGCAAGTCAACCTCGGATGACTTACCGGCGTCAAGGCGTCATCAGCTATCAGAATGCGCATTCTCAGCGTGGAGATCCTATGTATCTGGGCCCGGCCGGATCAGATGTCGGGCGCCTCGGAGCGGGACGTGCGAGTGATCGCGATCGAGGCGGCGACCACGCAGGCCATCCCGGCGAGCTGGATGACGGCCAGCCGCTGGCTCAGGATCAGGAAGCCGGCGGTCGCGCCGACGGCCGGCTCGATGCTCATCAGGATGCCGAACACGACCGGCTTCATCCGCCGCAGCGCGAGCGTCTCCAGCGAGTAGGGGAGGACGGACGAGAGTACGGCGATCGCCAGCCCGAGTGCGAGGGACCGCCAGTGCAGCAACTCGCTGCCCGCGGTGACGAGACCGGCGGGTGCGGTGATGAGCGTGCTCACCACCATCGCCAGCGCGAGACCGTCGAGCTGGGCGAATCGCCGGCCGGTCTCCGCGCTGAGCAGGATGTAGCAGGCCCACAACGCGCCGGCGAGTCCGGCGAACCCGACGCCGAGCCAGTCGACCGCGGACAGCTCATGCCCATTGACCAGTACTACGCCCAGCGCCGCGCCCGCGACGGCGACCAGGTCCCGGCGCTTGCGTGACATCGCCGCGGCCAGGCCGAGTGGGCCGATGAACTCGATGGTGACTGCGACGCCCAGCGGCAAGCGCTCCAGCGACAGGTAGAAGGAGAGGTTCATCAGGCCGAGGACGATGCCGAAGGCAACTACCGCGAGGAAGTCCCGGCGGGTGCGGTTGCGCAGGCTTGGGCGGGCGATCAGCAGGAGGATCGGCACGGCTAGCGCGAGCCGGACGGAAACGGTGCCGGCGGCACCCAAGTGCTCGATCAGCTTGGCAGCCAGCGCCCCACCGAGCTGCACCGACACCACGCCACCCAGCACCATCGCCGTCGGCGGAACCCGCAGTACACCCACGGGTCGATCACATCACGCCACCCCACCACCCCCCGCACACCCCGCCCCTCCAAACACCACGCCCCCGCGTTCAGCGCCACCGCACAGCCCGGTACTCCGACACCGCGGACCCCCGCCAACAGGCCACCGCACGGCGGTACTCCGAGCCGCGCGGGGCCGGCCGGAGCCCCATCCCATCAGTCGCCCGGGAAACCGTCGCGTGGCTGGCGGATCCAGGCGTGGTGGGGTGCTGGGTTGAGGGGTGGTGGTGGCCATTGATGGGCTGGGTCGCCGCGTCGAGACCGAGCCGGGCGGGCGGACGCCGTACGGGCCGGTACGCCGAGTGTCGCGGCGCCGGGTGGGCGGAGTCCCATCCCATCAGTCGCGCGGTAGAGCGGAGCCTGGCCGGCGATCCAGGCGTGGTAGAGGTGCTGGGGTGAGGGGTGGTGGCGGCCATTGATGGGCTGGGTCTCCGCGTCGGCGCCGAGCCAGGGCGGGCGCCGTACGGGCCGGTGATCCGGGCGTCGGGGAACCAGGCCGGGCTAGGGGTGGCGGGTGGAAGCCTGGCCGGGGTGGCGGGTGGACGGGGTTAGGGGCGGAGGGAGTTCAGGCCGTGCCAGAGGAGGTTTTGGAGGGTGGTGGCGACCTTTTCGGGGGTTGGGGTGCCGCCGTTGCGGGTGCGCCAGATGGCTAGGCGTTCGGTCGCGCCGGAGACGGTCTGGGCGACGATCTGGATCTCGTCGTCGTCGGCCGGGTGGTCGGCGGGGAGGTTGAGGCGGACCATTGTCGCGATCAGGCCGACGAACTCGGCGCGGACCTCGTCGGCGGCAACGGCTGCGGGGCCGGCTGACAGCATGCCCTCGTCGACCATCACGGACCAGGTGCGCGGGTGCTCGTCCAGGAAGGTGAACCAGGCGACGAACCCGGCGTACATGGCCTGTTCGGCGTCGGGGGCGGCGAGGACCGCGTCGGAGACGGCGTCCAGGAGTTGGGCTCGCAGGCGGGACAAGCAGGCGAGGAAGAGGCCATCCTTCGAGCCGTAGTACTGGTAGACGAGCGGTTTGGAGACGCCGACCGCGGCGGCGATGTCGTCCATCGACGTGCCCTGGTAGCCCCGCTCGCCGAAGATCCGCTCGGCCGCGTCAAGGATCTCCCGCTCACGCGCCGCGCGATCCCGTCGCCGCTTCGCCGGTACTGCGCTGTCAGTGGTCGAGGTCACTTGCACACTCTAACTGACTCCGAGTAACTTACTGGCAGTAAGTTCATCCTCAGGAGGCTTCTATGACGGCAGGCCAGCATCACCGGATCGTCGTGATCGGCACCGGATTCGCCGGGATCGGGATGGCCGTGCGGCTCAAGCAGGCCGGCTACCACGACTTCGTCGTCCTGGAGCGGGCCGCCGACGTCGGCGGGACCTGGCGCGACAACACGTACCCGGGCTGCCGCTGTGACGTGCCGTCGCACCTGTACTCCTTCTCGTTCGCGCCCAACCCGGACTGGTCGAGCACGTTCTCGCCGCAGCCGGAGATCGAGGCGTACCTGGCGAAGGTGACCGACGGATTCCGGGTCCGGCCGCACATCCGCTTCGGGCACGCGGTCGAGTCGGCGCACTGGCAGGACGATCACTGGCTGATCCACACGAGTCAGGGCGACTTCACGGCCGAAGTACTGCTGTCCGGGATGGGCCCGCTGGCCGAGCCGTCGATCCCCAAGCTACCGGGGATCGAGTCGTTCGAGGGGGAGGTCTTCCACTCCGCGCAGTGGAACCACGACCTGGACCTGAGTGGCCGCAAGGTGGCGGTGATCGGGACCGGCGCTTCGGCGATCCAGTTCGTCCCGGCGATCCAGCCCGACGTCGAGGAGTTGCATCTTTTCCAGCGGACGCCGCCGTGGGTGATGCCGCGGCCTGATCGCAAGATCAGTGTCATCGAGAAGCGGGTCTATCGCGCGTTTCCCCTTGCGCAGAAGGCGGTTCGGGCTGGGATCTACTGGAGCCGTGAGTCGCTCGTACTCGGCTTCGCCAAACTGCCCGCGATGATGAAGCAGGGCCAGAAGATCGCCGAGCGGCATCTGCGCCAGCAGATCCGCGACCCCGAACTGCGCGCGAAGCTGACGCCGGACTTCACCCTCGGATGCAAGCGGGTGCTGATCTCCGACGACTACTACCCGGCCGTCGCGCAGCCGAACGTCGAGGTCGTCACAGAGCCCGTCCTCGAGGTTACCCCGACCGGTATCGTCACCGACGACGGTGTGAAGCACGAGGTCGACACGATCATCTACGGCACCGGGTTCCGGGTCACCGACCTGCCGGTGATGGACATGCTGCACGGCCGCGACGGGGTGACGTTGCGCGAGGCCTGGGCGAATGGGATGGAGGCGCATCTCGGTACCGCGATCGCCGGCTTCCCGAACTTCTTCCTGCTGATCGGGCCGAACACCGGCCTCGGGCACAGCTCGATGGTATTCATGATCGAGTCGCAGATCGCCTACATCCTGGACGCGCTGCAGACGATGGATGCCGAGCGGTTGCGGCAGGTCGAAGTACGGCCGGAGGTGCAGCGTGAGTTCGTCGACGGGGTCCGCTCCTCGATGCGGAACACAGTCTGGACCCGAGGCGGCTGCACCAGCTGGTACCTCGACGCCGAGGGGCGCAACACCACGCTCTGGCCGTCGTTCACCTTCCGGTTCCGCCAGCTGACCAGGCGCTTCGACCGAAGCGAGTACCTGACCCGCTGACCACCGCGCGCGGGCGGCTGGTGAGTCAGCTGCGATGCGCCTCGTCGGCTTGGCGCTCCGGCGGGTGATCGGGTCCCAGGAGTGGCGGTGCAGGGGCAGATCGCCAGCCCGGACAAGACACCGGCGTTTCGCCTAGCCAGCACCTTCGGTTCCGAGCCTCCGAAGCCGGTTAGTCAAGGACCGCATCAGGTTTGGGCGGCACGGCCGGACGGCCACCACTATCTAACCTCCCGAGCAATCGTTTCCCCTCGGTGTGTCGGGGGCTGGGGCTGGGTTCGTTAGTGGTGGCGGTCCGCGCCCCGGTTCTAGTGCTGGCACACGGGCCGCCCCCGGCGCATGACCCGATTTCAGTGCTGGCACGGGCCGCCTGGGCGGTGGCGCATGAGCCAGCGTCCGCGGCTGCGCCCGCCAGTGTCGGCAAGCGATGCATCCGGCGGAGCGGAGCGGGCGTTGCGAGCCGGGCCGGGGTGTCTGCAAGGTCTCGCTATGTGACATTGGGCGTGTTACATTCGATTGGTCATATAGCGAGTCGATCGGAGGGCGCCGTGGTGCTGCTGGTCCCGCTGCACGGCATTGGCGGCCGAGGTGACTTGCCCGTCCCGCTCTGGCTGGCTGTCTACTCCGCCGCCGCGGCAGTGGCCGTCTCCTTCTTCGCTCTCGCCGCCTTCTGGTCGAAACCGCGCTTCGAGCGCACCACCGGTACTCCGCTCCGCTGGCTGACCAACGTGGTCGACGCCCAGCCCACCCGGTGGTTGCTCAAGGCAATCGGATGCACCGCACTCGCGCTGCTGCTCGGGGCAGCGTGGTTCGGCAGCAGCTCACCCGGCCTCAACCCGGCGCCGACCTGGCTCTACGTCTGGATCTGGGTCGGCATCATCCCGCTGTCGCTCGTGTTCGGCCCGGTCTGGCGCCTGGCCAATCCGCTCCGCACCCTCGCCGGACTGCTGCCGCGTACGACGTACCGCGATCTGCCGACGCGCATCGCCTATTGGCCGGCCGTCGCAGGACTGCTCGGGTTTCTCTGGCTGGAGCTTGCCTACCCCGAAGGCTCTCAACCGCTCGTCGTGGCGATCTTCCTCACCGTCTATGCCACAGTGAATGTTGCCGCTGGCATCATCTACGGCCCGCGCTGGTTCGCCACGGGCGACAGCTTCGAGGTGTACGCCGAGGTGCTCGCCAAGCTCAGCCCGCTCGGCCGCGACGAGCAGCACCGGCTCGTACTCCGAAACCCGCTCGCCGGCCTGGCCACGATCCCGCAAGAGCGTGGCATGGTCGGCCTGCTCTGCCTGCTGCTCGGGTCGACCGCCTTCGACGGCATCAGCCGCTGGTCCGCCTGGACCAACCTCACCGGCGAACTCGGCCGGACCGCGCACATCCTCGTCTACACGCTCGGCCTGTTGGTCGCGGTCGCGGTGGTCGCGACTCTCTTCCTGCTCGCCGCCCGGGCGACCGGTTCGGCCCGGATCAGGCCGGGTGGGCTCGGGTACGCCGGCCTGCCAGGCGCTTTTGTGCACTCACTGGTGCCGATCGCGATCGGGTACGCCGTCGCGCACTACTTCTCGTTCGCGATGTTCCAGGGCCAGGAAGGGTTGCTGTTGGCAACGGATCCGTTCGGCCGCGGCTGGGACCTGCTCGGTGTGGGCGATGCGCGGATCGACTATGCGTTCCTGGGCACCGGCCTGATCGCGGCCGTCCAGATCGGCGCGATCGTGCTCGGACACGTACTCGGGGTAGTGTCCGCGCACGATCGCGCGACTCAGCTGTTCCGCCGGCGCCAGCTGCGGCGGGCGCAGTACCCGATGCTGGCGGCGATGGTTGCCTTCACCGCCGGTGGGATAGCGCTGGTGACGGCCTCGTGATCGCGCTGCACATGGGTGGCATTCCCGAGCTGGCGATGGTTCTCGGGCCGATCCTGCTGATCATCGCTTTCCTCAAAATCGCACGCCACAACGAGGCGACTGACGAGGACGACTGGGACGCCGACCTCGGCGATCTGGACGAGCCGCAAAGGATCAGCGGATCTTCACTGCAGTAGCAGCGCCGCTCCTGAGATTGCGCCCGTCGCTCACCTGGACGTGGTAGCTGTACGCCTTGCCGCTCTTCAAGCGGGTGTCGGTGAAGGTCGTTGCGGCCGGCTTCGCCCACGAGTAGGAACTGCGTTTCCAGGAACCGACCTTGGTGGTGCCCCGGAACAGCGTGTAGGTCAAGGCGATGCTGTCCGCGTCGACCACCGTGGGGAAGCTGATCGTCGCCTTGCCTGCGCGCGTGCTCGACGCCTTCGGTGCGCCCGGGCGGCCAGGCTGTGCACCGCCCGGAGCGTTGGTGAAGCGGGTGAGACCCTGCTGGGCGGTGCGGTTCACGCTGGTGAAGTCGCCGCCCACCCACAGGTCGTTGCCGCCGGACGCGAACGCCAGCGGCCCGACTTCCGTCGTACCGCCTCCGTTGGTGTTCGGGTACCACGGGCCGAGCTTGCCGTTGATCGCGCTCTCGACCAGCAGGTGGAAGGTACCGGCGCCTTCCTTGAAACCGCCGTCGCGGCTGCAGTCGTGGGCGTGCGAACCCTTGTAGAGCCAGTTGCCGATCGCCTTGATCGCCTCGGTGGCGCCCAGGCAGTTGTTCTGCCAGAGCAGCTTGCCAGTCCTGGCATCAGCGGCCAGTACGCCGTCGTAGCAGCCTCGCCCGCTGCCGGCGTTGGAGACGAAGACCTTGCTGCCAAGTGTGTCGATGTCCTTGACCCGGCTGACGCAATCCAGGTCTGGCTCCGGGATGGCCGCCGCGGCCGGCATCGAGTAGGCGGCGCCGGTCGTGGTGTTCAGCATCGCCAGCGCGTAGTGGTCGTCGCCCTTGAGCGTGCTGAAGCCGCCGCCGACGAAGACGCGAGTGCCGTTGTCGGACAGATCGATCGCGAAGACCTCGTCGTCCGCGTCCGGATCCCAAGGCAGCAGTACTCCGGTGTTGAGGGTCACGGCGGCCAGGTAGTTGCGTTCAACGTTGTCCACCCGGCCGAACGAGCCGCCGAAGTACACGCTGTTGCCGGAGATCGCGAGCGCGGAGACCCGGTAGGCGACCGCCGGATCCCAGCCGGCGACGAGCTTGCCGGTCGCGACGCTGAACATCGCGAGATGCTTGCGGGGGAGACCGTTGACGGTGGTGAAGTCCCCGCCGATGACGACCCACTTGCCGTTCGGGCTGGTCGCGATGCTCCAGACAGGCCCGTCGAGCTTCGGCGCGAACCGGGTGGGTGCGGCGGTGGTGCGGTTGAACGCGGCGAGATAGGTCCGCGCCGCGTCACCCTGACCGACGCGTTTGCCAGGCTGCCGGATCCGGGTGAACAGGCCGCCGGCGTACACCGTGTTGCCGGCGACGGCGAGCGCGTTCACGCTGGCGTTGGTCTGCCAGGTCACCTGCTTGACCGCGGACAACGCCGACCCGAACCCCGAGGTCGCGGCCTCCACTGGTCGCCCCGAGGGGATCAGTGCCGCCGCGATCACGGCGACGGCCGTGACGAGTACCAGAACTGCCTTCTTCATCAACGTCCTCAGGACTGAGCCAACAAGTGTGACTATCTGCGATCACACGATAACTGTCAGCGCAGCCCGAGCCTAAAGCGGACGCCAATCCTGGGCGCGAACGGCGTAGACGAGTTCGTCGCACCACTTGCCTTTGAAGAAGATGTTCTCGATCAGGTGGCCTTCCTGGCGCATCCCCAGGCGCTCGAGAAGCTTGGTCGAGGCGGTGTTGCCGTTGATCACGTTGCCGCAGATGCGGTGCAGCCCGAGGTCTTCGAACCCCAGGCGGAGTACTGCGCCCGCGGCCTCCGCGGCCAGGCCGCGGCCGTGGTAGCCGTTGTGCAGTGCGAAGCCGAGCTCGCCTTGGCGGCTCGTGTCGCTTTCCCACTTGAGGAGGACCTCGCCGATCACGGTGCCGGTCTCGCGCAGTTCTATCGCCAGTACGAGCCACTGGCCGGGCTCGGTCAGGGCCCCCTGGCCGAGTTTGACCTCCAGTGCCGCGCGGGTCTGTTCGCGGTCCCGGACCGGCCACGGCACGTATCGCACCACTTCAGGGTCGGAGTGGAACGCGAGCAGGTCGTCCAGATCGTCCATCCGGTGCGGCCGGAGGTCGAGGCGGTCGGTCTTGATCGGATAGCTGGGATGCAGTGTCACCGGCGGTCTCCTGTCTAATGCTGTTAGACAGTAATCTAACGGGAGTAGACGACCAGAAGCGAGGGAAATATGAGGCGCGACGCGTCGTCGCACGCGGCCGTGGGAATCTCCGTCGCCGCGATCGTCGAGGCGGCGCTGGCGGCGATCTCCGAGCGCGGGGTCGAGGGGCTGACCATGCGCTCGGTCGCCGAGCGGCTGGAGGTCCGGGCGCCGACGCTCTACCACCACGTCCGGAACAAGGACGAGTTGCTGGAACTGGTCGCCCGCAACGCGTTCGACTCGTTCGGGGCCGAGCGACTGGCCTATCAACGGGTCGAGACGCTCGACGACTGGATCGCGGTGACGACGACGGGTGCCCATCGCCTGCGTGAGTTCTATGCCGGGCACCCCGGCCTGGCCCGCCTGATCCAGGCCAAGGCGACGCCGTACCGGGATGAGGGCGATGGATCGCGGGCGGCGCTGATCCGCGCGCAACTCGTTGCCCTGGTCAACCTTGGTGTCCCGGAACCCGTTGCCCGCAAGGTCTTCGAGACCACGGCCCGATGGACCATGGCCGCCGTCGCCGCGGAACCGGTGGGGGACTCGGGCGATCAGTTCTCGCTAGGCCTGGACTTCTTCCTGCAGGGCGTCAAGGCGCACCTGGCTCAGCCGGTCGAGGGCAGCGCGTCGGGGTCGAGGCCGAGCTCCTCGTAGGCGACGACCTCGATCTCGCGGCCCATCGACTCGCGGAAGGCGGCCACCAGAGCCTGCCCGGCCAGCGGAATGATGTTCTCCAGCGTGCGCTGGATCTCCGGCCAGCGGTCAGCCGGCAGGCCCGCGTCGGCGAACTCGCGCCAGACGGTACTGCGGAACAACTCGACGTAGATCTTGGCGACCGCGTCGGCGTGGTTGAAGAGTTTGGGCAGCATCTCGAAGATCGCGTCCAGCGGGACGCCGAGCTTGATCACCTCGAGGCCGGTGCGGAGCAGATCCGGGTTCGGGATCCGGAGCCGGCCGTCGTCCTGGCGTTCGGCGATACCCAGCTCGACCAGCCGGGTGATGGTGTCCGGGTTGTGCGGGATGCCCGCTCGCTCGGCCAGCTGCTGCTCGGTGATCACCTCGGGCTCGGTCGGCGTCCAGGGGCTGACCAGCGTCTCGAACACGCCCAGCGCGAGAGCGCCGTCTGGGAGCTCGCTCATCATCCGCTCGACCGCCGCCAGCGTGTAGCCCTTGTCGAGCAGCTCGCGGACGAGTGTGAGTCGCGCCACGTGGTCGGCACCGTAGTACCCGGTCCGGCCGGCCAGGCGGGGTGGCGGGATCAGCCCGCGGCCGGCGTACGCGCGGACGTTGCGCACCGTCATGCCCACCTTGGCGGCGAGCTGGTCGACCGTGAACTCTTCCGGGGCCGACTCGGCCGGCATCTGTCCTCCCACCCTTGACAGTGTTCCAGACTACACGTTACATATCTTATGTAACATCATCCATGGCGCATGCTTGGTGTCCGACGCGCAGTACGAACCGAAGGAGTGCCGAATGACCGTCCCCTTGGCGGCCTCGACCGGAACCGCGACGTTCGACCAGATCGTGATCGTCACCGGGCTCGTCTCGGTGCTCTATTTCGCACTCGCCGTACTGCTGTGGCGGGAACGCACCGGACGGGCGACGCTGGTAGGGCGCCTCGCGGACACCATCGGGAGACTGGACGGAGTCCCCCGATGGGCCGCGCTGACGCCGTACCTGCACGCCGTCTCGCTGCTCGCCTGCGCGTTCGGGGTCTGGTGGGACATCGCCGTGCACATCGACAGCGGCCGCGACACCGGCCCGTTCGGTACGCCGGCGCACTACCCGATCTTCTTCGGCATCCTGGGCGTGATCGTGTCCGGCGTCTTGCCGATCGCGCTGGCCCGCAAGCCGTTGCCGGCCCGGACGATCAAGCTGACCAAGGGCTGGCGGATCCCGTGCAGCGCGGCGCTGGTGACGGTGTGCGGCACGTTCGCGCTGGTCGGCTTCCCACTGGACGACGTCTGGCACCGGCTGTTCGGCGAGGATGTCACGCTGTGGGGTCCGACGCATCTGCTGATGATCGGCGGCGTCGTGCTGTCGATCTTCGCCCGGCTGCTCGCCTCGGCCGAGGTCGAGCAACTGGTCGGCATCAACCTGCGCCGGCGCCTCCAGGAGATCGTTGCCGTCGGCGCATTGCTGATCGCCTGGGACCTGTTCAGCACCGAGTTCAACTACGGCGTACCGCAGTTTCCCTTGATCCTGCAGCCGATCCTGATCGTCTTCGGGTCGGCACTCGCCTTCACTTTGCTGCGGTCGCGGCGCGGACCCGGTACGACGTTCGGCGCGCTCGCTGTCTACCTGGTGATCCGCGGCGGTATCGCCTGGGCGGTAGACCAGCCGCTCGGCGAGATCCTCGGCCACTTCCCGCTGCTGATCGTCGAGGCGGCGCTGGTCGAGTTGACGGCACTTGCTCTGGGCAACAAGAACCGCTTCCGGCTGGGGCTCGTCTCCGGCGCGCTGATCGGCACGGTCGGCGTGGCCGCGGAGTACGGATGGAGCCAGGTGTGGATGCCGATCCACTGGCCGGCCTCGATGCTTCCGTCGGCGCTCGGCTTCGGCGTGGTCACCGGCCTCGGGGCTGGGCTGGTCGGTGCCTGGCTTGCCACCCGGTACGCCGAGGTGGCGGGCGAGGTGCGCGACACCCCATCGGTACGCCGGACGCATCAGCTCGGCGCGATCGGGCTGGTCGTAGTACTGGCGGCGCTCTTCTTCTGTGTACCGCGGTCGGCTGATCCGGGGGTGACGGCAACGGTGTCGCTGGAGCCGGTGGCGACCGGGGCGCAGCCGACGGCGTACGTGACGGTGAAGCTGCAGCCTGCTGACGCGGCCGATGGAGCGCGCTGGTTTGAGGCGCTGGCCTGGCAGGGTGGCGGGCAGATGACGCACGCGATGCAGAAGGTTGCTGATGGCACCTATCGGTCGACGGATCCGCTGCCGATGTTTGGCAAGTGGAAGTCGATGGTCAGGCTGCATCAAGGGCCGCGAGACATGGTCGCGATGTGGGTCTATGCGCCGGAAGACCTGGCGATCGAGAAGCCGGCTGTCCAGGTCGGCAACGGGCAGACGGTCGAGTTCATCAGCGAGCAGCAGGTACTGCGGCGCGAGGAGCGGACCGACGTACCGCGCTGGATGTGGAACGGCGGGTACGCACTGCTCGCCGTGGTCGGGTCGCTGGAGATCCTCGGGATCGCCTGGCTGGTCGGTCGCGGTGCGCGCGGTGGTCGGCTTCGTGCGGCTCACCTGGAAGGCTCCAAGTTGGAAAGGGAAACTGCATGACCGGGCGCGCCGGTCTACGGAAGCGGCGAGCGTGGGATCTGCGGGGCAAGAAGGCGCTCGTCACGGGTGCTGCCGGAGCCTTCGGTACGGCGACCGTCGAGCAACTGCGGTCTCGTGGTGCCGAGGTGATCGGGCTCGATCTGCAGAAGAGTGAAGGCGTCATCGAGTGCGACCTGACGCAGGCGGAGCAGATCCCGGGTGCCGTCGACGAGGCGGTCGAGCGGCTCGGCGGGCTGGACGTGCTGATCAACAACGCGGGCATCGGCGTACCGGCTCTCGCAGGGGAGGCGCCGGATGCCGTTGCCCGCAAGGTGATCGAGGTGAATCTCTTTGCTGGCTGGGGCGTCACGGCCGCTGCCATGCCCGTACTGCGGGCCGCGCGTGGGCGGGTGATCTTCGTGTCCTCCGGGCTCGCGTATGTGACGCTGCCGCTCGCCGCGTCGTACTTGGTGTCCAAGCGGGCGATCGACACTTATGCGGATGCGTTGCGGATCGAGAATGGCCGGGCGATCGACGTGAGCGTGATCTATCCGGGGTATGTGCCGACGCCGATCCATGATGCGTCGCTTGCTCGTGGGGTTGATCTTGGGTTGTTCTTGCCGGCCGAGACGGTGGCGCAGGTGGTTGGGACGATCGTCGACGTGGCTGCTTCTGCGCGCCCGCCGCGGAATCGGGCATCCACTCGGTCGACCGGGGTGGGAGTCGCGGTCGCGCGGCATCTACCGTCGGTGGCCGACAGGCTGGTCAGGTTGCGGACCAACCAGCAACGCCGCAAGGGTGGGTTGGGCGAGTGGACGGACAGACTGGGGAAGCTATGACGCAACAGGCTGAGCGATCCGGGGGAGATGTGGCGATGCGGGCTGAGCGGTCCGGGGTGGTTACTGCCGACGGGGTGCGGCTGCATGTCGAGACAACCGGTTCGCAGGATGCGCCGGTGACGGTGGTGCTTGCGCATGGCTGGACTTGCTCGACGCGGAGCTGGCATCACCAGCTCGCCGGGTTGCCTCGGGTGTTGGGGGCGGACGCAGTACGGGTGGTGGCTTACGACCATCGCGGGCACGGGCGTTCGTCGGCGGCGCCGGCTGGTACTACGCGGATCGAGCAGTTGGCGGACGATCTGGCTGCCGTGCTCGACGAGGTCGTCGGGGATGGGCCGGTGGTGTACGCCGGGCACTCGATGGGCGGGATGACCTTGATGGCGCTGGCCGAGCAGCGGCCGGAGCTGATCGGGTCGCGGATCGCGGCGGCCGCTCTGGTCTCCACCTCGTCGGGTCAGCTGACCTCGCGGGCGTTCGGATTGCCCGCGCGACTCGACGGGCCGGCATCGCTGCTGGCTCCTCGCGCGATGAACCTTGCTGGTCAGCGGATGGAGCGACGCGCAGTACGGGCTGCTTGGTTGCAGGGGGCATCGATTCGGGTACGCCGGCCTGCGGTGCGGCAACTGGTGTTCGGGAAGCAGGCGGACCCGGCCGAGGTGGACATCCTGATGGCAGACCTGGCCGCGACACCGGGCCGCTCATTCGCCGGCTTCTTCGAGGCTCTCACGCTGCATGACCGGGAGCACGCGCTGAAGGTGCTCGACGCGATCCCGCTCGAGATCATGCACGGCACCCGCGACCGCCTGATCGGTCCTCGCCACGGGAACCGCCTAGCGCACCTCGCTCCCTCCGCCCGCCTCTGGATGTACCCAGGCGCCGGCCACATGCTGATGCAAGAACGCCCCCGCGACGTAACCCAACGGCTGGCCTCCCTGGTACGCAAGGTCCGCTAGAGCGCACGCATCCTGTTGTTCCGAGCGTTGTGCTCGACCTCGGCCACCCCGAGCGCCTCCAGCACCGGCGGAACGTAGTTCGCGAACCGCCCGCGAAAACCCTTCTTCACGCCGTACCACCCACCAACCGGGTTGTCCTCCGCCCGCGCCCACGCCTCAACCGTCCCGGGCGCCGCGGGCTTCTGCTCATCCGCGTTCCCCAGCACCATCCAGTCGCCATGCGCCGTGAGCATCCCGTGCAGGTCGTCGATACACCGCAGCTGATAACTCAACTTGGTGCTCCCCACCCGACACACCAACTCCGCCGCGTCCTCATCCCGATACACCTCGTACTGCGACCCGCCGGGCGGCGTACTCAACACCCACGGGTCGTCCTTACTCCCAGTTCCGGTGAACGCCATCACAACCCCCTCCTCCCGATGCCCCTTGATTCGCAGGCTACGCCAAGTACTACAGCCGGAGTTCGTGGTGTTGGGCGGCAGGCCCGGACCTCCGCCACTCACAAACCTCTCGTTTCCGCCCGGGAGCACGCCTGTGCACGCTTGGCCGGGTGCGATCAGTTGGGGTTTGTGAGTGGCGGCGGTCCGGCCCGACGCGACGACCGCACGCTGAACATCACGACTCCCTTCGCCCAAGCTCCCTAGTCCCGGAGGCGCCTCCGTCCCACGGACGCGATACCCAGCCCCAACCCGGACTCGCTCGCGTTCCCCGAGCCGTCGCGCGGCCGCCCCCACTTCGTGCACGCGTGAGCGAATCGGCCACCGCGATCCATGCCCACCTCGTGCCCAAAGTCGCCCCCCGGGCCCTACCCAAAGCGGCCGCGACTTTGTGCACGGCGTAGCCATAAACCCGCCAGTAGATGCGGGATCTGGTTCACCGCCGGTCCGCCTCCCGCCGGGCGGCACCAGCTCGTCATCAAGGGAAGCAGTGGTGACTTCTCCGTTCAGGCGACGTACAACCTCACAGTCAAGGACACTGCTGGGCTCTGATCAGCCCACTAGGGTGGCGGGGTGCAGAACCTTCTTTCTGATGTCGTGGTCGTGGATCTGACCCGGGCGCTGGCTGGGCCGCATGCGGCGATGATGCTGGGGGATCTGGGGGCGCGGGTGATCAAGGTCGAGACGCCGGTGGGTGGGGATGACAGCCGGGGGTGGGGGCCGCCGTTCGTCGAGGGGGAGTCGACGTATTTTCTGTCGGCCAACCGGAACAAGGAGTCCGTGACGGCGGATCTGAAGTCCGAAGAGGGTAAGGAGTTTCTGAGCAAGCTGGTGTGCAAGGCCGACGTGCTGCTGGAGAACTTCCGGCCCGGCGTACTGGATCGGCTGGGGTTCTCCGTCGAGCGGTTGCATGAGCTCAACCCAGGGCTGGTGATTTTGTCGATCACCGGCTTCGGGCATGACGGGCCGGAGGGTGGGCGCGCGGGGTACGACCAGATCGCTCAGGGCGAGGGCGGGCTGATGAGCATCACCGGCGCGGTCGAGCCGACCAAGACCGGCGTACCGATCGCGGATCTGCTGGCCGGCATGTACGGCGCCTACGGGGTGCTCGCCGCGCTCCACGAGCGGAGCGTCACGGGCAAGGGGCGCGTGGTCCGGACGAGTCTGCTGGCGTCGGTGGTCGGCGTCCACGCGTTCCACGGCACCAAGTGGACCGTCGCTGGGGAGATGCCCGAGCGGGTGGGCAACCATCACGCGCAGATCGCGCCGTACGGGATGTATCGCACCAAGGACGACATCGTCCAGGTCGCCGTCGGCAGCGAAGGGCAGTGGCGGACGTTCGCGCCGATCGTCGGGCTGGACCCGGCGGACGAGCGGTTCGCGGCGAACGCAGTACGGGTGGCGCATCGTGACGAGCTGACCACGGCGATCGAGGCCGCGTTCAGTGCCGAGCCGGCCGACGAGTGGTTGCGCCGGCTCGAGGAGGCGGGGATCCCGGCGGGCAAGGTGCGTGACTTCCAGCAGGTCTACGACTGGGAGCAGACGCGGTCGCAGGGCCTCCTGATCGACGTCGACCACCCGACCCTCGGCCGCATCCAGCTCCCCGGCCCACCGCTCCGCTTCGACGACAACCCGTACGCCGGTGCGCGCGAAACCAACCTGCCGCCGCCGCGCCTCGGTGAACACGACGAGTCAGTTCGCGCCTGGCTCGAGGAGTAGCAACTTTCCGCCGAACTGCTGCATCAAGGCTGGTAGCGACCCGACCAGCTCTCGGAGGTTCTTGCGATGACGAGTTCACGAGGAGGTGCGGCCCTTCTGGGCGCCGCGCTCTTGACCGGCAGCATGGTGGCGGGTCCGGCGAACGCCACCACCAACGCACCGACCAGCACCGCGAATGCCAAGGCGAGTTGCCAGCAGCGAGTCGGGGAGGTGGAGCGGAATGGATGGGTGGCCGGCTTCACGGTCAATGCCATTCCGCCGACCCGCACGGCTGGGACAGAAGTGCCCCGCGTCTACCCCCAGGGGTTCGTGAGGCTCAGCGGATCCTTCACCTCCGTGCCGACGGTCACCCAGACCGTCGAAAACGATGGCTATCTGGTGCTCGACTCGACGATGTACCACAGCCGCTGGACTCTCGGCTCGGATGGAAAGCTCGTTCCTGACTCGCTGGTGTTGTCGCCTGTCGGTGGCGGCTGGGACTACAACGCCTTCGTGAACTCGGAGTACGCCGTGCCCGGCAGCACGAAGGTCCGGCTGACGCACTACGGCCTGAGCAGGGAAGGCACGCTCTACCGCTGGACGATCCGGAACGGCATCTGGATGGACAGGAAGGCCGCCATAGGGTTCGCGGCGGTCAAGACGATGACATTGATCAGCCAGACGGCGACGTACGACACCTTCCTGGCGATCACCCGTGGCGGGGCGCTCTACACGATCCGCGTGCCGCTGACGTCACCGCTAAAGCCGGTGGTGAAGAAGGTCCGTGCCTCCACCTGGCAGGGATTCGAGCAGTTGATCGCCACCCGCTGCGGTAAAGCCGGCACGTTGCTGCTCGCCATCGACAACGACCTCCAGGTGGCCTACCTGTACGCCATCGGCCACGCGAACGGGCCGTCGACCGTGATTCAGGGCCTCGGCAAGGTCACCGGCGGAGAGTTCGACGCACGGTCGGTCTACCACCGGACCACCTCGGACCCGGGCGTGGACCCGCCACTGTACGGCGAGTAAACGGCTTGCGACGGCACCCTTTCCACCACTGTGGAAAGGGTGCCGTCGTGCGTCCCTGGTGACCTAATCTCGGTGAGGGGTTGACGGTGCGCGCGGCGCAGGTCTAGCGTCCGGGAAATCGATTACTCACCCGATCGCGGAGGTGTCATGCCCCAGGCCGCCGCCCTGGTCCGGATGTCGCGGATCGGCAAGCGCTACGGCGGCGTACAGGCCTGCCGCGACGTCGACTTCACCCTCGGTGCGGGTGAGGTGCACGCGTTGCTCGGCGAGAACGGCGCCGGTAAGAGCACGCTGATGAAGATCCTGTCCGGAGACGTCACCGGCTACGCCGGGCAGATCGAGATCAACGGCTCGCCGGTCTCCTTCAGCGGACCGACCGACGCGCAGGCCGCCGGGATCGCGATGATCCACCAGGAGCTCGACCTGGTGCCTGGCCTGCCGGTCGCCGACAACATCTTCCTCGGCCGCGAGCTCCGCACCCGGCTGCGTACGGTCGACCGGCGCCGGATGGAACGCGAGGCGCGAGCGCTGCTCGAACGCAGCGGTGTCGATCTCGACCCCCGTCGCCCGGTCGGTGAACTCCGGATCGGCGAACAGCAGCTCGTCACGATCGCCAAGGCGATCTCCCTCGACGCGCGGGTGCTGATCATGGACGAGCCGACCTCCGCGCTGACCACGTCGGAGGTCGAGCGGCTGTTCGTGGTGATCCGCGAACTGCGCCGCGGCGGCGTCGGGATCGTCTACATCTCGCACCGGATGGAGGAGATCGCCCAGGTCGCCGATCGCGCGTCGGTCCTGCGCAACGGCCAGAACGTGGCGAGCTTCGACCCACGGACGCTGAGCACCGCCGAGGTGGTCGAGGCGATGGTCGGACGGCCCGTGCAGACGATGTTCACCACGCCGGACGCGGCCACCGGTGACGAGCTGCTCCGGGTCGAGAATCTCGCTCTCACCCCACGCCGTCCACGTCCCGGCCGGCGCGACCCGGCTGGGATCTCGCTCACGGTCCGCGCCGGCGAGATCGTCGGACTGGCCGGCCTGCTGGGCTCCGGACGGACCGAGCTGCTCGAGACCCTGTACGGCGTTGCGCCGGGTGGCACGCGATCCGGGCGGATCGTGTTGCAGGGTCAGCAGATCCAGCCACGTGGACCGCGTCATGCGTTGCGGCACGGGATCGGGTTCGTGCCCGAGGATCGGCGTACGTCGGGATTGGTGCTGTTCCACTCGATCCTCGCGAACACGGTGGTGTCCAGCCTTCCGGCGTACGGGCGGCTGGGGGTGATCGCTCGGCGGATGGAACGGTCCGCGTCGGTGCGGATGGCGGATCGGCTGCGGTTGAAGTTCGGGCGGTTGCAGGACGAGGTCGGCACGCTGTCGGGCGGCAACCAGCAGAAGGTCGTGTTCGGGCGGATGTTGCTGACCGAGCCGCATTTGCTGCTGCTCGACGAACCGACCCGGGGTGTCGATGTCGGCGCCAAGGCAGAGATCTACCGCCTGCTCGGAGAGCTGGCAGGCCAAGGCATCGGCGTACTGCTGGCGTCGTCGGAACTCCCCGAACTGGTCGGCGTCTGCGACCGAGTCGTCGTACTACGCGACGGTCGCGACGTGGCGTCGTTCAGTACCGCGGACTCGGCCGAAGGCGACCTGCTCGCCGCCGCGATGGGAGAAAGCGCTGTGTTCGAAGACGCCGGAGGAGCCCAATGACGGACGTGCAGGACAAGGCTGTGTCAGCGCCGACGGCGGTCGCGGAGAAGTCGGGCGGTGTGGTGGCGACGCTCTTCCGGTTCCAAAGTGTTTTTGGATTGCTTGCCGTGTTCATCGCGGCGATCATCTTCTCGCCGCGACGGGACGGCGAGATCCTGTTCGTCAGCGCCGACAACCTCGCCAACGTCGTTCGGGCGGTGTCCGAGATCGGCATCATCGCGGTCGGTATGACGTTCGTGATCCTGATCGGCGGCATCGACCTGTCCGTCGGCGCCGTACTCGGCCTGGCGGCGGTCGGCTCGGCCGTGCTGATGGTCGAGAGCGACTGGGGTTTCCTGCCGTCCGTCGTTCTGGTACTAGCGATCGGACTCGTCTTCGGTGCCCTGCAGGGGATGGCGACCGCGATGATCGGCATCCAGTCGTTCATCGTCACGCTTGCCGGCTTACAGATAGCCCGCGGCCTGGCCAGAATCTGGTCCGACGGCCAAGGCGTGGCGATTGCCTACGGCAACGGTCCGAACGAGGCGCCCAACTCGTTCGCGATCCTCGGCGAACGGACCTTCGGCGGACTCGTCCCGATCCCGGTACTGATCTTCGCGGTGGTCGCGATCGCCGCCGTCGTCTTCCTCCGGGTCAGCGCGTTCTCCCGGCATCTGTACGCGGTCGGCGGCAACGAGAAGGCCGCCCGGCTGTCCGGCGTACCGGTGATCCGGGTGAAGATCGCCGTCTTCGCGATCTGCGGGCTGCTCGCCGCGCTGGCCGGCATCGTGCATGCCGTCCAGCTCAACCAGGGCAGCCCGAACGACGGAATCGGCTACGAGCTCGACGCGATCGCCGCCGTGGTGATCGGCGGCACCAGCCTGGCCGGCGGCCGCGGCTCCGTCGCCGGAACGGTGGCCGGCGCGCTGCTGCTCGGAGTACTGAACAACATCCTTGCCCTGAACAACATCGAATCGAACATCCAGCTGCTGATCAAGGGACTCGTGATCGTCGCCGCGGCCGCGCTGCAACGACTCCGTCCCGCTTCCTGAAAGGCTCGTCATGCGAAATCTCAAGGCACCCCTGGCCACCGCGGCCGTTGCAGCGCTGGTCCTGGCCGGCTGTGGGACCACCAGTGAACGGACTTCCGACCAGCCACAGGCCGGCAACTCCAAGGAGTGCAAGGGGGCCGACGGCAAGTACACGATCGGGATGAGTCAGGCGAACGTCGCCGAGCCGTATCGGCAACGGATGGACGACGACATCAAGGCGGCGGCCAAGGAGGTGTCGCAGTTCGAGGTGAAGTTCGCCGATGCCGCGCAGGACAACGCCAAGCAGGTCGCGGACGTGGAGAACTACATCACCCAGCAGATCGACCTGCTGATCATCAGCCCGAACGAGGCCAAGCCGCTGACCGCGGTGGTGAAGAAGGCCTTCGACAAGGGCATCCCGGTGCTCGTGCTGGACCGCAAGGTCGAGGGTGACGCGTACACCGGCTTCATCGGCGGCGACAACGTTGAGATCGGCACCGAGGCGGGCAAGTACGTCGCGGAGAAGCTGCTGCCGCAGGGTGGCAACGTGGTGGAGTTGAAGGGCCTGGCCGGCGCGACGCCCCAGGCCGAGCGGCACCAGGGCTTCATCGACGCGATCAAGGCGAACCCGAAGCTCAAGATCGTCGCCGACGCCAGCGGCGACTGGCTGCGGGAGAAGGGCCAGGCGCAGATGGACGCGCTGCTGAAGGCGAACCCGAAGATCGATCTCGTCTACGCCCACAACGACCCGATGGCCGAAGGCGCCTACCTGGCCGCGAAGGCGGTCGGTCGCGAGAAGGAGATGAAGTTCATCGGCATCGACGCGTTGCCGATCCCGTCGGGCGGCATCAAGGCAGTGGAACAAGGCCGCCTCAGCGCCACCTTCACCTACCCGACCAACGGCAAGGAAGCCATCGCCGCCGCCAAGAAGATCCTGGTCGACTGCGGCACCATCGAGAAGACCCAGACCCTGAAGACCCGCCTGATCGACAAGGAAAACGCCGCCAGCATCTACGCCGAGGAGAACCCCACCGGCTGACCCGCCCACGCGCTAACCCCACCCACGCTGCTCCCCACCCCCCAGCTACTGGGCTCCTCCGTCGCCCCTCCGCTGCCTTGGCCAAAGGCGGAGGGGCTGGCTGGATGTGATGACAGGTCGGCGAGCCGTGGCTGACGTCGTGTCAAACGCATCCCAGCTGATTTCTGAGAGTGAACGCGCCGAACGACCCCTTGAGGCCGGCCGTGGCTGTAGGCGTCTTCTGCGTGACCTGCTCCAGGGCAAGGCAGCGGAGGGGCGAGTGAGGAGCCCAGGAGTTGGGGGGTGGGGAGCGGCGACGTAGGAGTCGGGTGGGTGGGGTTTACCGTTGGGAGCTGCCTCGTTTGATCAGGCGGGCGCCGAGGGTGGTGGCTGTCGGTGGCCGGGTGTTGTCCGCGATCCTTGCCAATAGCAACCTTGCGGCGACGGTACCGATCTCGTACGCCGGTTGTGCCACGACCGTCAGCGGCGGGTCCACCAGCGCGGCCCACGGCGCGTCATCGAAGGCGACCAGGCCGACCGCTTTGCCCGGCCGGATCCCGTGCTCCTGTAACGCCTGAAGCACACCTACCGCCATCGCGCTGTTCGCCACCAGTAGTGCATCCGGCGGCTCTGGCTGGTCGAGCAAGTCCTGGGCCGCCCGATGCGCCCCCGCCGCCTTGTACTCAGTACGCCGTACCAGCTTCGTCGTACTCCGTCGGCGGGCCGCCTTCAGCGCGTCGCGGTACCCGGCGAGCCTGTCGTCCGCAGTACGGACTCCTGATGGGCCGGTGATACACCCGATCCGTTGATAGCCCTGGTCTATCAAGTGCGCGGTCGCTTGCCTGGCGGCGAGTCTGGTGTCGACGAGCACGACATCACTCTCCTGCCCCGGCAGCGGTCGATCGACCGCCACGAAGGCCGTTCCGCGCTTCGTCAGCTTCTCGACGCTGGTCGTCGTACCGGTGGGGGACAGGATGACGCCGGCCACCCGCTCCTGGATCGCGATGTCGATGTAGCGGTTCTCCTTGTCGGCGTTCTCGTCGGAGTTGCAGAGCACGACCGAGTAGCCGACCTCGTGCGCGACATCCTCGACACCGCGCGCGATCGCCGTGAAGAAAGGGTTCTCGACGTCGGAGATGATCAGCGCGATGACGGCGGCCTCCTGACGGCGCAGGTTCCGGGCCGGTCCGTTGGGCTGGTAGCCGAGCTCCTCGGCGGCCTTCCGGACCCGCGCGACCAGGTCCGGATCGACCGTGGACTTGCCATTCAGCGCCCGCGACACGGTCGCCGTCGACACCCCGGCCCGGTCCGCCACATCGCTGATCGTCGGCATCGTCCTCCCTTCACTGACCGAACCCTAACCTTCCGGGTAATGGATTACCCAGCTTCTCGCCGTGCACTTTAAGAACACAACCTCCAGGTATGACCAGTGACATGAGAGGATCACCCGCGTGACTGCCTTGCCGAGCGTTTCCTACTCCATCACCGTTCGCCTCGAGGTCCCCGCGGGTGGCTCGACGGTGAGCAAACTGACCACCGCGGTCGAGCACGCCGGCGGTCTCGTCACCGCGCTCGACGTGACCGCCTCCGGCCACGAGCGCCTGCGGATCGACGTGACGTGTGCCGCCGCCGACACCGAGCACGCCGGCCGGCTGGTCGAGGCGATGCGCGCCGTACCGGGCGTCGAGATCGGCCGGGTCTCCGACCGGACCTTCCTGATGCACCTCGGCGGCAAGATCTCGATGGAGGCCAAGCACCCGATCCGCAACCGTGACGACCTCTCGATGATCTACACCCCGGGTGTCGCGCGGGTCTGCCTGGCGATCGCGGCCAACCCCGACGACGCCCGCCGGCTGACGATCAAGCGCAACAGCGTCGCTGTGGTCACTGACGGTTCCGCCGTCCTGGGGCTGGGCAACATCGGCCCGAAGGCCGCGTTGCCGGTGATGGAGGGCAAGGCCGCGCTGTTCAAGCGCTTCGCCGGCATCGACGCCTGGCCGCTGTGCCTGGACACCCAGGACACCGACGAGATCATCGCGGTGGTCAAGGCGATCGCGCCGGGCTTCGCCGGGATCAACCTGGAGGACATCTCCGCGCCGCGCTGCTTCGAGATCGAGGCCCGGCTGCGCGAGGAGCTCGACATCCCGGTCTTCCACGACGACCAGCACGGTACTGCGGTCGTCGTGCTGGCCGCGTTGTTCAACGCGTTGCGCGTGGTCGGCAAGGACATCAGCGAAGTACGCATCGTGCTGTCCGGCGCGGGCGCGGCCGGTACGGCGATCCTCAAGCTGCTGATCGAGGCCGGCGTGCGGGACACGATCGTCGCCGATATCGCCGGGGTCATCCACACCGAGCGCGACGGACTGTCGCCGGAGCTGCGCTGGATCGCGGAGAACACCAACGCCGCGGAGTACAGCGGAGACCTGAAGGGCGCGCTGGCCGGTGCCGACGTGTTCATCGGCGTCTCGGCGCCGAACATCCTGAACGGCGACGACATCGCGACGATGAACAAGGACGCGATCGTCTTCGCGCTGGCCAACCCGGACCCGGAGGTCGACCCGGCGGCGGCGCACGAGCACGCGGCCGTGGTCGCGACCGGCCGCAGCGACTTCCCGAACCAGATCAACAACGTGCTGGTCTTCCCGGGCGTCTTCCGCGGTCTGCTCGACGCGCAGTCGTCGAAGGTGTCGATCCAGATGGAGCTGGCGGCCGCGAAGGCGCTGGCCGGGGTGGTCACCGACGACGAGCTGAACGCCGACTACATCGTGCCGAGCGTCTTCCACCCGGAGGTGCATACACGGGTCGCGCACGCCGTCCGCGACGCCGCCGGTGGCAAGGCGCCGGCCGCGGAGCACTTCCCGGACGACTCACCGGCGCTCGGAGTTTGAGTCACCTGCTTTGATTGACTCCACTTTGAGTGAACCTGTCCTTCGTACGTCTCGTACTGCGTGGTTCTGGCGGGCTGCCTTCGCGGCGGCCTGCCTGATTCACCTGTACGGGGTGTACGCGCCGCGACAGGCCGGCTCCGACGTCCAGTTCCCGTACTCCGACAAGTTCGCGCACCTGCTGCTGTTCGGGGCAGTGGCCTACCTCGGCCTGCGCAGCGGCGTACGGGCTCGCTGGTTGTTGCCTGTGGTCGCCGCCAACGCTGTTGTCAGCGAGGTGGTCCAGTACTACTGGCTGCCGTTCCGCAGTGGCGACCCACTCGACTCGGTCGCCGACCTGTGCGGGGTGGCGCTGGGCGCCTGGCTCGGGTTCCGCGCGCTCCGTGCCCAAAAGTTGCCGAGCACGACATGATGGGTGCATGACGGCCACGACCCTGACCGGCTCGCTGCTGGTGGCGACCCCGCTGCTCGACGAGCCGCCCTTTCGGCGGTCGGTGATTCTGCTGCTGGATCATGACGACGACGGTGCGCTCGGGGTGGTCGTGAACCGCGCCGCCGACCTGGAGGTCGACCGGGTGCTGTCCGACTGGTCGACGACGGTGAGCGAGCCTGGGGTGCTCTTCATGGGCGGCCCGGTGGGGACGGACAGTGCTCTCGCGGTCGCCGAGGTGATCGAGTCGGCCGATCCGCCGGGCTGGCGCGGGTGCTTCGGGCGGATCGGGCTGATCGACCTCGACGTACCACCGGCGCTGCTGGAGGGCGCGATCCAGCGAATGCGCATCTTCGCCGGCTACGCAGGCTGGTCCAGCGGCCAACTGGAAGGCGAGATCACCGAGGGCGCCTGGTACGTCGTACCGTCCGAACCCGACGACGTGTTCAGCCTCCAACCGGAAGGCCTCTGGCGTCGCGTCCTACGCCGCCAAGGCGACCAGATGGCCTACTTGGCGACCTACCCGGACGACCCCACCTACAACTGACTCCCGACTACTCCTTGTTGTCGTCGCCGTCGTCGCCGGGGTTCAGGGACTCCCAGATCTCTTTGCATTCCGGGCAGACCGGGAAGCGCTGGGGGTCGCGGCTCGGGACCCAGACCTTGCCGCACAGGGCGACGACCGGGGTGCCCATCACCATCGCCTCGGTGAGCTTGTCCTTCGGCACGTAGTGCGAGAACCGCTCATGATCGCCCTCGTCCAGCGACGGCTTGGTCCGCTCGTCGGTGACCGTCTCCGCGCCGGGGCTCAGCTGAGTACTCATAGCCACGAGTGTAGGTCGACTCGGCCGCCAACTCCCGCACTTTCTCCACAGGGTGACCGGACTGGAATTGCCCTGTGGACAACCGGGGCAACCCGGGGCAGATGACGGCACTTTGTAGGTATGACCATCACAAGGAGGCACCATGGCAATCATGGAATCCGAACCGCAGTACTCGCCGCCCTGGCGACCGAGCGGCCCGCTGACCAGGGACGACCTCGACCGGATGCCCAATGACGGGCACCGCTACGAGCTCATCGACGGGGCGCTGATCATGACCCCGGCGCCATCGCGCCTGCACCAGCGCGTCGTCGCTTCTGTCTACCGACTGCTGTTCGCTGCCTGCTCCGATGAACTGGAGGTGCTCTTCGCCCCGTTCGACGTCGTCATCTCCGGGAATACCGTCCTCCAGCCTGACCTGTTGGTCGCCCGGCGCGAGGACTTCACCGAGCGCGATCTCCCGACGGCGCCGTTGCTTGCCGTCGAGGTGTTGGCGCCGAGCACGCGCCGGATCGACGTGATGCTGAAATTCTCCCGGCTGGAGGCGGCCGGGTGTGCGTCTTACTGGGTGATCGATCCCGACACGCCGGAGTTGATCGCCTGGGAGATGCGGGACGGGGCATATGCGCAGGTGGCGAAGGCCACCGGTGACGAGGTGGCGCGGTTGACGGCGCCGTTCGCAGTGAGCGTGGTGCCTGCCGATCTGACCTTGTGAGGGATCTCGGGTAACGTTCCTGCACGGCCGACAGTCGACTATCGGGGGAGTATGCCGTCCGTGGATTCGCACGTGCCAGCAGCACCAGCCGTGCTACCTCCGGCCTATCCGGACCGCGCCGCGTGGGGCACTGCGAGCAAGCTGCGGGCCTGGCAGGCGGAAGCACTCCAGCTCTACTTCGACAAGCAGCAGAAGGACTTCCTGGCGGTCGCGACGCCGGGCGCGGGCAAGACGACGTTCGCGCTGACCGTCGCCGCCGAGCTGTTGCATCGCCGGGTGATCGAGCGGATCACGGTGGTGACGCCGACCGAGCACCTGAAGGTCCAGTGGGCCGATGCCGCCGACCGGGCCGGGATCGCGATCGACCCGGCGTTCGCGGGACGCAAGGGCCGGACGAACAAGGACTTCCAGGGTGTCGCCGTCACGTACGCCGGCGTCGCCATGAACCCGCTGGCCTTTCGGGTCCGGACCGAGAAGTTCCGCACGCTGGTCATCCTCGACGAGGTGCACCACGGTGGTGACGCGCTCAGCTGGGGTGAGGGAGTGCGGGAGGCATTCGACCCCGCCACCCGGCGCCTCGCCCTGACCGGTACGCCGTTCCGCAGCGATGACAACCCGATCCCGTTCGTCACCTACGAGCACGGCCACGACGGCGTCGCGCGCAGCCAGGCCGACTACACCTACGGCTACGGTCACGCGCTGCGCGACCACGTCGTACGGCCGGTCATCTTCATGTCGTACTCCGGGGAGATGCGCTGGCGCACCAAGGCCGGTGACGAGGTCGCGGCCCGCCTCGGTGAGCCACTGACCAAGGACCTGACCGCCCAGGCATTGCGTACTGCGCTCGCCCCGACCGGCGAGTGGATGCCGGCCGTGCTGGCTGCCGCCGACAAGCGGCTGACCGAAGTACGGCGGCACATGCCAGACGCCGGCGGGCTGGTCATCTCGGGTGACCAGACCACGGCCCGGGCGTACGCGAAGGTCTTGCGCGAGCTGACCGGCCAGGCGCCGACCGTCGTACTGTCCGACGAGAAGGCGGCGAGCAAGAAGATCCAGACGTTCTCCGACGGCGGGCAGCGGTGGATGGTCGCCGTGCGGATGGTCAGCGAGGGCGTCGACGTACCGCGGCTGGCGGTCGGGGTTTACGCGACGCCGACCTCTACGCCGCTGTTCTTCGCGCAGGCGGTCGGGCGGTTCGTGCGGGCGCGCAAGCGGGGTGAGACGGCGTCGGTGTTCGTGCCGTCGGTGACCCGGTTGCTGAGCTTCGCGGCCGAGATGGAGGTCGAGCGGGACCACGTGCTCGGCCGCAGGAACTCGAACGAGGACGGCGACATCTTCGCTCTCGAGGACGATCTGCTGAAGAAGGCGAACCAGGCCGAGGGCGCGAGCGACGATCTCGACGCGAAGTTCGAGGCGCTCGGGTCGGATGCGAGCTTCGACCGGGTCGTCTTCGACGGTGGTGACTACGGGACGGGTGGCGACATCGGGTCGGACGAGGAGCTGGACTTCCTCGGGCTGCCCGGGTTGCTGGAGCCCGATCAGGTCCGCGAGCTGCTGCGCAAGCGGCAGGCCAAGTCGCTGGCCCAGCAGAAGAAGTCCCAGCGCGGGACCTCCGACCGCGAGGACCCGACCCCGGTCGAGCTCGCCACCCACGAGCAGGTTGCGCTGCTGCGCCGTGAACTGAACGGCCTGGTCGCCGCCTGGCACCACCGGACCGGCCAACCCCACGGCGTCATCCACACCGACCTCCGCCGCAAACTCGGCGGCCCAGCCGCGGCCCACGCCTCCTCCGCCGAACTCCGCGACCGCATCGAACTAATCCGAGACTGGGCCACCCAACGCCGCGCCTAACCCGCGAGGTGCCCTACCCCAAGCCGGTCAGCCGCGTGGAGCTCGGGGTCGATCCGGACCGGCTTGCTCGTCGGCCAGGCGAGCGAGCCCACCAGTGGTGGGCTTGAACATCTTCTGGTGACCTTGGACAGCGCACACCTTGTTCAAGGTCACCGTTAGGGTCCGAGCCCGCCACTGGTGGGTTTGGCCGGGCGAAGGTCAGCGACGAGACCCAACTGGGCACTGTGCCGGCAGGTGCGGACACCGGTGCATACCTAGCACCGGCCAGCAAGCGCTTCCCTCGGCGTGTCGGGGCTCCGGAGCCGGGTCGTGTGTGCGCAGCCGTCCGTGCCCCCGCCGTCTGTGCACGGCCGTCCGTGCCCCCGCCGTCCGTGCACCGGCCGTCCGCGCCACCGCCGTCCGTGCCCCCGCCCTCCGTGCTCCTGTCTGGCTTGGCCCTAACCCCGGTAGACGCGGACGTAGTCGACCTGCATCGACTCCTCGGTGACCTCCGGGGGGATCGCGCTGTAGACGAACATGTCCAGGATCAACGCGTCACCGGTGCCGTCGTACGCGCCCTGCTCGCAGATCTGCTGGCCGTCGAGGTACCAGCGCGTCTTGTCGGGACCCAGTTGCTGCCCGATGGTGTGCCAGTCATTCGTGAGGTCCTCCGGCGACTCGTAGGTGCAGCTGCCACCACCTGACTGGTGGTTGGTCAGGTACAGGTTCCGATGGTTGTCGCTGTAGAACTCGTACGTGTCCTGCTCATTGGACCCATTGCCGTTCCAAGTCCAAGTGGACGGCCAAAACCCTTTCGCAGCAGGCAGTTTCAGCCGCGTCTCCACATAGTCACCGGGCTTGACGGTGAAGGAGTTCGCAGGCTCGTGACCGCACGCCTGCGCCGTCGTGATCAGCCCGCTCGACCACTCGTACCCCGGCTGCGGGTTGTTCTTGCGAGCGGTGATCGTCAGTACGCCGCCACCGACGGCGAGCGCGTCCCACGTGTGCCACTCGAGTTGCTGGTTGCCCTTGTTGCCGAGGCACTGGTCGGCCTCCGCGTTCGAGTGGATCGCCCACTTCCCCCGGTCGATCGCGCTACCGTCGAACTCATCCGCGAAGACGATCTCCCCGGGAGGCGCAGCGGACGCCGCGGGACCCACGACCGCCACCAGCAACGCCGCGGCCGCAGTACCGGCGACAGCGGTAATTAACTTACGCATCAAGCAACGCCTCTCGTCAGATAGTGACGGTCAAACGCTCGCTTGACGGTGGCAGAATGTCAACCTGTGGTCAGCGATTGGGTCCCGACGACCTCGAGCAGCCGGATGGCCTGGTCCGAGGGGGAGCCCGGGTCGGCCGTGTAGAGGATGACGCGCTGGTCGCGATCGGGGATGACCAGGACCTCGCAGACCACGTCGATCCGGCCGACAGCTGGGTGGATGATCGTTTGGCACATGCTCTGCTGCGTCGCGACCTCATGCAGCGCCCAGATCCGGGCGAACTCCTCGCTGCCGTCGACCAGGTCCGCCACCAGCGCCGCGATCGACGGGTCCTCGGGATAGCGCCCGGTCGCCGCCCGCAGATCCGCCGCCGACTCCCGCGCGAACTCGACGGTCTGCTGCTCCCCGAACCGCTCCCGCTGCCGCGACCCGGACAGGAACCGCAGGCGCAACAGGTTCCGCTCCCGCTGCGGCACTGCGGAGAAGTCAGCGATCAGCGCGGCGGCCAAGGGGTTCCACGCCAGTACGTCGTACTTCGCGTCCAGCACCAGCCCTGGTACGTCGAGTCGCGCCAACATCCGCAGTACGCCGGTGCGCACGTCCGACGGCGGTCCCGGCGGTGGCGCGGGCTGCTCCCCAGCCAGCCGGAACAGGTGCGCCCGCTCGGCGTCGGACAGCCGCAGGGCTCGCGCCAACCCAGTCAGCACCGGCCGGGACGGTCGCGGACCACGCCCCTGCTCCAACCGGGTGTAGTAGTCCGTCGACATCGTGGCCAGCCCCGCGACCTCCTCGCGCCGCAGGCCCGGCGTACGGCGGCGGAGTCCGGCGGGCAGGCCCACATCGTCCGGCCGCAGCCGCTCCCGCCGGATTCGCAGGAACTCCGCCAGCTGTGCCCTGTCCATGCACCCAGCATCTCAAGCCCCGCCGGCGCCAACCAGGGACCGCCGATCCCAGGCTCAGCCCGCTCTGCCTGGACCGGGCGAAACGGCCAAAGCTGAAGACCATGACCAACAAGATCGCACTCATCACAGGCGCCAACAAAGGAATCGGCAAGGAGATCGCCAGGCAGCTGGGCGAGGCGGGCTACACCGTCCTGATCGGGGCCAGGGACCTGGCTCGGGGCGAGGCCGCGACCAAGGAACTCGTTGCCGATGGCATCAAGGCCGAGACGATCCAGCTGGAGGTGACCGATCCCGACTCGGTCCGAGCGGCCGCCGCCAAGATCGAGGCCGACCACGGCCGGCTCGACGTCCTGGTCAACAACGCCGCGATCATCCCCGCCGGCGACGCGGGCGTGACCGAGATCGCCGCGGACGTGCTTCGCGCAGGGTTCGAGACCAACGTGATCGGCCTGGTCGACGTCACCAACGCCCTGCTTCCAGTACTGCGCAAGGCCCCCGCCGCCCGCATCGTCAACCTGTCCACCTCACTCGCGTCCTTCACGCTCGTCGGCGATCCCGACTCGCGGATGTCGACCGTCCGGACGCTCGGCTACAACTCGTCCAAGGCCGCGGTCAACATGGTCACGGTGATGCTCGCCAACGAGCTCCGTGGCTCCGGAATCCTCGTCAACGCCGCCGACCCGGGCAACTGCGCGACGGACATGGGCGGCTGGGACGCAGCCCGTACGCCGGCCGAGGGCGCGGCCGTCGCCGTACGGCTCGCCACCCTCGACGCTGACGGCCCGACCGGCGAAGTCCACGCGGAGGCCGGCCGCCTGCCCTGGTGACGCATTCTTCACGTCGTGACATAAGTTCAGGTCTGTGGCCCGTCTGCTGACCGACATCCGTCCGCTGAAGGAGTCAGCTGACTTCCGCCGGTTGTGGATCGGCTCGTCGGTCTCGCAGCTGGGCCAGCAGATGACCGCGGTGACGGTCGCGATCCAGGTCTACGCACTGACCCACTCGACCTTCTCGGTCGGCCTGGTCGGACTCTGCTCGCTGGTCCCACCAGGGTGTGTCTCCTTGTCTCGTGCGTGCTGCGCGGCACTCGGCACGGCACCTGACAAGGAGACACACCCTAGTCATCTTCGGGCTGTACGGCAGCGCGATGGCCGACGCCATCGACCGCCGTACGTTAGTGCGCCGTGTCGGAGGTTCCGTTGCGCTACCGGCGCCCAGGCACGCACCTGACCACCGCTATCGCTAACGCAACCTCCGACACGGCGCACTAACGCTCGTCTCGTCCGGCGGTCTTTGGCTGCTCTCGATGGTGCTGGTCGCCCAGTCCGAGCTGCACTGGAACCGGGTCTGGGTCCTGTACGCCGTCGTCGCCGTGCAGTCGGCGTGTTTCGCGGTCAACAACCCGGCACGGTCCGCGATCATCCCGCGGCTCGTCCGCCCGGAACTCCTGCCGGCCGCGAACACGCTCAGCCAGGCCGCGTTCAACCTCGGCTTCACGGCCGGCCCGTTGCTGGGTGCCGTGGTGATCGCCTGGCAGGGGTTCGGCGCGGCGTACCTGGTTGATGTCCTCACCTTCACCGCCGCGCTCTACGCACTGTTCCGGCTGCCTCCGGTCCCGCCGACCGGGCTGGTACGCCGGGCCGGCCTGCGCTCGGTACTGGAGGGCTTCAGCTTCCTCCGGGCTGCTCCGGCGCTACTGGCGACCTTTGTCGCCGACATCCTGGCGATGGTGTTCGCTCAGCCGCGAGCGCTGTTCCCAGCCGTGGCTGGCGGCTTCTTCGCGGGCGGCGTACGGACTGTCGGTCTGCTGCAGGCCGCGCCGGCGATCGGGGCGCTGGTCGGCGTGCTGTTCTCCGGCTGGGTGAGCCGGGTCCGGCGGCAAGGCGTGGCGATCGTGGTGGCGATCACCGTCTACGCCACCGCGGTCGGGCTCTTCAGGTTGTCGCGCACGATCTGGCTCGGCGTCGCGCTGCTGGCCTTGTCGGGGTGCGGCGGACATGGTCAGCTCGGCGTACCGGAACACCGTCTTACAGTCAGCCGCCCCGGACCCGATGCGCGGTCGGCTCCAGGGCGTCTTCATCGTGGTCGTCGCGTGCGGCCCGAGGCTCGGCGACTTCGTGGCCGGTACGACGGCCTCACTCACCACCCCGACGATCGCGCTGCTAGTGCGCCGCCGTGTGCATCGTCGGCCTGCTGATCCTGCTCGCCTGGAACAAGCCCTTCCGCCGGTACGACTCTGAGGTCCGCGCACTGCGCTGACCTCACCCGCCGGTCGCCAGCTCCTTCAGCACCGTGCCCCAGGACGGCATGTCCGGGTTGATCCGGGTAACGGGCTTACCGCCGACGGTGACGACCGGGCGGTCGCCGAGCGGCTTCTTGAGCTTGATCGGGATGAGCTCGATCTTGCTGTCCGGTGGGCACGGCTCGGTGTCGTCGATCAGCGCGGTGATCTTGTCGTCGGCCTCGGTGACGATCAGTTCGGACGAGCAGTTGAAGCCGAGGCCGAACAGCAGGTTCGCTTCTTTGTCCTTGATCGGGTTCTGCGTCCACTTGAGGTACTTCGGCGGGTTGCCCTTGATCAGCTGGTAGCCGGCGACCGGCTGCTGCGTCTTCTCGCGGACCTCGCCCTCACCGTCGCTGATGAAGTTGCCGAAGATCTTGTCGACGCACGGGTCGGCGTCCGTCTCCTTCTCGTCGATCGCGCCCCAGGCCTTGGCCGCCTGGTAGCAGCCGTTCGCCTCCCGGTTGAGCGAGACGTTGAACCCGACAAGGGCGAGCGCGGCGATCACCAGGGCGCCGGCGAGCATCCGCCGGGACCGGATCTGCCGGGGCCCGAGGGCGGCCGGTTCCTCGCCGCCGGGCGACTGCCGGAACAGGCCCAGCATGCTGTTCGTCCACTGCGGATTGATCAGGGTCGGGACGGCGTACAGCAGGATCAGACCGACGCAAATGGCGATCGCGGGGAGCAGCGCCCAGTAATTTCGCACGGCAGCAAGATACGGGGCCATCGGGCCGTGACCGAAAAACGGTTACGCTTCGGCTGTGCCCGCTGAGACGTCCCAGACGCTGGATCGGGGACTCACCGTCCTCGAGTTGCTGGCGGACGCCCCGGACGGCCTGTCCATCACCGAGCTGGCCGCCTCACTAAGCGTGAGCAGGACTGTCGTCTACCGCCTGGTCAACACGCTCGAACTCCACCGGCTGGTCCGCCGCGACAGCGAGGGCCGCGCCCGGCTCGGCCTCGCCGTGCTGCACTACTCCCGCCGGGTCCAGCCGACCCTGCGAGACGCCGCCCTGCCGGTACTGCGCTCGCTCGCCGAAGACACCGGCGCGACGGCCCACCTGACCGTGGCGGACGGTGACGAGGCGCTCGCGATCGCGGTGATCGAACCGAGCTGGACCGACTTCCACGTCTCGTACCGGATGGGTTCCCGGCACGCCCTCGACCAGGGCGCGGCAGGCAAGGCGATCCTGGCCGGCCGCCGCAAGCCCGACCCCGCCGGCCGCCCCTTCGTCATCACCGCCGGCGAACTCCAGGCAGGCGCCCAGGGCGTCTCCTCCCCGGTCCTCGGCGTCCCAGGCGTAGAAGCCTCCATAGGCGTAGTAGTCCTAGGCAAACTCGACCGCGACTTCGTAGGCCCCCGAGTAGCCCGCGCCGCCGTAGAAGTAGCCAAACGCCTCGCCTAACCCCAGCAACAACCTCACGCCGCTCCGCATCACCTCGCGTCTTCCCCGTGTCTCGTGCGACCTCGCATCTCCCCGTGTCTCGTGCGACCTCGCATCTCCCCGTGTCTCGTGCGACCTCGCGTCTTCCCCGTGTCTCGTGCGACCTCGCGTCTCCCCGTGTCTCGTGCGACCTTGCATCTCCTCGGGTCTCGCGTCACCTGGCGTCACGCTCGCAGTCCGCCACAGGTCCATCCCGCCCGACAGCAGGCATGGATCAGTCCGCCCAGCCCTGGCGTGCGCCACGAGCGATCTGGGCGGACCTCCACCACTGACCAACTCGAGCTGAGGCCGGTTGCCCACGCTCAGCCGGGCCTCCGCAGACGGCGCTGGGTGGGTTTGCTGAGTGGTGGCGGTCCGAGTGCCCCGGGCGCGGGACTCGCGACGCTTCGCGTCGCCTCGTGGCTTGACGTCCGGGGACCAGCCGTCGCCCGGCTCGTGACGCTGCGCGTCACCTCGCGACAGAAACTGCAGGGGCGGTCGCCAGCGCGCCCAGGTGGGTGAGGCGCCGGGCAGGCACAGGTAGGTGAGGCGCCGGCAGGCTCGTGACGCCGCGCGTCACCTCGCGACTGAAACTGCAGCGAGCGGGGTCGCCGGCAGGCACAGGTAGGTGAGGCGCCGGCAGGCTCGTGACGCTGCGCGTTACCTCGCGCCTTGTCTCGCGCGACCTCGCATCGCCTCGCGGGCATCGCCCGCCCGTTAGGGATGAGTAGCTGCGTGCAGCAGCGGCAATACGCGATGGGGCACCTGCTCGGCGAGCGCGATGACTGTCGAGGCTCGTTGGATGCCTCGGACGATGACTACCTGGTCGATCACCCGTTGAAGGTCCGCGTTGGAACGTGCCACGATCCGGCACCACAGATCCTCGGCGCCGGTGATGGTGTAGACCTCCAGGACCTCGGGGATTGCGGCGAGGGCTGCTGCGACCGCCGTGTGGCCTGAGCCTTGTTCGATTTGTAGGGTCGCGAAGGCTGTGACCGGGTAGCCGATGGCGGTGGTGTCGACGTCTGGGCCCCAGCCGCGGACTACGCCGTCGCGGGAGAGGCGGTCGAGGCGGGCCTGGACGGTGCCGCGGGCGACGCCTAGCCGGCGGGATGCCTCCAGGACGCCGACGCGTGGCTCGGCGGCGAAGAGATCGAGGATGCGGGCATCCAGCGCGTCCACTCCAGCCATGTGCCCTCCTTTAGTGTCCCGTAGTCGAGATGGCTTGACGCTGGTCAGGGTGACCAAATAGTCCACAAGAAGCCTGAGAATCCTGATCAGAGTGTCCAGTGAAACATACTTCTGTTGCGCAACCTGTCCGGGCCGGGCAAAGCTCAACCCGAAAGCCGACCCCGACCGGGAGGACCCCGATGACCAGCACCGACCTCACCCCCGCAGAGCTCGACGCCGATCTGGACCTCGACCAGTTGAAGCAGCTTGTCGGCCTGGTGCCGTACGACGAGAGCACCGACCCGTTCCCCGTCACCGCCATGGACGCCGTCGTGTTCATCGTCGGGAACGCGACCCAGACCGCGAAGTACTACCAGCTCGCGTTCGGGATGGACCTGGTCGCGTACTCAGGCCCGGAGACCGGCAACAAGGACAGCAAGGCCTTCGTGCTCAAGGCCGGCTCGGCACGGTTCGTCATCACCGGTGGCGTGACCCCGACGAGCACCCTGCACGAGCACCACCGCAAGCACGGCGACGGCGTCAGCGACATCTCGCTCGAGGTGCCGGACGTCGACAAGTGCATCGCGCACGCCCGCGCCCAGGGCGCCACGGTGCTCGAGGAGCCGAACGACGTGACGGACGAGTACGGCACCGTCCGCCGGGCCGCCATCGCGGCGTACGGCGACACGCGGCACTCGCTGATCGACCGTTCGAAGTACGACGGCCCGTACCTGCCCGGCTTCGTCGAGGCGCAGACGGCCGTGACCCGGCCGGAGGGGCACCCGAAGCGGCTCTTCCAGGCGGTCGACCACGTGGTCGGCAACGTCGAGCTCGGCCTGATGGACGAGTGGGTCAGCTTCTACAACAAGGTGATGGGCTTCGTGAACATGGCGGAGTTCATCGGCGACGACATCGCCACCGACTACTCCGCGCTGATGAGCAAGGTGGTCGCCAACGGCAACCACCGGGTCAAGTTCCCGCTGAACGAGCCGGCCATCGCGAAGAAGAAGTCGCAGATCGACGAGTTCCTGGAGTTCTATGACGGCGCCGGCGCCCAGCACATCGCGCTGGCCACCAACGACATCCTGCGCACCGTCGACATCATGCGCGCCAACGGCGTCGAGTTCCTGAACACGCCCGACTCGTACTACGAGGACCCGGAGCTGCGGGAGCGGATCGGCCAGGTGCGGGTGCCGATCGAGGAACTGCAGTCGCGCAAGATCCTGGTCGACCGCGACGAGGACGGCTACCTGCTGCAGATCTTCACCAAGCCGATCGGTGACCGGCCGACGGTGTTCTACGAGCTGATCGAGCGGCACGGGTCGCTCGGCTTCGGCAAGGGCAACTTCAAGGCGCTGTTCGAGGCGATCGAGCGCGAGCAGGAGCGCCGCGGCAACCTGTGACCGTTGTCCCGACCGACAGGACATAGTCGGCCGTTCGGCCGCCCGCCACGCTCACGGAGCCGGCGGCCGGCCGCGATACAGGCAGTATGTCCTGTCGGTCGGGACACATACCCACCGTGACCCATTCGCGACACACCGTCCTGTGTCCGATTACCGGATTGACTGTCAGGTCAGGGGAGGTTCGCGTACTCTGCCCAATGAGTGTGCGTCGGGGCGTGCGCTCAGGAAGGGTTTTCCGATGAAGACACTGGGCATTTTGCTCAGCACCGCGGGTCTGGCCGGAGGCGGCGTCATCGCCCTGGCCACCTCAGCTCAGGCGGCACCAGCCGCGACCTGCTCAGGTGCCACATCCATCTCGTCCGCAAGCATCCTGCGCGACCATCGACCTCCCAGTTGGGGCAGTGTCCGGCTCGTCCGTGACAGCTGTTCGCAGTACTGGGCCGAGATCACCATGAATCCGCGGCTGACCACCAACCAGAAGGCCAACGCCTATCTGGTCCAGTACGGCGGCGCCAACGCCGGCCGCAGTCTGTCCTGTGACAGCAGCGGTGGCAACGGCGCCGTGACGGCCGGGCAGCGAACCTGCCGGACGCCGAAGGTGAAGTCCACCGACGGCGGCGTCACGTTCGTCGCGATCGCCCGCGAGTTCCACAACTACGGCAGCGGCTACAAAGAGATTTCGGAGAACGCCACCGGGCGGACCCGCTAACCACTGCCATAGGCCCGGAAACCGCCTAGGCTCACGGATATGAACGATCTAGTCGAGCGTCTTCGGCAGGTGCTGCCGCCGGAGGCGCTGGTGACCGATCACGACCGGATCCAGAGCTACCGGTACGACCGGGCGATGTTCTGCCCGGCCGGCGAGCCGATCGCGGTGGTGCTGGCGCGGGAGACCGCTCACGTCCAGGCGGCGGTGAAGATCGCCGCCGACGCGGGCGTCCCGGTCGTGCCCCAAGGTGCCCGGTCCGGGCTCTCGGGCGCGGCGAACGCGCTCGAGGGCTGCCTGGTCATCTCGCTGGAGAAGATGGACAAGATCCTCGAGATCGAGCCCGTCGACCGGTACGTCGTGACGCAGCCCGGCGTGTTCAACGCCGTCCTGTCCCGCGCGGTGGCCGAGCAGGGGCTGTTCTACCCGCCCGACCCGTCCAGCTGGGAGTTCTGCTCGATCGGCGGCAACCTGTCGACCAACTCGGGCGGCCTGTGCTGCGTGAAGTACGGCGTGACGACCGACTACGTGCTCGCCCTCGAAGTGGTGCTGGCCGACGGCCAGGTACTGCGTACCGGCCGGCGCACCGTCAAGGGTGTCGCGGGCTATGACCTGACCAAGCTGATCGTCGGCAGTGAGGGCACTCTCGGCATCATCACCGAGGCGACGCTGGCCCTACGGCCGCAGACGGCCCGGCCGCGCACGATGGCGGCCCTGTTCGATTCCGGTGTCGCGGCCGGCGAGGCGATCGTCGAGATCATCCGCAGCGGCGTCTCGTTGTCGCTGCTGGAGATCATGGATCGGACCACCATCAAGGCGGTCAACGACTACAAGCGGATGGACCTGCCGACCGAGGCCGCAGCCATGCTGATCGCCCAGTCGGACGCGGGTGGCGAAGCCGGTGCCGCCGACGTGGCGACCGTGGCCAAGCTCTGCCGCCAGTACGGCGCGATCGAGTGCATCGAGGCGGACGACCCGGCCGAGGGCGAGTTGCTGCTGGAGGCCCGGCGGGCGGCGCTGATCGCGCTGGAGCAGCTCGGGACGACGATGATCGACGACGTCTGCGTACCGCGGTCCCGGCTCGCGGACTTCATCGGCGCGGTCGAGCAGATCGCGCTCGACCTGGACATCACTGTCGGTGTGCTCGGTCATGCTGGAGACGGCAACATGCACCCGACCGTCGTGTTCGACGAGACCGATCCGGAGCAGGCGGCGCGGGCGCAGGCGGCGTTCGACAAGATCATGGAGGTCGGTCTGGAGCTGGGCGGCACGATCACCGGCGAGCACGGTGTGGGGGTTCTGAAACGCGATTGGCTGGTGCAGGAGATCGGCCCGGTGGCGATCTCGGTACACCGCGCGATCAAGGCTGCCTTGGACCCGAAAAACATCCTGAATCCGGGCAAGGTCGTTTCGTGAGGGTTCTTCCAAGTTCTGTGACTGAACCGCAACGGAACTGCCGAGGCCATTCGACGTTCATGGCCGTCGAATGTGACGTGCCGGCCGCACTATGGAAGGCAGTTGTCTGAAACCGGGGGTCAGTTGTCTGAAAACGGGGGAAACATGGTGAGGCGAGGCAGGAGGTCACCCATGCGAGCAAGGCAGTTTCTGCCGGCCGCGCTGGTACTGGCCGTTCTCGTCGTGCTCTCCGGCTGCGCGAACGGCAGCGGCCTGCGGGTCGAGGGCGCCGACGCGCCGGTCGCCACGTCAACACCCGTTCCGTCGATCAACCGCGGCTTCGGCCCGAGCGAGACGACGACACCCGAGGTCACTCCGGCCGTGATGACGCTGCCGGAGGTCCGCGCCAGCCTGCTCGCCGAGAAGAGGCTGGATCCGTACTTCCGCCAGGTGCTGGTCGGCTGCACGCAGATCCAGCGCTGCCTGACCCGGGGCGCCTCCGTCGACGTGATGAAGAGCGGCCGATCGCAGCTGGTCGTGCTGATCCACACGATCGAGAAATTCGTCATCGGGGCTGTTCTGATGGCCGCCACGCCGACCGGACCACGCCAGGTTTGGAGTTTGAAGGCCGAGCAGTTGAAGATCAATCCCAGCCGGCAGGGCGACCTGGTGGTGGAATCGCAGCTATTCACGCTGGACGACGCGCCTTGCTGCCCGTCCGGACGCCGGGTCGAGGTCTACCGTTGGGTCGGCGGTCAGATGACCAAGGTGAGCAAGAAGGACCAAGAGGGAGACTGAACTTCGGTGGTACCGGAAGAACCGGCAGCGCGCATCCTGATGGTCGAGGACGACGCGGTGATCCGTGAGGCGACCCAATTGACCCTCGAACGCCATGGGTACGACGTCACGACGGCCGAAGACGGCCTGGAGGCGATCGAAAGTTTCGAGAAGATCCATCCGGACGCGGTGATGCTCGACATCATGCTGCCCGGCCTGGACGGCATCTCCGTGTGCCGGCGGATCCGGGAGACCAGCACGGTTCCGATCGTGATGGTGTCCGCCCGCGGCGACGCGCTGGACGTAGTACTCGGGCTGGAGGCCGGCGCGGACGACTACGTCACCAAGCCGTTCGACACCCAGGTGCTGGTGGCCCGGTTGCGTGCCGTGATGCGGCGGGCGGTGGCCGATCCTGAGCGGCCGGCTCCGTCGACCGGCGCGAGCGTGGAGTCGTTCGGCGATCTGGAGCTGGATCGCGAGGCACTCGAGGTACGGCGGGGCGGCAGCACCGTCCAGCTCACCCCGACCGAGCTGAAGCTGCTGATCGAGTTCGCCAACAACCCGGGCGTCGTGCTGAGCAGGTCCACCCTGCTGCAGCGCGTCTGGGACTACGAGTGGGGCGGCGACGGCCGGCTGGTCGACGTCCACCTGCAACGCTTGCGGACCAAGATCGGCGCGGACCGAATCGAAACCGTGCGCGGATTCGGATACAAGCTGCGCGCCTGATGGGCCTGAGGAGCAAGCTAGGCCTCATCTTCGTCCTGGTCTCTTCGCTCGCGATTCTGGTGTTGTGCGTTGCGGTCTATACCCAGGCCCAGTCGGCCCGGCTGGACCGCACGCGCAGTTTCGCGGACGAGCGGATCCAGCTGGCGGCGCAGAGCTACGACCGCAGCGGAGTACCGGTGTTCGGGGCCCGGCTGGAAGACCCGGATCTGCCGCCGCAGTTGCGGGACGCGGTGATGGACGGCAAGCGGGCCACCTTCAAGACCGGCTCGCCGAACGCCAAGATGTGGGCGGCCGTCGGCGTCAAGGACGGCCAGATCCTGTCGATCGTGCAGGACTACGACGTCAACGACCCGTCGATGAACGCCTTGCGCCGGGCGCTGATCATCGGCGGCATCGGCACGGTCGCCCTGGTCGCGCTGGTCAGCGTTGTTGCGGCCGGCAGCCTCTCCCGCCGGATCGTTTCAGTCGCCGGTACTGCGCGCCGCATCGCCGCGGGGGATCTCGACGCGTCGGCCGCGGGCGCCGCGGGCAAAGGCAAGGACGAAGTCCAGGCGCTGGCGACGGCCCTGGACACGATGGCCAGTTCGTTGCGCGGCCAGCTGGAAGCCGAGCGAAGATTCACCGCGGACGTCGCCCACGACCTCCGTACGCCGGTCACCGGCCTGCTGACCGCCGCCGAGCTGTTGCCCCCTGGCCGGCCCAGTGAGTTGGTCCGCGACCGCGCCAAGGTACTGCGGCGGCTGGTCGAGGACCTGCTCGAGATCGCCCGGTTCGACTCCGGCGTCGAGCAGGCTGATCTGGAGCACGTCGGACTGGGCGCGTTCGTGGGATCGGCCGTCGGCCGGTTGCGGATGCAGCAGTCGCTGGCGCCGGACAGTGTCGTGGTCCACCGGATCGGCCGGGAAGAGACGGTGTCCACCGACTCGCGCCGGATCGAGCGCATCCTGGCGAACCTGATCGTCAACGGACTGCGGCACGGCCTGCCGCCGATCGAGGTGACCGTGCAGGGCCGGACCATCGAAGTGGTGGACCATGGCAACGGTTACCCCGAGGAGTTGATTGCCGAGGGCCCCCGTCGGTTCCGGTCCGGGATGGCCGAGCGAGGCGTCGGGCACGGCCTCGGCCTGACCATCGCCGCCGGACACGCGAAGGTGCTCGGCGCCGAGCTGACCTTCGGCACGGCACCCGGCGGTGGTGCCTGCGCTCGGCTGGTTCTGCCCGATAGTCCTGAGACGGAGTCGTAACACAACCTTTCGCGAAGCCGCAGCGTCTCCCCTCATGTCGGGTTCACCAGAACCTGTTACATACGAGGGGAAACCAAGAAAATGCGCACTCGCTCTCAGGTCGTTCGTCGTTCCTTCGCTGTGGTTGCCGGGATCGCTCTGGCCGCCGGTGGGGTCGGCGTGGCCGGCGCGTTGCAGGCCAACGCGACGCCGGACCAGACCACCAGGATCACCAGCACGGACGTCGCGGCCAAGCCGTCGATCACGATCAAGTCGGACAAGGCGACGGCGAAGGTCTGGACCAAGGTCTCCTTCACCGGCAAGACCACTGGCATCGCCGCCAAGTCCGTCGTCCAGGTGCAGCGCCTGCAGAGCGGCAAGTGGGTCAACTTCCCGGCCACCACCAAGGTGACCAGCAAGGGCACCTACTCGGTGTGGGTGCAGAGCGGCCGCGTCGGCGTGAACAAGTTCCGCGTAGTGACCGCCAAGGCCACCAGCACCGCCGTATCAATCAACATCGTCAAGTGAGCAAGCGAAAGCGGCGCCACCCTCGGGGGAGATGGCGCCGCTTTCCCATTGTCTAGTGCACCGTGGTCTAGCGGGTTCCGTAGACGTTCAGCTCGGCGGCCGAACCGAAGACGGCGCCGTTGAGTGAGCTGGTGCCGACGAACTTGACGTATCGGCCCGCCTTAGCGGTGAAGTCCAGCCGCTGGGTGTCCTTGGAGTTGGGGAACTCACCGGTCTTCACCGGCGTACCCCAGTTCTGCCCATCGGCACTGACGTAAACCTCGTACCCCTTGAACATCCCGTTCGTCCCGCTCTGCCGCGGCAGGTAGCTGAACCCGTTCACCTGGTACGCCGTACCGAGGTCGAGCGTGATGTGGTGGGGATAGCCGGCCGGAGTCGGCACCTGGGACCAGGCGGAATGCCAAAGCGTGCTGGGGTTTCCGTCCAGTGCAGCGATGGCCGCCCCATCGGTCGCGACGTCCTCGCTGCTGACGTCGGTCACCTTGATCCGCGACTGCGGAACGATTCCCGGCGGCAGCAGAGTCGCCTCAGCTGACGTGGACGCCTGACCACCGGTTGCCGTGAGCACGTACTTGCCCGCAGGTGTCCCGGCAGGAGGCGTGACCGACCAGGTCGTCGTGACACTGGTGCCAGCGGCAACAGTCGCGTGCGTGGCCGGCGTAGTCGCCGCGACGGTCCAGCCCGCCGGAGCCGCGAGCGCCAGCGTGATGTTGTTGACGGCAACCACATCGTTGTTGGTGTACGTGCTGACCACCGTGTTCTCCTCGCCGGAGACCATGCCGTTGAGGCCGGCCCCGGACAAGCTCAGCGAAGTACAGTCTGCTGCTTCGCTGGAAGCGCCGAGGTCGGTGACGGCGAAGTTGTCCATCACGAAGTCGGCCTGGTCGCCGCCGGAGGAGAGTTTGCGGAGGCCGACCCAGTAGTCGCCACCGCACCCGGCCACGAACTCCTGGCTGAACGTCGCCTTGGTCCGCTGGGCGCCGATCGGGGTGGCCTTCACCTCAACGGATTTGGGCCGGTCCACGCCCTGCACCCAGGTGTACTGCCTGGCCTGACCACTCTCGTAGTCGAAGCTGACCTTGTACTTGTGCCCTGGCGTGAACGGCACGGTCGCCGGGGTCGTCCGGTAGACGAGTCCCTGGTTCTCCTCATGCGACTTCAGCGACCATTCGCCGTCGAGCACATCGTCGACGAGCTTCCCGTTCCAGCCCGCCTGCGTGTACGGCGCGTGCTTGCTAGCCAGGACGGTCCGGGGGTCGGTGGTGCCACCCGCATCGCCCTTCACGAACGGGCCCCAGCCCTGGTCGACATTCTCGAAGTCGTCGACCAGACCGGCTGCCGGGCGCTTGGTCTCGACGACCCGTACGTCGTCGATGCGGACCCGGGCCGCGCCGCTGACGGCCTTGATGGTCAGGTCGGCCGTGATGCCCTTGGCCTCGAAGACCACCCGCGCCCGCTGGTAGTACAGGCCCTGCTTGTCATCGGCGGCAACGCGGTTCATCGCGGTGGACCGGTCGACGACGACGGAGGTGCCATTGACGTCGAGCGTGGTCTTGCGTGATTTGCCCGGCTCGACCTCGATCCACGCGGAGGCGCTGTAGGTGCGGCCGGGGACGAGGCCGCGGATCCGCTGCTTGAGCGTGGTGTGATCCGCTCCCAGCTCGGCGACGTGCTGACCGTTCGGAAGCGTGGCGATCGACGCGTTGCCGGCCGGGTCCCAGGCGTTCAGGTCGCCGGCGTTGAAGCCGGGGTCCTGCAGATGACTACCCTCGCCCCACTGCGGGTCCGCCAGCCGCGGCGCCTGCTCGGGGTACAGGACATAGGGCTGGCCCGGATTGGCGGCCAGCGTCACCTTGCCGTTGCGCACGGGCGCAGTACCGAGCCTGACGCGGCCTGTGTCGGTCAGCTTGTAGACGGTGAAGCGGTCCGTGCTGAAGGCTGCCGGGACCTGCCAGGTGGTCGCGCCACCGGCCGGGTTGTAGTGGTAGAGCTTCTTGTTGCCGTCCCACGGCAGCAGGTACTTGTCGCCGTCGAGCACCTTCGCGCCGCCGACGCTGACCGTGCGCTTGCCATTGGCAACCGTTCCCCGGACGCCGCCGCTGAAGGAGATCTCGTTGCTGTTCCAGTCGAGGATCTTCTGCTGCTGGAGGAACTTGGCCGGCAGGTTGCGCTGCCAGATGTTGGCGTAGAAGGCGTTCCAGTCGGTCTCGCCGGTCCAGCCCTCGAACTCGACGATCGACGTCTGGCCGAGGATCGGGTCGGCGTTCCAGACGTCCTTCTCGTGGTTGCGGACGAACCGGATGATCTGGGAGTTGAGCCCCTTGTTGGTGGCGCCGCCGTAGTCGAGGTCGTTGGCCCAGTGCGACCACAGCGACGAGCGCTCGAACCGGTCGGCCCACTCGGTGCCGATCTGCCAGCCCTGGTCGGCGAGTTGCCGGCTCAGGCCGTCCGCGAGCCAGCCGGACTGGTAGTACACGTCGATGTACAGCTCCCGCAGGTTCTCGTCGGTCTCGTCCCGCAACTGCTGGAAGCGCTTGACGATGTTGCTGGAGGCAAGGTCAGGACGTTGCTTGATGTAGTAGCTCTGGTTCAGCCAGTTCCAGCCCTTGCTGGTCTTGTCGACCAGATCCTCGCTGAACGCGTCGGCCTCCGGGTAGGACTCGGTCGCGTTCACATGTACACCGAAGGCGGCGTTGTAGTCCTTGCCCTTCTTCAGCAGCGTGTTGAGGTCCGTGAGACCGCCGGCCCGCACGTTGTAGTTGCCGCCATAGTCCGGATGGGCCGAGTCGTGGCCTTCCGAGCCGTAGCCCTTCAGTAGCGCCATCTGCCCGAGACCGTCGGTCGCGAGCGAGATCCGCTTGACGTCATCGAGCGTGCGCAGGAACGGATGCGTCGCCTGGCTGGCGAAGTTGAACGGGATGTGGGTCACCACCCGGTTCTTGACCTGGTCGCCACCCTTCGGCTCCGTCATGATCGAGCGGAACGCGATCGCGCCGTCCTGCCAGTCGACGCCACCGTCGTTGTTGGCATCCGGCGTCACCACGACCTTTGCCCACGGCAACGGCTCGGTGTACGGCGAGGTGTCGGCGCGATAGGTCCATTGGCCGCTCCAGACGCCGACCCGGCTGGTCCCGTCGGCAGCCTTGCGGGCCCGGTGCCAGAACCGCGCGCCGTCGTCCACGGACTGCCCGGACGGCTTGTCGTAGACCGAGTTCGACTCGATCCCGGCGGCCAGCCCGCTGGTGTTCACGAACGCGTACGCCGCTCCGGTGGCGGCCGGCTCGGCCGTGGTCGCCGCGGTCACCGGGGTGATCTTGTCGGCGGTCCGCGTGGAGTCCGGATCGAGCGTGGTGAAGGCGGTGGTCGCACCCGCATCGGTGCTCGCGACGGAGACCAGGTCATGGTCCGGAATGTCGATGGTGCGCACCCGGGCGGCCTCGGTGTCGCGCACCGCGTCGATGCTGAAGGTGGTCACCCGGCCGCTCAACGCCAGGCTCGCATCCAGTTCGACGCCAGGCAGTGCATCGAAGGCGAGCTTGTACGTCGCCCGGTTGCCGCTGACCGTCGGCGGTGCGGTCAGCCGGGCGGTCCGGGCGGTGCCGTTGACGGTGACGGTCGAGATCGCGTCGGGCTGTCCGCCCAGCGACTTGCCGGACGCGTTGTCGGCGTACCGGATGACGCGCGGGAAGTCGGCGGCGACGGTCACGGTGAGTTCGGGGGAAGTCAGCGTGAGGTCCGTCGCGGCGGGGCCGGCGGTGGCAGCGGTGGGTGGAATGGCGACGAGCAGGCCGGCCGCGAGCACGGCGGCTGCTAAGGCGGGAATTACGGGTCGAGGCACGGTACGACTCCTGACGGGCGGGTCACTGTGTCAGGGATTCTGTGTACGTAACCGCAAGAAGTCAAGAGAAACAAACACTAATGAACATATTTGGTGAACGATTAAGTTGGACGTGTCCAGACGTGCGGAGGCCTCCTGCCGTACTCAAGGAGTGGATCGAGGCCTCGGTTAGTGGGCGGGAAGGATGCGGCCGGTGACCGAGCCGAGGCCGATGGTGGTGCCGTCGGGGGTGGTCGCGCTGGCCGTGATGGTGACCTCGTCGCCGTCCTGCAGGAAGGTGCGTTCCTCGCCCTTCACCATGATCGGTTCGCGGCCGCCCCAGCTGAGTTCGATGAACGAGCCGCGCTGGTCTTTCTCCGCGCCAGAAACGGTGCCGGAGGCAAACAGATCGCCGGTCCGGACCGAGGCGCCGTTGACCGACAGGTGGGCAAGCATCTGAGCCGGTGACCAGTACATGTCCCGGTACGGCGGACTGCTGACGTGCTCGCCGTTCCAGTACACCTCGAAGGTGATGTCGAAGTTCGTCAGCGCGTCGCCGGCCAGGTAGGGCAACACGGCAGGCTCCTGCTTGCCGAGCGGGACGGCGGCCGCTTCGAGTGCCTCCAGCGACACGACCCAGGGCGAGATCGAGGTGGCGAACGACTTGCCGAGGAACGGGCCGAGCGGCACGTACTCCCACGCCTGCAGGTCTCTCGCCGACCAGTCGTTGACTACGACAACGCCGTACACGTGATCCTTGAAGTCCTCGACCGAGACGGGCTGGCCGAGCGTCGACGGGCTGCCGACGACGTACCCGAGCTCCACCTCGATGTCGAGTCGCTGCGACGGCCCGTACGTCGGTACTGCGTCCGCGGGCGCCTTCCGCTGGCCGCTCGGCCGCACGATGTCGGTGCCGCTGGCAACAACTGTGCCGGCCCGGCCGTGATAGCCGACGGGGAGGTGTTTCCAGTTCGGTAGCAGCGGTTCGGAGTCCGGGCGGAACAACCGGCCGAGGTTCGTCGCGTGCTGCTCCGACGCGTAGAAGTCGACGTAGTCGGCGACCTCGAACGGCAGTTGCATGGTCACCGCGGACTGCGGGATCAGGTGCGGTTCGACGGCGTCGCGGTTGATTTCGTTGCGGACCAGGTCGAGCAGCCACTCCCGGGTCGCGTGCCAGGCCGGGCGGCCGAGCGCGAGGAAGGCGTTCAGCGTCGGCTCGGCGAACAGTTGCGAGCCGTCGAGCATCTGCGCCGACGCGACCGGGGCGAGATCGATCAGCTGGTCGCCGATCGCCGCGCCCATCCTCGGCTCCTCGTCGCCGAGCCGGAAGATGCCGAGCGGCAGGTTCCCGGGCCCGAACGGGGAGTTCGCGGGGATGTCGATCCAGGTCACTGGGCCTCCAGCAGGTTCAGTGCGGTCAGGTCGTGGCGGGGTTCGTCGATACTGCACGACCCGAAGGAGGTGAACCACCTGCGGGTCCCTTCGGCCTGCTCGTCCGAGAGGCCGGCTGCCGTCGCGGCGAGTCTCTCACCGGCCCGCTCCTCCAGTACTGCGGCCACCTCGTCCTGGCCGGCGCCGTCGAGTGAGGCGCGGGTGGCGAGCAGGACGTTCAGGAAGCCGTGATGCTCGAAACCGGTGTCTTCGGCGGTATGGCGAACTGCGTTGTGCAGACCGGCCGTGCACTTGAAGGCCACCTCGCGATCGAGGCAGGCGGTGATGAAGGCGGCGACCTGGTCGGCCGTCGGGAAGAGCGACGCGTCCAGGCCGCCGGTGCGCAGCTTGGCCGCGTACCCGGCGTCGGCGACGACATCGAGCGCGCGCTCCCAGGCGCCGTCCAGGCCGATCTCCACGAAAGCGCTCTCTTCGTCCAGGCAGTCGTCGCAGGCGCGGACCACGCGCAGCGCGTTGCGGGACAGGTCGTCCTCGTTCCGCAGGCGCACCTCGATCGCCTTGACGACAACGTCGGCTGAGCGGTCGCCGTACCGGACGGCCGGTTCGATCCCACCCGCGCCGCCGGTGATGACGACGGCGACCTCGAGCGGTTCGCCGGCCCTGGCGGCCTCCGCGGCCACTTTCATCAGGTCCTCGTCGGTGCAGATGAGCGGACCGACCAGCCCGGCGTACGCCGACTGGCGGTGCAGGCGGTGCGCAGCGACGGCATCGACCAGGGGAAGGTCGCCGGGCGGGAACATGGCCGCGTCGTCGACCAGGTGCCGGAACAGGGCAGGGATGGTTGACATGAGTCCGAGCCTAACGGATGCTTTCGGTAAGCGGACACTGGTGTTCGATAATCGGATTTGGTTTGGGAGAAGGGTCATGGCGTTCTATCGGCAGGCAGGGCGGATTCCGCCGAAGCGGCACACTCAGTTCCGCAAACCGGACGGCGGCCTGTACTACGAGGAGCTGATGGGCGAGGAGGGGTTCTCGTCGGACTCGTCGCTGCTGTACCACGCGGGGGTGCCGTCGGCGATCGTCGACTCCCAGATCTGGGAGCTGCCCGATCTGGCCACCACGCCGAACCACCCGCTGACGCCACGGCACCTGAAGCTGCACGACCTGTTCCTGACCGGCGAGGGCAACAATGTCGTCGAGCACCGCCGGCTGGTCCTCGGCAACGGCGACGTCCGCATCTCGTACGTCGTCGCGGACGACGCGTCGTCGTATTATCGCAACGCCATCGGTGACGAATGCGTCTACATCGAACGCGGCTCCGCGACGGTCGAGACCAGCTTCGGTGTGCTGCCGGCGGCCGAGGGTGACTACGTGATCATCCCGCGCGCCACCACGCATCGCTGGCTGCCGGGCGCGGACGGCGTACAGGCGTATTGCATCGAAGCCAACAGCCACATCGCGCCGCCCAAGCGCTACCTGAGCCGCTTCGGCCAGTTCCTCGAACACGCGCCGTACTGCGAACGCGACCTGCACGCGCCCGGCTCGACATTTGTTGTTGAGGGCAACGATGTCGAGGTACTCGTGAAGCATCGCGGGAACGGGGCCGGGGGCATTGTGGGCAGCCGGATGACCTATGCGACCCATCCGTTCGACGTGGTCGGGTGGGACGGGTGCCTCTACCCGTACACCTTCAACGTGAGCGACTTCGAACCGATCACCGGCCGGATCCACCAGCCGCCACCGGTCCACCAGGTCTTCGAAGCCAACAACTTCGTCGTCTGCAACTTCGTGCCGCGCAAGGTCGACTACCACCCCTTGTCGGTGCCGGTCCCGTACTACCACTCGAACGTCGACTCCGACGAGGTCATGTTCTACTGCGGCGGCGACTACGAAGCCCGCAAGGGTTCAGGAATCGGCCTGGGCTCCATCTCCCTCCACCCCGGCGGCTACGCCCACGGGCCTCAACCGTCAGCCATCGAAGCATCCCTCGGCGCCGAGTCATTCGAGGAGTTGGCAGTCATGGTCGACACCTTCCGTCCGCTGGAACTCGGCGAAGGCGGCGCGGCCGTCGACGACGGCATCTACGCCTGGACCTGGGCGGGCCGCCGCCTGTAGCCCTTTCCCCACGCAGCTCCTGCATCGCCGCAGCCGGGCAGTCGGTAAACTCCTGGCTGCGGCCGAGGCCCGGCGATACGCTGCGCGAATGGCTGAACTGGTGTCGAAGCGTGCGCAGGTCGCGCGCATCCGCCGTACGGCTTTAGCATCAGTCGGGTTGCTGGAGCAATTCCATGGCTTGCTGGGTGGTTTTGGGGAGTCCGGCTTCTTGGAGGAAGCGGCGGATCAAGGAGCGGCCGTCGCCGAGTGGGGCTCCGTAGCGGTGGGCATAGGGACGTAGCACGTCGCTCAGTTGATCTAGATCGACCACAGCGGTCGAGACCGCATCGCGAACCACGCCGGCAAGGTGACCGCCGTCGGTCTGGCTTGCGGCTAGATCTTCGATGGTCCTCGTCGCGGTGGTGACTGGAAGGCCGCTGGCGAGGGACCACGCGTCCGCCGGCAGGTCGGTACTGCGGACGTGGATCCGGATGTCTTTGCGGCGAGTCTGTTTGCGACCGTTGACGGTGAACTCGAAGAGATCGGCATCGAGGTCACCCAGTTCGAGAAGGCGCGCGGCGGAACGATGCGAGACGACCGCATCGATCGGTTGCTCGCTGATCCGCTGTGAGGCGGTCCGCTTCGGGTCCAGAAGGAGCCAGGCCGCTCGCAGGTCGTCCCGCGGGTCGTATCCGCTGCCATTGACCTTGTAGACGCCGTGCTCGAGACGCCGGAGCACCTCGTCGCGGGCAAGCCTGGCCATCGTCGGCCCGGAGACCCCCACGGCAGCAGCTTGTGCCGTCGTCACTAGCCCCCACTGCTCGCTCGCGAGATCTGCGATGTCGAGTAGCGCCACTGCATCACCTCCTCATTGCTACTGCAATATTAGCTCATAGCGACAATTTTGCAGTAGTAGGTCGCGATTGGAAGGCGAGTTGCAGGCGATGCGGTGGGGGGAGTTCTCGCGATGAGGTGGTTGGAAGCGGACCGCCGGCACTCATGAAGTCGTCTCTGGTGGTGTTGGCTTGGTGTGGCTGAGCGTGCGATGGGCGGTGGGCAGCTGCTTTGTGAGTGTTGCCGGTCCGGGTGGCCGGCGGACCACGGTGCCGGGGACGTAGTACGTGTCGGTGGGCGGGCGGACCTGTGGGCTGAGAGGGTGGGGGGATGAGCGATCAGGGTCCGGTGCAGACGTTTGTGGTGGGCGTTGATCGGCAGGCTGCGGCGCAGCGGCGGGTTGTGGTTCGGAAGGTGCAGCGGCGAGGGGCTTGGGCGACTCTGGCGGTTGGGGCCTTGGGCATCGTTGGGGCTGTGGCCGCGTTGATGGCCTTTCGGGGCGCGGGGTTGTGGCCGTTCGCGTTGTTGTTGATCGCGGCAATGGTTCCGCTGGTACTGAGCACCGTCCAGGCGTTGCGGCTGGACAGCGAGCGGCAGCGGTGGATTGCCGCCAACGAGTTGCCGCCGGTGGCGATGCGCATGTCGCCCAAGGGTCTGGAGCTGGCCTGTGAAGGTGCCGCGTACCCGGTGATCCTGCCGTGGGGGACGGTGCACGGGTTCAAGCAGGTGAAGATCTTCGGGCAGTTCGTGCTCGAACTGAAGCTTGCCCCAGGCATCGGTGCGACCACCGCCGGAGTACGAGGGCTGGACCAGCCGGCGGTGAGAGCGGTCGTGAAGCCGAGTCCGCTGCTCAAGCCGACCGGCCTCTATCTGGTGAAATCCCTCGACCAGCCCGTCCACGTGATCGACCAGGCCCTGAAGCACTTCTCCAACGGCAAAGCGTCGATCGTCAGCTAGCGGCAAGGCTCAACACCATGAACGAGAGCTTCACGGTAGGTCTCAACCACCAAGAGGTACTGCGGCGCCGAGCGACCGTACGGCGGACGCGGATGATCGGCGGCAGCGTAGTGTTGCCGGCGATCCTCGCCCTGGCCCTCAGAAGACTCAGCAGGGCAGCGCGCGGAACGAATACCCCTGGGCGGTCAGTTGGGTCAACGCCCGGTCAAGCGCGGCGACGGTTTGGGGGCGGCTGCCGCCGCCGTCGTGCATCAGGATGACGGCGCCGGGGTGTGCGCCGCGCAGGATCGCGCGCTCGATCTTGGCCGCGCCCGGCTTCTCCCAGTCCAAGGTGTCGACGTCCCAGAGCACTTCCCGCTGGTGGTTCGCCGCCGCGACCGCCGCCACGGTCGCGTTCGTGTCGCGGTACGGCGGCCGGAAGCACTTCGACTTCACGCCGCTGAAGATCTCCTGCCGGATCCGCTGCGGGGTCAGGTGCGTGAGCAGCGGGTGGTCCCAGGTGTGGTTGCCGATGGTGTGCCCCTGGGCGCGGGTGGTCTCGACCAGTTCCGGGTACTTCGCTGCCTCACGCCCCAGCACGAAGAACGTCGCCTTCGCGCGATGCCGGGCGAGCACGGCGAGCACTTTCGGGGTGAAGATCGGCTGCGGGCCGTCGTCGAAGGTCAGGTAGATCACCTTGCCGTCGTTGCCCAGCGTCCAGTCGGCCGCAACCGTAGTACCGGTTGGGTGGCTCTTCCGCCCGGCCGCGCTCGGCCGATGACCTGGCTTCGACGAGCCCACCTTCTGCTTCGAGAACTTCGCCTGAATCGGCTTGGCGGGCGCCCGCCAAGCCGGACTGGAGGCGACCCGATGGTTGCCGGCGGCAGACGGTGTGGGCGGTTTGGCCGCGTGGGCCAGGGCGGCTCCGAACAGAATGGCGGCGACGAGCAGCAGTTTGCCGGGCGGCAAGGTCATGGGCGGCATCCTCTCCCGGCGACCGGGCCATCCCCGCATCACCCCCCGGCGTGGCGCACGTATCGTGCCTCTCGGGCAGGCCATTCGGGCTCACAAGCACCAGCCGCCTAAGTAAAGAATCCGACCTGCACGGCAACGTCTTCAACTGGGACTACTTCAAGAACGCGGAGTACGACGACACCGCGCACAACGACATCGGCCTGGCCAAGATCTCCACCCTGGTCGACGCGGTCCGCAGCCAGATCGCGGCGGACCGGCGGGCGCCCAAGCCGCTGATGCTCGACGCCGGCGACACCATCCAGGGCACGCCGCTGGCCTACTACTTCGCCAAGATCCAGCCCATCACGGGCGGCCACCTGCATCCGATGGCCGCGGCGATGAACGAGATCGGGTACGACGCCGCCGCGCTCGGCAACCACGAGTTCAACTACGGCCTCGACCGGGCGGCCGCGATCCCCGCGGGTGAGGTCTCGGTTCGCGACGTCGCCGGGCTCTACATCTTCGACAACACGCTGATCGCGGTCACGATGACCGGTGCTCAGGTGAAGGACTACCTCGAGTTCTCCGCGCGGTACTTCAAGCAGGTCAGCGGCCCGGGCCCGTTCCCGTCGGACCAGGTGACGAACGCCCCGACGCCGACCGCGCCGAGCGGTACGCCGGACTACAACTACGACATCATGGGTGGCCTGGCCAAGCCGATGGCGTACAAGATCGACATCGCCAAGCCGGCCGGCTCGCGGATCACCGACCTCCAGTGCGGCGGTGTGCCGGTGACTGCCGACCAGCAGTTCGTTGTCGCGGTCAACAACTACCGGCAGTCCGGCGGCGGCAACTTCCCGCATGTCAAGACCGCGCCGGTCGTCTACAACCGCCAGGTCGAGATCCACCAGCTGATGATCGACTACGTCACCACCACCGGCGAGGTGAACCCGAACACCTTCCACGCCACCGACTGGTCCCTGACCGCCAACGGCGCCCCCGTGGTGATCAACCCTTGAGGTAAGAGGCAGACTCTTGACGACGGAAAGGCTAAGTGATTTAGTCACTTCGTGACTTACTCAACGGTGGGCGTGACGCCGAGCCTGTCGGACCGGCTGACCGAGGCGATCCTCGGCATCATCCGGGACGCCGGCCTCGGCCCTGGGGACGCGATCCCGTCGGCACGGGAGCTGGCGAAACGCTTCGAGCTGACCACTCCGACGATCCGCGAGGCCCTCCGCAAGCTGGAGGCCACCGGCGCCGTCGAATTCCGTCACGGCTCAGGCACTTACGTAGGCCCGACGATCAACAACGTCGTCCTCGCCAACCCGCACCGCCCACCGATCACCAAAGAGTCGGTCCTGCAGTTGATCGGCGCACGCCTGGTGATCGAGCCTGCGGTAGCGCGCGAGGCAGCCGTCTCGCGTCAGCCGGAGAACCTCGAGCGACTGGAAGCCGCCGTCACCAACGCGCTCACCCCGCCCGGCGGGCCGGCCTTCGCGTTGAACTTCCATGTGGAGCTGGCAGCAGCCTCCGGCAATCCGCTCGTCGAGGAGTTGCTCGCGTCGCTGCTGAAGGTGCGCGTCCGTGAGCAGCAACAGATCCGCCAGTTGTACGACAACCGCAACCGCGACCACGAGGAGCACCGAGCGATCGTCGACGCGGTCCGGGCCGGCGATGCGGCCGCGGCTGAGCGGCTGACTCGGGAGCATCTTGAGCATATTCAGCGCGCCATCGAGGCTGCTGACTTCCCGGAGTTGCCATGAGCAACAAGTTGGCGGAGATGACCACCGACCAAGCGCGGGATGCCGTCCGGCTGGCGCCGTTGGTGATCATTCCGGTCGGCGCCCAGGAGCAGCACGGCGGTGGGATGGCGATGTCCACCGACACCGTCCGCGCGACCGGCGTCGCCGACTTGGTAGCCGGCCGGCTCGACGGCCGTGCGGTGATCGCCCCGCCGGTCAACTACGGCGTATCGCCACACCACCTGGCCTTTGCCGGCACCATGACGTTGTCCCCAGCAACCTTCCAGTCCGTACTGCGTGAGCTGATCGCCAGCCTGCACCGGCACGGCTGGAACCAGTTCCTCGTCATCACCGGCCACGGCGGCAACAACCCCGCGCTCTCGGTACTGGCCCAGGAGTACGTCCTGCAACCCGATCTCACCTTCGCGTGGACACCCATCACGCCCTTGGTCTCCGACCTGATCGCCGCCATGGAGGTCAGCCAGGTGCACGGCCACGCAGGCGAGGCCGAGACCGCCCAGATGCTCTACCTCGCGCCCGAGCTTGTCCAGGCCGACCTCCTGGAGCCCGGCGCCACTCAGCTAGACGAACTGACTCCGAAAGCCCGGCTGTCCCGGCAGGCCCAAGGTCCACGCCTGTCCGTCGGGTTCGACACGTATCACAAGCGTGGCGTCCTGGGTGATCCCCGACGTGCCACTGCCGAGGACGGCCGGCTCCTGGTCGAGACCGCCGCAGACCGCATTGCTGCCTTCGCCGACGAGTTGCTCACGGCCTGACCTCGCGGTACCCCGCACCACTTCACCTTTCACTGGATCGCCCGATGCGTTCCAGGCGCGTGCCTGCCCGCCTGCAGGCCGCCGGCCCGAGGAGGCACCCCTGATGAACCTCACCCGCCCGAAAACACTGCTCGCCGCAGGCCTGGCCGCGGCCGGCCTGGTGACCGCCGTAGCCAGCTCCCCGTTGCTCCCGGCAACGGCCGCGCCCAGCCAGCAGGTCTCCCGCAGTACAGGTTGTCAGAAGCAATCAACTCAACCGGCTGGCACCAGCGCCGACTACCAGTTGGTCAGCGGCGGAATCACCCGGACTTACCGGCTGCACCTGCCGACCGGGTACCGCGCGCAATCGGCGTACCCGCTGATCGTCGTGTACCACGGTCGGGGCAAGACCGGGGCGTTCACCGAGGCCTTCTCGGATCTCTCCAAGCTGAACGCGATCGTTGCCTACCCCAACGGTGTACTCGGTGACGAGGCCAAGCAGGCCTGGCAAGGCGCGCCGTACTCGGCCAAGGGTGTCGACGACGTGAAGTTCACCGCCGACCTGCTGAACACGCTGGAGGCGGGCTTCTGCGTCGACCGGAACGCCGTGTACGCGACCGGCAAGTCCAATGGCGCCGGGTTCACCGGCATCCTGGCCTGCGTGATGGCCGACCGGTTCGCCGCGATCGCTCCCGTCGCCGGCGCGTTCTACCAGCAGGGCAAGCGATGCGAGCCGAGCCGGCCGATCCCTGTGCTCGACATCCACGGCACCGGCGACACCACCATCCCGTACGACGGCGATGGCGAGCGCGACCTTCCGAGCGTGCAGACGTGGGTCCGCGACTGGTCCGTGCGGAACCAGTGCTCGACGGAGCCGCGGACGAGTCAGCTCGGCGACGACACGCTGATCACCACCTACAAGGGTTGCGAAGCGGACGTAGTACACGTCGCTGTTACCGACGGCGGCCACTCGTGGCCCGGGTCCGACGCGTCCTCGGGGCCTGGTTATGTGACCCAGACCTTCGAGGCGCATGAGCTGATCGGTGCCTTCTTCAAGTCGCACAAGTTGAGGAACTGAGATGACCACGACCGCTACCGATCCGAAGGAGCTGCCACGCCTGGTCCGGGCGATGGCCGTGATCGAGCGGGCCGGCAACGCCCTGCCGCACCCGTTCTGGCTGTTCTGGATCCTGTCCGCGATCCTCGCCGTGGTGAGCGCGATCCTCGCGGCGCTGGACGTGTCGGTGGTCTCGCCGAAGGACGGCAAGACCGTCGCGGTGCAGAACCTGCTGTCCGGCGAGGGCCTGCAGATGGCCGTCTCGACCGCGGTCTCGAACTTCGCCGAGTTCCCGCCGATGGCCACCATCGTCGTGGTGATCATGGGTGTCGCGCTGGCCGAGCGGACCGGGTTCCTGCAGTCGCTGATGAAGGTCAGCGTCTCCCGGGTGCCGACCTCGATGGTGGTCTTCGCGGTCGCGTTCGCCGGCACGATGGCGCACGTCGCCTCCGCGGCGGCGTACATCATCCTGGTACCGCTCGGCGGGCTCGCCTTCCGCGCGGTCGGCCGGTCGCCGATCCTCGGCATCGTGGTCGCCTACACGGCGATCGCCTCCGGGTACGACGCCAGCCCGATCCCGACGCCGAACGACGCGATCTTCGCCGGCATCACCGAGGCCGCGGCCAAGACGGTCGACCCGGACGCGTCGATCTCGCCGCTGTCGAACTGGTTCTTCAACATCGCCTCGTCGGTACTGCTCGCGCTCGTCATCACGCTCGTCACCCGGTTGGTACTGAGCAAGCGCGACGACCTGGAAGCGGATCCGGACGCGCCTGGTGACGATCCGGACGCGCTGCGGCTGTCCGCCCGCGAGCGGACCGGGTTGCTGCGGGCAACGATCGTGTTCGGGCTGGCGGCGGTGGCGGTCGTCGCCGTACTGGTCCCGCACGACTCGCCGCTGCGGGGTGAGAACGGCAGCATCGTCGACTCGCCGTTCCTGGACGGGATCGCGATGGTCGTCGCCGTACTCTTCGGGCTGGTCGGGATCACCTACGGCGTCACGGTCGGGGCGATCGAGAAGGCCGCCGAGGTGACGAAGCTGATGGCGGAGGGAATCAAGCAGATGGCGCCGGTGCTGGTGCTGTTCTTCGCGATCGCCCAGTTCCTCGCCTACTTCAGCTGGAGCCGTATCGGCGACCTGCTGTCGGCCGAATCAGCCCGCTGGCTGGGCGATCTGGGCGCGCCGACGGTAGTGATCTTCCTTGGCATCCTGGTGTTGCTGACGCTGATCAACATCCTCGTCACCAGCGGCTCGGCGATGTGGTCGCTGACGGCACCGATCCTGGTCCCGATGATGCTGCTGCTGAACGTCCCGGCCGAAACCACCCAGGCGCTGTTCCGGATCGCCGACTCGGGCTCGACCGCCATCACCCCCATGAGCCCGTACTTCGTGATGGCACTCGGCTTCCTCCAGCGCTACCGCAAAGACGCCGGCGTAGGCACCCTGGCGTCGTACACGATCCCACTGGCCATCTCGATGACGATCGCCTGGACCCTCCTCTTCCTGGCCTGGTGGGCCCTAGGCATCCCCCTCGGCCCCGGAGCCCCAGTCCGCTAGTGGCGACCGGAGGTGCGGGCTAGGTGAGCGTCACGCCCGCAGTGCGTAGGTCTGTGATGGCCTGTTCCGTGCTCCCCGGTGCGACGCCGGCCGTCAGGCCCGTCAGGACCGTAGTACCGAAGCCCTCTCGATGTGCGTCCATGGCGGTTGCCTTGACGCAGTAGTCCGTGGCGATGCCGCAGACGTCTACCTGGGTGACGCCCTTGTCGCGGAGCCAGTCGGCCAGGGGTTTGCCGTTGTCGTGGCATTTGCCTTCGAAGCCGGAGTACGCCGCGGCGTACTCGCCCTTGTCGAAGATCGCGTCGAACGGCTGCGGGTCGAGGTTCGGGTGGAAACCGACGCCGTCGGTGCCGGCGACGCAGTGTCGCGGCCAGGAGTTGACGAAGTCGGGCGTGTCGGAGAAGTGGTCACCCGGGTCGATATGGTGATCCCGGGTCGCGATGACATAGGTGTAGTCCTTCTCGCCCGGCTCGGCCTCGTACCACCGGTGCAGCAGTTCGCCGATCCGGAAGGCGACGTCCGCACCGCCACTGACCGCCAGACTTCCGCCCTCGCAGAAGTCGTTCTGCACATCGACCACGATCAGCGCCCGGGTCATCACAACACTCCTTCTGGGTGTCCTTGACCCCACGGTACAAGCCCGGGCCGCCGTCAGCGGTGATTCCAGGGCGGTCAGCCCAGATCTACGCCATAGTCATGGTGCCGCCGTTCACCCGGACGATCTCGCCCTGGGTGGCGGTGGTCCGGGCCGAGCAGAGGAAGACGATGGCCGCGGCCACGTCGGCGGCCTCGGGCAGGCGGCGAGCGGTGAACTGCTGGGTGAGTTGAGCCAGTACGTCGGCCGGGATCACCCGGTGCTTGCCGTTCTCGAGTGTGATTCCAGGCATCATGATGTTGACCAGTACGCCGTCCTGGCCGAGGTCGTGTTGCAGGCTCGCGATCATCCCGTGCAGCCCGGCCTTCGCGGCGCCGTACGCCCAGGATCCGGCCATGCCGCGCTCGGTCAGGTCGGTCGACAGCAGCACCAGGCGCCCCTGATCCGACTCGCGCAGGGCCGGCGCGGCCTGCTGGACCAGGTGGAAGTTGCCCTCCAGATTGGCGCGCAACACCGGCAGCCACTGGTCCGGTTTGGCGTCCTCGATCCGGGTCGGCCGGTCGCGGAAGTCGCCGCTACCCCAATGGACCGCGTTGCCCACCAGAACGTCGAGGCCGCCGAACCTCTCGACCGTCCCGCCGACAGCGGCGGCCACCGACTCCGGAGCCGCCAGATCCATCGGTACTGCGAACGCCTCGCCTCCCGCCGATGTGATCTCCGCCGCTACTTCGGCGGCAGCGTCCGGACGCGAGTGGTACGTGATCGCCACTCGCGCACCCTCTCGTGCGAACCCCAGCGCGGTCTCCCGTCCGATCCCGGACGATGCCCCGGTCACCAGTACTCGTTTGCCCTGCAATCCCAACTCCACAACGCTTCTCCTCGCGGTAGAGTCGACTCATTAGCCGACTAAGCAAAAGAACTTAGCCGACTAATAACCATCGCGCAACCCGGCCCGACACGCGGCCGCTGATGCCGATCAAGGAAGGGGAGGCTAACCTAAATCGGCAGCCTTATAGCACCTTTCCCCACCGCGTGAGCTTTCCCCGGTGGGATGTGGCCCCGCGGGTGGTTTGCCGAAATTATTTAGGTTAGCCTCACCTAACCAAGGGCGATGGAAAGGACTGGCATGGTCGGGTTGGCGGCACAGGCGGGACATCCGGTGTACGACGTGATCGGGGTCGGGTTCGGTCCGTCGAACCTGGCCCTGGCGATCGCGGCCGGTGAACGCGGCAAGGCGGCGCCCCGGGCGCTGTTCCTGGAGCGGCAGGCCCGGTTCGGCTGGCACCGCGGGATGCTGATCGAGGACGCGACCATGCAGGTGTCGTTCCTCAAGGACCTGGTGACGCTGCGGAACCCGGCCAGCGAGTTCAGCTTCCTCACCTACCTGCACCAGAACGGCCGGTTGATCGACTTCATCAACCACAAGACGCTGTTCCCGCTGCGGATCGAGTTCCACGACTACCTCGAGTGGGCCGCGAGCAAGGTCTCCGACGTGGTCCGTTACGACCGCGAGGTCCAGGCTGTCCGCCCGGTCCGCACGGACGGCGTGATCGACGCCTTCGACGTGACCTCGGCCGGCCAGAACGGTACGTCGGTCGACCGGACCCGCAACCTGGTGCTGGGCGTCGGCCTCAAGCCGCATCTGCCGGCCGGCATCAGCAGGTCGGACCGGGTCTGGCACAACCAGGAGCTGCTCACCCGGGTCCGCGAACTCGACGGCCGGACGCCGGGCCGGTTCGTCGTCGTCGGTGCGGGGCAGAGCGCTGCCGAGGTGACCGCCTTCCTGCACGAGACGTTCCCGCAGTCCGAGGTGTGCGCGGTGTTCTCGCGGTTCGGCTACAGCCCCGCCGACGACAGCCCGTTCGCCAACCGCGTGTTCGACCCGGAGGCCGTCGACGAGTTCTACTCCGCCCCCGAAGACGTCAAGCGGATGGTGCTCGACTACCACGGCAACACCAACTACTCCGTGGTCGACGCCGAGCTGATCGAAGACCTGTACGGCCGGCTGTATCGCGAGCGTGTACTCGGCGCCGAACGGCTGCGGACCTTCAACGTGTCCCGTGTCGTCGACGTGGTCGACACAGACGAGGACGCCGCCGTCACGATCGAGTCGCTCAGCACGGGCCAGAAGACCCAACTGTCGGCAGACGTAGTCGTGTACTGCACCGGCTACCGGCCGGCGGATCCGGTGGCGCTGCTCGGCGAGATGGGTGAGCTCTGCCGCCGGGACCAGGACGGACGGGTCAAGATCGGCCGGGACTACCGGGTGCAGACCACTGGTGAGCTGCAGGCAGGGATCTACCTGCAGGGCGGTGGCACGGAGCACAGCCACGGCCTCGCGTCGTCACTGCTGTCGAATACGGCCATCCGGGCCGGCGAGATCGTCGACTCGATCGCTGCCGCCGCAGCTCGGTCAACCGGCGATATAGCCGATGTCGAGGAGCCGTCCGCAGTACCGGACTTTGCCGGCTCGCACTGAAGCCTTGTCGCGTACTCCGCCCGATCCCTTGAAGTAGAGGTGTGACCCCGCCATGTCCTCCACCTGGCCCGAACTGTTCGCCGCTCGCGTCCGGGAGACCCCCGACGCCGTTGCCGTCGTCTTCGAGGACACCTCGCTGACGTACGCCGAACTGGACGGCGAGTCCACCCGGCTGGCCCGGCTGCTGATCGCAGCTGGGGCCGGTCCGGAGCAGGTGATCGCCCTGGCGGTACCGAGGTCGCCGGCGCTGATCATCGCCGAGGTAGCGGTGCTGAAGAGTGGCGCCGCCTACCTGCCGCTCGACATCGACTACCCAGCCGAGCGGATCTCGTACATGCTCGGCGACGCATCCCCGGTCTGCCTGGTGACCACTGCGGCTCTGGTGGACCGCCTGCCGACGGAGCCTGCGGTCCCGTACGTCGTACTGGACGCTCCGGAGACGCAGGAGCGCCTGGTGGACGGGCCGCTGACCACGGCTCCGCTGCAGGTGACCAACGCGGCCTTCGTCATCTACACCTCGGGTTCGACGGGCCGGCCCAAGGGTGTGGTGCTGTCGCACACCGGGGTCGAGAAGCTGGTCGCGACGCAGACCGAGCGGTTCGGGATCGGTCCGGGCGACCGGATCCTGCAGTTCGCCTCGCCCAGCTTCGATGTGGCCTTCTGGGATCTCTGCTTGGGGCTGCTGTCCGGCGGGCGGCTGGTGATCGTGCCGTCGGAGCGGCGGGTTCCAGGGGCCGAGCTGACGGAGTACGCGCACAAGCACGGCGCTACGTTCATGATCCTGCCGCCTGCACTGCTTGCGGCGCTTCCGGCTGACTTGTCCTTGCCTGCTGGAGCGACGCTGTTGGCAGGCACTGAGCGGGTAGCTCCTGAGTTGGTCGCGCGGTTCGGCCGGGACCGGCGGATGTTCAACGCCTATGGGCCTACCGAGGCCACAGTGAACTCGACACTCGGTGAGGCTCATCCTGACCGGCTGCGGGGAGCCGTAGTACCGATTGGGATCGCTGACCCGATGACCACGGCGTACGTGGTCGATGACGAGCTGGGGCAGGTGTCGCCGGGCGAGCCGGGTGAGCTGTACCTCGGCGGGCCAGGGCTTGCTCGTGGCTACCTGGGACGGCCCGACCTCACTGCGGAGCGTTTTGTCGCCGACCCGTTCGGGGCGCCGGGTGGGCGGCTCTACCGGACCGGTGACCTCGTCCAGGAGAACAGCGACGGTCAGCTGGAGTTCCTGGGCCGGGTAGACGACCAGGTCAAGATCCGTGGCTACCGGATCGAGCCTGGCGAGATCGAGTCCGTACTGCGTGCGCATGAGGCCGTCGACCAGGTCAGTGTCGTTGCACGCGAGGACAGTGATGGCAGTCGGCGGCTGGTCGCGTACGTCGTACCGTCGGCTGCGGCAGGGCCTACGGAGGACGACGGCCGGGTCGACGAGTGGAAGGACTTGCACGAGCTCCTCTACGCAGTGGCGTCCACGGCGGAGGGTGCCGAGGAGGGCTTCACCGGTTGGAACAGTAGCTATGACGGCAGGCCGATTCCGCTGCCGCAGATGCGTTCCTGGCGGGACTCGACGGTCGAGCGCATTCTGGGGCTGCAGCCTCGACGGGTGCTCGAGCTCGGCGCCGGTAGCGGTCTGATCCTGTCCAAGGTCGCCCCTTCCTGTGAGTCGTACTACGCCACCGACCTGTCGGAGCAGGCCGTAGAAGCTTTGCGTGCAAGGGTTTCCGCCGACCCGATGCTGGATGGGAAGGTTCAGCTGCGAGCACAGCCCGCTGACGACTTCACGGGGCTGCCAGAGGGCACCTTCGACGTCGTGGTGCTGAACTCCGTCGTGCAGTACTTCCCCAGCGCGGAGTACCTGGTCGCCGTACTGCGAGGTGCGGTGGAGCGGCTCGCGCCGGGTGGCTCGGTCTTCGTGGGTGATGTCCGCAACGGCCGCCTGCTGCGTGTACTGCGCGCTGCGATCGAGGCGGGCAACAGCAAGGCCAGCAAGGAGCAACAGCGGCGTGCGGTCGACGCAGCAGTCGCCTGGGAGGGCGAGCTGTTGCTGGACCCGGACTTCTTCCCTGCAGCGGCACGGGAGATCCCTGGCGTCGCCGCTGTCGACCTGCAGGTCAAGCGAGCCGGCTACCACAACGAGCTGAGCCGCTACCGCTACGACGTCGTCCTGCGAACTGCTGCGCCTGCCGCCGAAGCCCCTGCGCAGGAGTTGGTGTGGGGCGCTGACCTCGCGGATCTCGATGCGTTAGAGGCGTGGCTGCAGACGCAGCAGCCGGAAGGCGTGCGGGTCAGTGGCGTACCGAACGCGCGGTTGACCGCAGACCTCCATCGGCTGCGTGAGATCGACGGTGGCGAGCCAGTAGCGGCAGGCGTTGACCCGGAGCACGCAGCAGCGGCAGCGAAGCGGCACGGCTATCGGTTCGCCGCTACCTGGTCAGGCGCTGGTCTCGAAGGCGAGCTGGACTTTGTGCTGGCTAAGGACTCGCTACCGGTGAACATTTACCGTCCTGGTGGCGAGGCAAAGACCGCGAACGTCCCCGCCGGCTTCCGGGACATCGCTGCGCTGATGCGGTCGCTGCGTGCTCATGTGGGCGAGCAGTTGCCGGCGTACATGGTCCCGGCGGCCTTTGTGCCGTTGGAGCGGCTGCCGCTGAACCCTGCAGGCAAGCTGGACCGTGCTGCACTCCCCGCGCCGGACTTCAGCGCACTGTCGACCGGTCATGCGCCCAGTACTCCGCGCGAGAAGCTGTTGTGTGCCGCAGCGGCCAAGGTGCTGGGGCTTGAGTCAGTGGGCGTGGATGACGACTTCTTCGCTCTGGGCGGCGACAGCATCCTGTCGATCCAGCTAGTGATCGAGGCGCGTTCCGCTGGGCTCGGCCTGTCCACCCGGCAGGTGTTCGAGCTGCGGACCTGTGAGGCGCTCGCCGCTGTCGCGACCGACGTCACCGACGTACCTACGGCGGATGCCGCCATGAGCCTGGTCGAGTTGAGCCAGGACGAGATCGATGAGTTCGAAGCCGAGTGGGAGCATTCGTGAGCACACCGTCCGGGCTAGAGGACATCCTGCCGCTGTCACCGCTGCAGGAAGGCCTGTACTTCCACACCTTGCTCCGTGAGGGTGGCCCCGACTTCTACACCTCGCAGTTCGTCTTCGACTTCACCGGCCTGGTAGACGCGGCCTCGCTGAGGTCCGCTGCGCAGGGACTCCTCGACCGACACCCGCACCTGCGCTCGGCGTTCCGGCCCCGGCGTACCGGGGAGCCGGTGGCACTGGTGCCAAGGGTGGTCGTGTTGCCGTGGCGCGAGCTTGAGGTCGGCAGTGAGGCCGAGTTGGCGGCACTGCTGGACGCGGATCGGGTAGACGCGTTCGACCCGGCGTCGGCGCCGATGATGCGCGCCATGCTGATCAGGCGCAACGACGGCAACCACAGGTTCGTCTTGACCCATCACCACCTGCTGCTGGACGGCTGGTCGGTGCCCTTGTTCGTCAAGGAGTTCTTCGCCCTGTACGCCGGTACGCAGCTGCCGCCGGCGATGCCCTACCGGAACTACCTTGCCTGGTTGGCGAAACAGGACAAGGAAGCCGCCCGAGCAGGCTGGTCCGAGGCGCTGTCCGGCTTGGACGAGCCCACTCTCGTTGCAAGCGAGGCAGCCGGTACTGCGGCACCGCAGCGACTCACTGCAACCCTGGACGCCGACACCACCGAGCAGCTGGTCGCAGCAGCGCGTGCAGGTGGCTGGACGCCGAGTCTGGCCGTCCAGGCCGCATGGGCGATCGTGCTGGCGAGCAAGACCGGCCGACAGGATGTGGTGTTCGGTACGACGGTCTCCGGCCGCCCGGCTGAGCTGCAGGGGATCTTCGATGCGATCGGCCTGTTCATCAACACCGTGCCGGTCCGGGTCCGGCTCGACCCTGCAGAGACGGTCCGGGAGCTGCTGAAGCGACTGCGGGCCGAGCAGGCGCGGCTGCTCGATCATCACCACCTCAGCCTGTCCGAGATCACCGGGTTGTCGGGGCACGCGGATCTGTTCGACACCATGACGGTGTTCGAGAACTGGCCGGCTTCCGGCGCCGCGGCCGGCTCGGGGCTCGAGCTGACTGGCTTTGAGGTCCGCTCGGTCACACACTACCCGCTCTACCTGGCCGCACTGCCAGGTGAGCAGCTGGAGCTGCGGCTGCACCACCGCCCCGACCTGATCGACGGGGCGGAGGCATCCCGCCTACTCGACCGCTTGGTCCGAGTCCTGCGAACCTTCGCCGGCTCGCTCGACCAGCGCCTGGCAACCGTGGACGCGTTGGCATCGGCCGAGCGCGAGCAAGTGGTCGCATCCTTCAACAACACGTCTGCAGAGGTCGCTCCGGCGAGCCTGGACGAACTGTTCTCCGCACAAGCAGCCCGTACGCCGTCAGCGCCCGCCCTGGTCGTCGATGCCGCCGACGGTCGCGTCGAACTCACCTACGCAGAGCTGGACGACCGGGTGAACCGCCTTGCTCGTCTACTGGTTGATCGCGGAGTCGGCCCGGGTGCTGTGGTTGCAGTGGCTTTGCCGCGATCCGTGGAGCTAGTGGTCTCGGTGTACGCGATCCACCGGGCCGGGGCGGCGTACTTGCCGCTGGACCCGGGGTACCCGGCTGACCGGCTGAAGTTCATGCTGACGGATGCCGGCGCGTCGTTCGTGCTTGCTGAGCGAGCGGGCGCTCTACCGCCTTCCACTGCCGAGGTAATGGTCGTAGGCGAGGTCGAACTGCCGCCTGCGGGTGCTGTCGAGCGCAGGACCAGCCCGGCCCATCCGGCGTACGTGATCTACACGTCTGGATCTACTGGTCGGCCGAAGGGTGTGCTGGTGCCGCATGCCGGTGTCGTGAACCGGTTGGCGTGGATGCAGGGCACGAATCCGTACGGTCCCGGCGACCGTGTGCTGCAGAAGACGCCGGTCACCTTCGACGTGTCGGTGCCGGAGCTGTTCGGGCCACTGACCTGCGGCGCCACGCTGGTGATGGCTAGGCCGGAAGGCCATCGGGATCCGGCCTACCTGGCTGAGCTGATCGTGCGGGAGGGTATTACCTCCGCACACTTCGTGCCGTCGATGCTGGCGGTGTTCCTGGCCGAGCCGGCTGCTGCGGCTTGTACTGGGCTGTCACGAGTGGTGTGCAGCGGTGAGGCTTTGGCGGGCGACCTGGCCGAGCAGTTCCACGCAGTACTGCCGTCAGTGCGGTTGGACAACCTGTACGGGCCTACTGAGGCTTCGGTGGAGATCATCGGCTTCCAGGTGACTGCGGGCGAAGCTCTTGGCGGAGCTGTGCCGATCGGGCGGCCTGTGTGGAACTCGCAGGTGTACGTGCTTGATGCCGCGCTGCGGCCTGTGGCGCCTGGTGTGGTTGGGGAGCTGTACCTGGCGGGCGCTCAGCTGGCCTATGGATATCTGGGGCGTCCCGGGCTGACGGCTGAGCGGTTTGTGGCCTCGCCGTACGGCGGCCGGATGTACCGCACCGGGGACCTCGCGCGGTGGACCGCCGATGGGCTGGTGGAGTTCATCGGCCGGGTGGACGAGCAGGTCAAGCTCCGAGGCTTCCGGATCGAACTAGGGGAGATCTCTGCCCTCATCAGCGTTGATATGGCCGTCTCGCAGGCGGTAGTGCTCGTGCGTGACGAACAGCTCGTCGCCTATGTCGTCGCGCCTCGCGGTATCGACGTCACTGGCTTGCGGGAGCGGCTTGCGGCGACTCTGCCGGAGTACATGGTTCCGTCGGCGTTCCTGCTCGTGGATGAGATCCCAGTGACGGCCAACGGCAAGCTGGATCGCGCTGCCCTGCCCGCGCCGGACTTCACCTCGCAGGTAGGGGCCACTGCGCCGCGTACTGAGCAGGAGCGGTTGCTTGCTGACCTGGTAGCCGGTCTGCTCGGTCTGGACCGGGTTGGTGTCGAGGACGACTTGTTCAGCCTCGGGGCGAACTCGCTGACTGTCATGCGGCTCGCAGCGCGCGCACGTGCTGAGCACGGTCTTGACCTGCCGCTGCGGGCGGTCTTCGAGCATCGGTCGGTGGCTGGGCTCGCGACTTGGCTGGATCAGGCCGGCTCCCAGCAGTTGCAGCAGCCGCTGATGGCAGTGCAACGGCCGTCGCCGCTGCCGTTGTCGCCATCGCAGTACCGGGTGTGGGTCCACCACCGGCTGCAGGGTGACGACCCGACGTACCTGGTGCCGCTGGCGTGGGATGTGGAGGGTCCGCTCGCCGCTGCTGCGTTGCGGTTGGCCTTGGCAGACCTGACCGCGCGGCACGAGATCCTCCGGACGGTCTACCCGGATCACGCCGGTACGCCGTACCAGCTGATCCTCCCGGACGCGCAGCCTGAGCTGGTCGTGGCTGATGTGGCTGCGGCCGAGCTGGACTCGAGGATCGCCGATGCCTCCGCCCGGGGCTTCGATCTCGCCGTCGAAGCCCCGGTGCGGGTCAACGTGTTCCAGACCAGCGAGGCGCGATCCGTTGTTTTGCTGGTGATTCACCACATCGCGTACGACGAGTGGTCGACCGACCCGCTGCTGGACGACCTTGCGGAGGCGTATGCGGCACGACTGAGGGGCAGTGCGCCTGACTGGTCGCCGCTGCTGCTGCAGTACGCCGACTACGCGATCTGGCAGCTGGACCGGGTCGATGCCGTTGCAGATTGTCAGCTCGGCTACTGGCGGGATCAGTTGGCTGGAGCGCCGGAGGAGATCACCCTTCCTCTGGACTTGCCGCGGCCTGCGACGGAGACACATGCCGGTGCGGCGACTCCGATCGCGCTGGACGCCGACCTGACGGCTCGCCTTCGCCAGGTGGCGCAGCAGCACGGTGTGAGCATGTTCATGCTCGCCCACGCCGCCGTGGCCGCCTTGCTGACCCGACTGGGCGCAGGTACCGACCTGCCACTCGGTACTCCGGTAGCGGGCCGCGCCGACGCCGCCTGCGACGACCTGGTCGGCTTCTTCCTCAACACCCTCGTACTGCGTACCGACACCGCCGGCGACCCGTCGTTCGCCGAACTGCTGGAGCGAGTCCGTGGCATCGACCTGGCTGCCTTCGAGCACGCGGACGTCCCGTTCGAGCGGGTCGTCGAGGCGGCCGCTCCGGCGCGGTCGGCGGCTCGGCATCCGTTGTTCCAGCTGATGGTCGTCTACATCGCGGCGGCCGAAAGTGCCGGGCTGCGGCTCGACGGGACCACCGCCCGTTCGAGAACGTTGCCGTCAGCAACTGCCAAGTTCGATCTGTCGTTCGATTTCGTCGAGGATGCCGCCGGTGGCGTGGCGGGGCGGATCGAGTACCGGACCGATCTCTTCGAGACTGCCACTGTCGACGCGCTGGCCGCTCGGCTCGTGTCCGTGCTGGAGCAGGTGGCAGCCGACCCGCGCGTCCAACTGTCGGCGCTGGAGCCTTTGCTGGCTGGGGAGGACTCTCTACTCGACCAGTGGAACGATACCGGCCGTGATGTGTCTCCGACCACGCTGCCTGAGCTGTTCGCTGCACAGGTCGCCAGGACGCCCAACGCCCTTGCACTACTGACAGATGACCTCGAGTTGACGTATGCCGAGCTGGACGACCGGGTCAACCGGCTGGCCCGGCTTCTGGTGAACCGTGGGGTGCTGCCGGGCTCCATGGTGGCCGTGGCATTGCCGCGTTCGGTGGAGCTGGTTACTGCCTTGTACGCGATTCAGCGGGCGGGTGCGGCGTACTTGCCGTTGGACGTGGATCACCCGGCCGAGCGACTGGCCTTCATGGTGGCTGACGCGCAGCCCAGCTGTCTGGTGACGCTTGGCCGACTGGCTCCTTTGGCTGGTGAGTTGCCTGTTGTGGAGTTGGACGCCGCTGCGGTGCAGGACTCGCTGGCAAGCCCGGTGGAAGCGGTTGAGGTCCAGGTCAGCCCTGCGCATCCGGCGTACGTGATCTACACGTCGGGGTCGACTGGTCAGCCGAAGGGCGTGGTGGTGCCGCAGGCCGGCATCGTGAACCGGCTTGCGTGGATGCAGGACGAGTACGGGCTGACCGCTGACGACCGGGTACTGCAGAAGACGCCTGCGGGCTTCGACGTGTCGGTGTGGGAGTTCTTCTGGCCGCTGCAGGTCGGCGCGGCGCTGGTGCTGGCGCGGCCGGACGGGCACAAGGATGCGGCGTACCTGGCCGACCTGATCGTGCGTCGCCGGGTGACGACCGCCCACTTCGTACCGTCCATGTTGGCTGCCTTCCTGGCCGAGCCGGCTGCTGCTGGTTGCCGTCGGCTGTCGCGGGTGGTGTGCAGCGGTGAGGCTCTGCCTGGTGAGCTGGCGGAGCGGTTCCACGCAGTACTGCCGGGTGTGCGGCTGGACAACCTGTATGGGCCTACCGAGGCGTCTGTGGACGTCACCTACTTCGAGGCCTCGCCGGTACCCGTGACGGTGTCGGGCACTGTGCCGATCGGTCGGCCGGTCTGGAACACGCAGGTCTACGTGCTCGATGCGGCGTTGAAGCCTGTGCCGCCAGGTGTGGTGGGAGAGCTCTACCTTGCTGGGGCTCAGCTGGCGCAGGGGTATCTCGGTCGGCCGGGGCTGACGGCCGAGCGGTTTGTGGCGTCGCCGTTCGGTGGGCGGATGTACCGGACCGGGGACCTTGCGCGCTGGTCGGCTGACGGCGTGGTGGAGTTCGTCGGCCGAGTGGACGCGCAGGTCAAGCTGCGCGGGTTCCGGATCGAGCTGGGGGAGATCTCCGCAGCACTGCTGCGCGACCCGGCCGTCTCCCAGGCAGTCGTCGTACTGCGAGGCGAGCGGCCGCAACTGGTCGCGTACGTCGTCGCGCCGAGCGGTGTGGATGCGGACGCGCTCCGGCAGCGCGTTGCGGAGTCGCTGCCGGAGTACATGGTGCCGTCGAGTGTCTTGGTGGTGGATGAGATCCCGGTGACGGCCAACGGCAAGCTTGATCGCGCCGCGCTGCCGGCGCCGGACTTTGCCGCGCTGGTTGGTTCTACTGCGCCGCGGACCTCGTCGGAGCGGTTGCTGGCGACTCTGGTCGCTGGGCTGCTGGGGTTGCCGAGTGTGGGGGTGGAGGACGATCTGTTCGGGCTGGGTGCCGACAGCATCACTGCGATCCAGCTGGCTGGGCGTGCTCGTGGGGAAGGGCTGTCGTTCAGCCCGCGGGCCGTGTTCGAGCTGCGGACGATCGCTGGGCTCGCTGCCGTTGCTACGCAAGAGGTGGTGGCCAGCCAGCCGCGTGAAGCTGCTTGGGGTGCTGTTCCGCTGACACCGATCGTCAGCGCGCACCTGGAGCTGGGAGCGGCTGGGGATCAGTTCAACCAGTCTGCGCTGTTCCGGACGCCTGCTGGGATCACCGAGGAGCAGCTGACCGCAGTACTGCGGGCTGTGGTCGACCGTCATGACGTACTGCGGGCGCGACTCGCTGCGGATGGGTTGGAGATCCCGGAGCCGGGCATGACGCCGCAGGTGCAGCTTGTCGATGGTGATGGCGACAAGAGTGCGGCTGCGGCGGCTGCTGCACGGCTGTCACCGCGCGATGGCGTGATGGTGCAGGCGGTGTGGTTCAAGGCGGCGTCTGGTGGACGGTTGCTGCTTGTTGTCCATCACCTGGCGGTGGATGGTGTGTCCTGGCATGTGCTGGGGGAGGACCTTGCCGAGGCGTGGGATGCGGTTGCTGCGGGCAACGAGCCGCGGCTGGCGGCTAGCGGGGCGTCGTACCGGCAGTGGGCGGGGCAGGTCGGCGACCACGGCGGTGAACTGGCCTACTGGCGAGAGCTGCTCTCGGGGCCGGATCCCTTGCTGGGTGGGCGTCCGCTGTCCGAGCTGGACACTGCGGAGACGACGGCTGAGCTGACTGTCGAGTTGTCGGCAGAGGAGACGGCTACCTTGCTGAGTGTCGTCCCGGCGGCCTTCCACGGTGGTGTGGACGACGTACTGCTGACAGGGCTGGCTCGGGCGGTCGCTGAGTGGCGTGGCGGCGGTACTGAGGTGCTGATCGATCTAGAGCGGCATGGTCGGGAGACCGAGCTTGATGTGTCGCGCACTGTCGGTTGGTTCACCGCTGTGCATCCGGTACGGCTTGACGCCGGTGTGGGTGGGCTTGGCGACGCAGTGAAGGCGGTCAAGGAGCAGTTGCGTGCCGTGCCGGGGTCTGGGATCGGGTACGGCGTACTGCGGTATCTCGATCCGGTGGCCGGTCCTGCGCTGGCTGGGGAGCGGCGGCCGCAGATCCTGATGAACTACCTCGGACGGGTCGGGACGGCTGGCGGGGGCGACTGGTCGCAGTACGGGGATGACTCGCTGCTGGCGCCCGCGCGGGGTGCCGGGATGCCGCTCAGCCATGCGCTGGAGATCAATGCGGTTGCTCGGGATGGCGTGCTGACGGCGACTCTGACGTGGGGCACTGGGGTGCTGGCGCGGGAAGCCGTGCAGGAGCTGGCGGATCGCTGGATCGCAGTACTGCGTGAGCTTGCCGGGCTGACCGTTGGCGGGTTCACGCCGTCCGACTTCGGGCTGGTCAAGGTCGATCAGCCGACGCTGGACACGCTCGCCGCCGAGGTGGACGGGTTGGCGGATCTGCTGCCGCTGTCGCCGCTGCAGCAGGGGCTCTACTTCCACACCGCTTACGAGGGGGGACAGTTGTACGTCGTCCAGCAGCTGATCGAATTATCCGGTCCGGTCGACAGCACAACTCTGCGCAGGGCAGCGGAAACCCTGCTGTCCCGGCACACTGCCCTACGGGCCGCCTTCCGCGAACTCCCCGACGGTCGCTTGGTCCAGGTCATCACCGACAGCCCGAAGCCCGACTGGTCGGAACACACCCTCACCAGCTCCGCCGAGCTGACCGCACTCGCAACCGCGGAACGCGAGCGCCCCTTCAACCTCTCCCAACCACCCCTGATCCGCTACGCCTTGGCCGACCTCGGCAATCGCCACGTACTAGTCCAAACAGCCCACCACCTGATCGCCGACGGCTGGTCTGTCCCCCTGATGATCACCGACCTACTGGCGTCCTACGGCTCCGAGACCGCCGCCCGACCAGCCCCTTCCTACGCCAACCACCTAACGTGGCTGGCCTCCCGCGACACAGACGCCGCCCGAACCGCCTGGTCCGAAGCCTTTGCAGGCGTAGAAGACCCAACCCATCTCGCCCCCGCCCTCGCCGCTGGCGCTGGCAATGGACAGCGGCGGAAGCGGTTTGAGGTGGCGCCGGAGGTTGCTGCGGAGTTGGTGAAGACGGCACGGGAGCTTGGGGTTACCTTCAGCAGTTTGGTGCATGTGGCCTGGGGGTTGGTGGCTGGGCGAGTGACCGGTCGTGGCGACGTGGTGTTTGGGTCTACTACCTCCGGGCGGGGTAGTGAGCTGGTGGGGGTGGAGGAGACCGTCGGGTTGTTCATCAACACCGTGCCGGCGCGGTTGCAGGTGCGGGGTGGTGAGAGTGTTGGCGAGTTGCTCGTGCGGTGGCAGGGGGAGCAGGCTGCGTTGCTGGATCATCAGCACCTCGGGCTGGCGGAGATTCAGCGAGCTGCTGGGGTCAGCGACCTGTTCGACAGCCTCGTGGTGGTGGAGAACTACCCCGTCGGCGACGAGCAGCTGACTGACGCGAGTGGCGCGATCCGGGTCGAGAGCATCGACTACACGGATGCGACGCACTACCCGCTCACCTTGCTGGCCGAGCTGGACGACACGTTGACGTTGGAGCTTCGCCACGATCTGCAGTTGATCAGCGAGCAGGCGGGCGACGTACTGGCTGAGCGGTTCGAGCGGGTTCTCGCAGCAATGGCCGCTGACCCGAGTACGCCGGCTACGGCTGTGCCGGTGATGGGTGATGCCGAGTACGAGCTGACCCTGGGTGCACCCGCCGACGTACCGGAGATCCACGACACCATCGTCGACCGGTTCGCGACCCAGGTGCAGCTGCACGCCGATGCGATCGCAGTGACCGCAGGCGACAGCACCTTGACCTACCGGGAGCTAGACGCCCGCTCCAACGCCCTGGCCCGCCTACTGGTCGACCGCGGCGTCGGCCCTGAGTCGCTGGTCGCCGTTGCGCTCCCACGCTCGGCCGAGCTGATCGTGGCGCTGCTTGCCGTGATCAAGGCCGGCGGCGCCTACCTGCCACTCGACACTGCCTACCCGGCTGACCGCCTCGGCTTCATGCTGGCCGACGCGTCGCCTGTCTGCGTACTGACCACCACCAAGGCCCGTACCGCTCTACCGTCGGGCTCGCCCGTACCGCTGATCCTGCTGGACGACCAGCGTCTGCCGAGCTACAGCGACCCGGTCACAGCCAACCTGCGCCCCGCCAACCCGGCGTACGTGATCTACACGTCCGGGTCGACAGGCAAGCCCAAGGGCGTTCCGGTGCCGCACGAGAACGTACTGCGGCTGCTCGACTGCACGCAGCACTGGTTCGACTTCGACCACACCGACGTGTGGACTATGTTCCACTCCTACGCCTTCGACTTCTCCGTCTGGGAACTCTGGGGAGCACTCCTGTACGGCGGCCGGCTGGTCGTCGTCGACCACGCGGTCGCCCGCAACCCGGAGCAGTTCCGCGAGCTCCTGGCCGCCGAGTCCGTCACAGTGCTCAACCAGACCCCGTCGGCCTTCTACCAACTGATCGAAGCCGACCAGGCGAGCTCTGCCGACCTCAAGCTCCGGTACGTCGTATTCGGTGGCGAGGCGCTCGACCTGTCACGCTTGAAGCCCTGGTACGACAGGCACGAGCAGTCGCCGCGGCTGGTGAACATGTACGGCATCACCGAGACGACTGTGCATGTCAGCTACCTCGCACTGGATGCCGATAGCGCTTCGAACGCGGGCGGCAGCCTCATCGGCGTACCGATCGATGATCTGGCGGTCCGGGTGCTCGACGACAACCTGCAGCTCGCTCCGGTCGGTGTGGCCGGGGAGATGTACGTCGCTGGCGGTCAGCTGGCCAGGGGATACCTGGGACGGCCCGGGCTGAGTGCTGAGCGGTTTGTCGCCGACCCGTTCGGGCCGGCCGGCAGCCGGATGTACCGGACCGGCGACCTTGCTCGGCGTGCTGCTGACGGCCCGCTGGAGTACTTGGGCCGCGCGGACGACCAGGTGAAGATCCGGGGCTTCCGGATCGAGCTTGGTGAGGTGGAGGCTGCTGTTCGCAGTCACCCGCAGGTGGCGTCCGCGGCGGTTGTCGCTCGGGAGGATCGGCCTGGCGTCGTTCAGCTGATCGCCTATCCGGTGGCTGGGCGCGAGCTGGACTTGCAGGCGTTGCGGGTGCACGTCGCGCGGGTGCTGCCCGAGCACATGGTTCCGGCGGCGTTCGTACCGGTGCCCGTCCTTCCGCTGACGCCGAACGGGAAGCTGGACCGCAAGGCGCTGCCCGCACCCGACTTCAGCTCAGCCGTCTCGGAGACGAAGGCGTCCAACCCGACGGAGGAGTTGCTCTGCACGCTCTTCGCCGATGCGCTTGCTCTCGATCGCGTCGGCGCGGACGACGACTTCTTCACGCTAGGCGGCGACAGCATTGTCGCCATCGGCCTGGTCAGCCGTGCCCGCAAACAGGGTTTGCGTCTGACCCCACGCGAGGTCTTCGAACGCCGTACTCCGTCCGCTCTCGCCGCAGCCGTCGTCACCGTCGAGCAGGCAGCCCCGGTGCCGGTAGTTGCCGACGGCATCGGTGCGATCACCCCGTTGCCGATCGTCTCCCGGCTGTCCGAGTGGGGCGGCCGGATCAGCCGCTTCAACCAGTCGATCCAGCTGCAAACGCCGGCCGACGCTGACGAAGCCAGCCTGATCGCTGCACTCCAGGCGGTACTGGATCACCACGACGGCTTGCGCCTGGCCCTGAGCCGCCCTGTGCCGATCCTGTGGTCACTGGAGACCACCGAGCCGGGCAGCGTCAACGCCGCCAGCCTGTTCCGCCGGGTGGCCGCGGGTGACGCTGCGCTGGTAGCGGCGGAGGCGGAGGCGGCTGCTGGGCGGCTGGATCCGGATGCTGGCGTGACGCTGCAGGCGGTTTGGTTTGATGGCGCGCCTGGGCGTCTGCTGTTGGTGGCGCACCACCTGGTGGTTGACGGGGTGTCGTGGCAGGTCCTGGCAGAGGACCTTGCGGCCGCCTACGCAGCCGCGAAGGGCGGAGTAGCTGCCGGGCTCGCGGTTGTGGGGACGTCCTTGCGGGGCTTCGGGCAGGTGTTTGCGGAGCAGGCGCAGGATCCGGCGCGGCTGGCTGAGCTGGAGCATTGGACCACGACACTGGCCCCCGGGGGAGAGCTCCGTCCTGGGCCGGCTGCAACCACCTTCGGCGACGTAGTCGATCACCATGCGACCGTGCCAGCTGAGGTAACGCGTGAGCTGCTGACCACCGTCCCTGCAACGGTCAAGGCGGGCATCACCGACGTACTGCTGGCCGCACTCCGTACTGCGGTCGCCCGCTGGCAGCAGGCCAACGGTGACGCCGTCACGGACCTCCTGGTCGACCTAGAGCGCCACGGCCGCGAAGAGATCACCCCAGGGCTCGACCTGTCTCGCACGGTCGGCTGGTTCACCAGCATCGCGCCGGTGCGGCTGCCCGGCGGTACCGACCCCGCCGAGGTTCTCACCCAGACCAGGGATGCCCTACAAGCCGTACCGGACAACGGCATCGGCTACGGCATGCTGCGCTACGCCAACGCCCGCACGGCTCCTCTCCTGGCGACGCTGCTGCAACCGCAGGTCCTCTTCAACTACCTGGGCCGCTCGAGTTCAGCAGACGCCGACTGGAGCTCCGAGTCAGTCCAGGTAGCCCCCGACGCAGACCTCGGCGTCCCCTACCTCCTTGCAGTAAACGCCGAATGCACCGAGACCGAGCACGGCCCTGTACTGCGAGCCGCCTTCGGCCACGACCCCAGCAAGCTGCCAGAGACCGATGTCGCCGCCCTAGCGCAGTACTGGGTGCAAGCACTGGAGGAGCTAGTCGCACTGAGCGGCAGTGGCATCCTGGCTCAGTTAAGGCCATCAGACCTCACCCTGGTCCAGCTCGACGCCGACCAGCTCGCCCGAGTCACCGAGACCGCCGGTACTCAGCTCGCCGACGTCTGGCCGCTATCGCCCCTGCAGGAGGGCCTCTACTTCCACTCGGCGCTTGACGCCGACTCGGACGCCTACACCGCGCAGTTCTCGCTCGACTTCAACCACCACCTGGACGCAGACAGGTTGCGTGCGGCAGTAGCCGCGATGATGCAGCGCAACCCGATCCTGCGCGCCGGTTTCGCCGCCGACGGGCTGCCGGACCCGGTCCAGTTCGTCGCCGCCCAGCTCGACGTACCGCTGACTGAGGTCGACCTCCGTGACCTGCCGCAAGGAGAGCGCGAAGCCCGAGCCGACCACCTGGCGGCCAGCGACCGGCAGCGGCCGTTCGACGTGGCCAAGCCGCCGCTGTTCCGCGTGCTGTTGATCCGGCTCGACGACAACCTCGACCGGCTGGTGATCAACCGCCAGATGCTGATCTGGGACGGCTGGTCCGGCAGCCTGGTCATCTCCGAACTGCTCGGCCTGTACGCCGCCGCGAACCCCGCCGACGTCGCAGTACCGGCGACGACCTACGCCGACTACCTGCGCTGGCTCTCGGAGCAGGACACGGCCGAGTCAGAGCAGGCCTGGGCAGCGGCCCTCGCAGGCCTGGACGCACCGACACTGGTCGCTCCTGACGTCCGCAGTGCAGCCCCGACCACTCCCGAGCGCACCCACCTGACCCTCGACGCCAATCTCAGCGAAGACCTCCGTACTGCGGCCCGCACCAACGGCGTGACTCTCAACGCCGTCCTGAACTCGGCCTGGGGTCTGGTACTCGCAGCTGTCACCGGCCGCGACGACGTGGTCTTCGGTACGACCGTCTCCGGCCGTCCGACCGATCTCGAGGACATCGACTCGGTCATCGGCCTGTTCCTCAACACCGTTCCGGCCCGGGTCGCGCTCGACCCGGCGGAGTCGGTGTCCGGTCTATTCGGCCGGGTGCAGAGCGACCGGATCGCGTTGATGGCACACGAGCACCTCGGCCTCGGTGCGATCCAGCGCGCGGCCGGGCATGCCCCGTTGTTCGACACTCTCTACGTCCTGCAGAACTTCGTGGACAGCCGCGAGGACGACGAGCTGAGCCGGGAGCACGGCATCGTCGGTTCGAGCAGCTTGGACCACACGCACTTTCCGTTGACGATCGTCGTCGCGCCGGAGGAGCAGATCAAGATCCGGCTGGAGTACCGGACCGATCTGCTGGATGCCGAGCTTGCCGAGGGAATGCTGAGCCGCTTCGTCGGCCTGCTGGAGCAATTGGCCGACCCGGCGACCGCGGCCCGCCCGGTGGCGACGCTCGACGTACTGCGCCCGGCGGAGCACGCGGCGCTCGCGGAGGAATGGGCGGCAGCGGAGCACCCGTTGCCTGAGGCAACCTTGCCCGAGTTGCTCGCTCTGCAGACTGCCGCGATCCCCGATGAGATCGCGCTGGTCTTCGGAGACGAGCGAGTCAGCTACGCGGAACTCGGTGCCCGGATCAACCGCCTGGCACGCTTGCTGCTGGCCGAGGGCGCTGGTCCGGAGGAGATCGTCGCGCTGGCCGTGCCGCGCTCGATCGACACCGTGGTGGCTCTGTTCGCAGTACTGAGCACTGGCGCGGCCTACCTGCCGTTGGAGCTTGACCATCCCGTCGAGCGGCTGGCGGAGATGCTCGACGACGCCAAGCCTCGGCTGCTGATCACGACGACCGCTGTTGGCGCCACGCTCGCGCATACCGGAGTAGCGCTGGTGGCGCTCGACAGTCAGGACGTACGCGGCCGGTTGGCCGGCCTTGCGCCTGATGAGCTGCAGGCGGAGGAGCTTGGGCTGTTCGCTTCGGGGATGCCGCAGCGGCTGGAGCACCCGGCGTACGTGATCTACACGTCGGGGTCGACTGGCCGGCCGAAGGGTGTCGTCACGCCGTACCGGGGGCTGACGAACATGCAGCTCAACCACCGGCAGGAGATCTTCGGGCCGACGGTCGCAGCAGCCGCGCGACGGCTGCGGATCGCTCACACGGTGTCGTTCGCGTTCGACATGTCGTGGGAGGAGCTGCTGTGGCTCGTGGAGGGCCACGAGGTGCACGTGTGCGACGAGCAGCTCCGCCGCGACGCCGAGGGGCTGGTCGCGTACTGCGACCTGCACCGCATCGACGTGGTCAACGTGACACCGACGTACGCGCACTACCTGTTCGAAGAGGGCTTGTTGGAAGAGGGGGATGGCCGTCACCGTCCGCCACTCGTCCTGCTCGGCGGTGAAGCCGTGCCGGCCTCCGTGTGGGACAAGCTGCGAGACACGGACGGTACTGCGGGCTACAACCTCTACGGCCCGACCGAGTACACCATCAACACTCTGGGCGGCGGCACGACCGACAGTGCTACACCTACGGTCGGCAAGGCCATCTGGAACACCCGCGGCTACATCCTGGACGCCTGGCTGCGCCCGACGCTGCCTGGTGTCGCAGGGGAGCTCTACATCGCGGGTACCGGGCTTGCGCGTGCCTATCTGGACAGGCCTGGGCTTACTGCTGAGCGGTTCGTGGCAGACCCGCAGGCTGCGGGCGGCCGGATGTACCGGACGGGTGACCTTGTCCGGCAGCGTCCTGACGGCAACCTGGACTTCCTGGGGCGTACCGACGACCAGGTGAAGATTCGTGGCTACCGGGTAGAGCTCGGTGAGGTCGAGGCCGCTCTGACGCGGGCTCCTGGCGTCGCACACGCCGCAGTGGTGGCTAGGGACGACACTCGCGCTCCCGGGCTCCGCAAGCTGGTCGGCTACATCGTGCCGTCGGAGCCGGATGCAGCATTGGCTACGCAGGTCCGGAAGACGTTGCTGGCGCAGTTGCCGGAGTACATGGTGCCTTCGGCGCTGGTGGTGATGGATGAGTTGCCGCGGAATGCCAACGGGAAGCTTGATTTGAAGGCGTTGCCGGATGCTGAACCGGCCGCTCAGCATGCGCCCAGCCGGCCGCCGGCGAGTGCGGTGGAGGCGACGCTCTGCACGGTGTTCGCGGAGATCCTTGGGCTGGATGAGGTTGGTGCGGATGACGACTTCTTCGCGCTCGGTGGGCATTCCCTGCTCGCCACACGGCTCGTCAGTCGCGTGCGGGCCGAGCTGGACGTCCAGCTGGCGATCCGCGATCTCTTCGAGGCGCCGACGGTCGCCCAGCTCGCCTTGCGAGTCGCCAAGCCTGCTGCAACGGCTCGACCGGCTCTGACGGCACAGCCACGCCCAGAGCGCATCCCACTCGCCGCAGCCCAGCTACGCCTTTGGCTGACCGACGAACTGGACGGCACTGCCGCCTACAACTACCCACTGGTCGCCAGACTCGAGGGCCCGCTCGACCTCACGGCACTGGAGGCCGCAGTAGGCGACGTCGTGCTCCGGCACGAGTCGCTGCGCACACTGATCGGCGAATACGAAGGCGACCCCTACCAGCGCGTCATGGACCCCGCTGACCTCCCGCAGGTCGTAGTACAGACCGACTGCGATGAGTCGCAGGTTGCTGAGCTCGTAGAGCGTGCCGCAAGCCGGCCGTTCGACCTACGGCAGGAACCGCCCATCAGGGTTGAGGTACTGCGCCTAGCGGCTGACCAGTACGTGCTGGCGATCGTGCTGCACCACATCGCCACCGACGAGTGGTCTGACCGTCCTCTCCTCGCAGACCTGGCTACTGCCTACGCAGCCCGGCAAAACGGCAAAGCACCGGCCTTCGAGCCGCTGCCCGTGCAGTACGCCGACTACACCCTTTGGCACCGGCAGCTGCCTGACACCGAGGCACTCGACTACTGGAAGCAAGCACTCGCCGGACTACCCGAAGAGATCCCGCTGCCGGTCGACCGGCAGCGCCCGGCTGACCGCGGTGGTGCAGGCGGTCAGGTCGAGCTGGAGCTCTCGCGCCAGACCTACGACGGTCTGCGCGCCCTGAGCCTTCGCACCGGTGCAAGCATGTCGATGCTCTCCCACACGGCCGTAGCAACTCTCCTGCACCGTTTGGGATCCGGCGACGACATCCCGGTCGGCGTACCGATCGCGGGCCGCAACGACGGTGCTCTCGACGACCTGGTCGGCTTCTTCGTCAACACCCTCGTACTGCGTACAGACTTGTCAGGCGACCCCACATTTGCCGATCTGCTGACGCGGGTGCGCGCCAACGACCTGGCTGCGTTCGACCATGCCGACCTCGGGTTCGACCAGGTCGTCGCGGCGCTCAACCCACCGCGCGTCGCCGGCCGTACGCCGCTGTTCCAGGTCATGACCGGCTACCACCACCGTGCCGGCGACGACGACCAGCTGCTGGGCCTGCCGACCGAGTGGTACCCGGTACCAGCCGGGCCGGCCAAGTTCGACCTCGACTTCACCTTTGTCGACCGTGCCGACGAGAAGCTCATCCTGTTGCTGGACTACGCCCTCGACATGGTCGAGCCAGGGACCGCAGAGCGCCTCCTGCAGTCGATGGCACGCCTGCTGGACCTGGTGGTAGCGACTCCGGATGTCCCAGTCAGCGCTCTGCAACTGCTGGACCAGCAGGAGCGAGCACGAGTCCTCGCCGCCTCCGAAGGCCCGGTAAGGCCGGTGCAGGACGAGTCCCTGATCACGCTGTTCGCCGCCGAGGCCGCCGCTCACCCAGACCGGCGCGCGCTCGTCACCAGCGCCCGCAGCTGGACCTTCGCCGAGCTGGCCGCTCAGGCGGGTGCGGTCGCAGCAGCGCTGGGCGCTGGACCAGAAGACGTTGTAGGCCTCGACCTGCCCCGCGCGGAGATGGTGCCCGCGATTCTCGGTGTCATGGCCAGTGGAGCCGCCTACCTCCCACTGGACCAGGACTTGCCGGCGGAGCGACTCGCCTTTGTCCTCGAAGACGCAGCCCCGGTCTGCGTGCTGAGGTCTATCGCCGACCTAGCGCCGGCCGAGCTGGACCCGGTTGCAGCGCCCGCCGACAGCGCGGCGTACGTGATCTACACCTCCGGCTCCACCGGTACGCCGAAGGGCGTCGTCGGCACTCACCGCGGTTTGAGCAACCTCTATGCCTCCGCGCAGGCAGACGTGATCCTCTCTGGGCAAGCGCGGGTCCTGCACTCGGCATCCTTCAGCTTCGACGCATCGCTGGAGATCCTGCTGTGGCTGATCGCGGGCCATGAGCTGCATGTGGTGGACGTCGAGCAGTTGCACGACCCCGCCACGCTCTACGACTACCTGCAGCGCGAGCAGGTCGACCACCTCGACATCACGCCGAGCTACCTGTCGGAGCTGATCGAGCTGGGCTTCCTTGCCCCCGACAAGTACCGCCCGGCCGTGCTGACGGTGGGTGGAGAGGCGACGCCACCCGATGTGTGGCAGCAGCTGTGCGCCGCTGACGATCTGGTCGTCCACGACATCTACGGGCCCACGGAGTACACCGTGGATGCCTATGCATGGCACGGTCCGGCAGGGGACAAGCCTGCCTGGTCTGCACCGATCGCCAACACCACAGCGAAGGTCCTGGACGCGCGCCTGCAACCTGTCGGCGTCGGTGTCCCAGGTGAGCTCTACCTGTCGGGTCCCGGCCTGACGCGTGGCTATCTCGGCCGCCCCGGGCTCACTGCGGGCAGGTTCGTCGCAGACTCGTACGGCGTGCCTGGTGCTCGCATGTACCGCACAGGAGACCTCGTACGCCGTCGTGCGGACGACAGCCTGCAGTTCCTGGGTCGCGTGGACGACCAGGTGAAGCTGCGCGGCTTCCGCATCGAGCTAGGCGAGATCGAGACCGTACTGCGAACGCATGCCGACGTCTCGGCCGCTGCAGTCATCGTGCGCGAGGACACTCCTGGCGTGCAGCGTCTGGTTGCGTACGTGGTCTCCGCTGGGGTTGAGGCCGACCAACTGCGCGAGTACCTCTCCAGTCGGCTGCCGAGCCACATGGTGCCGGCGGCGTACGTAGTACTGGAGTCGCTGCCGCGCACTGTGGCTGGCAAGCTCGACAAGCGGGCACTGCCGGTTCCCGTGGTTGAGGCTGGGAGTGCTAGGCCGTCGACGGCAGAGGAGGCGTTGCTCGCCGGGTTGGTGGCGGAGATCCTTGGGCTCGAGGAGGTCGGCAGAGATGACGACTTCTTCGTGCTGGGCGGCAACTCCCTGCTGGGGATGCGGTTGCTCAGCCGGCTGCGAGTACAGGCGCCTGTGCTGGCTGCTGGGGTGACTCTGCGGACCGTGTTCGATGCGCCGACTCCTGCTCGACTCGCTGCGCGGCTAGGCGGCGGTGTTGGCAAGAGGCGGCCCGAGCTGGTCGCAGGCGAGCGGCCGGTGCAGCTGCCGCTTTCCTTTGCCCAGCAGCGGATGTGGGTTCTCAACCAGGTCGAGGGCGGACCGGCGTACAACATTCCGCAGGCCTGGTACCTGACCGGAGTACTCGACGTCGAGGCGCTCCGAGCCGCAGTGGGTGACCTGCTGGCGAGGCACGAGGCTCTGCGCACTGTGTTCCCGCAGTGCAACGGTGTGGCCCACCAGGAGATCCTGTCGGCAGTACCCGAGCTGACCGTCTACGAGATCGACCCGAGCGAGCTTGACCGCCAGCTGACGGCAGCATCGGAGTACGAGTTCTCACTGGAGACGGAGATCCCGCTGCGGGCCTCGCTGTTCCGCACGGGCCCTGAGGAGCACGTACTGCTCCTGCTGGTCCACCACATCGCGGCCGACGAGTGGTCGGACGAACCGATGACGCGCGACCTCGGTACGGCGTACGCGGCTCGACTAGAGGGCTCTGCGCCGACCTGGACACCGCTGCCACTGCAGTACGCGGACTACTCGCTGTGGCAGCGGCAGCTGGCCGGTGACGACCAGCTGGCCTATTGGCGGTCGACCTTGTCCGGCTTGCCGGAGGAGCTGTCACTGCCGACCGACCGGTCCCGTCCGCTGGACCCGGACGGGACCGGCGGGGAGGCCCGTTTCGCCCTCGAGCCGGAGCTGACCGACCAGCTGCGAGCAGTGGCGCAAGACAGCGGCTCCAGCATGTTCATGCTGCTCCACGCCGCAGTGGCCGCCCTGCTGCATCGCCTGGGCGCCGGTGACGACCTGCCGATCGGTACGCCGATCGCCGGCCGCGACGACGAGCGACTGGCCGACCTGGTCGGCCTGTTCCTCAACACCGTCGTACTGCGCACAGACGTGTCTGGTGCACCCACCTTCGCGGAACTGCTCAGTCGCGTGCGCAGTACCGACCTGGCGGCGTACGAGAACGCGGACGTGCCGTTCGACCGAGTGGTCGAGGCGGTCAACCCGGCGCGGTCACTATCCCGCCATCCGCTCTTCCAGGTGATGGTGATGTACCTGAACGCGGCCGAGTCCGGGCGCGGCCTGGAGCTGCCGGGGCTCGCCGTCCGGCCGGTGCCGGTGTCGGACACGACGGCGAAGTTCGACCTGTCCTTCGACTTCGCCGACCTGGGCGGGGCGGGGACCGAGGCGAGCATCCGCTACAGCGCGGAGCTGTTCGACCAGTCGACGGCGCAGACCTTCGCCGACCGGCTGGTGGCGATCCTGCGAGCCGTCGCGGCCGATCCGTCGATTCCGCTCGGCGACATCGAGGTGCTGACCGACGCGGAGCGCGAGCTGGTCCTGCACACCTGGAACGCCACTGGAACGACGGTTCCGGAGACGACGCTGATCGACGAGTTCGAGCAGCGCGTCCGCGAAGTACCGAACAACCCCGCGGTCTGGGCCGAGACAGGCCAGGCGACGTACGCCGAGCTGGACCGCGAGGCGAACCAGCTGGCTCGGCTCCTGCGCGAGTACGGCGTACGGCCCGGTGGCATCGTCGGAATCGCGGTACCGCGGTCGGTGTCGATGGTGGCGACGGTCCTTGCCACGTTGAAGATCGGCGCGGCCTACCTGCCGCTCGACCTGAGCCATCCGGCGGATCGGCTCGCCTACATGGTGGAGAACTCCGGAGCCAACCTGGTCGTCGGCACTACGCAGGTTGCAGCAGAGCTCCCGACGGCTGGTCGGGTAGTGCTGCTCGACGAGCCCGACACGGCCGGCCGCGTGGCGCAGTACAGCTCCACGTCTGTGGAGCGACCGGACCTGGGGCTGGAGCAGGCGGCGTACGTGATCTACACGTCTGGCTCTACCGGGAAGCCGAAGGGCGTTGTGGTGCCGCACGAGGGCATCGGCTCTCTGGTGGCGACTGCTGTCGAACGGATGGGGCTGCAGCCGGACAGCAAGGTCCTGCAGTTCGCTGGTGTCGGGTTCGACGTTGCTGTGTTCGAGTTGGCTATGGCGCTGTGCATGGGAGGGGAGTTGGTGATCGCGCCGGAGGAGGTGCGGGTCGCCGACAAGGTCCTGTCGGACTTCCTGACCGAGACCGCCATTACCCACGCCATTCTGCCGCCGTCGCTGCTGTCGGCCATGCCTGCTGACTGCGACCTGCCGGAAGGCATGACGGTGCTGGTAGGGACCGAGACTGTGCCGCCGGACCTAGTGAGCCGCTGGGCCGAGAGGTTGAACCTCCTGGTCGCCTACGGGCTGACAGAGGCGACTGTGAACTCCACGCTCTGGCTGACGCAGCCGGGCTGGGCGGGTGCGGTTCCGATCGGCATCCCTGACCCCAACACGAAGACCTACGTGCTGGACGCGGGTCTGCGACCAGTACCGCCCGGTGTGGTGGGTGAGCTGTACGTCGCCGGTCGCGGGCTGGCTCATGGCTACCTGCGCCGGCCGGGACTCACTGGGGAGCGCTTTGTGGCCGATCCGTTCGGTGCGCCGGGCAGCCGGATGTACCGGACGGGCGACCTGGCTCGCTGGCGCGCCGATGGCAACATCGACTTCCTGGGACGCAGCGACGACCAGGTGAAGGTCCGGGGCTTCCGGATCGAGCTGGGAGAGATCGAGGCGACACTGGCCACGCATCCCGCAGTACGGCAGGTGGCGGTCACTGTGCACCGCTCCAATGGCGTTACTCGGCTGGTGGCCTATGCCGGCTTGGGGGATGAGGTGGTTGAGCCTGCGGAGCTGCGGGCGCACCTGGCGGCGACCTTGCCGGAGTACATGGTGCCGGCGCTGGTGACCGTGCTGGACTCGACACTGCCGCTAACCCCGAACGGCAAGCTGGATCGAGCGGCACTGCCCGTCCCCGACTTCTCCACTGTGACTACCGGGACAGCACCGAGTACTCCGGTCGAAGCAGCCCTCTGTACGGCGTACGCGGAGGTGCTCGGGCTGCCGCAGGTCGGAGTGGATGACGACTTCTTCGCGCTCGGCGGCGACAGCATCGTGGCGATCCGGCTGGTGAGCAAGGTGCGGGCGGCAGGCTTCCGGGTGACACCGCGGCAGGTGTTCCGGCATCGCACGGTCGCGGCGCTGGCCGGGGTGGCCGCTGGCGTTGCCGTTGCTGAAGGCAACGATGACGGGGTCGGTGAGATCCCGCTGACGCCGGTGCTGCACTCGCTGTGGGAGGTCGACGAGCCGCTGGACGGCTTCAGCTCTCCCGCCTTGGTGCAGGTGCCGGCTGGGCTTCAGGAGTCCTTGCTGCACGACGTACTGCGGACTGTCGTGGCGCGGCATGACCTGCTGCGTGCGCGTCTTGTTCGTGGCCCGGAACCGGTGCGGGACAGCGATAGCCAGGCGCCGTGGTCGCTGCGTGTGCCCGCTGAGCAGACCGACCCCGCGCAGTGGACCGAGCGGGTCGACGTGAGTACGGTCGAGGACTTGCCTGGCTACATCGCCGAGCACGCCGCACAGGCGACGTACCGGCTCGATCCGGATGCCGGGCAGATGGTACGAGCGGTTTGGTACGACGCGGCCGGCCGGCCGGGCAGGTTGCTGCTGCTTGTGCATCACCTGGTGATCGACGGGGTGTCGTGGCGGATCTTGCTGGATGACCTGGCGCTTGCTGCTCGCGAGCTGGCTGCTGGGCGGACTGCGGAGTTGGCTCCGGTGCCGACGTCGTTCCGGCGCTGGTCGCAGCTGTTGGTGGATGCTGCGAGTGCGCGGGCTGTGGAGTTGCAGCTGTGGACTGACGTGCTTGCCGGTGCATCGGGCTTGCCTGTCAAGCGTGCTGTGGATCCCAAGCGGGATGTGCTCGGCAAGGAGACGGTCAGGGTGACGCTTCCGACTGAGGTGACGAGTGCCTTGCTGTCGTCGGCGCCGGCTGCCTTCGGGGTCGGTGTGGACGACCTCTTGCTGGCGGCGCTTGGGCTGGCCGTTGCGGACTTTGGTGAACGCCCTGTGGTGGCTGTGCAGACGCATGGTCGGCAGGAGCAAGTTGCTGGTGAGGTTGATCTGTCCAGGACTGTTGGGTGGATCGCTGATCTTGTGCCGGTGCGGTTGGATCTTGCGGGGGTTGACGTTACGGATGCGTTGGCTGGGGGCGGAGCGCTGGCTACTGTGCTGGAGCGGGTTGCTGGCCATAGGTCCGCGCTACCTGACGATGGCGCTGGGTACAGCCTGCTGCGGCACCTCAATCCGGACACCGTGCCGGTGCTGGCTGCTGCGGGAGTGCCGTCGATCACCTTCAACTACGAGGGCCGCTTCGACCGACCGGAGTCGGTTGACTGGGCCAGCGCGGCAGAGTCGGATGACGTGTTCGCCGACTGGGGTGCCGATCGACCGGCGCACTACGCCCTATCGGTCTTCGCGCGCACAGCTGACCGCCCCGAGGGCCCGGTGCTGATGGCCGAGTGGCACGCGCCAGAAGGCGTACTCGAACCAGCCACAGTCGAACACCTCGCAGCCACCTGGACGCAGGCCCTGACTGCTATCGCTAGCTCGACCTGACAGGGCGGTTACGGTCGGGCTCGCGACGCCTCCTCTGCGGCGGACTCATCCTCCGCAGCCGGCGCAGTTTTCAGCCGGTACGTCGTCGGCGGGCGGTTGTCGACTGTGGGGTTGACCCCTCGTCGTGGGGTTAGCCCCTTGGTAGAGCAGGGGGCGAAGCCCTGTTCGAGGGGCTAACCACATCGATGGCTTGCCCAACCCCACCGGGCTCGACCACCTGTATGTCAGACAGTCGAACACTCTGCAGCCGGCACTGCAAAGGCTCCGACCCGGACACCATGATCAACGGTGCCCGGGTCGATGTGCCCTTTAGCAGATATCGAGGTGATCGAAGTCGTACGTCGCGGAGTCCGCGACCGTGTAGATCCTGTCGTCTGCAGGGATGAAGACCTGCTTATTGGGCCCCCAGAAATGGACTTGGGCTCCGCCAGTCTGGTTGTTTTTAACAGCGAGCGCGTCGATGAAGTTCGCGAGCGTCCGCGTTTCGCACCTGAACAGGTGGAAGACGCTGTGTTTGCCGTCGCCTTGGCCGACCGACACGCAGGCGACTCCATCTGCCCAGGAGCACAGAGCCAGCGCCGCGTTCCGATCGGCACTCGACACATTCCGCTGGACCGACTCGCCTGCCAACAGCGGGTAGATCTGCGGTGTCCATCCGGTCGTTCCGGCCGTGACGTTCGGTGCTGCCTGTGCCGCCAGCGGAACAAGGACCGCCGCGGCGATCATCGTCACGACCGTTGCAGCCGCGCGTGTTCCGATTCTTCTCAATCTCATTTTATCCCCTCTGTAGTCGCAACCGATCCAGCCATTTCTGACTCACCCGCTGATTCGGTCCCGACCTTCGACGTGTATTCGTCGGCGACCCTAACTGGCAGCGCAGCCAGCGGTCCACGTATTGCGTCAGGACTAAAACCTCAGTCAAGATCGGCTCGGATCGGAAGGATCTGGCGTGGCCAGACCAGCCCACCCAGCCGGCTAGTGTTGCCCTAGGCAAGCGCCTGGCGCCGCCCCAAGAGAGTCGCGATCAGGTCACAGCGTCAACGGCGCCAGTCGCCATCGATGGGGTTGACCCCTGTTGGTGGGGTTCGCTCCCTGGTAGAGCAGGGGGCGAACCCCCGTACGAGGGGCTATCCACACCGATGGTGCCCGTCGCCAGGCCGACGCGTCCGCGGCGCAGGCGTCGCGAGCACTCGCGGGTGTTAGGTGCGGGTGCCTGACCAGGCTGACCAGAGTTCGGAGTAGCGGCCGCCGGCGCTGACCAGGGCGTCGTGGGTGCCGCTTTCCACCACGCAGCCGTGGTCTAGGACCACGATCTGGTCGGCTGTTGCTGCCTGGGTGAGGCGGTGGGCCACCACTAGTGCAGTGCGGCCTTCGAGCGCCGCACCGGCTGCCTGCTCGAGGATGCGTGCGCCCGCGCTGCCAGCCTCCGCAGTGGCCTCGTCGAGGATCGCGACAGGCGGGTCAATAAGGATGAGCCGGGCAAGAGCCACCTGCTGTGCCTGCGCCGCCGTCAGCTGGAGGCCGTCCTCGCCCACGTTAGTAGACAGGCCATCAGGCAAGGCCAAAGCCCAATCCACAGCGCCGACCTTCGTAAGGGCCGCAACCAGCTCCTCGTCGCTAGCACCCGGCCGAGCCAGACGTAGGTCATCCGACAGCGGTCCGGCAAAGACGTGGACCTCCTGCGTGATCAGTACGACCTGTCGCAGCGCCTCATCAGCACCAGTGATGCTGATACTGCCTTCGGTAGGTTCATGTACCCCAGCGACCAGCTTCGCCAGTGTCGTCTTGCCTGCCCCACTAGCGCCGACCAGCGCAGTACGACTGCCTGCAGCCAGCTCAAGATCGACATCGCGCAGTACTAGATGCCCAGGCTCGTACGAGTGAGTCACTGCCTTCACAGTGACCGCCGCCGGAGTACCAGCTGCCTTGGCGACCGGTCGAGGCGCCGAGGTGTCCAGTTCGACCACGCCGACCAAGCGAGCCAGGCTGACTGTCGCCATCTGGACCTCGTCGAAGAGGAACAGTACGGACGTGATCGGCCCTAGAAGTGCGTGGAAGTAGAGGGCGGCAGCAGTGGCTGCACCGACGCTCACTGCGTCGACGCGGACCAGCCAGAAGCCAGTCAGCAGCACGCTCGTCAGGCTGATCACTTCGGCCAGGTTGAGCCGGTTGAAGAACCGGGTCTGCAGCAGGATCTCGGTGATGCCCAGCTCGGCGTTCGCTCGGGAGCGGCGCTCGACCTGGCGTTCGTGGTCGTCGGTGATGCGTAGCGCGCGGACAGTGGCTGCGCCGCCGATCGTGTTGAGCAGCTGGTGCTGCTGGTCTCCGATGATCGTGCGGTGCTTGGCGTAGAGCGGCATGGAGCGGCGTACGTACCAGCGGGCTGTCCAGACCTGCAGCGGCACAGCAACAGCGGCCGCGAGCATGAACCGCCAGTCCAGTACGCCGAGCCCGACCAGCGTCAAGGCGATCATCAGCGACGACCGAGTGAACTCCGGTACGGCGTACCGCAGCGCCTCGCCGATCTTGTTGACGTCGTTGGTGATCCGCGACGACAGGTCGCCCGAGCCGGCACGTTCCAGCTGACCCAGAGGCAGCTCGACCGCCCGCTCGACGAAGGCCTCCCGCAGCCGGCTCAGCAGCACTTCGCCCAGCCGGGAGCCGGTCGACGTACCGAGCGCATTGAGCACGCCTACCCCGACGGCCACCACGGCCAGCGAGATTGCGGGGAGGGTCATCGAACCGGCGCCGCGGCCGTCGACGACCAGGTCGACCATGTGTCCGAGCAGTGGCGAGACCAGTAGCCCCACAGCAGTCGCTGCGATCAGCAACACCAAGGCGCCAAAGGCCAGCGCGCGATGCGGACGGACAAGGCGGCCCAGCGCAGCCCAAGTCCGGCGAGCAGAGGCCACAGGCAGAATGTCGCGCGAAGGAGCCTCTAGATGATCGGTCACAGTCATTGCCTTCCAGTGCTGCGATCAGGCCAGCACAGTCGCGCGGTAGGCCTCGTGGTCTCGGATCAGTTCGGCATGCGTGCCGGACGCAGCCACAGCGCCAGCCTCGACCACAGCAACGCGGTCAGCCGCTGCAAGCAGGGCAGGGCTAGTGGTCACCACAACAGTCGTCATACCGGCCCGCAGCGAGCGGATGCCAGCAGCGATCCGTGCCTCGGTGACAGTGTCCACTGCTGTGGTCGGCTCATGCAGTACGAGGATCTGCCGGTCGGCGGCGAAGGCACGGGCCAGTGCGATCCGCTGCCGCTGTCCGCCCGACAGTGTCTGGCCCCGCTCGGTGATGGGGGTGTCCAGTCCAGCATGCAGACCGTCAGCGACCTCGTCGGCACTGCTAGAACGCAGTACTCGCTCAAGGTCGAGCGAGCCCGCTGCAGTGACGTTGTCCCGCACAGTGCCCTCAAAGAGCGCCGCGCCATGGTTAGCGACCAGTATGGCCGCCCGTACGTCGGCCGGCCGCAGGTCGGTCAGTTTGACTCCGTCCAACGAGACCCAGCCCGCACCAGGCTCGACCTCGCGAGCCAGACAACGCAGCAGAGCGATGGAGTCGGCCGGGTCGGAAGCGACCACGCCGAGGATCTCGCCAGCTTCCACATCGAGGTCGAAGCCGTCCAACGTGTCATGGGTCAGCCCGCGGATGCGCAATGAGCCGCGCAACGGTGTCGGCAGTACTGCGTTCCCGCTGCCGACCGCCGGAGCAGCGGCCAGCACCGAGGCCACTCGTCCCGCGGACGCCCGGCCTTGGGCGAACTCCGCATTGACGACGCCCAGCAAATGCAACGGATCGACCAGGAACTGCGCGAGCCCGACCGCCGCGATGAGCTCCCCGATGCTGATCGAACCGGTGGCCGCGAGCCGCCCGCCGATCAGCGCCACCACGGCGAGGAAGATGCCGTTGACGATCAGGATCGAGCCGTCGTACCACGCGTTGGCCCGGGTCGCGCGAAGCCTTGCCTGCAAGGACTCCTGGCTCGTCGCGCGGTAGCGATCGACCGCCGCGGGCTGGGCGCCGATGCCGATGAGTACGCGCAGACCGGAGATCAGGTCGGCGGCGATCCCGGAGGCGTGGGCGGCACGCTCCTGCTCGGCGTCGGCCCGCTGCTGCAGCGGGTGGCCGAGCTTGTGGATCAAGAGCAACAGCAAGGGCGTACCGAGCAGCACCAGCAAGCCGAGCGGAAGGGAGATGCGCAGCAAAGCGACCGCGGCTACGAGCAGGCCGATGACTGCACTGATGCCGTGGGCAACGGATCCGTTGACGTAGCTGATCCGCTCGGCATCCGACGTCGCGATGCTGGTGAGACTGCCCGGCAAGCGGCCGGTCTCGGCGCCACCCTGGTGGTCGAGCACGCGACGCGTCAGCTGCATCCGCAGGTCGTGCTCGGCGTTGACCAGCGAGCGGCGGCAGGCGCGGGCGCCGTACAGGTAGCTGTAGGACAGCATCACGAAAACGGCGAGCAGTACGCCGAGCCAGCCGGCGATCGCGCGGCTGTCGCCGGTCGCGACGCCACGGTCGATGACCGCGCCGATCACCAACGGGACAAGGGTTTCACCGACCTGATAGCCGGTGAACAGCACCGCCGCGACCGCTACCTGCCGCCACTGCCCACGGATCGATCCGAGCAGGACAGACCGGCCGGTCGCCATCAGGAGGTCGGCGAGGACGTCAGATACCCGCCCATGGTGGTGAAGTAGTCCAGCGCCGCCAGCTCCTGGCCGTCCTCGGTCCGGACCCGCTCGATCACGACGGCGGGGTTCTCGCCGGTGCGCGCGTCGGCACCGGCGACGATCGCGACGCCGGGGCCTTCGCGGAAGAAGATGCGGCCGGGCGTACCGCCGTACCGGGCGGTGGACAGGGATGCCTTGAGGATGCTCAGGCGCTTGCCCTTGTGGAAGGTGTAGGCGTTCGGGTACGGGTCCGGCTGGGCGCGGACGAGGTTGACCACGGACTGCGCGGGCCAGGTCCAGTCGATCCGGTTGTCGATGTCGGCGCGCTTGTGGAAGAAGGTCGCCTTCGACCGGTCCTGCGGCGGCCAGTCGGTTCGGCCGGTCGCGATCAGGTCGATCGCGTCGACGGTGATCGGGCCGAACAGCGCCAGGGTCGCGTGGAACAGATCGACCGTGGTGTCGGCCGGGCCGACCGGGACGGATCGCTGCAGCACGATGTCGCCGGCGTCCAGCTCGGCGTTCATCATGTGCGCGGTCACGCCGACCTCGGTCTCGCCGTTGATGATCGCCCAGTTCAGCGGCGCGAACCCGGCGTACCGGGGGAGCAGGGCGTCGTGCACGTTCAGGGTGCCGTAGCGGGGCAGCTCGAAGACCGCCGGCGGGATCAGTGTGCGCCAGTTGGACGCCACGATCAGGTCCGGGTCAGCCTCCTTGAGCTGCTGCAGCAGTTCGGCGTCGTCCGGCCGGTTGCGCTCGATCACCGGTACTCCGGCGGAGGTGGCCAGCTCGGCGACGGAGTCGCTCCAGATCTGCTCGTACGCGCCCTCCGCGGGTGGGTGCGTGACGACCAATACGACCTCGTGCTCGGACTCCAGCAGGGCCTGCAGGGTCCGATGTCCCCAGGTCATGGCACCGAGCATGACGACGCGCATCCGTTGTTCCTCCGGCGGGTGGTGAGCGATAGGTCAGGTTAGGCTTGCCTAAATTTCAGCCGAGGTCAAGGCGCGCCCAGCCGGATTGACGGGGCGGTCTTAGTAGGTAAGGCTAACCTGACTAACGAGCCGAAGTAAGAGAGGTCCCGGAGATGACGAACCCGTTCGAGAACCCGGACGGCACGTACAAGGTGCTCGTCAACGACGAGAACCAGCACAGCCTCTGGCCGACTTTCGTGGCGGTCCCGGCCGGCTGGACGCAGGTCTTCGGCGACGACGGCAGGCAGGCCTGCCTCGACTACATCGAGACCCACTGGACCGACCTACGGCCGCGCTCCCTGGCCACCCTCATGGACGGCCAAAACGCCTGACCCTGCCCGCCGAGCCAAGCGCGCCCTGGCCGGCATCAGCCCGCGAGTCGCTTCCTGAGCTCCTGCAGATCCGCAGTGGCGGCCGCGACGCGGTCGGCCTGCCCTGCCCGGTACGCAGCCAGCTCGGCTGCCCCTTCGTCGGCCTGCTGTCGCAGTCTCGCGATCCGGGCGACCACCTCGGCCTGCTCGCCGGCCCGCTTCTTCCGGGCCGACCAGTAGCCATAGGCGGCTGTGGCAAGAATCACCGCGCCGGCGAAGATCCAGAACGGGTGGGTCAGGCCCAGACCGATCCCCACCACCAGACCGGTCGCGGCGAGCGCCAGCGGTCCACGCAGATCGCGAGCGGACAGCGGCTGCACAGTCGAGGCGATCGCGGCTTCGGCTGCGGCCAGCGACTGCCGCTCCGGGCCGTCGGGCAGAAGGGTGACCGGCCGCCACTCGAGTTCGGTGCTCACCTTGTCCGGGCTGGACAGGCTCGCCGTCTGGGCCAGCACCTCGGCGTCGGCCAGTACGCCGCTTGCCACCACCCGCAACGCCGTCGCTGCAAGGTGCGGCTCGTCGGCGTTGCCGAGATCCGCCTCGAGCAGCTCGTCGATCGTCCCGGCCGAGTCGTCGATCGCGCCGGCGACAGGCTCGCCGCCAGAGCTCACCTGGCTCTGGAGCTCGGCAACCCGGGCGAGCGCGTCCCGCTCGGGCTCGCTGCCTTCGGAGATCAGCTGCCGCAGTACGGCGGAAGTGCTGTCCGGGTCGGGCTTGTCGCCTGCTGCGTAGGCGAGATCGCGGTCGGGTTCGAGCACGCTGGTGTCGTCGGTGATGGCCTCGACGGCGGACCGCAGCCGGCTGAGCTGGGCGCGGGCCTTGGCCTGGTTGGCGATCTCCTTGAAGTTCGGGCCGGTCGTCGTGACTTTGGCGGCACGGTTCTCGACGTGGCCGGCCCAGCGCTGCGGCGCGGCTGTGCTCGGCACCTTCAGGCGCGTGACGATCGCGTCCGCACCTTCGGTCCCGAACCCGCCACGAGCCGCGGTCGTCCACAGCGCGCGCTGCGCACGGGTGATGGTGCCGTCGGCGGCCAGCTTGCCGAACGCGGTTTCCAGCCACTGCGCCCGGACCTCGTTCCGCCGGCCGAGAGCGGCTAGCGCGAGACACAGGAAGATCGACGTACGGCGCTCGTCCAGCGCCATCGCGTTGGCCAGCACGCTCTCGTCCGGGCTACCGGCAGCGAGGCCGCGAACCGCTTCCACGGCAGGGCCGAGCCAGTACCCGTGTACTTCGCGTCCTGGCGCGGGAGGAGTCTCGTCGGATGCCAATGCCGACAGCACCTGCCGCGCATGCCGGCGTGCCTCGGCGGCGTCCGCGTAGCCGATCAGGTCGAAGCGGATGTCGGACAGCTCGACGAAGGCGTCGAAGGCGGTCGTGAGCCGCTGCAGCCGGGTCTCCATGCCGCCCTGGATCTGGGACAGCCGGAACCGCATCGTCGAGGCCTCGGAGGCCGCCGCCGCCATCTGATCCCTGAGCTCTTCGAGCGCACGGTTCTGGCGACCGTCGGTGTAGTAGTCGTTCATCGGCCCTGCTCCTGTTCGGTCGGAACGTGCGCGGAACAGCATCGCGTGCCACCGGGGTCAGCGCAGTACCGGGTCGGTCTGGGCAAGGGTGTGGAACCGTGGGGAAGGAAGGGTGGCACCGCAGTGGGGTGGGTGGCGGGCCCGGACCGCCAGCACTCACAAACCTGCTCCATGCAGCCCAAGGCACACCCACCCACGCCTGACCAGGACCGTCCAGGTGAGGTTTGTGAGTGGGGGCGGTCCGGGGCCGAGACCGCGCCGCTGATCATTGCCTTGCGCAACCGTATCCGCGCCCGAGCGGCGCCACCGACTGCATTTCCCAACCCCCGCCGGAGAACTAGCCGCTGGGTGCACCCCGTGCATGGCAGTATCGGAGCGAGGCTAACCACGGGGGTGGGAATGGCACGCGACGAGATCAGACTTCCTGGGCGGCAGGCGGTGATGGATGCCTCCCTCCGCTTGCAGCTGGTGCGCGCGGCTCACTGCGACGAGTGGGCCAGTGGCCGGTCGTGCCGGGCGGAGGTGCACCTCTTCGGCCGCGATCTGCAGGGGATGCGGGACTGGCTGCACGACGAATGCACCGGTGCCGGCGAGCTGATCGCCGTCACCTCCACCCGGCACCAGACGGTGGAGTCGTTCGCGCCGAGCCACCGGGTGAACTGCGAGCTGGTCGAGCGCGGCGTCCGGATGAAGAGTTTCTTCGATCCCAGCGGCGGTTCGGGCGCCGTCACCGACTTCATCATCGGCGCCGAGGAGATGCCGTACTACGTCGCCTGCGGGCCGATCCAGATGAAGCTGATCGACGGCGAGCGGGTGCTCGTCGAGGGGCCGGTCACCGACGGGCAGCGCAGCCTGATGCTGATGAGCGGCCCGGAGGCGGTCAACGCGGCCGGCCAGTACCTCAAGGCCGTCCGCCGGTCCGCGATCCGGGCGGGTGAACTGCGCGACCGGGAGGTCGACCTGACGCCGCGCCAGCACCTCATCGCCGACCAGCTGAGCGAGGGCTGTACCGACGACCAGATCGCCGAGCGGCTCGACATCAGCGTGCGCACCGTCCGGTACGAGGTGTCGCGGCTGCTCGAAGTACTGGTGGTCAAGACCAGGTTCGCGGCAGGCGTGCGCTACGCCCGGATGAAAACCCCGGCCGGCTGATCGCGGGAACCGTCACGCGCTCCCGCCGAGCACTCCAATGAGAATGCTCAGCGGATCGGGCGCCGGATCGGTGTGACTACTTACGGCCTTGCTTCGTCGGCGGGATGATCGTCGAGTCGCTGGTCTTCGGCTGTTTGGGTTGCTTGGGTTTGCGGACTTCGCGTCCGCCCTTGTTCTTGGCCATGAGGTGCTCCCGGGTGAGGGTGTCGCGTGGGCTGCCTGAGCTCTGCCGAGCGTCGTGCGCCGCGGAACTCCTGGTCCCCGGGGGTTGCTATGACCGTACACCCAGCCCGGCAGCCGGGCGCTGGGATTCCTCAAGCACTGAGGTGGCTGGCGCATTCGGCGACCACGGCGAGCGCGAGAGACTCGGCCGTGTCGTCGTCTCGTTCTGGAATCAAGTGGTGGACTGTTCCGGTGCCGTGGAGCGCGGTTGCGGTGATGTGCTGGGCCGAGGCCATGTCCGCTGCGTGAGTGGTGTCGCCATGCATGATGGCGCTCGCGCCTTCCGGGGGGAGTGGAGCGAGCCAGGCGTGTTCGGCGGCGATCACCGTTGTCGCCGGGAGCAAGGCCAGCGCGCCGCCGCCAGTGCCCTGGCCGAGCAGTACTGAGATCGTTGGCACCTTGAGGATCGCGAGCGTGGCGATGCATTGGGCGATCTCGGCCGCGACACCGCCTTCCTCGGCGGCTGGGGAGAGCTCCGCGCCGGGGGTGTCGATCACGGTGACGAGTGGCAGGCCGAGGTCTTCGGCCAAGCGCATGCCGCGTCGTGCCTGGCGCAAGGCGGTCGGCCCCATCGGCTTGTGCTGCGAGCGGTCTTGGCCGACGAGCACACACGGCTGGCCGTCCAGTCTGGTCAACGCGACCAGCACGCTTGCGTCCGCCTCGGTCAGGCGGACCGTGGCGGTGGCTCCGTAACGAAGAAGGTCCCGTACTCCGGCACGCTCGGCGCGCCTGGTTCGCAGGACGGAATCCCAGCCGTCGGCCGATCCGATCGAGCCCGTACGCCGGGCCAGCGTCGGTGCGGCCAGCGGATCGACCAGGACGCTGAGTGCTCGATCGAGCAGCACGGACAGCTCGGCGGACTCGACGACGCCGTCGATCACCCCGCGCGCGGCGAGATTCTCAGCCGTCTGTACTCCGGCCGGGAACGGCTTGTCGTACAAGGCCTCGTAGACCTTCGGCCCGAGGAAGCCGATCAGCGCACCCGGCTCGGCGACGGTGATGTGCCCGAGCGATCCCCACGATGCGAACACGCCGCCTGTGGTCGGATGGCGCAGATGGACGAGATAAGGCAGCCCGGCCGCTTTGTGTTCCATCAGCGCGCGCGAGATCCGCACCATCTCGACGAACGCGGGCGCGCCCTCCTGCATCCGCGTCCCACCGGAGGCGGTCGACGCGAGGATGGGCAGCCGCTCGGCCGTCGCCCGCAGTACGGCGGCTGTGATCCTGGCGGCCGCGGCTCGGCCGATCGAACCGCCCAGAAACGCGAACTCGCTCACGACCGCGGCGACCGGACGCCCACGCATCAGCGCTCGGCCGGTCAGCACCGCTTCGTCCGTCCCCGCTCGCATCTCCGCCGCGTCGAGCTGCGCCCGGTACGACGGATTGCCGCTCGACGGGTCGCGCTCGACCGGCTGATCCCACGACTCGAACGAGCCGGGGTCGAGCACCACCTCGATCAGCTCGCGCGCGGTCATCCCAGCCACTCCCGGATCGCGTCGCCGTGCTGATCCAGCGTCGGGGGAGCGGCGTGCTCGGCCGGCGTTGTCTCCGCATCGCCTTGGAAGAAACGCAACGGCGGCCCTGGCAGCCTGATCGCGCCCAGCGTCGAGTGCTCGACGTCGATCAGCAGTCCTTGACTCGCCGTCTGATCCCACGCATAGACCTCATCCAGCCGGCGCACCTTGCCGGCCGGAATCCCCGCTTCGCTCAACCGCTCCAGCAATGGCTCCGCCTCGAGCCCCGAGAAGCCTGTCTCCACCAGGTCGATCACCCGCTCGCGCTGGGCGACGCGCTCGGCATTCGTCGAAAGCCCTTCGCCGTCGATCCCGAACGCCGCGCAGAACCGTTGCCACAGGCCCTCACTCCCCACGGCGATCTGCACCGCGCCGTCCGCACACCGGAACAGCCCATAGGGCGCGATCGACGGATGGTGGTTGCCTTGAGCAACGCCAACCTCACCGGCCACCGTGTAGCGCGTGCCCTGGAACGCGTGGACGCCAACCGTCGCCGCCAGCAACGAAGTACGGACCACGCTGCCGATGCCGGTCCGGCCGCGTTCGTGAAGCGCAGCGACCACGCCGTACGCGCCGTACATGCCGGCCAGGAGATCCGCGATCGGCGTACCGACGCGCTGTGGATCATCCGGTCCCGATCCGGTCAGCGACATCAACCCTGCCTCGCCCTGGGCGATCTGGTCGTAGCCTGCGCGCCCGCCTTCAGGTCCGTCGTGGCCGAAACCGGTGATGGACAAGACGACGAGCCGGGGATTGCGCTCGCGCAACGCGTTGATGCCGAGCCCGAGCCGGTCGAGTACGCCGGTGCGGAAGTTCTCCACCAGGACATCGGCGCGATCGACGAGGTTCAGCAACACGTCGCGGTCGGCATGGTCCTTGAGGTTGAGCGCGATCGACTCCTTGTTGCGGTTGGCCGACAGGAAGTAGGTCGACTCCCCGCCCACGAAGGGTGGTCCCCAGCCGCGGGTGTCGTCGCCCGAGCCGGGCGCCTCGACCTTGATCACCCGCGCGCCGAGGTCGCCGAGCATCATCGTCGCGTGCGGACCCGCGAGCGCGCGGGACAGATCGACCACCAGTACTCCGTCGAGCGGACCGGGCATCGGCGTCACCAGCCCGGCAGCACGAGAGCGGCCCAGACGAGGAGCGGTCCGACGACGACCACGATCGAGCTGTAGAGGAGAATCTGCTTGTAGTAAAGAGGTTCCGTGATCGTCTCGGGCTTGTTCGCGAGCATCAGCGCTCCGTTGGTCGAGAAAGGACTGACGTCGACGATCGTGGAGGCGACCGCCAGCGCCGCGACGAAGAAGCCGGCGCTGATCCCGCCGTTGGCGATGAGCGGGACGGCGATCGGGATGATCACCGGCAGCAGTGCGGTCGACGATGCGAACGCTGACACCACGCCGCCGACGTAACAGAGGATCAACGCGCCGATCACGGCCGCGCCGAGACCGGCCGCCCACTTCCCGACGAACTCGGGCGAACCCGCCTTGGTCAGGATCGCCGCATAGGTACTGACACCGGCGACAAGCAGCACGGTCGGCCAGGCGATCTGCCGGACCGCATCCTTGTGCTCCTTGGGTGCAAGGGTCGCGAGGATGACGGCGGCTGTGATCGAGACGAACCCGATGTTCTTGTCGAAGACCAATGCGACCACGGCGACCCCGACAAACGCGACCAGCGTCAACACCTGATCCCGCCGTACGCGTAGTGCGCCGGTATCGCTAACGGAACCGCCGACATGGCGCACTAGCGCCTGGGTGCCGGTCGGCGCTGTCGTACCGGTTCCGCGGGCGGGGACGGTCGCGCCGCCGCGGTGCAGGTGGTCGGCGAGTGTGTCCGGGTCGTCCGCGTCGGCGCGCTGGGCCATCAGCTTGCGGCCGCCGAGCAGGATGAAGAGGATTGCCGCCATCACCAGGTTGACGGCGAGGCTGGCCAGGAAGACGGTCAGCTCGCTGGAGGGCAGGTTGTTCTGCTCCATCACCGAGTTGGTGATCGTGCCGTAGATGCTGATCGGCGAGAACCCACCGCCCTGCGCGCCGTGCACGACGAACATGCCCATCATCAGCGGATTGATCTTGTGCCGGCCGGCGAAGCCGAGCGCGATCGGCCCGATGATCGCGCACGCGGCCGGGCTGGCGGCGCCGATCGCGGTCAGCAGCGCGGTGACCGCGAACATCACCCAGGGAATCAGCGCGACCCGGCCGCGGACGGCCTTCACCGCGCTGCTCACTATCAGGTCGACGGTGCCGTTGTTCTTGGCGATCGCGAACAGGTACGTGACGCCGATCAGGGTCAGGACGAGATCGCCGCTGACGCCGGCCAGGATCTCCTTCTCGCTCAGGTCGAGCGAGTACATCCCGACGAGCCACGCCGCGACGTACGCGAGCGCGCCCATGTTGATCGGTAGCAGCGTGCCCATCACGAAGAGCGCGATGAGGGCGAGGATCGCTACCCACTCTGGTCCCATGGTGTGGTCCTAACTCCGGGGCGGAAGTTCCAGCCATGCGGCGTGGCTCACTGGCCTAGCCAATAGCTCAGTGACCCAATTGTCAATAAGCTCTCCTTCATGGCAGACGACCGCTACCCGCGTCCCGTACTCCGCACCAGGCTGTACGAGCAGGTCGCGGAACAGATCACCGAGTGGATCGCCGAGAACGGTCTCGGCGCCGGCGACCGGCTGCCGCCCGAGCGTGAACTGGCGGTCCGGCTGGGGGTGAGCCGCGCGACTTTGAGCCAGGCGCTGGTGGCGCTGGAGGTGATCGGGGTGGTGGTGGTCCGGCACGGCGACGGCACCGTGCTGACCGACCGGGCCCGGACCGGTCCGGTGATCGATGCGATCCGGGCGCATGCGGACCGGCTACCCGAGATCATCGAGGCGCGTGACGCGCTGGAGTCGAAACTCGCCGCGCTGGCCGCAGTACGGCGTACTGATGCTGATCTTGCTGCCATCCGCGCCGCGCTGGAGGAGATGGAGCGCGACATCGCGGCGGGCGGACGTGGGGTCGAGGGCGACGAACTGTTCCACGGAGCCGTGACTCGAGCGGCGCGGTCGGAGCTGCTTGCGCAGATGATGGCTGCGTTGGAAGACCTGATCAAGGAGACGCGGCTGGAGTCGCTGTCACAGCCAGGACGGCCAAGCGAATCCCTGGCTGGGCACCGGCGAGTCGCGGGCGCGATCGCCGCGAGCGACCCGGCCGCCGCGGCGAAGGCCATGCACGACCACGTCATGCTGGTCAGCGACGTCGCCCTCCTCCGCGAGCCCGACCCCGCGCCGCCGCATGAGCCTGGCGCACCGACGCGCGATGCTGGCGATGGCGCGTCACCGCGTGAGCCTGGCGACGGCGCGTCGCCGCGTGAGCGGCCGTGACGGGGCTCGAGCACCTCGCGGTTGTCGCGACCGGGTTCGGCGCCGGGGTACTCACCTCGACTGTCGGCGTCGCGTCGCTGCTGAGCTTTCCGGTGTTGATTGCCCTCGGCATCCCGCCGGTGGTCGCCAACGTGTCCAACACCGTGGGCCTGATCCCTGCCGGGCTTGGCGGTTCGCTCGGTTATCGACGGGAGCTGCGGGAGCAGCCGCGCATCACGTGGATCATCATGATCACCTGCGCCGTCGGCTCGGTCGGCGGTGCCGCACTCCTCTTGGCGCTTCCGCCGGGCGTCTTCGAATCGATCGTCCCGTGGCTGATCCTCTTCACCTGCTTGCTCGTCGGCGCCCAGCCCTGGATCTCCCGCTGGCTGCGCTCCCGCAACCCGGGCGAGCACGTACCTCGTACCGTCATGTCGCCCGCGACCACCGTCTTCGCCGCGCTCACCGGCGTCTACGGCGGGTACTTCGGCGCCGGCGCCGGGGTGATGATGATGGCCGTCCTGAGCCTCGGTCTCGACCTGGACCTGCGCATCGTCAACGCCCTGAAAACCCTGGCCCTACTGGCCGCGAACCTCGTCGCCGGCCTGATCTTCGTCTTCGTGGCCGACATCGACTACACCGCCGCCGGCCTCCTGGCCCTAGGCTCCATCGTCGGCGGCTACACCGGCTCCCACCTCGGCCGCCTCCTCCCACCCACGCTGCTCCGCATCCTCGTAGTCCTAGCCGGCATCACCGCCGCCATCATGATGCTCTAGGGGCCCCGGACCTCCGCCACTCACAAACCTCCCGTTTCCACCCGGGAGCATGCCTGTGCACGCCTGGCGGGGTGCGAGCAGTTGAGGTTTGTGAGTGGCGGCGGTCCGCCCCAACGCGACGACCGCGCTGGTACCTAGAGTGGTCAGGTGATCATCCACCGGGAACTCGCTCTGACCGTGCCGAGCGAGGTCCGCGGGGCGATCGAGAGCATGGTCAAGGGTGACCTTCGGGACAGTGGGCAGGTCGTTCTCGAAGGGCCCGACCACGCGGTGACGTTGGCGCTTCGGCTCGACGAAGGATTCCGGCACGATCTGGTCGTGATGGGTCCGCGAACGCGGGCGGTCTATCACGCGGCCGAACCGGGACGGTCGTGGCTCAAGCTGCGCCTGAAGCCCGAGGCAGCACAAGGGTTGCTCGGTGGAGCGGCTGCCGAGTTGGTCGACCAGGCGGCTCCGTTGGCGGCGCTGACAGGCGATCGAGTCGCCCGCCGATTGGTTGCCGAAGGCCCGCGGACGCTGCTCGCCGGGTTGTCGGCTGAAGCCGGCACAGACCGAACCATGCTGATTCGCCGCGCCACCGGGCTGCTCGCCACAGGGATGAAGGTGGCGGAGACGGCCCGGCGACTGCACGTCAGTGAACGGCAGCTGAGGACGGTCTTCGCCACCTCCCTCGGGATCTCCCCGAAGCAGTTCGCCAAGATCAGCCGGGTGCGGGCCGTGATCGATCGCGCAGAGCGGCGGCCGCTCGCACAGCTCGCGATCGACGCCGGTTACTACGACCAGGCTCACCTGACCACGGAGTTCAAAGCGCTGATGGGCGTGCCGCCGGCCGCCTTCGCCCTGGGAAAGATGCCGGCGGCAACGGCCTGTCAGTCGGCCAGCTGACTCCGCGCCCAGTCGGCGAAACTTCCCGCGGGCCGGCCGAGAACCTTTTCGACGTCACCAGTCAGTACTGCGTTACGCCCCGCCCGGGCGAAGCTGACTCCTCGCACCATCGCCTCGATCGACGCAGCATCTTCGCCGTACTCCGCGAGTTGACGCGCAAGCTCGGCCGGCTCGACGTCGATCGTTGGGACGGTCCGCCCCAGTACCTCGCTCAGCTGGGACACCTGCTCTGGCACGGAGAGGAGTTCGGGACCGGTCAACGTGTAGGTCTGCCCATGATGGCCGGGTTCGGTCAACGCCTGGACGGCGACGGCGGCGATGTCGGCCGGATCGATCACCCCTTGCCGTGCGTCGCCGGTCGGATTGATCACGGGCTGCCCTTCCGCGGCGAGCACGTTCGTGGCGAAGCTCGACGGACGCAGGATGGTCCACGTCCGCCCGCTCTGCTTGACCACCTGCTCGGCGGCGAGGTTCCAGTAGCCGACCGTGCCGCCGTCGAACACCTCGCCCGCGCCGATCCCCGAGAGCTTGACGATCCTGGCATCCCCGACGACCTTCAGGAGTGCCTCGTCGTGCCGCGTGCTCGGTGGTCGCGCGACAGTGAGCAGGAAGACCGCCTCGACGCCGTCCACGGCGCGGGCAAGTGAGTCGGGGTCGTCGAAGTCCCCTCGGACGACGTCGGCCGCGGAACCGGCGAGCTTGGCCGGATCGCGGGTCAGGGCACGGACGGGATGGCCCGCTGCGAGGAGTTGGCGCAGTACTGCGCTGCCGATGGTGCCGGTTGCTCCGGTGACAAGAATCATGCCCCCACTCCCCGTTCATTCGCCCCTTTTTGACCCTCATCGCTCATCCCCGCAACGTCGGGCTGTCTCCACAGAGGGTCAAAAAGGGGCGAATGAACGGGGAGTGGGTGGGGGCAGATGAGTCTTGGAGAAATCGGCGGCTCAGGCCAGCTTGGTGAGGGAGGCGATTGTTGCCTTGTGCAAGCGGGGGATGACGTTCAGGGTCTTGGAGTCGCCGCGGTACAGGTGCGAGCCGGACTCGAAGAGCAGGTACGCGCGGCCGCCGAACTCGGTGATGCCTTCGGACATGCTCGGGGCGCGGAAGCAGCTCAGCTTGGCCTTGTCGAGGTCGGGCTGACCCCGGCGGACGACGTACAGGTTGCTGCGCTTGTCGCGCCCGTACGACGTGCTGAAGACGAAGTGGCTGCCGGTGACGAGCAGACCCTGGGTCTTGGTCGGCACCTCCCACGCCTTGTTGATCGTGGTCAGCGAGCCGTTGCTGTTGATCTTGTACTGGTACATCTTGTCGCGGCCCTTGTCGTTGAACTTGCCCGACCACAGGTAGCCGCCGTAGCTGGTCAGGAACGACGCGCCGTAGACCTTGCGCTCCGCGCCGACCGGCTTGATGAGGGGGTTGCCGGCCGCCTTCATCGCGGTCTTCAGCGTGGACAGCTTGTACTTGCGGATGCCGTTGGTGCTGCCCTGGACGAAGGCCCAGCCGTTGCTGGTGGTGATCCCGCCGGCGTGGGTGGCGTCGATCTCGACGATGCCGACGGTCTTGCTGGTGGCCGGATCGATGCCGTAGATCCGTGACTTCGCGCCCTTGCGGTAGGCCGAGACGAGCAGCAGGTTCTTCTTGCCGTCCCAGTTCCACCAGGTGCCGATGCCCTGCGGAGTGTGAGTCCCGAGGCTCGGTACGGCGGCACTGCCGCTGAAGCGGGCGTCATAGACTTTGGACGCGGAAGGCCCGTCGTAGAAGGGCTTCCCGCCGGTCGCCGAACTGCAGGTGATCGCGGCGGCGGCCGTCGCGGTCTGTGCCTGCTGAGTTGCGGCTTGTGAGGTCTCAGGTCCGGTCAGCGCGATGGTGACCGCGGAACCGGTGGCCAGTACTCCGGCCAGCCCCAGGGCGGTGATCGTACGGCGACGGGACATCGTGGTGAAACGCATGCATTCCTCTCGAATCGTCGGACCCCCAGACACTAACTACTGGGGGAGGCCACCGATGAAGCGGGTGAGGGCGGCGGGGGCCAGATCAGCTGTGTAGGCAGCGAAGTGGGGCTGGTCCCAGCCGGAGCCGCCGAAGGGGAGATAGTGTCCGCCGGCTTGCTGGACGATCAGCTGAGCAGCGGAGACATCCCAGGCGCTGATCGAAGTACCGACGGTCGCGTCGGCCCAGCCGGCTGCCACGTGCGAGATGCTCAGCGCTGCGCTGCCCGGCCGGCGCAAGGTCCCGTACGCCGTAACAAGGTCGCCATAGGCAACCAATGCGGACTCCGCCCCGCCGGCCAGGTCGCGGGCGGCCGGGTAGCTCGTGAGCAGCATGGCCTCAGCCTCCTCGCGAGCACCCGTCGAGCGCAGTGGGTCCCCGTTGAGCCAGGCGCCGGACAGGTCGGCCGTGAACAGGTGGCCGGCCATCGGATCCAGGACCGCACCGGCGACGACTCGGCCGTCGAGCACAGCGCCGATCGACGTACAGAAGAAGGCGAGTCCGCGGGCGAAGTTCGCCGTACCGTCGATCGGGTCGACGTACCAGGTCACCTCGCCCGAGCCTTCGTGGGCGCCGTCCTCTTCGCCGACGACGCTGCTGCCGGGGAACTGCTTGGTGAGCAGAGCCGAGATGGCTTCCTCGGCACGCCGGTCGTGCACGGTCACCGGGTCGTGCTTGTCGCGCTTGAACTCGACATCCATCCCGCCGCGGAAGGCGGCGCGAAGATCGTCAGCGACAAGGCGGGCAGCCTCGGCAGCTGTGGCGGACAAGTCCTGCGAGTAAGCAATCAGCTCAGAAGGCATGGACGCCAAGTTAGTCGTCAGGTCGAGTCGCGGCGGACCAGGGTGGTGGGAAGGATCACGGTCGCGGGCTGTTCGCCGTTGATGACCTCGCCGAGCACCCGGACCATCTCACTGCTGATCCGCTCGAACGGCTGCCGCATGGTGGTCAGCGCCGGTACCAGGGTCGCGGCCAGCCAGGAGTCGTCGAATCCGCCGACCGCCACGTCCTCGGGCACTCGCCGGTCGTGCGTGGCCAGAGTCGCCAGGGCGCCCGCCGCCATCAGGTCGGACGCGACGAAGACACCGTCGATCTCGGGTCGCGCCGCCAGCAGTTCGGCCATCGCGCGCTGACCACCGAGCCTGGAGTAGTCGCCGTGGGCAACCAATCCCTCGTCGTAGTCGGCGCCGAGCTCGTCGCGATAGCCCTGCAGCCGCTGTACGCCGCCCGGGGTGTCCAGCGGTCCGGTGATGGTGGCGATGTGCCGGCGGCCGGTGTCGCGGAGGTGCCGCACCATCTCCCGCGCACCGGCGATGTCGTCGGCCGCGACGTACCCGACCTTGCCTTCGTACCCGAGTGGGGTGCCGCAGGCAACGACCGGGACCTGCTCGCGCAGCAGTGACGCGACCACCGGGTCTTCGGCGTGCGACGAGATCAGCAGGACCCCGTCGACGTGGCCCGCCGTGACGTAGTCGGTCACCCGGCGACGCTCCTCCGCAGTACCGGCGACCATCAGCAGCAGCGGCATGTCCCGCTTGGCCAGGGCGTCGGCCGCGCCGCGGAGCAGGACCGAGAAGTTCGGGTCCTCGAAGAGGAGTTGCGTCGGCTCGGTGAGCAGGAACGCGACCGAGTTGGCCCGGCCGGTGACCAGGCTGCGGGCGTGCCGGTTGGCGGCGTACCCGGTCGAGCGGATCGCGGCCTGGACCGCGGTGAGCGCTTCCGGGGACACCCAGTGGCCGCCGTTGAGCACGCGGGAGACAGTGCCCCGCGAGACACCGGCAACGGCGGCCACGTCCTTGATGGTCGGTCGCCTGCGGCCGCCGCTGTGTTCCACAGGCGTTGAGTCTAGTGTCACGTCTTGACCGCGCCTGCGGCGAGATCGACCTTCCAGTACCGCTGCAGAGTGAGGAACAGCGCGAGCAGCGGCAGGATCGACAGCAACGACCCGGTGATCACCGAGGTGTAGAGGCTCGGCTGGGAGGCGCCCTGGTTGAGCAGCCCCGACAGTCCGACGGTGAGCGGGAACAGCTTGTCGTCGCCGAGCATGATGTAGGGCAGCAGGAAGTTGTTCCAGATCGCCACGAACTGGAACAGGAACACCGTGACGAGCCCGGGTGCCATCAGCGGCGACGCGATCGACCGGAAGATCCGGAAGTCGCCCGCGCCATCGGTACGGGCCGCTTCCACCACATCGTCGGGGACCGCGGCGGCCGCGTAGATCCGGGCGAGGTAGATCCCGTACGGGCTGATGATGCTCGGCAGCAGCACGGCCCAGTACGTGTTGGTCAGCCCGAGCTTCGCCAGCAGCAGGTACTGCGGAACGGCCAGCACCACGCTCGGCACCAGCACCCCCGCGAGCAGCACGTTGAAGATGCCCTGTTTCCCGGCGAACGAGTACTTCGCGAGCCCGTACCCCGCGGCCGCCGAGACGATCGTCGACAGGAGACCGCCGGCACCGGCGTACAGGGCGGTGTTCGCCATCCACCGCCAGAACAGCCCACCCCGGTACTGCGTGAGGTCGGCGAGATTGCCGAACAAATGGGTCGACGGGGCGAAGGTGAAGGTGGAGAACAGTTCGGTACCGCTCTTCGACGAGGCGATCAGGACCCAGAGGACGGGCAGCAGGCAATAGCCGGCCCCCACCAGGAGGATCGCCGTACTGATCGGGCTGGAGCGCTTGGCAGTCATCAGTTCTCCTGGCTGAAGGCGCGGTTCTGGACCAACCGCAGAAAGCCGAACGACAGCACGAAGGTGGCCACGGCGAGGATCACCGAGGTGGCCGCCGCCGAGTGCAGGTCGTCGCGGGTGAACGCGTCCCGGTACACCTTCATCAACGGCGTCCAGGTGCTGGAGATCGTGTTCGTGAGCGGCCGCAGCGTCACCGGTTCGGCGAACACCTGCAGCGTCGCGATCAGCGAGAACACGAAGGTCATGATCAGCGAGGGCAGCACCACCGGCACCTTGATCCGCCAGGCGATCGAGATCTCGCCGCAGCCGTCCAGCTTGGCCGCCTCGTAGATCTCGGTCGGGATCGCCTTCAGCGCGGTGTAGATGACGACCATGTTGAAGCCGAGGCCACCCCAGACCGCGATGTTCGCGACCGCGTAGATCACCGAGCCGGAGCCGAGCACGCTCGGCACCTCCCAGCCGACCTTGCCGAACACGTAGTACAGCGGGCTGACCGACGGCAGGTAGAGGAAGCCCCACAGCAACGACGAGATCACCGCCGGTACGGCGTACGGGAGGAAGATCGCGAGCCGGGCGAACTTCGTCGCGCGGGCCCGCGGGCTGTCCAGCAGCAACGCGAACAGCAGCGCGAACCCGAGCATCGCCGGGACCACGAGCACCCCGTACGCCGCGACCCGCAGGACGCTGGCGGCGAAGTCCGGGTCGGTCATCGCCTTGGAGTAGTTGGACAGTCCCGCCCAGACCTGTTCCCGGGAACCCTTGCCGAGCCCCAGCCCGCGGACCTTGACGGTCCGCAGGCTGAGGTACACGGCGTACCCGATCGGGAGGGCGAGGAAGGCGCCGAACAGCAGCACCGCCGGCGCGAGGAAGGCGTACGGCGCGACGGAACGGCGCCGGATCGACGAGCTGCTCACTTGACCGAGAAGCCGGAGCTCTTGAGATTGTCCAGCGTCGTCTTCTGCATCGCGCGGACCGCGGCGGTGAAGCCGGCCTTGGACTTGGACTCCGCTGCCTTGCCGAACTGGTCGGTGTAGGCCGAGTAGGCGACGTTCACGTTCGGGCCGAAGGTGAAGCTGCGGGCCGTCTTGGCCGTGTCAGCGGCGACCTTGTAGAAGTCGGGCTGGTTCGCGAAGAACGCCGGCGGTGCCGCGAGGGCCGCGCTCTGGCCGGGCTGGTCGGCCGGGTAGATGCCGCTGACCTTGGCGAGTGCCTGGACGGCCTCGGGGGAGGTGTTCAGCCACTCGATGAACTTCGCGGCCTCAGCCGGGTGCTTGGACTGCGACGTGACCGAGGTCGCCGAGCCACCCCAGTTGCCGGTCGCCGGCTGGTCCTTCGACCACTGCGGCATCGGCGCCATCTGCCACTTCCCCTTGGTGGCGGCGGCGTTGCCCTCCAGTACTCCGGGCGCCCAGACGGCCGAGAGCCAGCCGACCTGAGTGCCGTTGTTGAGCGCGGCGTTCCACTCCGGGGTGTACATCGGCAAGTTGGCGATCACACCGGACTCGACCAAGCCGCCCCAGTAGTCAGCCACCTTGAGGGTCGCCTCGTCGTCGACCGAAACGGACCAGGACTCGCCCTCGATGCCCCACCAGGATGCACCGGCCTGCTGAGCCAGGCCGACGAACCAGCCCGGGTCGTTCGCGGAGAACGTGCCGAGGTACTTCTTCGGGTCGGCGGCGTGCAGCTTCTGGGCGGTCTGCGCGTACTCCTCCCAAGTGGTCGGGACGGTCAGGCCGTGCTGCTTGAAGATGTCCGCGCGGTAGTAGAACTGCATCGGACCAGAGTCCTGCGGCACGCCGTACACGGCGTCGCTGCCCAGCGTCACGGACTTCCACACGGTCTCGGGGAAGTGCCCGGCGACGCCTTCGCCCAGGTTCTTGGAGATGTCGGCCAGAGCGTCGGCGGAGACCAGGGTCGGGATCTTCTGGTACTCGGCCTGCATCAGGTCGGGCGCGCCGCTGCCGGCCTTGATCGCGGTCAGCAGCTTCGTCACCGCCGGGTCGCCGCCGTCCTGCTTGTTCACGGTGACCTGGATCTCGGGGTGCTTGGCGTTCCAGCCGGCCACCACCTTGTCCATATTCGGCGCCCAGGTCCAGAACGTCAGCTTGACGTTCTCGGCGGGCTTGGTGCCTTCCGCCGACGGGCCCGACTCGGTGCCCGAGCAGCTGGCTACCAGCAGTAGCAACGCTGTGGCAGTGAGCGCCGCCCGGCGCAAGCCTCTGTGTCCTTGCATCTGTCTTCCTCCTCAGGGGAGCCCAGCCGCCCCGGTGAGCGCTGCGCGCGCTGGGCTGAGCTGGACTGTGCACGTTCACAGTGGATGTCTGCTTCTGATCTTGTCAACAACCTGTTTCATCCTGTTTCCTAGCTGGTGCCGCCAGTCAGTCGGCTGTGTGCGTGCACAGGATCAGAGGAGTCTGAGTGAGTTTCACGGGTACTGGAGCCGAGCCGGCGGGGTGGCTTCCTGGGGTGTCTTCGATGCTCTACGGCGGCGACTACAACCCCGAGCAGTGGCCAGAGGAGAGCTGGCCGGGCGATATCGAGCTGATGCGTCAGGCCGGGGTGAACCTGGTCAGCATCGGGATCTTCTCCTGGGCCCTGATCGAGCCGCGCCGCGGTGAGTACGACTTCGGCTGGATGGACCGGCTGTTCGAGTTGCTGCACTCGGCCGGCATCCGGATCAGCCTCGGTACGCCGACCGCTTCCCCACCCGCCTGGTTCTTCCACGAGCACCCCGAGGCCAAGGTGGTGACCCGTGACGGAACCACGCTCGGGTTCGGCTCGCGCGGCATGGCCAGCCCGAGCTCACCGGCGTACCGGGAGGCGAGCGTCTCGATCGCGACCGCACTGGCCGAGCGCTATGGCAACCACCCGGCGCTCGCCGTCTGGCACGTCCACAACGAGTACGGCGCACCCGTGTCCGACTGCTACTCCGAGCAGAGCACTCTGGCCTTCCGGCGCTGGCTGCAGGACCGGTACGAGTCGCTGGATGCGCTCAATGCGGCCTGGGGTACTGCGTTCTGGGGGCAGACCTATCGCGAGTGGGAGCACATCTCCGCGCCGGCTGTCGCGGCCAGTGTGGTGAATCCGGCCCAGCGACTCGACTTCGCTCGCTTTACCTCCAACGCCCTGCTGCAGTGCTTCATCGCCGAGCGGGACGCGATCCGGGCCGTTTGCCCGCACGTCCCGATCACCACCAACTTCATGGCCGGGACGTGCGAGTCGGTCGACCTGTGGAAGTGGGCCGACGAGGTCGATCTCGTTGCCAACGACCACTATCTGATCGCGGAAGACTCGCGCAGCCAGGTCGGCCTGGCGTTGTCGGCGGACCTGACCCGATCCATCGCGCGCGGCAAGCCCTGGATGCTGATGGAGCACTCGACGTCGGGGGTGAACTGGCAGCCGCGCAACCTGGCCAAGCGGTCCGGCGAGCTGGCTCGCAACGCGCTCTCGCACCTCGGCCGGGGCGCCGACGCGGTGCTGTTCTTCCAGTGGAAGGCGTCCCGGTCCGGCGCGGAGAAGTTCCACTCGGCGATGCTGCCGCACGCCGGTACCGGCAGCCGGATCTGGTCGGAGGTGTGCGCGCTCGGCGAGGGTCTCAGCGGGCTGGACGAGGTGCTGGGGTCGACAGTGTCGGCCGACGTCGCTGTGCTGTGGGACTGGGAGTCCTTCTGGGCGCAGGATCTGGAGTGGCGGCCGAGTGAGGACCTGGCGCATCGCGAACGCGTGAACGCCTTCTACGACAGGCTTTGGCGCGACCAGCTCACGGTCGACTTCGCGCATCCCGAGGCTGAGCTGGCGCAGTACAAGCTGGTTGTTGCCCCGGCCTCCTATCTGCTGACCCAAGCCGCGGCCGACAATCTGCGGCGTTACGTGGAAGCCGGTGGGACGCTGGTCGTCTCGTACTTCTCAGCGATCGTGAACGAGTACGACGCTGTGCACGAAGGCGGCTTCGTCGCGCCGCTGCGGGACGTGCTGGGGTTGACGGTGGAGGAGTTCTTGCCGCTGCGAGTCGGGGAGACCGTCCGGCTCACGCTCGATGCCATCACCGGCGACGTCTGGACCGATGACGTCGCGCTGGCGGGTGCGGAGGTGGTCGCCGGCTTCGAGGACGGGCCCGCGGCGGGGAAGCCCGCCATCACGCGGAACACCCTCGGGGCGGGTGCCGCTTGGTACGTGTCCACCCGGCTCGACGCGGAGCAGTTGTCGGTCGTGATGGATCGGGCGTACGCCGACGCCGGTCTGGTGGCGGGAGATGGACCCGACGAGCTCGAGCTGATTCGCCGGCGGGGTGCCGTCGCGGAGTACCTGATCGCCATCAACCACGGGAACAAGCCGGTCGACCTCCCGGTCGGCGGGACCGATCTGCTGTCCGGGGAGGCGGGGGAGTCGCTGAAGATCGAGGCAGGCGGCGTCCGCGTGATCCGGACCGACCACCGCTATCGCTAACGCAACCTCCGACACGACGCACTAGGAGCCCTGATGAGGATCTTCACCGGACTGGCCCTGACTGTTGGGCTACTCGCCACTACCCTTGCGCCTGCCGAGGCGGCACCGAGCGCTTTGACTAATGGGGGCTTCGAGCAAGGATTGGGTGGCTGGACGGTCTCCGGTACGGCCGGTGCGGCGAAGATCGAGACCGGCGGGCGGAACGGCAACCGGCTGACGCACTGGGCCGCGGAGTCGTATCAGGTGACGACCAGGCAGACGGTTGAGCTGCCCGGCCGTGGCTGGTGGACCGTGAGCGCGTGGGGCATTTCTGGCGGTGCACTCAACGCGTCGAAGTTGTCGGTGACTGGTTGCGGACCGGCGGTGTCGACCGTCGTCCCGATCACGGACGCTTGGGTCCGCTCGGCGGTCTCGGTGTACGCCGACGGGCGCAAGCGCTGCACGGTGGCGCTGACGACGGCCGGTCCGGGTGGGACCTGGGCGAGCTTCGATGACGTCGCGGTGGCCGCGGGACGGGTGTCGCGGGCCATTCGTGGCGGGGATCTGTCGGGACTCGCGAAGAACGAGGCGTTCGGTGCTTCCTACTTCTCGGCCGACGGGCAGAAGGGTGACGCGGTCAAGCTGCTGGCGCGATCCGGGATGAACCTTGGCCGGCTGAAGGTTTGGGTGGATCCGGCCGACGGCTACAACGACAAGGCGCACGTGGTCGCGACGGCGAAGCGGATCAAGGCCGCGGGGATGAAGTTGCTGGTCGACTTCCACTACTCGGATCGCTGGACGGATCCGGGTGCGCAGGGTGTACCGGCTGCTTGGAAGGGGATGACGCCTGAGCAGATGGCGGATGCGGTTCATCAGCACACGCGCGAGGTACTCACTGCGTTGAAGGCGGCCGGCGTGACCGCGGATGTGGTGCAGGTCGGCAACGAGATCAACCCGGGCATGTTGTGGCCGTGGGGGCAGACCTGGGACGTCGACCCGGACGACGGCGTACCGGGAGCTCAGTGGGACAACCTGGCGTCGTTCCTCAAGGCTGGAGCGCGGGCGGTCAAGGAGGTGGACCCGCGGACGCAGGTGCTGCTGCATCTGACCAACATCAACAACGGCATCGGCTCGCTCACCTGGTGGTTCGACGAGGTCGTCGCGCGGGAGGTGCCGTTCGACCTGATCGGGCTGTCGTACTACGGCTACTGGCACGGCAGCCTCGCTGACCTGCAGAACGCGGTCACCACATTGTCCGCCCGCTATGACAAGGACGTGCTGAACGTCGAGACGGCCTATCCGTTCACGCTCGCGGACGACGCACCGGCGTACGAGAACGTGATCGACCTGCCGAGCGAACTCGTGGCGGGCTATCCGGCGACCCCGGCCGGGCAGGCGGCCCAGTTCCGCGCAGTACAGGACGCAGTCGCTGCTGCCGAGGGCGGGCGAGGCATCGGCACGGTCTACTGGGAACCCGCCTGGACCTCGGTCGCCGGCGCTGGCTGGGACCCAGCCGACCCCACCTCCGGCAACGCCTGGGAAAACCAGGCGGTCTTCGACTTCAACAACCGCCTCCTCCCAGCAGCCCGTCACTTCGCTCCCGACCCGCACTAGCCAGCGGGTGGACTGGCCGGTGAGGGCTGGTCGGGGTTGTGGAAGGCTCTCGGGAGGATTGCCGACTGGTGAAGGGGTGTTGGGATGGGTGCGCTGACGAACTGGGCGGGGAACATCACCTTTTCGGCGGAGGTTCAGGCGCCGGTGTCGGTGCCGGAGTTGCAGGAGCTGGTGAAATCGGCCGAGCAGCTGCGGGTACTGGGGACCGGGCACTCGTTCAACCGGATCGCGGATACCGACGGGACGCTGGTCTCGGTCGCCGCGCTGCCCAAGGAGATCTCGATCGCTGAAGACACCGTCACGGTTTCGGCCGGCCTTCGGTACGGCGAGGTGACGGCGGCGCTGCAGGCGGAAGGGCGGGCGCTCCACAACCTCGGGTCGTTGCCGCACATCTCAGTTGCCGGCGCGTGCTCGACCGGGACGCACGGCTCCGGTGACACCAACGGCACGCTCGCTTCCGCGGTCTCGGCCATCACCTTCATCGGCGCCGACGGCGAACTCGTCACGCTCACCCGCGACGTCGACCCGGACTTCCTGGGCTCGGTGATTTCGCTCGGCGCGCTTGGGGTGACGGTCCAGCTCCAGCTCGACACCAGGCCGGCGTACGAGATCAGCCAGGTCGTGTACGACGGGCTGCCGGTGGCACGGCTCGGCGCGGATTTCGAGGAGATCTTCGCGAGCGCGTACAGCGTCAGCGCGTTCACCGACTGGGTCGACCCGGACGTGATGGTGTGGCGCAAAATGCGCGCCGGTACGCCGTACGAGCCGTCCTGGCTGGGTGCCCGGATCGCCGATGGTGCCCGGCACCCGATCAAGTCGATGCCGGCGGACTTCGCGACCCAGCAAGGCGGAGTCGTCGGACCGTGGAACGAGCGGCTGCCGCACTTCCGCCTCGAGTTCACCCCGAGCAACGGCGAGGAACTGCAGTCGGAGTACTTCGTACCGCGGGCCGTCGCCGCGCAGGCCTTCGAGGAGCTGAAAGCGCTCGGCGAGCGGATGGCTTCCGTCATCCAGATCTCCGAGGTCCGCACGGTCGCCGCCGACGACCTTTGGCTGAGCCCGAGCCAAGGCCGGGACACGGTCGCGCTGCACTTCACCTGGATCCAGGACGAAACCGCCGTCCGTCCAGTCGTCGCCGCCATCGAAGACGCGCTGTTGCCGTTGGGCGCCAGGCCGCACTGGGGCAAGGTCTTCACCGCCGACGCGGCCGCCCTCCGCGACTGCTACCCGAAGGTCCCCGACTTCGTCGCCCTCGCCGCGAAGTACGACCCGGCCGGCAAGTTCCGCAACGACTACCTGAACACCTACCTGCCCGCCTGACGGACTCGGCACCCCGCCCACAGCCCACCCGCAACCCCCGACCTTGGGCACCGCCCAGCCACCCCCACCCCCCATCCCGTGCCCAAAGTCGACCGCCCCTGGCCGACCGGGGAGGAAACTACGCCCGGACCGGGCCCACAATCCGCCCCAGATCCAGCGAAAACCCTCCCCAACTGGTGAGGGCGGCCGGCGCTCGTGGTGGATGAAGTTTGGTTTGGTGGCCTGGGCGACCTCGGGCCGGCCGGCTTTGGGCACGGGCCGGGCATCCCAGGGCGGGCTGGGCGGCTGGCCGGTGCACAAGGTGGCTGTGGTGGTCGACTTTGGGCACGGGGTGGGCGTCGTATGGCGGGTTGGGTGGCTGGCCGGTGCACAAGGTCGGCGATTGTGGGAGTACGTCGTACGCGGCCGGCTGAGCTGTCTGGGGGTGTTGACGGGATCTGGGTGGTGATCTAACTTTTGTCGAAACGCTTCGACGAAGCGTTTCGATGACCGCCGGAGGCTGCATGGCGACGATGACTGATGTGGCTCGGCGGGCTGGTGTCTCCGTCAGCACGGTGTCCTACGTGCTGACCGGGACCAGGCCGATCTCCGAGGCCACCAGGGATCGCGTGCTGGCGGCGATGGCTGAACTGGACTACCAGCCGAACGCGATGGCCCGCGGGCTGGCGAGCCGGAGGAGCAACATCGTCGGGCTGCTGCTGCCGCTCACCGGCCGGGCGCTCGGCGCGACGGAGACGGCATTCGTCACTGGCGCGACCGAGGCGGCCAGGGAAGCCGGATATCACCTGATGCTGTGTCCGGTCGGCACCGATGACAGCGAGGAACTGCAGACGCTGGCGACCCAGCGGCTGCTCGACGGGTTCCTGGTGATGGAGGTCCAGCTGACCGACCGCCGGGTCGACCTGCTCCGCAAGCTGGCCTCGCCGTTCGTGCTGATCGGCCGGACCGACGATCCGTCCGGGCTGGCCTGTGTGGACATCGACTTCGAGCAGACGGTCGGCGACGCGGTCGCCCACCTGGTCGAGCTCGGCCACCAGACCATTGCCTACATCAACCACTCGGACGCCAGCCTGGCCAGTGGCTACGGCCCGGCCAAGCGCACCGCGGCGGCGTTCGAGGCGGCGCTGGAGCGGCACGGCGTCACGGGTGTGATGGTGCCGACCGAGGACACCTCGACCGGTGGCCGGGTCGCGATCCGGGAGGCGCGCGAACGTTGCCCGCAACTGACCGGCGTACTCGTGATGAACGAGAACGCCGCCCTAGGGATTCTGGCCGAGTTGCGGGAAGCGGGCCTGGACGTTCCATGGGACGTGTCGGTGGTGTCGATGGTGACGTCCGAAGTCGTCGCCGACCTGGCCAGCCCGGCCCTCACCGCGATGACTTCACCAGGTGCCGCTTTGGGAGCAGCCGCCACTCGTGTCCTGCTCGAGCGGCTCGCCGACGGCGACACCTCGACGTACCAGGAGTTGCTGCCCTGCGTACTGGAGATCCGGGGAACCAGCGCCAAGGCGAGGAAGAAGTAGTAGCCGTCCGCCGAACCTCCGGACATGACACCGTCAGAAGGAGTACACCCATGCCGCCCGGTGGCAACAGATGAAGTTCACAGACGGCTACTGGCAGCTGCGGCCGGGGTTGACCCGGTTGCGTCCGGCCGCGGTCGAGAGTGTCGAGAGCACCGAGCGGTCGCTGGTCGTGTACGCGCCGGCGAAGCAGATCATCGGGCGCGGAGACACTCTCAACCAGCCACTTTTCACCATCACCGTCCACTCACCCGCGGCCGGCGTGATCGGTGTCGGGATCCAGCACCACAGCGGCGGAGTACCGCCGCGGCCGGCCTTCCAGTTGGCGGTCGAGGAGGACCATCCGGTCAAGGTCGAGGTCGACGATGAGGTGGCCCGGCTGACCAGCGGCGACCTGACCGCGGTGATCAAACTCAACGGGCCCTGGGACCTGCGGTTCGAGCGGGACGGCCGGGTGCTGACCGACTCGAGCGCCCGGAGCATCGGGCTGATCACCGACCAGCAAGGCAAGCACTTCCTGCACGAGCAGCTCGCGCTCGGCGTCGGCGAGACCGTCTACGGACTCGGTGAGCGATTCGGTCCGCTGGTGAAGAACGGCCAGGTGGTCGACATCTGGAACGCCGACGGCGGCACGTCCAGCGAGCAGGCGTACAAGAACGTCCCGTTCTACCTGAGCAGCAGCGGGTACGGCGTACTGGTGGACACTCCGTCGAAGGTCTCCTTCGAGGTGGGCTCGGAGGTGGTGTCCCGCAACCAGTTCAGCGTCGAAGGCCAGGAGCTGAGCTACTACGTCATCAGCGGCCCGACGCCCAAGGACGTACTGCGTCGCTACACGGCTCTCACCGGGCGTCCTGCTCGCGTGCCGGCCTGGTCGATGGGGCTGTGGCTGTCGACGTCGTTCACCACGGACTACACCGAGGAGACGACGAGCGGCTTCGTGGCCGGGATGGCGTCGCGCGATCTGCCGCTCAGTGTCTTCCACTTCGACTGCTTCTGGATGCGCCAGTTCCATTGGTGCGACTTCCTCTGGGATCCGGTCGCCTTCCCCGATCCGGCGGGCATGCTGGGCCGGCTCAAGGAACGCGGGTTGCGGATCAGCCTTTGGATCAACCCCTACATCGCCCAGCGGTCGGCCCTGTTCGAGGAAGGGCGGCAGCTCGGCTATCTGCTCAAGCGGCCCGACGGCTCGGTCTGGCAGTGGGACATGTGGCAGGCCGGGATGGCGATCGTGGACTTCACCAACCCTGCCGCGACCGAATGGTTCCGGTCGAAGCTGCAGGCGCTGATCGATCTGGGCGTGGACTGTTTCAAGACCGACTTCGGCGAGCGGATCCCGGCCGAGGACGTGGTCTGGCACGACGGCTCCGACCCGCAGCGGATGCATAACTACTATCCGCACCTCTACAACAAGGCAGTGTTCGGACTGCTGCAGGAGAACCGCGGCGAGGGCGACGCAGTACTGTTCGCGCGGTCGGCGACCGTCGGCGGACAGCAGTTCCCCGTGCACTGGGGTGGCGACTGCGAGTCGACCTTCGAGGCGATGGCGGAGTCACTGCGTGGCGGATTGTCGCTGGCGTCGTCGGGCTTCGGCTACTGGAGTCACGACATCGGCGGCTTCGAAGGAACGCCCGACGCGGCAGTCTTCAAGCGCTGGGTGCCCTTCGGCCTGCTGTCGTCACACTCGCGCCTGCACGGCTCGGGGTCCTACCGGGTGCCGTGGGCTTTCGACGAGGAAGCTGTCGACGTACTGCGCCGCTTCACCAAGGTGAAGATGTCGCTGATGCCCTACCTGGCGAGTGTTGCCGAGGAAGCCCACACCGACGGTACGCCGATGATGCGGCCGATGATGCTGGAGTTCCCCTCAGATCCGGGAGTCGCCTACCTCGAGCGGCAGTACATGCTCGGGCCGGACCTCCTTGTCGCACCCGTGATGAGCAGAGACGGCGAGGTGCGGTTCTACTTGCCTGAAGGCACCTGGACCCACCTGTTGACCGGCGAGCAGCTGGCCGGGAGCCGCTGGGTCACCCAGACCCACGACTTCGACAGCCTGCCAGTACTGGTCCGGCAGGGCGCGGTGATCGCCGTCGGGGCCGTCGACGATCGCCCGGACTACGACTGGGCCGACGGCGTAGAGCTGCGCTGGTTCGCTCCGACCGAAGGCCAGGTGGCCCGTGTCCGCCTCCCCGGGCCGAACGGGGAGACGGCCGCGGTCATCGAGGTGACCTTGACGGACGGTCAGGCAGCAACGCGGGTTGTCGAGGGCACCTGCGAGCGGTTCACCGTCACTGTTCGAAAGTGAGGTTCTCCAGCGCGATCGACGCGCTGGAGAAAACCGCATAGAGAGCGTGCACCCCGCGAGCATCAGCAACCGGGGTGCCGCTCTCGACCCAGTTATGGCGCTGGCCGGTCGGCGGGACCTGCAGAGTGCCGAGGAGCAAGCCGTGCAGCGGGTCGTCGAGCCGCAGCTCGATGGTTCCGGCCCCGGAGTACTCCGATGCGACGCGCGCGACGCAACGGGCAGCGCCGTCTCCCAGATCGACGTCCTCGAAGGCCAGCCAGGCACCGGGTTCCAGCGAGCGCACAGCATCGCCGTACTCCGGGGTGGTGTCCGTCATCGTGACCGCGCAGTACTCGTCGAAGGCTGTCGCGGCCAGGGGTGCCGTGAAGACGGCCCGCGGCGGGATCCGTTCGCCGAGTACGTCAAAGGCGGCCGTCAGGCGGGTATCCGTGCTGGACCGTCCGATCAGGATGCTGTGCCGGGCTGTCTCGACGCAACGCCTGTCCCGCGTGATGTCCCAGAAGCCAAGGTCGGCGGCCGAGACGCGTAGCTGCACCTCGACGCTTTCGCCTGCGTCCAAGGCGACTTGCCGGAAGTCCCGCAGCTGCCGCAGGGCCTGCTTGGCGCGGGATCGCTGCTGATGCGTGTAGAGCTGGACGACCTCGCGGCCCGCGCGGGCTCCGGCGTTGGTGACGGTGAGGCTCACCGACAATTCGCCGTCAGACGGGATGGAGGTGGAGCTCAACCGCAGGTCGGAGTACGTGAACGTCGTGTAGCTCAGGCCATGCCCGAAGGGATAGAGCGGCGTACCCCGGAAGTACAGGTACGTCGAGTCGGTGGCGACGATGTCGTAGTCGAGGAGATCCGGCAGGTCGGCGGCTGACCGGTACCACGTCTGTGGCAGCCGGCCGGATGGGTCGGAGTCACCGAACAGCACGTCCGCGAGCGCCCGGCCGTACTCCTGTCCGCCGTGGGCTGACCAGAACAGGGCAGGCAGGTGCTGGTCGGCCCACTCGACGGCGAACGGGTAGCTGCTCGACATCACCAGTACGGTCCGCGAGTTGGCGGCGTGCACGGCCCGGACCAGCCGGTCCTGCGCGGGCGGCAGGTCGAGCTCGACCCGGTCCTCGGTCTCTCGCCCGTTCACCAACGGGTGGTTGCCCACCACAACGATTGCGACATCGGCGGCGGCCGCCAGCTCAGCGGCTTGCGCTGCTCCGTCGACGAGCGTGACGATCTCGAAGACCGTGGCCGAGTCGGCGTCGGTAGCTGTCGCTATGACTGCCCCATCGGCGGCCACTGCGACGAAACGGCCGGTGTTGCGATGACGTAGTACGGAGGTTGTCTCGCCGATGGCCAGCAGCTCGAAGGTCTCGTTGACCTCCCAGGTACTGGGTCCGGGGTGGTCGGCCACGAGGGAGCCGGCGTCGGTCACCGTGACGTACAAACCTGCCTGCGCGGATCGCAGGGTCCAGGCGCCGCCGCCCCAGTCGAGGAGGTCGAAGGCTCCGTCCGCTCCGAGCCGGACCACCTTGTCCTCGCCGGCGCCAAGGCAGCCGGCGCTCGTGCGGAGTTCGATCCGATCCACGCCTTCGCAGTAGTCGACCGCGTCGGAACCGAGACGTTCGACCAGTCCGTCCCGTGCGGTGACCTGGTAGGGGAGCGTGCCGGAGTACCAGTCCTGGAAGAGGATGTCCGCGAGCGGACCGACGACAGCGACTCGTTTGGTGGTCTCGGCGCTCAGCGGCAGCACCTGGCATTCGTGTTTCAGCAGCACGATCGCGTGCCGCGCAGCGTCTTGTGCCAACTGCCGGTGGGCCGGGCAGCCGACGACATCCGTGTCGGGGGAGCGGTAGGGATCCAGCTCGACCGGATCGAATTCGCCCAGCCGGAACCGGATCGCCAAGGCGTGCCGGACCGCCAGGTCGATGTCGCCCTCATTCAGTTGGCCGCGCTCCATCGCTTCGCTCAGGTGCTGGATGGAAGGGCCCGCGTTGCTGTCGTCCTGCGTGAAGCTGTCCACGCCGGCCTTCAGCGCCGCCGCGTACGCCGAGGCGCTGTCGCCGAAGTACCGCTGCAGGTCGACCAGGTTCGCGGGGGCGCCCGCGTCGCTGACCACCAGCAGGTCGTCCTCGGTCCAGGTCCGGACCAGGTCGTTGATCAACGGGCTGAGATGCGCGGGCCGTCCGTTCACCAGGTTGTACGACGGCATCATCGCGACCGCCGCGCCGGCCTCGATCGGGGCGCGGAAGGCGGGCAATTCGTAGTCGTGCAGGACCCGCGGCGGCAGGTTGCTCGACGTCGTACAGCGGTCCGTCTCGTTGTTGTAGGCAAGGAAATGCTTGAGCGTCGGCGCGGTCTTGAGGATCCCCTCGACCTCGCCGGTCAGGCCGCGGCCGTAGGCGATGGCCATCACACCGGTCAGCCACGGATCCTCGGAGTAGCCCTCCTCGTTGCGCCCCCACCGTGGGTCGCGCAGCGGGTTCACGACCGGCGCCCAGACGTTCAGGCTGACGCCGACCGGATCCTGGTGGTGGAACACCCGCACCTCGTCGCCGATGGCGGAACCGACGGCCCGGACGAGCTCGGGGTTCCAGCTGGCGGCCAGGCCGATCGCCTGTGGGAAGACCGTCGCCGGGCCCAGCCAGGCGACGCCGTGCAAGGCCTCGGTACCGGTCCGGAACGAGCCGATCTCCAGCCGCGGGATCGCCGCCTGGTGCTGGTGGAGCAGGCCGAGCTTCTCGCTCAGGCTGAGCCGTTCCAGCAGGTCGCCGAGCCGTTCGGTGAGTTTCCTGGCCGGGTCGCGGAAGGGCGGAAGGGGTGAGCCGGGCGGCGGATTGCTCATCGGGATCGGACTCCGGGTGCGTGCGGCCGTCTGCCGACGGGAGCGGGCTGTCGAAGCGCTTCGACAATCTGTCGAGATGATCAAGCAGAAGGCCGACTCATCGAAGCGCTTCGATCGGGGGGTGACACAGAGGGTCGCACCCTCCGCCCGGACGGTCAAGATCTCAGCGAACTCACCTGATCATTCGCCCCTTTTTGTCCCTCGTCGCCCACCCGCAACGCCGGGCCTTGTCCACAGAGGGCCAAAAGGGGGCGAATGATCAGGTGGTTTGGTTGACTGGCAGTCGTCCGGAGTCGAAGCGGTCCAGTGAGCGGGCGACGGCGCCGATCGAGGTGGCGTCGTGGCCGAAGGTCGAGACCACGACCTGGCAGCCGCCGGCCTCGGGTGCGAGGGCGCCGTCGATCAGCTCCTTCTCGACGGCCGGCACCAGCCAGCGGCCGAGTGCCGCGTAGGAGCCGCCTAGTACGACGAGCTCCGGGTTGAGGACGTTCGCCAGTACGCAGACGCTCTGGCCGAGCAGCGTGCCCACCTCGGTCAGCATGTTGATCGTGTCGACCTCACCGGCTTCGGCTCGCCGGACCAGCTGCTCCGTCCGAGCCTGCGGGTCGGCGTCCGGAAGGTCGCTCGCGTCCAGCCGGGCGAGGATCGCCGGGATGCCCGCGAGTGCCTCGAGGCAGCCGCGGCGCCCGCAGCCGCACAGCGGTCCGTCCGGCTTGATCCGCAGGTGCCCGATCTCGCCGGCATAGCCGAGGTTGCCGCGCAGAGGATGCCCGTCGCAGATCACCCCGGCGCCGACACCGGTATCACCGGACAGCTGGATGAGGTTGGCGCTGCCGGCGTGCGGGCCGTAGCGGTGCTCGGCCAGCGCGCCGAGATTGGCGTCGTTGTCGACCATCACGGGAAACGCGGGCCGGCTGAGTGCCGCCACCAGATCCTTGCGCAGCTCGACATCGCGCCAGCCGAGTCCGGCGGCCAGTACGACGGCGCCGTCGCGGTTGACCAGGCCAGGCACCCCGACTGTGAGGCCGAGGACGTCCCGTCCGGACGAGTGCACCGCGGCGATCGCGCGCCGGGCCAGGGCGGCCAGCGCGGCGACGGTCTTGGCCGGGCTCGCGTCCGCTCCCGGGCCGGCCCGGTGCCAGCGGAGCAGCTGGCCGCCGGCCGAGTCGTACGCGATCGCAGTCAGGCCGAGGGCGCTCACCTCCATCCCGATCGCCGCGTACGCCGACCCGTCGAGCACCAGCAGGGTGGCCGGACGGCCGACGTGGTTCTGGGTCTGCTGAGTCTCCTTGGTCAGCCGCCTGTCGATCAGGTCGCCGACGATGCTCGTCACGGTCGCCTTGTTCAGACCGGTGCCGGCCGCGATGGCGGCGCGCGAGCAGGGGGCGTTGGTACGCAGGAATCGCAGGACGACGGCCAGGTTGGTGGCGCGGACGTCGGTGTGGTCCGCGGTGTGAGTGGTCAAGGTCCGTCCTGTTCGACTCGGCTTGGGTGGCTGCGTCTGGCTCAGTTCTACACCTTGTGGAGGAATCCGTCCTGAGCTAATTTGTTTGGCTACTAGCCCAACTAACTCTACGGCATGCCGACCCTGAAAGGGATTAATCGTGACTGTTCCTGGAGGCGGCTCCACCAACCGCCGGACCTTCCTGTCTCTGATCGGGGCCGGCGCCGCGATCGCCGCCGGCGGTACGACGCTGTCGGCCTGCTCGTCGTCCGACGGAAAGAGCGCCACGGCGAACGGCCGGGCCGAGACCGAGGACAAGCTCAGCGGCCTGCTGCCGAAGTACATCGGCTATGACTCGGTCAAGCCCGACCTGCCGGGTGAGAACGGTGCCGCGCCCGGGTTCACGAAGTACCCGGCGGAGTTGAAGCGCGCCGTGCCGGAGAAGGCGGTGAAGAGCGGCAAAGAGGTGTCCGCGATGACGCCGCTGTGGAGCCCGCTGCCGCCCGGGCTGGGCCACAACTCGTACTTCGACGCCAACAACGAGCGGATCGGCGCGCCGGTCCGGTTCAACATCCTGAGCGGCAACGACTACGGCGACAAGCTCGGCCCGCTGCTTGCCGCCGGCAACGTCCCGGAGCTGCTCTGCGTACCGGGCTGGAACATCGCCGGCCTGACCCGCTTCGCGCAGGCGGTGGACAAGCTGTTCGAGGACCTGACGCCGTTCCTTGCTGGTGACAAGGTCTCCGCGTACCCGATGCTGGCGAACCTGCCGACCAGGGCCTGGGCCTACGGCGTGTGGAACTCCCAGCTGAAGGCGGTCCCGTTCCCCTCCGACGGCTTCCCGTGGGCGCTGTACTACCGCAAGGACATCTTCGACCAGGTCGGCGCCGAGCCGCCGAAGACCACCGACGATGTGCTTGCCCTCGGCAAGCAACTGACCGACCAGAAGGCGAAGCGCTGGGCGTTCGGCGGGATCTACGACGAGATGGTGCGGGCGTTCGGCGCGCCGTCGGACTGGCGCAAGGACTCCAGCGGCAAGTTGGTGAACAAGATCGAGACGCCGGAGTTCGAGGAGGCGGTCGCCTTCGTCCGCAAGGTGTTCCAGGCGGGCTACGTGCACCCGGAGGTCGTCGGCAACAACGACACGGACCAGAACGCGCTCTTCGAGGGCGGCCAGATCGTGATGCGCCAGAACGGGCTGGGCGGCTGGCAGGAGTCGCTGCAGCGGCAGTCGCAGATCAACCCGAAGTTCAACCCGCAGCTGGTGCTGCCCTTCGCCCACGACGGCGGCACCCCGATCACCTGGGGCGGTGACCCGGCCGGGATCTTCACCTTCGTCAAGAAGGGCCTCGGCCAGGAGCGGGTGGCGGAGCTGCTCGGCGTCCTGAACTACACCGCGGCGCCGTTCGGAACCGAGGAGTACCAGACCTACATGTACGGCCAGGAGGGCAAGCACTACACCCGCCAGTCGTCCGGTGCGCCGAAGCTCACCGCCCTCGGTCAGAAGGAGGTGTCGCAGACCTACATCTTCCTCGGTGGCCGGCCGACCGCCATCACCCAGAGCGAGTACCCCGGCTATGTGCAGGCGATGAGCGAATGGCAGAACGCGGCGGCCAAGGTCCGGCAGAAGAGCCTCTTCGACGGCATCCGGGTCGAGCAGCCGACCAAGATGGCGGCGCTGGCCCAGCCGTTCGACGACAAGCTGCAGGACATCTTCCGCGGCCGGCGGCCGGTCAGCGAGCTCAAGACGGCCGTGAAGGAGTGGCAGACCAACGGCGGCAACGAGGGCCGGGACTTCTACGCCAAGGTCCTCAGTGACAACGGTCGGTAGCTCGTTGCGCCGCAAGCCCGGCCGGGCGCGACGGTTTCAGTCAGAACGGGTCAAGCCGGGTGGCGCGAGTTGGCAGCACCGGCTGCGGCGGGACTGGCCGCTGCTGCTGATGACGCTGCCGGTGATCGTGCTGCTCGGCGTCTTCCACTACTTCCCGACGCTCGGCAACGTGATCGCCTTCCAGGACTACTCGCCGTACGACGGGATCCGCGGCAGCGAGTTCATCGGGTTCGCCAACTTCCACCGGATGTTCGCCGAGCCGGCGTTCTGGTCCGCCTTGTGGAACACGCTCGCGATCACCGCCTTCCAGTTGGTGTTCTACTTCCCGGTCCCGATCTTCTTGGCGTTGCTGCTCAACAGTGTTCTCTCGGTTCGGATCCGCACCCTGGTGCAGGGCGTCGTGTACCTGCCGCACTTCTTCTCCTGGGTGCTGGTCGTCTCGCTGTTCCAGCAGATGATCGGTGGGGCCGGCCTGCTGGCACAGAGCCTGCGGTCGCACGGCTTCGAGGCGGCCGACCTGATGACCAGACCGGACAGCTTCATCGTTCTGGTGACGGCACAGGCGATCTGGAAGGACGCCGGCTGGGGAATGATCGTGTTCCTCGCCGCGCTGAGCACGATCAATCCGGCCCTGTACGAAGCGGCGGCCGCCGATGGCGCCAACCGCTGGCGAAGGATGTGGCACATCACGCTGCCCGGGCTTCGTCCGGTGATCGTGCTGCTGCTCATCCTCCGCCTCGGTGACGCACTGACCGTCGGGTTCGAGCAGTTCATCCTGCAACGCAGCGCGGTCGGCGGCGGTGCCGCCGAAGTGCTGGACACCTATGTCTACTACCAGGGCCTGTTGGTCGGCGACTTCGGCTACGGCGCCGCCGCCGGCTTGCTCAAGGGACTGGTCGGACTCGTCCTGGTCCTGGCCGCCAACCGATTCGCTCACCTCATCGGCGAGCAGGGGGTGTATTCGCGATCATGACCACGCAACAAGCACCTGTACGCCGAAAGCCGCAACCACCCACCGCGGTCCCACCCCGCGCCACCCGGCGCCGGACCGAGGAGGAGACCGGCCGCCCGGTCTGGGAGGAGGAACCCTCCTTCTTCGGGCGGCTGAGCAAGCCGGTCGTCCTGGGCCTGGTGGTCCTGATCGTCGCCTTCCCCCTGTACGTCGTCGTCGTGACGAGCCTGTCGAGTACCGAGGCGGTGACGAGGGCGGGCGGCCTGGTCATCGTGCCGCGCGAGCTCACGGTCGCCGCCTATGTGCAGTTGCTGTCCGGTGGCGTCGTCACCCGCGCCCTGATGATCAGCACCCTGATCACGGTGATCGGGACGTTCCTCAGTCTCGCGATCACCGTGCTCGCGGCGTACGGGTTGTCCCGGCCCGGGTCGCTGTTCCACCGGCCGTTGCTGTTCGTCGTCCTGCTGACCTTCCTCTTCGGTCCGGGCATCATCCCGAGCTACCTGGTGGTCAACGCGCTGGGGCTGATCGACAGCTACAGCTCGCTGATCCTGCCGACCGCGGTCTCCGCCTTCAACCTGATCGTGATGCGCTCCTTCTTCATGGGCATCCCGGGTGAACTGATCGACAGCGCCCGGATCGACGGCGCCGGTGAGTTCGCGGTGCTGACCCGGATCGTGATGCCGCTGTCCCGGGCGGTGGTCGCGGTGGTCGGTCTGTTCTACGCGGTCGGCTACTGGAACGCGTTCTTCAACGCGCTGCTGTACATCAACGACAACAACAAGTGGCCGCTGCAGATGGTTCTGCGGACCTACATCGTGCAGGCCTCGCCCCTGCCGACCGGGGCCGGCGGAATCTCGAGCGTCGGGCTGGGCCTGGACCCCGCGCCGACCCTGGCGATCAAGATGGCGATCGTCGTGATCGCGATCGTGCCGGTGCTGGTGATCTACCCGTTCATCCAGAAGCACTTCACCAAGGGCGTCATCATCGGCGCCGTCAAGGGCTGACACAGCCCGGCCGAAGAAGTGAGCTGACGCCGCAGTCAAGGTCCGGACCGACATCGGCGTGGCCGCGCGGCTGGACCAGCGGACCAAGCGCTGGGTCCAGCTGCTCGAATGGAGAACCGATATGACCGATCTGTACTTCGGCGGCGACTACAACCCCGAGCAGTGGCCGCCGGAGGTGTGGAAGGACGACGTCGCCCTGATGCGCCAAGCCGGCGTGAACCTGGTGACGCTCGGAGTCTTCGCGTGGTCGAGTCTCGAGCCGGAGCCGGGGCGGTACGAGTTCGGCTGGCTCGACCAGGTGATGGACCTGCTGCACGACGGCGGGGTGCAGGTCGACCTGGCCACTCCGACGGCGTCACCGCCACCGTGGTTCAGCCTGCGGCATCCCGATGCGCTGCCGGTCAACGCTAGCGGCGTGCGGCTGACGCATGGGAGCAGGGACACGTACTGCGCCTGCGCACCGGCGTACCGGGAGGCGGCGGCTGGGATCGCGACGGCGTTGGCGGAGCGGTACGCGAAGCATCCGGCGCTGGCGATGTGGCATGTCCACAACGAGTACGGCACTAGCTGCCATTGCGATCACGCGGCCGCGGCCTTTCGCCGTTGGCTGCGTGGGCGGTATGGAGATCTGGATCGACTGAACGCGGCGTGGACGACAGCCTTCTGGAGTCAGGGGTACGCCGACTGGGAGGAGATCCAGCCGCCGCGCGCGACGCAGTACCTGGTGAATCCGACGCAGGCGCTGGACTTTCGGCGGTTCTGGTCGGACGAACTGCTCGACGCTTTCCGGGAGCAGAAGGCGATCCTGCGGTCGTTCACGCCGGACGTGCCGATTACCACCAACTTCGTCTTCGGGGGTTGGGTCCCGGTCAACCAGGCCCGCTGGGCGGCCGAGGTGGATCTGGTTGCCATCGACCACTATCCCGGCAGCGCGGATCTCGGCGCCGAGGAGCAGACCGCGTTTGGTGCGGACCTGGCTCGGGGTTGGGCCGGCGGGCGTTCCTGGCTGTTGATGGAGCAGGCGGCCGGCGCCGTGAACGACGGGCATCGGATGCACGCCAAGGAGCCCGGGCGGATGACGCGCCACTCCCTGTCGCACATAGCCCGTGGTTCGCGTGGTGCGTTGTTCTTCCAGTGGCGTGCCTCGCGCGGCGGGGCGGAGATGTTCCACTCCGGGATGGTGCCGCATGTCGGTGCCGACTCGCGGAGGTTCCGCGAGCTCGCTGAGTTCGGCGCGATGTTGCCGCGGCTCGCTGAGCTCGAGGGCAGCGAGGTGGAGGCCGACGTCGCGATTCTGTGGGACGCCGAGGCCTGGTGGGCTCTGCAGGCGACTCATCTGCCGTCGTCGGACCTCGACTACCTCGCGGCCGTTCAAGCCGCCCACCGGCAGTTCTGGGCCGCTGGGATCGGCGTCGACCTGGTTGATCCGGGTGCCGACCTCTCGTCGTACAAGCTGGTCGTGGTGCCTGGTCTGTACCTCGTCTCGGATCAGGCTGCGGCGTCGATCGCGCGGTACGTCGAAGGCGGCGGTCACCTGCTGGTCACGTACTTCAGCGGGATCGTGAACGAGGACGCGCAGATCCGCCTGGGTGGTTACCCGGGAGCGTTCAGCGAGGTCCTCGGGGTCAGGGTCGAGGAGTTCCATCCGGTCGCTGCGGTCGGCCTTGCCTCCGGCGGGCGCGGTCGGCTGTGGAGCGAACACGTCAACCTGGCCGGCGCTGACGCGGTCGACCGGTACGCCGGTGGCGTGCTCGATGGGATGCCTGCGATCACCAGGAACGCCTATGGCGAGGGTGTGGCCTGGTACGTGTCGACTCAGCTCGAGGACGAGGCGTACGGAGCCCTTGTGGGGCAGGTGATGCAGGGCAGTGGTGTCGAACGAATAGAGCTACCTGCCGGGGTCGAGATGGTACGGCGAAGAGCTGGCGAGAGCGCTTGGACCGTCCTGATCAACCACGGAGAGGTGGAGGCCGCAGTACTGGTCAGCGGTTTCGAGCTGTTGTCCGGTACGGCGGTCGAAAGCCCGTTGAAGCTCGCGGCCGGCGGTCAGGCGGTGGTGCGGGCCTGAGTGGGAGCGGCGCTGGTACTCGCGCGTGCGACCAGTTGTGCGTCTACCAGCGTCACTGCCGCGGTCTGGCTGCCTTCGAGCTTCGCAATCAGCATTTCGACCGCCTGCTGGCCGATCTCGTCGGCCGGCAGGGTTACAGAGGAGAGGTGTGGGACATGCCGCTCGGCCACGTCGTCGGCGCAGATCGCCATCAGCGACATGTCCTCGGGCACCCGGCGGCCGAGCCGGCGCAGAACGTCGAGCAGCGGGCCGATGATCGGCTCGTTCTGGACGACCAGCCCGGTGATGTCGGGGTGCTCGCGCAGCAGTACCTCGACCGTGCCGAGTACTGCGTCGAAGGTCGGCTCGCAAGGTGTCTCGATGCCGACGACGCCGCGTCGCCCGGTCGCGGCCCGGAAGCCGGCCAGGGTCCGGGCGGCGAAGCCCGTCTGCCGCTGGTAGACGGCCGAAGGCGTTCCCAACAAGGCGATGCTGCGATGGCCGAGGTCGGTCAGGTGGTCCACGCATTGCTCGGCGGCGGCGAAGAAGTCGAGGTCGATGCAGGTCAGGCCGTCGGTGTCGGCGGGGATCCCGATCAGCACGGACGGCATCGGCAGCTCGCGCAGCAACGGCACCCGTTCGTCGTGCAGCTCCACGTCCATCACCACCAGCGCGTCGACCAGGGCGCTCTGCGACACCCGCTCGAGTCCCGAGCGGCCCTCGTCGGCGGTCAGCAGCAGGACGTCGTGGTCGTACCGGCGGGCGGTGGTGACGACCGCGGTGGCGAACTGCATCAGGACCGGGACGTGCATGCCGGCCCGCAACGGGATCACCAGGGCGAGGACGTTGGACCGGTTCGAGGCGAGGGCGCGGGCGCTCGCGTTCGGCCGGTAGCCCAGCGCCTGGACACTTTGCTGGACCCGGTCGCGCGTCTCACTGGAGATCGAGCGCTTGCCGCTGAGAACATAGGACACAGTGCTGGCCGCCACCCCGGCGTGACGAGCGACATCGGCGATCGTGACGATGGCTGCCTCCGTGGATCGGGCCTCTGGGGTCGAAGCGCTTCGATTTGTCAGGGTCCAGCGTCGAGTGAGCGGCCTGATATGTCAAGGCCGAAATGCCCATTGACGTTGGTAATGCGCAGTGACATAGTGCTCACATTCCGTCGCGAGTCCGCCGGGGGACGCCATTCATCGATTCGACTCGAATTCGATGATCAGCCTTCCGGAGAGACGTTTTACCTTGCCTTTCGACTATTCGTCGAAGCGCTTCGACGAACGAGAGACGTCGCCCGGTCTCGTGGGAAAGGGAATGTCCATGATCAAAGCTTTGAGGCCGGTGGTGGCACTGGTGACGCTGCTCGCCGCCACCGCGGTCGCTGTACTGCCGGCGAACGCCGCCACCTGGGAGTCGAGCGACAAGTGGGGAACCTGGTCGAACGGGGGCTACACGGTCCGCAACGATGTCTGGGGCGGTGGCGCCGGACCCCAGACGATCTGGGCGAACTCGTACTCCAACTGGGGAGTCTGGGCCAATCACCCCAACACCGGCGGGGTGAAGTCGTACCCGCACTCGGCCAAGGCCATCGGCAAGCGGATCAGCGCGCTCGGCACTTTGCGGAGCAGCTTCAACGTCAACCGTCCGGGCAGCGGCGCCTATGCGACGGCGTACGACATCTGGGCCGACGGCCACGCCTACGAGATCATGCTGTGGATGAACAAGCAGGGTGCGGTCGGCGCGATCGGCAGCAAGCAGACCTCCGCCACTGTCGGCGGCCACACCTGGGATGTCTACAAAGGCAGCAACGGCTCGAACCAGGTCTTCTCGTTCCTGCGGACCAGTAACACCAATTCCGGCACCGTCGATATCAAGGCGGTCATGAATTGGATCAAGAACAGAGGCTGGATCGGCGACGCGACGATGACCGAGGTACAATTCGGCTTCGAGATCACCTCCTCCAGCGGCGGCATGAATTTCACCTCCAACAGCTACTCGGTCACCTCCTCCTGACCGGACCTAACCGGCCCCCGCCTCTCATCCGACCACCCGACCCTCTCCCGACCGCCTCGACCCTCTTCCGGTCGGCCCGGTCGGCCCGGTCGGCCCGGTCGCCCGAGGCAAGCCGAGTGCATGCCAGTGCCTCTCAGGGGTCAACCCCGAGAGTGTGGGTTGCCCAGCCAGATTCCGGCTGGGCAACCCTGCATCTCAGCGGTCAACACCCAAGCCTGCTCAGCCCCGGGTCGTGGGGCGAACCCCTCCGGAGTACGGGTGAGGGCCCCGACCCACCTCGGCCGACGGCCAGCGGGATCCGGCGATCAATCGGTGTGCTCCGCCCCTCTGGGCAGGGTTAACCCACTGGTGGACCAATGGGTTAACCCCACGACGAGGGGCGAACCCCTTCGGAGTACGGGGTGACCCCACTCAGCCCAGGCGCCGAAGGCCCGGCCCGCGGGAGACGACCGGCCGCGGACCGCCATCACTACCTAACCCCGCCCCAACGCTTCGACACGCTGAGGGAAGCGTTTGCTCGCGAGGTTGGACAGTGGTGGCCACCCGCCCCGCCCCGCCCTGGCACGAGAGGTCGGCGACGAGGTCTCTGGGTGCAAGGACGGGAAGGCCGGACGGCCGTGCATACCCATCTGCGGTCGGCAAACGCTTCCCTCGGCGTGTCGGGGCGTCGGCGCGAGGTCGTGCGTGCGCAGCCGTCCGCGCCTTCGTCTTCCGTGTCCCCTGCCTACGGTTCGGCTTCGGCGAAGTACCCCCGAGCCGCTTAACCAACTGGCTTGGCGGTTAATCGCCTAAATGGCGGGTTGTCACCCGATCCCGCTGCCCGCGGTTGTCGCGCTGCTGGCCCTGGCGGTGGGCGTGGGGCTGTTCCTGCCGCTGTTCGGCGTCACCCTTTGTCGTCGTCGACCTGGTGATCGGTCTCTACCGCTGGCGGAAGGTCGCGGAGCCGGCCGAGCAAGTCGAGAGCGAAGAGCTGCTGGTGTGACGGGGGTCAGCCGGGGAGTTCTTCGATGTTGGCGTAGATGCTCCACAGCAGGTTGCGGAGGAGACGGCGGTCCTCGGGGCTGACGCCTTGGAGGGCCCGGTCGCCGGCCTGAGAGTGGAGTTGCTGGACGGTCCGGGCGACCTCGGTGCCGTGCTCGGTCAGCTCGATGCTGACCTTGCGGGCGTCGGTGTCGTCCTTGAGCCGCCGGACCAGGCCGGCCGCTTCCATCCGTTGCGTCGTCCGGGTCGCGGTGGGGACCTCGACGTCGAGCACCTTGGCCAGTTTGGCCACGGGCAGGGAGCCGAGGTGCAGCAGTTTGGCCAGCACGATCTCCTGGCCGGTGTGGACGCCGGTGCCCGCGAGTTCGTCGCCGACCGCCTTCCGGGCCGCCCGGTCGGCGAAGCGCAGGGCGATCAGGATGTCGCCACCGCTGGCCGGTGCTTCGGGGTCCCAGCGCGTCCGCTGTTGGCCCGCGGCCTCGCAGTCCGCAGTACTCATATCGCGCTCCGCGGGGCGAACGGGTTGCGGGCCTTCAGATCACCGATGTAGTCCGTCGGGATGACGGGCTCGCCGCGGCTGAGCTGGCTGGCGCTGCGGGGGAGTTCGTCGCGGACCTTGAGGTGATGCGCCTGCGACTCCATGGGCGTCGTCCGGCCGACGATCTTGCCCGCCTCGACCAGCGGCTTCAGCAGTTCGCGGTCGTCGCCGTCGTCCAGCGGCGGCTCGCCCACGCCGATCAGCTCGGCCTCGGCGACGCCTGCCGCAGTACGGCGGCGTAGGGCGTACTTGCGGCCGCCGATGGAGATCTTGTCCGGGCTGTTCTTCGCCACCGGCACCAGCGCGCCATCGTCGCCCTCCCGGGCGACCAGCTTGTAGACGAAGCCGCAGGTCGGGTGGCCGCTGCCGGTCACCAGCGCCGTGCCCACGCCGTACCCGTCGACGGCGGCCGGGGCGAGGGCTGCGATCTGGTACTCGTCGAGGTCACTCGTCACGATGATCCGCGTCTTGGTCGCGCCGAGCGCGTCGAGCTGATCGCGCACCTGACCTGCCAGCGACGGCAGGTCACCAGAATCGAGCCGTACTGCGCCGAGGTCGATGCCGGTCACCTCGATGGCCGTCTTCACCGCCTCGGTCAGGTCGTAGGTGTCCACCAGCAGGGTCGTTCCCTTGCCCAGGGCATCCACCTGGGAGACGAACGCGTCTCGCTCGGCGTCGTGCAGCAGGGTGAACGAGTGCGCCGCCGTACCGGCGCTGGGGATGCCGAACCGGCGGGCCGCCTCCAGGTTGGAGGTGGTCGCGAAGCCCGCGATGTACGCCGCCAGCGCGGACGCCACCGCAGCCTCCTCGTGGGTCCGCCGCGAGCCCATCTCGATACACGGCCGGCCGCCGGCCCACCAGGTCATCCGGGAGGCCGCCGACGCGACCGCCGAATCGTGGTTCAGGATCGACAGGAAGACGGTTTCCAGCAGCACCGCCTCGGCGAAGCTCGACTCCACCACGAGGATGGGGGAGCCGGGGAAGAAGATCTCCCCGTCGGCGTAGCCGGCGATGTCGCCGCTGAACCGGTACGCCGCGAGCCAGTCGCGGGTAGCCTGGTCGACGATGCCACGATCGGCCAGGAAGGCGATCGTCTGCTCGTCGAAGCGGAACCGCTCCAGCGCGTCCAGGAGCCGGTTCACGCCCGCGACCACGCCGTACCGGCGGCCGTCGGGCAGGCGGCGGGCGAACAGCTCGAAGACCGAGCGGCGATGCGCCGTGCCGTCGGCCAGGCTGGCCTGCAGCATGGTCAGCTCGTAATGGTCCGTCAGCAAGGCTGTCGTAGCGTTCACAGGGGTAAGTGTCCTCTGTCGGCGATTCGTGCACATCTCCGGCGCCCAGGCACGCACCTCGCGGCACCGGCGAAGCATCCACGATGCTCCGCATCGAGGACGCTCCTCCAGCACCGCGATGCACGCACCTGGACACCGGAGCTGAAGCACGAATCGCCGACAGAGGACACTGCCTATTGCGAGCCAAGAACCGATGATGGAGAGAATGGCCAAGTGACCACCGCACCGAGCGAGCTCGAGAGCCCCGAAGTCGACGAGGCGATCGAGTTGAGCCCACCGTGGGTGACCATCGTCTGGAACGACCCGGTGAACCTGATGGACTACGTCACCTTCGTCTTCCAGACCTACTTCGGCTACTCCAAGTCCAAGGCGGAGAAGCTGATGATGCAGGTCCACCAAGACGGTAAGTCGGCCGTGTCCAGCGGCAACCGCGAGGCGATGGAACGCGATGTCGAAGCCATGCACTCCTACGGCCTGTGGGCCACCTGTGAGAAGTCGTGACGAGGTTCCGCAAGCGCAAGAAGACCGTGATCGTCAGCTTCGCCGAGCACGAGGCGGACATCCTGGCGAACCTGCTCCGCAACCTGGTCGAGCTCCTGTACGACGGGATGCCACCGCGCGTGTCGGAGTCGAGCGACCCGCTGGCCGCGTTGCTGGACAACGACGGGCCGACCTCGCCGCCGGAGGACGTAGTACTGCAGCGGCTGCTGCCGGACGCGTACAAGGCCGACGACCAGGCGGCCGGGGAGTTCCGGCGGTTCACCGAGCGCGGGCTGCGGGACAGCAAGGCGTCGGACGCCCGGCGCGTCCTGGCCGCGCTGGAGGAGTCGCCCGAGGACGGGATCCCGCTGGAGGCTGACGACCAGCTCGCCTGGCTGCGTGCCCTGAACGACCTACGGCTCGCGATCGGCACCCGGCTCGACATCAAGGAAGAGGACGACTACAGCGTCTGGGAGAAGCTCCCCGACGACGACCCCCGTCGGCTCACCTATGACCTGTACGACTGGCTCGGTTACCTCCAGTCGGCCCTTCTCCACAATATCCGCTGAAGCCTCCGGGGCAGTTGACCTAGCATCGGCTGGGTGACCTATCCGAAAGCAGCGGGAGACCGGCTGAGCGCCAGCCCGGAGTTCCCGCGGATCGAGGAGCGGGTGCTCTCGTACTGGGAGTCCGATGGGACGTTCCAGGCGTCGGTCGAGCAGCGGCCGGCGGGTCGTGATGGGGCGAACGAGTTCGTCTTCTATGACGGGCCGCCGTTCGCGAACGGGTTGCCGCATTACGGGCATCTGCTGACCGGGTACGTGAAGGACGTCGTACCGCGGTACCAGACGATGCGCGGGCGGCGGGTCGAGCGCCGGTTCGGGTGGGACACGCATGGGCTGCCGGCCGAGCTGGAGGCTCAGCGGGTACTGGGGCTGAAGACGAAGGCCGAGATCCTGGAACTCGGGATCGAGAAGTTCAACGAGACCTGCCGCGCCTCGGTGCTCAAGTACACCGACGAGTGGCAGGCCTACGTCACCCGGCAGGCGCGCTGGGTCGACTTCGGCAACGACTACAAGACGCTCAACCGCGACTACATGGAGTCGGTGATCTGGGCGTTCAAGACCTTGTACGACAAGGGTCTGGTGTACGAGGGCCTGCGGGTGCTGCCGTATTGCTGGAACGATGAGACGCCGCTTTCGAACCACGAATTGCGGATGGACGACGACGTCTACCAGCCGCGGCAGGACCCCTCGATCACCGTCGCGGTGACGCTGGAGACCGGCGAGCGGCTGCTGGCCTGGACGACGACGCCCTGGACGCTGCCGAGCAACCTGGCGATGGCCGTTGCCCCTGACATCGACTATGTCGTCGTGAACGACTCGGAAGGCCGGCCGACGATCCTGGCCGAGGCCCGGCTGGCGGCGTACGGATATGAGGAGGTCATCCGGCGGCTCAAAGGCTCGGACTTGATCGGACTTCGCTACACACCGCTGTTCGACTTCTTCGCCTACACGTCTCGCTGGGGCACTGAGAATGCCTTCCAGGTGATCGCCGCCGAGCATGTGACAACCGAGGACGGCACCGGCGTGGTCCACATGGCTCCTGCCTATGGTGAGGAAGACCAGCTCGCCTGCGACGCGGTCGGCATCCCGACCCTGCTGACGGTCGACGAGGGCGCTCGCTTCACCACGGTGGTTCCGCCGTACGCCGGGCAGCACGTGTTCGACGCGAACCGGCCCATCATCCGTGATCTCACCGCGGCCGGCGCGCTGGTCCGCGAAGACAGCTACGTGCACAGCTACCCGCACTGCTGGCGGTGCCGCAAACCCCTGATCTACAAGGCGGTTTCGAGCTGGTTCGTCGAGGTGACCCGGATCCGGGACCGGATGGTCGAGCTGAACGGGCCGATCACCTGGGTGCCGGAGCACGTGAAGTACGGGCAGTTCGGCAAGTGGCTGGAGAACGCGCGGGACTGGTCGATCAGCCGGAACCGCTTCTGGGGTTCACCGATCCCGGTCTGGCGGTCGGACGACCCGGCGTACCCGCGGATCGACGTGTACGGCTCGGTCGAGGAGCTGGAGCGGGACTTCGGCGTCGCCGTACCGGATCTGCACCGGCCGTTCATCGACGAGCTGACCAGGCCGAATCCGGATGATCCGACGGGCAAGTCGGTGATGCGGCGGGTTCCCGACGTCCTGGACGTGTGGTTCGACTCGGGATCGATGAGTTTCGCGCAGGTGCACTATCCGTTCGAGAACACGGACTGGTTCGAGCATCACTTCCCGGGCGACTTCATCGTCGAGTACATCGGCCAGACTCGCGGCTGGTTCTACACCATGCATGTCCTGTCGACCGCGTTGTTCGACCGGCCGGCGTTCTCGTCGTGTCTTTCGCACGGGATCGTGCTGGGCAGCGACGGGCAGAAGATGAGCAAGTCGCTGCGGAACTACCCCGATGTACGGGAGGTGTTCGATCGCGACGGCGCGGACGCGATGCGCTGGTTCCTGATGTCGAGCCCGATCCTGCGCGGCGGCAACCTGGTCGTCACCGAGCAGGGCATCCGCGACGGCGTACGGCAGGTGATGATCCCGCTGTGGAACGCCTGGTACTTCTTCGGGCTCTACGCGAACGCGGCCGATGCCTCAGCTTCGTGGTCGGCTTCGTCCGAGGTGGAGCTCGATCGGTATCTGCTGGCGCGGTTGCGGGTGTTCGCCGGCGAGATGCGTGAGCGGCTGGATCGGTACGACATCGCGTCGGCGTGTGAGTCCGTCGTCAGCTATCTGGAGGTGCTGACGAACTGGTACATCCGGCGGTCGCGGGAGCGCTTCTGGGACGACAAGGGCTCGACGTTCCAGGACGCGCTGAACACGCTCTACACGGCACTCGAGGTGGTCACCCGGACGGTGGCGCCGCTGCTGCCGTTGACGGCTGAGGAGATCTGGCGCGGGCTGACGGGCGGGCGCTCGGTGCATCTGACCGACTGGCCGTCGGTTGATGACCTTCCCTCGGATGATGCGTTGGTGCGGCGGATGGAGCGGGTGCGTGAGGTCTGCTCGGTCGCCTCTGGGCTTCGCAAGGCGGAGAGGATTCGCGGCCGCCAGCCGTTGCGCATGATGACGGTTGCCACTGCTGATGCGAAGGCGTTGGAGGCGTTGGTGCCGATCCTCCGGGCGGAGGTCAACGTGCAGGTCGTAGTACTGGCCTCGGTCGACGAAGTGGATGCGCCGGTTTCGCAGAAGCTGACGGTGAACGCGCGCGCGGCCGGGCCGCGGCTGGGGCGCGACGTACAGGCGGTCATCAAGGCGTCGAAGGGTGGTGACTGGTCGGTCTCCGCGTCCGGCGAGGTCGTTGCCGGGGGCATCGCTTTGCAGGAGGGCGAGTACACGCTGGAGACCACGCTCGCGGATGGTGGTGCTGGTGAGGGCCGGACGGCGAGTGGCTTGCTCTCCGACGGCGGCTTCGTGGTGCTGGACCTCGAGATCACCCCGGAACTGGAGCGCGAAGGGATCGCGCGGGACGTGATCCGCTCCGTCCAGCAGGCCCGCCGCGACGCGGGCCTGGACATCACCGACCGCATCACCTTGCAGCTAGCGGCTGACGCCATCACCCGAGAGGCGATCGAAGAGCACCGGACGACGCTGATGGCCGAAACGCTGGCCGTGACGATCGAGCTAGCCGAAGGCGATGCTCTCGCAGTGACGCTGGCCAAGGCCTGAGCGCCTGACCAACACTCTGTGCTCATTCGCCCCCCTTTTCACCCCTCTGAAGCTGGGTCGGTCAGGCCCACCGCAACTACAACCGCAAGGGCGAGGCCTTCGACGTCGGCGAGACCTTCTCCGGCGTCGACTTCAGCACCGGCCTGGAGCCGTCAAACGCCTCATCCCGCTCGTCCCGGCCGGCGCCACGATGGCCCAGTTCGCCCTCCGCTGGATCCTCGACCAGCCCGGCGTCACCGTCGTCATCCCCGGCGCCCGCAACCCCACCCAGGTAGCCGGCAACATCGGCGCAGCCACCCTGACCCCCCTCACCGAAGCCGACCTGAAGGTCGTCCAAACCGTGTACGACGAACTAATCCGCCCCCAGCTCCACACCCGCTGGTAGCCGGCCCTCCGCAGCCGGGGATGGCTAGCCGACCCCCGGCGGCTACTCTCCGAAACCATCCACGATGTGGACGGAGCCTTCTGGTGGCAGGGTCGGGTTTGGCGGGCCACTACCGTGGAGGCGTGCTCATCATTGACTCGGTTACGTATGACGCGATCGTGGCGCATGCGCGTCGGGATCACCCGGATGAGGCTTGTGGGGTGGTCGCCGGGCCGGAGAACTCGGATCGGCCGGAGCGGTTCATCCCGATGCTGAACGCGGCGATGTCGCCGACGTTCTACGAGTTCGACTCCGGGGATCTGTTCCGGCTGTACAAGGAGATGGACGAGCGCGACGAAGTACCGGTCGTGATCTACCACTCGCACACGGCCACCGAGGCCTATCCGTCGCGGACCGACATCAACCTGGCCCAGGAGCCGGGCGCGCACTACGTGCTCGTCTCCACCCGCGACGGCGCGGACTCGCCGTCGTACGACGGGCCGGTGGAGTTCCGGTCGTACCGGATCATCGACGGCGCGGTCACCGAAGAAGAGGTCAAGGTCGTGGCGGACTACAGCAACCAAGGAGACAACTGATATGGCGATCGAGCTTCGCGTCCCGACCATCCTGCGCACCTACACCGCGGGCGAGAAGGCGGTGAAGGGCGACGGCAGCACGCTGGCCGAGTTCATCGACAACGTGAACGGTACGCACCCGGGCCTGAAGGAGCGGATCGTGGAGGGTGAGCCGGAGGAGCTGCGCCGGTTCGTCAACGTCTACGTGAACGACGAGGACGTCCGGTTCACCGGCGGCCTGCAGACCGGCGTCAAGGACGGCGACGTCGTCGTCGTGCTGCCCGCGGTGGCCGGCGGCTGACATGCGTTTCGACAGCCTGCTCGACTCCGTCGGCGGTACGCCGCTGGTCGGTCTGCCGAAGCTGTCGCCGTCGGGTGACGTGCGGTTGTGGGCCAAGATGGAGGACCACAACCCGACCGGGTCGATCAAGGACCGGGCGGCGCTGCGGATGCTGCTGGACGCCGAGAAGGACGGCCGGCTCCGGCCGGGCAACACCATTCTCGAGCCGACCTCGGGCAACACCGGCATCTCGCTGGCGATGGCGGCCAAGCTGCGCGGGTACCGGATGGTCTGTGTGATGCCGGAGAACACCTCTGCGGAGCGCCGGCAGATCCTGCGGATGTGGGGCGTGGAGATCATCTCCTCGCCGGCCGCGGGTGGTTCGAACGAGGCTGTCCGGGTGGCCAAGCAGGTCGCCGAGGAACACCCGGACTGGGTGATGCTCTACCAGTACGGAAACCCGTCGAACGCGGCAGCGCACTACGACGGCACGGCGCGCGAGATCCTCACCGACCTGCCGTCGGTGACGCACTTCGTCGCCGGGCTCGGGACGACCGGCACGCTGATGGGGGCCGGCCGGTTCTTCCGCGAGCACAAGCCCGAAGTACGGATCGTCGCCGCCGAGCCGCGGTACGGCGAACTGGTCTACGGGTTGCGCAACCTGGATGAGGGCTTTGTCCCTGAGCTGTACGACGCCACGCTGATCGACGCGCGCTTCTCGGTGGGCCCGCGCGACGCCGTACGCCGGGTCCGCGAACTGCTCGACAACGAGGGCATCTTCGCCGGCATCTCCACTGGCGCGATCCTGCATGCGGCCCTTGGGCAGGCGGCCAAGTGCATCCGAGACGGGGAGTCCGCGGACATCGCGTTCGTAGTCGCCGATGGCGGCTGGAAGTACCTGTCCACCGGCGCCTACGAAGGCACCATCGACGAAGCGGAAGACCGCCTCGAAGGCCAGCTCTGGGCCTAGTCCGGCGCGGTCCGGCGCCACAGCGGGGAATTGCCGTGGCGCCGGCCGTTTACGTCTTGAAGAGCACTTTGCGTCCTAGTCGGGGATGGACGCCGCGGCCCTTGCAGCTGCTGCAAGGACGCTGGGCGTAGCTGAAGATCGTGCCGTGGTGCCGGCCGGCGCCCTTGCAGCGATTGCACTTGGCATTCGGGTGCAGGGACAACGACACGACGTACACGGCGAAGACCGCGAGTGCGAGGAGCAGGAGCATGCCGGTCGGTCCCAGCGTCGACGCGATCTCGGCGCTGGTGCTGGGCGTGTTCGTCTCCACAGCCTGACCGGCGGCAGAGCCTGCCGCCGCGGCATTGCTGGGGTGCGGATTCGGTGCGTCGGTGGAGGTGAAAGCCACCGCGATCTGGACCACCAGGTTCATGGCATCGCTGGGGGCGGTTGGAAACACATTCGATAAGAGTGGCTCGCGTCACGTCACAATGCAATTCCTGAGAGTAAAGATGTGGATAACTCCGGCGTGTCGTTCTGCATACTCAGGTAAGCCTTACTTCAGCTCTGCCCGTTACCGGTCTTTCCGCACTCGCGAGTTAGAGTTCGGATCGTGGCAGACGCACCGATCGGCATCTTCGACTCAGGGTTCGGCGGGCTCACAGTGACGCGGTCGGTGCTCGACCAGCTGCCGCACGAGCCGATCCTGTACCTGGGCGACACGGCCCGCCAGCCGTACGGCCCGAAACCGATCGCGGAGGTCCGCGAGTACGCGCTCGAATGCCTGGACCACCTGGTCGAAGCCGGCGTCAAGATGCTCGTCATCGCCTGCAACTCGGCCAGCGCCGCCATGCTCAGAGACGCCCGCGAGCGGTACGACGTACCGGTGGTCGAGGTGATCCTGCCGGCTGCACGCCGTGCCGTCGCGGCGACCCGCAATCAACATGTCGGCGTGATCTGCACGAAGGCGACGGCGACATCACTGGCGTACGAGGACGCGTTCGCCGCTGCCCCGCAAGTGCAGCTGCTGACCCAGGCGTGCCCGAGTTTCGTGGAATTCGTGGAGGCCGGGGTGACGTCCGGGCCGGAGTTGCTCGCGGCCGCTCACGAGTACTTCGATCCGCTGATCGAGGCCGAGGTCGACACGCTCATCCTCGGCTGCACCCATTACCCCTTGCTGACCGGCGTGATCTCGTACGTGATGGGTGACAACGTCACCCTCGTCAGCAGCGCGGAGGAGTGCGCCAAGGACGTCTACGGCGTGCTCACCAAGAGCGGCCTGCTCCGCCCCGACGACCTCCCGGCCCCCCGGCACCGCTTCGTGACCACCGGCAACCCGGCGGAATTCGCGGCGATCGGTTCGCGCTTCCTCGGCCCGGTCATCTCAGGAGTAGACCAGTTCGCCTGGGTCCGCTGACCGCTGGCCACTGTATTCCGGCTCGGTACGGATGTTGTCCATGGCACCGGACCGGACCGTGATGTGCCCGAAATCATAAGCAGGCAACTGGATCAGCTCTTCGCCGACGCCACCTCGTTTCCTGCAAAGTCGTCAACCCGCCGGTAATGTTCAAGGTATGAAGCTCACTGTGCTCGGCTGCTCCGGGTCCGTCCCCGGTCCAGACTCCCCTGCCTCGAGCTATCTGGTCACCGCCGACGGATTCCACCTCGTCCTCGACCTCGGAAGCGGCGCGCTGGGCGCGCTGCAAAGACACCTGTCCGTGCCGGAGATCGGCGCGATCACCCTGTCCCACCTGCATCCCGACCACTGCATGGATCTGTGCGGCCTGTACGTCGCGGCGAAGTACTCGCCGTCCTCGCCCTTGCCCAGGATCCCCGTCTACGGCCCGCCGGGCGCCGCCGAGCGGATGGCGCTTGCCTACGACCTCCCGCTGGATCCGGGGATGGAAGAGGAGCTGGAGTTCCATACCTGGCAGGAGATCCAGCAGATCGGGCCGTTCACCGTGCGCACCACCCAGATGGTGCACCCCGTTCCGGCGTACGCGATCCGCGTTGAGCACGGCAACAAGTCACTGGTCTACTCCGGCGACACCGGCCCGAACGATCGCCTGATCGAGCTGGCCCGCGGCACCGACCTGATGCTGTGCGAGGCCGCGCTGCGCGACGACGACCCGAACAACCCGCCCGACCTCCACCTCACCCCCGCCGACGCCGGCGAGCACGCCAAACGCGCCGGCGCGAAACGCCTCGTCATCACCCACGTCCCGCCCTGGTTCAACCGCGAGACCCAGGCGATAGGTGCCCGGCGCACCTACCCCGGCGAAGTCCTGATCGCCACGCCCAACGCAACCTTCGACATCTGATGGACCTGGTCCGCCTGTCCGACGGGATCCGTCTGCGCACCTGGACAACCGGTACTGCGACCGCGGCGCCGCCGGTGATCCTGTTGCACGGCGGGCCAGGGCTGTGGGACTACCTTGCACCGGTGGCCTCGATGCTGGCCGACCTGACCGTCGTGCACCGGTTCGACCAACGCGGATGCGGTGGCTCGGACCCGTCGGACGACCAGACGATGCGGCGCCACCAGGACGACATCGAGGAACTCCGCCGCTACTGGGGACACGAGCAGGTCGTTGTCATCGGCCACTCTTTCGGCGCGAAGTTGGCGTTGACGTATGCCGCTGCCTATCCGACGCACGTTGCCAAGGTCGGTCACTTCAGTGGGGTCGGCCTCGGTGACTGGCGTACGCCGTACTACGAGGAGCGCGCGCGACGGATGACGTCTGAGCAACTCGCGCGCCTGACCGCCTTGCAGACCTCTGACCGGGGCGGTGGGGTGGGGGCTGAAACAGCAGAGCGATCGCCGGAGGAGGAGACGGAGTTCCGGGCGTTGTCGTGGTTCACGGATCATGTTGATCGCGAGCACGCCTGGCAGTGGGCGTTGGAGGATGCGGCCGTCCCGCACGCTCAACTTCGACGCCAACCAAGCGCTCACCGCCGAGACCGGCTCGTGGTCCGACGATGAGCTGGCAAGCCTGGTGGCCGGCTTGCCGATGCCAGTCTGGTTCGTGCACGGCACGGGCGATCCGCGCCCTGCGAGCGCAGTACAGGCTCTTGCTCAGCACGTCCCCGACCACGAGCTGCGCTTGATCGAAGGAGCCGGCCACTCACCGTGGCGCGAGCAGCCGACCGCTTTTCGTCAAGTACTAAAGGAGTTCCTGGCCTAGTACCGGCTCAACCCTCGGGCAGTGGCTGGGTGCGCAGGGCAATTCCGGACGAATCCGGAAGCCGGGGCACCCATATCGCAGCGCCACGGCGTCGTACAGCTTGAGTGCTGTTCGTGACGAGGGGGAGACCGCATGGATGACAGTCCGCATCATCGACGGCCTGGCCTGGAAGCACCGGATCCGGGCGGCGCCAGGAGCCTGGACGAGCTGGTGGAGCGACTCCGGTCGCTGAAGGTGTGGGCCGGCGATCCGTCGTACGGGTCCATCACCGCCCGCATCAACAAGGACTGGAGCGCAGCCGGCCGCCCGGCGGGTGAACTCGCTCGCCGGTCGACTGTCGCGGACTGTTTCAAGCTCGGTCGGCGTCGGGTGAATGCCGAGCTTGCGGTTGCCGTGGTGCGCATCCTGCGGCCGGACAAGGGATACGTGGCGCATTGGCGGCAGGCCTTCCGGGTGGTCGCCGGTGAGGCCGAGGTGGCGGCGCAGGTCCGAGTCCAGGGCGTGCTCCCGGATGATCTGCCCGAGTTCACTGGCCGGAAGCGCGAGCTGGATCGGCTGCGCCAGGCACTGGCCGATGGGCGGCAGCGGGGTGCGGTGGTGATCTCGATCGAGGGCATGGCCGGAGTCGGGAAGACCGAACTCGCTGTTCATGCGGGCCATCTGCTGGCCGCGGCCTTCGACCAGGTCCTGTTCGTGAATCTGCGCGGCTTCGACCCCGGGTGCCCGCCGCAGGCCGATCCGGCTGCGGTGCTGGATGGATTCCTCCGGCTGCTGGGGATGCCCGGCCACAAGATCCCGCACGGTCTTCCGGCCCGGAAGAAGGCCTGTCGTGATCGCCTGGCCGGTCGGAGCACCCTGGTGATCCTGGACAACGCGGCCACCGAGGATCAGGTCGAGCCATTGATCGCGCGGACCCCCGGCTGCCACACCCTGATCACGAGCCGCCGCAACCTCAGCGGCCTGGCCGGCGCGACCCACCTCAGGTTGCCGGTGTTCGACCGGGCGGAGGTCAGGTCTTTCCTGGCCGACGCGTCAGACGAGGTCCCGGTCGGTGCGGACCCGCGCGCCATCGAGCGGATCGCCGAACGCTGCGGCTGCCTGCCGCTGGCCCTCCGGCTGGTCGCCGGCTCCATCCGGTCCATGCCGGGCTGGACGCTGACCGATCACGCCGACCGGCTCGACGAGCGATACCAGGATCGACGGCTGGACACTGGCGTGGAACTCGCCCTCGAGGTGTCGTACCTGCACCTCCCCGCCGACCGGCAACGGCTGTTGCGGCTGGCGGCCCAGCACCCCGGCCAGGAGCTCGACGCGTACGCCGCCGCAGCGATGACCGGCCTGGACTTGCCGGGCGCCCAGGAGCACCTGGACCAACTGCGCCGTGACCATCTGCTCGAGTTGGCCGGACCTGGCAGATACACCTTCCACGACCTGGTACGGGCGTACGCCACTGGCCGGGCCGCGGACGCAGATTCCCCGTCCGAGCGCCGCGCCGCCCTGATCCGCCTGTCCGACCACTACCTGACCACCACGACGGCAGCCCTGCAACTTTGAGGAACCTGCCCTGGGCAGCTAGTGCCCTGCACTAGCGGGTCTGGCCGCGGTCGAAGTACTCGGTCATGGCTGGGGGCAGTGGCGGGATGTCGATCGGGGTGCCGTTGGTGCGGAGGGAGGTGGTTGCGGCGTAGCCGGCGGCTACTGCTGCTCGGGCTGCTATTGGTGACGTCAGGGTGGTGCCGCCGTCGCGGACGAAGCGGACGAACTCGGCTACCAGGCGTGGATCGGCGCCCGCGTGCCCGCCTTCGGCGTCGGGGATCTCGACCACCTGGTCGGCGTCCTCGCGGTAGCCGGACCGCTTGCTGTTCCACACCTTCACGACGCCGCCCGGGCTGTCGCCGAAGTTCTCCAGCCGGCCCGCCGTGCCGATGACCGTGTAGTTGCGCCAGTAGTCCGGCGTGTAGTGGCACTGCTGGTAGGTGAGGAAAACGCCGTTGTCCAGTTGAAGATTCGCCATCGAGAGATCCTCGACATCCATCACCGGCGCCATCCCGGTCTGGGACAGCGGCGGCCAGTTGTCCTCCGACACGAAGTCCGCGAACCGTTGCCCGGAACGATCCTGGCGATCCTCGATCCCGCCGTACACGGTCAGGCCGCCGAGGGCGTTCACCCGCGTCGCGTAGCCGCCGGCCAGCCAATGCATCACATCGATGTCGTGGGCACCCTTCTGCAACAGCAGGCTGGTACTGCGCCGGCGGTCCGCGTGCCAGTCCTTGAAGTAGAAGTCGCCGCCATGGCCGACGAAGTGCCGGCACCAGATCGCCTTCACCTCACCGATCGCGCCCGACTGGATCAGTTCCCGCATCGTCAGCACGACGGGCATGTGGCGCATGTTGTGCCCGACGTACAGCCGGGTGCCCGTCTCGTATGCCGCCTGCAGCACCCGGTCGCAGCCCGACGTGGTGATCGCCAGCGGTTTCTCCACGAAGACGGCGACACCGGCCCGGAGGAAGTCGATCGCCGGATCCTCGTGCAGGTCGTCCGGCGTGGTGATGAACACGCCGTCCAGCTTCAGGTCGAGCAGTTCGGTGTGATCGGCGTAGGCCTGCGCGTCCGGGTACTCCGCGAGCGCCGCCTGCCGCTGCGCCTCGACGGGGTCACAGACCGCGACGATCCGGGACCCCGCGCTGGGGGAGTGGGCATGCCTGGCCAGCCCGCTCCGGGCGCCGAGCCCCACCACACCGAACCGAAGGTCTTCTGTACTCATGCGAGCGACTCCTGCACGTAGATGATTGCTAAACCCTATGTCTGAACAGTTCCGATCTTCAACACCCCTCTGATCCCGTGGTGTCAACCAAGCGGTCATCTCCGCCTCACGCAGACCTCGGACAGCTGCGTCACCATGACGGAATGTGAGCCTCCACTATGTGGCACTGGGCGACTCGACCACCGTGGGTGTCGGGGACCCGATGAACGGCAGTACGACCGACCTATCCGGTGCCGGTGCACGCCCGGGGGAGGGGTGGCGGGGCTGGGCCTCGCTGCTCGCCGACTCCCTGGGCAGCTCCCACCGTGTGACGTTCTCCAACTTCGCGACCAGCGGGGCGACCGCGCCGCTGGTCGCCGCCAACCAACTCCCGTCGACGGGCGCGGGCCCGATCGACCTCGCCTCCCTGATCGTCGGCGTCAACGACACAATGCGGTCGACCTTCGACGCCGGCCAGATCCGCGACTGTCTCCAGTACTGCGCTGAGCAGTTGACCGGGCGCGGCGCGTTGCTGCTGACCGTCCGCTTCCACGACCACGGCCAGGTGTTCGGCCTGCCGTCATGGTTGCGCCGGCCGCTGTGGCACCGGATCGAGCAGGTCAACACCGTGTACGACGACCTGCACGCGCGATTCGGCGGCATCCGGATCGACATGGCCGACTACCCGGAGGTGTACCGGCGCGACTTCTGGAGCGTCGACCGCCTGCACCCCGGCGAACGCGGCCACCGCCGACTGGCCCGTGCCTTCGCCGACGAGCTGCACCGCCGGGGGCTGCGCATCGCAGTACCGCCAGCTCTGGATTGTGCAGGCCAAGCTCCGTCGAAGTGGGCAGACGCGGTCTGGATGGTCCGCGAAGGCGTCCCCTGGCTGGGCCGCCGAGCCGGCGACCTGACCCCCTGGGCAGCCCGCATGGCCATGTCCATGCTGCACCCGACAACACCTCCACCTGCCGCCCACTGCCCGCTCCCCGCCCACCGCTCGCTCCCCACCCCACCGTCGCTCCAGCGTTAGCCCCTCGCGGCCCCCCGGCGGCATTCGCCTTCCCTCACCCGCCGCCGCGCGGAGCGCGGCGGCGGGGTCTTTGGCCGTCGATGCGGAGGTGCGGCGGGTTCAGGCATAGGGTTTCCGGCATGGCTCGTATTGATGGACGTACTCCTGACCAGCTCCGCCCGGTGACCCTGACGCGGAAGTGGCTCGACCATGCCGAGGGGTCGGTGCTGGTGGAGTTCGGCCGGACCCGGGTGCTCTGCGCGGCCAGCGTCACTGAGGGTGTGCCGCGCTGGCGCAAGGGGTCCGGCCTGGGCTGGGTCAGCGCGGAGTACGCGATGCTGCCGCGGTCCACCAACACGCGCTCCGACCGCGAGTCGGTCAAGGGCCGGATCGGCGGCCGGACGCACGAGATCTCCCGGCTGATCGGCCGTTCGCTGCGCGCGGTGATCGACTACAAGGCCCTCGGCGAGAACACGATCCTGCTGGACTGCGACGTCCTGCAGGCCGACGGCGGCACCCGGACCGCCGCGATCACGGGCGCGTACGTCGCGCTGGCTGACGCTGTCTCCTACCTGCGCGACCGCAGAGCCCTCAAGGGCGAGCCGCTGACCGGCTCGGTCTCCGCGGTGTCGGTCGGTATCATCGACGGCGCCCCGATGCTTGACCTCTGCTACGAGGAGGACGTCCGGGCCGAGACCGACATGAACCTGGTGCTCACCGGCGACGGCAAGTTCATCGAGGTGCAGGGCACGGCCGAGGGCGCGCCGTTCGACCGCAACGAGCTGGACAGCCTGCTCGAGCTCGGTACCGCGGGCTGCGCCGAGCTGACCAAGCTGCAACTGGAGGCACTGGCGTGACCAAGGTGTTGCTTGCCTCGAACAACAAGAAGAAGCTCGAGGAGCTCCAGCGCATCCTCGCGCCGATCGTCCCCGGCATCGAGGTGCTCGGGCTGGCCGACGTACCGGCGTACGAGGAACCGGCCGAGACCGAGCCGACCTTCGAGGGCAACGCGCTGCTGAAGGCGCGCGCGGCACTGGCGGCGACCGGGTTGCCGTCCATCGCGGACGACAGCGGGATCTGCGTCGACGCGCTGAACGGGATGCCCGGCGTCCTGTCGGCGCGCTGGGCGGGACCGGCCAAGGACAACCACGCGAACAACATGCTGCTGCTCGGCCAGCTGGAGGACGTACCGGACGAGCGCCGCGGCGCGTACTTCGTGGCCGCGGTCGCGTTCGTGCGGCCGGCGGCGGAAGACGTGATCCTGCGCGGCGAGATGCACGGCTCGGTGATCCGCGAACTGCGGGGCACCGGCGGGTTCGGGTACGACGTGCTCTTCCAGGCCGACGGGTACGACGTGACCACGGCCGAGTTGTCGATCGAGGAGAAAGACGCGATCAGCCACCGCGGTAGGGCGTTGCGCGAACTGGCGCCGATCGTGGCAAAAGCACTGGAGGCCTGACATGTTGTTCGCTGGACCAGATCGTGACGGCGTCGCCGAGGGCCGGATCACCGCGGCGTACCGGCGGTGGGCCGAGGCGCGCGTCGTCGAGGGCCGGATCTACCGCACCAACGCCGGCCGGATCGAGATCGACAGCGTCCGGCAGGTCAACCCGGAACTGGTCTCCGACTACGACGACGACATTTTCGCCGCCGACCGCCAAAACGCCAAAGACGTCCGCCGACGGCTGCGCGGCAACGAGGACTGGCCCACATTCCTGATCAAGTTCCACCTGGTCGAGGGTCCTGATCCGCGCGAGGAACTGGCCGCTACGGCAGAGCTTACGGTCGAGGACCTCGAAGACCTCCGCACCAAACTCGCGAAGCTCGACGAGCTGAGCCGGCACGGCGCCTGGACCACGGACACCCTCAAGAAGATCCAGTCGAAGCCCGCCACCCGCGCGGGCGACTTGGCCGCGGACTTCGGCCGCGACACCGCGGCCTTCAAACTAGACGTCCGCAAACTGAAAAACCTGGGCCTCACCTACAGCCTCGAAACCGGCTACGAACTCTCGCCTCGAGGCAAGGCCTACCTCGACTCCCTCTGACGGTACGACGCCCCACGCACCTCCTCCGTCGGTGCTCCCACGCACCTCCTCCGTCGGTGCTCCCACGCACCTCCTCCGTCGGTGCTCCCGCCCGCCACCCACAGACTTTGGGCACCCGCCAGCCACCTACCCGCCAGTACGACGACCAGCCGGTGCTCAAGGTCGCCCCACTCCGGCTCACCCGCCTTCCGGTCGCTGCCCCCGATTCGCAGGGAGATCTGGGGAGGCTTTTGCGCCCGGATCCAGCCAAAATCCTCCTCGGATCCAGCGAAAATCCTCCCCAACCCCCAACCCGCGCCACCGGGCAGTGAGTAGCCGGCCGCGCCCGCCCTCACCCGCCGCCCATCTGCCGGCCCGGGGCGGCGACCCGTTGGCCTGGGATCTGGCTGCGCCAGCGGACAGCTCGCCGGACCATCCCGGGAAGGGGCGCGGGGACTGCCCGATGCGGGTCGGCAGGCGTGAGGTGTCGACACGCTCCTCCGCGACCCCGGTCGGGTTGCCGTCGGGTGTCGCCAGCAGATGCTGGCGCAACTGGCCGCGCCGAACCCGGCAGGCGAGCGGCGACGGAGTAGCCGCGGACAAGGGTGGGCGGGAGCACCGACGCAGGAGGTGCGTGGGGCGTAGTACGAAGCGTGTGCCAGAGGCGGGACTTGAACCCGCACGCCCGGGGGCACCGGCACCTAAAGCCGGCGTGTCTGCCATTCCACCACTCTGGCGAGGGAGGATCGGCGTCCCCCTAAGAAACATCTTAGGGGGACGCCGATCTCTCAGCGGCTCTGCAGGGCGCTGATGAAGACGTCGCGCAGGTCCGAGGGGTTCTTGGCAACGTAGCTTTGACCGCCGGTTGCCTGGGCGAGCTGACGGAGCTCGTTGGCGTCGGCGTCCGGGCCCATACCGAGGGCGATGATCCGGACCGGGCGGGCCGGGTCGCGCAGGCCTTCCAGGGTCTGCACGGCTTTGGCCAGGCTGAGGCTGCCCGGGTCGTCGTTCTTGCCGTCGGTGAAGAGCAGGACGGCGTTCACAGCACTCGAGTCGTAGCTGCTGCGGACCGCCTGAACGGCGGCGATGGCGCTGTCGTACAGACCGGTGCCACCACCCTTGATCGGTTTCTGCACCACGAGGTTCGCGGTGATCTTCTGCCGCTGGGCAGCAGTCAGCTTGCCGATCGGGACGACCTCCCGGAAGTCGGCACCCAGCGGCCCGATCTTCGTCGAGAACGTCCACAGGCCGAGTGCCGCGTTGTCCGGGAACAGCCGCAGGCCGCCGACCGCAGCTTCGATGGTGAGCTGCATCCGGGTCTTGCCGCCGACCACCTCGGCCATCGAGCCGGAGACGTCGACCACTGCCAGCGAGTGCGCCGACAGGGACAGCCGGGTCCAGCTCAGCAGCGTCTTGTTGACGGCCACCGCGGACGGTGCGGTGAGCCTGGTGATCGTTCCGACGCCGCGTCCGCCGCCGAGCTCGCTGGTCAGCGGGTCCCGGAAGCCGGCATCGTCGCGCGCCGTGCCGGCCGCGTTGGAGATCAGTTCCGCCGCGAGCGCCTTGCCCGCGTCGGAGAACACCTCGTCGTTCGACTGCGCGGTCACCACGACCGGGTAGTCGAGCAGCAACGTGCCGGTCCGCGGCACGATCGCCTTCAGTTCGGAGTCGGGGTGCTCGTCCTGGTACTTGACGAAACTCTGTTCCGAGGCCGGTACGACGAGTCCGCTGCCGGCCTGACCAGCCCGGCTGAACAGCCCGTTCACGTCGGTGTACGGCTTGGCCATCGAGCCGAGCTTCTGTGCCGTCGGTACGACGACCGCCGCCACCTGGTTGTCGGTGGCTGAGGTCTTCTGCCGCTCGGCCTGGATGGCCAGCAGCGCCAGCGCACCGGGCGACTGGCTCAACGGGTCGAGCAGGGCCGGCTGGGCCCTCGAGAACATGCCCAGCCAGGACGAAGTGTCGGCGAAGTTGTCCGATCGGCCGACGAGTACCAGGGGTGAGGTCGCGATCGAAGGAACGGCGATCGTCGGGACCTTCTGGCCGTCATCGGCCTGAGCCACCCACAACGACGAGTCCGGTACCCACAGGTCGGGCCGGTTGTCGGTGCTGCCGGCGACGTCCTTGGCCACCTTGGCCGACGGCGCCGCGCTGATGGTGAACTGCAGACAAGCGGTGCTGTCGTCCTTCTTGGCCGCCAGCGACTTGGCCGCTGACTCCAGCAGAGGTTGAACCTCGGGCGTCGTGCTGAGCCGGATCTGGGTCGGGTCGTCACATGACTTCCCACCCAGGAACCCGTCGGCACCCGATTCCGATCCGAAGGAGCGGACCACAAACACGGCGCCCAATGACAGCACCAGTAGGCCGACGGCGGTCAGATACACCGGACGCCGGTTGTTGTTACTTTTCGTCACCGCAGAGGAGTGTTTTCCCATCGCGGCAGGTCCCTCCCTCCCAGAGGCAGACTGCGCGCGCAGATTACCCGGTTTGCACTGGTCAGGGCCAAGAGCGCTGCCGGTGTTGATGCCGTGGACGGAGGGTTGCAAATGATCGCCGGACGCACATCCCGTACCGCTTGTCCCCACCAGGCCCGGAAATGTCACTCAGAGTAGCGATGCCGCTCCGGTCAGGTGAGATCGGAGTGTGATCCAAATCACATTTCGACTTTGCTCAAACGACCGTTGCATGGACCAGGGTTTATGAAACGGTCGAGGGTTTCCCTTCGCCCCTTGTCCTGACAACAACGAGACGGTCAGTCAAGCCCGAGATCGCGGCGCAGCTTGGCGACGTGCCCGGTGGCCTTCACGTTGTACTGCGCGACCGCGATCTTGCCGTCCGGGTCGATCACGAAGGTCGACCGGATCACCCCGGTCACCTTCTTGCCGTACATCGTCTTCTCCCCGAAGGCGCCGTACGCCATCAGCACGGTCTTGTCCGGGTCGCTCAGCAGCGGGAAGGTCACCCCGTCGCGCTCGCGGAACTTCGCCAGCTTGGCCGGCTTGTCCGGCGAGACTCCCAGTACGGCGTACCCGTGGGCCTGCAGCGAGTCGAGCGAGTCGCGGAAGTCGCAGGCCTGCTTGGTGCAGCCCGGCGTCATCGCGGCCGGGTAGAAGTACACGATCACGCTCTTGCCGCGCAGCGAGGTCAGCGAGACGTCGGCGCCATCGGCGTCGGGAAGGGTGAACTCGGGTGCGGGGTCGCCGACGGACAGACGTTCGGACATCAGGTGCCCTCCACGGACGGATCGGGTGATTGTCCGACATTCTGCCGTACGTCGCCGACAGTTCCCCAAGGGCCCGGAAGGTCAGAGCCCGGCGAGGTCGACCGCCTCGGCCATCGCGCGGTAGCCGGCCTCGTTCGGATGCAGATGGTCACCGCTGTCGTACTGCGTCGCGAGGCGGCTCGGGTCGGTCGGATCAGCCAGAGCAGCGGCGAAGTCGGCGACGGCGTCGAACTCGCCACCGGTGCGGATCCAGGTGTTCACGGCCGCCCAGATCCGCTCGCTGCGGTCGGTGTGGACCTCGGCGCCACGGAACGGCGGCAGGGTGACTCCGACGACACGGATCCCGCGCGTTCGGGCGTTCCGGATGAGGCTGCGATAGCCGGTGATGAGCTGCTCGGGAGTGATCTCCGGGTTCGGGATCGTGCAGGGCGTCGGCGCGACTTCGGGGTAGCCGAGGTCGTTGATGCCCAGCAGGACGAGCGCGGTCCTGACGCCGGGCTGGCTCAGCACGTCACGGTGGAACCGGACCAGGCCAGGTTCGCCGAAACAGGCCGACTCGGTCAGCAGCCGGTTACCGCCGAGACCGGCATTGAGAACCGGCATCGGGCGGCCCGCGACAGCAAGTCGCGCGGCCAGCAGATCCGGGTACCGCCCGCCGGGCGTAGCGCGGTATCCATTCGTGATCGAGTCCCCGAAGGCCACCACCGAGCCGGCACCCGCTGCGATCGTGTCCACGCCGGCCAGGAAGTACCAGCTACCACTGCTCTCCCGGTACGCCGACCCGGTGGTCGCCGCTCGCTGGTCGCCCGCCGCCCGGTACGACGCTCCAGCCGCGCCGAACTCATGGAAGGTGGCCGGCCCGGTCGCATCGGCGAAGTACAGCGTCACCGCGACCCGGGTCCCGCTGGCCACACCGGGCAGGGCGACGGCATCGCTGGCGACCTGGGCGCCGACAGGAACGCTGACCGACTCGGCTCCCCGGAACCGCACCGGTCGCAGCGACCCCGCCTCGACAGCCGCCCCCTGTGCAGCCTTGGCCACGCTCGCACCGGTCAACCTGAGAGCCCGGTCGCCGTACTGGTTACTGACCCGGATCCGGAGCTGGGCACCGCCCGCGGTGAGCCGGACGACCTGTCGCACCGACTGAGCTGCGAATCCCTGCTGAGACCAGTTCGCACTCGGCTGCTGCATCGCCGTCAGCCACGCAGCCCGCCAGTTGCCGGTCGGCCCCTCACCCAGCCACGTGGAGGTCGGACCCGATAGCTGCCAGGCCGCGGCTGGGGTGAGAGCCACCTGTGCCACCACTGCGCCTACCAGTGCCAGCAACCCGGCAACACCGAACCAGCTACGCCGAACTCGCATTCCAGTTCCCTTTCGTTGTTATCCCGAGCCAGATGCGAGAAAGGCGGCCGAAGTTAGGCCTGGCCGGCAACTTTGGGAATGATCGAACGTTCGCCGGTGCCCATGGATGCGGCAGAGTGGTCTCATGCGGGCGATGACGGTGGTGCCGGGCAAGGCTGACTCCGCGTCGGTCGGCGAAGTACCGGAGCCAGCTGAGTCCGACGGGTCGATCTTGGTCGAGGGCCTGCTCGCAGGCATCTGCGGCACGGACATAGAGATGTGCAGTGGTCTCTTCGGCAGCGGCCGTCAGGGCTCGGACAAGCTCGTGATCGGCCACGAGTCGCTTGGGCGAGTGCTGGAGGCTCCGGCAGGCTCAGGCCTCACCACTGGCGATCTGGTCGCCGGCATAGTCCGTCGCCCCGACCCGGTGCCCTGCCCGGCCTGTGCGCGTGGCGAGTGGGACTTCTGCCGCAACGGCCTCTACACCGAGCGCGGCATCAAGGAAATGGACGGGTACGGCGCCGAGCGCTGGCGAGTCGACCCGTACTACGCCGTACCGGTCCCAGGGCAACTCGGGCGCCTCGGAGTGCTGGTGGAGCCGGCCAGCATCCTCGCCAAGGCCTGGGAGCAGGTCGACCAGGTCGGCGCGCGGTCCTGGTACGGCCCGGAGCACGTGCTTGTCACAGGAGCCGGGCCGATCGGGCTACTGGCCGCTTTGATCGCCACGCAGCGCGGCTACACCGTCCACGTGCTCGACCTCGCCACTGACGGCCCGAAGCCGCAACTGGTCCGGGACCTCGGTGCGGAGTACCTCAATGACCTCGCTGACCTCCAGGTGGCGCCTGACGTCGTTATAGAGGCCACTGGCGCCGGGCGGCTCGTGGTCGACTGCGCGAAGCTGCTGCCGCCGGCGGGCGTGATGTGCCTGACCGGGATCTCGCCCAGCCCGGCCGCCATCGACGTACAGCTGGATGCGCTGACGCGGCAGCTCGTAGTACGGAATGCTGCGCTGGTTGGGTCGGTGAACGCGGCCAAACGGCACTATGCGGAGGCCGTGGACGTCCTGCTGGCTGCTGATCCGGCCTGGCTGGAGCGGCTCATCACCCGGTCGGTGCCGCTGTCGGACTGGCCCACCGCGCTGGTCAAGGAGCCCGGTGACATCAAGGTGGTCGTCGATCTCCAGCGCTGACCTGCAAGGATGTTGTCAAACACTGTGAAGGGAGCCCTGGTGCCGGACACGCAGGCTCGGACCACCGAGCAGATCGAGGCGGACATCGCCGCCACCCGTGCACGACTGGCCTCGACCGTCGACGAGCTGGTCGAGCGGGCGCACCCGAAGAACGTCGCCAAGCGGCAGGTCGAACAGGCCCGGGCCCAGGTGTTCGACGAGCGCGGCGAGTTGCGCACCCAGAAGCTGGTCGCCGTCGGCGCCGCGGCAGTAGGCGTCATCGGCATGCTGTTGATGATCCGCAAGCTGGTGGGCCGCCGGTGACTGGTCGCAAGCGGCTGGCCGACGACAAGCTGCCGATCCGGATGCTGCATGACCGGGTGCTCGTCTCGCTGGAGGCGGAGGGTGAGCGCAAGTCTTCGGCCGGCATCCTGATTCCCGCGACCGCGCAGATGGGCCGCCGGCTCGCCTGGGCGAAGGTGGTCGCTGTCGGCGCCAACGTCCGTACGGTCGAGATCGGCGACCGGGTGCTGTTCGACCCCGAGGACCGCGCCGAGGTCGAGGTCCGGGGTGACGACTACGTGCTGCTCCGCGAGCGCGACCTGCACGCCGTCGCCGCCGGCCGCCTCGAGGACGGCCAGACCGGCCTCTACCTGTAATCCCCAGTACTACGAACGCTGCCGCCCCGCACCCCACCGCGTACCCGGCCCCCGCCGTCGCAAGCCCACCAGTGGTGGGCATGCACACCAAACGGCGGCTTCGGACAGGGTCTACCTTGTCCGAGGTCGCCACTTCAGGTGCGAGCCCACCACTGGTGGGCTCGCGGCGGCCGGCTGGTTCAGAAGCTGTTCGGGGCGAAGTGGAAGACCCGAGTAGGCCTTGCTGAATGCCGACCGGTCGTGCTTTTATAGAGCTCGTGGGTAAGGGTGAGGAAACGCGTGCCGCGGTACTGGATGAGGCTGCCCGTCAGGTCAGCCTCGTCGGGCTGGGCGGGCTCACCATCGGCCTGCTCGCCGAGCGGACCGGGCTGTCCAAGAGCGGGCTGTTCGGCCACTTCCGGTCCAAGGAGCAGTTGCAGATCGCGGTGATCGACTGGGCCGGTGAGCTGTTCGCCGAGCGGGTGGTCCGGCCGGCCCTGCGGCTGCCGCGGGGAGAGCCCCGGCTGCGCGAGTTGTTCGATCGCAAGCTGCGCTGGAGTAGCGGCGATCTGGCCCTGCCTGGCGGGTGTTTCTTCGCCAGCGTGGCGGCCGAGCTGGACGATGCTCCGGAGGGTCCGGTCCGCGATCGGGTGGTGCAGATCGAGCTGGACTTCGCCGACACGGTCGCCACCGTCTTCCGGACCGGGATCAGTGCGGGGCAGTTCCATCCTGAGGCAGACCCCGATCAGTACGCCTTCGATATTCGCGGCGTGCTGATGTCGTACCACCTGGCCGACAGACTGTTGGCCGACCCCAAGGCCGAGGATCGGGCCCGCGCCGCTTTCGAGGCGCTGCTCCGGGCGGCCAAGATCTGAACTTTCCCCTGCGAGGAGCGGTGATGGCGGCAAAGAAAAGCACGAACGGTCGGACTATCGATAGACGGCAGCAGCTCTTCCGGCTGTTCGAGCGCGTCGCGCCGGCGGCCGGCGCGAGGCTGCTGGACGCGATCTGGTTCGGCCTGCCACCAGTGTCCGAGAAGGCCAAGAAGGTGCGGGTGGAGCTGCCAGAGGCGGTGTCGATCGAGCTGCCCTTCGAGAACGGCAAGATCCGGGGGAGCAGTTGGGGCGAGGGGCCGACGGTCTACCTGGTCCACGGCTGGGGTGGCTGGGGCCTCCAGCTCGCGACCTTTGTTCCGCCGCTGGTCGACGCGGGTTTCCGGGTCATCGCGTTCGACGCGCCGAGCCACGGTGATTCCGAGCCAGGACGGGAGGGCCCGAAACGGTCCACGCTGCTGGAGTTGCGCGACGCCTTCCAGGCTGTGGTCGCCGCCTACGGACCGGCGTACGGGGTGGTCGCGCACTCGCTCGGGGCCGCAGGGGTGACGATGGCGCTGAAGGACGGGGTCAGCGTGCGCCGGGTCGTGTTCATCGCGACGGCGACGGACTTCCGCGACTGGCTGGCGCAGTTCGAGCAGCATTTCGGCTTCGGGCCGCGGACGCGGGAGCGATTCCTGCGGCGGTTCACCCGCAAGTTCGGGCCGCTCGACGGCTTCGCGGTCGTGCCGATGATCGACGGGCTGGTGGAGGAGCGTGAGTTGCCGCCGCTGCTGGTGATCCACGACCGCTCCGATCGCGAGACTCCCGCCGAAGGCAGCATGGAGGTCGCCAAGGTCTGGCCGGACGCCCAACTGCTGCTCACCGACGGCCTCGGCCACAATCGTGTCCTCCGCGACTCGTCGGTCGTCGAGGCGACCGTCACGTTCCTGTCGGCCGACGATCCGGCTAGCTTGTCGACCGGCGATCAGGCTCGGCAGAAGTCCACGGAGCGGGCGGCCGCCGACGGGCCGCGGATCGTCCAGGAGACAATGCCGGGGTGACCTTCGCACCCACCTCCAGTCGTCTGCCCGACTTCCCCTGGGACAAGCTCGCCCCCTTCAAGCAGAAGGCGGCCGCGCATCCCGACGGCATCGTCGACCTGTCGATCGGCAGCCCGGTCGACCCGGTACCGGAGCTGGTGAAGCAGGCATTGGCCGACGCGGCCGACGCACCGGCGTACCCGACGACGATCGGTACGGCGGCCGCGCGCCAGGCCGCCGTCGACTGGCTGGCCAGGCGGCTGGACGTGCCCGGGGTCGATCCGCAGACCGGTCTGCTCCCGGTGATCGGCACCAAGGAGCTGATCATGCTGCTGCCGACACTGCTCGGCATCGGCGCCGGCGACACCGTGCTGATCCCCGACCTGGCCTACCCGACGTACGAGGCCGGTGCGGCGCTCGCCCGGGCGACGAGCGTTCCCGTGGCCGACCCCACGCAGTACGACGGTCCGGTGCGCGTCGCCTACCTCAACTCACCGCGCAACCCGTCCGGCCAGATCACGTCGGCAGACGAGCTGCGTACCGCGGTCGAGTGGGCCCGGGCGAACGACGTACTGCTCGTGAGCGACGAGTGCTATGCCGAGTTCGGCTGGGACTCGACGCCGGTGTCGGTACTGCATCCGGAGGTGTGTGGCGGCAGCTTCGACAACCTGCTTGCTGTGCACTCGCTGTCCAAGCGTTCCAACCTGGCCGGCTACCGGGCCGGGTTCGTCGCCGGCGATGAGGCGGTGGTCGCCGAACTCCTGGCGGTTCGCAAGCACGCCGGTCTGATGGTGCCGTCACCGATCCAGGCCGCAATGGCCGCGGCCTTCGCCGATGACACTCACGTCGACGAGCAGCGCGCCCGCTACATCCGTCGCCGGTCGGTACTTCGTGACGCGCTGACCGCCGCCGGCTGGGACATCACGTTGTCGCAGGGCGGCCTCTACTTGTGGGCGAGCCACCCGGCGTACGACGCCTATGGATCCGTTGCCGCGTTGGCGGATCGCGGCATCCTCGTCGCTCCGGGTGCCTTCTACGGTACGGCCGGTGAGCGGCATGTGCGGGTCGCTCTGACCGGCACGGATGAGCGAGTCGACGCCGCTGCGAAAAGATTGCACGAATAGCCGAACTTTTCGGGCAGAGTGTGACGTCTTCCAAGGTAGATGCCTCTTAGTAGGTGAGAGGAGAGCTGGGGTGGCTCTCCCTATCTGGGGAGGACTGGCCCGTGAACGCTCGTGCCCTTTGTTCGGCTGCCGTCGTGGCAGCGCTTTGCGTCGGCTTGACTCCGACTGCCGCCAGCGCGGCGGACAACCCGACTCCGCCAGTCACACCGGTCAGCACGCCGACGCCGGCTCCGGTCGATCCGACGACGACTGGACCGACGACGCCTGCACCGACGACGCCGACTCCGACGGTCACGGCAGACATGCTGCCGATCACCTTGGATCAGCCGGCCGCGACCTGGGAAGACCGGCCGATCACTTTCACCGGCCGGCTCGAGACCGGCCTGGTGAACTCCTATCTGACTCTGTGGGAGCAGCTGTCCACCGGCTGGGTACTGCGCGGCTCGACCCGCACGATCACCGGTGGCGCCTACAAGTTCACCTACGTCTCGCCGACCCCGGGTGCCGCCACCTTCCGCGTGGTGATCGGGGTCAAGTTCCCGAGCGCCGTCGGCAACACCCCGGACCGCGTGGTGAACGTGCTCGACCGCACGCTGGTGATGAACAAGCCCGCCGCGTCGTACATCGTGCTGACCGGCGTCAAGATGACGGGCAAGCTGACTCCGCCTGAGCCCGGCCAGAAGCTGGTCGGCCTGCAGGACCGCTTCGGCGGCAAGTGGCGAACCCTGACGAGTGCGTGGATCGCGGCGAACGGCACGTTCGCAGTACCGGTGCCGGACAATCTGCCCGCCACCAAGACCGTGCGGGTCGTCACGCTCGGCGGCGCGTCCACTGCGGTCGAGGCCTCCGGGTACGCCGTGATCACGATCAAGGCGCTGCTGAACGCGAAGGTGTCCTACATCTCGGCGGCGTCCATCAACAAGACCTACCGGCCCGGCTGCCCGGTCAAGCCGTCGCAACTGCGCTACATCACCTTGAACTACTGGGGTTTCGACGGTCTGGTCCATCGCGGTGAGCTCGTCGTCCGGGACGCGGCGGTCGCGAAGATGATCACCGTGTGGACCGTGAGCTTCAACGCGAAGTTCCCGATCCGGCGGATGCAGCGCGTGGACATCTTCGGCGGCAGCGACATCCGGGCGATGGCGGCCGACAACACCTCGGTCTTCAACTGCCGCCAGGTGACCGGCAACCCGTACGCGCTGTCCCCGCACTCGTACGGCTTCGCGATCGACATCAACACCGTGGAGAACCCGTACCTCGCGGCGAACAACGTCTGGTACCCGTCGAACGGACTGGCCTACCGCAACCGCAGCGTGGTCCGTCCCGGCATGTTGTTCAGCACTAGTGCTCCGACTCGTGCACTGATCAACCAGGGCTTCTTCTGGGGCGCCGGCTGGCGTAAGCCCGACTACCAGCACTTCCAGCCGAAGTGAGAGCGGTAGTAGCGGGGGCGGCGGTAGTGGCTGCTGCTGGACTGCTGTTTGGGTGCAGCGCCGACCCGACGGCCACTCCAGCACCGACACCGACACCGACACCGGTGCCGACTGAGGGCACAGCGCCCATCCCGACCAACACGTTGAGCACAGTCGCGCCGACTGACGCCGCCCAGCCTCCGGAGCTGCCGGAGGAAGCGACAGCGCCTCCGCCCGCTGCTGCCGGACCTGTGTCGGCCAAGAACCTTCCGGCGCCCGCCAAGCTCGGTACTGGCTGGAAGACCTATGTCGACCCCGGTGGCGCCGAGGAGGGCTTCATCGGCAACCAGGCCTGGACCCGTCGCCGGGAAGCCCATCAGGCTGCATTCGAGGCTCTACCTGTCGGCTGCGGCAACCCGCTGCCGACCAGCTCGCTGCCAGTCCCGAAGCACGCCCTGCAGGGCGCGTATCGCACAGGCGCAGGCAAACCGGCCACAGTGCTCGTACTGCGCTTCGCCGACGCCGGACTGGCTTCGGAGTACTACCGTGGCTACCAGACGCGTATGACAGCCTGCGGCGACAAGGGCAACCTCCAGGTCAAGCAGCTGTGGTCCTCGACGGATGCGGTTGCCTCAGTTCGTGCCTACGTGGAGGCAGAGGCTTTCGTCGAGGTGTCGACACTCAAGGGCTCCACGGTGGCGTTACTGGCCCAGGCCTCCACTACGCCTGATGCGCAGGCCGCTTGGGCGCGGAGCGTCGTACCGGCCATGCAGGCTGTGATCGATTCGCCATAAAGATGTACTACCTTTCAGTATTTGATGGCTCTAAGCTCCTGACATGGGTGACTTCGACAGGTACGGGCGGCTGACGGCTGGGCTGGAGCCGCCGTACGCGGTGGTCGACCTGGCCGCGTTCCGCCGGAACGCGGACGATCTCGTCCGCCGCGCCGCCGGTACGCCGATCCGGGTGGCGTCCAAGTCGGTCCGTTGCCGCGCGCTGGTCAAGGCCGCGCTGGACCGGCCCGGGTTCCACGGCGTGATGGCCTATTCGCTGCCCGAGGCGATCTGGCTGGCCCGCGACGGCGTCGACGACATCCTGATGGGCTACCCGACCGTGCACCGGGCGGCGCTGCGCGAGCTGGCCGGCGATGCGGCACTGGCGTCGCGGATCACGCTGATGATCGATGACTTCGAGCAGTTGGCCTTCATCAAGTCGGTCACCGATGGCGCTGAGCGGATCCGGGTCTGCCTGGATGTGGACGCGTCGCTGCGGATCTTCGGCCAGCACCTCGGCGTACGGCGGTCGCCGCTGCGCACCCCGGAGCAGGTGATCGGCCTGGCTCGCCGGGTGGTCGCGGACGATGCCTTCGCGCTGGTCGGCGTGATGTTCTACGAGGCTCAGATCGCCGGGCTGCCGGACACGTCGCCCGCAGTACGGCTGGTCAAGAAGCTGTCGGCCAATGAGCTGTCTGAGCGTCGCGGCCTGGTCGTCGACGCGGTCAAGCAGGTTGCGCCGCTGCGACTCGTGAACTCCGGTGGTACCGGAAGTCTTGAGGTCAGCAGCGCCGACCCGTCCGTCACTGAGGTCACCGCGGGCTCGGGCCTCTACGGGCCTACCCTCTTCGACAAGTACGACATCTTCCAGCCAGAGCACGCGGTTGCCTATGCGCTCGGAGTGGTACGCCGCCCGACGCCGCGGATCGCGACTCTCTTCGGTGGCGGCTACATCGCCTCTGGCCCGGCCAAGAAGTCTCGCCTGCCTTCGCCGAGCTGGCCTGCCGGCCTGAGTCTGCTCGGGACCGAAGGCGCGGGGGAGGTCCAGACGCCCGTCGCCGGTGAGGCCGCGCGGGGTCTTCGGATCGGCGATCGGGTGTGGATGCGCTATGCCAAAGCGGGCGAGATGCTGGAACGATTCGACGTACTGCACGCGATCGACGGCAACGAGCTGACCGAGCTCGTGACGTACCGGGGTGAGGGGAAGAACTTCGGATGAGCACCTGGCGCAACTGGGCCGGCACCGAGTCGGCGACCGGTGTGGAGATCCTGCGGCCGTCCTCGGTCGACGAGGTCGCTGCCATGGTCAAGACGGCCGCCGAGCAGGGCAAGCAGCTCAAGGCGGTCGGCTCCGGCCACTCGTTCACCGGGTGCTCGGTGCCTGAGCAGGTGATGGTCCGGCTCGACCGGCTTGGCTCGATCACCAGCGCTGACAGGGACTCCGGCAAGGTAACGCTCGGCGCCGGTACGGGATTGGCGAAGCTGAACGCCGGGCTCGCGTCGTTCGACCTGGCGATGGCGAATCTCGGCGACATCGACAAGCAGACCGTCTCCGGCGCGATCTCCACAGGTACGCACGGAACCGGCGCGAAGCTGGGCGGGCTCGCCACCCAGGTGGTCGGGATCGAGCTCGTCACCGCCGACGGCTCGGTGCTGAACTGCTCGGCCGAGGAGAACCCGGACGTCTTCAACGCGGCCCGGATCTCGATCGGCGCGCTCGGCGTGATCACCGCGCTCACGTTGCAGACCGTGCCGGCCTATTTGCTCCGCGCCCAGGAGATGCCGCTGCCGCTGGGCGAAGTACTGGGCGGGTTCGACGAACTTGCCGATGGCAACGATCACTTCGAGTTCTACTGGTTCCCGCACACCGACATCGCGCTGACCAAGCGAAACAACCGGGTCGCCGCCGGCGTCGGCGCGTCCCCGGTCGGCCGGGTCCGCGGCTGGATCGACGACGAACTGCTGTCCAACCGCGTCTTCGAGCTGACCAACCGGCTCGCGATGCGCCGGCCCAGCCTGGTGCCGCGGATCAACCAGCTCGCGTCCCGGGCGTTGTCGGCGCGCGAGTACGTCGATTCGTCGTACAAGGTGTTCTGTTCCGAGCGGAACGTGGTGTTTCGCGAGTCAGAGTACGCCGTACCGCGGGAGCATGTGGTCGAGGTCGTGCAGCAGTTGCGCGCGTGGATCGATCGGTCGGGGGAGCGCTTGCCGTTCCCGATCGAGGTCCGGGTGGCGGCCGCGGACGACATCTGGTTGTCGACGGCGTACGGGCGCGACACCGGGTATGTGGCGATCCACCAGTACCACCGGCTTGCGCACGACAAGTACTTCGACGCTTTCGAGCAGATCGTGGGCGCCTTCGGGGGCCGGCCGCACTGGGGCAAGCTGCACACGCTCGGCGCCTCCGACTTCCGCGAGCGGTACCCGCGGTTCGACGACTTCCTCGCCGTTCGTGACCGGCTGGATCCGCGACGTGCGTTCGCCAATCCGTACAGCCGTCAGGTTCTAGGGGAGTAAACCGCGACCTTCCGGGCAAACAGTGCCGGCTGGCACCTTCGCGGTCGTAGCCTTCCATCATGACTGCACCGGAGCCGTTCGAAGCATTGCCCGAGGACTGGAACAAGGCCGTCGCAGTGGTCGCCCACCCTGATGATCTGGAGTTCGGCGGCGCCGCGGCGGTGGCGCGCTGGACCGGGCAGGGCAAGGAGATCGTCTACGTCCTGCTCACCTCCGGCGAGGCCGGGATCGACGGCATCCCGCCGGCCGAGAGCGGCCCGCTGCGCGAGGCCGAGCAGATCGAGTCGGCCCGGATCGTCGGCGTCTCTGCCGTGGAGTTCCTCGGCCAGCCCGACGGCACGATCGAGTACAGCGTCGCGCTGCGCCGGTTGATCGCCGGGGTGATCCGGCGGCACCAGCCGGAGATCGTCATCACGAACAACTTCCGCGACACCTGGGACGGCGACGTCATGCTCAACCAGGCCGACCACATCAACACCGGCAAGGCGACTTTGGACGCCGTACGGGATGCGGCGAATCGGTGGATCTTCCCCGAAGAGGGCGAGCGCTGGGGCGGGGTACGGCAGGTCTGGACGGCAGGTTCGCCCAACGGCCGGCACGCTGTCGACACCACTGAGACCTTCGACGTCGGCGTCGAGTCGCTGAAGGCGCACAAGGCCTACATCGACGGCTTGGGCTGGCCCCACTTCGACCCAGCCGAATTCCTTGAAGGCATCAGCCGCAGCACAGGCACTCGCCTCGGTACTACGTACGCAGCACCCTTCGAGGTCTTCACGCCCTGACAACCTCACCCGGTCGTGGGGTGAGGCCGGCGTGTGCCCCGTCAGTCGGTGGGGAGATCCAGTGCGGCTTTCAGGTGGGGCGGGGTGGGTAGCGGGTTGCGGGGTTCGCGGTCGCCACTGAGGTCGGGACCGGGCGGGTTGCCGGGGCCGACCCAGGAGCGGACCAGGGTGCGGCCCTTGCGGGACAGCCGGAGCAGATCGAGCTGAAGGACCTGGCTGGGGGCGATGCCGAGCTGGGCGAGCGTGCGGTTGGCCATCAGCGCCGCCTCGTCCTGCTTCCGCGGGCTGAACTTGTGCTGCATCACGAGAGCGACCTTGCCGTCGGGCAGGTCCTCGATCCGCTGCAGGTGCATGCCCTTGTCGAGCCGGCCGGACAGCATGGCGAGGTTGAAGTAGGCGGAGTTGGACTGACGCCGATCGACCTCGGCGCGAGCGATCACTTCGAAACGAGCCATGATCCGATCATGCGTCGCCGGTCACCCGTTTTCCAGCAAACCCGCCAACAACCGGGCCCGCAGCTTGGTTTGCTGCTCGGACCCCGGTGATGAGGTGGCCGGTGGCGGTTGAGGAGGTTCTTACCCCCGATCAGGGCGAGAATCCGCCGCGGGTCCGGCGAAAAATCCTCCCCAAGCTCCGAGCGGCCCGAGCGGACGGCCCACTCGCCGGCTTGGAGCGGGCGGGTGGGAATTGCCGCACCGGCTCGGCTCAATCCTCAGCGCCACGCGCCGGCCAGGACAGCGTTCTCAGCGCCAGCCAGGATAGTCCGTGCGCAATGGCCCGTGGGGGTGTTGGCGGCTGGGTGGGTTCCGCGAGGTGGGGAAGGTGGGGGCGGGCTAGAGGCAAAGCCAGGTGCTCGCCCCGCCCGCCCTGGCGGGGGCCGGACGCCAGCGCATACCCAGTTCCGGTCAGCAAGCGCTTCCCTCGGCGTGTCGGGGCATCGGTGCCGGGTCGTGCGTGCACAGCCGTCCGCACCTTCCGGCCCTGCGGCGGGGCCGACCTCGGCGAAACACCGTCCCGGAACCGCTTAACCGGCTTTGGGACTAGAGGTCCATGGAGCGGTGGGCGTCGGCCAGGACTGCAGGGGAGGTCAGGGACTGCCAGCGGGGGAGCTGTTCTTGCAGGAAGGCGTGGAGCTTGGGTTTGAGGTCCGGGGCGTGGTCGAGGACGTCGAGTTCGTTGACGATGGTGAGGTCGACGAAGTCGCGGAGTTCCTCGGTCGACAGTTCCTCCGACGTACCGGTGAAGCGGTCGGTGACCGTGTTGTGTTCGGCGAGGTCGCGCCAGGTGGTCTCGCGATCGCAGGCGCCGTAGCGGTAGACCAGCAGCTCCGCTTCGGGACCGATCACGGCTTCCAGTACCGGGCGTTCCTGCTGCCAGTCGAACAGATGCGTCGGGAACCCATCAGTCCCGTACGCCGCGTGCGCGAGCCCAGCGAGTATCAGCGACTCGGACGCGCCGAGAGAGCCGAGGCGCTTGGCGACTCGGTGCAGGTGCACGTACAACGTGCCGCCCGCATGGTCCAGCTCATCGGCACCGCGAACGAGCAAGAGCGATCCCAGGTCTTGGAATGTGCTCATCTGACCCCTTCTGTTCGGAGCGGTCAGGGCCTAACAGGACCGGCCCAGGCAAACAAGGTACGACGCGGCTCACCGCTTCGCCCAGCTCTGCGGCGTGCCGGATCGGTCACACTGCGTTTGACCGCAGGTCACCGATCCGGCACCTCTTCATCACCTTCCCCAGCAAACCGCACCGGACGCCTCAGGCGCGGTACCAGAGAAACCACCCAACGACCACCAAAGGGAAGTTGCCAGCCGCCAGGAGGAGCTCATCACCACCCACCTCACCCACCCACCAAATCAGCCCGGCATCAACTAGCCCGGCACCAACCAGCCTCTGCGGCAACCGGGGTGCGGTCGCCCGGCTGTCAGGGCATCCGTGGCAACTAGTCCGCAGTCGCGCCCCGCGGGGCGGGTGGGAGCTAGTGCGGTGGGAGCGGCGAAGGAGTGAACAGGCGCCGGCGTGGGGAGTTCCTCACGCCGACGACTGATCGGGCTAGTCGTCTAGTTCGGCGAGGGCTTTGCGGGCGGCTTCTAGTTCGGCCTCTAGGGCGGCTACCTTCGCGGCCTGCTGTTCGCGGGCTGCGTCGATGACCTCGTCGATGGGGCCGGACAGGTCTTCGTGCAGTTCCTTGGCTGCGCGGGAGACGGCTGCGGCGGCGACCAGGAGGTTCTTGGCGATGTAGCTGTTGCCCTGCTTGAGTTCGGCCTTCCACTCGCCGTCGGCGGTGCCGGTGACGGTCAGGGTGAGCTCGAGGGTCTTGGTCTTCTTCGGCGCGGCCTTCTTGGCCGGAGCCTTCTTCGGCTTCTCGGCGACCACCGGAGCGGCCTCGGCATCCGCAGCCTCCGGGGCGGCATCGTCTGAGCCGGCCACCGGGGCGTCAGTCACTGACGGGGAAGCGGACTCGGTGGTGGCCGCAGAGTCGATCACCGGATCGGGAGTGTCGGCGGCGTCGGTCTGAGCTTCTACTGCAAAGGTGTCTACAGTCATCGTTGCGGCGATCTCCCTGGGTGACATGTCCCCGCCGAAGCGGGCTGGCGCTGAGAGTCTATTAGAACATACGTCCTATGTCGCTTAGGGTGGATATGGTGAGCGGAGGCTGGGTGCGCCTTTGGGGTCGGTGTGCTGGCGCTGCTGGGGGGCGTGGCCGTGGTGTCGGGTGAGGTGTTCGCGGATCAGTTCGGCCCAGCGGGTCTGGTTGGTCCAGCCGTTGCGGCGGGCGGCGATGAGCTTCAGCAGGGCGTCGGTGCGGACCTTGTTGGTGAGCTTGGCGGCGCGGTCGCCGATGGTCTCGTCGAGCTGGTGGAAGAACTCCTCCAGTGCCCCGGTGGTGT
>NZ_AQUZ01000010.1 GCF_000372465.1 Kribbella catacumbae DSM 19601
GCGGCGGAACGGGGCGTCGCTCGTACCGCGGCGGAACGGGGCGTCGCTCGTACCGCGGCGGAACGGGGCGTCGCTCGTACCGCGGCGGAACGGGGGCGATGCGTGCTGCGGGCACCGGCGTCCGGCGTACCGGCTGGCTTGTCTTCGTGGGGGAGGTTATCCACAGGTGGTGGTTGGCGGGGTGCGGGGGCGGGGTGACTTGGGTCAGGGTTGGGGGATGGATCGGCTTGCGGATGAGGTTCGGCAGCGGCTGGAGGTGGTCTGCCGGCTGCCCCACAGCCGGCGTGAGCTGCGCGAGCTCGGGTTGAACGACAACGACCTTCGACGGCTGGTTCGCAATGGGCACCTCCAGCTTGAGCGGAAGCAGTATCTCGATGGCACGGTCGAGCCCGAGATCGCGCGGATCGCCTGCGCCCAAGCGGCGTACCCCAAGTCCGTGATCAGCCACTTCAGCGCTGCCACGCTGGCCGATCTGCGGATCTGGGTCGACACAAAAAGGCGTGATCGCCCACTCGTCGATGCCGTCTGGCTCACCCGCCCTCCGCAGGCCAACAGGAACCAGCGTCGCGACGACGTCGTACTGCGCCGTGCCGGGCTGCCGGCCGCGCATCTGGTCCAGTACGACGGACTCGTGGCCACCTCGAATGCCCGAACGGTTGTGGACCTGGCCCGCGAACTCCCCCTGCGCGAGGCGGTCGTCACCATCGACCACGCTCTCCGGACCGGTACGCCGGTGGAGGATCTCCAGACGATGCTCGACAGCCAGCACCGATGGCCGGGCATCCGCAGAGCCAGGCAAGCCGTCGCCATGGCTGACCCTGGAGCTGAATCGGCACTGGAGTCCATCGCCCGGCTCGCATTTGTCAGCGGCGGGCTACCGGCCCCGGTCCTGCAGGCACAGTTCTGGAACGGCTGGAGATGGCTGTCTGAGCGGGTCGACTTCTGGTGGCCGGCGTACCGCACGATCGCGGAGGCGGACGGACTGGCGAAGTACGAGGCGGACAGTGCGAGCGAGCGGCGGCGCCTGCTGCGACAGAGCTACGAGCGCGATCAGCGCTTGAGTGATCTGGATCTCGAAGTGGTCCGTTTCGGCTGGGAGGACGTCGTCCGCGACTCCAACCGACTCGTCCGGCGCCTCCGCGAAGCCTTCATCCGCGGCGAACGTCGTACCGGCGAACCCCCCACCTGGCGCACGGCCCCTCTCCCCCTCACCCACGCCGCCTGACCCACAGCCCGTCCCCCACCCGACGCACCGCGTCCCCACCCGACGCACAGCCCGTCTCCACCCGACGCACAGCGCGACCGACGACGCCGTCGCACTCGGTTCGGAGTAGTCCCGCCGGTCGACCTCGTCGTGGGTACGCCGCTCGGCCAGGCCCGCCTGCTCGGCCCGGCCGACGCGTTGCGAGACCGCGCCGGCGTGACCGCACACCCGACCCCGACCCACCACCTTGGGCGCCGGTCAGTCACCGCTTCGCCCAGCCCATGCCCACCCCGTGCCCAGAGTCACCCGCACCCTCCGAGGACGGCGACCTTGGGCACGGGGTGGTCAGGCGATCGGCGGGATCGCGGCTGGTGGGTGCTCAAAGTGGGGGGTTGGGGTGGGGATGTTTGTGGATTTGGGGAAGGGGCACGGGGCGCGTTCAACGGAATCGATGCTAGGAGAAGCAGTGCTAACCCTGACTGAGAACGCCACTCTGGTGATCAAGAGCATCACGGGCGTCGAGGGCGCTCCCGAGGGTGCCGGGGTCCGGATCTCGCAGGAGAATCCGGCCGATCCCGCGCTGGCCGTGACGACGACCGAATCGCCGCTGCAGGGTGATCAGGTGGTCGAGGAGGGCGGTGCGCGGGTGTTCCTGGAGTCCAACGCGGCGGCTGCGCTGGACGACAAGATCCTCGACGCGGCTGTCGACGACAAGGGCGGCGTCGAGTTCCTGCTCGTCCCCCAGCCGGGCACGGGACGAGAGAACGGTTCCGCCCAGGCCAAGTAGCTGGGGCGGGCTCTGGCCGGCGTACCAGCTGAGGTGCGCGGGCCGGTGGGCTGACTGCCCCTTTTCGCCCGCCGGTCCGTGCCCTTGCGGGCGCCCATCCGCCGATCCTCCCACGGGTGGGCGCCCGCAAGGCGCCGGTTCTCGCCTGTACTACGAAGCGCAGGCGACCTGTACTGCGATGCACAGGCGACCTGTACTGCGAAACGCGCCTCGGCGAAGTCGCGACCCCGGGATTCCTGCGCCGCGCCGGCGCCGTTCCGGTCGACCTCAGTGGCAGACCGGGCCCTGGTGGGGTGTGCCGCCGTGGGCCCGGTTACAGGGCCGTGCGTTGGGCTATCCAGCTGGCGTGCAGGTGGGTGTAGATGCCGTTCGCCTTGACCAGTTCGGAGTGCGGTCCGCGTTCTACCACCTGGCCGTTGTCGAAGACGAGGACCTCGTCGGCGGCTTCGGCTGTGGAGAGGCGGTGGGCGATGGTGACCGAAGTGCGGCCGGCCATCAGGCGTTCCAGTGCTGCGTTCACGCGGACCTCAGTGCCCGGATCCACAGCCGACGTCGCCTCGTCGAGGACCAAGAGGTCCGGGTCGGCGATGTTCGCGCGGACTAGCGCGACCAGTTGGCGTTCACCAGCGGACAGCGATTCACCACGCTGACCCACAGGTGAGTCCAGCCCGTCCGGCAGCGACTCCAGCCAGTCCGTTAGACCAAGCGACTCGAACGCGTCCAGTAGTTGCGCGTCCGTCACCTCAGGCCGCCCGAAACGGACGTTCTCGGCTAGCGACGAGTCGAACAGATAGCCATCCTGCGGCACCATCACCACCCGCTCCCGCAGCGACGCGAACGCGATCTCCCGAGCATCCACCCCGTCCAGCAGTACTGCGCCCGCAGTCGGATCCATCAACCGTGTGAGCAGCTTGGCGAAAGTCGTCTTGCCCGACCCTGTCTCGCCGACCACCGCCACCCGCCGATGCGGTTCGAGCCGCACATCGACATCGCGCAGTACGAGATCGCCGTCGGGATAGGCGAAGTTCACGTCGCGGAACTCCACCGTCACCGGACCGCGCGCCTGATGCACGCCCGCCTCGCCTGGGTCGACCACGTCTGCCGGTGTCGCGATCACGCCGAGCACACGCCGCCAGCCGGCGAAGGCGCTCTGCGCATCGGTGAGGACCTGCGTCGCGATCTGCACCGGATCGGAGAACAGCGCGACCAGGAACATGAACGCGAGGATCTCCCCCAGCGTCGCCTTCCCGTCAACGCCGAGCAGCACACCCGCGGTCAGTACGCCGGCATTGGCGAGCCCAGCCGCGAGGCCACCGATCGAGAACGTGATCCCGGTGATCGCCTGCGCCTTCGTCGCCGTCTTGCGGTAGTCCTCGATCGAGGCGTCGATCCGCTCCTGCGTGCGCTTCTCGATCGCGTACGCCCGCACGACCTGCGCGCCGACGACCGGCTCGGCGATCGCGGACAGCATCTCGCCGACCTTCGCCCGCACCACGCCGTACGCCGCGGACATCATCCGTTGCAGGAACTTGAGGCTCGCGAACAGCGGAATGAAGCAGATCAGCACGACCAGCGCGAGCTGCCACGAGTAGACGAACATCACCACGGTCGCGAGCACCATCTGCCCGATGCTTACCAGGAAGATGAACCCGCCGAACTGCAGGAACTGCGACACCGTGTCGACGTCGGACGTCACCCGGCTGACCAGCGCACCCCGGCGCTCGGTGCTCTGGGTCAGCACCGGCAGGTCGTGCACGTGCCGGAACGCCTTGATCCGCATCGTCGCCAGCCCGCGCTCGGAGTTCGTCGCGAGCCGCACCGTCGTCAGGTACGACGCGAAGGCCGTCACGAGTACGCCGCCCACACACGCCAGGCACATCCACGCCACGAACGACATGTCCGGGCCAGCAGGACCCGACAACCCCTTGTCTATGGTCTGCTGCACGGCGATCGGTACGACGATCCGCCCGCCCGTCATCGTCAGCGCGAGCAACCCCGTGATCCACCAGCCGCGCGCGAGCTCGGGTGAGACCCGAATCCCCTGCCGCAGCGTCTCCATGCCACCGGCGTTGTCTCCGGCATCGAGCCGGCTGGCCTCTGCGGCGCTCACGCGGACGCTCCTTCTGAATCCAGATCATCAAGCTCTGCTTCCAGCGCGGCCTCTTCCTCACGCCGCGCCGCGTCCTTCTCGTAGGCGTCGACCAGATCCCGGTACGCCGCCGACCGCTCCTGCAACTCGAGATGCGAACCCTGGTCCGCGATCCGCCCCTCATCGAGGAACAACACCTCGTCCGCCAGCGCGATCGTCGCCTTGCGATACGCGATCACCAGCACGGTCGTCGCAGCGTCAGCCCCCTGTACTGCGGTCCGCAGCCCGGCCAGGATCCGGGCTTCGACCTGCGGATCCACCGCGCTGGTCGCGTCGTCGAGGATCAGCAGTCGGGGCCGCCGGACCAGCGCCCGGGCGAGCGCGATCCGCTGCCGCTGGCCGCCCGACAGCGTCGTACCGCGTTCGCCGACCTTGGTGTCGAGCCCATTGGGCAGCGACTTCACGAAGCCGTCGCCCTGCGCGATCCGCAAGGCGTCCCAGACGTCCTCGTCGGAGTATTCCCCGCCGAGCGTGATGTTGCCGCGGATCGTGTCGTCGAAAAGCCAGGCGGTCTGGGCGACCAGCGCGACCGAGCCGGCCAGCTCATCGCGTGCCAGCGTGCGCAGGTCGAGCCCGTCGACCGCGACCGAGCCTTCTTCGGGATCGACCAGCCGGGTCAGCAACGTCGTCAAAGTCGACTTGCCGGAACCCGTCGGTCCCACGAGAGCCACAGTCCGGCCAGGCTCGACAGCGAAGTCGACCCCGGCGAGCACCTCGCGGTCCGGGAGATATCCGAAGCGCACATCGGATACGTCGAGCCGAGCGGCCGATGACGCCGTGAGCCGCTGGTCGCCGTACTCGATCCCGCCCTCGGCCGTGAGCACGCGCTGCACGCGATCCCAGCCGACCACGGATCGCGGCAGCTCGCCGAGCACCCAGCCCAGCGCCCGGATCGGGAACCCGATCAGCGTGAACAGGAAGGCCACCTGCACCACGTCACCGGCATCGGCGGCGCCCGAGCGGACCCGGCCGACGCCGACGAGCAGGACCGCCAGGACGCCGACCCGCGGCAACCCCTCGATCACCGGGTCGAAGGCGCCGCGGGCCCGCATGACCGCGATGTTCGCGTCGCGCAGCGCGTTGGTCGGCTTGCGGAAGCGCTCGGTCTCGGCGGCCTCGCGGCCCAGCGTCTTGACCACCAGCGCGCCGTCGAACGACTCGTGGGCGACCTCGGAGACGTCGGCGCGGAGTTCCTGGGCGCGGGTGGCGAGCGGCTGCAGGGTGCGCTGGAAGATCACGTTCGCGATGAAGACGAGCGGGAAGACCAGGCAGCCGACCAGCGCGAGCCAGACGTCCGCGGCGAACATCGCGGCGGTGGCGAAGGCGAGCATCGCCAGCACGCCGATCGCCATCGGCAGCGGAGCGATCACGAACCAGATCGATTCGACGTCCGCGTTCGCGTTGGACAGCAGTTCGCCGGTCGGGTGCTTGTGGTGCCAGCTCAACGGAAGTCTCAGGTACTGCCGGGTGACCCGGCGCCGGTACGTCGCCTGCAGCCGGTACTGCATGATGCCCGCACCAATCCGCCGGCCGACCACGCCGATCGCGCGCAGGATCGCGATCCCGAGGAACAACGAGACCAGCGCCGCGATCGCCCCGAAGGTGGTGTCACCACGCTCCAGGGCCGGCCGGATCACGTGGTCGGTCGACCAGCCCAGCGCCCAGCCGTCGGCGACCGTCATCGCGCCGTACAGCGCGCTCGCCGTGACCGAGAAGGCGAACACCCACGGCTCTTCCCAGATCGCCACCCGCAGGACCGCGAACCCCCGCCGGGTCACACTCCCCTTGCTGGGAACTTTCGGCTGCGGCACGCAAACATCCTTAGGACGACACTGTCAGGGGCGTAGCCAGCCACGAGACTGACAACGATTGACATTCTGCCACTGGTCTCCGACAGTTACGATCGAGTTGTGACCGACTACGGCAAGGTAGAACGACTCGCCCTGTGTGATCTGTTCGACCAGGTCGGGCCCGATCAGCCCACGCTGTGTGACGGGTGGACGACGTATGACCTCGCGGTCCACCTGTATGTCCGGGAGGCTGATCCGCTCGCGGGGCCGGGCATCATGATTCCGGCGTTGTCGGACACCACCGAGCGGCGGATGGCGCAGGCGAAGGCGAAGTACAGCTTCACCGAGATCGTCGGCAAGGTGCGCAACGGACCGCCGACCTTCTCGATCTACTCGTTCCCGAAGCTCGGGCACAACCTGAACACGACCGAGTACCTGGTGCACCACGAGGACGTCCGCCGGGCTCAGCCGGACTTCACCGTCCGCGAACTGCCGACCGACCAGCAGAAGGGCTTGTGGAAGGCCGTCAAGCTCGCCGGGAAGTCGATGACCCGCAAGGCTCCGACCGGACTCGTACTTCGCCTGCCGGGCGGCTCCGAGTCCGTCGCCAAGAAGCCGACCGAGCTCGGCTCCGTCACAGTGACAGGCGAAGCCGTCGAGCTGGTGCTGTTCTGCTTCGGCCGCCAGGCGGTCGCCCAGGTCGAGTTCGACGGCGACCCGGCAGCGGTCGAGCGGCTGCGCTCCGCCTCATTCGGCGTCTGAAAGCTGAAACCTCACTCGGCGTCTGAAACCGGTTCTCCAGCAAGCTGCTTCGCCGAGGAAGACTTCTTCCGGAGGCGCTGGACCAGACTGCTGATCACCGTCGTCAGCAGCACCAGCACGATCGCCGCGACGACGCCCTGCCACGGCTTGTCGAACAGCGCGTAGCCGAGCAACCCGATCGCCATGTAGACAGCCGCCCATAGCGACGACGCCGCCAGGTCGACAACCGCGAACCGATGCCAGCGATACCCCGCCAGCCCAGCCGCGAGCAGCACCGGCACTCGCCCGCCGGGGATCAATCGCGAGGTCAGCAGCACAGTGATCTCATGCTCGGCCAGCCGCACCCGCAGCGCGTCGAGCGAGGCGTTGTCGCGCAGCCACCCGATCCGTTTGGCGAGCTTCTCCCCGCCCGCCCGGCAACCGGCGTACACGATCAGGTCGCCGAGATACGCCCCACCCGCACCCGCGATCAGTACGCCGACCAGCCCGATCGGGTTGCTGTGAGAAGCCAGTACTGCGCCCGCGGACACCGCTGCGCCCGTCGGCAGCACCGGGAGCACGGCGCCCAGCAGCACGGCCCCGGCCAGCGCCGCCAAGTACACCCAGCCGAAGTCTTCACCCACCATCGGACACCTCGGTCGACTCTCCTGGCATCAGCAGGTCCACCCGCACCGCGGGATCCACCTCGGCCATCACCTTCTTGAACTGCTCCCCCGGCGGCAGGAACAACTCGGGCTTCAGCCAATCGCACCCGATCGGCCAGAACGTCCCGAAGTGCACCGGTACTGCGGCCCGCGCCCCAACCCGCCGGACCGCCTCGGCCGCCCGAACCGGGTCCAGATGTCCAGGCCCCAGCGAAGGACCCCAGCCGCCGACCGGCACCAGCGCCAGGTCGACGGGGCCGGCCTCGGCCGCCAGGTCGTCGTACAGGTCGGTGTCGCCGGCGAACCAGACGCTCGGCGCACCCTCGACGCGGAAGCCGAGCGCCGGCGCACTGTACGCCGACCAGGGCAGCCGGCGGCCGTCGTGGGCCGCGGTCACGACGGTGATGTCGAGACCGCCGACCCGGATTTGGTTGCCGGGGGCAACCTCGATGCAACGGTCCGCGTAGACCGCGCCGCTGTGGACCTGGATCAGCTTCGCGGCGCCCCGCGGGACGACCAGCGCAGCGTCCGGCGCGATCAGCGGCAGCGAGGTCAGATGCAGATGATCAGCATGAAGATGCGACACCAGTGCCGCGTCGCAGCGGCCGGCCTCGGCGGTCGGCGCGGGCCCACGGCGGCGCCGGACGTGCGCGATCCGGGAGGTCAGCACGGGATCCGTCAGGAGCCGCGTGCCGTTCTCCTCGATGGTGGTGGTGCTGTGCCCCCACCAGGTGATCCGCACGGTCAGGCCTCCAAGTTCGCATCCGTCGAAGCGGCGACCCGGGCCGCAGGAGACTCTTCCGTGCGCTGGCCGAGCTGGTCGAGCCAGCTGATCAGGAGGTGGTGCACCGCGTCGGAGCCCACCGGCGGCTCGTCGACCTGCCAGCGGCGCGGGTGCACAAGGACCGCCTCGGTCTGCCAGCCGCCGATCCCGCCGTGGCAGCCGACCAGCTCCTCGAACGCGGCCACTTCGTGCGTGTACTCGTCCAGCCGGCTGATCAGCACGATGTCGCCGTTGTGCGGCATCTCGGCCTGCCGGAGCATCGACGCGGCCGCCTTCGGGCCATAGGTGCTGAGCGGGTCGACGCCCTCGACCCGGCCGGAACGCAGGACGTGGACACCGGCCCGCCCGATCGCGACCGGCCCCTCGGCGAGCGTGTCCACCACGACGAACCCGATTCCCGGGTGCATCGCCAGTCCGGGGATCAGCTTCGGGTGGAGCAGCTCGATCTCCTCCAGCGGTACGCGGCCGGGCGTCCTGGCGAGGTAGATCAGGGCCAGGTTGCCCGAGGCCGTGACGACCATCTGCTCGTCGGCCGCCATCGGCGGCTCACAGTCGGCCGGGCCAAGCTCGACCTCGCCGCGAGCGGCCTTGCCGTGCAGTGCCCGGCGGGTCACCGTGCCGGCCACGCTGCGGCGCAGACTCAGCTCGGTCAGGAACGCGTTGACCGGACCCCAACCTTCAGCCCTGCTGGTCGCCGCGACCGGCTCCTTGGTGGTGTCGACCAGGTCGTCGACGACCTGAGTGAGAGTCCGGCCGAAGCGCTGCAGGAAGGTCGCGCCCTGGCTCTGGCCGTGGTCCGACAGCACGACGATCTCGTACGAGTGCGGCAGCGTGTCGATGATCCGCTTGAGCGCGCCGAGCACGCGGTCGAGGCCTTCGAGCGTCTGGAGCGACTCCGGCCGGGTCGGGCCGGCGTGGTGAGCCACCTCGTCGTAGTCGACGAAGTCGCAGTAGATGACCGGGGTGCCCTTCACCAGCTCGTCGGTCACCAGCGAGACGTTCAGATCGCGCAGCAGGACGTTGGAGATCGCCCGGAGGAAGATGTACGAGCCGCCGCGATTCACTCGCGGTACGAGATTGCGGCGGCGCTGCCGGCGAGCCTGATGCAGCTCCTTGACCATCTCGGCGACGCACAAGATGAGCCCACGGGCGGCGCCCTGCGGGCTGGAGAAGAACCGCACGTACCCGCGGCTGCGGCCGGTCGGCAACGCGGCCCTGCTGAACACGAGCTCCGACTGGGGAGCGTCACCGGACCAGTTGTTGCTGATGCTCGCGCCACCGTCGGCCAGCAGCCCGCGTCCGGTCGACATCCGGGCCTCGATCTCGGCGGCGTCGCGGGCCCGGTTCGTCACCATCACCCGGCCGGCTTCCTTCTCGTACCACCGGAAGGCCGGGATCTGCCCCGATCCACCGTGCAGGATGCCCGCCTGGCTGGCCGGCGTCGTCGCCGGTACGCCGGTATGCCACTCGACCATCGAGTGGCTGCCGTCCCGGATCCAGCCACCCAGGTGCGGCAGGTTGCCCGACATCACCATCCAGTTGAGCAGCGGCGCCGACAGCCCGTCGATCTGGATGATCAGCATCCCGGTCTTCGGGGCGGCCTGGATCTTGCGGGCCCGGCGGCGGACGACGCGCATGATCTCGGAGACATAGGCGTCGTCGCTGCCGGCATACGCGACCCAGCCGACGAACGCGCTCACCGAGGACATCACGATCGAGACCAGCCAGACCGCCTCGACCCCGCCGTGCAGGTTGACCCCGGGATCGAGCGTGACCCCGAGGTAAACGACGCCGAACTGGCTCAGCAACCCGCCCACCAGGACGCCGACCGAGCCGATCAGGACCGCGATCCCGGCCAGGATCCAGCGCATCACCAGCCCGATCACCGCGAGCAGCACCACCAGCCGCAGGATCGGCAGCCGGCCGTCGCTGCTGATCTGCGGCAGCGTCCAGAACGTGATGATCAGCGAGATCAGCGACGCGAGCCCACCGAGGAACATCGCCTGCAGACCCCGGGTGGTCCGGCGCAGGTCCAGCCAGACCGGCCGCCGATGCGGCGGCCGGTCGGCGGAAACCTGTTCGGGTGGTTTTGCCATCAGGTACTTCGAACTCCCCGTTCGCGCGTCGGTGCCACCCCCGAGCCTACGAGCCCCGGCACAGTAGCGGCGTACTGCGCCACGCAGCGAGCGGGTGGATCCAGGGTTCACCCGGACCACAGACCGGGGCAAACCCCATCCGTCGTCCTATCCGTTGTTCATTCGCCCCCTTTTCACCCTCCAACTCAGCGGCTGAGTGAACGCGGCGATCGGTGAGGGTGAAAAGGGGGCGAATGAACACAGGGTTCGGGGGCGCAGGTCCGGGGGACGCAGGATCTGGGGGCGCAGGATCCGGGGCGGCTAGCTCACTGGAGCTCGAGATAGTCCACTTCGGCGTACAGAGTGCCCTTGGTCAGCCGGACGGTGTTCCAGCCGGCGTTCAGCGTGATCGGGACGGAGCTCTGGCGCCAGTTGTCCCAGCCGGTCACCGGGTAGCTGACCGAGCCCTGACTGTTGCCGTTGACAACCACACCGTGACTGGCGGTCGATCCCATCCCGTTCGCATAGCCGACCCAGAGGGTGTAGCCGCCGGCCGACGGCGCGAACACCGAGACCTGGACCCAGGAGTCCGCGTGGTCGATGTAGGCGGCGACCGCTCCTCCCGAGGCGCCGGCGGCTCCAGTGCGGACCACGCAGTGGTTCAGCGTGCCGCGCTCGGCCTCGGTCCGCACCCGGCTACCGCGGACCACCGGGAAGTCGTTGGCCCAGCCGAGATCGGCGACGTACAGGTGCCTCGAGCCATTCACCCAGCCGTGCAGAAAAACCTTGTTGCCGACAAAGTCTGCACCGCCCGGGCCGCAGATGTGGTTGTCGAAGCTCGCGGTCGTCATCAGCGGCCGGTAAGCGATGGTCCACGGGCCGCTGAGGCTCGGCGAGGTCGCGTACGACGTCAGGTAGTTGCAGTCGTTGTAGCCGCCGCCGGAGTAGAAGAGCACGAACTGGCTCCCCCGCTGGACCAGGTCGGGCGCCTCGATCACGCTGCTCGAGGTGAGCATCGCCGTGTTGCCGCCGGTGAGGCTCGTGCCGTTGTTCGCCGTACGGGTCAGCCAGAGAGTGGATGGCTGGCCGAACGCGTTGCCGTCGTTCTTCCAGGTCAGGTACCGGGTGCCGTCGTTCGCGACGAAGGTGTTCGCGTCGATCGCGCCACCCTGGCTGAGCGGGCAGATCAGTGGCTGGGTGCCGACCGGGGCGAACGGCCCTAGCGCCGAGCTCGCGGTGGCGACGCCGACGCATTGACGACCCGAGGCCTTGTGCCAGGCGGTGTAGGTGAGGGTGAAACTGCCATCCGGGTTCGGGTGGACGTCGGGAGCCCAGGTGCGGCCGGACTGCGCCCAACTCGCCGACGGACCGCCAGGCATCGCGTCGCCGCGGATCGTCCACGGACCGTTGGCGCTCGGCGCGGAGGCGACCGGGACGTGGCCGCGGCCGTTGTTGGTCGAGTACGCGTACCAAGTGCCGTTCTTCTCGAACACATCCGGATCGGGGAAGTCCTCGCCGATGATGTCGGCTGGGAACACGGCGGCTGTAATGCGCTGGACCTCTGCCTGGGCGGGTGCGTTGAGCAAGGTGAAAGGCAGGACCAGGGCAGCGACAGCCGCCAGGATTTTGCTGCGCATGGTGTCTCCTCAGGTGGGGCGGTACCTGTGCGCCCCACTTTTACATCGATTCACCTGAGAATCGAGAGCTGGACCGAAAGGGCAGTGGGATGGAGACTCCTGGGTAGTTGGTTTCCGCCTGAGGGTTGAGGGGTTCTTGTGAGAAATTTACCGAGAGTGTCGGGCCGGGGGTTGGTGGCGTTCGCCGCAGCGATGGCGGCGACGGCCGGGCTGGTGGGGCAGTCGGCCGGTGCGCCGGCCGGAGTACAGCAGGTGCAGTCGACTGGGTTGCAGCAGCAGTTGGACACGTTGCTGTCCGATCCGCGGTTCCAGGGGTCCCAGGTGGGCCTGGTGGTCCGGGACGCGACCAGTGGCGAGACCTTGTACGACCGGAACGGCGGAACGCGGTTCCTGCCCGCGTCCAACACGAAGTTGTTCAGCTCAACGGCCGCGATGCACACGTTGGGGACCGGCTTCAGGTTCCACACCGACGTACTGGCGACTGCGCCGGTCAAGGGCGGGAAGCTGCGGGGAGACCTTTATCTGAAGGGATTCGGGGATCCGACGGCACTGGAGGCCGACTACGTCGCCCTGGCCAAGCAGGTCGCCAAGGCGGGCATCAAGCGGATCGACGGCAACCTGATCGCCGATGACACGTACTTCGACCAGATGCGCCTCGGCGACACCTGGGCCTCGGACGACGAGTCGTTCTACTACAGCGCTCAGATCTCCGCCCTCACGCTCGCGCCTGACACCGACTACGACTCCGGTACTGCGATCGTCGAGAGCCTGCCGGGCGCGACGGTCGGGGCGCCGGCGCAGCTCAAGATGATCCCGGCGAACGGCATCCTCAAGCTCATCAACACCGCCACGACCGGGGCCGCGGGTTCGAGCAACACGCTCAGCGTCGAGCGCGACCACGGCACCAACCTCGTCCGGATCACCGGTTCGGTACCAGCCGGCGCCACCGTCGGCCAGGACTGGGTCACCGTCTGGGAGCCGACCCTGTACGCCGCCGACGTGTTCCGCCGGGCGCTCATCGCCCAAGGAGTCCGCATCGACGGTCGCATCCGTACTGCGGCCGCTCCGAGCGCTGCCCGGCAGCTCGCTCGCGACGAGTCGATGACCGTCGGCGAGCTGATGAACCCGTTCATGAAGCTCTCCAACAACATGCACGCCGAGACGCTGGTGAAGGCGATGGGCGCGGTCGCTAAGGCGAGCGGCAGCTGGTCGGCGGGACTCGCGGTCACCACGGAGTACGCGAAGAGCCTCGGCGTCGCGACCAACACGATCCGGCTTTCTGACGGCTCCGGCCTGTCCCGCAAGGTGAACGTGACGGCGAAGAGCGTCAGCGACCTCCTGATCGCCACGCAGAAGGAGCCTTGGTTCCAGCAGTGGTACGACGCGCTGCCGATCGCGGGCAACCCGGACCGGTTCGTCGGCGGCACGCTGCGCAGCCGGATGCGCAACACCCCGGCGGCGAACAACCTGCGCGCCAAGACCGGCTCGCTGACCGGCGTCACGGCGTTGTCGGGTTACGTGTCGACCAAGGACGGCCGCAAGCTGGTCTTCTCGATGATCTCGAACAACTACCTGACCACCACGCGCCCGGTCGAGGACGCGGTCGGCGTCACGCTAGCCTCCTGGACCGATCAGGCACCAGTCGCGGCCGTGCGGGCAGACACCAGCCGGACCGCGCAACTGGCCGAGGAAAGTTGCGGAAACGACTGGCTCAAGGGCTGCTAAACGGTTCGACAGTACGGCGGTCGTTCAGGACTATGTGGGAATGACCGCCGAACTGCCCACCGGGCTCACCTTCCGCCGACCCACCAAGGACGACGCGGAGGCGATCTACGGGCTCGTCGCGGCGCACAACACCGCGGTCGTCGGGTGGCCCGACTTCACCTTCGACGACATGGTCGACGAACTCACCGAACCCGGTTTCGACCTCGACCAGGACGGCTGGCTGGTCTTCGCCGGCGAGACCCTGACCGGCTACGGCACTGTCTTCGGGCAAGGCGATCATGAGCTGCTCGACATCGATGTCTACGCCGCCGACCGCGCCGTCGCCGATTGGCTGCTGGCCAAGATCATCGCGCGGGCCCAGGAACTGGCCGGCTCCCACGGACAGACCGAGGTCAAGCTCGACACCGGCACGTATCGCGAGGACGTCGCGAAACGCGAACTCCTCGCCGGCAACGGTTTCGCCGCCGGTACGACGTACCACCGGATGCGCATCGATCACACCGATGCGGTGCCGGCGCCCGAAGTACCGGAGGGCGTGGTGGTCCGTCGTGGTGCGGCTGACGAAGAGACTCGGCGCGTGCTGCACGCGGTGTTCACGGAGTCGTTCACTGGTCAGTTCGGATTCACCGCACGCTCGTACGAGGAGTGGTTCACGGCGCGCGAGTCCAAGTCGACGTTCGACTGGTCGCAGGTGACGCTGCTGGAGCTGGACGGCCGGGTGGTCGCGTTCCTCGAGGACACCAACGAGTTCATCGAGGACGAGAACTGCAACTACGTCAGCCGGCTCGGCGTGCTCGCGGAGGCGCGCGGTCGCGGTCTGGCCAAATTCCTGTTGCGTGACGCCTTCGCCGCCGGTGCCGCAGCGGGCCGGACCGGCACGATTCTGCACGTGGACACCAACAACCCGACGCCGGCGCTCGGGCTCTACCTCTCGGTGGGCATGAAGCCGACCCTCGTCATCGACGTCTGGCGACGCACCCTGCCGGTCAGCTGATGGCCGGTCAGCCGGCGGGCGGTCAGCCGCTCGGCGGTCAGCCGGTGGATGGCCAGTCGATGGGTGGTCAGCCGATGGGCGGCCTCCCGGCCGGCGCGATGGTGCGGCCGATGCGGCTCGACGACAGCGCTGCGATCCAGGCCCATCTGGCCGGCCACAGTGTCTCGCTGATCGGCATCCACCAGTACAGCCCGGAGGGCGTTGCGAACTTCCTCCGCGATCCAGCACTTAACCTCGACACCGACACCTGGCTGGTCAGCATCGGCGACCAGGTGGTCGGGACCGCCGCCACCGTTCAGGCCAGCGACCGAGCTGGCATCGAGGTCACCTCGGCCGACCGAGCAGTCGCCGACTGGCTGCTGGGTACTGCGATCGAGCACGCCACCGAACGCGCCCGCGAAGCCGGCCAGACCGAACTGAAGGTCAGCCTCGGCATCCTCCGCTCGGACCGCCAGCTCGCCGAACTGGCCGAGTTGCACGGCCTTGCCCTCGACACGTCCACCGATCGGATGAAGATCGAGCACACCGCCCCGGTGGAGCCGCCGGCCGTGCCCGCCGGGGTGACCGTGCATCGAGGCGCCTCGGACGAGACGACCCGGCGAGCCGGTCATCAGGTGATCGCCGAGTCGTTCGCCGATCAGCCCGGCTCGACGCCGCGCCCGTACGACGACTGGGTGGAATCGCGGGAGAGCCGGTCAACCTTCGACTGGTCCGGGCTGACCGTGCTCGAACTGGCCGGGCGGCCGGTCGCCGTCCGCGAGTGGGACCGCAATTTCGTGAGCTCTGACAACTGCGGGTACATCGGGCGGATCGGCGTACTGGCTGAAGCGCGCGGCCGAGGGCTGGCCAAGTTCCTGCTGAGGGATCAATTCGCCCTCGACTCAGCCGCGGGTCTCGCCGGAACGCTGCTGCACGTGGACACCTCGAACCCGACCCCGGCAGTCGGCCTCTACCTGTCCGTCGGCATGCGGACAGACATCGTCACCGACATCTACCGGGCCCGGCTGCGTCCGTAGCCCTCCTCAAAGGATTCTCGCCGGAACCTGAGGCGGACCTGGCCCCCGATCACGGCGAAAATCCTCCGCACCCCGACCAACTCGCGTCCCACCTCGGCCCCTTGTCGATGGCTGCCCTCGACCACCCCGTCGGGCTGGGCCGGGTGGACGTCCATGCATGCCTCGCCTTGGCGGCAATCGTTTGCCTTCGGCGTGTCGACGGGACGGCGCGGGGTTGTGCATGCGTGGCGGTCCAGGCGGTAGCTCGCATCGAGAGCTTTCGCTGCGCACCGGCATGGGCAGCGAGCGTTGCCGCCAGGTTGACAGTCGCTGAGGTCAGGGGGTGGGGATCATGCCAGGTGTGCGCAAGCTCGTGGGCCGTTCAGCCAGGCTCTTTCCTTGCTCGCTTCTGGGGCGATCGGCTGGCGCGTTTCGTCGGACAGTTCGGTGAGGATGTGGTTCCGCTCGACTGCTGTGCGTCGCGGCCAACGGCGTTGCGACGTACGCCCCGGCCGGCGTACGGGCCAGCTCTGGCGTACTGGCCGGCTCTTGCTCCGGCGCACAGACGGGCTCTTGCTCTCGAGAGATGTGAGAGATTACTCTCGAAACATGTCTCTCAGAAATCCGTACGGCGATTTCGAGATCACCGACCCGCAGGCAATGCGTGCGTTGGCGCATCCCGTCCGGCTGGCCGCGCTCAGCTATCTGCAGAAGAACGGGCCGGCCACCGCCACCCAGCTGTCCGTGCACGTCGGCGCCTCGCCCTCGGTGACGAGTTGGCATCTGCGCCACCTCGAATCGTTCGGGCTGGTCAGCGACAGCCCTCCCCCGGAGGGCGGCGCCGACAAGCGGCAGCGTTGGTGGAAGGCGGTCGCGCGCGGATTCCGCTTCGAGATGCCCGAGACGTCCGAAGGCGCCGAGGCGGGCCGGCTACTGCGGACCGAGATGATGAGTCAGGCGCTCGACCACGTCCAGCAGTGGATCTCCGACACCGAGCCATCCCTCGATCCCGAGTGGAGCCGGTCGGCCGGTTCGTCGAACACGCTGCTGACCGTCACCCGCGACGAAGCCGAGGCGCTGGAGAACGCGATCCAGGACCTCCTGGCCCCCTATGTCCAACGCGGCCAGGGTGGCGCCCCGGACGACGCGAAGCCGGTCCGGCTGATCCGCATGGTGTTGCCCGAGGCAACTAACTGAGCTGGTGAGGAACCCGTCATGACAAGTCGTGCCCTCGCCCCGCCCGCCACCAGCCTGTGGCGTGACCGCCGGTTCCGGACGTTCTGGTCCGCCCAGGGCGTCTCGGAGTTCGGCGACCGGATCAGCGAGCTCGCCCTGCCGCTGATCGCGGTGACGCTGCTGAACGCCTCCCCCAGCCAGGTCGGCTTTCTGACCGCCGCGGTGTGGCTGCCGAACCTCGCTTCGCTGTTCATCGGCACCTGGGTCGATCAGCATCGCGACAAGCGTCCGTTGATGATCGCGGCCGATCTGAGCCGTACCGCGCTGCTGTTGTCGCTGCCGGCGGCGTACTGGCTCGACGTGCTGAGTCTCGGCCACCTGTACGCGATCGCGATTCTGGCCGGTACTGCGCACGTCGTTTTCAACACGGCATACGCGTCCTTCTTCGTGCGGCTGGTCAGCCGGGAGCAGTACCTGGAGGCGGGCAGCAAGCTGTCGGCGACAAGGTCGATCTCCTTCATGGCCGGCCCGGCCGTTGGCGGTCTGCTGATTCAGTGGCTGACGGCACCCATCGCACTCATCGTCGATGCGTTGTCGTTCGCGTTCTCCGCGGTACAGGTGAGCCGGCTGAAGGTCGCGCCGGGGGACGCCGATGGCGGTGAAGAGTCGTTGCTGTTCAGGGCACGAGCGGGGATGCGGTACCTGTTGCGGCATCCGTATCTGCGGGTGAGCCTGGGCTGCGCGACCACCGTGAACTTCTTCACCATGATCGGGATGGCGTTGCTGGTGCTGTTCGCCAGTCGCAACCTGGGCCTGCCCGCTGGCGTCATCGGCATCGCCCTCGGGATCGGCGCGTCCGGCGGGCTGATCGGAGCACTCGCCGCCAAACCGCTCGCCGAGCTGATCGGCGCCGGCCGGCTGATCGCGATCGGCTCCGTCGTTTTCCCTGCGTCACTGGGGATCGTGGCTGTGGCCGACGGACCGGTCTGGATGCGGGCGGGCATCCTTGCCGCTGCGGAGTTCGTGGGTGCGTTCGCGGTCATGTGCTTCGACGTACCGCTGAACTCGCTGCAGGCGGCGGTGATTCACGACCACATGCGAAGCCGGGTGGCCGGTGCGTTCAGCAGCATCAACTACGGCGTACGGCCGCTCGGCGCGTTGGTTGGTGGCCTCCTCGGTACCTGGCTCGGTGTCCGGGAGACCTTGCTGATCTCCGCCGCCGGCGGCCTGTTCGCCGTACTCTGGCTGGTCCGCTCCCCCATCATCCACACCCACGACCTGGCGGGCCTGGAACCTCCGGCGATGTAGTTATTCGCCATCGACGTCGGTGAATCCCGTGACGACGACGCAGGAGCGGCGTGCTGGGGTGGGTGGGTCGAGCCTCGACGGAGGAGGGGCGATGCGGGATCGCCATACCCGCAGCCGGTCACCGACGGCCACCGCCGCTGCTCTTCCGGCCGCGCACGCCATCATGGGCCGCGGGACTGTCCCGACCGACAGGACATAGTCCCCGAATCGGTCCGGGCAAGCGTTTGCGCGGCCCGATAATCGCACTATGTCCTGTCGGTCGGGACGGCATCCGCGACTCGCTCACCTCATCAGGAGCGGCGTCCTGGGGTGGGTGGGTCGAGCCTCGACGGAGGAGGGGCGATGCGGGATCGGGGCTAGCTCAGGTCCAGGTTCAAGCGGGTGAGCAGTCGGGCCAGGTCTGACAGGTCTTGGGGTTCCCAGCGGTCGAGGATTGCTCGGAATTCTGCCTGGCGTTGGGAGCGCATGGCGCCGAAGCGGGTGGCTCCGGAATCGGTTAGGCGGAGTAGGCGGGCTCGGCCGTCGTCTGGGTCGCCTACTCGTTCGATCAGGCCGAGGGTTTCCAGCTGGGTGAGGCCTCGGCTGACGGTGGATTTGTCGAGGCCTAATGCCTGCGCCACATCCGACGCGCGGACGCCGGGGCGGCTTCCCGTGGTGCCCAGGTCGATCTGGGAGATCAGGGCGTAGCCGGCGGCGTCCATTTCTGGGTGGACTCGGCGGGCCAGTTGCATCTGGGCGGAGCGGGAGCGGCGGAAGAGGTTCGAAAGCTGGTGCTCGACGTCGGCGACCAGCTGCGGGTTGTCCTGCGCCACCAGGTCGTTCATCGGACCACGATGCCGGCGTCGCGTAGAGCCTTCTTCACATCGGCGATCCGCAGTTCACCGAAGTGGAAGACACTCGCAGCCAGTACTGCGTCCGCGCCCGCCTCGACAGCCGGCGGGAAGTGCTCGGGTAGCCCGGCTCCCCCGCTGGCGATCAGCGGTACGTCGACCACCGCGCGGACCGCCCGGATCAGCTCCAGGTCGAAGCCCTTTTTGGTGCCATCGGCATCCATCGAGTTGAGCAGGATCTCCCCGGCGCCGAGCTCGGCACCCCGTCGCGCCCACTCGATCGCATCCAGGCCGGCCGACTTCCGGCCGCCGTGGGTCGTCACCTCGAAGCCGCTCGGCTGGTCGGCGGATCGGCGTACGTCGAGGGACAGCACCAGCACCTGGTTGCCGAAGCGGTGCGCGATCTCCTTGATCACGTCCGGTCGCGCGATCGCGCCGGTGTTGATGCCGACCTTGTCCGCGCCGGCCCGCAGCAGCCGGTCCACGTCACCCACCTCGCGCACCCCACCACCGACGGTGAGCGGGATGAACACCTGCTCGGCCGTCCGCCCGACCACCTCGTACGTCGTCTCGCGCGACCCCGACGACGCGGTGATGTCGAGGAAGGTCAGCTCATCGGCGCCCTCGGCGTCGTACAGCCGGGCCATCTCGACCGGGTCACCGGCATCGCGCACATCGACGAAGTTGACGCCCTTGACCACCCGGCCCGCGTCGACATCAAGGCAGGGGATCACACGCACGGCGAGGCTCACACAGCCAAGCGTACCGAGCCGGGGATCCCGGCCCCGTACGCCGGTCCGTCCATTCTCAGAGCAAGGTCGTCACGATCGGCCAGGCGATCAGGACGCCGACGGCCACGGCGCCCACCAACACCGCCGTGTATATCACCGGGCGTTGCTTGAACGCCGGGTCGACGCCGAACTCGCGGAGCAGTTCGAGTTGACCGGCCGACGGCCGGCGTTCGAGCGCAACCCGATCATCGGCGACGGCGGCGACCACCTGATCGAGGACGCCCTGCCCCCAGAGCCAGTGCGCGGCCCCCAACCGCGAGCCGTCCGCGGCGACGAGCATCAGCACACCGCCGGGCAACGAACCTCGTAGCCGGTCGATCGCGATCATCCGCACCAACTGCGAACGGTTCAAGACCGCCGACCGCCGTGAGGCGTTGATGTAGGCAACTGTCTCGCTGCCGACCAAGATCCGGGTACGCCGGAAGGTCCGCGCGAACACGGCGGCGATCACCAGCACCAATACTGAGAACAGCACCGCCGCGGCGACCCAGCTGATCGCCCAGGTCGCCAACGAGCAGCACAAGGCGGCAGCGAGCACCCCGTACGAGCCCGCCAGCACCCAGAACGGCAACCCGGCCAAATCGAGCCGCGGCCGGAACTCCAAGGGTGTCACTTCCAGGCTCGGTGTTTCTGGGCGGAGGACTTGATGGGGGTGGTGGATTCCCAGACTCGGCGCCAGCGGGCTGCGTCGGGGCCGGACTGGGACGGGGATGCGCCCGTGGCGACTCGGCGGCGGGCTTCCCACCAGGTGGTCGACTCTTCGTCGAGCAGGGCCGACACGGCCGCGGAGATGCGGGGCGCGAAGTCGCGGGCGCTTTCGCCCTCGGCCGGGTACAGCGGGTCGCCGTACCGTACTGCGACAGTCGGGCGACCGGGCACCGGCCAGCCACGGCCACGCGGCATCGCGGCGAACGAACCCTTGATGCCAACCGGCACCACCGGTACGCCGTGCTCGACCGCGATGTACGCCGCGCCCATCCGGAAGCGCTCCATCCACCCGTCGGGTGAACGCGTGCCCTCGGGGAAGACGACCACGTTCCAGCCGTCGTCCAGCAGGTCGCCCGGCGTCGAGCTGAGCTTGCCGCCCCGGCGCTCGATCGGGAACGTGTTGAACACGATCGCCGACGCGGTCGCCCGCCACCAGGTGTCGAAGAAGTAGTCGGCAGCCGCGGCGACAGCGGTCTTGCGGCGCATGTCGTCCGGCAGCGTGCAGAGCACCAGCGGCGTGTCCAGGTGCGACGAGTGGTTCGCCACGATGACCGCCGGCCCGTTCACCTTCCGCAGCGAGTCGATCCCGCTGACCTGCGGGTTCACCTCGAACCGCAGGACCGAGTTGAGCGCGCCCTTCTGCAGTACCTCGCGGACCGCGATCGCCGCCGGCGTGCGGGCCCACTTGGTCGGGAAGACCGAGGACTCCTTCTTGATCACGTACGGCTCGGCCGACCGCGGTACCTGCGGCCGCCGGCCCCAGCGCCAGCCCCGGGCCACCACCCGGACGTCCCGCGCGGTGTCCCGGCTGAACTTGACCAGGTTCGTCCCCATCAGCGGACGTCCGCGAGCAGGTGCGGCGGGTTGTGCAGGTAGGTGATCGACGGCGACCGGCCGACCGAGTGGCTGACCATCTCGAGCGCGTCCTGCAGCGTCGAGGCGGACCGGAAGCCCATCCGCTCGACCGTCTTGCGGTTCCCGCCGACCCAGACGATGTCGCCGCAGTGGTCCAGCGCGTGAGAGATCCAGTACCACATGTAGAACGGGTGCACGCCGTGGTACGCGTACGACGTCCGGTACAGGTGGATGTACCACGGATCCTCGGCGTACTGCTTCTCGAACTTCGCCTCGATGGTGGCCGGGTCGGTCGACTCCGACAGCACCTCCTCGAAGAAGTCCACGTACGACGGGTGGTGCAGCTGGCTGAACTCGTAGTCCACCGGGTGGTACAGGATCACCGCGCCGTCCTTGCGGACGATCGGGTTGCCCCGGTAGGAGTTGAAGTAGTAGCCCAGTCCCATACAGGCGGCCAGGATCGGGTTCATCACCGAGTTCACGTTGTACGGGCCGACGAACGGCACGCCCATGATCGCGACGTCGGACTGCCCCTGTACTTCGACCAGGTGCTGCTTGTGCACGTTCTCGATCGTCTTCTCGTGCACCGGCTCGATCGCGCCCGCGTGGATCCCGGTCAGGCCGTAGTTCGACCGGACGTCGGTGAAGATCTTGTGCCGTACCTTGGCCGGGGCCAGGTCGAGGCCGCGCTTGGTGGCCAGCATCGAGGCCTGGTCCTTGATCGACCACTCCCACTCGCGCTTCTGCAGGAACTCCAGCGGGCCGCCGAAGATGTCGTTGTTCAGCGTGGTCTCGATCTGGAAGACCTTGACGTGCTCGGTCAGCACCGCGCCCATCCGCCAGGCCGAGTGGTGCATCTTCGAGGCCTTGTGGTCCATGAAGGACCGCGAGTGGATCATCGTGTGGCTGTTGTGGTGGTGCTTCAGCGACTTGTACGACGCCAGCCCGATCGACGTCGACTTGTGGCCGCCGTCCATCGCCACCAGGTTCACGTTCACGTAGACCAGCAGGTCGGACTCGGCCGCCCGCTTGGAGATCTCGACGTCCTCGCCGTGCTTGGTCTGGCCCAGGTGGGTCAGGTTCTCAGCGTCCTCGGCGTCGAAGTTGTAGAGCTTGCCGTCGGGGAAGAACGACCGGAAGACGCGCTCGCCGACGATGTCGCGCAGCTCGTTCGGGGTGAGCCGGCGGTGCAGCGCGTTCGCGGAGATCAGCTCGACGTCGTCGACACCGGCGTCGGCGGCCATCGTCAGGACGGCCTCGATCACCCGCTGACGGATGTCCGGCTTCTTCATCGGCGGCAGCGGCAGCGAGATGTCGTCGAACGCGATGGTCAGCCGCATCCCTGCGCGCAGCAGTTCCGGCAGGGGCTCGGAGTCGATCGGATTCAGCAGCGCGTTCTGGATCGCCTCCTCCACGTCCCGGACCGGCGGCAGCGCCTCCGGCGGGTACACCACCCGGGTACCGAGCGGGAACCGCTCCAGCAGGAAGCCCTCACCGTTGTGCACGAGCAGCGGCGGCGTCCGGTCGTCCACCTCAAGCACAAACCCTGGCCGAGACATGTCAGAACCTCTCTCGTCGTACGTTCAACGGGCCCGTCATCAGGAAGCCCTCACATCGAAGGCGACCTTGACGGTCCCCAGGCGGCCGGCGGACTGCGCGTGGTCCAGCGCCTCACGCCACCGATACAGCGGATAACGCGCCCCGACGATCCCGTCCAGCGGGGCCTTCGCGGCGATCTCGAGTGCGGTCTCGAAGGCGGGGCGCTCGTTCGGCTCCTCCCGCGAGGACGCGTACGTGCCGGTCAGCTCCAGCTCACGGAACCACACCGGCGACAGGTCCGCACCCGTTGACGGCATGCCGGACAGAACCACCCGGCCACCAGCCTTGGTGACTCGGAGCACGGTGTCGATCGAGTCCTTGCTGCCGACCGCGTCGACGGCGATGTCCACACCGCCGAGCAGGAACTCCTTGGCCATCTCCGGCTTCAGCCGGAAGGCGCCCGTGGCCCGGCGTACGCCGCGGAAGACCTCGTCGGGCGCGACCACATCGCTCGCACCGAACGCCCGGGCCAGCTCACGCTGCTTGGCGTGCTTGGCCACGACGGTGATCCGGCCGGCCTGGGTCAGCTCGCGCAGCGCGAGCGTCGCGAACAGCCCGACCGCGCCGGCGCCGCTGACCAGTACCGACTGCCCCGGCTCGACCTTCGCCTTGAGCGCGGTGTGCACGGCACACGCCAGCGGCTCGGTCAGCACGGCCCGCTCATCCGAAAGACCATCCGGTACGGCGTACAGCTGGCTGCGGTGCGCGACCATGACGTTGCCCCAGCCGCCACCGGTGTCCTGGCAGAAGCCGGTCTGGAGGCCGGGCGCGACGTGGCCGACGGTGATCCGGTCGCAACGGTTCGTGTGGCCGGATACGCAGCCCTCGCAGGGCTCGACGCCACGCGCGGCGCAGGTGAGGACCGAGTCCATCACGACGCGAGTGCCCTTGGGCAGGTCCTCGCAGTCCTCCAGCAGCACCCCGACGATCTCGTGGCCGGGCACGAACGGCATCGACACCATCGCCGAGAAGTACAGCTTGGTGTGGCCGGTGACCATGCCGAGGTCGGAGCCGCAGATGCCGGACAGGATCGGCCGGATCTTCGCCCAGCCGTCCCGGTCGGACCTGGGCTCGTCGATCGTGACGAGTCGCAGCGGCGCGGCCGGGCCGGTCAGGATGCCCGGGATCCGGCTGCCCATCGCCTTCGCGGCCAGGTACTTGGCCGGCGAGCGGTACATCTCGAGCGCGAGCATCATCGGGCACTCACCCCAGGGATCTCCAGACGCGAGGAAGTGGACGGGGTCTTCCAGTCGACGATCTGCCAGCGCGCGGTCCGGGCGGCCCGGAACAGCGACACGTCCGGCGAGACGGCGACGGGATTGCCCACGGTGGTCAGCATCGGCAGGTCCGAGTGGCTGTCGGCGTAGGCGTACGACTTGGACAGGTCGATGTTCGTCCCGCGGGCGCGGTGCTTGATCCACGCGGCCCGCGACTCACCGACCAGCGGCGGCCCGGTCAGGAAGCCGGTGCAGCGGCCCCGGTCGTCGACGGCCAGCTCGGCCGCGACGATCTCGTCGAACAACGGCTCCAGCGGCCTGGTCAGCGGCCGGACCGCGCCGGTGATCAGGATGGTCCGGTGACCGGCCGCCTTGTGCTCGCGGATCCGGCGTACGGCGGCGCCGCTGAGCCGCTCGAGCACGTGCTCGGCCAGTACCTCGTCGACGATCCGGTTCAGCTCCTCCAGATCGGCGCCCTGGTAGCGGCGGTAGATCGTGCGCAGGAAGGTGCCGCGGTCCTTGCGCTCGGCCGAGATCAGCTTCGGCAGCTTGCGCAGCATCGCGCCGATCTCACCGACCCGCTGGTGGCTGTCCAGCTCCGGCAACCGCATCCACAGATAGGTCTCGATCACGTTCGACGACAGCAGCGTGCCGTCCATGTCGAAGGCGGCGATGATCTCGCCCTCGTCGGACGGCTGCACCTTCTTCAGCGTGCCCGCGGTCTCGGCCAGCGCCTTGTTCCGCTTCTTCCGGACGACGTCCAGCCGGCGCAGCGAGTCCGTCACGCTGGGGCAGTGCACTTCCTGCAGGTAGTGCTGCCAGTCGACGATCGAGGTGTCGCACCAGAACTTCTCCCGGTCGTCCCCCTCGAGCGCGTTGTGCAGGGCGAGCACGTTGTCGTCGATGAACTGCAGCTCGGCCTGCGCGTACTCGGAGTACAGGTCCATGTAGCGGCGGAGGAAGTCGATCCGGCGCTTCTGGACGTCGAGTTCGCGCGCGTACTTGCGGGTGCGCTCGCTGCGCGGCACGTGCGTGATGATCTGGTCGGCGATCTTGTGCGCCTTCTCGCCGTACCGCAGCATGCTCTCGACCGAGTCGCCGCCGGGGAACTTCCAGACCGGCAGCCGGACCGCGCCGCGCTCGCCCAGGTCGAAGGGGTGCTTGGAGAAGTACGCGCGTACGCCGGCGTACAGCTGCTCGAAGGTCAGCGGGTTCCGGGCGCCGGAGCTGACGTGGTAGTACTCCGGCTTCGACAACTCGGGCTCGGTCGCCATCACCGCGCAGATCGCGCCGACCACATGGTCGACCGGGATGATCTCGACCACCGAGTCGGGGCTGGCCGGGAACTCCGGCAGCTCGCCGCGGCCGTAGGCCAGGATCAGCGGCTCGGCCATCTTGAAGCCCTCGATCCAGCCCGGGTACGGGCTCTGCACCGCGGACTCGATGATGGCCGGCCGGACGATCGAGGTCGGCAGCTTGGCCGCGAACTCCTCGACGACGCGCTCACCGAGCGCCTTGGTGAAGGTGTAGCAGTCGGTCCAGCCGAGGCTGCGAGCGCGCTCGGTGCCGGTCTCGACAAGCTTCTTGGCGACCCACTCGGTACGCCGGCGCTCGGTGTCGGCCGCCGCGGTCAGGTGACCGGCCCGGCGGTGCAGCTTCTCAGACTCCTTGCGGAACTTGATCAGCATCGCGGCACTGCGCGAGGCCTCTTCGATCCGGGCCTTCATAGCCATCCCGGCCTCGGCCTCGGTGCGCCAGTCGACGTTGTGCTCGACCGGTGCCTCGGGGATCGCGCCGCGGCGACGGCCGGCAGTGTAGGCGGTGGAGATGTGCACGTAATGGACCGGGCGCTCGGTCTCGACGATGCGCTCGAGCAGGCTCTTCGTGCCCAGCACGTTGGTCGTGAACGCCTCGTGGATCGGCGGGTCGAAGGAGACGTCGCCGGCACAGTGCACGACGATGTCGAGATCCCGCGGCAGCGCCGGTACGTCGGACAGATCGCCTTCGACGACCTCGACCCGGGCGGCGGTCAGCTCGGCGGCGTCGGCGTACGGGGTGCCTTCGCCGTAGAACGGCTTGAAGATGTCCTTCTTGAGCATCTGCGCCATCCGGTCGGTGCCCTTGAGGGACCCCTTCGGACGGATGATCGCGACCACGGTGGTGTCGGGCAGATCGCCGATCATCCGGTGCAGCAGGGCCTCACCGACGAATCCGGTGACGCCGGTGACCAGGACCTTCTTGCCTGCCAGCTTGTCGGCAAGACTCACTTGTCGCCTCCACGGGTGAGTTCGAGTGCCTCGGTCAAGGTGAACGCGCCGGCGTACAGGGCCTTGCCGACGATGACGCCCTCGACGCCGTCGCTCACCAGCGTGCTCAGCGCGCGCAGGTCGTCCAGGCTGGAGACACCACCGGAGGCGACGATCGGCTTCTCGGTCCGCGCGCACAGGTCGCGGTACAGATCCAGGTTGGGCCCCTGGAGCATGCCGTCCTTGGTCACGTCGGTGACGACGTACCGCTCGCAGCCGGCCCGCTCGAGCCGCTCGAGCACCTCGTAGAGGTCGCCGCCGTCCTTCGTCCAGCCGCGCGCGGCCAGCGTCCGGCCACGCACGTCGAGCCCGATCGCGACGCGGTCGCCGTACTGCGCGATGATCCGGTCACACCACTCCGGATCCTCCAGCGCGGCCGTGCCGATGTTCACTCGGCGGGCGCCGGTCGCGAGGGCGGCTTCGAGGGAGTCGTCGTCGCGGATGCCACCGGACAACTCGACCTGAACGTCGAGCTTGCCGGTCACCTCCGCGAGCAACTCCCGGTTGCTGCCGCGACCGAACGCGGCGTCCAGATCGACCAGGTGGATCCAGTCCGCGCCGGCCTCCTGCCAGGCCATCGCGGCGGCCAGCGGGTCGCCGTACGAGGTCTCGCTGCCGGCCTCACCCTGTACCAGCCGGACAGCCTGCCCATCCGCCACATCCACGGCAGGGAGCAGCACCAGGTTCTCAGACCGGGGCGGTGGGGTGGGGTTCGAAGCCATTGCTGCCATGGGCCACACCCTAGATGGCCGAGTCGCGTCTTTCGTAACCCACCGCCCTGCTGAGTCGTTGAGATCGGATCTGTCGCAGCAATACCAGTACCCATAGTGGTCCTAGCCAGTCGGCGCCTGTTTGTAGGCTGCTCCGCATGACCACGGTGGCTGAACTGGAGCAGGATCCGCATGCGTTCCTGGCTCGGATCCGGCCGGTTGGGTGGAGTGAGGCGCTCGGTGGCTGGGTGGTCTGTGGCCGGGAGTTGGCGATGCAGGTGATGCGGGATCCGGAGACGTTCACTGTGGACGATCCGCGCTTCTCCACCGCGCAGGTGGTCGGGCCGTCGATGTTGTCGCTGGACGGCGGGACGCATGCAGAGCATCGGGCGCCGTTCGAGCAGCCGTTCAGCCTGGCTCAGACGCGGGCGCGCTTCACCGACTTTGTCGCGGAGGAGACCGATCGGCTGGTGTCCGCGATCGAGTCACTCGGCTCGGCCGACCTACGGCGTACCGTCGCCGGGCCCTTGTCGGTGGCGGTCGTGGCCTATTCGCTCGGTCTCACCCGGACTGACGCCGCGACGGTGCTGGACTGGTATCAGGACATCTCGTCCTCGGTCAGCGGTGTCGCGGCCGGTCATCCCGTCACGGCCGAGGGCGCCGCCGCTTTCGCCGAGCTGCACCAACATGTTGCCGGGAGCATCGATCAGGCCGACTCGCTGATCGCCGAGGCGGCGCACGCCGGGCTCGGGACGGATGAGGTGGTGGCCAACGCCGCGGTACTGATGTTCGGCGGCATCGAGACTACCGAGGCGATGATCACCAACTGCCTTTGGCATCTGCTGACCAACCCGTCAGAACTGGCTCTGGTACTAGCCGACCATTCACTGATCCCGAACGCGATCGAGGAATCCCTCCGGCTGGAACCAGCCGCCGCTGTGGTCGACCGCTACGCGACGCGTGACGTCACGTTGGCCGGCGCGTCGATCAGCCGGGGCGACTTCGTCACCGTCTCGCTCGCCGGCGCGAACCGCGACCCGGCCGTCTTCACCGACCCCGACCTGTACGACGTACGCCGCGCCAACGCCCGTCGCCATCTCGCCTTCGCCAGCGGGCCGCACATCTGCCTCGGCATGCACCTGGCCCGACTCGAAGCGGTCAGCGCGATCACCGCCCTGCTGACGCGGCTGCCCGACCTCCGGCTCGACGCGACCTCTCCCCCGCCGTACGGGCTGGTCTTCCGCAAGCCGTCGGCAGTCGATGTCAGCTGGGTCGCCTAGACCTCACCGCCGGGTTCGGGGAGCGTCGAGGAGGGCTATGCCGACCGGGCTGATCTCGTGGATCACGCAGCGGCCGTCGCGCCGGGTGCTGATCAGGCCGGCGTCGCGCAGTACGGTCGCGTGCTGGCTGGCGGCGGCTGGTGATACGCCGAATCGCCTGGCGAGGTCGGTCGTCGTGCAGCCGACAGCCGTGGCTTCCAGCATCGCGCCTCTCGTCCGGCCCATCAGGGCCGCAACAGCAGCGGATGAATCTCCCGGACCAACGGTCGCGTCGGCAGCTTGGAGCATGCCCGGCGCCAGCTCGATCGGATAGACAAGGACCGGGGCCAGTTGGTCATCGCGGAGCTTGGTCGGTGTCTGCCAGCAGAACAGGGAAGGCTGGAGGCGCAGGCCGCGTCCGTTCAGATGCAGGTCGGTGTCCGCGAAGTCCAAGATCTCCAGGACTGGCGACCGCCACCGCACGCGCGGGTTGAGTCCGGACAACAGCCGGTCCGTGCCACCGGCGAGCAACTGGTCCACACGCCGTTCGTGGTCGACACGAACCTGACTGCGGATCGATGACCAGTACGGCGCGATGGCGGCCCGGTGATAGCTGTGCACCGATCGGCCGAGGCGGCGCATGCTGTCCGCACCCCCCTCGGCGAGCTGTCGGGTCCATCGTGAGGCGGCCGTGCGGGCCGCAAGGATTGTCAGGTCGTGCCGGACTCGATGGCGTGGAGTGGTCAGCAGACTCTCGATCGCCGCCCGCAGACCCTGACCCGGCTGAGTCATGGTCGGAGTCAGGAAGTCCGGAGAGTAGCCATGGGCCGGTGTGAGTTCGAGCAGATCCTGGATCGCGCGGCCTCGCAGCCGGCTTCGCGCGTGCTGCCGCCAGCGCCCGTAGTGCAGCGGCCCGAGGGGCAGCTGCAGCAGGTGCAGGCTGAGGAGTACCTCCCAGAGTGGATCCGGCTCCGCCGCGACAGTGATCCGGGCAAGGTCGTCGTTCGTGAAATGAATCCGAAGCATCGTGTCCCCCACGTTTGCGATGTCCTGGACCCAGTCAACCGGTGCCCGCTTTCAGACGGCTTACATTTCCCCACGCCGGCCAGGGGCGACCGGTCAGCACCGGCCACCCCTGCCGGGATCACCAGTTGCGCGTGCGGTCGTAGTACGACTGGGCGCCGTTGTCGAACCACCCCTCGGCGAACGACGTCACCCCGGAGTCGTTGACCTGACGGGTGTAGCACGACGTGTTGGTACCGGCCGGGGTGTAACAGCTGTACCGCTGGCCATCGCTGTTGCGCACGATGTCGGCAGAGCCGCAGCGATCTTCACCCGGCACGCACCGGGTGCCGTTCTGGAGGGTGATCCGCGCCCAGGCGGTCCGGCAACCACTGCTGTATCGCAGCTCGATGCGGGCATTTCCGCCGTCGAGGTTGCGGGCGTCGATCGTGCGGGCAGTACTGGCACACCCGGTCGCAGCCGGGTCGGTGCCGTCGTAGGGCGCCGCCACGGCCGACTGGGTGTTCACCACGAGACCGCCTGCGGCCAGCGCGACGATCATCGCCGCCGCTCGTACGACGCCACGTGGCCGTACCCCGAGATTCCTGACCATGAGTGCCCCTATCCATTCACTGGTGGTTCCGCGGCCATGCATGACCGCGGCTGCCCACCAGGCTGGCGTCGCCGGATTGAGGCGCGCGACGGTTTAGGCCCTGCCTGAACAGGTTGCGCGTACGTGCGACCACCAGACGTCGACCGACGAGGTCAGCTGGAAGGTCGCCTGAGCAGCAAGACGCCCGCGGGGACGACCGGGAGCTCACGCTCGGGATCAGCCGCCGCATCCCGCTCGAACTCGGCGAACCCACGATCGAGCTCGTCCTCGGCGAGGTGCTCGAAGGTCGAGAAGGCCCGCAACTTCACCCGCTCGTACGCCGCCCGCAGCGTCCGCGGCTCGGATGCCTCCACCCAGCGCGGCTGCTCCTCGGCGACGAGACCCGCCTGCGCCGCCAAGGCCCGGACCTCATCGAGCGGCAGGTACATCGAAGCGTCGACCTGGCGCGCACTCGGGAAGTACCTGTACCAGTAGATATCCGGCATCCGGTCGCCGAACTGGGTCCGCAGGAAGACCACTCCCCCGGGCCGGAGCACTCGCCTGACCTCGCGGAGTCCCTGCAGCGGGTCCGCCCAATGGTGGATCGTCAGGAACAACCAGGCCAGGTCGCACGACTCGTCGGCCAACGGGATCGACTCGGCCGAACCTTCGAGGTAGGTCACCGCAGGATGCTCAGGTGCCTGCTGCAGCATCCTCGTCGACGGCTCGACGCCGTACACAGGACCGCCGAACGTCTCGGCCAGAGCGGGCGTGAATCGCCCGATGCCACAGCCGAGGTCCAGAACGGTCAGCGGTCGCTCGATCGGCGCGAGGTCCGTGACGGCTCGCATCCAGGTGCCCAGGCTGTCGGCCGGCAGCGCGCGTCCCTCGGCGTACACCTGATGAAGTCGCTCGTCGTAGTCCACCATCAGCCGAGCCTATCGGCCGGAAAGTAGCCGGTCTCCTGCTTTATCGCGGCCGCCTCAACGGTCAGGTTCTCGGCCTCACTGGAGTTTCCGCTCTGGTGGTTCGCCTCGGCGAGCAGGATCAGCGCCCGGCACTCAAGGATCCGGTGGTGCATGTCCCGGGCGAGTTTCCGCACCTGGGTGGCCAACTCCCGCGCGTCGGACAGCTGCCCTCGGGTGAAGGCCACGGTCGCCAGCCCGAGCAACGCTTCGGCTTCGGTCGCCCGATGACTGAGCCGGGCCGCGATCTCGCGGGCTTCGGTGTGATGCCGAGCCGCCTCGTCGCAACGACCGAGGCCGAGGACGGCTGAACCGAGCGCGTTGAGAGAGGCGGCTTCGTGCCACTCCATCCCGTCCCGACGGCTGAGTCTCAGGGCTTCGGCGGCCTCCGACTCGGCTTCGCCGAACCTGGCCAGGTCCGCGTAGAGCCAGGACAGTTCGTAGAACCCCGCGACGGCAGGGCGGTCGGTCATCGTGAGGGCGATGGTGAGGTCGGCTTCCGCCTCGGCGAAATACCCTTGCAGGCGAAAGGCCGCACCACGATTGATCAACGAGATATGGTCGTCGTAGTCCCTCGGCGTGACCTCGAGTGCCTCGTTCGCGACGGCTACCGCGGAATCCAGCTCGCCGAGGTTGTAGTGAACGTTGCTGAGGCTGTGCAGCCCGGGCGCCAGCATGGCCGTCTCACCGAGGTCGCGGAAGAGCTTGATCCCGCGGGTCAGCAGCTCGACCGCTTCCGCCGGCCGGCCGGCGTCGTCGATCGCCATCCCCAGATTGCACAGCAGGGCAGCCTCACCCAGTCCGAACCCGACCGCGGCGTAGCGTTCGCGCGCGATCGTCGACGCCTCGACAGCCCCCTCGAGATCACCGATGGTGTGCAGCAGTGTTGCCAGGCTGTGCCGCATCGCGCCCTCGCCGCCGCGATCGCCGGCGGCCAGCGCGGCCTTCAGGCCGGCTGTCGTGGTGTAGCGCCAGGGCACGACCCGATCGGTCCTCACGAAGTAGCCACGCAAAACGTCCGCCAACCGCCACGCGACGTCGTACGGGCCGATCTCGGCTGCGCTGTTGATGACGGCGACCAGGTTCGGCTCCTCGGCTGCGAGCCAGGCTTCGGTCTGGTTGGCATCGGCGAACGGGTTGTCGTCGAAGAGGCGGCCGGTCAGCCGGACGTAAGGCCTGAACGAAAAGTCAGCGGCTGCGTCGGTAGTGCGCAGGTACCAGCTCGCCAGCCTTAGCCAGGCATCGTCGGCACCCGGCTCGGAATCGGCGCGAGCTGCGGAGTACAGGCGGATCAGGTCGTGCATCCGGTACCGGCCGCGCTCGCGCTGGACGAGGTTGATGCTGACGAGCGCCTCGAGCAGTGCGCCGACCTCGCGCGGCGGGCAGTCGAGCAGCGCGGCGGCCGCGGGAGCGGTGAAGTCGCCGCCCGGGATGACGCCGAGCAAGGCGAAGAGGCGGCGTACCGGTGGCTTGAGCGACTCATAAGACAAGGCGAAGGCAGCTGCGACCGCTGTGTCGGGCTCGTCGCCGATCGCCAGGCCGGCCAGGCGATCGCCGGTGCGGAGTTCCTCGGCGTACTCCGCGATCGACTGATCCGGCCGGCCTTTGAGCAGACCGGCAGCGATTCGGAGGGCCAGCGGCAGGCGCCCGCAGATTTCGGCGAGATCGACTGCGGCGGCTGGTTCGGCCATGACTCGCTCGGCGCCGAGCATGCCCGACAGCAGATCGGTGGCCTCGATCGGGTCGAGCATTGCCAGCCGCGTACCGCGGGCACCGACTGCGACCGAGAGGGCGGTGAGTTCGTTGCGGCTGGTGACCAGGACAGCATTGCCCGCCGTACCGGGGAGCAGTGGGACCACTTGCCGCGCGTCTCTGGCGTCGTCGAGCACCAGGAGGACACGGCGATCGGCGAGGGTCGACCGCAGCAGGGCGGCTCGGCGTTCGAGGTCGGCGGGGGTTTCGTACGGGTCGATACCCGCCAGGCCCAGCAGTTCACCGAGTACGTCGAGAGGCTCGCGAGGTGACCCGCTGGCACCGGCGAGCCGGACATGCCAGTGGCCGTCCGGGAAGTGCGCTCTCAGCTGGTGACCGAGGTGGACGGCGAGCGCCGATTTCCCGACGCCAGGCGCGCCGGAGACGATCGCGACGGGCACGGAGCCGGTGTCCTTCAGACGGGCAATGATCTCGCTGATCACCTGGTCACGACCGACGAAGTCGATCAGGTCCATCGGGAGTTGCCAATGCTGGTGCCAGCCATCGTCCTCCGGTGCCTGCGGCGGCTCCGCTGCCAGGCCGACCGCAGGCACGTCACCGGTGAGGATCGCCCGATGCAGTTCGCGCACCTCGATGGCCGGTTCCACACCGAGCTCCTCGGCGAGGATCTTGGTCAGCTCGCGGTACGCCGCCAAAGCGTCTGCCTGGCGGCCGCTTCGGTACAGGGCGAGCATCAGGTGGATCCATCCCCGCTCGCGCAGCGGATGCTGTTTGGTGAGCAGGGTCAGTTCGGCGATCACGGCCGCGTGTTCGCCGAGCGCGAGCCGTGCATCGACGAGCTTCTCCATCGCGCGCAGGCGGTCCTCGATCAGCCAATCCCGGCTGTCGTCCGCGCTGCCCAACCATGGCACATCACGCCACAGATCCAGCGCCCTGGTGAGGATGTCTGCGCGCTCGCGCAGCTGGACTGTTGCCTCGGCCGCTGCCACCAGCGCCCGGAACTCGGTGAGGTCGAGCTGCTCCTCGCTGACCTCGATCCGATAGCCGCCGGGCACGGTCTTGATCAGCTCGGCCGCGGGTCCCAGCGCTGCCCGAAGTCTCGAAACGGCTGTGTGCAAGGCCGGCTCCGGATTTGCCGGCGGCTCCCCTGCCCACAGTTGCTCGATCAGGTTGTCGATCGTCACAACCGTGTTCGGCTGGACGAGAAGCGTGGTCAGCAAGGCCCGGAGCCGCTTCCCCTTGAGCGGCAGCACCACCCCGTCCACGCGCACCTCAGTGGGCCCGAGCACCCGAAACCGCAGCTCCATACCTCGCCGCCACCTCCCGTGCAGGCGAGACTAAGGCATTGCGAGCGGTGTCACTGCCAGAAGACGTCGTACGCGAGACGGAGAATGAGGGCCGAGACGACGACCAGGAAGATCACCCGGACGAAACGAGAGCCGCGGGCGACCGCGGTACGAGCGCCGAGCAGGCCGCCGACCATGTTCGCCAGGCCCATGATCAGGCCCAGTCGCCACAGCGGAGCACCGTGTGCGGCGAACACGAGGATCGCGCCGAGGTTCGTTGCCACGTTGGCGATCTTGGCCTTGGCGCTGGCCCGGAGAAAGTTGTAACCCATCAGACCGACCAGCGCGAAAATCAGGAACGAGCCGGTGCCCGGACCAACCGCGCCGTCGTAGAAGCCGATCAGCAGGCCGACCAGACTGGCCGCGACGTAGTGGGCGCGCCCGTCGAAGCGCAGTACGGTCGCGGACCCGAGGTCGGGCTTGACCCAGGTGTAGATCGCGACGCCGATCAGCAGGACGAGCACGATCGGCTTGAACCAGGACATCGGGATCTGGGTCGCCACCAACGCCCCGGCCGCCGAACCGATCGCGGCCAGGATGGCGAGCGGGAGCACAGTCCGCCGATCCGGCTTCACCTTGAGGCCGAAGGTGACCGCGCTGGTCGTCGTACCGAAGAGTGAGGAGATCTTGTTGGTGGACAGGATCTGGGCGGGCGAGGCGTTCGGCAGCCCGAGCAACATCGCCGGGAGCTGGATCAGCCCGCCACCTCCGACCACCGCATCGATCCACCCGGCCGAAAAGGCCGCTACCACCAGAAAAACGAGCGTCCACAGGGAAATATCAGGCACAGCGGCACCGCGGGCGGGAATGATCGGACATGACTCCATCATCAGGTAAGGTCATTGTCCCGCTCTACCCTTACATGATCGGTCCGGTTGTGACATTGCCCGCGAAGGAGAGTTCGTTGGAAGAAGCAACCCCGGCCATTCAGGAGCGGATCAGGTCGAGCTTTGAGCGGCAAGGTCTGATGGCGCATCTGGGCGCGCGGCTCAGCCACATCGGACGGGGGCGGGTGCACATCGTCCTGCCCAGTCGGCCCGAAGTGACCCAGCAGCACGGCTACTTCCACGCCGGCGCCACCAGCTCGATCGCCGACAGCGCCGGCGGCTACGCGGCCTTCACGCTGTTCCCCGAGAACACCTCGATCCTCACCGTCGAGTACAAGATCAACCTCCTGGCCCCCGCCGAAGGCGACTACCTGGAAGCCGTCGGCGAAGTCCTCAAAGCCGGCCGCACCTTGACCATCTGCCGCCTGGAGGTCTTCGCTGCCACAGCCTCAAAGCGTTCCCTGATAGCAACCGGCCAGCAAACCCTCATCCAAATCGACGCCCGCCCCGACCGCTGAGGCGCGCCAGCCGAGGTCCACTAGCAGCTTGTACGACCGCTAGCGTCCTACCACCCGCCATCGGTCATACGACCTGCCATCGGGCCGCCCAGCCTGCCCGGCCTCCACCCACCCACCCACCCACCCGCCCGCGATTCGGCTCCAAACCCTTGTGATCATTCGCCCGCTTTTCACCCCGCGCTGCCAGCCATGGCGATCGGCCATCTGAGGGGTAGAGGGCTCGCCTGACCCATCCGTGCGGTTTGGCGAGGGGGTGTGGTGGGGGTGGATTTTCGCTGGACCTGAGGCGGATTTTGCCCCCGGTGCGGGACATTTTCCTCCCCACCTGGCGAGGGACGATCGACTTGAGCGCCTGGCCGGTGCACAAGGTGGCTGAGGGTGGTCAAAGGGGGCGAATGATCAGGTGCTTGTCGGTGGGTCTGGCGAGGACCGGGCTGGTAGGCACGAGACGAGCCCTCAGGTGTTGGGGTGCACTCAGTTCGAGTGCACCCCTTGCCTTTGCGACTGTCGGGGGCTGCCCGGGTGATTTCGCTGGATCAGCCGCGGACGGCTGTGACCAGGTGGTCGACGAGCTGGTCGACCGGTACGTCGGTGCGGTTGCCGGAGCGGCGGTCCTTGACCTCGATGGTGCCTTCGGCGAGGCCCTTGCCGACTACGGCGATGGTGGGGATGCCGAGGAGTTCGGCGTCCTTGAACTTCACGCCGGGTGAGACCTTCTCGCGGTCGTCGTAGAGCACGCTGAGGCCGCGGGACTCCAGCTCGGCGGCGATCGACGCGGCCTTCGCGAACAGGTCCGCATCCTTGCCAGTGGCAACCAAGTGGACATCCGCGGGCGCGATCTCGCGCGGCCAGATCAGGCCGATCTCGTCGTGGTTGCCCTCGGCGATCGCGGCGACGGCGCGGGTCACGCCGACGCCGTACGAGCCCATCGTGACCGTGACGAGCTTGCCGTTCTGGTCCAGCACCTTCAGGTCCAGCGCTTCGGCGTACTTCTTGCCGAGCTGGAAGATGTGGCCCATCTCGATCCCGCGCGCCGCCGCCAGCGGACCCGAACCGTCGGGCGCCTCGTCGCCATCGCGCACCTCGGCGGCCTGGATCGTGCCGTCGGCGGTGAAGTCGCGGCCGTGCACCAGGTTGATCACGTGGTAGCCGGTCTTGTCCGCACCGGTCGCCCAGGCGGAACCCTCCGCGACCCGGGGGTCGAGCAGGTACCGGATCTTCGCCGCGTTCTCCAGACCGAGCACGCCCGGGCCGAGGTAGCCCTTGGCCAGCGCCGGGTTCTTCTCGAAGTCCGACTCCTCGAACGCGACCACCTCGGCGGGCTCGACCTGCGCGCCCAGCCGCTTCTCGTCGATCGCCCGGTCCCCCGGCACGCCGATCGCCAGCGGCTCGCGCGTGCCGTCGGGGTGGACGAGCATCACGAGCACATTCTTCAACGTGTCCGCAGCGGTCCACTCGCGACCGTCGGTGCGTGCGTGCTTCGCGTTCAGCGCGTCGACCAGGGTATCGATGGTCGGCGTGTCCGGCGTGTCCACGACCTCGGCCGCGGGGACGTTCGACGCGTCGACGGCCGGCGACTGCGGAACCACGACAGCCTCGACGTTGGCCGCATAGCCACCCGGCGAGCGGACGAAGGTGTCCTCACCGTTCTCGGCGATCGCGAGGAACTCCTCGGACCGCGAGCCACCCATCGCGCCGGACATCGCCTTGACGATCACGTAGTCGAAGCCGAGCCGGTCGAAGATGTTGATGTACGCCTGGCGATGCAGCTCGTACGACGCGGCCAGGCCGTCGTCGTCCACGTCGAACGAGTACGAGTCCTTCATCACGAACTCGCGCCCGCGCAGCACACCGGCCCGCGGCCGCGCCTCGTCGCGGTACTTGTTCTGGATCTGGTAGATCGACAGCGGCAGATCCTTGTACGACGAGTAGAGGTCCTTCACCGCGAGGGTGAACATCTCCTCGTGCGTCGGCCCGAGCAGCATGTCCGCGCCCTTGCGGTCCTTCAGGCGGAACAGGTTCGGCCCGTACTCCGTCCAGCGGCCGGTCGCCTCGTAGGGCTCGCGGGGCAGCAGCGCCGGGAAGATCAGCTCCTGCGCGCCGATCGCGTCCATCTCGTCGCGGACGATCTTCTCGACGTTGCGCAGCACCTTCAGCCCCAGCGGCAGCCAGGTGTACATGCCGGGAGCGGTACGGCGGATGTAGCCGGCCCGGACCAGCAGCCGGTGGCTCGGGACCTCCGCGTCCGCCGGGTCCTCGCGAAGGGTGCGAAGGAACAGCGACGACATACGCAGAATCACGGGAGTCTCCAAGCAAGTGAACAAGTGGTGGACGAACTGACCGGGGTGGCGGGGTGGGAGATGTAACTGTACTGACGGCAAAGAGGATATCTGCCCGCGCCTAGTCCTCTCACCACTTTTCCACAGGCCCCCCTCGCAGTACGGCTCAGCGGCCCTCGCGGGACGCCTTCAGCGCGGCCCGGATCAGCGGGATCTGCAGCGGCAGCCGGGCGAAGCCGATCGCCTTCGCCCGCGGCGAGCCCTTCCGGTTCAGGTCGAGCGCCATCTGCACGTTCGCCGGAAAGACGGCGGCCAGCAGGCCCGCGCTGAGCAGGCCTGCCGTCCGCCGCGTCCGTGGGTGCAACAGGCCGGCCGCGCAGGCGAGCTCGGCGGCACCCGAGGCGTAGACCAGCTCCTTCTTGCGCGGCAGCTGACGCGGCACGATCCGCTCGAACGGCTCCGGCTTCACGAAATGCAGCACCCCCATCACGCCGAACATCACTGCCAGCCCGGTGGTGCTCTTGCTCCGTCTGCTCATGCCGGTGACCTTAGCTGATCGTGTTACCCGCGGGTAAGGAGGTTACGGAAGCTTCCCGTACGGCGTCGCGGCCGCGCGCGCGGCGTACAGGAGAGCCGGCTTCTGCGCCGGCCACAGGCTGTTCGTGAGGCAGCTGTACGCCGGGAAGAACCCGCCACAGCTCCCCGACTCCGGCCCGATCTCGAACGTGAACGACGGAACGCCGCGCGTCCCGTAGAGCCAGTCGTCCGTCGCACCCGGCGCGAAGTACCCGACCCCGCCGTCACCCGTCGTGACCGGATAGCCGTTCAGCGCCCCCATCTTCTTGCCCAGGGCAACCAATGCGGCCCCGTTCGGCGCGGCCGTGTTGGTATACCCGTACGGCGCCAGGATGTCGCCCCCGAAGCTGTGCAAGGTGAGGAAGACCCCAGTCGTGTCAGCCGCGGCCGGCTCCCCCACGTCACCCTTGGTGTCGCGGAAAAGCTTGTCCAGCAGGCTTTGGATCGCGACCGTCTCCGGCTCCGACACGGCCTTCGTCCCGGGATACGTCTCGTCGCAGGGACCGCCCTGCTGCACGTCCCATTGGAAGCTCGAGTTGCGGTTCAGATCGACGCCCGCATCGCCGGCCGAGCAGCCGCCGGCGGGGTTGACGTTCTTGCGCTGCATCACCGGTTGCGACGAGTTCGACGCGACCACGTCGACGCCATCCGGATTCGCGACCGGGATCACCCACAGCTCGCGGGTGCCGAGCAGCGAGGTGATCTCCGGGTCCGTCCCGTACGACGTGACGAGCAGGTCGATCCACTTGTACGCGATCTCGCCGGTCGCCACCTCACGCGCGTGGATCTGCGCGTGCAGCACGAACTTCGGCTTCTTCCCGGTGCTGTTGAGCGCGCAGTCGCCAGTGGTCAGCTTGGTGATGCACAAGGCCTGGATGTCATGGCCACCCTGGCCCTTCGTCTTCTTCCACGAGTCGCCGACGTCGTACAGCTTCACCAGGTCCGGGTGCGCAGCCGTCACGGCCGCGTTGTGCTGCTCGTGGCCGGCGGAGGTGTGGTAGCCGCCGTAGTACGTAGTACCGGCTATGTCTGAGGATGAGCGGATCACTGGCTGGTAGACGTTGCCGGTCTTGCCGACGATCACCCCGCGGTCGCGAAGGCGATCCACTTCGGCGGAGGTCGCGACCAGGGTCGGGCGCGAGCCGTGGCCGTGGCTGATGTCGTAGCCGTCGCGGACCAGGTCGGCGACGGTCAGGCCGGCGGGCAACTTGAGCGAATAGTAGGAAGGTGTGGTGTCAGCTTGAGGCGCGGCGGCCGAGGGCGCGAACCCGGAGACGGCGATCGCGACTGTGGCCAGGCCGGCCAATGACACAGCGAGTCTTCTTCGCATTCAATTTTCCTTCGGCTGGGCGGGGCGGCGCTGCCGATCAGCAAACCTCACCAGTGGTCACTGGAGCATCACAGTGAGCGCTCAGCCTTAGAACAGGATGGTCGCGAAGGTCTCGATGGTCCGGAAACCGACCCGCTCGTACGCCGCTCGCGCGGGCGTGTTGAACGCGTTGACGTACAGCGTCACCACCGGCGAGATCCGCCGCGCGAGGTCGACCACGGCCGCCATGCCCGGTGCGGCCAGCCCTTCGCCCCGTCGTTCCGGATCCACCCAGACGCCCTGGATCTGGCAGACACCGCTGCCGACCGAGCCGATCTCGGCCTTGAAGACGACCTTGCCGTCCTCGATCCGCGCGAACGCCCGGCCGGTCCGGATCAGCTCGGCGACGCGGGACCGGTAGAACGTGCCATCCGGTCCGGTCTGCGGCGGTACGCCGACCTCCTCGGTGTACATCGCGACGCAGGCCGGGTACAGGATCGACAGCTCGACCGGCTCGACCTGACGGACGAGTGGGTCGGGAGCGATCGCGGGCGGGTCCTCGATCACCATGAACGGCTGGTTGTCCCGGACTTCGCGCGCCGGCCCCCAATGCGGTTCGAGCGCGGCCCATAGTTGCTCGACCGACCGGGCCGGCCCGAGGATCTGGAAACAGTTGCGGCCACGACGCAACGCGTACGCCGCGAAAGATCGCAGCGCGACCTCGCTCGCCCCGACCGGCACCATGTTGCCGCCCGCGTGACAGAGCGCCTCGAGTTCGCCCTTCTCGACGTACCCCCAGACCTCCGCGCCCCGACGTGGATCGAGCCCGGAAGCCTGCACCAGGCTGTCCACGAAGACGTTGACGACCGGATCACGGGCGATGACGGCCCTCGCTGCTGAGAGGTCGCGAGGACCCAGTACCCGTACGCCCACGCCGCAGAACCTAGCTGATTACGGCCGCTCAAGCGCGCAATGGGTCGTGAGCCGCCGCGATTGCCCGCAACGGCGAGGTCCACGCGACCACCACGGCAACAAACCCGAGCAGCCCCATCACGACCATCGCGGGCCGTACTCCGAACTGGCTGCTGACCACCCCGGCAACGATCGAGCCGAGCGTCCAGCCCACTCCCCACGACAACATCCGGCCCGCCGTGTTCACCCGGCCGAGCAGTTGTTCCGGCGTCACCTGCTGCCGATACGAGATGGCGTTGACGATCACCAGCACGTACGCCGAACCCCATGCCAGCAAGGCGATCGCGGCAAGCGGCCAAGTCGGCATCAACGGCGTGACGACCCCCAACGCGGCCGACACCGGAAGCGCGTAGAGCGTGATCGCTGCCGCGGGCAACCGCTTCAGCAACCGGGGCAGTCCGACCGCGGCGGCCAGCCCACCGATGCCCCAGGCCCCATAGATGAGCCCGAACCGAAGCCCCGAAGTACCGACATGCAGGACGCGGTCGCACCACACAAACCATCAGCGCGACGAACCCGCCGCCGGCGAACGACTGCAGGCTCCCCACGATCGTCATCGTCCGCACTCCGGCGTGGTGGACCAAATACCGAACGCCTTCCGCGATCTCGGTCAGGAGCACTCGCGGCCGCAATGGCACCTGATCGGCTCGCTGCTCCGACATCGCCCGGACGATCCCCCGTACTGCGGTCGCCGACGCCACGAAGCTCAACGCGTCGAGCGCCAGCAGACTCGCCGGGCTGAGCACCGCCAACGTGAGACCGGCCAGTGGCGGTACGAACAACTCGATCAAACTCGACGCGGTCCACACGGCCGCATTCGCCTGCGCCACGCGGGCCCGGCCGACCAGCACCGGCAACGCACCGAAGTTGGCGCCGTCGAAGAACGTGTAGGGACTTCAACACCACTAGAGGTCAAGACTCATCCACATCAACTCGCCACCAAGGTCGCGCTGCGGCAGATCGCGCGCCTCGACGAAGCCGTGTTTGCGGTAGAAGCGGATCGCGGGCTCGTTGGTGATCAGCACATCGAGCAGGAGCTGGGTGGCGTCTGCCGGAAGTGCCGAGATCGCAGCCTCCAGCAAGGCTTTGCCAACGCCTTGGCCTTGATACTCGGGCAGGATGTAGAGCTTCCACATCACCCAGAGCTCGTCCTCCCGCCCCACCCCCACCATCCCGACAACTCGCTCGTCGTAGATGCGATCGCCACCGCCCTGCTCAGCCTCATCGACGGCGATCAGGGTGATCCCGTTGCTGATCCCCCGCTCGACCATCTCGGGCGACCACCAGGCGGCCAGCCCCTCCTCGATGAACTCGGGCGACGCCAACCCGTCGTACGCGACCGGCCAAGTCCTCAACCCGACCTCCCGCACCGCCGCCGCATCCGCGACCTCGGCACGCCGTACCCGGATCACCCGCGGACTCGCACGGTCTGTCCGTCCGGGTCCACGACCGAGAGACCACCGGCAACCGGCTCTGCCTGATAGCCGGTCGCCGCCAGACGCCGGGCGACCTCATCCAGACTCTCCGTCGTCGTCAACTCGATCCGTACTTCGAACTCGGCCGCCGCCCGGAATCGCACCAGCTCAGGATTGTCCCCACCCAGCGCATCCAGAAGTCGCTCCCAGCCGGCCTGGTCCGCGACGCCGAGCAACGGCGTCACCGACCAGCGTGCGTCCGGGTGAGCGTCATGGAGCTTGTAGCCGTAGAGATCTTTGCTGCGTTCATCGATCCAGAGCTTCGTGCCATCGGGACCGCTCGCCGTCAGTACCCGCCCGAACGCCTCGTCGAAGATGCTGGCGTCCGCAAACCCGGCCGCCTCGAGCCGCTCCTTCAACTCCTCGATGTCGTCAGCCTCGAAGGCCAGCCCGGTCTCACCCGCCTTGGCGCCCGAGGTATTGCCGGCGGCGTCATGGAGGGCGACCATCCCGCGGCCCGCGACCATGTCGACCCAGACGCCGCGCTCCGACTCGATCCGGGATCGCAACCCCAGCGTTTCCAGGAACGCGCGCATCGCCTGCACGTCGTCCGTGAATCTCAACGGCCGAACCACTACGTCGTTCATCCTCGGGCCTCCCCGTGGGTGTCCAGGTATGTCGTCAGCGCCTGCTCGACGAGGGCGGACAGGCTCGCGCCCTCGTCGATCGCCTGGTGCTTGATCCGGCGGATCAACTCCGGCGGCAGATAGACGTTGAACTGCGCCTTCTTGGCGACTTCTTCGCTCATACCTAGAATGCTAGCAAAGTAGCTAGCTACCAACCAGAGGCCGCAGGCTCAGACCGCGGTCAGCAGGGCGTCGTCGAGTTCTTTCAGGAGTTTGGCCTTGGGGCGGGCGCCGACGACCGACCAGATCAGTTCGCCGTGGTGGAACAGCATCAGGGTCGGTAGTGCCATCACCCGGTACTTCGAGGAGATGGCCGGGTTCTCGTCGGAGTTCAGCTTGACCACGGTGAGGCGGTCGGCGCGTTCGGTGGCGACCTGCTTCAGGATCGGCACGATCTGGTGGCACGGCGGGCACCACTGCGCCCAGAAGTCCACGAGTACGGGCTTGTCGGCACGCAGTACCAGCTCGTCGAAGTTCGACTCGTCGGCGATCAGCAGTTCGGTCATACCTTGGTCCTCCAGTTCTCGGCATCGGTCAGGAGGTCGGCGAGCTTGGCCCGCAGTTCGGTGAGTTCGGCGATCCGCCGATCCACCTCGGCGATCCGCGCCCGGTACGCCGTCAGCGACGCCGGGCAGACGTCAGCCCGGTCGTTGCCGGCCCGCAGGCACTCGATGAACGGGTAGGTCTGCTCCGCGGTCAGCCCGAGCGACAGCAATGCCTTGACCTCGCGAACGACGATCACGTCCTCGGCGCCGTACGTCCGGTACCCGTTGGCCTCCCGCTGGGGCTTCAACAGCCCCTGAGACTCGTAGTACCGCACCGCCTTGACCGTTACTCCGGCCGCAGCCGCCAAGTCACTGATGTGCATCCCGCCTCCTCGTCCCCGACGCTAAACCCTGCCCCCAGGGTCAAGGTCAAGCCAGGATAGGCGACTACCTCAAGCCGGGAGCCGGACGCCCATCACATGCCAAAGGCCAGGTCAGCGAGTAGCGACCCACCTGCTGAGCGTGCGCGGTGTAGCTCGGCGGGGGTTGGTGTGTGGTGGCGGTGCGGACCTAGGCGAGTTCGGTGCGGAGCCACTCGCCGAGGACCTTGGCACTCGCGTCCACGAGCGCGGGCCAGTCCTTCGCGGCCTCATCGGCCGAGTCGGAGACATGCTTCACGAGCCGCACCGGTACGCCGTACTGACGGCAGGCGAACACCACGCCGTACGCCTCCATGTCGACCAGGTGAGCCCGCTCGGCCAGCCGAGCCCGGACCACCGGGTCGGTGACGAACACGTCACCCGACGCGAGCACCGTTCCATCGCCGCCGTCGATCTGCAGGGACTCTTGCGGGTCCAGGCCGATCGCCCGGATCGCCTCCGCGTTGAGGTCGTGGTTGACGACCTCACTCGGCAGGTAGATCCCGGCGAGACCGTCGCGCAGCGCACCCGTCGTACCGACGTTCAGGACCATCAGGTCGCTGGTGTCGCGGCCGGCCAGCGCCTGCGCGGTGATCACCGCCGCCGCGGTCTTGCCGACCCCGGTGATGACCACCGGGATGCCTTCCGGAACGTACCGAGCCTCGCCACGCGTCGCGCTGACCACCATGTACTCCGTCACGCGGCGAAGGCTATCCGGTTCGCCTGGAGCAGGCCCTTGCGGACCGAGGAGGTCAGGGCAGCGCTACGTACGGCGCGAGGAAGTTCCGGGCCGACGGCGTGTCGACGCGGTAGACCACATTCGTCGCGTAGCACGGGCTGTCGCCGGTGATCGTGGTTGCCGCCAGCACCCGCTTGCCGCCGAGCGTGACGAAGTTCGGGCCGCCCGAGTCGCCGTAGCAAGCGCCGCCGTTGCCCTGAGGCGCGGTCATCGCCAGCCGTACCCAGGTCTTGTTCAACGCGTTGAAGTCGACCGGAGCCTTCATCCGGACGCCACCACCCGGGTGGGTGTGACCGCCCGGCCCACGGACGGCTTCCTGGGTGCCGTAGCCGACCACGAGCCACGAGGCGGCATCCAGTGCGCGGCTACCCAACTGGTCCAGCTGTCCGGCCGTCGGCAGCGTCGCGGGAGTGAAGCTCCAGACGTCCGCAGGGTCGGTCTGCCGCGTCGCGAAGTCGATGACGCCGATGTCGTGCGAGTCCGCCGAGTTCCCCGGGAACGCGGGATCCTGGTGCGGGTCTCCTTCGACTGCATGACCGGCCTGGACGAAGGCTGCGGCCGTCTGTGCGGGGGTCAGGCCTTGAGCGGCGGCCTGGTCGAGGAGCGCCTGCACGTCCTGCTCGAGCGACACGTAGAAGCGGGTGCCGACAGGCCAGTCGTCGGTGCAGTGAGCCGCGGTGAGGTAGGTGTCGCGATCGATCATCGTCCCGCTGCACACCCAGTCGAACCGGTCCGGCACACCGTCATCGGTGGTGTCCCACAGCGCCATGAACGCGCCGACCTCGGTCCGTTCGGGCGCCGGCGAGGCGTTGTAGGAGTTGATCGCCGCGGCGGGCAGAGTGGCCGCACAGACAGCGACACCAGTCGCGAGTACGGCGAGCAGCTTGGTTCTCATGATCAACCTCCCGGACCGGCCCATCACCAGGCGGGTGGGCCGCTGGCACCATAAAAGCCCAATCCGGGAGTCCGGGGAAGCAGTCGCTCTTCAGCCAACGGCTGACGGCAGGTCAGCCGATGTGACGGTGGGTCAGCCGACGGTGACGGTGGGTTCGCCGCCATCGATCGACTCGCCCATCTCCTCGGCGATCCGCATCGCCTCTTCGATCAGGGTCTCGACGATCTGCGACTCGGGCACCGTCTTGATCACCTCGCCCTTGACGAAGATCTGGCCCTTGCCGTTGCCCGAGGCAACCCCCAGGTCGGCCTCGCGAGCCTCGCCCGGTCCGTTCACGACGCAGCCCATCACGGCGACGCGGAGCGGGACCTCCATCCCTTCGAGCCCGGCGGTGACCTGCTCGGCCAGCGTGTAGACGTCGACCTGGGCGCGGCCGCAGGACGGGCAGGAGACGATCTCCAGCTTGCGCTCGCGCAGGTTCAGCGACTGCAGGATCTGCAGGCCGACCTTGACCTCCTCGACCGGCGGCGCCGACAGCGAGACACGGATCGTGTCGCCGATCCCCTTGGACAGCAGGGCGCCGAACGCGACCGACGACTTGATCGTGCCCTGGAAGGCCGGGCCGGCCTCGGTGACGCCGAGGTGCAGCGGCCAGTCGCCCCGCTCGGACAGCAGCTCGTAGGCCTTGACCATCACGACCGGGTCGTTGTGCTTGACCGAGATCTTGAAGTCGTGGAAGTCGTGCTCCTCGAACAGCGACGCCTCCCAGACGGCCGACTCGACCAGCGCCTCGGGCGTCGCCTTGCCGTACTTCTTCAGCAGCCGCGGGTCCAGCGAGCCGGCGTTGACGCCGATCCGGATCGAGGTGCCGTGGTCCTTCGCGGCGGCGGCGATCTGCTTGACCTGGTCGTCGAACTTGCGGATGTTGCCCGGGTTGACCCGGACCGCCGCACAGCCCGCCTCGATCGCGGCGAACACGTACTTCGGCTGGAAGTGGATGTCCGCGATCACCGGGAGCTGCGAGTGCTGCGCGATCTCCGCCAGCGCCTCGGCGTCGTCCTGGGACGGGCAGGCGACCCGGACGATGTCACAGCCGGCCGCGGTCAGCTCGGCGATCTGCTGCAGCGTCGTGTTGACGTCCGAGGTCAGCGTCGTGGTCATCGACTGCACCGACACCGGGGCGTCGCCACCGACCAGCACCTTGCCCACCTTGATCTGGCGGGTCTTGCGGCGCGGAGCGAGGGTCGGCGGAGGCAGCGCTGGCATGCCCAGGGAGATGCTCATTTTTCCTTTAATCGTTGGAGAGTTAGCCGTTGAACAGCCTGATCGGATTCACGATGTCGGCGATGACGAGCAGCACGCCCATCACCACGATGACGCTGGCCGCCACGTAGGCGATCGGCAGCAGCTTGGCCACGTCGACGTACCCGGGGTCGGGCCGGCCGAACAGCTTGGCGAAGCCGCGCCGGATGCCTTCCCAGATGGCGCCGATCATGTGGCCGCCGTCCAGTGGCAGCAGCGGGATGAAGTTGAACAGCGCGAGGAAGAGGTTCAGCGAGGCGAGCAGGGAGATCAGGAAGGCGATCCGCTCGCCGCCGGTCAGCTCCTGGTTCGAGGCGACCTCGCCGGCCACCCGGCTGGCGCCGACGACGCTCATCGGGCTGTTCTCGTCGCGCTCGCCGCCGACGATCGACTTGGCGACGCCGACCAGCTTCTCAGGGAAGTTGCCGAGCGCGTGCACGGTCGCGACGGTCAGCTCGCCCATCTTGTCGACCACGAACGGGAAGTCCTGCCGGACCACCTTCTGCTCCGGCGAGACGCCGAGGAAGCCCACCGAGACGAACTTGTCCGAACCGGGCTTCTCCACCACCTGGTTGAGGATGGTGTTGGTGGTCAGCGTCTGCTGCTGCCCCTCGCGCTCGACCACGATCGTGGCGGGCTTGTCGGTGTTCGAGCGGATCAGCGGGGTCAGGTCGTCCCAGCTGTTGATGGCGGTGCCGTTGAAGGACAGGATCTTGTCGCCGACCTTGAAGCCCGCGGCCTTGGCGGGCGACTCCTTGTCGGTGGGCTTGCAGGTGCGGTCGGCCTTGGCCGCCTCCGACGCGGGAATCACGCAGTCGGTGACGGTCGCGATCGTGGTCTGCGCGACGTTGGCGCCGTAGATCATGAACAGGCCGCCGAACAGGACGAAGGCGATCGCCACGTTCACCAGCGGACCGGAGGCCATCACGATCAGCTTCTTCCACCACACCTTCTGGTAGAAGAGCCGGCCGTTGTCCGCCGCATCGATCGTCTCGTACTCCGCGGCCCGCGCGTTCTCCACCATCGACTGGATCGGCCCGGTGTTCGCCTTGCGCACCTTGGTCGGGTCCTGGCCCTTGGCCGGCGGCATCATCCCGATGATCCGGACGAACCCGCCCGCGGGGATCAGCTTGATCCCGTACTCCGTCTCACCGCGTTTGGTCGACCACACGGTCCGGCCGAAGCCGACGAAGAACTGGGTCACCTTCATCCCGAACGCCTTCGCCGGCAGCATGTGGCCCATCTCATGCAGCGCTACCGACGCCAGGATGCCGATCACGAACAGCACCACGCCGATGAAAGTGAGGAGTGCGCTCATACCTGTGTGGTCTCCTGGGCCTGGTCGTTCGTAGTGCCGGTCAGTTCGCGGGCCCGGGCGCGCGCCCAGGCGTCCGCGGCGAGTACGTCGTCGATGGACAGTTCCTCGTACGAGGGTACGTCGTGTTCGGTCACGATCCGGGCCACGGTGTCGACGATGCCCAGGAACGGGAGCCGACCGTTACGGAACGCGTCCACACAGACCTCGTTCGCGGCATTCAGTACCGCGGGCGCCGTACCGCCGCGCTCCCCCGCCTCGCGGGCCAGTTGCACCGCCGGGAAAGCCTTGTTGTCGAGCGGCTCGAACTGCCAGGAAGCCGCCGTGGTCCAGTCACAGGCCGCCGCGGCGTCCGGTATCCGTTCGGGCCAGCCCAAGGCGAGCGCGATCGGCAACCGCATGTCCGGCGGCGAGGCCTGCACCATGGTCGAGCCGTCCACGAACTCGACCATCGAGTGCACGATCGACTGCGGGTGTACGACGACGTCGATCCGGTCCATCGGCAGCCCGTAGAGCAGGTGCGCCTCGATCACCTCGAGCCCCTTGTTGATCAGGTTCGCGGAGTTGATCGTGATCACCGGACCCATGTCCCAGGTCGGGTGGTTCATCGCCTGTTCAGGCGTCACGTCGGCCATCTCGGCCCGGCTCCGGCCACGGAAGGGTCCGCCGCTCGCGGTCACCAGCAGGCGTCGTACCTCGTCGGCGGTACCGCTGCGGAGGCATTGCGCAATGGCGCTGTGCTCGGAGTCGACCGGAACGATCTGGCCAGGCTTCAGCCGCTTGACGACCAGCGGACCGCCGATGACCAGAGACTCCTTGTTGGCGAGCGCGAGCGTCGTACCGGCGTCCAGGGCGGCCAGGGTCGGCTGCAGGCCGACGGATCCGGTGATGCCGTTGAGAACGACGTCACACGCCATCCCGGCGAGCTCGGTCGAGGCGTCCGGCCCGGTGACGATCTTGGGGATCTTGAACTGCCCTTGCGCGTAGTCACGCTTCTGCGCCTCGGCGTAGAAGGCCAGCTGCAGATCCTGCGCGACGGTCGCCTTGGCAACGCCGACGACCTCGACCTCGAACTCCAGCGCCTGCTGCGCCAGCAACGCGACGTTGTCACCGCCCGCGGACAGCGCGACCACCCGGAACCGGTCGCGATTCCGCCCGATCAGCTCGAGCGCCTGCGTCCCGATCGAGCCGGTCGAACCGAGGATGACGACGGTGCGTTGATTCACGCGACCTATTGTCACAGGTCTTTTAGCCCGGCTGGCGCCGGGCAGCCGCTACCTTTGCTTCTATGAGTCTGGAACAGCCGCCGCCCGGCCACCGAGCCTCTGACCAAGACCGTGAGCGGGCCGCCGCGGTGATCCAGGAAGCGCACAGCGACGGCCGGCTGGATTTCGAGGAGCTGGACGAGCGGCTGACGCAGATCTATTCCGCGAAGACCCAGCTCGAACTGCGCACCGCCACCGCGGACCTGGTGCCGGTCGCGCAGGGCGGGGCGGCCGAGGTGACGATCCGCGCCAAGCACAGCGCCCAGAAGCGCGAGGGAGCCTGGACCGTGCCGGAGCGGGTCACGGCCCTTCCGGAGCACTCGTCTCTGCGGCTCGACTTCACCGACGCGGTGGTGCGCTGGCCTGAGATCCACGTCGAGGCCCGCCCGAAGCACAGCTCCATCCTGATGATCGTTCCCGAAGGCTGGAGCGTCGACCTCGACCAGATCGACATGGTCGGCAGCAGCGCCTCGAACAAAGCCGGTACTCCGAAGCCTGGCGGCGTCCGCCTCCACATCACCGGCGAGGCCCGCTACAGCAGCATCACCGTCCGCCATCCCCGCAAGCGCCACTGGTGGTGGCCTTGGTACCGCAAATGAGGTCAACCACACCTCGGGTGTGAGGTCTCCCTCAGGGTGTGACGGGCGTGGTTGCGGATAGCGTGTGGGCATGACGGTTTCGCTGGATCTCGTGGACGTGGATTCGCTGCTCACCGAAGAGGAAGTCGCCATCAGGGCGACGGCTCGCCGGTTCGCGGACGAGCGGTTGCGGCCACAGCTGCCCGAGTGGTTCGAGTCGGCGAGCATCCCGGCCCGCGAGCTGGCGAAGGAGCTGGGCGCGCTCGGGCTGCTCGGCATGCACCTGACCGGGTACGGCTGCGCAGGTCTCGGTCCGGTGGCCTATGGGCTGGCCTGCCTGGAGATCGAGGCGGCCGACTCCGGGATGCGGTCGCTGGTCAGCGTGCAGGGGTCGCTGGCGATGTATGCGATCTGGAAGTACGGGAGTGAAGAGCAGAAGACCGAGTGGCTGCCCCGGATGGCCGCGGGCGACGCGATCGGCTGCTTCGGACTGACCGAGCCGGACTTCGGATCGAACCCGGGTGGCATGCGCACCAACGCCCGTCGCGATGGCGACGACTGGGTGCTCAACGGTTCGAAGATGTGGATCACCAACGGGTCGGTGGCTGACGTGGCCGTCGTCTGGGCGCGCACGGATGACGGCGTCCGCGGATTCGCAGTACCGACTGATACTCCTGGGTTCTCCGCTCCGGAGATCACCCGGAAGATGTCATTGCGGGCCTCGGTGACGTCCGAGCTGATCCTCGATGACGTGCGGTTGCCGGCGTCGGCCATGCTGCCTGAGGCACGGGGGCTGTCGGGTCCGTTGGGGTGCTTGAACGAGGCGCGTTTCGGGATCATCTTCGGCGCGATGGGGGCTGCACGCGACTGCCTGGAGACGGCACTCGACTACGCCGCCGATCGCCAGGTCTTCGACAAACCGCTGTCGGCGTACCAGCTGACGCAGGCGAAGTTCGCGGACATGGCCGTCGAGCTGAACAAGGGCATCCTGCTCGCGGTACACCTCGGCCGTCTGAAGGAGAAGGGCGCGCTGCGCCCCGAACAGGTCAGCGTCGGCAAGCTGAACAACGTCCGCGAAGCGATCGCGATCGCCCGCGAGTGCCGCACCATCCTCGCGGCGAACGGCATCAGCGGCGACTACCCGGTCATGCGCCACGCGAACAACCTCGAATCCGTCCTCACCTACGAGGGCACCTCCGAGGTCCACCAACTAGTGATCGGCCAAGCCCTGACAGGCCAATCCGCCTTCCGCTGAGGCACTAGCGCATGCTGGTCGAGCCACCTCTGGACCGGGCACTTCTGCTCGAGTCGGTGCGAGACCTGTACTCCCTTGCCTTCGACGAGTTGCGGTTCATTCCGCTCGGGTGGGTTTCGGCGGGGTACGAGATGCGAGTTGGCGACGACCGGTACTTCCTGAAGTTGTGGCCGGGTGGCCGGGACGCCTCCGACGCCGTGGTTCGGCTGCCGTTGGCGCTGCGGTTGCACTCGCTCGGTTTTCCCACTCGGGTGCCGTTTCCCCTTGCCACCAAGGACGGTTCGTTGTCCGCGGCGGTCGCGGCTGGGGTTGTTGCCCTGTTCCCGTTCTTGCCCGGGGCAACGCCAGCTGGCTGGCCGCGGTGGCCGGCCGCGGTCCTCGACGAGATCGGCCGGACGATCGCGGCGCTGCACGCAGCGACGCCGGAGTTGGCGTCCGTAGTACTGCCGCGGGAGCGTTTCGAGGTGCCTGTTGCCGATGTACTGCGGCTTCACCTGGCCGATCTCGCTGTCCGCGCCGATCGGGTCGCGGTCATGGACCAGTTGGAACGGCTAGAGCACCTGCAATCCGCAGTACGCCGGCTGCCGTCGCAGTACGTGGTCTGCCACGCCGATCTCCTCGGCAGCAACATCCTCGTCGACGCCGACAACCGGATCAGCGCCCTCGACTGGGACGCCGCGTACCTCGCTCCGCCTGAGCTCGACCTCGCCATGCTGCTGCACGGCGAGCAGCCCACCGACGACCAGGCCTTCCGTCGCGCCCTCGCCGTCTATCCGCGAGACGTGCCGCTCTCCGAGGACCTGTTCGCCTTCTTCCTTCTGCGCCGCTACCTGGACGACTACACCGCCCGGGTACTGCGCCTGCACCAGAGCGACCTGGACCCGGCCGAAGCCGCCGATGCTCGCGACGGCCTCCGACGCTGGGGATCCGTGCAGTGGGAGCAGCTCGACCGCACCATCGGGCTCGTTCGCAGCGCGGTGCTTGACGATCGGCGGATCGGGTACCGAGCGTAAAGAACATCACAGAAAGTTACCTGGAGGTGACGATGAGGATCAACGGGGGCATTGCACTCATCGCGGTCGGGGCGATCATCGCCTTCGCCATCCGCGACACGTCGAGCTGGATCAACCTCACCGTCGTCGGCATCGTGATCATGCTCGGCGGCGCGTTCGGGCTGTGGTTCTCCTACCGCCTGGCGAACGCCAAGCACGACGAGGAGATCACCTTGATCAAGCCGACGGTCGAGGATCAGTACACGACCGAGCCGCACGAGTACGCGATCCAGGAGCACATCGATGTGACTCCCAGCCACCTTCCCAAGGAGGAATAGCTCAGACGAGGCGGGCGCCGCCGTCCAGGTGGAGGACCGTGCCCGTCAGGAACGGGTTAGTGATCGCGCTCAGTACGGCCGTCGAGATGTCCTGGGTGGTCCCGATCCGGCGGGCCGGATTCTTCGCGGCCACGTCGGCGAACAACTTGTCCTTGTCCGCGCCCATCCCGTCCCAGGCGCCCGAATCGACGATGCCGGGCGATACCGCGTTGACGCGCACGGGGGCCAGCTCGAGGGCGAGCGCCTGAGCGAGGAAGGCGACCGCGCCGTTGGTCGTCGCCGTGACGGCCATCCCGGGCCGCGGACGCCAGGCGACGATCCCCGAGAACAGAGTGACCGAGGCCGTCGGCCGCAGGTGCTTGACCAGGAGCAGCGCACCGATCACCTTCGCGTCGAACGCGCGCGTGATGGCCTCGCGCTCCAGCTTCTCCACCGGACCTTTCGCCGGTGCGTTGGCCAGCGAGATCAGGTGGTCGACGACGACGTCCCGCCGCGCGAGTTCGGTGGCCAGTTCGGCGATCGACTCCTCGTTGCTCAGGTCAACGACTGCCGTCGCGACCGATCCCTCGATCGATTCCGCCACGGCCCGTACTGCGTCGTCGCTGCGACCGGTGATCGTCACCTGTGCACCTTGGTCGACGGCATCCTGAGCCAGCTGTCTGCCGATGCCCGAGGTGCCCGCCACGATGACTACCTGCCGGCCGTTGAGTTCTGCTGTTGTCATGCGTCCAGCCTGACCACTTCAAGCCATCAGCACAAAGACCAGTTCTCGATGCTTGCCATAGAATGTTTCTATGCCTACCTTGCGAGCCCTGGAGTGCTTCGTCGCCACGGTCGAGGCCGGGTCGATCACCCGGGCCGCCGCGCAGCTGCATCTTTCGCAGCCCGCGCTCTCGCACCAGATCGCCATGCTGGAGAGCGAGTTGGGCTCACCGCTGTTCGAACGGTTGCCCCGCGGTATCCGTCCGACCGCCGCGGGACGCGAAGCTCTGCGGCACGCGCACGGAGCACTGGAGGCCGCCGACCGCGTTGTGCAGGCCGGTCACGCGGTCGCCGCGCTGGACGCCGGCCAGCTCCGGATCGGCTGCGCGGGCTCGATGACCGCCGGGCTGCTGGCTCCGCTGCTCCGCGCCTGGCGAAGGCGTCACCCCGGCGTACGGCTCGTCCTGCAGGAACGGTCCAGCGCCGACGCGCTCGCCGCGATGATCACCGCTGACGAGATCGACGTCGCGATCAGCCCGCGTCCGACCCGCTGGGACGGCGCCGTCGAGTTGCTCGCAAGCGAGGAGATCGTCATCGCCTTCTGCACCGGCGACCCGCTCGGCGACCAACCCGGCCCGATCCCGATCAGCGCCCTGCACGGCTACCCCCTAATCCAGTACGCCGGTCCGCATGGCCTCGCCGGCTGGCTGGACGGGCTCTTCGCCGAGCACATGGTGGCGCCTGAGGTCGTCATCCGCACTCGGCAAACCACCTCCGCGCCTGCCCTGGCAGCGGCGGGCCTCGGAGCGGCCGTAGTACCGGTGAGCGGGGTTCCGGCTGGGTTCGCGGGGACCGTGCATCGACTCGATCCGCCGCAGTCCCGGGATGTCGTCGCGCTGGCGGCCGGGCGGGGCGACGTACTGGTCGAGCAGTTCATCAGGACTGTGAAGGCGACCGGTCTGCGGGTTCCGGCGGCCCTGGTGCGTCAGCTAGAGGCGGTTTAAGACTGGCTGAAGGCGGCGGCGGACACTGGCTCGAGAAAGGGCAGGTGGTCCCGATGACCGACAAGAACCGCGAGCTGCTGGAACGCCTCTGGCCGATGGACGGGCAACTCGCGTTGTCGGCCGAGGCCGAGCACGAGTTGCGCGCCGAGGACTACGTGCTGGAGATGCCGCAGTCGGGCGAACGGATCGTCGGCCGGGACAAGATGCGCGCGATGCAGCAGGAGTACCCGGCGCCACCGTCCATCGAGGTGCAGCGGATCACCGGCGCGGGCGACCACTTCGTCCTGCTCGGCCGGTCGGACTACGGCGGCGACGTCTATCACGTAGCGAACGTCGTCGAATTCGCCAACGGCCGGATCGCCCGCGAAACCCGCATCTACGGCTCCCCTTTCGAGCCGCCGGAATGGCGCGCGAAGTACGCAGAGTAGGTCGCCGCGCAGCACGACCCTGTGGATAACTCCGCGACCGAACGGACCCTGGCGGATACACTCAGTTAGGAAGGACAGGGGGCGTGGTGGTGGACGCGGACAGCGAGTTGGGCCGAATGATCGCCTGCCCGCCGGAGCTGTGTGCGCTTACTTGGCGACCTCGGTTGCGCGGGACTCGCGGACCACCGTGACGCGGATCTGGCCGGGGTAGGTCAGCTCCTCCTCGACCTGCTTGGCGATGTCGCGCGCCATCACCTGCGCGGCGATGTCGTCGACCGCGTCCGGCAGCACCATCACGCGGATCTCCCGGCCGGCCTGCATCGCGAAGACCTTCTCGACGCCGTCGTGATGCATCGCGATCTCCTCCAACCGCTCCAGCCGCTGCACGTACGCCTCGAGCGACTCGCGCCGCGCACCCGGCCGCCCACCACTGACCGCGTCCGCCGCCTGGGTCAGTACGGCCTCGACGGTCCGCACCTCGACCTCGTTGTGGTGCGCCTCGATGCAGTGCACGATGTCGTCGTCCTCGCCGTACTTACGAGCAAGCTCGGCGCCGACAATCGCATGACTCCCCTCGGACTCATGCGTCAACGCCTTGCCGATGTCATGCAGGAACGCGCCCCGCTTGCACCGCTTCGCATCCAGCCCGAGTTCCGCCGCCATCATCCCCGCGATGTGCGCCGACTCGATCAGGTGCTTGAGCACGTTCTGCCCGTACGACGTCCGATAGCGCAGCAGGCCCATCGTCCGCATCAACTCCGGATGCAGATCGGTGATCCCGACCTCGGCCATCGCGTCCTCGGCCGCTCGCTCGCACAGCTCGGCGACCTCGCCCTTGCTGCGCTCGTAGATCTCCTCGATCCGGCTCGGGTGGATCCGGCCGTCGAGTACCAGCGAGTCCAGGGTCAGCCGCGCCGTCTCCCGGCGTACCGGGTCGAAGCAGGACAGCAGCACCGCTTCGGGGGTGTCATCAATGATCAGATTGACGCCGGTGGTCTGCTCGAAGGACCTGATGTTGCGGCCCTCGCGCCCGATGATCCGGCCCTTCATGTCGTCGCTGGGCAGATGCACCACGGAGACGACGGACTCACTGGTCTGCTCCGACGCGAGCCGCTGGACGGCGCCGGTGATGATCTTGCGCGCCTTGATCTCGCCCTCATCCTGCGCCTGGCGCTCGATGTCGCGAACGATCATGTGCGCGTGCCGCTTCGCCTCCGCCTCGATCGCGGCGACCAGCTCGGCCTTCGCCTGCTCGGTGGTCAGGTTGGCGACGCCTTCCAGGATCCGGCGCCGCTCGTCGTCGAGATCGCGGATCTCGGTCTTGCGAAGGTCCAACTCGGCGAGTTGCGCGGTCAGCTCGGACTGGCGCTGGTCGATCCCGCGGTGCTGCTCGTCGAGACGTTCCTCGCGCTCGGTCAATCGGTGCTCGCGCCGCTCCATCTCCAGCCGCTGCTCGCGCAGGTCCTCGCGGATCGACTGCGCCTCGGACTCGGCTTCCCGGCGTACGTCGGAGGCACGCAGCTCGGCCTCCCGCCGTACTTCGGACGCGCGTCCTTCGGCATCGCGGCGGATTTCCTCGGCGCGTTGCTCGGCCACCTCGGCGCGGACGCGCAGTACGGCGGCTGCTTCTTCTGCCTGCCGGGTCACGAGTTCGGCGGCGGACTTCGCGCCGGCCGTGATCGTGGCGGCCTCGAGCTTCGCGTTCGCCTCAGCGGCACTGGCGGCCGCGGACAGGTCAGCGACCTTGCGGCGGGACAGCGTCAGGCCGATCCAGGCCAGCAGGCCGACAATCAGCAACCCGATCAGGACGAGCCCCACAGATGCCGCCGTCGGCATAGCCGCGAGTGACATCGGCGTCTCCCCTCTGCAGGTCGCGCCCAGGGGCGTGACGTTGTCGGCGTCGAAGGGAGCTTCACAGCGATCAGCAGGACGGTACGACGAAGAGCACCACCCGGTTCGGCGGTGCTGCGAACCCCCGGCCGTGCCGGGTCGTCCTCTGCGGCAGCTCGGTCGAGCGTTGGTCTCTTGTCCCCCGCGCCACGGTCATGGCCCGGGTGTCCGGCCGGTCCAGCCGGCCGCTGCTATGTACGCCACCTTGCGATGGAGTGATCCCTTACTGAATCCGAGGCTAAGCGCGGCTATCCACAGGGTCAAGACGAACACCCACCGACCAGAACCCCGGTCAAATCGAGACCTTGACCGCAGATCACCAGAAGGTCAGCACCCGATCACCGTACGCCGCACCCGCCCGACCAAGCGCCGTCTCTCCCCGACCCCCATCCCGTTGCCCACCACAACCCACCCCCCCACCGTTGCCGCCCACATCCATCCCGGCCAGCCGGTTCCCGAGCCCGCCACAGCCGGTGGACACGTGGTTCAGCAGGACGCGCACTCGCCCCGGCCCCGCACTCAACTGCCTTACGGCCACCGTCGCCTCCAGCGCGCTTTCGTAGTACGGGAAGGTGCCGGACATATGTCATCGACCCGGGCTCCACCTTCTGCGTGCAGGAGAAGAGCCCGGGTCGATGGGGGTTGCTATTGCTGGTGCTCGGGTGAGAACTACCTCGGTCCAGGGAGACCGCCGTCAGTGGTACCGGTCGCAGTACCGCCGGTCTCGGTCCCCTCCGTACCGGACCCGGCCGAACTGCTCGGGTTGCTCGCGACATCCGGCGCATCACCACCGACCACAGTGCCATCCACAGCATCCGGGTCAGCCTCATCGACCGCACCCTCAGCACCAGAATCCACGGCAGAGTCGCCAGCACCAGACTCATCCGCGCTGGACTCACCCGCACTCGAATTGCCCGCGCTGGACTCCGCGCCGCCCTCGTCACCGGTGGACTCGCTCGTGCTGGAGTCCGCGCCGGAGTCGGCCGCTTCTGGCTCAGCCGCCTCGGGCTCGGTCGTCGTCGCCTCGCTGGTCGGCTCGCTCGTACTCGCCTCGGGGGCGGTCGACTCGGTCGTGCTCGAGTCTGTCTTGCTCGAGTCGGGCGTGGTCGGGTCAGTAGGGGCCGACTGGTCTGGTCCGGAGTCGGTGGGTTGGGTCGTCTGCTCGGGTGCGGTGGTCCCGGGACCACCGGGCGACTCGGAAGGCTGGCCCTGAGAGTCGACATAGTTGCCGACCTTCTCCTGAACCGAATCGACCTTCTCGGCGTACTTCCCGCCGGTCTGCTTGTCGATCAGGTCGCCAGCCTTCTCCACGCCCGCCTTGATCTTGTCCGGGTTTTGCTTGACGACATTCCGGAGCCAGTTCTTAGCCTGTTCCTGGAAATCGTTCATTGCACCCTCCGAGAGGTGTCAGGGGCGGATCGGACGAAAATCTCAGCCTACGGACCGCACAAAACCGATCCGTACTTCGGATCAGACACCGTCAACCCCCACCCGTCAACGTCCCTCGCCGCCCACACCCCATCTCCTTGCCCCCCACTCCCACCCAACGCAGCCGGCACAGCGGCAAAAGCGCGCCGGCCGGAACGCCGCGAGGAGGGCTGCGGCCACCACGTCGAGAGAAGAACGACGCGACCGGTGCTGCGGGGAGAACCGCGGCATGACCGGTACTGCGGGACAAGCGCGACGTGACCGGTACTGCGGGTGGGCGAGCCGTAGCCGCGCGGAGCGGCGAACTCGGCGGACCGCAGCCATCTCGTACGGCGTACTGCGGTGGCTGGCTGGCGCGCCACCGGCGCACGGTAACCGACCGGCGCTTTGTGGGACCCGCTGGAGACACGCGATTCGCTTTCTGACACTTCCTGATGACGCCTGAGGCGATTCGGCTGTGCGAGCTGTTGATCCTTGCCCGGCCTTCAACGCCGCTGGGACTGCTCTGTGGGTCCCGGTCCTGGCCGGTGCGCAGGCGTCCGCCAGAACCGGCACGGGACTCAGCAGTCGATGACTACCGGGGCGCCAAGGGCTTGTCGCAGCTATCGCCGGCATTGACAACGCTGTAGGAGCTGACAATTCGGCTAAAAAAGTTCTGTGCCGCGTCCGGATGTGTAGCCGGCGGGATCTTGCGCGACCACCCCTGCTCCCCCCTGTTGTAGTTGTGGTGCTGGTAGACGCAAATGTAAGCCCCGGTGCGGTTCCAGACCGACCAGGCCCAGTCCCCGAAACCGATGGAATGCAGGTCCTGGTGCCAGATCGGAGCAACTCCGTCGGTGAAGGGGCTATCTCCGCCATCCGCGTAGTGGAAGAGGCAGAACTTCCCTGCGGCGCACTGGTACCAGTCGGCATTCGCCTGGGTGGCCGGGGCCGCGACCAGGACGGCCGCTCCGAGCCCGGTGGCGAGCGCCGCCGACGTGAGTGTGCGTCGTATGTTCATCGTCGATCCTTTCGATGATGTGCTGACGCTTCGATCCTGCGTGCCGCGGCGAGTTCGGTGGGTGATCCCGGACGAATCCGGATGAACTCGTTGTCCAGGGGCAAACCCGCGCGTCCCGCCGAGTAGTCCTGACAGGAGGTCCTTCGGGCGGTCTGTCGCGGTCGAGGTCAGCGCGAATGCCGCCTCCGCCGCTAGCCAATACCGCACGACTCGGATAGCGCTCGTTGCCGACCTACCGGGCAGCCGCCCGTACGCCGGTGGCGCCGCTGGCGTACCGCAGCCGACTGCCTTTGGGGCCGATGGCGAGACGCCAGGCGCTGGTCGCTCCGTTGCCGTGCCAGGTGCCGCGTCAGTGCGGCGGTACGGGTACGACTCACTGATGTCTTGTGGGCGCCGCTAGCGGGACGCCTCATCGAGCGGGCCAGCCCGCTCGGTACGGCGTTAGTCGGCTTCGAGGCCTGAGTCGTTGAGGAGGGGGAGTTCCTCGTCGGTCGCGGCTAGTTCTTGTTTGACGATGGTCATGGCGAGGCCGCCTGGGTAGCCCTTGCGGGCGAGCATGCCGATCAGGCGGCGCATGGCGACCTGGCGATCGAGGGAGCGCATCGAGCGGAGCTTCTTGCGGACCAGGGCGCGCGCGGTGGCTTCTTCCTGGTCGGGGTCGAGTTCTTCGAGGGCGTCGCGGGCGAGTTCGTCGTCGACGCCTCGGCGGCGGAGTTCCTGGGCGAGAGCGCGCTTGCCCAGGCCGCGGCCGCGATGGCGTGACTCGACCCAGGCGTTCGCGAAGGCCGCGTCGTCGATCAGCCCGACGTCGGTGAAGCGATCAAGCACCTCGTCCGACACGTCGTCGGGGATTTCGCGCTCGGCCAGCAGGTCGGCCAATTCAGCTCGAGTCCGAGGCTGACCACTCAGTTTGTCGAGCAGGATCGTCCGCGCCGTGGACGCTGGATCCGCCGACTCGTCGAGTTCGGCATCCGCCGACGCACTCGGCCGTCTGTCACCGAACCGCCGGCTCCCCCGCAGCCCTGACCTCCGCCGACCACCCGTTCCCGACGATCTGCCGCCAGAAGAACCATCACCACTCGGAGCGTCAACACCCGGAGCGTCAACACTCGGAGCAGCAACGTCTGAAGCAGCATCACCAGAATCGGCGACAGCATCACCCAACCGGCTGGAAGCACCAACGGAACTTGCGGCGGGCGCGCCGATGCTGCCGCCCGCCGATCTGCCACTGCCGGCCACCCCGGATGACCCACTGGACGCGGACGAGTCGACGCCACCACCGCCGGCGGACCCACCCGTCATCCAGGCATCAACCGGCTCGCTGGCCGACCCACCCGACGTCCACACATCAACCGGCGCACTGGCCGACTCACCCGGCATCCAGACATCTACCGGCTCGCTGGCAGCCCAGTCCGGCATACGGTCGGCAGGGCCCTCGAAAGCATCGATCGCTCCACCGTCGGCCGAGCCATCGGCAACACCGCCGACCCGCCCACCCGTAGAACGGCGAGGCCTCCCAGACCGACCTTGCCCAGACCGACCTCCACCTGAGGGAGCTTGGCCTGAGCGACCTTGCCCTGAGGAACCCCGACCGCTGCGGCTCCCGGCGGACTTCCCGGATGCCCCCGCGTCATCCCCAAGGGACCACGGGAGCGGTTGAACAGGGGCTCGTTCCGCCTCTGGATCGGCCTCCAACTGCTGAGGCGGAACGATTCCCGCTAGTCCCCGGCGGACTCCGTCGGGCAGCTCCGGCAAAGCCTTCCTGGAGCTGCCCGGACGGTTGGCGCCGGGAGACGACGGGCGATCAGAAGTCGACATCGACCGCGGCCGCAGCCTCGGCCGGCACGTCGACGACTACCGGGCCGATGCCCATCTTCTCCTTGATCTTCTTCTCCAGCTCGTTGGCCAGATCCGGGTTGTCGCGCAGGAAGTTCCGCGCGTTCTCCCGGCCCTGACCGAGCTGGTCGCTCTCGTAGGTGAACCAGGCACCGGCCTTGCGGACGAAGCCCTGCTCCACACCGAGGTCCAGCAGGCTGCCCTCGCGGCTGATGCCCTGGCCGTAGATGATGTCGAACTCGGCCTGCTTGAACGGCGGGGCCACCTTGTTCTTCACGACCTTGACCCGGGTCCGGTTGCCGACGAAGTCGGTACCGTCCTTCAGCGACTCGATCCGGCGCACGTCGAGTCGCACCGAGGCGTAGAACTTCAGCGCCTTACCACCGGTCGTCGTCTCCGGGGAGCCGAACATCACGCCGATCTTCTCGCGCAGCTGGTTGATGAAGATCGCGGTGGTGTTGGTCCCGCTGACCGCACCGGTCATCTTCCGCAGCGCCTGGCTCATCAGCCGGGCCTGCAGACCGACGTGGCTGTCGCCCATCTCGCCCTCGATCTCGGCCCGGGGCACCAGCGCGGCCACCGAGTCGATCACGACGATGTCGATCGCGCCGGAGCGGATCAGCATGTCGGCGATCTCCAGCGCCTGCTCACCGGAGTCCGGCTGCGAGACCAGCAGCGCGTCGGTGTCGACGCCGAGCTTCTGGGCGTAGTCCGGGTCCAGCGCGTGCTCGGCGTCGATGAACGCCGCGATCCCGCCGGCCGCCTGTGCGTTCGCCACTGCGTGCAGCGCGACCGTCGTCTTACCGGATGATTCCGGACCGTAGATCTCCACCACACGACCGCGCGGCAGGCCGCCGATCCCGAGCGCGATGTCGAGCGCGATCGAACCGGTCGGGATGACCTCGATCGGCGCGCGGCCCTGCTCGCCCAGGCGCATCACCGCACCCTTGCCGCAGCTTCGCTCGATCTGCGTCAGCGCCGTCGCCAGCGCCTTCTCGCGATCCGCGGCCTTGCGGTCGTCCTTCGCCGCTGCACCAGCCATGTGACTGCCACCTAACCCATCTACTATCGGGGCCGCTGTCCAGCTGCCCGGAGGAAATTCGTTGTCGCCAGAGACGGTATGGGTTCCGACGGACAGTTTTCGGTGCCGGAGAGAATCTGTGGACAAACCCGGCCGATCCGAGGAACTCGTACGAGACAAAATAGCCCGAACACCTGTTCGAATCACAACTGACACGCCGAAGCACCCCGAGATCGTGGCTGGACCTTCGAGTCCCTACCCTGGCGGTCGTGACCGACCGTCCTGACATCCCCGACTCCGCCGTCGTCCTCGCCCTCAGCCGGGTCGAGTTCGGCATCGACTCGGTGCTCGACGCACTCCGCTCCCAGGACCCCTTCGGCATCCGCAGCGTCCTGGCCGAGTACTCCGCCCAGGAGCAACCCAACCTGGCCGAGAAGGGCCTGATCCTCGCGATCGACCGGCTGCTCAAGATGAAGGTGCCCGGCCACGCCGAGTGGCCGACCCTGCCGCTGGCCAAGCGCTGCGACTGGTGGGTGGAGCGGCTCGGCGGGTTCGCAGCGGTGGTAGCGGGTCTCCCCCGCCTCGGTGGCGCTGCAACCGACGCCCTGCCGGTCAAGGACACCCTTGGCGCCGCAGTACAGGCCATGGTGATCGGGGCGGTCTGTCGCGAGTACGGCGTCGACGCGCACGCGGACCGGACCGCTGTGATCGCCAGGGTGCTTACAGCTCGCCCGATCACGCCTGACGACGTACTGCGGTACGACGATCCCACCACTGCCGGCAAGGATGTCGCGGAGCAACTGGGGCTGGGTAACGAGTCAGAGGAGGCCGGTCTCCGCAAGGGTGTCCGCCTGGTCTGGCGGATCAGCAAGCTCTTCGGTGGACTCGGAGAGGTGTTCGAAGAGCGGCCTCGCGGCAGCATCGGCGCAAGGATGCTCGGCAAGCTCCCTGCGGTCGGAGTGGTCGGCGGGTACTTCGACGAGCGCAAGGGCATTCGCAAGGCCGCGTACGCCGCAGCCGAGCTGCTCAGCACCAGCGCCTTCCGGGTAAAGCCTGTCTGAGACGGCGACTCACTGGAATGATCACCTCATGAGCGCGATCGCCATAGTCAACCCGGACGCGAGCTGGGCCGCGCAGTACGACAAGACGGCCCAGGTGATCAGCAACATCCTCGGCGACGTCGCAGTACGGGTGGACCACATCGGTTCGACCTCGGTACCGGGCCTGGCGGCCAAGGACGTCCTCGACATCCAGGTGACCGTGGCGGCCGAGTCCGAGCTGGAAGACGCCGTGCAACTGCTGGTAGCGACCGACTGGGAGGCGAGGGCGCCCCGGCGTGACCACCCGGTGCCCGGCCTGCCCAAGGACGAGTTCCAGTGGGTGAAGCGACTGGTGATCGAGCCCATGTACCGCCGCCGGGTGAACCTGCATCTGCGTGTGGCCGGCCGCGCCAACCAGCGGTACGCGCTGCTCTTCAGGGACTACTTACGTGCCCACCCGGACACCGCAGCGGCGTACGGGGAGTTCAAGCGGCGGGCCGCGTCGCTGCCGTTGGAGTCAGTCGGCGAGTACGCCGATCTGAAGGATCCCGTGTGCGACCTGATCTATCTGCCCGCCGAGGAGTGGGCAGAGCGTTCCGGCTGGACCAGTGACCGTTAGGGCAACCCCCTGCGGACAGTGACCGGAGTACTACGCGGGGCTCGTTGACGTGCGCCCGTGACAGCCAGGAGTCTGGACCAGGGGTGTGTCGTCGACGACCCGGCGTACGGCGGGCGGGCGCTTCCCCAGGGGGCGTGATAGCGAATGGCGGGATCAGGGCGGCTCGCGGCGTTGCCGTGCGGCAAGGTGTCTAAGTGGATCGTGCTCGGGCTGTGGATCGTGGCGGTCGCCGTGTGCTTCAGCCCAGCCGGCAAGCTGACTGGTGCACAGGAGAACGACGCTGTGTCCTGGTTGCCCGGCAATGCCGAGTCCACCGAGGTGCTGAAGGCAACGGCACAGTTCTCCTCACCGGACGAGATCCCCGCCGTGCTGGTCTACGAACGACCTACCGGACTGACCGACGCTGACAAGCAAGCCGTCGCCGGCCACGTAGCGGAGTACGGGAAGCTGCAGGACGTCGATCGGGACGTAGTCGGGCCGATTCCGTCGGAGGACGGCAAGGCGCTGCAGGTCCTGGTACCGATCAACGCGGGCGCTGGCGGCTGGGAAGTGATCGGCGCCAGAGCCGATGACATCCGCAGGCTCGCCGCCGAGCGACCTGATGGACTGTCGTTCCACCTGACCGGGCCTGGCGGCTTCGCTGCCGACTCCCAGGAGGCGTTCGCCGGGATCGACGGCAAGTTGCTGTACTCCGCGGCTGCGGTAGTGATCGTGATCCTGCTGCTCACCTACAGAAGCCCAGTGCTGTGGCTGCTGCCGCTGATCTCGGCAGGTGTTGCGCTGTTCGCCGCACAGGCCGTCATCTACCTGCTGGCGACCAAGGCAGACCTGACAGTGAACGCCCAGAGCGCAGGCATCCTCACAGTGCTCGTCTTCGGCGCCGGGACCGACTATGCCCTGCTGCTGGTCGCCCGGTACCGGGAGGAGCTCCGTCGACATCAGGACAGGCATGAGGCGATGGCCTTTGCCCTGCATCGATCCGGTCCTGCCATCTTCGCGTCCGGCTCCACAGTGGTAGCCGGCATGTTGTGCCTGCTGCTGGCTTCCATGAACTCGACCAGTGGCCTCGGCCCCGTGGCGGCAGTCGGCATCGTGGTCGCGCTGCTCGCCATGCTGACGCTGCTGCCCGCACTGCTGGTGATCTGCGGCCGCTGGGTGTTCTGGCCGATCCGGCCGACGTACGGGTCCGACGATCACACAGAGACGAGTGTGTGGGGCCGGATCGGGCGCAGGATCGCAGTACGGCCTCGGCTCACCTGGATCACCACCACGGTTCTGCTGGGCGCTGCGGCGCTCGGCATGCTCACACTTGACGCCAACGGGCTGACGAACGAGCAGTCCTTCACCGGAACCCCGGACTCGGTGGTCGGCGAGAAGGTAGTGGCAGCACACTTCCCGGCCGGAGCAGGCAACCCACTGGTCGTCGTAGGCAAGGCAGATCACGCTACAGAGATCCGTACTGCGATGTCGTCGGTGCAGGGCATTGCCTCAGTCGCCGAGCCGCAGACGGCCGGTGGCCTTGCGTATATCGAGGGCACCATGTCCGATGCGGTCGACACCGAGGCGGCGAAGGACACGGTTGACCGGGTGCGGGCGGCCGTCCATGCGGTCGACGGGGCCGATGCGCTGGCCGGCGGTGGTGCCGCGATCCTGCTGGATACGCAACGCGCGGCAACCGACGACAACAAGATCATCATTCCGGCCGTGCTCGCGGTGGTGCTGATCATCCTGGCGTTGCTGCTGCGGTCGCTGCTGGCGCCGGTGTTGCTGGTGGCAACCGTAGTGCTGTCCTTCGGTGCCGCGCTCGGGATCAGCTCGCTGGTGTTCAGTCAGCTGCTGGGGTTCGAGGGCGCGGACAGTTCGCTGCCGTTGTTCGTCTTCGTCTTCCTTGTTGCCCTAGGCATCGACTACAACATCTTCCTGATGACCAGGGTGCACGAGGAGTCGAAGGTGCACGGCACCAGACGCGGCGCGCTGATCGGCGTCGCCGCGACCGGCGGGGTGATCACCTCGGCCGGCCTGGTGCTGGCGGGCACGTTCGCAGTACTGGCGACGATGCCGGTGGTCGCGTTCGCGGAGATCGGCATCGCGGTCGCCCTGGGCGTGCTGCTGGACACCATCGTGGTCCGGTCCGTCCTGGTGACGGCGCTCAACCTCGACATCGGCCGGCATCTGTGGTGGCCGAGCAAGCTCGCGCAGAAGCGCGACCCGGACCCCACAGAAGCACTGGCCGACCCCGAACCAGAACGCACCCTCGCCGGCAGCTAGCCGTCCAGCGAACGCACGCCGACTGGCTAGCGCTCGCTGGCCGGCAGTTGGAGGTGCGCCCAGACGGCGCGCCAGACGGCCTTGGCGGCTTCGCCGTCGGACAGGGCCTCGACGACCGTGCGGCCGCCGAGCTCACTCAGCGCCTGGGTCTCCGCCCAGGTTCGCGAGTAGGCAGGGCCCAGATGGCTGTCCATCCGGGCCCAGAACTCCGTCAGTCTCATTACTGCCCATCGTCGTCCGGCGGCCGGTTCCAGCCGCCTTGCTGTCCGCCCTGCTGCGGCGGCTGGCCCCAGCCACCTTGCCCCTGCTGCGGAGGCTGTCCCTGAGCGGGCGGTCCCTGAGGCGGCTGACCCCAACCGCCCTGACCCTGCTGAGGCGGCGGACCCTGTGGCGGCTGCTGCGGTCCCCACTGGCCGGGCTGACCCTGCTGCGGAGGCTGCGGCTGCCCAGGGTACTGCCCCTGACCGGGCTGACCGTACTGCTGCGGCGGCTGACCGTACTGACCCGGCTGCCCCTGCCCGTATTGACCGGGCTGCCCGTACCCAGGCTGGCCCTGCGGCGGACCGTACTGACCAGGTGCGCCCTGCTGGCCGCCGTACTGGGGTCCCCACTGGCCCTGCTGCGGCTGGCCCGGGTACTGCCCGTACTGGCCGTACTGCTGCGCTTTGGCCTTGCGCCCACGCAGTACGAAGAAGGCCACGGCACCCGCCGCGAGCAGCAGTAGCACGATGATCAGGATCAGCGCCCACGTTGGGAAGCTGCTGCCGGCCTCGGACGTCAGCGACACGTTGCCCAGCTTGTCGAGGCTGTCGTACGTCGCCGTGCGGCCGTCGACCTTGGCGCCTGAGTCGTGCTCGAGGATCTTGCCCGGCATGGTGATCTTGAAGTTGACCACCGGCGTGGCACCGCCAGTGTTCCTGCCGAGGTTCGCCTGCTTGACCGTGACCACGAATTTGTCGCCGTCCTTGCGGAAGCCCACGCCCTGACCGGTCGACGTCCCCATCTTGCTGAACGGCACGTTGTCGAAGGTGCAGTTCGATCCGACGTACTTGTCGTCCTGGAAGGCCTCGCAGGTCACGCCCTCGGTGGCGGTCTGCTTGATCCCCTTCTCGACCTGCTCGCGGATCGCGTCGATCGACTGACCGCTGCTGGTCAGCAACTGCTTGTCGATACCGATCTGCATCGTGCCGGAGACGGTCTCGTTGGAATTCACCTTGAGGTCGGCATCGAGCTTCACGCAGCCGGTCAGACCGACCAGGCAGGCCACGATGACGAGCGCGGTGCGCACGCGGTTCTTCATGCGGCGATCATTCCAGAAGACAGGGACACTGCGACCGCTGGGAACGGTCCAGACGAAAACTGTCGGTGCGGCCGGGCAAGATGGTGGCCGTGCAGAGATCCAGCGCGTTGAGCCGCTTCTCGCCCGCGACCCGGGCGTGGTTCGGCGACGTCTTCGAGGCAGCCACCCCGGCCCAGCTCGAGGCGTGGGACGCGATCACCGCGGGCCGGGACGCCCTGGTGGTCGCCCCGACTGGTTCGGGCAAGACGCTGGCGGCCTTCCTCTGGGCGCTCGACCGGCTCGCCACCACGCCCCCGCCGGACGATCCGAAGCTGCGCTGCCGGGTGCTCTACGTGTCGCCGCTGAAGGCGCTGGCGGTCGATGTCGAGCGCAACCTGCGGGCCCCGCTGATCGGGATCCGGGAGACCGCCCGGCGACTGGGTGAGTCGCCGATCGACGTCGAGGTCGCCGTCCGCTCGGGTGACACGCCGGCCAACGAGCGCAGACGGTTCGCCACCAAGCCTTCCGACATTCTGATCACCACGCCCGAGTCGCTGTTCCTGCTACTCACTTCTCAGGCGAGGGAGTCGCTGCGAGGCGTCGAGACGATCATCGTCGACGAGGTGCACGCGGTCGCCGGTACGAAGCGCGGTGCCCATCTCGCGCTCACCCTCGAGCGGCTCGATGCGCTGCTGCCCGAGCCCGCCCAGCGGATCGGGCTGTCGGCGACGGTCCGGCCGGTCGAGGAGGTCGCGCGTTTCCTCGGCGGCGAGCGGCCCGTGACCGTGGTCCAGCCGAAGTTCACCAAGCAGTGGGACCTCAGCGTCGTCGTACCGGTCGAGGACATGGCCGAGCTGGCGAACACCGAGGTCGAGACGTCCGGGCCGGCCACCGGTCCACCTCGGCACGCGTCGATCTGGCCACATGTCGAGGAGCACGTCTTCGACCTGATCGCCGCGCACAGATCCACCATCGTCTTCTCCAACTCCCGCCGACTGGCCGAGCGACTGACCGCCCGGCTGAACGAGATCGCCGCCGAGCGAGCCGAGCTCGAGCTGCCGGAGGCCGGTTCGCCGGCCCAGGTGATGGCCCAGTCGGGCGCTTCGCTGGCCGCTCCCCCGTTGATCGCCCGGGCCCACCACGGTTCGGTCAGCAAGGAGCAGCGAGCCCTGATCGAGGCTGATCTGAAGTCGGGCCGGCTGCCTTGTGTGGTCGCGACCAGCAGTCTCGAGCTCGGCATCGACATGGGTGCGGTCGATCTGGTCATCCAGGTCGAGGCGCCGCCGTCGGTCGCGAGCGGTCTGCAGCGGGTCGGCCGCGCGGGTCACCAGGTCGGCGCGATCTCGCGGGGTGTGCTGTTCCCGAAGTTCCGCGGCGACCTCATCGACACGGCCGTGGTGGTCCAGCGGATGCGGGACGGGCTGATCGAGAGTCTGCACATCCCGGCCAACCCGCTCGACGTACTAGCTCAGCAGATCGTCTCGATCGTCGCCCTCGACCCGATCGACGTGGACGAGCTCTACGCACTGGTACGGCGTTGTGCTCCGTTCGCGACACTGCCGCGGTCGGCATTCGACGGCGTACTGGACATGTTGTCCGGGCGCTATCCGTCGGACGAGTTCGCCGAACTGCGGCCGCGGATCGTGTTCGACCGGGTCAGCGGCGAGATCTCGGGCCGGCCAGGTGCGCAGCGGCTCGCGGTGACCAGCGGTGGCACGATCCCGGACCGAGGCCTGTTCGGCGTTTTCCTGGTCGGCGAGTCCACGAACCACCGCGTCGGCGAGCTCGACGAGGAGATGGTCTACGAGTCCCGGGTCGGCGACGTCTTCACGCTCGGCGCCTCCAGCTGGCGGATAGAGGACATCACTCACGATCGGGTGCTGGTCTCCCCAGCCCCCGGGCAGCCGGGCCGATTGCCGTTCTGGAAGGGCGACGCGGTCGGCCGCCCGGCCGAGCTGGGAGCCGCGACCGGCGCCTTCGTGCGGACGATGGCCGCGTTGCCGCCGGCGAAGGCCATCAAGCGAGCACGCGACGCCGGCCTCGACGAGTACGCCGCCAACAACCTGGTCGCGTACCTGGCCGAGCAGCGTGAAGCCACCAGTCGGGTGCCCGACGACATCACGATCCTGGTCGAGCGGTTCCGTGACGAGCTGGGCGACTGGCGAGTCTGCATCCACTCTCCTTACGGCGGTCAGGTGCATGGCCCGTGGGCCTTGGCGATCGCGGCCCGGCTCCGCGAGCGGTACGGCATGGACGCACAGTCGGTCTCTGGCGACGACGGCATCGTCCTGCGCCTGCCGGAGACGGACGAGCCGCCGCCTGGAGCCGATCTGGTGCTGTTCGATCCGGCGGAGATCGAGGATCTGATCACGGCGGAGGTCGGCGGATCGGCCTTGTTCGCCGCACGTTTCCGCGAGTGTGCCGCGCGGGCGTTGCTGCTCCCCCGGAGGAATCCAGGCAAGCGATCACCTCTGTGGCAGCAGCGGCAGCGATCAGCGCAGTTGTTGAGCGTGGCCAGCAAGTACGGCTCGTTCCCAATCGTGCTGGAGACGCTGCGCGAGGTGCTGCAGGACGTCTATGACTTGTCCGCGCTGAAGGACCTGCTGACGGGCATCAGTGAGCGCCGGATCTCGGTGGTCGAGGTGGAGACCCCGGAGGCCTCGCCCTTCGCGAAGTCGCTGCTGTTCGGCTACGTCGGCGCGTTCATGTACGAAGGCGATACCCCACTCGCCGAGAAGCGCGCGGCGGCGCTGGCGCTCGATCAAGGCCTGCTGGCCGAGCTGCTCGGCCGCACCGAATTGCGCGAGCTGCTCGATGCCGAGGTCGTACTGCGAACCGAGGCCGAGCTGCAACGCCTCGCCGAGGATCGACGCGCTCGCGACGGCGAAGGGCTCTTCGACGTACTGCGACTCGTCGGGCCGCTGTCGTTGCCGGAGGCATCACAGCGTTGCGTAGACGGCTCGGACGCCGAGGCCTGGTTGACCGAACTCGCCGCGGCTCGACGAGTGGTCCGGGTACGGGTCGCGGGTGAGCACCGATGGGCTGTCGTGGAGGATGTCGCGCGCTTGCGAGACGCACTCGGCGTACCGCTGCCGCCGGGGATCGCCGAGGCGCATGCCGAGTCGGTCGCGGATCCACTGGGCGATCTGGTGTCGCGGTATGCCCGGACGCACGGACCTTTCCGCGCCATCGATCTAGCGACCCATCTCGGGATCGGCATCGCTGTCGTTTCGGACGCGCTGCGCCGGCTGGCCGCGGCGGGGCGAGTGGTCGAGGGTGAATTCCTGCCGGGCGGGATGGCGATGGAGTGGTGCGACAGCGAGGTACTGCGGTTGCTGCGCCGCCGGTCGCTAGCCGCGCTACGCAAGGAGGTCGAGCCCGTCGATCCTGCTGCGCTCGCGCGATTCCTGCCTGCCTGGCAAGGCATTACGAGCAGTCGCGGCCGCGGATACGACGTACTGCTGGGTGCTGTGGAGCAGTTGGCGGGATGTGCTGTGCCAGCGTCCGCGCTGGAGTCGATCGTGTTGCCATCGCGGGTGCCCGGGTATCAGCCGTCGATGCTGGACGAGCTGACCGCGACCGGCGAGATCGTGTGGGCCGGTTCTGGTTCGCTGCCGGGCACTGACGGCTGGGTCTCGCTCCATCTGGCGGACAACTGCGATCTCACGCTGCCCGATCCGGATCCAGCCTTCGAGGTCGGCGAGACCCATCAGGCGGTGCTGGACGCGTTGTCCGGTGGCGGCGCGTTCTTCTTCCGCCAGCTGAGCGATGTCGTCGGCGCCACAGCTGGAGTGGTCGACGACCAGACGCTCGTCGGCATCCTCTGGGATCTCGTCTGGGCAGGACACCTGACGAACGACACACTGGCCCCGGTCCGATCTCTGGTCGGCGGCGGCCGGGGCGCGCACCGGACTCGCCGTCCTACGCCTCGCGCGCGGCCAGGACGTCCGCTGAGAGCCGGGCGGCCCGCGATGCCTGCTCGGAGTGGTCCACCGACGGCGGGCGGCCGATGGTCATTGCTGCCGGAGCGCAACGAAGACGCGACTAGGCGCGCCCACGCGGCAGCGGAGACGCTGCTCGATCGCTATGGGATCGTCACACGTGGCTCAGTCATGACAGAGCGGACGCCGGGTGGGTTCGCCGCGGTCTACAAGGTGCTGAGTGCTTTCGAGGAGTCCGGACGATGCCGCCGCGGGTACTTCGTGGCGGGGCTCGGGGCTGCGCAGTTCGCCTTGCCTGGTGCCGTTGACCGGTTGCGGGCAATGGCCGAGTTGCCGACGGTCGGCTCGAGTGGCAGCCGGTCGAAGGAACAGCCAGCGGCGCGGGCCGTAGTACTGGCAGCTGCTGATCCGGCCAACCCGTATGGCGCTGCCCTGCCCTGGCCCGAGCGTGAGAACGCAGGCGGGCACCGGCCGGGACGGAAGGCTGGGGCGCTCGTGATGCTCGTCGATGGGCGGCTGATCGTCTATGTCGAGCGTGGCGGGCGGACCGTGCTGAGCTTCACCGAGGATCCGGATCTGCTGCAGCCGGCCGTGGACGCGCTGGCCCTGGCCATCAGGGACGGTCATCTGGGCAAGCTCAGCGTGGAGACCGCGGACGGCGAGCAGGTCCGGCACACCGCTTTTGGGGATGCGCTGGCGAAGGCCGGCTTCCACGCGACGCCGCGCGGTCTGCGGCTGCGGGCCTGAGCCATGCCGGAAGGAGACACCGTCTGGCGAGCCTGTCGGCGGCTCGATCAGGCGCTGGGTGGGCAGGAGTTGACGCGCACCGACTTCCGGGTGCCGTCGCTGGCCACGACCGATCTCAGCGGTCGGAGCGTGCTCGAGGTCGTTGCGAAGGGCAAGCATCTGCTGATGCGGTTGTCGGCCGGAGTGACGATCCACAGCCACCTCCGGATGGACGGCAGTTGGCATCTGTACCGACCTGGCGAGCCGTGGAGAGGCGGCGCCGATCATCAGGTGCGCGTTGTCCTGGAGACGGCCGGCTGGCTGGCGGTGGGGTATCGGCTGCCGGTGCTGGAGCTGGTCGCGACCGCTGCCGAGGACACCGTGGTCGGTCATCTCGGCCCTGATCTGCTGTCCCCCGACTTCGACCGGGCTCTGGCGCTGGCCAATCTCGCCGCCGAGCCTGAACGGACGATCAGCGAAGCGCTACTGGACCAGCGAAACCTGGCCGGAATCGGCAACTTCTATCGGACCGAGGTCTGCTTCCTGCTCGGCCTCCATCCGTGGCGGCCGGTGGCCTCGGTCGACCTGGCGGCCGCAGTCGACCTCAGCCGTCGGCTGATGAAGGCGAATCTCGGGCATGCCGCCCAAGTGACGACCGGGGTCGATCGGCCTGGCCAGCGCTCGTACGTCTTCGAGCGGCCGGGCAAACCGTGCCGCCGGTGCCGGACGACGATCCTGGCGGCCCCGATCGGGGAGCCGCCCCGGGAGCGGGTCAGCTACTGGTGCCCCAACTGCCAGCCCGAGCAGTGAAATCCGCCTGTGGATGAACCGCTGCTCCGGCGGAAAGACGGATATCTTCCCTGTCGAGTCGAACATTTGTTCGAGTCCGAGAGGAGAGAGTCATGTGCGATCTGTGCGGCGGCATCACGAGTCCTGAGTACGAGCAGCGCCTGCTGGCCAACATCCAGCGCTACGGCTGGACGGTGCAGTTCGTCGAAGGCGACCACGGCGGGCGGAACCCGGCGTACGCCTACACGCTCGGGCTGAGCCTGCACGGGCATCCGGAGTTCATCACGTTCAACTGCCGGCCGGAGCTGGTCGCGCGCGACCTCGAGCCGCTCGCACAGGCAGTGCTCGCCGGGCGGCAGTTCGACGAGGGTGACGATCTCGGCGATCTCTTCCGGCCACGGCTGCTCCGGTTGCCGGACTCGACGACGCATCTCTACACGGCGAACACGATGTTCAGGCGCCCTGGTGATCCACCGATCCGGGCGCTGCAGTTCGTCTGGCCGAGCATGACGCCATGGCTGGAGAGCGGACGATGACCGCCCGCGAGCTGGATGGTTCAGGCTGCGGAGGCTACGACCTCGGCCTCGATCACCGGGTGCGCCAGCACCAGAGCCTCTTCGCGGGCCAGATCCTCGCTCACCTCGGCGAAGACCGTCGACAGCGGCACGTCCAGCGCCATGCAGATGGCGGCGAGCAGCTCGCTCGACGCCTCCTTCTGGCCGCGCTCGACCTCCGACAGGTAGCCCAGGCTGACCCGGGCATCGGCGGACACCTCGCGCAGTGTGCGCCCTTGGCGCAGTCGCTTACGCCGCAGGACGTCGCCCAAGAGGCCACGAACCAGCACCATGAGGTTTCTCCCTTCCGCCTGTCGGACCGAACCTACTCGCACCGTAGCTCGGTCGTGGGGACCAACGGTACCCGTTGCCGGGTCACTACTCCTCGCAATGTCCAGCTTCGGTGCGCCGTGCCAGTCTGCCTTACCTGTTCCCATGGTGGTCTCAACACTCCGATCAAGCCAGTTCTTCCGCCACTAACTCGGCAGCCAACTCCAGCGCGGCCTGCACACTGCCCTGCCGGACAGTTGCCCGGTCCCCCTTCAGCGACAACTTCCGGACCCGTACTGCGCCCGGCCCCGCGGCCGCGACGTAGACCGTGCCGGCCGCGACACCCGCCTGAGGCTCTGGACCGGCCACACCGGTCGTGGCAAGCCCATAGGTGGCCCCAAGCCGCTCCCGTACGCCGGTGGCCAGTGCTGCGGCCGTGTCGGGGTGTACCGGGCCTACAGCGGCCAGGAGATCCTCTGGGACACCAGCAAGGGTTGCCTTCAGATCAGTCGCGTAGACAACGACTCCGCCGCGGTAGACGGCTGACACGCCGGGCACATCCGTCAGCGCGGCGCCCACCAGGCCACCCGTCAGGGACTCGGCCGTCGCCAGCGTTTCCCCGCGCTGTTTCAACCGCGCTACCAACCCCAGGACCACGTCCGGAGGTGCAGCGGCAGCGGGGGTCGGCAGCTCCCGAGGACGAGCTGGGCCCGGAGCCGCGGCCTCTGCGGTGTTCGATCCGGTCCTTGATCCGGTGCTGGATCCGGTGCTGGTCCCGGTGGAGGCCGGAGGTTGGTTCGGGGTCATGGCAGAGGGTGTTTGGCGGCGGCTCGAAGACGGAGGGCCCGGCCGACGTAGTCGAGGCCCGTGACGATGGTGACGAGGACGGCGGCGCCCATGAAGACGATTGCGGTCCAGTGCAGAACGGCGAGCGAGTGCCAGGGAAGGAGGTAGAGGCCGAGGGCGATCGCCTGCAGGACCGTCTTCAGCTTGCCGCCACGGCTGGCCGGCATCACGCCGTGCCGGATCACCCAGAAGCGAAGTGCGGTGACACCCCATTCGCGCACCATCACCACGACGGTGACCCACCAAGGCAGGTCGCCGAGGATCGAGAGGCCGATGAACGCTGCGCCGGTGAGCGCCTTGTCCGCGATCGGGTCGGCGATCTTGCCGAAGTTGGTGACCATGTTCCAGCGGCGGGCGATGTCACCGTCGAACCGGTCGGTCACGATCGCGACCACGAAGGCGGCGGTGGCGAGCAGCCGGTTGCCGTCGCTCGCGCCGACGTCGCGGAGCAGCAGCCAGACGAACAGCGGCACCAGGGCGAGCCGCAGTACGGTCAGCGCGTTCGCCACATTCCAGGCGCTGGGCGCGCTGAGCGCACCGGCCGCGGCGCGCGGCACGGGGTTCGTCGGCGGGATTGTCACGCGGTCAGATTAGCTGCCGGAACACCCTCTCGGGTGCCTACCTGCGCGGCGAACGTGGCGATCAGGTCGACTCCCTCGCTCCCGACGACGTCCGCGGTGACCAGATCGCCGATGGCAAGATCCGCCGGGAAACCGGTCAGCGTGGTCGAGCCATCGACCTCCGGGCCCTGGTGGGCGGCGCGCCCTTCCGCGGTGTCGCCGTCGAACGACTCGATCAGGAGTTCGACGGTCTCGCCGATCCGGGCCTCGGCGCGGGCCGACGTCAGGTCCTCGGCGAGCCGGGTGACGCGATCCAGCCGGGCCGCGATGGTGTCCTCGTCCAGCTTGCCGTCGTAGGTCTCCGCCTCGGTGCCGTCCTCGTCCGAGTAGCCGAACACCCCGATCGCGTCGAGACCGGCGCGGGAGAGGAAGTCGCAGAGAATGTCCACATCCTCCTCGGTCTCCCCCGGGAAGCCGACGATCACGTTGCTCCGGATGCCGGCGGTCGGCGCCTGCGCGCGGACCTGGGCGATCAACTCGAGGAAACGCTCGGAGTCACCGAAGCGGCGCATCCGGCGCAGGAGCGGGCCGGACGCGTGCTGGAACGAGAGATCGAAGTACGGGACGACGCCTGGGGTCGACGCCATCGCCGTGATGAGGGTGGGTCGCATCTCGGCGGGCTGCAGGTACGAGACCCGCACGCGGGTCAGGCCCGGCACCTCGGCGATCGCCGCGACCAGCGTTTCCAGCAGGCGCAGATCGCCCAGGTCCTTGCCGTACGAGGTGGAGTTCTCCGAGACCAGGAAAACCTCGCGGACACCGTTCTCAGCGAGCCAGTGCGCTTCACCGATCACCTCGGTCGGGCGACGGGACACGAACGCACCACGGAAGGCGGGGATCGCGCAGAACGCACACCGGCGATCGCAACCGGACGCCAGCTTCAACGGAGCCATCGGCCCACCGTCGAGACGACGGCGTACGACCCGCGGCCCACTGGCAGGCGCCGACGCAAGATCCGGAGCATCAATAGTCAACTCGGATGCCTTCAGCGTGCGCCCCTTCAAACCGGACCCCTGAGTGGCGAGCCCAGTTGCAGCATCGCCCTGCCCGTCAGTGGCCAGCGCGGTTGCGCCGCTGCTCTGTCCGTCAGTGGTCAGCGCGGCTGCGCCGCTCCCCTGCCCGGCGGTGGTCAACGCGGTTGCGCCACGGGTGCGCTGACCGTCGGTGGTGAGCGCGGATGCGCTGTGGCTGGTCCGCGGGTCGGTGGCGGGGCTTGCGTCGCCGTGGCCGGGGAGGGAGACGCCTTGGGCGTTCGCGCGGTCGGCCGGGGCGAGGGGTAGGAGCTTGCGGCGGTCACGGGGTACGTGGGGCTCGTGCTTGGTGCCGGCGAGGATGGAGCGGAGCTTCTCGGAGATGTCCGCATAGTCATCGAAGCTCAGCACCGCGTCGGTCTCAGGGAGCGCCTCGGCCAACTGCTCGCCGTACCGCTCGGCCAGACAGCCGACGGCCACGACTGCCTGTGTGCGACCGGAGTCCTTGTAGTCGGAAGCAGCCAGCAGAGTGTCGACCGAATCTTTCTTGGCGGCCTCGACGAATCCGCAGGTGTTCACCACCACGGTGTCCGCCTCGGCGGCGTCCTCGACAAGCCGGAAACCTCCGGCCTCGAGCCGGCCGGCCAGTTCCTCGGAGTCGACGTCGTTGCGGGCGCAGCCCAGCGTGACCAGGGCGACGGTGGTGGGAGTCGTAGTCATCACCACCGAGTATGACTGCTCCACCTACCGCACAGAAATCAGCCGGCCAACTACACCGAGCCAGCCAACAACACCGTGGTTCTTGCGACCTCGGAGACCATGCGGCGAACCTGAACACGTAAGTACGACTACGCCGGGGCTTGAGTGGGCGCGAGTACGCGCGCGGTCGAGGGGCGACGCACTGGGCTGATCAGCGCGGGCAGCAGACCCAGACCGAAAGAGCAGGGTATGCAGCGGTGACCTCGTTGGACTGGAAGCCCGTAGGGTGCCGATGGAAGTGGGTTGTGTGTCAGATAGCGGTCCGCACTACTGACCTCGATCCTGTGGCTGGTCTGGCCGCTGCCAGCCGCCCGGCGTCGCAAGCGTGAGCCAACTGTTCGACGTCCCGCTGCGCGAACACACCAAGAAGTCCGAGTCCGAGCCGCGTTGTAGGCGACCGCGGCGTTCGACATCGGAGTACTGCCTTCGGTACTGGGTCGAAGCCGGCATTGGTGTCACGGCCGGTGGTCAGTCGACGCTGACCAGTTCCTTCCCGGGCTTCCTCGGTGGTGCGTCAGCTCATTCCTTCAATGGCAGCGGACGACCGACGGAGAAGCGAGGTGGCTGGGAGGTGGGGAGCGGCGACGCAGGAGCCGCGTGGGCATGCGGCGTGCAGAGAGGGTGTTAGTCCTCGGGGTTGGCGATTTTGCCGGTGGGGGTGATGGTGAAGCGTTTGGCGGGTGGCGTGGATTTGGTGCCGTTGATGAAGACGGTGATGTTGCCGCCGTTTTCCAGGGAGACGCGGATTTCGCCTTTGTAGGTGACGGTTTGCGTGGAGCCGGGGCCGAGCAGGCCCTGGAAGAGCTTGAGGCCCTTGGCGTCGCGGATGGTGACGTAGGAGCCGTCGCCGCGGGCTGTCAGGGTGAGCTTGGTCTTGGCGGGAACAGCGGGCTTGGCGGGCTTCGCCGGTGTGGTCGGCTTCAGTGTGGGCTTGGCCGGCGGCTTGGGAGCCGGGGTGGTCACCGCAACAGTGGGAGCCGTCTTGGAGGCGTTGGCCTCAACGTCGCTGGGCAGGGTGAACAGTCGCACCATCCCCCAGCCCATCAGGCCGACCAGGATCGCGCCCAGGACGACTGCCCAGCGCGGGCGGGCGGGATGCAGGGTCGGGCGCTTGGAGTTCGCTCGCTCCTCGCGGCGGTTGCGATCCGGTTGCGGGGCCGGGTGCGTCTCGTCGAACTTCGCCAGCAGGACTTCCGGGTCAGCCTTCACCACGCGGGCGATCGCCCGGATGTGGCCGCGGGCATAGAAGTTGCCGCCGCAACGGGAGAAGTCGTCGGCCTCCATGGCGGTGAGCAGCCCGGATCTGATCCGGGTGGACGCGCTCAGCTGCTCGATCGTCATGTCAGCCCGTTCGCGGGCCGCCGTGAGCGCGCTGCCGATGCTCACGCCCACCACCTTTCTCCACCGTCTAAGTTGAGTTCCCAGATCCGCCGACTTCACACAGTCAACGGCCTGGGCACGACGGGGTCACGCAAGGCTCAGAGTTGTTCCCTGACCGGACACCTGGTGTCCGCCAGCATGTGCAGAGCCTGTACCACTTCCCCGTTCGACGGCTTGGCCGTCAACCCGAACGGTACCGCGAGCGATGTCCCGGTCAGCCGTCGGTTGGCATCAGTGACCTTGCGAGTCGCGGCCGGCATCTCGCCGAGCACCGGTCCGGGGTCGAGCAGGTGCACCGCGATCCGGCCGTCGTCGAGCAGGTGCCGTCGCTTGAGCACGGTGACCTCCTCGATCTCCTCCCACCGGGTGCCGATCCACTCGTTCCGGATCCGCAGCCGGATACCGACGTCGTCGGCGACCAGCATCGCGCCGACGGTCAGCGCCCGAGCGCAGATCACCGCGAGCACGGCGAAAGCCGCGGCGGCGATCCAGCGCAGTACGCCGGTGGGGCTGGTCGACGCCGAGGTCGCGAAGCCGATCGCGACCAGGCCGGCGCCGGCGGCCAGGGCTCCGTGCACCTTCTGGGAGGCACGGACGGTGAACTCGTGGGTGACTGGATCGGTGTCGACAGCGTGCTGCTCAGACCGGGGCATCGCGGTATGGGCGGTCACGGGTCACTCTCCTCGCAATGTGGCGACGAAGTCCTCTAGGTCGTCCGGTTTCACCAGTACGTCACGGGCCTTGGAACCTTCGCTCGGCCCGACCACACCCCGGCTTTCCAGGATGTCCATCAGCCGGCCCGCCTTGGCGAAACCGACCCGGAGCTTACGTTGCAGCATCGACGTCGAGCCGAACTGGGTGGAAACGATCAGCTCGGCCGCCTGGACGACCAGGTCGAGGTCGTCCCCGATCTCGTCGTCCAGGTCCTTGCTCGGACCGGTCGGCGCGATCAGATCCTCGCGGTACGTCGGCTGCAGCTGCGCCTTGCAGTGCTCGACGACCGCACGGATCTCGTTCTCGGTGACCCAGGCACCCTGGATCCGCATCGGCTTGCTCGCGCCCATCGGCAGGAACAGCCCGTCACCCTGGCCGACCAGCTTCTCCGCGCCGGGCTGGTCCAGGATGACCCGGCTGTCGGCCAGCGACGAGGTCGAGAAGGCCAGCCGGGACGGCACGTTCGCCTTGATCAGGCCGGTCACCACGTCGACCGAGGGCCGCTGGGTGGCCAGTACCAGGTGGATGCCGGCGGCCCGCGCGAGCTGGGTGATGCGGACGATCGAGTCCTCCACGTCGCGCGGCGCGACCATCATCAGGTCGGCCAGCTCGTCGACGATCACCAGCAGGTACGGGTACGGCGTGAGCACGCGTTCGCTGCCGGGCGGCGGCTTGACCTTGCCCGACTTGACCGCCTTGTTGAAGTCGTCCACGTGCCGGAAACCGAACGCCGCGAGGTCGTCGTAGCGCATGTCCATCTCGCGAACGACCCACTGCAGCGCCTCGGCGGCCTTCTTCGCGCTCGTGATGATCGGCGTGATCAGGTGCGGGATGCCCTCGTAGTTGTTCAGCTCGACCCGCTTGGGGTCGACCAGGACCATCCGTACCTCGTCCGGCGTCGCGCGCATCAGGATCGAGGTGATCAGCGAGTTGACGAACGACGACTTGCCGGAGCCGGTCGCACCGGCGACGAGCAGGTGCGGCATCTTCGCCATGTTGGCGACGACGAAACCGCCCTCGACGTCCTTGCCGAGGCCGGCCACCATCGGGTGGTGGTCGTTGCGGGCCGTCGCCGACCGGATCACGTCGCCGAGGCTGACGATCTCCTTGTCGGTGTTCGGGATCTCGATACCGATCGCGGACTTGCCCGGGATCGGCGACAGGATCCGCACGTCCGCGCTGGCGACCGCGTAGGCGATGTTCTTGCTGAGCGCGGTGACCTTCTCGACCTTGACGGCCGAGCCCAGCTCGACCTCGTACCGAGTGACTGTCGGGCCGCGCGTGTAGCCGGTCACCTGGGCGTCGATGCCGAACTGCTCGAACACCTCGGTCAGCCGGTCGACGACCGCGTCGGAGGCCTTCGTGCGGGCCTTGTGCACCGAACCCGGCTTGAGCATCTGGCCGTCGGGCAGCGTGTAGGTGATGTCACCGGACAGGCTGAGCTGCTCCACCCGCTGCGGGATCGGCGCGTGCGGCGGCGGCTCAGGGGCCGACTCGGCCGACTCCGCCTTCGCGGCTGCCGCGGTCTTCCAGGCCGGCTCGGCCTCGGTGTCAGCGGCGCCATCGACGTCGTACGGGTCTTCTTCAGGCTCGACGGCTGCGGCCTTCTTGCGGCCGCGCTTGGCGATCTCGCGGCCTTCGAGCACCGGCGAGTCGTAGGGCTTGACGGTCGGCTCGGAGTCCTCGTCGAGGGCGGCCTTCGCGCGCCGCTCCTTGCGGGACAGCCGCACGGTGTCGTCGGCCTGCGCAGTCACGGACGGCGCGTCAGCCGGGATCTCGGTGCGTCCGAGCAGTACGTCGAACGCGGCGCGCACGCGCAGCGGGATCGCGTAGATCGGAGTACCGGTCACCACCAGGGCGCCGAAGATCGCCAGCAGTACGAGCAGCGGTGCCGAGACGTACTGCGTGAGGAGATCGGACAGGAACGAGGAGACGAAGTAACCGATCGCTCCCCCGGCGTCCTGGAGCTTGCCGTCGGCCGGGTTGCCGGGACGCGGCAGGCCGTTGGCGATGTGGACCAGGCCGAGTACGCCGAGCGAGACCGACGTCCAGCCGATCACCTGGCGACCAGCCGGGCCGTTGCGGTCCGGGTGGCGCATGGTGCGGACCGCGATGAACACGAGCATCATTGGTACGGCCCAGCCCAGCATGCCGACGCTGCCGCCGACCACTGTGCGGATGCCCTTGCCGACCACGCCTGGCAGGTCCCACCAGATCGCGGCGGCTACTACTAGCGCCAGACCGATCAGGGTGAGTCCGGCGCCGTCGCGGCGGTGAGCCGGGTCGAGGTCACGCGCGCCGTGCCCGATGCCGCGGACCATGCTGCCGAGCAGGTGGGCGATCCCGATCCAGACCTTGATCAGCCCCCTGCCGAGGGCCAGCATGGCGGCCGCGAAGGGACCGGCGCCGCTCGATTTGGGCGTGGCGGTGCGCGCAGCGGTGGTGCCACTGCGCTTCGCGCTCTGCCCACGCTTCTGGGCGCCTGACGGACGGGAGCGGCCACCAGCCGCCGAACGGCCCGAAGCTGGGCTGCTGGCTGCCGACTTCCGCGCCCGCGCCGGGGAAGACGTGCGGGTCGCCATGTCTAGCAGGCTACCCCGACTACCACTCGAGTCACACGTGTCACACGCCGATCACGCCGTCCCATCCGTAGCGTCACAGCGCGGACACCACCCCTCCCGAGGCGCGGCGAGGCGGGAGGGGCGAGGCGGCGCGGCGCGGCGCGGGACGGGGACGAGGCGGGGTGGCCCGGGGGTGCCGCTGGGCGAGCGGCGGAGTGGCGCGGGGTGAGGTGGGGTGCTCGGGGCGGCGCTGGGCACGGCGGGACGGGGCGAGGCGGCGCGGGGCTGGGTGGGGTGAGGTGGCCCGGGGGTGGCGCTGGGCGGGCGGGGTGGCCAAGGGTCTCGCTGGGCGGGCGGGGCGCTGGGCAAGGCGGGACGGGACGGGACGGACGAGCCGGCGCGGGGTGCGGGTGGCTAGGCGCCGGTTGTTCCGTCTAGTTGTTCGCGGAGGAGGTCGGCGTGGCCACAGTGGCGGGCGTATTCGCCGATCAGGTGGATGTAGATCATCCGCAACGAGGAGATCTCGCCTTTGAATGTGAACCGCTCGTCGAGTGAGTGACCCTCGGCCGCCTTGTCCGACCAGGTCCATTCGGCGATCAAGGCGTCGTACTCCGACCGCGCGCGCCCCGCGTCGATCAGCTCGAAGTCGGCGTCCTTGCCCAGCGAGAGGTCGAAGACCGGCTCGGCCGGGTTGTCGGCGAAGTGGATCCGGAACCAGATCCGCTCCACCTTGGTCAGGTGCCGGATCAGGCCCAGGAGCGAGAGGTTCGAAGGCGGCGACGGCCGCGTGGCCAGTTGTTCGGCGGTCAGCCCGGCGCACTTGTGCAGCAGAGTGGTCCGGTAGAAGTTCAGGTAACCGGCGAGCAACTCCTGCTCAGGGGCGACGAGCGAGCCGCCGGGCCGCTCGACCTCAGGTGCGATCCAAGTCATTGCCGCATCCTCTCCCGGCGCCTGCACACCAAGCCATCGGATTAGGCAGCGGCCCGAAACAAGCACTTCACCACGCCTGCCGTCTCACGATACGTGCGAGTATCCCATGTACTGAGATAGCTGCTGGCGCATCGACCGGGTCTTTGGCTACCGTCTTCGGCAGGTCATGAGTGCCAGCGCGAAGCCCCGGCTTGCTGGCCGGCAACCCTCCTCCGCGGTGGGGTGCCCCGGGTGAGGACCCGGCCGTTCGGATACCCCGATCGGCAAGTGCGGACCACCCGGGAGCAGAACCATGTCGATCCTCTCCATCCTCGAGCCTGTCAACGCCGCCGTGAGCAGCCGGCCCGTCGTCGCCCGGCTCACCACCGGCAACATCCCCGCCACCGTCGCGAGTGATCTGCTGGTGCCGCTGGCCGACGGCCGAGTGACGGACTACGCGAACTTCGACCACGGTGCGAGCGCGCCGTGTCTGGAGTCCGTGCGAGCGGCGGTCGAGGCCGCGCTCCCGTCGTACGCGTCGGTGCACCGCGGCAACGGTTACGCCTCCCGGATCACCACCCAGTGGTACGAGCGGGCCCGCCAGGAGGTGCACACCTTCGTCGGCGCCCGCGCCGACGACCAGGTGATCTTCACCCGGCAGACCACCGACGCCCTGAACCTGCTGGCCCGCGCGGTACCGGCCGACGCGACCGTGATCGTGTTCGAGTCCGAGCACCACGCGGCCCTCCTGCCCTGGCCGGCCGAGCGCACCGTGCGGCTCGCGGCGCCGACCTCCCAGACCGCGGCGGTCACCGCAGTCGCGGACGCGCTGCGCACCGCGCCTGAAGGCCCTCGCCTGGTCGTCATCACCGGCGCGTCGAACGTCACCGGCGAGATCTTCCCGATCGCTGAGATCGCCGCCGTCGCCAAGGCGCACGGCGCCCGCGTCTGCCTGGACGCAGCACAGCTCGCACCGCATCGCCAGGTCGACATCCAGGAGCTGGACGTCGACTGGGTCGCGCTGTCGGGCCACAAGCTCTACGCCCCGTACGGCGCCGGCGCACTGATCGGCCGCGCCGACTGGCTGAACGCTGCCGACCCGTACCTGTACGGCGGTGGCGCCACGGCCGCGGTGACCAGCGACGCGACAGTCTGGAACGAAGGCCCGGCCCGGCACGAGGGCGGCTCCCCCAACGTCATCGGCGCGATAGCTCTGGCTGCGGCGTGTGCCGCGATCACCAAGCACCGCGAGGCGATCGAGCAGCACGAACGCAGCCTGCTCGCCCGGCTCCGCACCGGCCTGGCCCAGATCGCAGGCGTAACGACCTACGACATCTTCGGCACCGACGCGGACCGTGTCGGCACCGTCTGCTTCACCGTCGAGGGCGTCAGCTCGCCCCTGGCCTCCGCGGCGCTCTCGGCGGAGTACGGGATCGGTGTCCGGGACGGCAAGTTCTGTGCGCACCAACTGGTCGGCCACCTGCTCGCCGGTTCGCCGGAGCACTGTACGGCCGTCCGCGCGAGCCTCGGCCTCGGTACGACGCCAGAGCACGTGGACCGTCTCGTCAACGCCGTTCGCACCCTGGCCACCAACGGCCTGGCGACGGAGTACGAGGAGTCCGGCCACGGCTGTCAGCCCGTCGGCGACCCCCGCGACCTCGAGGCTCCTCAGATCTGGTGAACAAAGCCCACTCACCAACCGCCTGAGCCCCGCACCACCGCTCGGTGCAGGGCTTCAAGCCCCAAGGCTTGGTGAGTCTCGGACCTGCACGGTGAGCGGCTGACGCCAGCAGGTCCGGCCAACAGCTACTGCGGTCGAAGGCCCGTGTGATGCGCGGCGAACGCCAGCAGATCGGCCCATTCCGAAGCGACCATGGCGGCGGGCTTCCCGAAACCGTGGCCAGTGTTGACTTCGATGCGGCTCAGAACCGGGTTCTCACCTGCTTGCACGTGCTGCAGCGTCGCCATGAACTTGTGGCTGTGCAGCGGCACCACCCGGTCGTCGTGGTCGCCAGTGACGACCAGAGTCGCCGGGTACGACGTACCGGCGTGCAGGTTGTGCAGTGGCGAGTAGGCCAGCAGATCCTCGAACTGTGCTGGGTCATCGGGCAGCCCGAAGTCCGATGCCCAGGCAGCGCCGACGGTGAAGAGATGGAAGCGCAGCATGTCCATCACGCCGACACCGGGCAGTGCTGCCGCGAACAGGTCGGGCCGCTGGGCCATCACCGCTCCAACGAGCAGGCCGCCGTTACTGCGGCCGTGGATGGCCAGTTGCTGCGGCGTGGTGACCTTGGTCTTGGCCAGGTGTTCGCCGACCGCGATGAAGTCGTCGAAGACGTTCTGCTTGTTCGCCAGGCGACCTTCGTCGTGCCAGGAGCTGCCGTACTCGCCGCCACCACGCAGGTTGGCGATCACCAGTACGCCGCCCGCCGCGAGCCAAGCCGGCCAGCCCGGCCTGTAGTCGGCCAGAACGGGGATGCGGAAGCCGCCGTACCCGTACATCAGCGTCGGCCGCGGCTGGTCGAAGGTCAGGTCGGCCCTGCTGATCAGGAAGTACGGCACCTCGCGCCCGGGTTCGACCCGGCGGCTGACGATGATCTCCGGCGAGCTGAAGCCCGTACCGGCCGGGACGAGCTCAGGCAGCGCACGGACCTCTCCTGATGCCCCTGAGACCACGTATGACACTGTCGGGTCGGTGGTCGAGGACAGGCCGATGAAGATCTCGTCGTACTTCGGTGACGCGTTCAGCCCGACGACGCCACCACCGGGCACGGGGACCACTCGGGCGTTGCCGCCGTCGAGGTCGTGCAGCGAAAGGACCGGCAGCGCATCGATCAGGGACAGCACGGCCAGACCGGCCGCCGTACCGGAGACGTCCTGCAGAGCACCTTCGCCTTCGGGGATCAGGTCGGTGAAGTTGCCAGCCAGGTCCGAGCTCACCAGTCGGCCTCGCGGGGCGGCGCGGTCGGTACGCAGTACGAGCTGGTCACCGGACATCCGGACGAAGACGGTGTTGTCGCGGAACTCGTCGATCACCTTGACCGGCTCGCCCAGCTCGCCGTCTGTGATGGGGTAAACCCACAGCTTCGTCGCCGGGTCGGTGCCTTCGCCGATCGTCACCACGAGGTAGCGATCGTCGTCGGACACCTCCGGACCGATGAAGATCCGGTCGTTGTCCGGGAAGCTCAGGATCAGCTGGTCGTCCTCCTGCGGTGTCCCGACCTTGTGCAGCTTCAGCAGGCCGCCGCCGAGCGCCTTCGTCTCGGTGCCCTCAGCGCGGCCGCTGGACGGGTAGTGCAGGTACAGGTACGCCGACAAGTCCGGCAGCCAGGTTGCCTCGCAGAACTTGGCCTCTGTCACCACGTCGTCTACGTCGGCTCCGGTAGCGATCTCCCGGAGCCGGAAGGTCGTCCAGTCGCTACCGCTCTCGTTAACGCCATAAGCGAAGTACCGGCCGTCCGGGCTGACCGTGAAGCTGCCTAGTGAGTCAGTGCCGTCGTCGGACAGCTTGTTCGGGTCGATGATGACCCGGCCGCCTTCCAGCAGCCCTTGCAACGAGTCGGCGACGTACACGACGTCCTGCGCTTGGGTGCCGTCGTTGCGGCCGACGAAGTACCAACCAGCCTTACGAGCCGGTACTCCGGCGCGCGGGCGGCGCAGGATCGCCGTCATCGTCTCCTGGAACCAAGCCCGCTCGGCATAGCCCGACAACTCGGCCTCAAACGCTTCGTTCTGGCGGCGGACCCAGTCCTTGGTCTCGGCGGAGTCGGCATCCTCCAGCCAGCGGTACGGGTCCGCGATCTGGCGTCCGTGCAGGGTCTCGACGACGCTCTCGTCGCGGCGGCTCTCGGGGTACTCGGCGCTCATGCCAGCAAACCTAGTACGCCGTACCAGTCGACGCCCCTTGCGCGTCCCACTCACCAGGCCTTCAGCGGGCGGCATCCCGCGCTAGGCATCCGGCACTGGTGAGTGGGCCGCTCCCCAGAGCCAGACCGGGGCAGTGGGGCGGGGGAAGAATGAAACAGTCAGTGGGCTGGCGGTAGGTCCTTGCGCCAGAGCACCTTGCCGTAGAGGTCGCGGAGCGAGGTGGTGAAGACTTCGGTGCGCGGGTCGATCTCGACGTGCCCGAAGAACTGGTTGCCGCCGGACGGCGGCTGGTTGGGGAAGTCGGCCGCCTTCACGAACTCCAGCCGCGGGCCGAAGGTCGAGTCGAGCGCGTTCGGCCCGAAGCTGCCAGCGTTGATCGGACCGGCGACGATCTCCCAAAACGGGTCGAAGTCGGTGAAGGCAGCACGGCTCGGGTCGTAGTGGTGCGCGGCGCAGTAGTGCACGTCCGCGGTCAGCCAGACCGTGTTGCGGACCTTGCGGCGCTTGAACTGGCTCAGCACCCAGGCGATCTCGTGCTCACGGCCGCCGGGGGCTCCGGCCAGCCCGTTGGCGACTGCCTCGATCTCAGTGCCGTCCGGTATCAGCAGGCCGATCGGCATGTCGCTGGCGATCACCTTCCAGGTCGCCTTGGAAGCGGCGACCTCGCGAACCAGCCAGGCCGCCTGCTCGGCACCCAGCATCGCGACCGGACCGGCGACACCCGGTGCCGGGTTGCCGCCGCGGTACGTGCGCATGTCCAGGCAGAAGACATCGAGCAACGGGCCATAGCTCACCTTGCGGTAGATGCGGTTGCGGCCGGCGGTATGGACCATCGGCAGATACTCCAGGAACGCCTGCCGGGCCCGGGAGGCCAGTACGTCGACCCGCTTCTCGGTGTACCGGGGGTCGGTCAGGATCTCGCCCGGGTACCAGTTGTTCACCGTCTCGTGGTCGTCCCACTGGCTCACGATCGGTACGTCGGCGTACAGGTCGCGGACGTTGTGGTCGAGCAGGTTGTACTTGTAGCGGCCCCGGTACTCCGCCAGCGTCTCCGCGACCTTGCTGACTTCCTCGGTCACGACGTTCTTCCAGGTGGTGCCGTCCGGGATCTTCACCTCGGCGGCGATCGGGCCGTCGGCGTAGATGTTGTCGCCGGAGTGCAGGAAGAAGTCCGGCCGGGTCTGGTGCATCGCCTTGTACGCGATCATGCCGCCGAAGTCGGGGTTGATGCCGTAGCCCTGCCCAGCGGTGTCACCGGTCCAGACGAAGCTCACGGGGCGGTTGCGGCCCGGCGTACTGAAGGAGCCCTCTGTGGTCTCGCCGCGGCGGCCGTAGGCGTCCTCGAAGCCGATCCGGTAGTCGTAACGCTGGCCGGGGCGCAGGCCGCGGAGCGGAAGCTGGGCGGTGTAGTCCTGCTCGGCAGAGGTGATCGGCCCGCGCAGCCGGACGGCCCGGTCGAACCGGCCGTGGCTGGTCAGGTCGACGACGAGGCGGGCGCGGCGATCGGTCCGGGACCAGACGACGGCCGAGTTCGAGGTGACGTCGCCACTGGCGATCCCCGACGGCAAGGCGGGCCGGTCGCGGCGGACGACGGAAGGGGCAGCGGCGGCGGTCACGCTGGGAACAGCGACGGTGGCGCCCGCGGCGGCAGTGGCGGCCAGCAACTGGCGGCGGCTCAAGTTCATGAAGCCGAAGGTGCTCCCTCCGGATGACGCGGGGGTGACCGCGGAGCGAACTACCTGACAACTCAGCGGCGGTGTCGTCGACCTTGCCTTGGGACCGATGATGGAGTGACTTCGGACGAAAGGGCATGCTGGGGAATGACACGGGAACACCGCCTCACGCAGGTCTTCATCAAGCTGGCTGACACGCTGGTCGCCGAGTTCGACCTGGTCGATTTCCTCGGCATGCTCGCCGAGGCGACGGTCGAGCTCATCGACGTGGACGCGGCCGGGCTGATGCTCGCCGACGATCACGGTGTGCTGCACGTGATGGCTTCCTCCGACGACCAGGCCGAACTGCTGGAGCTGTTCGAGCTGCAGCAGAACGAAGGCCCCTGCCCAGAGTGCTTCCGGACCGGCGTACCGGTGGTGAACGTCGATCTGGCCGGCTGGCCCGAGTTCGCGCAGGCTGCGGCGGCTGGTGGCTACGTCTCGGCGCACGCACTGCCGCTGCGCCTGCGTGGCCAAGTGATCGGTGCGATGAACCTGTTCCGGTCCAGTCGCAGCCCACTCACCGACGAAGATGCCGGGCTCGCCCAGGCGCTGGCAGACATGGCGACGATCGGCCTGCTGCATGAGCGGGAGCTCCGTGGCCAGCAGGAGCTCGCGGAGCAGCTTCAGCACGCGCTGGACAGCCGGATCGTGATCGAGCAGGCGAAAGGCATGCTCGCCGAGCGAGCCGGTCTGAGCCTGCCGGAAGCGTTCACGGCGATGCGCTCGTACGCCCGTGGCGGGGGCTTCGGATTGACCTCCGTCGCCCACGGTGTGCTCGAAGGCACACTCCAGACCTCCGCCTTGATGACCCGCTGAGCCTGAGCGTGCGGCGCGCGTGGTGGGCGCCGTGTTGCGTAGCGCCTTCCAGCATGGTTCCGTTGGGGGCACCAGCCACTTTCTCGTGGCGCTGCCCTGGACCCGGTAGCGCATCTCGACCGATGCACTCCGGATGGGGCGTTCTCCTTGTCGCAACTGCTCGCTGAAGACCCGCACCCCCAACGACCGCAGGAACGGCATGTAAGTCTCTACAGCGACCTGCTGCACACAGTGCGTGACCTCGGCCTGCTGCGGCGTCGCTACACCTACTACTGGACGCGCATCGGGCTGGTACTGGTCGCGCTGGGCGGTGTGATCACCGGATTCATCCTGCTCGGTGACTCCTGGTTCCAGCTGCTGATGGCCGGCGCGCTCGCCCTGATCCTCGTCCAGGTCGCGTTCCTGAGCCACGACAGCGCGCACCGGCAGATCTTCCACTCGGCCGCCTGGAACGACTGGACCGCCCGCGTCCTGGCCGGCGGCCTGGCCGGGATGAGCATCACCTGGTGGAAGAACAAGCACAGCAAGCACCACAACGCGCCGAACCAGATCGGCAAGGACCCCGACATCGCCATCGGCGTGATCGCCTTCACGCCCGAGCACGCCGCCAGCCGCAAGCGCGGCTTCAAGAAGTGGTACGGCGATCGCCAGGGCTGGCTGTTCTTCCCGCTGCTGACGCTGGAAGGCCTCAGCCTGCACGTGTCGAGCCTGCGGCACCTGTTCCGGCGCGGTGCGACCAAGGTGGAGCGGATCGAGGCCGCCGTCGTCGTCTCGCGCCTCGGCCTCTACGTGACCGCCCTGTACGTCGTACTGCCACTCGGCAAGGCCAGCGCCTTCCTCGGCCTGCAGTTGGCCGTCTTCGGCGTCTGCCTGGGCGGCTCGTTCGCGCCGAACCACAAGGGCATGCCGCTAGTCCCGGCCACGATGAAGGTCGACTTCCTCCGTCGCCAGGTGCTGATGTCGCGCAACATCCGCGGTGGCGTGATGGTCGACTTCGCGATGGGCGGCCTGAACTACCAGGTCGAGCACCACCTGTTCCCGAGCATGCCCAGGCCGACGCTGCGCCGGGTCCAGCCGATCGTCCGCGAGTACTGCGAACTGCATGGCGTGAAGTACACCGAGGTCGGCTTCTTCGAGTCGTACCGGATCGTCGTGGACTATCTCAACAACGTCGGGCTGCGGGCCCGCGATCCGTTCCAGTGCCCGCTGGTCAGCCAGTACCGGGCTTAGGGCGTGTCTCCTTGTCTCGTGCAGTAGCGAGGTGCCGTGCCGAGTGCCGCGCAGCACGCACGAGATAAGGAGACACGCCCTAGCTCGCCAGGAGGGGTAGGGCCGCGGCCAGCGCGTCATCGGCCGCGGCCCGGCCTAGCTGGTGATGGTCGGCCATCACGATCGCGCCTTCGAGCAGCATCAGCAGTTGACGCCCGGCCCGGTCGGGATCGGCGACCCTCGCCTGCGCCGCGATCTCGGTGAACAGCTCCTGGTAGCGGTCGAGATGCCGCACCGCCATGCCGTGGGCCGGCTCGAAATGCCGCTGGGTAGCAGCGTTCATCAGCGCACAACCGCGGTAGTTCGGCTCGTCGAACCACTCCCCCAGTACTGCGAACACGGCCGTCAGCCGGGCGACGGGATCATCTCCGCCCGTCTCGGCCGCCTGCCGGAGCCAGGCGTTGTTGCGATCGCTACGGGCCTGCAGGACAGCGGCGATCAGCCCGTCCTTCGAGCCGAAATGCCGGTAGAGCGTCTCCTTCGACCCTCCCACTGACGCGCACAGCTCGGCGATCCCGACGCCGTCCAGGCCGCGTTCGTAGAAAACGACGCTGGCGGCCTCGAGCATGGCTGCCCGGGTCCGCTCGGGATCGAGCGAGGTTCCTTTGGCGACGGGCATGAGACAGATGGTACCGACTGGGACGATCTCTTGCTAGCGTAGCGATGGTACCGACCGGTTCGATCAGATGAGGTGCCCCTTTGACGCACACCAGCACGCACGCCAGCACGTCCGCTTTCACCGTCGCCAGCGGCGGGCACCAGCTCCCCGGAGTGCTGCATCTGCCAGCGGGTGACGGCCCCCATCCGGCCGTCCTGCTGCTGCACGGCTTTCCGGGCTGGGAGCGCAACTTCGACCTCGCCCACGCTTTCAGCAGGGCCGGCTACGCGACGCTCGTCTTCCACTACCGCGGCTCGTGGGGCGCGGCCGGCACGTGGTCCTGGAGCAACGTCCTCGAGGACGCGGCTGCCGCCGTCCAGGTACTGCGTGCGGACCCGCGAGTCGATGCCGCAAGGCTCGCCATCGTCGGCCACAGCATGGGCGGATTCGCTGCGCTGCGTACGGTCGCCGCCGACCCGACGATCCCGCTCGTCGCCTCGATCGCCGCTTTCGACTTCGGCGCCGCGGCAACCGCGCCGAACCCGGACCAGTACGTCGAACCCTTCGACAGCGACCTGCTCCCCCTGCGAGGAACCAGCGGCCGCGCACTGGTCGACGAGATGGTTGCCCACGGCCCCGAATGGCGCCTGACCGCGCTGGCCGCGCAACTCGCGGATCGCCACGTCCTGCTGATCGGAGCGAATCGCGACGCCGCAGCACCGCACGAGGAGAACTACCTGCCACTCGTCGACGCCTATACGACGGCCGAGCACCACCTGTTCCCCACAGACCACGCCCTCGCCGACCACCGCGAGGAGCTTGCAGAGGCAGTTGTCGACTTCCTCAAGCGGAAGCTGTGAAATATCGCCTCGCCCTCGGATCCGCTGTCGCGCTCGGCTTCGCGCGGTTCGCCTACGGTCTGGTCGTACCCGCGATGCGCGACCAGCTCGGCTGGTCACAAGCCGACGCCGGGCTGCAGACCACGGCCAACGGCGTCGGCTACCTGATCGGCGCGATCCTGGTGGCCATCATCGTCCGCCGGCTCGGTACGGCGCGCTCCTTTCAGCTCGGCATGGTCATCACCACCCTCGCCCTGGCCGCGACCGCGCTCGCCCCTTCGTTCCCGGCCCAGCTGTTGCTGAGGGCAACGGCAGGGTGGTCCGGTGCTCTCGTCTTCGTGGCCGGCACAGTGGTCGCCGCGAGAATGCCGGATCGCTCGGCGATCACCGTGTACTTGGGCGGTGCCGGCCTTGGCGTCGCGCTCAGCGGTCTCGTGCTTCCACTCCTGCTCGACGGTCACCCGAGTCGCTGGCCCGTCGCGTGGCTGTTGCTCGCCGCCGCATCACTGGCCGCCACTGCGATCTCCTGGTCTGCGGTCAGCTCGGTCTCACCAGCGGCCGAGGCCAAGGCCAAGCTGGGCCGCCTCTGGCCTGTCGGTGTCGCCTATGTGCTGTTCGGCGCCGGCTACATCGTCTACCTGACCTTCCTGACCGCCTACCTGAAGTCGGAACGCAGTACTGCCCACGAGATCGCCGCCACCTGGACCCTGCTCGGAGTAGCCGCGATCGTCGCGCCCGTGATCTGGAACCGGCCGCTGGCGAGGTGGCCCGACGCTCGCCCGATGGCGGTCATGCTCGCACTGCAGGTGGTAGCCGCAACCCTCCCGCTGATCAGCCGCGCCACCGTGCTGGTCTCGGCGGCGATCATCGGGCTCACGTTCATGAACGTTCCCGCCTCGGTCGCCTCGCTGGTACGCCGTACCAGGCCGCAGCACGAATGGACCGCGACGATCGGCACGCTCACCGTGCTGTTCGCGGCCGGTCAGACCGTCGGGCCCTGGCCGGCAGGGTTCCTGGCCGACCACCTCGGCGCGGCCGCGAGCCTCGGCTGGACAGCCGCCCTCTGTGCGGCGGGGGCGGCGGTAGCTTTCAGCTGGACGGCGGAATCTCGCCGGACCCACGAATCGTCAGTTTGACCGGAACGCGCACCGTCCGGCCCGGGCGGTGTGGCTCGGGCAGACGTTCGGTCATCAGCTGGATCGCCGTACGGGCCATCACGTCGGCTGATTGTGCCACCGCGGTGAGTCCCGGGCTGAGCAGGTCACCCAGCGCCAGGTCGTCGAACGACACCAGCGCCACGCGATCACGCCGGCCGGCCATGCCCCGCAGTACCTCGGCGGTGGTCATGTTGTTTGCCGAGAGGATCGCCGTCGCGGCCTCGGGCCGGTCCAGTACTGCGGACAGCGTGATCCCGATGCCCTCGGTCGTCGGCTCGGACAGGTGCACCAGGTCCTCGTCGACGTCGATCCGGTGCCGCGCCATCGCCGCCCGGTAGGCGACCACCCGCTCGCGAGCCGTGAAGATCCGCTCGTCGTCACCGAGATAGGCGATCCGGCGATGTCCCTGCCGGACCAGGTGGTCGATCGCCTGGTCGATACCGCCGGCGTTGTCGGCCAGCACCGCGTCGGCCTCGATCCCGTGCGCCGGCCGGTCGATCGTCACGACGGCCATGCCCGCGTCCACGTGCGGAGCCAGGTAGTCCTGGGTCTCCCCGATCGGCGCCATGATCAGCGCGTCCGGGCGCCGGGCCACGAACTCCAGGCAGACGTCGCGCTCACGCTCAGGATCCTCGTCGGTCAGGCCGATCATCACGACCGAACCGCTCCCCCGCGCCCACAGTTCGACCGCCCGGCCGAGCGAGGCGAAGAACGGGTCGCCGATGTCGCGGATCACCACGGCGATCGTGCCGGTCTTGCCCCGGCGCAACATCCGGGCGCTCTCGTTCGGCGTGTAGTTCAGTTCCTTGATCGCGGCCTGGACCTTCGCGGTCAGCTCCGGGCTGACGTTCGGCTCCTCGTTGACCACCCGGGAGACGGTCTTGAGCGCCACACCCGCCCGGGCCGCGACCTCTTTCATGGTGGGCCGGCGCTGCCCGGCTCCATTGACACCAGAGATGCTCATGCCTGGCCCACCCTCTCCCTTTAACTTTCCACGACGACGGGGATGATCATCGGGCGGCGACGGTGTGTGTCGCTGACCCATTTGCCGACCACGCGGCGGATCACCTGCTGCAACTGGTACATGTCGTCCACCCCGCTCCCGATCGCCTTCTCGATCTCGGCCTCGATCTTCGGCTTCAGGTCGTCGAAGACAGTGTCGTCCTCGGCGAACCCGCGCGCGTGGATCTCCGGTCCTGCCGTCAGTTTGCCGGTGACAGAGTCCATCACGGCGATCACCGAGATGAAACCCTCGTCGCCGAGAATCCGCCGGTCCTTCAGCGAAGTCTCGGTGATGTCGCCCACGGTCGAGCCGTCCACGAACACGTACCCGCAGTCCACCTTGCCCGCCACCACGGCCTTGCGGTCGATCAGGTCGACCACCACGCCGTCCTCGACCACCACGACGTTCTCGGCCGGTACGCCGGTCTGCCGGGCGAGCTCGGCGTTCGCGTGCAGGTGCCGGATCTCGCCGTGCACCGGCATCACGTTGCGCGGCTTCACGATGTTGTAGCAGTACAGCAGCTCGCCCGCCGAAGCATGGCCCGACACGTGTACCAGGGCGTTGCCCTTGTGGATCACGTTCGCGCCGTGCCGGGTCAGCCCGTTGATCACCCGGAAGACCGAGTTCTCGTTGCCCGGGATGAGCGACGACGCCAGTACGACGGTATCGCCCGGGTGGATCTGTACTACGTGGTGGTCGTTGGCCGCGATCCGCGACAGCGCCGACATCGGTTCGCCCTGCGACCCGGTGGACACCAGCACCACCTGCTCGGGCGGGTAGTTGTCCAGCTCGCGCATATCGATCAGCGTGTCGCCGGGCACGTTCAGGAAGCCCAGGTCGCGGGCCACTCCCATGTTCCGCACCATCGAGCGGCCGACGTACGCGACCTTGCGGCGGTGCTTCACGGCGGCGTCCATCACCTGCTGGACGCGGTGCACATGGGAGGCGAAGCAGGCGACGATGATGCGCTGGTTCTTCGCCTTGCTGAAGACGCCGTCCAGGACCGGCGCGATGTCGCGCTCGTGGGTGGTGAAGCCGGGCACCTCGGAGTTCGTGGAGTCGACGCAGAACAGGTCGACGCCCTCCTCGCCCAGCCGGGCGAACGCACGCAGATCGGTGATCCGGTTGTCCAGCGGCAACTGGTCCATCTTGAAGTCGCCGGTGTGCAGCACCATGCCGGCCGGCGTCCGGATGGCCACGGCGAGCGCGTCCGGGATGGAGTGGTTGACCGCGATGAACTCGCACTCGAACGGGCCGAAGCGGACCGTCTCGCCCTCGACCACGGTCTGCTGCGGCACGTTGCGGTGCCGGTGCTCCTTCAGCTTGCCCTCGAGCAGCGCCAGGGTCAGCTGCGAGCCGACCACCGGGATGTCGCCGCGCTCGCGCAGCAGGTACGGCAGACCGCCGATGTGGTCCTCGTGTCCGTGCGTCAGCACAACTGCCACGATGTCGTCCAAACGCTCCCGGATGGGCTGGAAGTCCGGGAGGATCAGGTCGACACCGGGCTGGTTCTCGTCCGGGAAGAGCACGCCGCAGTCGACGATCAGCAGTTTGCCGTCGAACTCGAAGACGGTCATGTTCCGGCCGACCTCACCGAGCCCGCCGAGCGGGATGACACGAAGCGCGCCGGGCGCGAGTGGGCCCGGCGCATCCAGATCAGGGTGCGGGTGACTCATGCAATCAGTCCTGCCGTCTTGAGGTCGGTGGTGAGCCAGTCCACTTGTTCCGCGGTCGCCTCGACCAGCGGCGGCCGGACGGTCGCGTGCTCGATGGCGCCGGTCAGTTTCAGCGCGGCCTTCACCATGATGGCGCCCTGGGTGCGCGTCATGATCGCCTCGACGGCGGGCACCAGCTGGCGGTCGATCCTTCGCGCGGTCGCGAGGTCACCGGCCGCGACGGCGTCGATCAGCTCGCGGTACTGCGGGCTGGCGACGTGCGCGACCACGCTGACGAGTCCGACCGCACCCATGGCCAGCCAGGCCAGGTTGAGCTCGTCGGCGCCGCAGTAGTAGACGAGATCGGAGTTGGCCAGCACCTTCGTCGTACCGGCGACGTCGCCCTTGGCGTCCTTCACCGCGACGATCCGCGGGTGCTCGGCGAGCGCCAGCAGCGTCTCGGTGGCGATCGGTACGCCGGCCCGGCTGGGGATGTCGTACGCCATCACGGGCAGGCCGGTGGCGTCGGCGATGGTGGTGAAGTGCAGCTTGATCCCCTCTTGCGGGGGCTTGTTGTAGTACGGCGTGACCACGAGCAGGCCGTGCGCGCCGGCGGCCTCGGCGGCCTTCGCGCTCTCCACGCTGTGGGCGGTGTTGTTCGTACCTACGCCGGCCACGACCTTGGCCCGGTCGCCGACCGCTTCGAGGACGGCGCGGACGATGCGCACCTGCTCCTCGTCCGTCGTGGTCGGCGATTCACCGGTGGTGCCGTTGACGACGAGGGCGTCGTTCCCCTCGTCGACCAGCTTGGTGGCCACCTTCTGCGCAGCGTCGAGATCGAGCGAGCCGTCAGGCCGGAACGGGGTGATCATCGCCGTGGTCAACCGCCCGAACGGCGGCTTCGCCGCCGAGGCAGAGTTTGCGCTTGAGGCTGTGTTTGAGGCTAAGGGCATAGGGCTCAGATTACCGCTCCCAGCCCCTCAGGAAATGAGTAGGCCTGGTGGCTGTCCGCTCGGGGGTCCGGGCAGCCACCAGGCTCACTCGTCCTATCGGGCCACCCCCCGCAGTCGTTACAGGTTCTTTCAAAAAAGTCCGGAAAACTTTCTGGCAATACTCTCCGTCGCGAAACGACTACTCTTGGTCGATTCTTGCCTGAAACTCCGAGCCGATAGCCTCTGCCGGTGTCCACCCTGCCGACCGCTCCCCGCCCGCCTGCCACCCAGACGATCACCATCACGATGACCGCGCTGCTCTTCCCCGTACCGCTGATCACGTTCTAGACGGCAGCCAGCGCGCTCACGAGGTCGAGCGGGCGTTCGTCCGGCGCAGCTATCCGGACTTCACTCATCAGGTAAGAGAAGCTGATCCCGCGGCTCGGCCACGCCCCATGGCGGGAGCCGCCGGCACCGGCATGACCGAAGACGTCGGCGGGCGTCCCCAGATTGCCCGCTGGGGTCTGCAGTTCGAAGCCGGCGCCATACGCCAGCTCGCTCCCCCAGAACGGCTCGATCCCGCGGCGGAGTTCCCGCCGCCCGAGCTGGACCGTCTCCGGCTTCAGCACCCGAACGCCGTCGACCTCGCCGAGCAGCGCCGCGTAGAACCGGGCCATCCCCCGCGCTGTCGCAAACCCACCGACCGCCGCGAGCCCCGCGCTCCGGTACTCCGCGCTGTTCCAGATCCGATCAGCACCCGGCACCAGCAACGGATTGCGAATCAACTGCCGCAACGGGTCAGTCTCCTCAGGGTCGCCCAGCACCCCGTCCGCCGCGACCATCGCGGAAGCCCTCGAATGCAACGCCGACGGCAAACCGACCCAGACCTCCAGGCCCAACGGAGCCGCGAACTCCTCGGCGAAGAACTCTCCCAGCGGCCGGCCGTCAGTACGCCGTACTAGCTCGTCGACCAGCCAGCCCCAAGTCGTCGCGTGATACATGAACGCCGCGCGCGGGTCATCCGACGGAGCCTGCGCGGCGAGCTGGGCGGCCACCGCGTCATGGTCGAGCAGATCGACCTTGCTGAAGTCCGTGCCCGGCAGGCGGGCTTGATGGGAGAGCACCTCGGCGACCGTGATGGCGTCCTTCCCAGCGGCACCGAAGGCCGGCCAGTACTTGCTGAGCGGCGCGTCCAGGGCGACCAGCCCGCGCTCGACCAGCAGCAGGACACAGGCCGACGCGAGCCCCTTGGTCCCGGAGAAGATCAGCTGGATCGTGTCCTCCCGCCAGTCCCGCCCACCCCACAGGTCCACCACGGGCCGTCCGTCGCGGTAGGCCGCGAACCCGGCGCCCAGCTCCTGCCGTTCGGTGAAGTTCCGCTCGAACGCCGCCGCGACGTGTTCGAACCCGGTAGCCGTCCATCCAGAGATCATGGTGAGATAGTACCGACCGGTTCGATCTATTGGCTACCGGCGATCCAGACCGAAGTGGTGGAAACTATCGCCGTGTAGACGTCGCGGAGGATCGGCATCGCGCCGGGCAGCAGGAGCACGCCGGCGATGATCAGGGCGGGAGCGATCAGCAGGTTCTCGACCCAGCCGCCGGTGCGGAAGCGCAGGTGCCGGGGCAGGCGGATCTCGTACCAGGTCTCGCCGCGGATCGGGAGCGGCCAGAGCCATGGGCAGCCGGAGCGGGTCAGGCTGTCGCCCAGACAGTGCACGAACATGCCGACGGCGACAGCCACACCAATCCAGCCGCCGATCTCCCCCAGGCCGTTGTGCAGCGCCTCGACCGCCGACGTGCCCGGTAACCACGTCCCGGCGATCGTCCACGTGCCCGCGCCGAGTACCACCAGCAGAACCCAGTCGCCCAGCGCACCAGCGGCAAGGATCAGCCCAAGCAGAGCAACAGCCAGTACTGCGCGCCAGCCACCCGCCGCGCCCGCACTCGAGGTCGCGAAGCCGAGCAGGACGGCAGCCACCAAGGTGTGACTCGCGTGCCGATGCTGGCCGGTGCTGTCCTCGTCGCGCGGCCCTTTGGTGAGTGAGTACAGCAGGCTCGAGAAGGCCCGCACCACACTGGAGACGAACCCGGTGATCGGCCCGAGCAACCGCGACGCTCCGGCTCCCGGATGGTCGAGGTCAGGCAGCAACGCGTACCCCGCTGTCGCGGCGGCGAACGGCACCACCTCGGCGACCGACGTCAGCCCCACCATCGGCGCGACCGCGAGCCCCGCACACCAACCGGACAACGCATGCGAACGCCCCATCACGGCGCCCCACCCCCATCAGTCGTACTGTGTCGACTTCATTGAGGGCCAATCCTTCCAGCGTCGACCGACAGTTCCGGGGAGGCGCACAGGGGTTTCGGTCACCGTGTCATCGGAGGCCATTGGTAGGTCGGCTTCTTCTTAAGAGCGGCGCTGCCGGTGAAGGGGATGGCCTCAACCTCGCAGACTGTTCCGGCTTTTGGCACGGCCCCGGTGAGGAGGTAGCCGCTGGCGTAGGCGTCGGCGCAACTGGAGGTGAAGAGAGAAGTGTGGCCCCAGCCGTTGACGGTCAGCAGGCGGGCGTTGCCGAGGATCTTCGAGGTGCTGACGGCGTCCTCGTAGCGGGTGGCGGGATCCCAGCGTTGGCCGATGACCAGGACCGGGTTGGCGGTGCGCTTGTTGAACGGGCCCAGGTAGCGGTCGCTGTCATGGCCCGGCCAGCTGGCGCAGGCGCTCGCCGACCAGTTCCACGGGCGGCCGAAGTACGGCCACTTGCGATCGGCGGCATGGGCCGCGTTGGCCCAGGCGGAGACATGGAAGGGCTTCAGCGAGTCCGTGCACCACACACCGTAGAAGCCTTCAGCGCCCTGGGCGTACGGCGTCTCGGCGCGTGCGGCCCGGGCTTTGCTGACCTTCGCGAAGGATGCGGTGTCGAGACCCTGGAGGTAATCGGCCAGTACTGGGTAGGTACCCCCCGAGTACAGATCGCCGAGCGACTCCCCCACCATGTCGGCGTAGGTGACCACCGTGGTCCCGCCCTGTCCGTCCGGGAGCTTGATCGGATTCTTGAGCAGCCGGGCCGCGAGGGCGTCGTACCGGGCCTTCGGATCGCCGGCGCTGAAGGCGCACCTCGGTCCGGCGGCCTTGCACAGCTTGAAGAACTGCAGCAGTGACTGGTACGCGCCCTGCTCACTTTCCAGGCGCGCGTCGGGTGACTTGGTGAGCCACTCGAGACCGCGGCCGGTGGCGTCCGAGATCGGGTCGATCACGCCGTCGATGATGACCGCACGCACCTTGCCCGGGAACAGGTTCGCGTAGACCGAGCCGATGTAGGAGCCGTAGGAGAAGCCGCCGTACGTCAGCTTCTTGTCACCGACCGCGGCGCGCAGCAGGTCCAGGTCGCGGGCGACATTGGCTGTCGACATGTGGTCGATGATCGGGCCGGCGTACTTGCGGCACGACTTCACGTAGGCACGGTCGAAGCCGACCCACGCGCGCTCCTCGGCCCGGGTGACCGGGAAGACGAAGGGTGCCGTCGCCGCGTCGGCCTGCTCCTGGGTCTTGAAGCACGTCAGCGGAGTACTGCGCGCAACCCCTCGCGGGTCGAAACCGATCAGGTCGAAGCGCGCCCGCACCGCGTCGGAGTACAGGTAGGGGCCGAGGCCCTGGACGAACTCGACGCCCGAGCCGCCAGGGCCGCCGGGGTTCAGGAACAGTGAGCCGATCCGGTGCTCCTGGTCGGTGGCGCGCAGCCTGGTCAGCGCGAGTGAGATCTTCGCGCCACCTGGGTTGTCGTAGTCCAGCGGCACCTGGACCGTGGCGCAGTCGTACTCCGGAAACTGCTCACTGCAGAGCTTCCAGTCGATCTTCGGCACCTGCGGACCGGTGCCGGCCGAAGCAGAAACCGAAGCCGGCTCTCGGGTGAGCGCGGCCGAAGCCGGCACCGTAGTCAGCAGACCGGCGGCAAGCGCGCCGATCGTGGCGAACGTCATCCAGCGTCGTGACATCGAGACCCCCAGGGCGGATGGACCGGAGTGTCGGATTCTGCCTCATCAACCCGGTCACCGGCACTGCACGACAGCTTCCTGTCACTCAGGCGTCGAAGTCGAGCGTGACCTTCTCGCTGGTCGGGTGCGACTGGCAGGTGAGCACGTAGCCCGCCCGGATCTCGTCCGGTTCGAGCGCCCAGTTCGTGTCCATCCGCACCGAGCCCTCGACCACCTTGGCCCGGCAGGTCCCGCAGACTCCGCCCTTGCACGCAAAGGGAGCATCCGTCCGTACTGCGAGCGTCGCGTCGAGGACTGCCTTCGCGTGCTCGCCCAGCTGGAACGTCGAGCGGCGGCCGTCGAGGATGACGGTCACCTCGGCCGCCTCCCCGTCGATCACGTTCTCCTCGACGCGTGCCACCGGCGCTTCGTCGCCGACATGGAACAGTTCGGCGTGAACGCTCTCGCGCGGAACCTCTTGATCGAGCAGCAGTTCCTGCGCGCCGACGACCATCGCGTACGGCCCGCAGAGGAACCACTCGTCGACGGACTTCACCGGCAGGATCGTGTCGATCATCCGGCGCAGCCGATCGCTGTCGATCCGGCCGCTGAACAGCTCGACATCCGTCGACTCGCGCGACAGCACGTGCACCAGGTGCAGCCGTTCGGCGTACCGGTCCTTCAAGTCGGCGAGGTCGTCCGCGAACATGACCGAACCAGCCGTGCGATTCCCGTACAGCAAGGTGACCCGGCTCTGCGGCTCGACCTGGAGGATGGTCGCGATCAGCGAGAGCACCGGCGTGATCCCGCTGCCCGCCGCGACGAAGGCGTAGTGCTTCGCGTGAGCGGGGTCGAGCGGCGTCCCGAACCGGCCGAGTGGCGTCATCACGTCGATCGTGTCGCCGGGCTTCAGGCCGGACGCGGCGTACGACGAGAAGTCGCCGCCCGGGATCCGCTTGACCGCGATCCGCAGTACACCGGAACCGGCCGGCGAGCAGATCGAGTAGCTGCGCCGGATCTCGTCGCCCGGCCGCCGGACGGTCAGGTGCTGGCCCGCGGCGAACTCATACTCCGCCGCGAGTTCCGCCGGTACGTCGAAGGTGATCGCGACCGAGTCCTCGGTGATCAGATCGATCGCCTTCACCGTCAAAGGATGGAAGGTCGCCCTGCGGCGCGTAATCGTCGTCATCTCAAATCGCCTTGAAGTGGTCGAAAGGCTCACGGCAGGAGTTGCACCGCCACAGCGACTTGCAGGAGGTGGATCCGAACCGGCTCAGCTCCGAGGTGTCCGGCGAACCGCACAGCGGGCACCGGAGGGTCAGGCTCAGCGACACCGGCCCGCCGACCGCGCGACGGCCCGTCGGCGGAGCGATCCCGTACTCCGTCAGCTTGGCCTTGCCCTCGTCGCTCATCCAGTCCGTCGTCCAGGCCGGCGACAACACCGTCTCGACGCGGCCCTTCAGGTGGAGGGAGTCCAGGGTCAGCTCGACCTCGTGCTTGATGAGATCCATCGCGGGACAGCCGGAGTACGTCGGAGTGATCGTGACGACCACCTCGTCGCCCTCGTGCCGGACGCCGCGCAGTACGCCGAGGTCAGCGATCGTCAGGACCGGTACTTCGGGGTCCGCGACCTCACCGACTGCTTCGAAGATCGCCGTGTCACTCACCATGACGCTCCTGGGTGTGAGCGCGCGACATGCTGCAACTCCGCGAGCAAGTACCCGAAGTGCTCGGTATGGCGACCGTCGCGGCCACCGCTGTGCTGGTACGCCGACGTCGGCCGCTCGCAGGTGGACTCGTCGATCACCTGGTTGACCCGGCGCAGCCACTCCTCCTCCAGCGTCGACGGATCGACGGCGACGTCGAGCCGCTGCACCAACTCGTCGGAGGCGAACAGTTCGGCCGTGTACGGCCACATCGCGTCGAGGCCTGCCTGCATCCGGCGGTGGCTCTCGTCGGTGCCGTCACCCAGCCGCAGTACCCATTGGGTGGCGTGGTCGACGTGGTACGCGACCTCCTTCACCGCCTTGCCCGCGACTCCCGCCAGGGTCTCGTCGGTGCCTCCGCGCAGCTCTTCGTAGAGCAGGTGCTGGTACGTCGCGAAGTACAGGAGCTTGGCGATGGTCTGGGCGAAGTCGCCGTTCGGCAGCTCGCACAGCTGGAGGTTGAGGAACTCACGCTCGTCGCGGAAGTAGGCCAGGTCGTCCTCGGATCGGCCCGCGCCCTCGACCGTACCGGCGTACTGGAGCAGGGATCGCGCCTGGCCCAGCTGGTCGAGGCCGATGTTGCCCAGGGCAACGTCTTCCTCGAGTTGCGGTGCGGCCGCGATCCACTCGGCGGTCCGCTGCGCCGCGATCAGCGCGTCGTCGCCGAGGCGGAGCGAATAGGTACTGAGGTCATTGGCGCGGGGGTCGCTCACAGGTGCTCGACGCCTTCCGGGACCTGGTAGAAGGTCGGATGCCGGTAGACCTTGTCGGCAGCCGGGTCGAAGAACTCGTCCTTCTCGTCCGGGCTCGACGCGGTGATGTCGGTGGCCGGCACGACCCAGATCGAAACACCTTCCTGGCGGCGGGTGTAGACGTCGCGGGCGTTACGCAGCGCCATCGTCGCGTCCGGCGCGTGCAGGCTGCCGACGTGAACGTGCGACAGGCCCCGGCGGGATCGGACGAAGACCTCCCAGAGCGGCTCGATCGGCGCGCGCTTGGCACCTTCGGTCATGCTGCGCTCCCCTGCATCTTCTTCGCCTGCTTCTCGGCGTACGCCGCGGCTGCCTCGCGGACCCAGGCGCCGTCCTCGTGCGCCTTCACCCGGTGCGCGAGCCGCTCCTGGTTACACGGACCGTTGCCCTTGACAACTTCATACAGCTCGGCGAAGTCCGGCTGGGTGAAGCTGTAGCGCCCGGTCGCCTCGTCATAGGTCAGCTCGTCGTCCGGCACCCGGATGCCGAGTACGTCGGCTTGCGGCACCGTCATGTCGACGAACCGCTGCCGCAGCTCGTCGTTACTGTGCCGCTTGATCCCCCACGCCATCGACTGCTCCGAGTGGGTCGAGCTCGCGTCCGGCGGACCGAACATCATCAGGCTCGGCCACCACCAGCGATTGAGCGCATCCTGCGCCATCTCCTTCTGCGCCGGCGTGCCGTTGCACAGCGTGTGCAGGATCTCGAAGCCCTGCCGCTGATGGAACGACTCCTCCTTGCAGACCCGGACCATCGCTCGCGCGTACGGACCGTACGAGCAGCGGCACAGCGGCACCTGGTTGACGATCGCGGCGCCGTCGACGAGCCAGCCGATCGCGCCGATATCGGCCCAGGTCAGCGTCGGGTAGTTGAAGATGCTGGAGTACTTCTGCTTGCCGGCGTGCAACAGGTCCAGCAGGTCGGCGCGATCCACCCCGAGCGTCTCGGCCGCGGCGTACAGGTAGAGGCCGTGGCCGGCCTCGTCCTGGACCTTCGCCATCAGGATCGCCTTGCGGCGCAGTGACGGCGCGCGGCTGATCCAGTTGCCCTCGGGCTGCATGCCGATGATCTCGGAGTGCGCGTGCTGTGCGATCTGCCGGATCAGGGTCTTGCGGTACCCCTCGGGCATCGCGTCGCGCGGCTCGATCCGGCCGTCGGCGTCGATCGTCGCCTGGAAGCTGTCCATGACCCCGAGCATAGCCGACTTGTGACACTTCGTCTGCAGAATCGACAGCAAGTGTCACAAGGGGTGCCAGCACCACCACAGGAGTGGGGTCAGACCGCTGGGACGGCGCCGGCCACGGCAGCAGGATTGAGTTAACAGCTCAACCCCTCCACAGTTATCGAAAGGGTGAATCCCCCGCGGCCGCAGTACTGGTCTGGACGGTCTCGGTGGCCGGGGCCTACCAGATGAAGAAGCGCTCGTACCGCGGTCCGGCGGAAACGCTGCTCCGCAAGCTCACGTACTGACCACTCCCCCGACCGCCTTCGGCAGGACACCTCCCCGACGGGTGTCCTGCCGAAGGCCTTTGTCATCCGCTTTGAAAGGATGGGGGCATGAACCACGACGACTTCGGCGTACCGGAACCGGAAAGCCTGACCTCGATGGGCGCCACTGACGAGCCGATCGCCGAGTCGAGCGTCCGGCTGGCGCTGCCGGCCGAGGCGGATGCGATCGGCGAGATCCAGGTAGCGGCGTGGCGCCGGTCGTACGACGGCCTGCTGCCCGCGGACGTACTGGCCGACCTCAACCCCGCGCAGTTCGCCGCCCAGTGGCGTGCTGCTCTCATCGCTCCCGGCGAGGCTCGCAACCGGGTGATGGTCGCGCTGGCCGGCCGGACCCTCGTCGGCTTCGCAGCGATCACCGCCTCCGACGACCCGGACTCCGACCCCCGCCACGACGCCCTGGTCGCCGAACTGGCGGTCGACCCCGAAGCCACTCGCGCCGGCCACGGCTCCCGGCTGCTGAACGCGGTCGTCGACACGATCCGCGCCGACGGCTTCAGCCGCGTGACCGTCTGGGTGAACTCGACGGACGACGTACTGCGTTCCTTCTACACCGACTCCGGCTGGGCACCCGACGGCGCCCATCGCGAACTCGACCTGTACGGCGACGGCACGGTCCGCGTGAAGCAGATCCGGCTGCACACGGATCCCTCAGCCGAGGACTAAGCGTTGAGCAGCCCGCCAGGCGGTGGGCAGCCCGTTAGGTGTTGAGCGCGAAGCGGCGGCGGTAGTCGCTGGGCGTCAGGCCGGTACGTCGTCTGAGCTGGATCCGCAGGTTCGTCGCGGTACCCAGACCACATTGGCGGGCGACTGCATCCAAGCGGATCTCGCCTGCCTCCAGGAGCCGGCAGGCAAGGGCCACACGCTCGGCGGTGAGCCACGCGAGTGGAGTGGTGCCGAGCTCGGCCTGGAACCGGCGATGCAGAGTCGCCTGGCTCATGGCCGCGTGAGCTGCGATGTCGGCAATGGTCAGCGGGCTGGCGAGTTCCTGCCGCACCCAGGTGAGCAACGGGGCCAATGAGCTATCCGCGACCGGCGGTACCGGTTGGTCGATGAACTGGCGCTGTCCGCCGTCGCGATGCGCGGTGAAGACGAGTCGCCGGCTGACCGCGTTCGCCACCTCGGCGCCGTGGTCGCGGCGGATCAGATGCAGCCCGAGGTCCAGCGCGGCCGCACTCCCCGCCGCCGTCAGGACATCCCCGTCGTCGACGAAGAGCACATCCGGCTCCAGCTTCACGGCCGGGAACATCGCCCCGAAGAGCTCGACCCACTTCCAGTGCGTGGTCGCCCGCCGCCCATCGAGTACGCCGGCCGCTGCCAGCGTGAAGGCACCTGTGCAGAAGCTGACCAGCCGCGCCCCGCGCGCGGCAGCCCGCCGTACTGCGTCCAGCACCTCCGGCGACGGCGGCGTCTCGGGGTCCGGGCGATTCGGCACGATCACCGTGTCGGCCTGGTCGACCTGGTCGAGGCCGGCGACTCCGGTGAGCGTGAAGAATCCACTGTGCATGCGGACGGCCGGTTCCGGAGTACAGAGGTCCAGGTCGTACCAGCGGCGGCCCAGCTCTGGCCGGCGCAGGCCGAACAGTTCCGTCGCGACGCCGAGCTCGAACGGGTTGGAGCCCTCGTCGATGATCAGCGCGACGCGATGCGAGGATTCTTTCGACATATGCTATTCCTAGCACTCACGCGCAAGCCGCGCATCCCGTCACGCTGGGAGGCGTGACCACTGAACCGATCGACCTTCGCGCCGTCCTGAGCACCTTCGACGAACTGTGGAGCCCGCGGATCGCCGCGCGGATCAACGACTACGACGTCCGCGTGACGCACGTGAAGGGCTCCTACATCTGGCACGTGCACGACACCACCGACGAGTTCTTCCTGGTCCTCGAAGGCGAACTGAGCATCGGCCTCCGCGACCCCCACGAGCGAGTCGTCTCGCTACCCGCCGGCTCGGTCTTCGTTGTCCCGAAGGGTATCTACCACCGCCCGTTCTCCGACGGCGGCGCACAGATCGTCGTCATCGAACCAGCCGGCATCCCAACCACCGGCGACAGCCACGACCCACTCCCCGACCACATCAAAACCCACACTGGCATCGACCTCTAGCGCAGTGGATTGCGTCCCGACCGACAGGACGTAGTGCCCGTCCGGCGGCCAGCCGCCGTCTCCGTGAGCGTGGCGCCCGCCCGAACGACCGACTATGTCCTGTCGATCGGGACAGCCCAGCGGGCTGAACTGGATCTAGACGGCCTGCAGGGAGCCGGCGGCCCGGAGTAGGAGGGCTTCATAGACGGAGGGGTCATCGGCGGTGGCGATCGGGAAGCCGATGCCGTAGTCGCCGGTGTAGTGGACCTCGACTCCCGGGTTCGCCGCGTCCGTGCCGTCGGGCAAGAACAGATGCGGGCTGCACTGGACGGCATCGGTCTGCGAGACCGCGAAGTCGGCCATCACCGACTTGCGCGCGCGCCCGTCGTCCAGCGCCTCCGCCAGCAGGTCGACGTCGACGACGCTCGTCTCGGCCGCAACCTCCAGCAACACCGAACGCAAACTGATGCATCGGCTGTCCACCCAGAAAGCCTTGCGCAGCGCGAGATCCATCGCCTCACTCGCCGCCAGCCCTTGCTCCTTGGCCGCCTGAACAGCCTCCAACGCGGGCAACGTGGTCGTCGGATAAGTCCAGTCGGGCGCCTGCCACAACTTCCACCCAGCCTCCGGATCAAGCCGCCCGATCGCCGACACCTCCGAATCCGTCCCCGGCCGCGGACTGCTGTGCCCGTTCAGCAGTTCCAACGGAAACGCGTGGTGATCAAACGCCACAACCCCTTCCAGCCCAAGCCGCGCCCGAGCCCGATGCAGCCGATGAACAGCCAGATGTGCAAACGAACACCACAGGTCGGAGTACACGACGATGGTCCCCGACGCGACAGCAACAGTCATCACTTTCCCCTTCATTCCAACGGAAAACCGACGGTATCACAGAATCGGACCACAGTCCGGTTAGTTCAACGACCCTGCCGGCTACTCGGCTCGTACCGCGACCCACGCCCCCGCCGCCGCGCTCCTGCGTCGCTCCCAGCTCTGAGCACTCCCGCCCACCCTTACACCGCTCCTAATGAGGCTCGTGCCCTGCCGCAACTCGCCTCCTACCGCGGGCGCACTCTCCTCAGGCCAGGTTCGCGGTTAAGCCCAAAGTTGTTTAGTTAGGGCGAGCGCCAGGCTGTCAACGATCCGTCAGGGCGGTCCGCGACCAGTCGTCCTCCGTGTGTCTGGGTCTTCGGCGCCTGGGGCTTCGGCGCCCGGGCTGAGTGGGTCACCCGTACTCCGGAGGGGTTCGCGCCTCGGCGAGGGGTTCGCCCATTGCTCTACCAGTGGGTGATGCCCGTGCGGCGGGGCGGAGTACACCGATTAGCGCGAGGTCGCGCGTGCGCAGCCGTCCACGCCTTCGCCATGACGGACGCACGGTCGAGCAAGCCGAGGAGTGACAGCTGACCCGCGTGAAGGATTTCTGCCACGGAGCGGCAAAAATCCTTCACGCTGTGGCCCAGGTCGATCTCAGCCAGCGTCGTCGAGCAGCACCTTGCCGGATTGAACAAGTGGCTCAGGAGTTGCTGACCAAGCGACTACCGAAGCCGACTTCGGGCGAGACCCAGCCCTCTGACAGGTCCCGGTCTGTGTCAGCTGGCACTGGCGAGTAGTTCTCTGACTTCCAGACTGACCGTCGATTGCGGGCCGCGAGTCTCTGGTGACCCGCGACAGAGACCGACCCGCGCGCGACCGCCCACCGCGACGAAGGAGCGGGAAACCGGGTGGGTGGGAGCGCCCAGAGCCGGGAGCGGCGTGGGAGCGCGAGCGGCGGCCGGTGCGTGGGATCTCATACCAGCTGAGGATCCCGCGACGGGCCGGGGGTGGTGCTCGACGTCGCAAGGCTGGCATGACAGATTGCGACGGACCGATCACGCTTGGCCATCCGTTGGAGGATGTATGAAGTTCCGTACCCTGGCCGTCGCCCTGGGTATCAGTGCAGCCGCTCTGCTCGCGATTCCGGGCTCCGGGGCGACTGCCTCGCTGCAGACCGGGACAGAGCGGATGCAGACCGGGCCGAACCAGGTGGCCAACCGGTACCTGAAACAGCAACTCGTCTGGAAACAGTGCGGCGATCCGGAGTACCGGACCTTCTGCGCCAAGATCACCGCACCGCGCGACTGGTCGAACCAGTACTCCGGCAACGACATCGAGCTCGCCGTCAGCAAGGTGACCCCCGTCGGCAAAAGCAAGACCAAGCCGAGCCGCGTCATCTTCGGCAACCCGGGCGGACCCGGCGGCGCGGGACTCGGCATGGCGCCGTACCTGGCCAGTCAGGCGGCGCTCGCCAAGGATCACCTGTTCATCGGCTTCGACCCGCGCGGCACCGGCGACAGCGCCAACGTCACCTGCGAAGGCGCACCCGGTTTCACCATGGACGCCCGCGATCGCGACAGCAGCAACCTCGACCTGATCTCCGAGGCGGCACTCCTGACCAGGCCGTACTGCGAACGCCAGTCGCGCGGCCTGCTGCCCTTCGTCAACACCGCGCAGACCGTCCAGGACATCGACCTGATCCGCCAACTGCTCGGCTACGACAAGATCGACTGGGTCGGGTACTCCGGCGGCACCTGGCTCGGCGCGTACTACCAGACCTACTTCCCGGCCCACGTCGGCCGTTTCGTGCTCGACTCGAACACCGACTTCACCAAGCCGTGGTCAGACACCTTTCTGGCCCAGCCGCAGGCGTTCGAACGCCGTTTCCGTGAGGACTTCGCCCCCTGGGCCGCGAAGCACGACGACAAGCTGGGACTGGGCGGATCGCCACGCTTGGTGATCAGGACCTACGAACGGCTCCGCCGCGAACTCAAAAAGCAACCGGCCGTCGAAGAGTTCCTGGACGGCTCGGTGAAGATCAGTTACGACCAGAACGCCCTGGACGACATCATCGCCGGGGATATGTATACAAAAGCTGATTTCCAGTCACTGGCGATCGACCTCGCATTTCTCCGCGACCTGTCCGCCGCCCAGACCAAGGGCGGCCCGAAAGCCGCGCAACGCAAGGTCGACGCGCTCCCCCTGGCCCGTCAGCACGAACTCGTCCGGCGCGCGACCCGCAGTACGGTCGGACTGAGGCCGCTCGGGCGGCCCTTCGCCGACGACGCCGAGGACGCGACCTTCACCGCGGTCACCTGCAACGACACCCCCTGGCCGCAGGGCCGCGAGTACGGCGACCAGCTCGCGGCGCGGCTCGGCCCGAAGTACCCGCTGCTCGGCTGGGGGATGAACGAGAACCCCTGCTTCTACTGGGATCGACCCGCTCTCGAGATGCCGGTACCGACCGGCAAGGGCTTGCCGACGACCTTGATGGTGCAGTCGGTGCACGACCCCGCCACCAGCCTCTCGCTGGCCACCTCGGCCCACCACCGGTACGCCGGATCGCGGCTGCTCACGATCACCGGCGAGGGCGACCACGGTGTCTACGGCGGGGTGAACAAGTGCGCGGACAAGATCATCAACACCTTCCTCACCACCGGCGTCGCGCCGGCCAAGGACCTCAGCTGCAAGGGCGAGGGAATTCCGGCCCCGTCGGTTCCGGATTCCGAGGACGACGGTGCCGGCGCGCCACTGCGGCGGATCGCCGGATTTACCAAAGAAGTTTCCGGATATCTGCAGTGAAAGCCCTGGAGCATCCCAGAACATCACTGAAACGGGTGAATTAGGTTCGATTTCTGGCACCGAATTCCGGTACAGAATGGAAACGCACCGTCACGATCGGTGAAAACGTGACAAGGCGTTCGTTGTCAGCACTGTCTTGTCAGGGCGATGTCAGGGTTGCGTCCCTGTGCGACGCAGCGTGACCACGCCAACCTTGAGTCAGCGCGAGAGAACCAAGCGTCGACTGGGAGGGCCCGACGTTTCGTTGACTCGCCGAACGTGGCTTCGGCCGGCTGTGAGGTGGGGGGACTGCCTGGGGGGTCAGACAGAACACAGCCGGCCGGGCCCCGTTTACGCTTGTCCGGCCCGTCCCCCAAGATCCCTCGCGGGGTACCTTCGATCCCCCAGGTCGTGGTGCCTCGCGAGGCTTGTTCAGCGGTGTCTGTCCAGGTACTGCGCCTGGTACAGCGAGGGCGGGAACAGCCCGGGCCGGTTGGCACCCTCGATATGGCCCGCCGGCTGACTGAACGGTCCGTCGCCGGTGACCACTCCCCGGCAGCCGATCGCATAGTTCTGCGCTGTCGGCGGCTTCTGGACCACGAGCTTGGCGGTCGCCGTGTCGCAGTTCCAGCCGACCGAATGCGAGGTCGCCCAGCCGTGGCCGGTGCCGTAGTCGCCACGGTTGTAGATCCCCAGACTCAGATTGACCTGCGGGGCGACATCGCGGTGGTTGTCCCAGAGCAGTCCCTGGCTCCAGCGCCGGTGCCCTTCGCTCGACGCGAGCGCGCCTTCCGACGTACCGCGCAGGAAGACGATGCCCGAGGCGCTGCTCGCGCCATTCGAGATGAAGGCGTGCCGGGCCTTCGAGGCGTGACAGTCGGCGAACAGCACCTGCTGCGAAAACGCCTCGCAGTTGAAGTTGTAGCGCAGCCCGCCGGTGATGACCGAGGCCGGATCGAGAGCGCGGCAGTTCCGGACGGTGACTCGGGTCGCCTGGGTCGTCTCGACGCCGGCCTTCGCGAAATGCAGGAACGTGCTGTCCCGGACCCACGCGTCCTCGACCTGCCGGACCTTCACCCCGACCCAGGCGTGTGCCTCGTCCACCTCCGGATCGCCCGCGAACTGGATGTCGATCCGCAAGCTCTCCACGCCGACGCCGGTCACCAGGCCGGCGCGGTCCCAGACGTACAAGTAGGCCTGCGAGCGTTCCCGTCGCAGGTGCTCGAACAGCGGTACGTCGACGGTCACGGTGTTGCCGCGGATCGAGTGGACGTAGCGGTTGTAGGTGATCGGCTGGCTGTCGACGGTCCAGCCGGCGTCCGTCGCAGTGCCGCCGTGGTCGACGGCGGCCAGCCAGGCCTCGGTGCACGGGTGGATCAGGATGATGTTGTCGCCCCGCTTGAGCGCACTGGCGTCGGCGACCTCGAACGAGCGCGATCCGACCTGCACCCAGTCGGTGGTGATGTCGGTCCGCGTCCCCGCGACCTGACCGCGCCAGCCGGTACTCGTTCCGCCGCCGAGCACGATCACGTCCCGCGAGACGGGGGTGTTGCCGGTCGCCTGGATGATGGTGTCGCGCGCTGGATCGGCGCCGTCGCCGGAGCCACGCAGTACGACGCCGGACTGGTTCACCTTCAGCGTTCCCGCGACCGGATAGTTGCCGGGGGCAAGCAGTAGCGCGCCGCGGAAGCCGCTGGCATCCGGGGTGCGTTTGCCGACCTCGTCGATCGCGGCCTGCAGGTGCGCGGTGTTGTCGCCTTCGACCGGCCGGACGGTCTTCGCGGTCCGCACATGCGGGATCGGGCTGTCGCCGTACTTGTAGCCGGCGTAGCTGAAGTCGGGGATCCGGTTTCCTTCGGCGTCGGCGGTGTAGACCAACCGGTACTTCGCGTCGTACCGGACCCGCTCCGACTGCCAGAGGCCTGTCGTCTTCGCCGCCGCCTGGCCCTGACCGAGCGACCCCAACGCCGCTCCCCCGACCACGGCTCCCCCGGCCCCGAGCAGACTCCTCCTGCTGAACGCGTTCGTCATCGAGCACCTTCCTGATGGGCGGATCAGGCTGCCCATCCTGCGGCCTCGCCATGCAGTTTGGCAAGCGCTTGCCACCGCCCGGGGAACGTTTTCCCACCAGGCGGAACCCGAGGCGCCCAGCATCCCGGACCGCCACCAAACACCAACCTCCTCCGGAGGCCACTCAGCCGGTGCCGCTGAGCGTGGAAGCCCGTGCCGGCCGCGACTTACCGTGTGATAGCGGTCCGGCCGGCCGAGTGAATCGGCAGCCGGAGTCAAGTCCGACGGAGTGGTGGACGAGGTCTCGTGCCTGCCACCCCGGTCCTCGCCAGGCCGACCGACCAAGCACCTGATCATTCGCCCCCTTTTGGCCGCTCCCGGCCCACCGTGTGCACCGACCAGGCACCCAACCCGCCCAACGATGCCCAGCCGGTGCCCAAGGTCGATCACCCTTCGCCAGGTGGGGAGGGAAATGTCTCATGACGGGGGCAAGATCCGCCTCGGGTCCAGCGAGAACCCTCCCCAACCACACCCCGTCTTGCCAAACCACCACGGGTGGGTCGGACGAGCTCCTTACCCCTCCAGGCGGCCGATCCGATTCACCGTGGCTCGGAGCGCGGGTGAAAAGGGGGCGAATGATCACAGGGGTTGGCGTGGAATCGCGGGCAGGGCGGGTCGAGCGGGTCGTCCCGGTGGGCCGTCGAGCGGTCCGGCCCGGCAGGTGGGTCAGAGGTGGGTTGAGCGGTCTGGGGTGGTGCCGGGGCCTGGGTAGCCGTCGGCTACGGCGGCGAGGGGCGCGGCGCGGCCGGCGGACCAGGCGGCGCGGAAGGCGCGGCGGTCGAGGGTTTGCTCGATCGAGCGGCGGGTGGCGAGCTGGTCTGGCTTCTCGACCTCGGGCACCGGTGCGCCGATCGCCTCGCGGATCCCGTCAGCCGCGCCGATCAGGAAGGCCGCGTACTCCCCCCGATTGCGCTGCTGAGCGACCGTTGCCAGCTCCTCCAGCACGCTCGCGGATCGCCAGCGGTCACCGAGATCGCGATGCTCGGCCAGGCTCTCGTCGAGCAGATGCACAGCGCGATCCGTGAAACTGCGGCGCCGCTCGACGATGCCCAGCTGGTTGAGCGACCAGGCAACCCCTTCGCGATACCCGAGCCTCTGCGACAGCGCGAGACTCTCCAGTAACAGGTCCTCGGCCTCGGTCAGCTCACCGCTGTACTGCGCGATGGTGCCCAGGCTGATCAGCGACCAGGCCAGCCCTTCGCCGTCACCGAGCACCCGGAAGCTGTCCCGCGCCCGCCGGCATCGCCGCTTCCCGATCTCCAGATCCCCACGCAGCCAGGCGACGAACCCGAGGTGGTTGTGCGCCCAGGCCATCCCCGACCGATCCCCGAGACTCTCGAACAGGTCGTAGCTCTGGCAATGCAGATTCTCCGCGGCCAGATAGTCGCCCCGCTCGCGAGCCACTCCGCCGAGACGCTGCATGACGAGCGCAGTACCGGCCGCGTCCCCAAGCTCCTTGTACTGCGCCAGCGCCGACTCCAGCCGCGCCATCGCCACGTCGTACTCGCATTGCAGGAAGGCCAGCATCCCCGCACCGAGCGCCGCCTTCGCCTGGTACTGCGCTTCGACGCCGGCCGCGCCGGTCATGGCGAGTGCCCGCTCGAGCCAGTCGCCTCCTTCGGCATAGTGACCGCGCAGGTAGCAGAACAACCACAATCCACCCGCCAGGCGAAGCGGCTCCCCCGCCGTACCGGACCGCAGCGACCACGCCATCGCGGCGCGGATGTTGTCGAGCTCGCCGTCGAGCCGATCGAGCCAGTCAGCCTGGTTCGCACCCCGCAGATGGCTCTCGGCCTCTTCAGCGAGCGCGACGTAGAACGCCGCGTGCTGCCGCGCGATCTCCTCGGTGCGACCGGTCGCGGTCAACTGGTCGGCGGCGAACTCACGGATCACGGCCAGCATGTCGTACCGCGCGATGCCACGGTCGCGACTGACCCGGATCAGGGACTTGTCCACCAGCCGGCTGGTGAGGTCGAGCGCTTTCGCTCGCTCCAGCGGACCTGGGACGACCGTGCCGGAGAGCACGGCCGCTGCCGCGTTCAGCGTCCAGCCGCCGACGAACACGGACAGCAGCGCGAACAGTTCACGCTCGGCCGGAGTCAGCAGGTCGTGGCTCCACTCGATCGCGCCGTACAAGGACTGCTGCCGGGGACCCGCAGTACTGGAACCGCCGGCCAGGATGGCGAACGAGGTCTCCAGCTCGGCGGCTAGCTCCTCGACGGTCAGCACGTTGGTACGGGCGGCCGCTAGCTCTATCGCGAGTGGCATGCCCTCCAGCCGGCGGACCACGCGGGCGACCTGCTCGCGCTCGACGGGATCGTGCCCGCGGGCGGTGGCGCGGTCGACGAAGAGCTTCACCGCGGGCGAGGTGTCCAGCTGGTCGTTCGTCTCGGGCAGGGCGAGTGGCGGTACGACGTACACGCTCTCGCCGGGGATGCGCAGGAGCTCGCGGCTGGAGGTGAGGACGGACAGGTTCGGGCAGTACTCGAGCAGGGTCGAACAGACCGACGCGGCATCGGCGACGACGTGCTCGCAGTTGTCGAGCACCAGCAGCAGATGGCGCTGGCCGATCTGCTCGGCGATCTCCTGGAGCAGCCGGGCTCCGTCCAGCGGATGCAGGCCCGTCGACGAGGCCACGGCCGGAGCGACCGCGGCCGGATCCAAGACCGGGGCCAGCGGCACCCAGCAGACACCGTCATCGAAGTGGTGCCCCACCTCCCCCGCGATCGCGAGCGCAAGGCGCGTCTTGCCCACGCCACCAGGACCGCTCAGAGTCATCAGCCGGGTGACCCGCTCACCGACCAGACGGCCGACGTCGGCGAGTTCGTCCGTACGGCCGACCAGCTCATTCGCTGCGACCGGTACCGGGCGCATCGCCGTACGGGGGCCGGTGTCGCCGTCGCGGCGGGCGGCGGCTGTCAGTTGCGCGCGATCGAGCGCGCCGAGCCGGAGAGCGTCTCCGAGCAGCCTCAGCGTGTGCGGCCTCGGCGCACGCCGACGACCTCGCTCCAGCGCCGCGATGGCGTCGACACTCAGTCCAGCGAGTTCCGCCAGTCCCTCCTGCGACAATCCGGCATCTCGCCGGTGCCGGCGGAGCAGATCACCGAACCCCGTTGCCTGGGCGTCGTCCGAGCCGCGGCGAGACCCGTCTGAAGGCAAAGGACGGCCCACCCAGTCTCCGACCTCGTCCGTGGCGGTCGCCACGCACCCCCCGAAGGTATCCCGTTCCGCACCGCATTGTCAGGCCATACCCGCCGTTCCCAGCCAACTCCCAGGAAACTCCCCGGTAGCCCCTGCCCAGCCGTCGCGGCCGCGACCCCACGCCATTTCAGCGGTTAACCGCCGAGGTGGTGGGTTGTCACCCGATCTTCCGGGGTGACAACCCACAAGCTCGGCGGTTAACCGCCGAAATGCTGCGGGCGTCGCGAGTCGGTTAGGGGTTGTGGTGGGTTATGGCTGTGCGCATGGAGGCGCGGGCTCGTTTGCGGTCGCCGGCGGCGTCGTAGGCGGTGGAGAGGCGGAACCAGACTCGCCAGTCGTCCGGCGCGGCTTCGGCTTCTTGTTTGTACTTCGTGAAGGCGGCGTCCGCGGCGGCTCGGTCGATTCGGCCTGACGGGCGTCTTGGCAGGTCGTCGACAGGGAGGCCGCCCGACTCGGCCAGTTCGCGGGCGAGCGCTTCGGTTTGCCTGCCGAACTGGAGTTCGCGCCAGACCAGGTACAGCCCGACGATCGGGATCACGAGTACCGCGGCGCCGAGTCCGATCGCGACCGGATCACCGGTGCCGATCAGCAGCACGCCGCGCCAGCCGAGCAGCCCGGCGTACGCGATGAAGACCACCGCGATCACCGCGACTGCCTTCTTCGGACTCAACGACATCTCAGTCGAGGTCCAGGAAGTGCTCGAGGCCGACGGTGAGCCCGGGCGTTTCCACGATCCTCCGTACGCCGAGCAGTACGCCGGCCATGAACGACTCGCGATGCATCGAGTCGTGCCGGATCGTGAGCGTCTCGCCGATGTCGCCGAGCATGACCTCCTGGTGCGCGACCAGCCCGCGCAACCGCACGCCGTGCACGCGGATCCCGCCGACGTCGGCTCCGCGCGCGCCGTCGAGGCCGGTGCTGGTCGCATCGGGGATCGGCGCCGAGCCGGCTTCGCGCCGCGCCTCGGCAATCAGTTGCGCGGTGCGCTGCGCAGTACCGGAGGGTGCGTCGACCTTGTCCGGGTGGTGCAGCTCGACGATCTCGACCGATTCGAAGTACGGCGCTGCCTTGGCGGCGAACTGCATCATCAGCACGGCGCCGATGGAGAAGTTCGGAGCGATCAGTACGCCGGTACGCGGGCTGGCATCGAGCTGCCCGCGCAGGGTCGCGAGCCGCTGCTCGTCGAAGCCGGTGGTCCCGACGACGGCGTGGATGCCGTGCTCGATGCACCAGCCGAGGTTGTCCATCACGACCTCGGGCCGGGTGAAGTCGATGACCACCTCGGCGCCCGCGGCGATGAGCTCGGACAGCTCGTCACCCTGGTCGAGCGCGGCGACCAGCTCACAGTCGTCGGCGGCCTCCACGGCCTGGCACGTCTGAGCGCCCATCTTTCCCTTGGCGCCCAGCACCGCAACCTTGATCATCCGTACCCTTCCCTCGTCACCGCAGGACAGGGCTCAGGATCTCACCCCGCGCCTTTGGCCGGACGACCGGCCGGGTCCGCGATCGGCACGTAGATCTGCAGATTCATCGTGCTGGCCGGCGGCGCGATCAGCTTGTAGCCGACCTTGAGGTCCAGCCCGCAGGTACGCAGCGCGTCGATCTCCAGCTGGCCGACCCGGCGGCTGAAGAACAGGAGTGGCTGGCGATCGCCCAGCCAGGGTTCCTTGGTGGAACAGACCTCGACGATGCCGGCCGCGGTCCGCTCACGCTCCTTCGGCGCCACCCAGGCCTCGCCGAACGGACGGCCACGCAGCATCAAGATGATGCCGGCCATCTTGTCGAAGCCGATGATCGGGCGGCCCGACGGTGTCGTGTACGGCTTGAGGAGGGTGTCGAGCGCGGTGAACTGCTCGGCCGTGGCCTGCGTCAGCTTGAGCGAGCCGAGTGGCTTGAGGTCGGTCAGGGTGGTGAGATCTCGGTGCGGCGCGGACCGGTACGGGTTGAGCATCAGGCCGCCGTACGAGATCGCGGCGATGGCGACGAGCGCGCCGGCCGTCACCAGTGCTGTCGTCGTCCGGGCGACCAATGGTGCCGTTTCGATGCTGGTCAGGACGGCGATCATCAGCGCGGCCCAGGCGGCGAAGGCGTTGAAGCCGATTAGGTAGAGCGGGTTGTTCGTCCCGAACGCCTGAACGAACGGCAGCACCGCGAGCATGCCGAGCACGACCCAGGAACGCAGATTCTCCTTGCCTGGCGTCCATCGCTTGGCGATCACCGCGACGACTGCTGTCACCACAGCAACCAGTACTGCGGCCAGCAGGGTGACCTGGAACTTCCCGTTGTTGGCCGCGCCGCCCGCGAGTCCGCCTTCGTCGAGCGCCCGGTAGATCGACAAGCCGAGCCCTGCTGCGGCGAGCAGCCAGGCCGCGATTCGTAGTACGGGATGGCGGGCGACCACGGCGACGCCTGCGGCAATGAGGAGCAGGAAGTGTTGCTTGGTCGCCTCGCCGACCAGCTTGATGCCGGTGGTCCAGTACATCTCCAACAGGGTGGCCGGAGTGTAGGAAGTGTCTGCGATGAAGCGGTTGACGGCCAGGATGCCGGGGATCGCGACCGTCAGCGGTACCACCAGGAAGTGCACCGCGGCGGCGACGGCGGTCGCGCCGGCCAAGGCCCAGAAGATGCCTCGGGCAACGGCTTGGATGCCTTGGGCACTCAGTACGACGATCGCGGCGACGACGATCAGGGTGAGCACGACCACCGACGACCACTTCGCCAGCACCATCACGCTCACCACGACCCCGGCCAGCGTGAGCGCCCAGATCGGCGGCTTCCTCTCCTGCTCGATGGCGGTCGCGGCCCAGAGCACGCACGAGACGCCCGTGAGCGAGCCGAGCAGGATGACGTCGTTGTACGCCGGGCTGAGTGGCAGCCAGCTGTAACACATCCCTGCCGCGGCAAGGATGATGGCGATCCCGGCGAACTCCCACAGCTTGGTCGGAGGCGCCGTCGGTCGGCGTACGCGAAGCGAGCGCATGAAGCTCCAGCCGAAGAACGCGTGGCCGAGGATCACGGTCACGAGCCGGAAGACGCGCAGGCTGGCGATATCCCAGTTCAGAAGCTGGAAGATCGGGCCGTAGATGTACTGGATCCCGGTCAGGGCTAGCGGATTGCTGCTCCACCAGCGGTAGGACAGCAAGTAGTAGCCCTCATCGGTGATGTCGAACCCGTAATCGACCGTGCGCAGCACTGTGACTACCCAGACGAGTACTACCGCGCTGGCGATTGCGATCACTGCGCTCAAGAGCACGCGGACACGCAGGGTGACGCCTCCTGCGCCACCAGCAACCATGTCCGAGCTCACCGAAGAACCTTAGACCCTGGTACTCCCCACGCCCGCGCGCGACGTTCGCTCGCCTGGCGCTGGCTTACTGCAGGTCGTGGATGTGGAGCCGACCTTCGATCCCAAGATCGTCGCCGACTTCGTGGTCCGGATCGCCCAACTGCCCACGGACGTCGCCGTACCGACGCAACGCCGGCGACCTGCCTGACGCGCCGTGGGCGGCCGCTGACGGGGATGCCCGTTTGTGGAGCGGGCCGCCCGGACCGCCACCACTATCAAACCTCGCGAGCAAACGCTTCCCTTCGACGTATCGGGTGTTGGGGCGGGGTTCGGTAGTGGTGGCGGTCCGGTCGGCCCGGTCATCGTCGGTGGTCGGCTCTGCCCACCGCCTGCCGGCGCGGTGTTTCCCTGCGGTGACCGCCCTGCCGGCGCGGTGTTTCCCTGCGGTGACCGCCCTGCCCACGCGGTGTTTCCCTGCGGCGCTCGGCCCTGCACGGCCGAGCGGGATGTCATCGGTTCCTGCGGTTGAGCGGGGTTACCGGCCTGTGGGAGGGGTTCGCCTCTCGGCGTGGGGTTAGCCCATTGCTCTGCCAGGGGGTGATGCCCGTCTGGCGGGGCGGAGCACACCGATGGTCACCGAGCAGGCGACGAAGGAGGCCGCGTCCCCGGGCGGGTGGGAGTCGACGCCGGAGTGCTAGCCGGTGACCGAGTAGCTCGACTGGGCGTCTTCGGCGAAGTGGCAGGAGACGGTTTGCCCGGTGGGGATCTCGCGGAGTTCGGGGATCTCGACACCGCAGCGGGCTTCGGCGCGGAGGCAGCGGGTGTGGAAGCGGCACCCCGACGGCGGGCTGACCGGCGACGGCGGGTCGCCGGCCAGGACGATCCGTTTGCGCCCCTGACGAGCCAGCCCAGGCTCGGCCGACAGCAGCGCCTGCGTATACGGATGCGCCGGCACGTCGTACACCTGGTGGTGCTCGCCCAGCTCAGCCACTCGCCCGAGGTACATCACCGCGACGCGATCCGACACATGCCGCACCACCGACAAGTCATGCGCGACAAAGATGATGCTGAGCCCGAGTTCGCGCTGCAATCGCATGAGCAGGTTGACCACCTGAGCCTGGACCGACAGGTCGAGCGCGGACACAGGCTCGTCGCAGAGCAACACATCAGGATTGAGCGCGATCGCACGAGCGATGCCGATCCGCTGCCGCTGACCACCGGAGAACTGGTGCGGGAAGCGCGTCTCGTCCTCCGCACGCAGACCGACCAGCTCCAGAAGCTCGCGCACCCGCGACCGGATGTCGATGCCCTTGGAGACGTCCGGGTGCACCTCGAGCGGCTCCGCGACGATCTCGCCGACGCGCATCCTGGGGTTCAGGCTGGAGTACGGATCCTGAAACACCACTTGGACATTGCGACGCCACCTGCGCAGTTCCCGGCCGCCCATCTTGCTGACATCAGCGCCGCCGTACAGGACCGAGCCCGACGTCGGCTTCTCCAACGCAGCAAGCAGCCGGACCAAGGTGGACTTGCCGCAGCCCGATTCACCGACAATCCCGAGCGACTCACCGCGACGCAGGACGAGGTCGACGCCGTCGACAGCCCGGACCAGGGTCTTCTGGCCGAAGGAAAAGGCCGGGCTGATGTCGTAGTGCTTCACCAAATCCGTTGCCACGAGCAACTCGGAACCCATCAGACCGCCTCCTTCGCAGGGATGGACGTACGGCGTATGCAGGCGGCGTCCCGCCCCGGCGCGACCGTCAGCAGCGGCGGCACCAAGACGGCGCAGTCCTCGATCGCGTGTGGACACCTGGTACGGAACGCGCAGCCCGACGGGATCGAGCGCAACGACGGCGGCGTACCGGGGATCGTCGGCAACTCCTGACCCTTCAGGTCCGCAGACGGCATCGAGCCCAGCAGCCCTTCTGTATAAGGGTGAACGGGATGCTCCAGCGCCTCCGCCGTGGCAGCGCGCTCGACCACATGGCCGGCGTACATCACCACCACGTTGTCGGCGACGTCGGAGACCACGCCGAGGTCGTGGGTGATCAGCACGACGCCCATGTCCCGCTCGGCCTGCAGATCCTCGATCAGCTCCAGGATCTGTGCCTGCACGGTCACATCAAGCGCAGTCGTGGGCTCATCCGCAATGAGCACGTCGGGATCCAAAGCTAAAGCCATCGCCAGCATCACCCGCTGCCGCATGCCGCCAGAGAACTCGTGTGGGTAGTCGTGCACCCGCTTGGCGGCGGCCGGGATCCGTACCTGGTCGAGCATCTCGGCCGCCCGCTTCATCGACTCCGACCTCGAAAGACCGCGATGCACCCGGAAGCACTCGGCGATCTGCTTGCCGACCGACTGGACCGGGTTGAGTGCCGACAGCGAGTCCTGGAACACCATCGTGATCCGGTCGCCGACGATCTTGCGGCGCTCCTTCACCGACATCGCGATCAGATCCTCACCCCGGTACTTCGCGGTGCCGGACACGATCCGCCCGGGCGGCATCTCCAGGATCCCGGTCAAGGCCTGGGTGGAGACGCTCTTGCCGGAGCCCGACTCTCCCAGGATCGCCAGCGTCTCTCCGGCCCGGACCTGCCAGGACACGCCGTCGACGGCGCGGACGCGGCCGTGGGGGGTGTCGAACTCGACGCTGAGGTCGTCAACCTTCAGCAGTACTTCGCCAGACGTCATTTCAGCAGCTTCGGGTCGAGGGCGTCGCGGATCGAGTCGCCGATGATCATGAACGAGATCGTCATCGTCGAGATGAACAGGGCCGGCCAGATGAACAGGTGCGGGGTGTTCCGGAACGACGCCGCGACGCCGAACTGCGAACCCCAGGAGATCGACGGCGGCTGCAACCCGACGCCGAGGAAGGTCAGGATCGCCTCCAGCCCGACCAGCCCGCCGACCCCGAGAGTGGTTGTCGCCAGCAACGGTGCCATCGCGTTCGGGAACACGTGTTTGCGCAGGATCCGCAGCGGTGGCACCCCGATCGACCGGGCGGCCAGCACGAACTCGCGGTTGCGGACCGAGAAGACGGTCGACCGCATCAGCCGCATCCCGAGCGGCCACGACGTCAGCAGGATGACGCCGACGATGATCCAGATGCTCCGGTTCGGGACCGAGTTGAGCACCACGATCAGCGCGATCAGCCCGGGCAGCGAGAACAGGACGTCCGCAGTACGGGAGATCAGGTTGTCGACGAAGCCCGGGAAGTACCCGGCCAGCAGGCCGAGGATCGCCGCGATGGCGAACCCACCGAGGCTGGCCACGACGCTGACCAGCACCGACGGGCGGGCGCCGTAGATGACGTTGGCGAAGTAGTCGCAGCCCTGGATGTCGAAGCCGAACGGATGGCCGGGCTCGCGGCCGTGCTGGCTCTTGCCCAGTTCGCAGTACCGCGGATCGACGGAGGTGAAGATCCGCGGTACGGCGGCCATCAGGAAGAACGCGAAGACGAGCAGCACGCAGACCACGAACTGCGGTTTGCGCAGCAACGCCCGGAGCAGTTCGGTGTTGGACAGGGTCCGGGCGGTCAGGTCCTGCGCCTCGGCCCCGAAGACCTGCTGGGTCTCAGACATTGCGCACCCTCGGATCGATCGCGCCGTAGACGATGTCGACGAGCAGGTTGATGGCGATGAACATGACGAAGGCCAGCGTGGACAGCAGTACCACCACGCCCCCCTCCTTCAGCTTGATCGCCTGGAACATGAACTGGCCGAGCCCCGGCAGGTTGAAAATGCTCTCCGCGAGCAGCGCGCCGGCGAAGATGCCGCCCACCTCGACGCCCATGTAGGTCACCATCGGGAGCAACGCGTTCGGCAGGACGTGGCCCCACAGGATCCGCTGCTCCCCCAGCCCTTTCGCCCTTGCGGTCTTGACGAAATCGGCGTTCGCGGTCTCGACGATCGACGTCCGGGTCAGCCGGGCCAGCCCGGCGAAACCGGTCAGGCCGATGCACACCGCGGGCAGCAGGTACGAGAGCGGATAGCCGTGCGCGATGCCCGACACGGGCAGCCATTTGAGCTCTACGCCGAACACGTACTGCGCCGCGAAGTACACCACCAGCAGGGGTACCGCGAGGATGAAGAGTGTCGCGAGCAGGAGCACCCGGTCGACGACTCCGTTGCGCTTGAAGCCGGCGTACAGGCCGAAGAGGAGTCCGGCGATCCACTGAATCACCAGGCCCATCGTGGCCAGCTTGAGCGTGACCGGGATCCGCAGTTGCAGCTGCGCGGCGATGTCGGCGCCGGCGAACGTGGTGCCGAAGTTGCCCGTGAGGATGTCCTTCATCGACAGCAGGTACTGCACGATGAAGGGATCGTCCAGATGGAACTGGGCCCGCTTGGCGGCCAGTACGGCGGCCGGGATCGGCTTGTCACCGGCCAATTCCCGCAGGGGGTCTCCAGGCATCGCGAAGACGAGCGCGAAGACCCCCAGCGTGACGATCAGGCCGATCGGCACGGCCGCCAGCACGCGGCGCAGTACGAACCCGGTCACTTGAACGTGGCGTAGAGCGCCTGGACGCCGGTGAACTTGGAGACTCGCGGCTCGATCTTGGCCGAGTGCAGGTAGGCGTTCTGCTTGGCGTACAACGGGATCAGCGGCATGTCCTCCAGCGCGACGTCCTCGGCCTGCTGGTACAGCTTGATCGCGGTCTCCGGGTTCGCCTGCGCGTCGCCCTGGGCGAGGAGGGCGTCCAGCTTGGGGTTGCTGTAGTGGGCGAAGTTCGCGTCACCGGTGGTCTTGAACATCGGCGTCAGGTAGTCCTCGATCGACGGGTAGTCGTGTCCCCAGCCGCCGAGCCGCAAGCCGTCGAGCTTGCGCTGCTGGGCCAGCTCGGTGAGCTCGGACCCTGTCTTGCCGGTGTACTTGACCTCCAGGCCGAGGTTCTGCCGGAGCATGTTGCCGATCGCCTCGGCGAACAGCTGACCGGTCGCCGACGTGGTGTTGTAGTTGATGTTCACCGGACCGGAGAAGCCGCCCGCCTCGGCCAGCAGGGTCTTCGCCTTGGCGACGTCGAAGCCGCAGTACTTGCAGGCGTCCGCTCGGTAGCCGTCGATGTCCGGCGAGATCAAGCCGCTGGACGGAGTCGCCAGGCCGACCAGGTCGGCCAGCGCCTTGCGGTCGATCGCCAGCGAGAACGCGTGCCGCAGCTTGGGGTTCTTGTAGCGCTGATCCCAGGCCGGCATCACCAGGTAGTTGGCGCCCGAGCTCACGCCGGTCACCCAGCCGTCCGGCGCGTCGGTCTTGAACGTCTTGATCTTGGTCGCGGGTACGTCGACGAAGTCGACCGTGCCGGCCAGGAACTCGTTGTACGCCGTGTCTGCGTTCGGAATGAAGCGGTACGTGATCGCGTCCGCCTCGGGCGCGTTCGGGCCCTTGTACCCGTCCCACTTGACCACCTTGATGTCGCCACCGGCGCTCCAGTCACCGTCCAGCTTGTACGCGCCGTTGCCGATCGGCTTGCGCTTGTAGGCGTCGGGGTTCTTCCGGACCTCCTCGGGCAGCGGCGCCAGACCGAGGTACTGCAGGGTCAGGCCGAACTGCGAGAAGGGCACCTTGAGCTTGACCGTGAAGGTCAGGTCGTCGACCTGCTTGAGGCCGGTCATCGTCTTCACCGAGGTCGGCTTCGGGGTGGCACCCTCGGGCGTCGGCGGGTTCAGCGCGTCGTAGCCCTCGACCTTGGCGAAGAACCCGTTGTTGTCCCAGGCGTTCGAACCCTCGGCAGTCAGGTTCCAGCTGTCGACGTAGTCCTTCGCGGTCAGCGGCTGGCCGTTCTGGAAGCTGTTGCCGGCCTTCAGCTTGATCGTCCAGGTCTGGCTGGTCTTGTCCGGGGTGACCGAGTCGGCCATCACGTTGACGACCTTGCCGGTGGTCGGATCGGTGGCCACCAGCGGAGCGAACATCGCCTGCGCGATCTGGATGCCCGGGCTGCTGTTCTCGTTCAGCGGGTTGATGAAATCGAGCGGATCCGCGGCGAGCGCGATCACCTCGCTCTTGGTGCCACCGGCTCCCGAGCCGTTGCTACTGCCCTTGCCGTCACCACAACTGCTGAGCACCAGGGCGAGACCGAGCGTCACCCCCAGAACACCACTGACTCGTCGCACGTCGAACCAACTTCCTCGGCGGAGGGCCGGTAGGCGGAATAGCCGCCATGTTGGCCGGTCGAAACTGACCATGTCAACGTTGTCAGCGACAATCCACAGGCAAGTAACAAACGCGTTATCTACCCAAGACCTCAGAGCACCTACGGCACACCACGCGTACGACAGTCAAGATGTTCGGCAAAAAACCCAAAGTCATCAGACGTCAGCGGATCCGATCACTGTCAGTAGCCTGTTGGTCGAAGATCTCCGCGAACCGCCCGCCCGGTACTGCGACCAGCTCCGCATACCTGCCCTCCTGGACCACCCGGCCCTGGTCGATCACGTAGATCCGGTCCATCTCCCGCAACGTCCAGGCCCGGTGCGACACCACGATCGTGATCCGGCCGGCCCGGGTCCGGCTCAGCTCGGTGAAGATCTCCCGCTCCGCCTCCGCGTCGATCGCCGAGGTCGGCTCGTCGAGAATCCAGATCCCCGCATCCCGCAGGTAGATCCGCGCCAGCGCCAGCCGTTGCCACTGACCGCCCGAGATCCCGGTGCCAGCCCATTGCTGCCCGAGCTGGGAGTCCAGCTCCATCCTGTTGGTGAACGACGCCGCTTCGGCCGACGCGAGCGCCTGCCTCACGGCCCCATCCGGTACGCCGTTCGCCGGCGACCCGAGCCGGACCACGTCCCCGAGAGTGAACTCGAACTTCCCGAACTCCTGCACCAGCAGCCCGAAGTACCCGAGTCGCTCGGTCTCGGGGATCACGGCACCATCGATCAGGACTCGTCCTTCAGTGGGCGTCAGCAGGCCGATGAGCGTGTTGATCGCCGTCGTCTTGCCCGCTCCGTTGACCCCGACCAGCGCGATCATCTCGCCGCGCTCAGCCCGGATCGAGACGCCGGTGAGCGCTGGTTCCGCCGCGCCCGGATAGCTGTAGCTGACGTTCTCGAGGCTGACCGACTCGACTCGGTGCACGACCTTCTGCGGCGACGCCGGTGGGATCCCGGCCAGGAAACTGCGGTAGATCAAGGCCTGCGGAGTCGCGGTGATGATCGCGCCGAACGCGTAGCCGCACATCCGGATCGCGTTCAGCCCGGAGATCGTGCCTGCCACCGCCGCGGCCGCTCCCGCTCCACTCGCGCCAGCCGCGACGAGGGCGACCAGGGCTGCGCCAAAGAGAAGGGCAGTCCCCACCGCGGCGGCCAGCTCCATCAGCATCGCGGTCCTGGTCATCGCGTCGACGACGTACATCGCCTCGCTCCGCCGTTCCGTGACCAGAGCGGCGACCTTGTGCGCGGAGCCCAGTACGGCGAGCTCAGTCCCGGAACGCTGCTGGACGAGCTGCTCGGTGGCGTAGTTGGCACGACGTTCGAAGCCTGCGAATCGGGGCCAGCCGCGCGCTTCCGCTCGGGAGACGACGGTGAAGGCGAGCACGGTCGGGACCAGGGCTGCGACCACGAGCAGGCCCGAGAGAGGGTTGATCGCCCAGATCACCACGCAGAGCACGGCCGACGTGATCCCGGCGCCGAGTACTCGCAACGTCTTGCCGGCCACGTCGTCCATCGCGGCGGTGGCCGTCTGGCTCGCTTCCAGCTCCGTGGTCACGTCCGCGCGGGCCAGCCGACTCGGCGTCAGCCGCGCAGCGGCGTACGCGAGATCTGTGCGGTACCGGAGCCTCAGGCGTATCGCCATCCGCTGCATGGCGGCCATGGCGACCTGCCCGAGCGGAAACATCAGGCCGACGACGACGGTCAGCCCCAGCAGCGGTGCCCACGGATCACCGGAGATGTCCTCGACCAGGCTCTCCAGCAGCACGACCTGTACGGCGGGCAGGAGCGATTGGGCCAGGACGAGAACCCAGAGGCAGATCACGTGGTGACGCAACAACCACAGACGGTACCGCGCGGATGACCGGACCGCCACCACATCCCAAGGGCCCGCGGCGGCGGTGTGAGGCGCCACGCTGAGCGTGGCTCTGGTGCCGCAGCGATGGTTGGTGTGTGGTGGCGGTCCGGGACTACACGGTGAAGAGGGATTTGTTGTCGAAGGGCCCCATCACCGTCAGGACGGGCGTACCGGCGTACAGGTCGGCGGCGAGCCGGCTGACGTCGTCGAGGGTGACGGCGTCGATGCGGGCCAGGATCTGGTCGACGGTGGGGAGTTCGCCGTAGACGAGTTCGGCCTTGGCGATCCGGGTCATCTTGGCGCCGGTGTCCTCCAGGCCCATCACGACCGAACCGCGCATCTGGCCTTTGCCGCGGAGCAGTTCGTCCGGGGTGATGTTGCCTTTGGCAATGTTCGCCAGCTCGGCGCGGACCACGTCGAGCACCTCGGGCGCCTTCTTCGGCAGGCAGCCCGCGTAGACGCCGACCATGCCGGAGTCCGCGTACGCCGAACCGAAGGTGAACACCGAGTACGCGAGCCCGCGCTTCTCGCGCACCTCCTGGAACAACCGTGACGACATCCCGCCGCCGACGATGCCGTGCAGCACGCCGGCGGCGTACCGGCGCTCATCGCTGCGCACCAGCCCCGGCATCCCGAGCACGAGATGCGCCTGCTCGACATCCCGGCGGTGCACCTGCACTCCCCCGTACGTCGGTACGCGGCGCGCCGAACCCCGGCGTACCGGCGTCGGCTCCGACTCGGTGGTGACCCAGTGGCGCTCGAAAGCCTTGCGCACCAGGCGAACCACGTCGGTGTGCTCGACGTTGCCGGCGACCGAGACGACGATGTTCTCGGGCAGATAGCGACTGCGGTACCAGCCGCGCACCTGGCGAGGCGTCAGGGCGGCCACCGATTCCGGCGTACCGGTGATGGAGCGGCCGAGTGGGGTCTGGCCCCAGAGCTGTTCGGCGAAGAGGTCGTGGATGTGGTCCGACGTCTCGTCGGCGTGCATCGCGATCTCTTCGTCGATCACGTCCCGCTCGCTCTCGATGTCGTCCTGCGTGAGCGTCGCCGAGGTGATCATGTCGCAGATCACGTCGACCGCCAGCGGCAGGTCGGAGTCGAGCACGCGAGCGTAGTAGCAGGTGTACTCCTTGCCGGTGAACGCGTTCATCTCGCCACCGACGGCGTCCAGCGACGCCGAGATCTCCAGTGCGTCGCGACGCTCGGTGCCCTTGAACAACAGGTGCTCGAGGAAGTGCGTCGCGCCGGACAGCTTGACCGGCTCGTCGCGGGATCCGACGCCGACCCACACGCCGAAGGTGACCGAGCGGAAGCCCGGTACGGACTGGGAAAGCACGCGGAGCCCGGAGGGCAGGACGGTCCGTTTGACCGGACCGCCCTCCTCCGGGCTCAGCAGCGTGCTGGTGATGGCACGTGTCACTCGGCGGGAGCGACCTCTGCGTCAGCGTTCTCTTCGGCCTTCTTCTCATCCTCGTCGAGGACAGGGATCAGCGAGAGCTTGCCGCGATCGTCGATCTCGGCGATCTCGACCTGGAGCTTCTGGCCGACGGACAGGATGTCCTCGACGGCCTCCACCCGCTTGCCGCCGGCCAGGCCGCGCAGCTTCGAGATGTGCAGCAGACCGTCCTTGCCGGGGAGCAGGGAGATGAACGCACCGAAGTTGGTCGTCTTGACGACCGTTCCCAGGTAGCGCTCGCCCTTCTCCGGCATGGTCGGGTTGGCGATCGCGTTGATCATCGCGCGCGCCGCGTCGGCCGAAGGGCCGTCCGTCGCACCGATGTACACCGTGCCGTCGTCCTCGATGGAGATGTCGGCGCCGGTCTCGTCGGTGATCTGGTTGATCATCTTGCCCTTCGGGCCGATGACCTCTCCGATCTTGTCCACCGGGACCTTGACCGAGATGACCCGCGGCGCGAACTCGCTCATCTCACCCGGGGCGTCGATGGCCTTGGCCATCACGTCGAGGATGGTCAGGCGGGCTTCCTTGGCCTGGGTCAGCGCGCCGGCCAGCACGCTGGCCGGGATGCCGTCGAGCTTCGTGTCCAGCTGGAGGGCCGTGACGAAGTCCTTGGTTCCGGCGACCTTGAAGTCCATGTCACCGAAGGCGTCCTCGGCACCGAGGATGTCGGTCAGCGCGACGTACTCGATCTCGCCGTCGACCTCACCGGAGATGAGGCCCATCGCGATACCGGCGACGGGGGCCTTCAGCGGCACACCGGCCGAGAGCAGGGACAGCGTCGAGGCGCAGACCGAACCCATCGAGGTGGAGCCGTTCGAGCCGAGCGCCTCGGACACCTGACGCAGCGCGTACGGGAAGTCCTCACGCGACGGCAGCACCGGTACGAGGGCCCGCTCGGCGAGCGCGCCGTGACCGATCTCGCGACGCTTGGGCGAACCCACCCGGCCGGTCTCACCGGTCGAGTACGGCGGGAAGTTGTAGTTGTGCATGTAGCGCTTGCGCGTCTCCGGGGAGAGCGTGTCGAGCTGCTGCTCCATCCGGAGCATGTTCAGCGTGGTGACACCCATGATCTGGGTCTCGCCGCGCTCGAAGATGGCCGAACCGTGCACCCGCGGGAGCACCTTGACCTGCGCCTTGAGCGGGCGGATGTCGGCCAGGCCGCGACCGTCCATCCGGACCTTCTCGGTCAGCACGCGGTTGCGGACGAGCTTCTTGGTGAGCGAGCGGAAGGCTGCGGACAGCTCCTTCTCGCGACCCTCGAAGGCCTCGGCCAGCTTGGCCACCACGGCGGCCTTGACGGCGTCGGTGGCGTCCTCGCGGTCGTGCTTGCCGGTGATCGTGAGGGCCTGGGTCAGCTCCTCGGTCGCGGCGGACTCGACGGCGGCGAAAGCGTCGTCCTGGTAGTCCGGGAAGACCGGGAACTCGCCGGTCGGCTTGGAGGCCTTGGCCGCCAGCTCCGACTGCGCCTCGACCAGCGTCTTGATGAACGCCTTCGAAGCTTCGAGGCCCTGGGCAACGATCTCCTCGGTCGGCGCCTGCTTGCCGGCGGCGACGGCGTCGAAGGTGCCCGGGGTGGACTCGGCCTCGACCATCATGATCGCGACGTCACCGGAGTCGGTGACGCGACCCGCGACCACCATGTCGAAGACGGCGTCCTCGAGCTCGGTGTGCGTCGGGAAGGCGACCCACTGCTTGTCGATCAGCGCGACGCGGGTGGCGCCGATCGGGCCCGAGAACGGCAGCCCGGCGATCTGGGTGGACATCGACGCGGCGTTGATCGCCAGCACGTCGTACAGCTTGTCCGGGTTGAGCGCCAAGACGGTGATGACGACCTGGATCTCGTTGCGCAGGCCGGAGACGAACGACGGCCGCAGCGGGCGGTCGATCAGCCGGCAGGTCAGGATGGCTTCCTCGGAGGGACGACCCTCGCGACGGAAGAACGAGCCCGGGATGCGGCCGGCGGCGTACATCCGCTCCTCGACGTCCACCGTCAACGGGAAGAAGTCGAACTGGTCCTTGGGCTTCTTGCTGGCCGTGGTGGCCGAAAGCACCATCGTGTCGCCATCGAGGTAGGCAGCGGCCGAACCGGCGGCCTGCTGGGCCAGACGGCCCGTCTCGAAGCGGATGGTGCGGGTGCCGAAGCTGCCGTTGTCGATGACTGCTTCAGCGAACTCTGCGCCCTCCATGGGCGCGTTTGTGGATCCCGACACGGGATACCCCTCTCTCACTTGAGACGACTGTGAGGCGCGAGCTCCGGGGGGTGCCGGTCTTCGATCGAGGCCCGCGGGTGCTGCGCCGTGCTACCAGGCGCTGTTCCGAAGGCCACTACCGAGGACCGGTCGTCGGCCCGGTACGCGAATCGCGTCGTCTCGTTGTCGTTGATTATTCAGTTGTTCCACGCTCGATGGACCTGAGCATGGCTGACTTGATTCCAGATAGGCGAGAAGCGGCCACCCGGAATGCGGTGGCCGCTTCTCACGACGTCATCGGCGAAGGCCGAGCCGCTCGATCAGGGACCGGTAGCGGTTGATGTCCTTCTTCGCCAGGTAGTTCAGCAGCCGGCGGCGCTGGCCGACCAGGAGGAGCAGACCACGACGGCTGTGATGGTCGTGCTTGTGCTCCTTCAGGTGCGCGGTCAGGTCCGCGATGCGGTGGGTGAGGAGCGCGACCTGGACCTCGGGGGAACCGGTGTCGCCCTCGGTCAGGGCGTACTCGCCGATGATCTTCTTCTTCGCCTCAGGATTGGCTGACGACACGTGTGATCCTCTCGATGTCCGTTGCGCGGCGCACCGGGGCTTGGGTCACCCGGGCACTCTCGATCCGCGGCCGTTCAGACGGCAGCGCCCAGAGTATCAGTCCGTGGACGCGTCACCCTAACTGGGTGAGGGTGACGCGTGCCTGGTCGACGTCGAGCTTCATCTGGACCAGCAGGTCGTCGATGGTGTCGAAGCGGATCTGGCTGCCGCGCAGGCGGGTGACGAAATCGACCGCGATGCGGGCGCCGTACAGCTCCAGGTCGTCGCGGTCGAGCACGTACGACTCTACCCGTCGGTCCACCCCGTCGAAGGTCGGGTTGCTGCCGACACTGATCGCGGCCGGCAGCGGTTCGGCGTACTGCGGGGCGCCGGGTGCCGGGTCGAGCACGGTCAGCCAGCCGGCGTACACGCCGTCCAGCGGTACTGCGGCGCCTGCCTCGGCAGGGATGTTGGCTGTCGGGTACCCGAGCTCGCGGCCGCGCTTGTCGCCCTCGATGACGACCCCGGTGACCCTCAGCGGCCGCCCGAGCGCCTCGGCGGCGCCTTCGACGTCACCGGCAGCGATCAGCTCCCGGATGTACGTCGACGACCACGGCTGCCCCTCGCCCGCCAGGCTCAGGCCCTCGACCTGGAACCCCTTGGTCGCACCGGCTGCGACCAGCGTGTCGACGTGGCCGGCGGCCTTGTTGCCGAAGCGGAAGTTCTCCCCCACCACGACCGCCTTGGCGTGCAGGGTGCCGACCAGGACCTTGTCGATGAACTCCTCCGGCGACCAGGACCTGACGTCCTCGTTGAACGGCAGAATCAGTACTGCGTCCGCTCCCGCGGCGCCGAGCAGCGCGGCCCGCTCAGACGGCTCGCTGATCGTCGCCGGGGCGTGGCCCGGGCGTAGGACCGCTATCGGGTGCGGGTCGAAGGTCATCGCGACCACCGGCAGCCCACCGAGCTCGGCCGCCCGCGCCTTGGCGTGCGCGAGCACCTCCTGGTGACCGCGGTGCACGCCGTCGAAGTTGCCGATGGTGACGACCGACGGCCCGAATTCCGGGTCCACCTCGCCCAAACCGTGCCAGACATGCATGAGAGAAGGATTCCACGGTCCTTCCGGCTAGCTGCAACAGGGGCCATGGTCACCCCTTGTAATCGGGCGGTAACTCAACTTAGGGTAGGCCCGCAATCTTTCGCACCCTCGGAGGTCCCGTGAAAGCGCACCGACTCGTCGCCGCCTGTACCTCGGTGGCACTAGCTGGCTTGATGTCCGTCACGAGTACCGCCCCGGCTGCTTCTTTTGAGAAGCCGGCTGTTGCTTTGGGGAAGTACGTCGCACTGGGTGACTCCTACACGTCGGCACCGCTGGTGCCACTGCCCGAGCTGCTCTCGCTCGGATGCCTGCGCTCAGGTAGCAACTACCCGAAGCAGGTCGCCGCGCTGCTGCGGGTCTCGTCGTTCACCGACGTCAGCTGTGGTGGCGCAGATACGACGCACATGACTCAGCCGCAGAGCACGGCGCTGGGGACGTTCCCGCCGCAGTTCAACGCGCTGACTGCTGACACGGATCTCGTCACCCTCGGGATAGGTGGCAACGATTTCGGAGTCTTCGGCGACATCATCGACACCTGCCCCGGACTGCGCGCCTCGGATCCCGCCGGCTCGCCTTGCAAGACGCACTTCACGGTTGGTGGCGTCGACACCTTGGCTGCCAAGATCGCTCAGACGCAGGTTCGGATCACCGAGGTGGTGAAGGGGATCAAGCTGCGCTCGCCGCGAGCGAGCGTAGTACTGGTCGGGTATCCGAAGATCGCGCCTTCGACGGGCGTCTGTCCCGACGTGTTGCCGTTCGCGGATGGGGACTATGCCTATCTGTACTCGATCGAGCAGAAGCTCAACCTGGCGGTGGAGAACGCGGCTGCTGCCGGCGGGGCCGTGTACGTCGACACGTTTGGGCCGTCGACCGGGCATGACGCGTGTGCTCCTGATGGGCAGGCGTGGATCCAGGGGAAGGATCTAAATCTGCTGCGGGCGGCGAGTTATCACCCGCGGTACGAAGGACAGGCGGGGGTTGCTTCGCTGACCTACAAGAAGATCGTCGGGCTTCAGGGGACCGTTACGCCTGCCGAGCAGGCGCAGTGGGCCGCGGAGGCTCGAGAACTCAGCCGTCAGGCTGCCAAGACCACGTCCAACCCGGCCGTCAAGGCCCACCTGGACCGCCTACGGACCGGCGCGCAACGCTGACCCTTTCCAATCCGTACGGCGGACACCGGACCGGAATCCCTCCACGCAAGGGGTTTCGGTCCGGTGCTGGTTACCGTCCCGATCGACAGGACATAGTGCGATTATCGAGCCGCGCAAACGCTTGCCCGGACCGATTCGAGGACTATGTCCTGTCCGTCGGGACAGACTCGCGGCTCACGAGACGTGCCCGGCCCATCCGGGTTACCGCTTCGGTCAACGTGGCCTGCGAAGTCGCGAAGTTCAGGCGCATGTGACCTGCCCCTCCGGCCCCGAAGACATGTCCGGAGCTGAGGGCGACCCTGGACTCATCGAGGAAGAAGCGTGCAGGGCCGGCGAGCTCGCTGACGATCCCGGGCCCGCCGTCGCCGTCGGCGTGGTGCAGGCCGAGTTCGCGGCAGTCGAGCCATGCGAGGTAGGTGCCTTGCGGGGGGATCCAGCGCACTTGCGGGAGGTGCTCCGTGAGCAGGGACTGCAGCAGTGTGCGGTTCTTGTCGAGCCCGGCGAGTAGGGCGTCCAGCCACGGCTCACCGTGGCGGAACGCGGCGGTGTGGGCCAGGATTCCCAGGTGACTGGGCCCGTGGCTCACCTCCTCCGGCAGGCGAGCCAGGTCCGACTGTGACTCCGGTCCCGCGATGACGAGGGCCGCTTTCAGGCCGGCCAGATTCCACGCCTTCGAGGCCGAGATGACCGCGAAGGCGTTCTCGGCGCCGTCGATGCTGAGGTACGGGGTGAACGTGGCGCCGGGGAGGACCAACGGGGCGTGGATCTCGTCGGAGACCACCCGGACGCCATGACGCCGGGCGAGGGCGGCGATGCCTTCGAGCTCAGCGCGAGAATGCACGGCCCCGGTCGGATTGTGCGGGTTGCACAGCAGGTACGCGACGCCGGAACTTTGAGCCCGAGCCCTGTTGAACGCAGCGTCGAGCACCTCGAGATCGACCCGTCCGTCCGAGCCCAAGGGAGCTTCAAGGACGCGGCGGCCGTCATGACTGACGAAGGCGTAGAACGGTGGGTAGAACGGCGCGCTGACCACAACGGTGTCTCCGCGGTCCGTGATGAGTCGAAGCACCTCGACGATTCCGAGCATCACGTCGGGAACGATCGCGGTACGACGAACTTCCAGCGGCCAACCCCACCGCCGCTCCGCGAACTCGGCCAGCGCCTCGGCGTACCCGGTCCCAGCCGGGTACCCGGTGTCCCCGCGGGCGATGGCCTCCCGAAGCGTTTCGGCGACTGGCTCGGCCAGTACGACGTCCATCTCCGCCACCCACAGCGGCAACACATCCCCTGGATGGGTCCGCCACTTCGCGCTGGTCCGTTTCCGCAGGTCCTGCAGAGTCAGCTGCTCTAACGGGTTGGTCGACGCCTCACTCATCGAACTCAGCCTCCTTCTAACCTCGGCGAACCCTATCCGCCGGAGAACGCGGGCCTGTCAGATGAGCGAGCCTGTCAGGCTGGTCAGCGCCTCGCCCAACGGCAGGTTCACCCGTACGGCGGCGTACGGGTCGCCTCGGGTGATGCCCTGGTTGATGATCAGCACCGGCTTGCCCGCCTGGGCGGCGTACCGGACGAAGCGGAAGCCCGACATGACCGTCAGCGAAGACCCGAGGACGAGCACCGCGCGGGCCTCATCGATCAGCCGGTAGCAGCGTTCCACCCGAGTCTTCGGCACGTTCTCGCCGAAGAAGACAACATCCGGCTTCAGGAGCGGCGATCCACAGGTCACGCACTCGACCAGGCGGAAGTCCTTCACCACCTCGTCGGGCAGTTCGACGTCGCCGTCGGGGTTGATCCTGGTCGCCCGGCCTTCGAAGACCGGGTTGGCTTCGCGGAGCCGGCGGTCGAGTTCTTCGCGCGGCGTCGTATCCCGGCAGGCCAGGCAGATCACGCGGTCGAGGTTTCCGTGCAACTCGATCACGTCGCGCGCCCCGGCCGCGCCGTGCAGTCCGTCGACGTTCTGGGTGATGACGCCGTCGAGATATCCGCGGGCCTGAAGGGCCGCGACCGCCCGGTGCCCGGCGTTGGGATCAGCCCTGGCGACCGTCCGCCAGCCGAGGTGGCTCCTCGCCCAGTACCGCTGCCGCCCGGACTCGCTTCCCACGAAGTCGCCGTACGTCATCGGAGTATGCGTCCGCAGACTCCCGCTGGCTCCGCGGTAGTCGGGGATCCCCGATTCGGTAGATATCCCAGCCCCGCTGAGCACCACCACTCCCCCGCCACCAACCACGTCGACAACGGGCGCGACGTCCGTAGTACCGGGGGCAAGCGAAAGCACGTCAGGCCCAGGAGACCAGCTCAGTGTGGGACGAGAACGCACCCCACCAGCGTACGTCGAACCGGCGCCCGCCACCGTCCAGCCCGGATCGCTCCGGTGTCGAATCGGACTGCGCTGGCGTGGGCAGCTGGCGGAGGAGGCCGCGCACCAAGGGTGGGCGGGAGCAGTCCGGCGCAACCAGAACCGATCGGTGTGCTTCGCCCCGCCTAGCGGGGTTAGCCCTCTGGCAGAACAGGAGGCGAACCCCCAGCCGAGGGGCGAACCCCTCCGAGAGCCCAGCGCGCGGGGCGTAGTGCTAGCTGACGAAGACGGCAGTGGGTTTGGCGATGGGGCCGTGGGGTTCGTAGAGAGCCAGGAAGGTGCCGTCTGGGTCGAACATGGCGGTTTGCTGGCCGGGTGTCAGTTTCAGCCCTGGCAGAGGCCTGCCGGTCCGGATCGCCGCGGCCTGGTCTGCATCCGCATCAAAACGGGGGAAAGTATCCGCAGCGACCTCCGCAATCGGCAGCATCGTGAAGGACTCGGCCAGAGCCTCCAACGTATGCGCCGACGACATCCCAAAGGATCCGACCCGGGTACGACGAAGCATCGTGAGGTGCCCTCCGACGCCCAGATCGACGCCGAGGTCCCGAGCCAACGCCCGGATGTACGTCCCGCTCGAGCAATCGACCGAGACGTCGACCTCGATCCCGTCATCCACAGCCCGTACGTCAACCACGTCGTACCGGCTGATCGTCACGCTGCGAGCCTTGAGCGCGACCTCTTCGCCGGCCCGCACCCGCTCGTACGCGCGCTTCCCGTCGACCTTGATCGCAGACACCTTGGACGGCACCTGCGAAATGACACCTCGATAGGCAGAGACCGCGGTCTCGATCGCCTCCGCGGTCACGGCGGCCAACTCGGAAGCCGAGGCAGAAGCAACGATCTCCCCCTCCGCGTCGTCCGTGGACGACGCGGCGCCGAGAAGGATCGTCGCGTCGTACGACTTGTCGGCCAACTGGAGATGACCGAGCAACCGCGTGGCGCGGTTCAGGCCGACCACCAGTACGCCGGTCGCCATCGGATCCAGCGTTCCCGCGTGGCCCACTTTGCGCGTCCCTGCGAGCCGGCGGATCCGGGCGACCACCGTATGCGAAGTCAGCCCAGCCGGCTTGTCCACCACAACGATGCCGTCAGCAACGGAGGCATCAAACCCAGCGGGGGCGTTGGAGCCGGCAGTCACGTCCACCGCGTCACTCGTCGTCGGAGTCATCGTCCTCGCGGCGCTTGTACGGATCGGCGTCGCCGGCCGGCTTGGCACCGGCAGCGGACTTGGCGACCTCGGCGTCGGCCTGGCGAGCCTTCGCCAGCAACTCCTCGATCTGGCCGGCCGTTTCCGGTACCGCGTCCAGGTAGAACGCCAGGGTCGGGGCGCGCCGCAGCCCGAGGGCCTTGCCGACCTCGCTGCGGATCAGCCCACGGGCCGACTCCAGCGCTGCCGCGGTGGACGCGCGCTCCTGCTCGCCGCCGTACACCGTGTAGAAGACGCTCGCCTCGCCGAGGTCGGCGGTCAGCTTGGCGTCCGTCACGGTCACGAAGCCGAGTCGCGGGTCCTTGACCCGGCGTTCGAGCAGTTCCGCGACCAGGACCTGGATCCGGTCGGCCAGCTGCTTCGCCCTTGCTTGACCCATCAGGGCTCACTCCCTCTGTTCCTGCTTTGTGGTCCTTCATGCGTAACGTCCGGAGTGACGGGTGTGAAACCGCCACTCCGGACGTTACTCGTGCCTCGACAAAGGCAGATCAGCTACGCGGCTTCTCGCGCAGTTCGAACGCCTCGACGACATCGCCGATCCGGATGTCGTTGTAGTTCTGCACGGTCAGACCACACTCGAAGCCCTCGCGGACCTCGGACGCGTCGTCCTTGAACCGCTTGAGCGACGACAGGTCGCCGTTCTCGACCACCACGGCGCCGTCCCGGATCAACCGGATCTTGGCGTTGCGGCGGATCAGGCCACTGGTCACCCAGCAACCGGCGATGTTTCCGACCTTCGACGACTTGAAGATCTCGCGGATCTCCGCCTGACCCAGAGTGACTTCCTCGTAGATCGGCTTCAGCATGCCCTTCAGGGCCGCCTCGATGTCGTCGATCGCCGCGTAGATGACCGAGTAGAACCGGATGTCCACGCCCTCGCGCTCAGCCAGATCGCCGGCCTTGCCCGCCGGCCGCACGTTGAAGCCGATGATGACGGCGTCGGACGCGATGGCCAGGTTGACGTCGTTCTCGTTGATGGCACCGACACCACGGTCGATCACCCGCAGGTTGACCTCGTCGCTGACCTCGATCCGGACCAGCGCGTCTTCCAGCGCCTCGACCGAACCGGAGCCATCGCCCTTGAGGATGAGCAGCAGCTCCTGCGTCTGCCCCTTCTCCATGGAGGCCATGAAGTCCTCGAGGGTACGACGCGCGCGCCGCTTGGCATTGGCGGCCGCACGAGCCCGGGCTTCCCGCTTCTCAGCGATCTGCCGGGCCATCCGGTCGTCCTCCACCACCAGGAACTTGTCACCGGCACCGGGCACGGCGGTCAGACCCAGGACGAGCACCGGCCGCGACGGCAGGGCCTCCTGGACCGAGTTGCCGTGCTCGTCGAGCATCGCCCGGACCCGGCCGTACGCCGGACCCGCGACCATCGAGTCGCCGACCTTCAGCGTTCCGCGCTGAACCAGCACGGTCGCGACCGGTCCACGGCCCTTGTCCAGGTGCGCCTCGATCGCGAGACCCTGCGCCGGCATGTCCGGGTTGGCCCGGAGATCCAGTGCCGCGTCCGCGGTCAGGACGACGCCCTCGAGCAGGCCCTCGATGTTGATCCGCGACTTCGCCGAGACGTCGACGAACATGGTGTCGCCGCCGTACTCCTCGGGAACCAGCCCGTACTCCGTCAGCTGACCGCGAACCTTGACCGGGTCGGCTGCCGGGACGTCGATCTTGTTCACCGCGACCACGATCGGCACGCCGGCCGCCCGGGCGTGGTTGAGCGCCTCGATCGTCTGCGGCATCACGCCGTCGTCGGCCGCGACCACCAAGATGACGATGTCGGTGGCCTGCGCACCACGAGCACGCATGGCGGTGAACGCCTCGTGACCCGGGGTGTCGACGAAGGTGATGGCGCGTTCCTTGCCGTCCACCTCGGTCGTCACCTGGTACGCACCGATGTGCTGGGTGATGCCACCGGCCTCGCCGGCCACGACGTTCGCGTGCCGGATCGCGTCCAGCAGCTTCGTCTTACCGTGGTCGACGTGACCCATCACGGTCACGACCGGCGGACGCGACGCCAGGTTGGTGTCGTCGCCCTCGTCGGAACCGAAGTCGATGTCGAACGACTCGAGCAGCTCGCGGTCCTCGTCCTCGGGCGAGACGACCTGAACGTCGTAGTTCAGCTCGGTACCCAGCAGCTGCAGGGTCTCCTCGTTGACCGACTGAGTCGCGGTCACCATCTCGCCCAGGGCGAACAGCACCTGGACCAGCGATGCCGGGTCGACGCCGACCTTCTCGGCGAAGTCCGTCAGCGACGAACCACGGGCGAGCCTGACGATCTCGCCGTCACCGTGCTTGACGCGCACGCCGCCGACGGCCGGAGCCTGCATGTTGTCGAATTCCTGGCGCTTGGCGCGCTTGGACTTGCGACCACGACGGGCCGGACCGCCCGGACGCCCGAAGGCACCCTGCGTTCCGCCCCGGCCCCGGTTGCCCGGGCCCGGACGACCGCCACCGCCACCACCGGGAGGACCGCTGGGCCCACCACCGGGACGGAAACCGCCGCCACCGCCACCGCCGCCACCCGGACGTGCACCGGTGCTAGGACCGCCCGAACCGCCACCGGGACGACCACGGCCACCGCCACCGCCGCCACCGCCCGGACCACCCGAACCGCCGCCGGGACCCGACGGACGGCCGGTGAAGGTACCGGCTGAAGACTTCGGCATCATCGCCGGGTTCGGACGCGGAGCGCCCGGAACACCACCCGACGGACGCGGCCGGTCGGAACCGCCGCTACGAGCCTGCGCCGGCCGCGGCGGCATACCTGCCGGGCTGCCGCCCTGGGCCGGGGCCGCCGGAGCGCCACCCGGTCCCGGACGCGCGCCACCGCGCTGCATGCCCTGAGTCGAGCTGAAGGGGTTGTTGCCCGGACGCGGAGCGCCCGGACGGCCACCGGCGCCACCCTGGCCACCCGGTGCTCCTGGACGCGGCGAGCCACCCGGACGGGGTGCACCCGGCCGCGGTGCGCTACCAGGACGCGGGGTGCTGCCCGATGCGGGACGCGGCGCCGGACGAGCCGGAGCCTCCGCCGCGGGCCGCGGCGCTGCCGGGGCAGGCGTCTCGGCACGAGCTGCCGGAGCCTCGACAGCCGGAGCTGCTGGTGCTGCCGGTGCCTCGGCGGCCTTGGCCGCAGGAGCCTCGAAAGCCGGCTCCACCTTGGCCGGAGCCTCCGCCGCGGGGGCGGGGGTTTCGGCAGGACGCGCGGCCGGCCGGGGGCCGGGGCGCGGGCCCGGACGGGCCGGAGACGGCGCACGGGTGCCCGCGGCCGGAGCCGGAGCGGCCGGTGCTGATGCGGCTGCAGACGTGCCCGCGTCGGCGCTGGCCGGGGCTGAGTCGGCCGGAGCGGCCTTCTCGGTGACCTTCGGCTCAGCCTCGATCGGGGCCGGCTTCGCTTCGGCGGCCGGCGCGCTGCGCTCGGCCTCCACCGCGGGAGCCGGGGCAGGAGGCGCTGCGGCCTTCTGCTCCGCCGGGCTGACCGGTGCGGTCGCCTGCGGCGCTGCTGAGGTGCTGGCGGCGGCCTTCTTGGCCGCGCGCTTCTTCGGCGGGTTCTTCTCGAACTCCTCCGCCAACCGTCGGACGACGGGTGCCTCGATCGTCGAGGACGCCGATCGGACGAACTCTCCCATGTCGTTCAGCCTGGTCAGTACGACCTTGCTGGTAACTCCGAGCTCTTTCGCGAGCTCGTAGACCCGGACCTTTGCCACTGCTCTCCCTCTGGTCCGAGCCTGGGGCGCGGACCGTTAGTTGACGTACATGCTCATCGCATTGCACTCATCGTTCGACACTCATCGAGTGGTCATGAGTCGATGACCCGCCTTCATGCCTCTGAACCGATACTTCACAGCGTTTGCCATGGGCGGCCGGGCGGCCGCTCTTCTTGGTGCAACTCATTGCTGCTGCTCGACCCGAAACTGTTCAACACAGTCCCGCACGAGCGTCAGATCCAGCGGACCCGGGACCTTGAAGGCCCGCGGGAACGCCTTACGCCGCTCTGCGAGGTCGAGACACTTGGTCACCGGGTGCAAATGGGCCCCGCGGCCAGGTGCCCGATGCTCGGGATCCGGGAGGACACGTCCTCCGGAAACCGTCATCCGCAGCAAGCCGGTCGGACTGTCCCGTTTCCGACACCCGATACAGGTGCGCTCCTGAACCCTCTCAGGGCGCGCGTCTGCAGTCTCTGTCACAGTTCCTCAGGGTGTGGTGACGACTCAGTCGACCGACCGAGAGATCAGTCTACCTTCTCGTCCTCACGAGTCACATCGGTATCCGGCCGGATGTCGATCCGCCAGCCCGTCAGACGGGCCGCGAGGCGGGCATTCTGGCCTTCTTTGCCGATCGCGAGGGACAACTGGTAGTCCGGTACGACGACCCGCGCGGCGCGCGCAGCCGCGTCCACGACCTCTACAGACGAAACCTGCGCCGGTGACAGCGCATTCCCGACGAAGGTCGCCGGGTCGTCGCTGTGGTCGATGATGTCGATCTTCTCACCGTGCAGCTCGTGCATGATGTTGCGCACCCGCTGGCCCATCGGGCCGATGCAGGCGCCCTTGCCGTTGACGGACGGGTTCAGCGTCCGGACCGCGATCTTGGTCCGGTGCCCGGCCTCGCGCGCGATCGCGGTGATCTCCACGGTGCCGTCGGCGATCTCCGGTACTTCGAGCGCGAACAGCTTCTTGACCAGGTTCGGGTGGGTCCGCGAGACGGTGATCTGCGGGCCCTTGAAGCCCTTGCGGACGCCGACCACGTAGACCCGCAGCCGGGAGCCGTGCTCGTACTTCTCCCCCGGCACCTGCTCCGGCGCCGGCAGGACGGCCTCGATCTTGCCCAGATCGATCATCACCGAGCGCGGGTCGCGGCCCTGCTGGACGATGCCCGACAAGATGTCGCCCTCCTTGCCGGCGAACTCGCCGTACCGGACCTCGTCCTCGGCGTCGCGCAGCCGCTGCAGGATGACCTGCTTGGCCGTGGTCGCCGCGATCCGGCCGAAGTCGGCCGGCGTGTCGTCGAACTCGCGGGCCACCGTGCCGTCCTCGGCGAGCTCCTTCGCGATCACGGTGACGTGACCGGTCTTGCGGTCCAGCTCGACCCGCGCCTGGTGCTGCGCGCCCTCGGTCCGGTGGTAGGCCACCAGCAGCGCCTGCTCGATCGCCTCCACGACGATCTCGAAGGCGATGTCCTTCTCGCGTTCCAGGGACCGCAGGACGGCCATGTCGATGTCCATCAGTTCTCCTCCACCGTGCCGTCAGCGGTTGCGTCTGGGGCAGGCTCGTCGTTGCCGGCTGGCCGGTTGAACTCGATCTGGATCTTGGCCTTCGTCACGTCCGCGTACGCGATCGTGCGCGGCCGGCCCTTGACGTCCAGCTCGGCGGCCTCGTCGGTGGCGGACTTGATCCGGCCGGTCACCTTGCCGCCGGCCACCAGGGTGACCTCGACCAGGCGGGAGACGTTGCGCCGCCAGTGCCGTGGCAGCGTGAGCGGCCGGTCGACGCCGGGACTGGACACCTCCAGCGTGTACGCGCCGTTGCCCATCACTTCGTCCGCGTCGAGCGCCTTGGAGATCGCCCGGGTCACCTCGGCGACGTCGTCCAGGTTGATCCCGCCGTCGCGGTCGACCAGCACGCGCAGCAGCCGCTTCTTGCCGATCGGCGTGACTTCGGCGGCCTCCAGGTCGCAGCCGAACTGCGAGATGATCGGCCGCAGGAAGTTTTCGAGGCTCTCGGGGTCCGTGTGGTCAGTCCTTCGGCTCACAGGTAGACCTGCCTCTCTCTCCAGTTGTGCACCCGTTACGCACCCCGGCAATCCGACCGAGGGCAGTAGCCCACCATATCCGGCAACCGAGGTGTCCGAGCACGCGCCTGCCTCGGGATAGGGTTTCGGCCGTGCCGAACGATCCTCAGCTTCTCCCCCGCCGGACGGCCGTCGTCGCCCGCCGGACCACGCTGCGGGCTGCGGCGCTAGCAGCCGGTACTGCGATCCTGCTGGCCGGCTGCAGCGACGACCCCGGCGAGCCCGGGGCCGGGGGCGGCACGCAAAGCGGCGGCACCAAGGGCCCGGACGGCAAGAAGCAACCCGAGCCGAGTACCGACCCGGCAGTGGTGGCTGCCCTGTCGACTGCGGCCGGCCAGGTGGCGCAGGCCGCCCAGCGACTGAGTGCCGCGAGCAAGGCCTACCCCGCCTTGGCCGCCCAACTCGCCATCGCAGCGAAGTACCACGCTCAGCACTTGGCGAAGCTCAACGAGGCGTCCGGTGCTGACCCGGCGGCCGTCGACAAGCTGCCGCCACTGCCGACGGGGGCAGCGGCCGCCCTGGCGGATCTGGCGAGTCGCGAGCAGAAGCTGTCCGTCGCCCACGCCACCTCGGCGGCGAAGCTGTCCGGGCCGCACGCCCGCCTGCTTGCCATGGTCGCCGCCTCCGAGACCCAGCTGGCCGCCTCCCTGACCGTCAAGAAGAAGCAGGCCGCCCGGTGACTCAGGTTCAGGCTCTCCAATCCGCTCTAGCCGGCGAGCACGCCGCCCTGTACGGCGTCGGCGTGGCAGGCGGCAAGCTGAGCGGAGCCAAGTTCCAGGCGGCGTCCGAGCTCGACGAGCGACACCGCCGGCAACGGGACAAGCTCACCGATCTGCTGATCGCAGCCGGCGAAACCCCAGCCGCAGCCGAACCGGCGTACGACCTGCCGCTCGCCGTGACGACCCCAGCAACCGCGACGGCCCTGATCCTCCTAATCGAACGCCGCCTGGCGGCCGTCTACGCCGACTTGGTCGAGAACGCCGAGCAGGACGCAGTCCGCGCCCTAGCGATCCAAAACCTGCTCGCCGCCTCCGCAACCCAGATCAGCTGGGGCGGCGCCCCGGTCGCCTTCCCCGGCGCAGTCTGAACCGAACCGCCTCCCACGCAGCTCCGCCGCCGCGAGCCCGCGGGCCACTTTGAGCACCGGGAAGGCAGCTACCCGCCAGTAGAACGCACAGCCGGTGCCCAAAGTCGCGCCCCAGACGCTCAGCACCGCCGTGGCCGGCGGCGATTGATGGGCTGAGAGTCCTTCATTCCCGCCGGGTTGCCCGCGTGAGGCGAAGTACTCGCCAGAGGTTCGCCCGTTGGACACCGGCGTGCGGAAGACTCGCACGCATGAAGCTTGGGCAGCTGGCGGACGGGCGGCGGCGGTTGGCGGCGTACTGGGGGGCGACTGTCATCCAGGTGGCTGCCGTTGCTTTTGACACCAAATTGCTGAAGCAGGCAAGCAAGGTGACCTTGATGCCTTTGCTGTTGTCGTGGACGCAGACGCAAGACACGCCGCCGCTCATCCAGGCAGCCCTGCTCGCATCCGCGGCCGGGGATCTCTTGCTGGAGACGGATCTGCAACTGGCCGGCATCGCCGCCTTCGCTGCGGCGCATGCTTGCTACCTCGCCGTCTTCCTATCCAAGCCCGGCGAGCGATCCTGGCGTGTACTAGCGGCGTACGGCGCATTGTGGGCAGCCCTGATCGCACTGCTGGCTCGCGATCTCGGCTCTCAACGAGTCCCGGTCGCCGCCTACGCGTTGTTGCTCACGGCAACGGCGGTCGCGTCGAGATGGCACAACCCTCGCAGCGGGTTCGGCGGCGCGCTCTTCCTCATCTCCGACGCGCTCATCGCGATGCGCCTCGCCGGTCGCGACTTCCCGGGCCGTGGCGTGCTGGTCATGTCCACGTACGCCACAGGGCAGTACCTACTCGTCTCCGGTGCCAGGAAGCGAGAGCGGCAGCCCGAAGTACGGGAACAAACTGGTATCGAAGCGAGTGAAAGCTGAGATCCGGTCGCCGGTCAGAGTGAGGACGAACAGCCCTCCTCCATGGCGAGTGGCGCCGTGGAGGTAGGCGCCGAACGCCGGCTGGCCGTTCGCCCGCGTCGGCACCAGGCTGACCCGCCGGCCCGACCTGAAGATGGTCGCGAACAGACCGGCCGCGGCATCGCGACCCTCGTACTCGAGCGGAATCGGTGGCATCGACACGAAGACGTCATCGGTGAACAAGGCAACCAACGCCTCGACATCGCCGGCCTCGTAAGCGCTCACGAACCTCGCCACCACCGCCCGCTCCTGCGCTGAATCGGAGGCGGGTGCTGGTTCGGCAGGCGTCCGGCGCCGGAGACCGGCTCGGGCTCGTTTGAGAGCGCTGCTGACCGACTCAACCGTGGAGTCGAGCATCTCGGCGACTTCGCTCGCCCGGAAGCCGAGCACCTCACGCAGGATCAGTACTGCGACCTGACGCGGAGGCAGCGCCTGGACCGCGGCCACGAAGGCCAGCGAGATCGACTCGCTCTGCTCGACGCCCGTTTCCGGGCTCAGCGCCACCGCGCCATCGAGCAGCGCGTCGGGATACGGCTCGAGCCACGCGACTTCGCCGTACCGGGTCGGTTCGGGCGGTTCGACCGATGGCATGCTCCACTGCTCGGCCGGGCGCCGGCTGGCTGAGCGCCGCGCGTTGAGGCAGCGGTTGGTGGCGATCCGGTAGAGCCAGGTGCGGATCGAGGCGCGCCCTTCGAAGTCGGCGATCCCCCGCCAGGCGGCGAGCAGTGTGTCCTGCAGGGCGTCTTCGGCATCGTGCAGCGAGCCGAGCATCCGGTAGCAATGCACCTGCAGCTCGCGCCGGTACGGCTCAGTGAGTTCACGGAACGCCTCGCCATCTCCGGCCCGCGCCCTGCTGATCAGCTCCTGCGTCACCTTCACCATTGTATGGACACCAGCGGCGCCAGGAACTGGGCGCCAGGTTTCAGGAAGGCGTGGTGTCTGTATCGGCATGATGCTCAAAAACAAGATCGCAGTGGTCTATGGAGCCGGCGGCGAGATCGGCGGCGCCGTCGCTCGCGCCTTCGCACTCGAAGGCGCCGAAGTCTTCCTCACCGGCCACCGGCTGGCGCCCGTCCAAGCAGTCGCCAACGAGCTAGCCGCCGAAGCAGCACAAGTCGACGCCCTGGACGAAGAGGCGGTGGACAACCACCTGGAATCCGTCGTCGAGAAGGCCGGCCGCGTCGACATCTCCTTCAACGCGATCGGCCTGCCGAACGCGAACATCATCGGCACCCCACTGACCGACCTGGAGGCCGCCTGGTTCACCCAGCCGCTCGCCGGGTACGCCCTCTCCTACTTCCTGACCGCACGCCTGGCAGCCCGCCGGATGATCGCTCAGAAGTCGGGGGTCATCATGACCGTCACCGCGCTCCACTCCAGGACAGGCCTCCCGCTGGTCGGCGGCTTCGGCCCGGCGATGGCCGCCAAGGAGGCTCTCACCCGAGACCTGTCCGCCGAGCTCGCGCCGTACGGCGTACGCGTGGTCGGGCTGCGTCCGCAGGGCATGCCCGAGACCCGCACGATCCGGGACGCCTACGAGCCCCGCGCCAAGGCATCGGGCATGACCTGGGAGCAGTGGCTGGAACTACTCGCCGGCCGGACCCACCCACGACGCCTGATGACTCTCGAGGAGATGGCGAACCTGGCCGCCTTCATGGCCTCCGACAAGGCCAGCGGGATGACCGGGACAACCGTCAACCTGACCATGGGCAGCTTGGATGACTGACACAATCCTGAGATGGCCAAACGCACCACCACCTGCCTGTGCGGTCTCCCCGCACCGTACGCCGACTGCTGCGGCAGCCTCCACGCCGGCCGTACTTCGGCAACCACCGCCGAGCAGCTCATGCGATCGCGGTACTCCGCGTTCGTAGTACGCGATGCGGCCTATCTCCTCCGCAGCTGGTCCTCCGCAACCCGCCCGCCCGAGCTCCACTTGGACGACGACCTCGAGTGGACGGGCCTGGAGATCCTCAGCAGCACAGGCGGAAGCCCTTTCCACACCGAAGGCACCGTCGAATTCCGAGCGACCTACAAGGCCGACGGCACGCCAGGCGACCAACACGAGAACAGCCGCTTCATCCGCGAAAACGGCTCATGGGTGTACGTCGAACCGCAGGGTCGCTAGACCGAAGCGGGTGTGACAGCTGGTCGGCGAGCCAGCCGAGGAGGGTTAGCAGGGCGACTGCGGCGGCGTACACGACGAGCTGGATGAGGATGAGCACACGGGCCATCGTCGCGAGGCGTGGCAGTGGACGACAGTGGCAAGAATGCCGCTCACCGATAGAATATGGTCATGCATCGCGTCGCAGTCGTTGCCGCCGATCGGGTGAACAGTCTCGATCTCGCGATCCCCGGGCAGGTCTTCGGGACCGCGCACTCCCAGGACAAGGCGGCCGGGGCACTGTTCGGCGCCCCGCTGTACGACGTGGTCGTGTGCGGGGAGCGACCTGACCTCGTCGTGACCGGCCGCGGCGGAGCGGAGATCTTCCGGCTGACCGCGTCACACGACCTGTCCGAAGCCCTGACCGCCGACACCGTGATCGTGCCGGGTGCACGCACGGACATCGATCCGTCCCCCCAGGTGCTCGACGTACTGCGACAGGCACACGACCGCGGCGCGCGGATCGCCTCGATCTGCAGCGGCGCCTTCATGCTGGCCGCGGCGGGGCTGCTCGACGGACGGCGGGCGACAACCCACTGGACCGCCGCCGACGAGTTGGCTCAGCGGTATCCGCAGATCGAGGTCGATCCCAACGTGCTGTTCGTCGACGAAGGCGATGTGCTCAGTTCAGCCGGGGCAGCGACCGGCCTCGACCTGTGCATCCACATGGTGCGCAACGACTTCGGGTCGGCGGTTGCCGCCGACGTCGCCCGCCACGTCGTGGTCGCACCCCAGCGCGAAGGCGGGCAGGCACAGTTCATCGTTCACCGCGAACCCACCGGCGACAGTGGATCGCTCGAGCCGACGATGCGGTGGCTGCGAGACCGCCTTGATGAACCGCTCACGCTGGCCGACATCGCGGGGCATGCAGCCATCAGTCCGCGCACCCTCAACCGGCGTTTCCGCGAACAGACCGGGGTCACCCCGCTGCAGTGGCTGCTCACTCAGCGCGTGCGGCACGCCCAGGAACTCCTGGAAACGACGAGCCTGTCTGTCGAAGAAACGGCCAGACACTGCGGTTTCGGCACCTCGATCAACCTGCGTCAGCACTTCGCGCGCCAGGTACAGATGTCACCCCTGGCCTACCGGCGCGCCTTCCAGCTGCGCTGAGCTGGAAGGCGCGGAAACCAGAGGGGGTCAGCGGCGACGGCGCCAGGGGCCGGTCACGGCGTAGGTGATTCCTGGCGTATAGACGTTGAAGAACATCGTCCGGCCGTCGGCCGAGAAGCCGGCGCCGGCCAGTTCGCCGTACTCCGGCTCTTCGGGCGTGCCGTTGTTGACCCGGTTGCGGGCGAACTTGAAGACCTCTCCGTCCTCGGTCGTGCCCAGGATGTGCTGCTCACCCAACCCGTCCTCGCACATCATCAGACCGCCGTACGGCGACATCGTGATGTTGTCGGGGGCATCGAACTCGGGGTCGTCCGAGCCGGGCTTGGGCCGGGTGAAGATGACCACCAGCTTCAGCGTCTTCTTGCGCGGGTCGTACCGCCAGACCTGGCCGTCGTGGTCGACCTTCGGGCCGAGTTCCGTCCGCGCGAACGACGATACGAAGTACACGCAGCGGTCCAGCTGGCCCCACCAGCAGCCCTCGAGCTTGTAGCCGCCGGTGATCGGCTTCGCGTAGTCCTGGGCGCGCACCGATTCCGTGGTCGCGAGCGGGTCGGGCACCTTCACCCACTGCACGTTGTCGAAGCTCGTCCCAGGCTCCTGTACGACGGACAGGTCGGGCAGCCCGTCGATGTGCATGGCCTGGAGTTCGCCACCGGCCCGCAGACTCCCCCAGCCGCCGCGGGGACGGTTCGGGAGGAAGCGGTAGAAGCCGCCGAGGGGCGCGACGAAGGCGTCCTCGGTTTCGTAGACGATGCCGGTACTCGGGTCGATCGCGACCGCCTCGTGCTGGAACCGTCCCATCTCCTTCAACGCGAAGGGCTGGTTGTTCCGGCGATCGTCGTACGGGTCGACCTCGAAGATGAAGCCGTGGTCCTTGGTGTAGCCGCTGGTGCCCGCCTTGAGCTCAGTCTCCTCGCAGGTCAGCCAGGTGCGCCACGGGGTCACGCCGCCGGAGCAGTTGATCGCAGTACCGCCGAGGCTGACGTACTCGTTGGTGGGGTTGTTGTGCCGGTCCACGACGACCGTGCTGGTACCGCCGGCGCCGCCTGGGTCGTAGGTGCGCTCAGGCGGGGCGACGACCTTGATCTTGGCGGACGGGCTGCACTCGTGGTTGCGGACCAGCCGGCTGCCGCCGTGCCGGTCAGGGAAGGCACCCATGCCGTCGAAGCGACTCGGCACCGGCGGAGTGCCCGGCTTCGTGACGGTGCCCTCGCGGGACACCACTTTGTAGCTGAAACCACGCGGCAGGTCGAGCATGCCGGCCGGGTCAGGGATCATCGGCCCATAGCCGACCTTCGGCCCGGACGTACCGAGCGCGGGCTCGGCGGTGTAGAGGGCCTCGACGGACCCCACGACACTGACGGCAATGCCTGCCGCGGCCGCACGGGCGACGAACTGCCGCCTGGACAGGGGATTCGACTGCGGTTCCACGGACACGCGGGCCTCCTTGAGCGGAATTATCTTTCGATCACCAGCGAACGTATGGTGAACGGCCGATGACTACAAGGTGAACCGCGCGCCGTGGACAGAAAATACTTACTGGTAACAGGGCTTGCTGAACTCGTGCTTCGCCGCCGTCTTGCCGGTGAAGAAGTCCTTCTCGACCTTCACTCCGGTGGGCGCCGTCGGGTCCACCTTGGAGATGATGCTCTGCCGGAAGACCCGCTCGTTCGGCTCGCCGCCGAACCGGCCGGCCTCCGCGGGCAGCATCCCTTCGTAGTCGACCTTCTCCAGCGACTTCACCGCTGCCAGCAGCCCGGCCCGGGTGAGGTCCTTGGAGTCGACCGCCTTCTGCAGCGCCGCCTTCAGCGGGTACGACCAGACCCAACCGGCCGTGTAGCCGTCGTTGGGCGCGGCCTTGAACATCGCCTGGTCCAGCGACTCGCCCAGCGCCTTGTGACCCGCAGTTTCCGTGCCGTATGGCGCCCAAGGTCCCGATTGCCGGTAGAGCGCGGTCAACGCCGGAGCGGCCGGGCTCTTCAGCAGCGCCGGGTTCCAGGTCGGGCTGGTGCCGATGAACTGGCCCTTGAAACCGGCCTGGGCGGATCCACCGACGATGGTCGCCGCCTCGGTCGGACCGGTGGTCAGGATGACCAGGTCAGGCTTGGCCTCGACCAGTTTCTGGATCGCCGCGCCCTGGTTCTCCTGGCCGGGCGCGGTCGGGATGTCGGTGAACTTCATCCCGTTCGCCTCGGCCGCGATCTTCGTACCGGCCGCCGCGTCGTCGCCGTAGTCACCCGGGAAGTGCACCGCGGCCACGCTCTTGGCCTGCAACGTCTCAGCCCCGAAGTCGACCGAGTTCATCGACTCGAAGCAGTAGTTCGTGCCCGACTCCAAGATGACGTCCTCGAACGCCCAGGCCGACGTCCACGAGGCCGGCACCCCGATCATGTTGCTGGACTTCAGGTCGGCGAGGATGGCCGCGGTGGTCGGCGAACCGAGAGTCTGGGCCAGGCCGAGCACGTCCGGCTTGATCTCGGAGTACACCTCGTTGTGGATCTGCGGGTTGTACTTGTTGTCCTTCGTGTACTTCGAAACGTCGACCTCGTAGCCGCCGATCCCGCCCGCGGTGTTGACCCGCTTCCAGAACGCCTTCTGGCTCTCGGTGATCGGCACGCCGAGCGCCTTGAACGGGCCCTCGGTCAGGTCGGAGATCGAGCCGAGGTAGATACATCCCTTGGCTTTGTCCACCGCGGCCGGGCACGGCTCCTTGGTGACGCCGACGTCGAACTTGACGCCTTCGCTGCCCTGCTGCGTCTCCGGGGCGTCGCTGCGGCACCCTGCGACGGCCAGTACGGCGGCCACCAGGCCCACCGCGACCATCCTGCGACTTCTGTACATCGCTCTTCCTCCTCGGGCTGCCGGCACCGACTGGTGAGTCAGTGCGAGAACGGCCATGACTTCCAGTAGGTGCGAATGCGGACCCAGATCCCGAACAACCCTCGTGGTTCGAAGATCAGGAATCCGATGATCAGCAGGCCGTACAGAATCGTTTCGACCTGGAAGATCGTGATGCCTCCGGCCGTCGAGCTGCTGCTGATGAACGGCAGCACGGCCGGGAGTTCGCGGGTGACCCGCGGCAACAGGGTGATGAACACCGCGCCCATGATCGATCCCGAGATGGTGGCGACGCCGCCGACCAGGATCATCGCGATGTACTGCACCGACATCGCCAGGTTGAACGACCCCGGCTCGACGAAGCCGATCATCACGTACAACAGCGCCCCCGCGACGCCGGCGTAGAACGACGACACCGCGAAGGCGATCATCTTGTACCGGGTCACGTCGACGCCGATCACCTCGGCGGCCAGATCGCGATCGCGGACGGCGGCCAGCGCCCGGCCGATCCGGGACCGGACCAGGTTCCGCGCCAGGACGCCGAAGATCACCAGCAGCACGAACATCAGCAGATAGAGCTTCTGCGCCTTGGTGAAGATCGCGCCGTCGACCGCGAACTGCAGCCCGAACAACTCCGGCACCGCGGCCGGCCGGCCGACGCCCACTCCCCCGGTGAGATCCCGCCAGTGCTTGAACAGGTGCTCCCCGATGAACACCAGCCCGAGCGTCACGATGGCCAGGTACAGCCCCCGCAGCCGAGCGGCCAGCGGGGCCACGATCAACCCGGCCAGCCCCGCGACCAGGCCCGCCGCCAGCAACCAGATCGGCAGCGAGGTGATCCCGAATCCGATCAGCCGGGTGCTGTCCGGATCACCTGACAGTGCCGCCGCGGTGTACGCCCCGATCGCGAGGAAGAACGCATGCCCGAGCGACACCTGACCGGCGTACCCGGTGACGAGGTTGAGGCCGATCGCGCCGATCGACGCGACGAACGCGGTCGCCAGGACGACGAGCAGGTCGTCCTCGAGCATGAACGGCAGCAGGACCGCGACCAGCACCAGGCCGAGCGTCCACCACCGTTTGGCCGGGGTGTTCAGCAGCGCCATGTCCTGCCCGTACGACAGGTAGAGCAGCGGGCGACCCCTCATATTCGTTCGACCTCTCGTGTGCCGAACAGGCCGTACGGTTTGACCAGTAGGACGAGCAGCATCAGCAGGTACGGCACGACCAGGAAGAAGTCGCCGCCGAACACCGGGCTGAGGTTGCCGCCGTAGTTGCCGACGAGTGCCTCGACCACGCCGATCGTGAGTCCGGCGATCACCGCGCCACCGAGCGAGTCGAGACCGCCGAGGATGATCACCGGCAACGCTTTGAGCGCGGTGAGCCAGAGGTTCTGCTCCAGCCCGATCCCGGTGGACAGGAAGACCCCGGCGAGTCCGGCCAGCATCGCCGCGAGTGCCCAGGACAGCGAGAACACCCGCCCGACCGAGACGCCCTGGGCCAGTGCGACCTCCTGGTCCGAAGACGCCGCGCGCATCGCCAGGCCGGTTCGCGACCAGCGGTAGAAGGCGAACAAGGCCGCGACGACCACCAGCGTCGTCACCAGGGTGGCGAGGTGCCGCTGGTCGATGGTCACCCCGAGCAGCTTTAGCTGCTTCAGGCCCCAAGGATCGCCCATCTGGCGGATGTCCAGGCCGATGAAGGAGTTCACCACCGTACGGATCACGATGTCGACGCCGAGGGTGATGATCGCGATCACGAAGACCGGCTTGCCGATCATCGGCCGCAGCGCGACCCGCTCCACCCCGGCACCGAGCAGGGCCGTGAGCAGCAGGGAGATGAGCACCGCCAGGAAGAAGTTCATCGACAGCACCAGGTGGCTGACCAGGACGCCGCCCGCCATCATGAAGGCCGGCTGGGCGAAGCTGATCACCCGCATGGACTTGTAGATGATGACGAACCCCAACGCCAGCAGGGCGTAGATCGAGCCGTTGCCCAGACCCCGGACCACCGTGGCGACGAACTCGTTCACCGGGTGCCTCCCTGGTACATCGACTCGACCAGTTCGGCGAAGGTGTCGGAGACGGCGCTGCGCTTGACCTTCATGGTCGCGGTCAGCTCGCCGTCCTCGTGGTCGAGCAACTTCGGCAGCATCCGGAACCGCTTGACCTGCTCGGCCGCGGCGAACCGTGCGTTCACCTCGTCGACGACGCCTTGGACGAGCGCGATCACCTCGGGCTTCGAGGACAGATCGTGGTACGTCGAGTACGGCAGCCGGTGCACCTGGGCCCAGTGGCCGACGGTGTCCGGCTCGATCCCGATCAGCGCGGTCAGGTACTTGCGCCGGTCGCCGATCACCACCGCCTCCTTGATGTACGGCGAGGCCTTCAGCGCGTTCTCCAGTTCGGACGGCGCGACGTTCTTACCGCCGGCGGTGATGATCAGGTCCTTCATCCGGTCGGTGATCCGCAGATGGGTGCCGTCGACCCACTCCCCCACGTCGCCGGTGTGCAACCAGCCGTCCGGGTCGATCATCCGCGCGGTCGCCTCCGGGTCGTGCCAGTAGCCCGCGAAGGTGCCCGGGTGCCGGGTGAGGATCTCGCCGGTGGTCTCGTCGATCCGCAGTTCGGATCCCTCGTGCGGCTCGCCGACCGTGCCGACCTTGACCCTGCCCGGACGGTTCGCGGTGGCGACGGCCGAGTTCTCGGTCATCCCGTACACCTCGTGCATCGGGAGTCCCAACCCCATCAAGAAGCGCAGTACTTCGGGTGCGATCGGCGCGGCACCCGAGGCGGCGTACCGGACCTTGCGGAGGCCTGTCCGGTCCATCAATGCCCGGTAGCAGAGCACGTAGCCGACTGCATAGACCAGCCGGGACGCCGGCGTGTGCTTGCCGCCGTTGGCGGCGAGGGTCTCGCCGATCCAGTCCGCCCGGCGCAACCAGTACCCGCCGATCTTCCGCTTCAGCCAGGTCGCCGACCCGACCCGGATCTGGACGCCGGCCGTGATCTTCTCCCAGATCCTCGGTACGCCGAACAGGACCGTCGGCTGCACCTCGTACAGATTGGTGGTGACCGTCTCGATCGACTCGGCGAAGTGCACGGTGACCCCGGCGCCGGCGCCGAACCAGCAGCTGAAGACCCGCTCGGCCACGTGACACAGCGGCAGGTACGACAGCACGCAGTCCTTGTGCGACGGCGGCGGCGAGGTGAAGCCACCCTGCTCGACGAGCTCCCGGATGGCGTAGTCGACGTTGGCCACCGTCAGCATCACACCCTTGGGCGGCCCGGTGGTGCCCGACGTGTAGACCAGGGTCGCCACGTCGTCCGGGCCGGCGCCGGCCATCCGGTCCTGCACCGCCTCGGGATGCGCCTCACGGTGCTCATTGCCCAGGGCAAGGAAGTCCGGCCAGGCCAGCAGCCGCGGATCGTCGTACCGGTGCCTGATGCCGCGAGGCTCGACGAAGACGATGCGCTCGAGATCGGGGAGTTCGCCGGCGACGGCCAGGGCTTTGTCGACCTGCTCCTGGTCCTCCGCGATCAGCACCCGGGTACCGGAATGGCGAAGCAGGTAGGCGACTTCGGCGGCCGGGTTGGTCGGGTAGAGGCCGACCGTCACGGCCCGCACCGAGACCGAGCCGACGTCGGTGTAGAGCCACTCCCGCCTGTTCTCCGAGTGGATCGCCACCCGATCCCCCGGCTCGATGCCGAGGGCAAGCAAAGCGTGGCCGACGAGCTCAGCGGTGTACCAGTACTGCGACCAGCTGACCTGTTGCCACAGGCCCATATCCTTCTCCCGCAGGGCGATCACGTTCGGCGTCGCGATCGCCCGGTCCCGCACCCTGGTGGCAATCGTCGCCGTGCTCATGCCCGCTCCACAATCCGGTGTTCTTCGCCCAGGTAGGCGCGCACCACGTCGGGATCGGCTGCGACCTCCTGCGGCTTGCCGGTCCGGATCGGGCGGCCGAAGTCGACCACCATGATCCGGTCGGCCAGGTCCATCACCAGGCCCATGTCGTGCTCGACCATCACCATCGGCAGGCCCAGCTCGTCGCGGATGTCGAGAATGAACCGGGCCATGTCCTCGGTCTCCTCCAGGTTCATCCCGGCCACCGGTTCGTCGAGCAGCAGCAGCTTCGGCTCCGAGGCGAGCGCCCGGCCGAGCTCCACCCGCTTCTGGACGCCGTACGGGAGCAGGCCGACCGGCATCCGCCGCCACTGCGCGAGTTCGAGGAAATCGACGATCTCCTCGACCGCCCGCCGGTTGGCGAACTCGTTCCGGCGGGCCTTGCCCAGCCAGCCGAGCGCGGCCAGTACGCCGTACGGGTGGTGGTGATGGCGGCCGAGCATCAGGTTGTCGAGCACCGTCAGGTTCGAGAACAGCTCGATGTTCTGGAAGGTCCGGGCGATCCCGAGCCGCGCGATCGCGTGCGGACGCAGGCCGAGCAGCTCCTGGTCGCCGAATCGGACCGAGCCTCGCTGCGGCCGGTAGACGCCCGAGAGCACATTGAAGATCGAGGTCTTGCCGGCGCCGTTCGGGCCGATCACGGCGAACAGTTCGCCGGCTTCGACGGTGAAGCTCACGCCGTTCAGCGCGGTCACGCCGGAGAACTCGAGCAGCACGTCGTCGAACGTCAGCACCTTCACGACAACCACCGCTTCCGGCGCCGGTAGTGCTTCACGTCGCGGAAGGATCTGGAGCCGCCCTCGGCGCCGAGGCCGAGATAGAACTCGCGGACGTCGCCGTCGTTCAGCAATTCCGCGGCCGGCTTGTCCATCACCATCGCGCCGTTCTCCAGCACGTAGCCGTGTTCGGCGATCGACAGCGCCATCGCTGCGTTCTGCTCGACCAGCAGCACGGTGGTACCGGCGGCGTTGATCTCGACGATCACGTCCCGGATCTGCTGCACGATCATCGGCGCCAGGCCGAGACTCGGCTCGTCCATCAGTAAGTACCGCGGATCCGACATCAGCGCCCGGCCGATCGCCAGCATCTGCTGCTCGCCGCCGGACAGGTAGCCGGCCGTCTTGCGCTGCCGCTCGGCCAGCACCGGGAACAGTTGGTAGGTCCGGTCGAGATTCGCCTTCAGCGACCGGGGGGCGACATGCCCGCCGACGCGCAGGTTCTCCTCGACTGTCAGGTCGGCGAGGATCCGCCGGCCCTCCATCACCTGTTTGATGCCCAGGGCAGCTATCCGGCTGGCGCCCAAGCCGTGGATGGGTTCGCCGTCGAGGGTGATCGTGCCACGGCGTACCTCACCGTCGTGCACGTCCAGCAAGCCGGAGATGGCCCGCAACAGCGTGGACTTGCCGGCCCCGTTGGCCCCGAGCAGGGCAACGATCTGCCCCTGCGGGACCTCGAGGCTGACGCCTCGGAGTACCAGCATCACGTCGTCGTAGACAACCTCGAGATTCGTCGCTGCCAGCAAGTCCGGCCTCCTGGATCCCCAAGGTTCCAACCGTCCTGGCGAGTGAGTGTGACAGCCCCGATGTCATCTACGGAAGAGTTCCGCCCCGAAAATCGGACGCCGCTCCCCAAACTGTGATCGAGCTGAATCCTCTGCCTGAGTACGCGTTTGAGGCAGGACAGGAGCAAACGACGAAACGTCGTCGTACACAGGCCCGAGGAAGACGACCGGCCCCGGACCGCCACCACTACCAAACCCCGGCCCCACCCCTCGACACGCCGAGGGCAAGCGCTTGCTCGCGAGGTTCGACAGTGGTGGCCGTCCGCCCCGCAAGCGGATCCCGTTCGTGAGCAGGTCGTCGCTGGCCGTGACCAGCGTTTACGAGCGGCCGCCGCGTTGCCAGCGGCGTGCGGTGATCACCATCGCCGATTCATCGTTCAACTGGTCGGCGACCGGCGAGACGATGCCCGCCGCTTCCTCCGGCAGAGCGGTGAGAGCTGCGACGAGTCCGACGGACTTGGCTCCGTCGTCGTCGACGAGCAGCGCCAGGAAGCTCAACTGGCCGTCCGCGAGCTGCGGGCTGACCGCCTCGACCGGCGCCCACTCCGCGGTCACCAGCGTCCGCGGTGCGTCGTCCGTCCGGTTGACCAGTACGACGGCCCGCACCACCGTCAGTGGCTCGTAGAAGCCAGCCGACCAGTAGGGCTCCTCGTACGCGAACCGCTCCGCAGCGGCGCGATCGTCCACGTCGACGACATGGACGCTCCCCGTATGGTCCTCGCCGTCGCCGGACAGCGTCGGCCCACGAAGGATCAGCCGATCGGCGTACTGATCCATGTAGGACCAGTGCGCCTCCGCGTTCTCGATCAGCCCGGCCAGGACCTCAGGCTTGTCATCGCCCTGGACGTAGAACGGCACTACAGCGACCGGACCCAGTTGGCGAGCAACTCCGCGCCCGCGTCACCCGACTTCTCCGGGTGGAACTGGGTCGCGGTCAGCGGCCCGTTCTCGACCGCGGCGACAAACCGGTCTCCGCCGTACGTCGTCCAGGTGACGGTCGGCGTGACGGAGGCCCGGGTGTCCGTGAGCTGCCATTCGCGGACGCCGTACGAGTGAACGAAGTAGAAGCGTTCCTTCTCGATCCCCTCGAACAGCTTGGTCGCGCCATCCACCTCGACCGTGTTCCAGCCCATGTGCGGAACGGGCTCCGCGCCGGTGGGCTGGAGTCGCTCGACCACTCCGGGCCACTGCTCGCAGCCTTCGGTCTCGACGCCGTGTTCGATGCCTTTGGCAAACAAAATCTGCATGCCGACGCAGATGCCCAGCACCGGCCGGCCGCCCGTCAGCCGGCGGTCGACGATGTCGTCGCCCCGGACCGCCTTCAGCCCGGTCATACAAGCCTCGAAAGCGCCGACGCCGGGGACCAGCAGCCCGTCGGCGTTCAGCGCTTCGTCGAAGTCCGCGGTGACGGTAACGTCGGCGCCGACCCGCTGCAGCGCGCGCTCGCCGGAGCGGATGTTGCCTGAGCCGTAGTCGAGCAGGACGACCTTCTTGCTCACAGGGCGCCCTTGGTCGAGGGGATGCCCGGCTGCCGCGGATCGAGCTCGGCAGCGTCCCGGAGCGCCCGGGCGAACGCCTTGAACTGCGCCTCGACGATGTGGTGCGGATCGCGGCCGGACAGCACCCGGATGTGGATGCAGATCGCGGCGTTGAACGCGAGCGTCTCGAAGACGTGCTGGGTCAGCGAGCCGGCGTAGTCGCCACCGATGATCGCGTAGACCTGACCGTCGGGCTCGCCCGTGTGGACGCAGTACGGGCGGCCGGACAGGTCGACCGTGCAGTGCACGAGCGCCTCGTCCAGCGGCACGGTCGCGTCGCCGAAGCGGCGGATCCCGCGCTTGTCACCCAGAGCCTGCTTCAACGCTTGGCCGATGCCGATCGCGGTGTCCTCGACGGTGTGGTGCGCGTCGATCTCGAGGTCGCCGACCGTGTTCACGTGCAGGTCGAGCAGAGCGTGCTTGGCCAGCGCGTTGAGCATGTGGTCGTAGAAGCCGACGCCGGTGGAGATGTCGGCGCGCCCGGTGCCGTCGAGGTCGAGCTCGACGAGCACCTTGGACTCGCTGGTCTCCCGGTCGACCCGGGCCGTCCTAGTCATGATGACCTTCCTAGATCAGTCTTGAGCACCTTCTCCAGCGAGGCCCGGAACGCGGCCATCTCGGCGCCGGTGCCGATCGACACCCGCAGCCAGCCGTTGGGTCCGGTCTCCCGGATCAGTACGCCGTCGTCCAGCAGCGACTGCCAGACCGCGTGCCGATCGGCGAAGGTGCCGAAGAGTACGAAGTTCGCATCCGAATCGACCGCGCGCAACCCCTGTGCCCGCAGCCAATCCACGGTCTCATCGCGCTCGGTCCGCAGTTGCTCGACCCGGCCGAGCAACTCGTCGGAATGCCGCAGCGCCGCCCGCGCGACCGCCTGAGTGACGGCCGACAGGTGGTACGGCAACCGAACGATGCGCAGGGCATCGACCAGTTGCTTGCTCGCGGCAAGGTAACCGACCCGCGCTCCGGCCAGCGCGAACGCCTTGGAGGTCGTCCGGGCCACCGCCAGATTGGGGTACGACGGCAACAACGTGACCGCGCTCGGCGTACCGGTACGGCGGAACTCGGCATACGCCTCGTCCACCACGAGGACTGCCCCCATCCCCGCTGTCCGGGCGGCGACCGCCTCGATCAGCTGGATCGGCAGCGCAGTACCGGTCGGGTTGTTGGGTGAGGCAAGCAGTACGACGGATGGCCGGTGTCGCGAGATCGCCGCGAGCGCCTTGCTCTGGTCGAGGGTGAAGTCCTCGGAGCGTCGGCCGGTGACCCAGTTGGTGTTCGTGTCGCGGGCGTACTCCGGGTACATCGAGTACGTCGGCGCGAACGACAGCGCAGTACGGCCTGGTCCGCCGAAGGCCTGCAGCAGGTGCAACATCACCTCGTTGGAACCATTGGCCACCCACACCTGCTCGGCCGTGAGCTGAGCACCCGACTCACGACCCAGGTACGCCGCGAAGTCGGCGCGCAGGGCAAGGAACTCGCGGTCCGGGTAGCGGTTCAGCCCGCGGGCCGCCTCGGCCACCGACGCGGTGATGTCCGCGACGGTCGCCTCGCTCGGCGGGTACGGGTTCTCGTTGACGTTGAGCAGGACGGGCACGTCCAGCTGCGGTGCGCCGTACGGCTCGAAGCTCTTCAGCTCGTCGCGGATCGGCAGCCCGTCGAAGCGCCCCATCAGGTCCCATCCTTGAAGCGGACCGACACCGCGGCACCGTGGGCCGGCAGGTCCTCGGCGTGCGCGAGCGCGACCACGTGCCCGGCGACCTCCTGCAAGGCCTCGCGGGTGTAGTTCACGACGTGCATCGCCTTCAGGAAGCTGCGCACGGACAGGCCGGACGAGTGGCACGCACAGCCCGCGGTCGGGAGGACGTGGTTCGAGCCCGCGCAGTAGTCGCCCAGCGAGACCGGCGACCAGCCACCGACAAAGATCGCGCCGGCGTTGCTGATCAGCAGGGCGCGCTCCTCCGCGTCGACCGTCTGGATCTCCAGGTGCTCGGCCGCATACGCATCGACGACCGCCGTACCCTGCTCCAGATCATCGACCAGTACTACGGCCGACTGCTGCCCGCCGAGCGCCTCGCTCACCCGCTCGTGGTGCTTGGTCCGCGGAACCTGGACGGCGAGCTCAGCCTCGACCGCGGCGGCCAGCGTCTCGCTCGGCGTGACCAGGACGCTCGCGGCCATCGGGTCGTGCTCTGCCTGGCTGATCAGGTCGGCGGCGACGTGCGCCGGATCGGCCGAATCATCAGCCAGTACTGCGATCTCGGTCGGCCCGGCCTCGGAGTCGATGCCCACCTCGCTCTGCACGAACCGCTTGGCCGCGACCACGTAGATGTTGCCCGGACCGGTGACCAGGTTGACCTTGCGGCACCCCTCGAAGCCATACGCGAAGCCGGCGATCGCCTGCGCGCCACCGATCGCATAGACCTCGTCGATCCCCAGCATCGCGCACACGGCGAGCACAGTCGGGTGCGGAAGACCCCCAAATTCCTTCTGAGGCGGCGATGCCAGGGCAAGGCTGGTGACCCCGGCAACCTGCGCCGGTACGACGTTCATCACCACGCTGGACGCGAGCGGCGCGCGGCCACCCGGAACGTAGAGCCCGACCCGCTGCACCGGCACCAGCCGCTGAGTCACCCGGCCACCGGCCGCGGGCTGCGACTCCACGTCGGTGCCGCGCTCGTCCTCGCTGACCTCGCGGACCCGCCGGATCGACTCCTCCAGCGCACTGCGCACCGCCGGGTCGAGCTCCTCCAGGGCCGTCTTGAGCGCCTCGGCGGGGACCCGCGGGTCCTCCACCCGGACATGGTCGAACTTCTCGCCGTACTCCCTGATCGCCTCGATCCCGCGATGACGGACGTCCAGGCAGATCGGTCGGACGACGTCGAGGGCGGCCTCAACGTCGAATACGGCTCGGGGGACCAGGTCATGGACGGCTTGGAGGTCAAGAACCTCTCCGGCTGCCACTCGGCCCCGCAGGTCGACGCGGCGAATCATGACGCTCAGTCTACGGGCCACCCATGTCCCGCCCGCGCACTGTCCGCATGCTTGCCCCGTACCCCTGTCGGCGTTCACCCAGGTCAACTCCTGAGGCGACTGAAAGGCTGCACTTTCGAATGAGGTCGAATGGCCTAGGCTCAACAGCATGGACTCCCGCCTGCCACTACTCACTGTCGAGACAGTGATCTTCCCCGGGCTGGTGCTCCCGATTCCCGTCACGGACGTCCAGGGACGATCGGTGATCCGTGACCTGGTCGAGAACGGGGGCGAGATGGCCTGTGGCGCGGTGGCGGTCCGCGACGGCTACGAGCTCGGCGACCGGGTGTTCCGGTCGCTCTACGGCACCGGTTGCGCGGCGACCATCTCCGAGATCTCCCTGGACGTCGATGACGACGGCCCGGTCGAGATCACCCTGACCGGCAACCGCCGCTTCAAGGTCGCCGAGCTCGACAGCGGCGGCGACTACCTGGTCGCCGACGTCGAATGGCTCGACGAGGAGCCCGGCGACGACCCCCTCGGTACTGCGACCGTCGCAATCGAGCGCTTCCGCCGGTACGCCGCCGCCGTCACCGAGATCTCCCAGCCCGGCCTGCGAATCGGCGCCCTCCCCGACGACCCCAGCACCCTCTCGTACCTGATCTCGGCCGCGATGACCCTGGTCACCCCCGACCGCCAAAAACTGCTGGAAGCCGTCGACACCACCACCCGCCTGGCCCAGCTGGTCGGCCTCCTCGACAGCGAACTCTCCGCCATCAAAGCCCTACCGTCCCTCCCCGCGGCAGACCTGGCCTGGTCGGACCTGTCCCCGAACTGAGATGGCCGAGGAACATGGCAACCCGGCGTTCGGGAGTGGTAGAGAATTGAATCCCGGAGCGGTATGGTTTTGGTATGAGCAAGCAGATCACTGTGCGGTTGCCGGATGAGCTCGTGGAGTTCATGGATCGGCTGGTGGATGACAACAAGGCGTCCAGCCGGGCGTCGGTGGTTGCGCGCGCGATGGAGCGGGAGCGGCGGCGGGAGCTGGCCGAGCGGGATGCGGCCATCCTGGCGGAGCACGGTGGGTACGCCGACCTCGACGGGCTGGCGGTCGCCGCCGGCGGGACTGTGCTGGCCGACCTCGACTGATGCGGCCGCTGCACATCGCGCGGCTGGACAAGCCGCGCCCGGTCGTCGTGCTGACGCGTGAACTGATCCGCCCGCGACTGGCCAACGTCACCGTCGCGCCGATCACGAGCACCATCCGCGGCCTGTCGACCGAAGTACTGGTCGGCGCCCAGAACGGCCTGGATCACCCCAGCGCGATCAGCTGCGACAACATCCAGACCATCCCCAAGCTCCAGCTCGGCCGCCTGATCGGCTACCTCCTCCCCGCCCAGGAGGCCGCCCTGGCCGAGGCGATCACGCTTGCCTTCGACCTCGAGGGCCACTAGCCCAGCCCGGGCCGAGGTGGTCGCCTAGCGCAACGGATGGCCATGCATACCCAACTCGGCCGGCAAGCGATTACCTCGGCGTGTCGGCGCAGCCGGGTCGGGTGGTGCGTGCGTGGCGGTCCGGGAACCCCGGCCCCGTCGTGGCGCGACAGGTGCATGTGTCAGGGGACGGTGCTGTCTCGCCGGTGCGGAGCGGGNTGATCGGGGGACACTAGCGCCTAATCGGGACACTAGCGCGCTATAGCACGCCAGTGGCCCGATAAGGCGCTAGTGGTGCGGACAGGTAGGCGCCGATCGGCAGGTTGGAGGCCGGTCGGTCGGCTGGAGGCCTGCTCGGATGGACGGGTGGGCGGCGACCCGGGTGAGTCGCCCTGGCAATCGGTACCCCGATGGCGGCCGGCCGAAATGTGCCGATGCCCCCGATCGTGGCCAGTCCTCCCAGCGGCTCCGGAATAGCTGCGCCCTTCCCTGGTCGTGGTGGCGCGTGTCAAGAGTCGAACTCGTTGGATCCCGAAGGCGCTCTTGACGCGCGCCGCCGCGACTAGGGCCCTCAAGCAGCCCGGCGACGCGATCCACAGTCGCCTTCCCAACAGCCCCACGCAACCGGCCGCGCCTAGCCGTCAGCCCCCGCACCACCCCCATCGCTGAGTTAGCCGAGCTTGGTGACATCCCGTACTGCGCCCTTGTCCGCGCTGGTCGCCATCGCGGCGTACGCCCGCAGGGCCGCGGACACCTTGCGCTCGCGAGCCTTCGGGGCGTAGACACCGCCGAGGGCCTCCCGGCGAGCGGCTAGTACGTCGTCGGGGACCAGCAGCTCGATCGAGCGGCCGGGGATGTCGATGCGAATGCGGTCGCCGTCCTCGACCAGCGCGATCGTGCCGCCCGAGGCCGCCTCCGGGGAGGCATGGCCGATCGACAACCCCGAAGTACCGCCGGAGAAGCGGCCGTCGGTGACCAAAGCGCAGACCTTGCCCAGGCCGCGGCCCTTCAGGAACGACGTCGGGTAGAGCATCTCCTGCATGCCCGGGCCGCCCTTCGGACCCTCGTAGCGGATGACCACCACGTCACCGGGCTGAACTGCCTTGGCGAGGATCTTCTCCACTGCCTCTTCCTGGGACTCGCAGACAACGGCCGGGCCCTCGAAGGTCCAGATCGACTCGTCCACGCCCGCGGTCTTCACCACGCAGCCGTCCAGCGCCAGGTTGCCCTTCAAGACAGCCAGGCCGCCGTCGACGGAGTACGCGTGCTCGCGGTCGCGGATGCAGCCGCCGGCCGCGTCGGTGTCGAGAGTCTCCCAGCGCTCGGACTGCGAGAACGCCGTCGCCGACCGCTTGCAGCCAGGCGCCGCGTGCCAGAGCTCGACGGCCTCAGCCGAAGGCGAGCCGCCGCGGACATCCCAGTTCTTCAGCCACTCGTCCATCGAGGCGCTGTGCACGGTGTGGATGTCCTCGTTCAGCAACCCGGCGCGGTACAGCTCGCCCAGGATCGCCGGGATGCCACCCGCGCGGTGTACGTCTTCCATGTAGTAGGTGCCGCCGGGTGCGACGTTCGGCGCGACCTTCGCCAGGCAGGGCACGCGCTGCGAGACGGCGTTGATGTCGTCCAGGTCGAAGTCGACCTCGGCCTCCTGGGCCGCGGCGAGCAGGTGCAGGATCGTGTTCGTCGAGCCGCCCATCGCGATGTCGAGCGCCATCGCGTTCTCGAACGCGGCCCGCGAGGCGACCGTCCGCGGCAACACGGTGTGGTCGTCGGTTTCGTAATACCGCTTGGCGATGTCGACGACCGTCCGGCCGGCGTTCTCGTACAGGGCCTTGCGGGCGGTGTGGGTGGCGAGGACCGAGCCGTTGCCGGGCAGTGCCAGGCCGATCGCCTCGGCCAGGCAGTTCATCGAGTTCGCGGTGAACATGCCCGAACACGACCCGCAGGTCGGGCAGGCGTTCTCCTCGATCCGCAGGATGTCGGCGTCGGAGACGTTCTCGTTGACGGCCTCGGACATCGCGTCGATCAGGTCGAGCTTGCGCACGGTGCCGTCGACCAGGGTGGCCCGGCCGGCCTCCATCGGGCCGCCGGAGACGAACACGGCCGGGATGTTCAGCCGGAGCGCGGCCATCAGCATGCCCGGGGTGATCTTGTCGCAGTTGGAGATGCAGATCAGCGCGTCGGCGCAGTGCGCCTCGACCATGTACTCGACCGAGTCGGCGATCAGGTCGCGCGACGGCAGGCTGTAGAGCATCCCGCCGTGGCCCATCGCGATGCCGTCGTCGACGGCGATCGTGTTGAACTCGCGCGCGATCCCGCCGGCCGCGTGGATCGCCTCGGAGACGATCCGGCCGACCGGCTGCAGGTGGGTATGCCCCGGCACGAACTCGGTGAAGCTGTTCGCCACCGCGATGATCGGCTTGCCGAAGTCCTCTCTGGCGACGCCGGAGGCCATCATGAGGGCGCGGGCGCCCGCCATGTTGCGGCCGTGGGTGACGGTGCGGGACCTCAGTTCAGGCACGACGATCTCTCCAAGAATTCGCAGCAGACGACTCCCAGCATGGTGCCACTAACCGTCCAGATGCCGAAACGCTGGTCCCGGATGGCGGATCGCTGCTAATTGTCGGAGGGCGGATCTAGCCTGGGGGGATGACGGGCTTCGAGCTGCACGTACGCCAGGCGCATCCCGCCCTGCGCCCGTACCTCGGGGACCTGATCGGCTACGCGTACGGCGGCGCGCCGCCCGAGCTGCATCGCGGGCTGCCGACGCAGTACCTGACGGTCGTGATCAGCCTGGACGAGCCGTTGGGCATCGCCTGGCCGGGCGAACCGGTGGAGAAGTTCCAGACCGTGGTCAGCGGGCTGCACTCGACGGCCGTGCGGATCGGCGACTCCCCCAACCTGTCCGGTATCCAGCTCGCGCTCACGCCGGCGGGGTCGAGAGCGCTGCTCGGCCAGCCGTCCGGGGAGCTCGCGGCGACGATGCTGGACGTCGACACGCTGCTCGGGGTTTCGGCGCAGGAGATCGGAGAGCGGCTCCGGGCCGCACCGCACTGGCATGAGCGGTTCGACATCGTCGAGCGGCTACTGCTCGAAGCCTGGCGTGACGAGCTGACCGGCGAGCCACGAGCCGAGCTCGGTTGGGCATGGCAGCGATTGCGCGAGACGGCGGGCGGCGTCGGCGTACAGGAGTTGGCTGGGGAGGTCGGGTGGAGTCGGCGGCATCTGACCGAGCGATTCCGGACGGAGTACGGGTTGACCCCGAAGGTCGCCGCTCGGGTCATGCGGTTCGAGCATGCCATCGATCGGCTCAAGGCGCGGCCACGGACCAGGCTGGCGGATCTCGCGGCCGACCTCGGGTACGCCGATCAGGCGCATCTGACCCGTGAGTTCCACTCGATCGCGGGGTGTTCGCCGCGGCAGTGGATGACCGAAGAGCTCCCATTCGTTCAAGACGACCGCCGTACCGCGGAGGAAGAGTTGACGGTATGAACACGACGATGAAGGACACCGTGATCGGAGTCTGGCCGACGCTGGTCTACCGCGATGGTCAGGCCGCATTGAAGTTCCTCACCGAAGGGCTGGGGTTCAAACTGGTCGTCTCGTACCCCGGGGCCGCCGAAGGGTCGATCACGCATTCCGAGCTGGCCTGGCCGGCTGGTGGCGGGGTGATGGTCAGCTCGGTCGACCGCAACGCCGAGCCGAACGAGTTCGACAAGCTGGCCGACCAGACCGCCTCGGTCTATCTGGTCTGCGACGATCCGGATGCACTGTGGCCGCAGGCGATGGCGGCCGGCGCGACCGTAGTACGGGAGATGCGCGAGGAGGACTTCGGGTCGCGCGGGTTCAGCGTGGCCGATCCGGAGGGCAATCTGTGGAGTATCGGCACGTATCGCGGCGAGTTCGGCGCGTCGTCCACAGGCCCCCGGCAGTGAGTCCGGGATCTCCGTAGAATCGCCGGGTGACAGAGACGAGCCAGCCGCTGGACGACACCTCGAGCGAGGCCTTGCAGGTCTTGCACCGGGTGTTCGGGTACGACTCGTTCCGGGGCGAGCAACAGGACATCATCGAGACCGTGGTCGGCGGCGGTGACGCCCTGGTGCTGATGCCGACCGGTGGCGGGAAGTCGCTTTGCTACCAGATCCCTGCCCTGGTCCGATCCGGTGTCGGCGTCGTCATCTCGCCGCTGATCGCGTTGATGCAGGACCAGGTCGACGCGCTGACGGCACTCGGCGTCCGGGCCGGCTTCCTCAATTCGACGCAGGACTACGAGCAGCGCCGCGACGTCGAGCAGGCGTTCCTGTCCGGTGACCTCGACCTGCTCTATCTGGCGCCCGAGCGGCTCCGGGTGGAGGCGACGACGCGGCTTCTCGACCAGGGCAAGATCTCGCTGTTCGCGATCGACGAGGCGCACTGTGTCTCGCAGTGGGGCCACGACTTCCGCCCCGACTACCTGATGCTGTCGCAGCTGCACGAGCGCTGGCCCGACGTACCGCGAATCGCGCTGACCGCCACCGCGACCGCGGCGACGCACGCCGAGATCGCGACCCGTCTGAACCTGACGTCGGCCAAGCACTTCGTCGCGAGCTTCGACCGGCCGAACATCCAGTATCGGATCGTGCCGAAGGACAGCCCGCAGAGGCAACTGCTCGACCTGCTGCGCACCGAGCACGCGGGCGACGCCGGCATCGTCTACTGCCTGTCCCGCAACAGTGTCGAGAAGACCGCGACCTTCCTGACCCAGAACGGCATCGAGGCAGTCCCGTACCACGCCGGTCTGGACAGCCGGATCCGCGCGAAGAACCAGTCGCGCTTCCTGCGCGAAGACGGTCTGGTGGTGGTGGCGACGATCGCCTTCGGGATGGGCATCGACAAGCCGGACGTGCGGTTCGTCGCGCATCTCGACCTGCCGAAGTCGGTCGAGGGCTACTACCAGGAGACCGGTCGCGCGGGGCGGGACGGGCTGCCGTCGACGGCCTGGCTGGCCTACGGCCTGCAGGATGTCGTCCAGCAGCGCAAGATGATCGACACCTCCGAAGGCGACGCGGCCCACCGTCGCCGTCTCGGCACGCACCTGGACGCGATGCTCGCGTTGTGCGAGACCGTCCAGTGCCGTCGCCAGCAACTGCTTGCGTACTTCGGGCAGAACGGCGAGCCCTGTAGCAATTGCGACACCTGCATGACGCCACCCGAGTCGTGGGACGGCACGATCCCGGCGCAGAAGCTGCTGTCGACGGTCTACCGGCTGCAGCACGAGCGCAACCAGAAGTTCGGCGCCGGTCAGGTGATCGACATCCTGCTCGGCAAGACGACCGACAAGGTGAAGCAGTTCCGGCACGACGATCTGACCGTGTTCGGCATCGGCACCGAACTGAAGGACACCGAGTGGCGCGGCGTCGTCCGCCAGCTGCTCGCCCAGCGGCTGCTCACGGTGGAAGGCGACTACGGCACGCTGCTGCTCACTGAGGACAGCGCCGAGGTGCTCGGCCGCCGACGCGACGTGATGATGCGCCGCGAGCCTGAGCGCGCACCGCGGTCCTCGAGGTCGAGCGGTGGCGGCAAGAAGAAGGCTGTGGTGGATCTCGCTCCCGAGGCAGCGCCGGTGTTCGAGCGGCTCCGCGCGTGGCGTGGTGCCGTCGCCAAGGAGACCGGCGTACCGGCCTACGTGATCTTCCACGACGCGACCCTGCGGCAGATCGCGACCGATCTGCCGACCAGCCTGGCCGAGCTCGGCAAGATCAGCGGCGTCGGCGAGAACAAGCTCGCGCAGTACGGCGAAGGAGTGCTGGAGGCACTGGCCGGCGAATAGGTGTGACAGAGCTCCCTCCTCACTGCGTCTGAGGAGGTATGCAAACAATCGTTTCTGCTTTCGTGCTGGCAACCACCGTGGGCGGCCTCGCCCAGCCGGCGCCGATCGACTGGACGCGGACCCCGACGGGTCCCGAGAACGCGGTGCTCTACACGGCCGCGCAGGCCGGCGGCTCGCTCTGGAGCGTCGGCATCAACCTTGAGCCCGGTCCGGAGGGAACGCTCAGCTTTCACCCACTCGCGGTCCGCTGGGACGGCAAGACCTGGCAGCAGACAGAGCAGCCGTTGGCCGACGGCCGATTGGACGACGTACTGGCTAGGTCGGCGAACGACGTCTGGGCGGTCGGCGCGACCGAGATGACAGTCGAAGAGCCGATGCGGCCCATCCTGCAGCACTGGCAGGGCAGCGCCTGGAAGCTGCACGAGACCCCGCCCGGGACGCCAGGCGAGAACGCGCAGTTCACCACGATCGGTGCGCAGGGCGGCAACCTGCTGATCGGCCAGTACGCCGACGAGTCCAGCGTCCTGCGGTACGCCGGTGGCAGGTGGCAGGAACTCCCCCGCGAAGGACTCCAGCACATCGTCTACCTCGAGGATCTGGTGGCGGTCGGCCGCAGGGAGATCTGGGCCGCGGGAATCGGCGGAGTCGCGCGGTATGACGGGACGCGCTGGAGCAAGGTCGAGTTGCCGGTGGTGCTGCCGCCGGGCAGGTTGCTGGAGATCGCCAAGCTGGTCATCAAGTCGGCCGATGACATCTGGGCCATCGGCATGAAGAACAGCCAGGAGCTGTGGCGCCAGCCGCTTGCCCTGCACTTCGACGGCAAGGCATGGACCGAGCTCGCCACCCCGGCGATCACCGGGCAGTTCCATGACGTTGAGTTCGTCGACGGGAAGGTGGTCGCCATCGGCGGCAACCCCGACACCGGCGAACCACTGGTCGCCGAACTGGCCGGCAAGGAGTTCGTGCAGACCACCACCCCGCCGGGCGCGGGCTACTTGCACGGCAGTGTCCGAACCGGCAGGTGCCTGTGGACAGTCGGTGTTGCCGCTGAGAGGGCCAACGGATTCGAGACGCCGTTCATCGCGACCGGAAAGCACCGCCCCGACGCCGGCCACGGCCTGCCGCGACCGGGCTGTTGATTGCTCTCAGCAGAAGCCGAAACTCTGTGCGCCGAGGTGTCGTTGAACCGCACATGAGCAACCTCACGAGTGCCTACGAAGAGCTGGCCGATGTGTACCACGAGACAGTCGACCCCGACGGCGCCGGGCTGAGCGACCCGACCTTCGACGAACTGGTGGGCGATGTTCGCGGTCAACGGGTTGCCGCGGTCGGGTGCGGGCAGGGGCGCGATGCGCGCCGCCTGGCCGATCTCGGCGCGGAGGTGGTCGGCATCGACGCCTCGCAATCCCTGTTGGCTCACGCCCGCGAGCTCGAGCGGCAGGTACCGCGCGGGATCGACTACGTCCACGGCGATGCTCACGATCTCCGGCCGCTCGCCGACGGGCACTTCGACGGGGTGGTCTGCTACATGGCGTTGATGGATATTCCCGAGCTGGAGCCGACGGTGCGATCGATCGCGCGCATCCTCAAGCCGGGTGGCTGGTTCGTGGCTTCGATCACCCATCCCTGCTACAAGTCGCCCGCCCACGGGGAGCTGGTCGACCATGTCGAGGGCACCTACCGGCGGATCTCCGGCCGCTATTTCGAGGAGGGCCCGCACAACAGCGCGACTCGCTGGGCGATCCTGCCCCGGGTGGCCTATCACCGGATGCTGTCGACGTACGTCAACACGCTGGTCGAAGCCGGCCTGCCGATCGTGCGCATGGCCGAGCCCGTCGGCGACCGGCCGGTATGGAAGGAGGCGGCGGGGATCCTCTACTTCCGCTGCCAGCTAGCCTCCCAGTAGCGGCTGGATGGCGGTGATCAGGCCGGTGACCACGGAGTTGGGGCGCTTGTTGCCGTCGGCAAGGATTACGGCGACGGACAGTTTGTGGCTGGGGATGGTGACGAGCAGGCTGGTGTAGTCAGGCATCTCGCCGTGGTGCCCGTACGCCGTACCGAGGCCGTAGGTCTGCGAGAACAGCATCGTGCCGAGCCCGTACTCGCCATCTCCGGTCGTCAGCTGCTTGACCAGGTCAGCCGGTACGACGCGATCGCCGTACAGCTGGTAGCCCCAGCGCGCGACGGTCGGCGCATCGGCGGCGAGACCGGCGTTCGCCGCGGAGAGGCTCGCGATCGCACGGCAGGGCGTGTACCCGTCGACGGCCGGGCCGCAGACCGGGTTGCGGTCCTCCGCGAGCGGCGGCTTCGGCTTCTCGCCGTCTTGGAAGGCCGCGCGCTCCAGGCCGGCCGCCGTAGCCAGGTCGCGGCGCAGTACGGTCGCGAGCGGCTCGCCGGTCACCTTCTCGATCAGCATGCCGAGCAGCACATAGCTGGGATTGCTGTAGTTGTAGGGGCTGTCGGGCTGGGCCGGCTCGGCGGTGTCGTAGGACAGCGCCTCCTCGGGCGTCCAATGCTTGCCGGGTGCCGCCTTGATGGCTTTGTCCAGGTTGCCGTAGTCGGCCGGCAAGTAGTTCGGTACGCCGGAACGCATGCTGAGGTGTTGCCGCACGGTGGCGTTATTGGCGGTCAGCTTGTGCTTCACGTACTGCGAGAGCGGCGCGTCCAGGTTGAGCTTGTTGGCCTGCGCGAGCAGCAGCACCTCCGCCGCGACAAACGTCTTCGTGATGCTCGCGACGCCCATGCTCGTCTGCGGCGTGAGCGCAGTACCGGCCGCGTCATTGCCAGCGGCTCCCGACCAGATCCACTTGTCGGTCACGACTGCCGCGGTGACGCCACGGGAGCCGGCCTCGGTCGTCGGCGTACTGACCACCTTCGCCAGCACGGCCTGCAACGCGGCGGCCTTTGCCGGATCCAGCACGGTCGCCGACGGCTCGGGCAGCTTCTGCCCGGCCGAATCGGTCAACGTCGAGGTGGGTGGCGGCGCGGCGCCGTCGTCCGACGAGCACCCACTCACCAGCAACGCCACCGCGACCGCGAGCGCCACCCCAGATCTGACCATCTCCAGATGGTCTCGCGCGCGGAGGGTCATGGCGAGACAGGGCCGCGACCCTTGCCTCATGGCGCAAGGGTCGCAGGTGAGGCTGCCCTGAAGGTCACTCCTGGATCAGGTAGAGGCGATTGTCGTCCTGGTCGTGGAAGGTGAACATCGGCGGGACCCCCGGCCAGGAGATGAGCTCACTCGTCGCGACGCCCCGCCCGGTCAGCGCGCCGTGAGCCGCGGCGGCATCGGACGTGACCAGCCGGATGCCGGTGTCGACGCCAGCCGGAGTGCTCTCGGAGCTCTGCAGCAGAGCGATCGAAGTACTCGTGCCAGGCAAGCCGACAACAAGCCACCGCCCACCCAACTGCGGCAACGGCGCATCCATCAACTTCTCGAAGCCCAACTGCTCGTAGAACTCGAGTGCCCGGTCCTGGTCGGTGACGGAAATCGCGACGGTACGGACGTCGGTGATGTGCTTCATTTCAGGTTCCTCCTAGGTGTGTTTACCCCTAGGTAGAAGCCACCCCACCGATTTCGACATGCTCCGCTAAACCTCGGTCGGTGGGACGGCCGCGAGGTAGGCCTCGAGGTCGGGCTTGTCGGCGAGGAGGTGCCGAATCCAGGCGGCACGTTCGTGGTGAGCGACGGCCAGTTCCCAAACGCAGCCGGTGGAGTGCTCCGGCATCGGTGTGAGGGCGGTGGGCTGGTCCAGCGGTGAACGGAAGTAGGCCAGTGCCAGGTCCACGGCGCTGGTCCACCAATAGACGAGCACGAAGCAGGCGGGCCGGGCCCGGTGGGCGATCACGAACGCGGCGCGCTCGCCGGAGGTGGCTGGCAGGGTGGCTGACGCAACTGATCTCGCAGCGTCGAGTAGTTCCTGCCCGGGCTCTCCCTCGACGGCCAAGCCGTAGATCTTCGTCGGCCAGCCGTTGAGCGTTTGTACGCCGTACTGCGTGACGGGCCGCGGGCGGTAGCTGCTCATCTCGTCCCTCCGACGCGCACCGGCCCGGACAGCTTTGGTTCAGCTGCCCGGGCCAGCTTGATGCGGGTTACTTCGCGACTACTCGGAGGGTGAATTCGCCCTTGCCGTCGTCGGTGATTCGGCTGGTCAGGCCGGCTGAGCGGAGGGCTGCGTAGTCCTTGTCCGCGTTGATCCGCTTGCTCAGCGACGCGATGGCCTCGAAGTCGACGTAGCCGACCATCACCGCGCCGGAGGTGTCCGGCACCGCCTGCTTGAAGTTCTCGGACTGTCCGAGGTTGCCGCCCTTGAGTACCTGGTCGGCGTACTCCTGGTCGGTGGAGATGACCAGGTTCTCGGCGTCCTTGGCCTTCTTCAGCGGGATGTTCGCCGGCGTCCGGGTGCGGACCAGGTTGAGCACCTTGTCCACCACCTGCTCGGCCTTGGCCGGATCGGTCTTGATCCGCGCGGCGATCTTCGGACCGTTGCTGGAGTCCTTGTCGATCGCGATCGCCAGGTTCTCGCCGAGCAGCGGCTTCAGGTCGTCCGGCAACGCGAGGCCGTACTCCGAAGTGAAGTTCTTCGTCAGCTCCGGCAGGTTGAGGCCGGCGCCGGACTTCTCCAGCTGCTTCCAGACCGTGTCGACCAAGGTGGCGCCGTCGGACAGCGCGAACGCGCCGGCGGTGGTGTCGGGCAGCTTGGCGATCTGGTCGCCGGCGTTCGACTTGTTGACCTTGATCGACGTGTCGCTGTTCGCGACGCCCTTCAGCTCGACGTACTGCGCGTCGAACCGCAGCGCGGCGGCCATGCTCCCGTTGGGCAGCGCGGCACGCTGCTCGTCGGTGAGCCGCTCGCCGGAAGCGAGCGCGAGGCCCTTGCTGTCGGCCCAGAACGACACGAAGCCCTGCTCGCCGAGCGCGTCCATGTCAGCCTTGAACTTGACGTTCTCGGCCAGCGGCGATTCCTTGCTGGAGGCAACGGCCGCGTCGACGACCGACTGCTTCTCGGACAGCAGCACATAGCCGTCGGTGAACGCCCGGCCGGGCTTGTCCTTCTCGTTCGCGAACAGCTTGTCGAGACCCTTGGTGGCCTCGTCCTCGTTCTTGACCTCGACCGCGACGATCGCGTCCGGCTTCTCGCCGTCCGTGCCCGGAACCGCGGCGACGCCGGCCCGGTCACCCAGCCACGGCTTGACGTCCTTCTCGAAGTCGACGTCGGCCAGGTCGTCGCCGGCGTCCTTCTTGATCAGGTCGAACAGCTTCTGGCGCAGGTCGTCCTGGTCGCTGGTCAGCCCGATCTTTTCCTTGGCCGACGGGAACTTGAGCAGGAACCGGACGGCGGCGACCTTCTGGCCGGCCGACGGGTTCAAGTCGACCCGCGCGTAGGCGACGGAGTTGCCCGGCAGGACCGCTGCGGGCTGGCCGCCGCCGGTGAGGCGCGCGTAGGCGAAGACGCCGCCGCCGGCCACAACGGCCAGCACAGCGAGCACTGCGACCAGCGGGATCAGCTTGCCGCGCTTCTTCGGCTCCGGCTGCCACTGCATGGTCTCCGGCGCCCCGTACGGCGGCTGTCCGCCTCCCCCGCCGTGCATCGGCTGCGGGTAGTCAGGCTGCCCCTGCTGCGGCCACAACTGCCCACCCTGCTGGTACTGCGGCTGCTGCGGCTGGCCGTAGCCAGGCTGACCCTGGCCCGGCTGCCCGTAACCCGACTGGCCCTGGTGCGGCTGCCCGTAACCGGGCTGCTGGCCCTGGTGCGGCTGGCCGTAGCCCGGCTGCTGGCCCTGCTGCGGCCGGCCGTAGCCCGGCTGCTGGCCCTGACCCTGCTGCGGCTGTCCGCCCGGCTGGTGACCCTGCGGGCCCGAGTAGGGCTGCTGCGGCTGGCCGTAGCCAGGCTGCTGGCCGTGGGGAGCTTGCGGGCCCTGCCCTGGATGACCGGGCTGGCCGCCCTGGCCTTGGGGCCCAGGCTGTTGGCCCTGCGGAGCGGAGTACGGGTTGTGCTGGGGCTGGCCGCCCTGCGCTGGGCCGCCGTACGGGCCCTGTGGTCCACCAGCGGCACCCGGGTGGTGCCCACCAGCTGGCGGATTGGTGTGGTCGGACATATGCCCCCTCGCGTCGCCGGTGGCCTCACCACCGGACCGAAACAGGCTAATGCACCTGCGGCGATGACTCTGACGCGGCAGATACCGATCCGGTTGCAACGGGATCCGCACGCCAGGTCGTGGCCGCGATGATCGCCGCTGCCAGCGCAGCCCCGACCAGCCAGGCAGCCAGCGGAGTCCAGGTGTGCAACTCCAGCGGCGCATCCAGCAGATCGCCCGGCTTGGCCGTTTCCAGCCGCGCCTGCAGCGGATCATGGCCAAGCAACATCCCAACCCCCCAAGCGATCCCGGCCCCGAGCGCCGAGCCCACGACGACGATGCCGACCGCCCACGGACCGTAGTTGCGCAGCCACCAGAACAGCAACGCACCCAGTACCAGCGCGGTTAGGAAGCCGATCGCGGTGAAGGTGCCGTCCGGCCCGAAGACCTTCGTCATCTGCTCCTCGCCGAGCGCGCCACCGTTCTCATCCACGGTGTACTGCGCGAGCGGCGCGAACTGCTGCCACGCCCAGCCGGCGACGGCACCGGCGACGAGGAACACGGCGATCGTCACGGCGATCGCCTTGCTCCAAGGCATCTTCGGTTCCTGCACGACGACCGCCTCACCGAATGGACGCTGTCCGAACGGATACTGACCGAAGGTCTGGCTGTACGGCGCCGGCTGGCCGAGCGGGCTGTCTACGGGCTGACTCACATTCGCAAGTGTTGCAGGTCCGGTCAGCTGGCCAGACAGGACGGGCCGAGCAGCGCCTTCAGATCCGCCATCAGCGACGACGTCGGGGTCACCCGGAACCGATCGCCGATCCGCATCACCGTCGTCTTCTGGCTGGCCTGCAGCCGCAGCTGCACCTCGGTCATCCCGGGGTGCGACTTCAGCACGTCGCGGAGCTGGTCGACCACCGGCGGAGTACAGCGGTTGATCGGCATCGTGATCACCACCGGCCCGCTCGGTCCCTGGGTCAGGTCGGGCACGGACACGTCGGACCCGCTCAGCTCGACCCGGTCGTCGCGGCGCCGCAGCCGGCCCTTCATCAAGATGATCGCGTCGTTGGTGAGCAGGTGCGCCGCCAGCTGGTACGCCGAGGAGAACATCATCACCTCGATCGAACCTTCGAGGTCCTCGATCGTCACGATCGCGTAGATGTCGCCGCGCTTGTTCACCTTGCGCTGGACCGCGGTGACCAGCCCGCCGATCGTCACCTGGGTGCCGTCGGGCCGGTCCTCGTCGGCGAGCAGCTGCCCGATCGTGCAGTCGGTGCCGTTGGTGAGCACGTGCTCGACGCCGAACAGCGGGTGGTCGGAGACGTACAGCCCGAGCATGTCCCGCTCGTGCGCGAGCTTGGTCGCCTTGTCCCACTCCTCGATCTCCGGCACCGTCACGGTGAGCCGGCTGTTGCCCTCACCCTCGTCGGCGTCGTCGCCCATCGAGAACAGGTCGAACTGGCCGTGCGCCTCGTTCCGCTTGAGGTCGATCGCCTCGTCGACGGCCTGTTCGTGCACCGCGACGACCGCGCGCCGCGCGTGTCCCATCGAGTCGAACGATCCGGCCTTGGCCAGCGACTCGATGACGCGCTTGTTGCAGACCGGCAGCGGCACCTTGTCGATGAAGTCGACGAAGTCGGTGAACCGGCCCTCGGACTCGCGGGCGGCGACGATCTCGGCGACCACGTTGACGCCGACGTTGCGGATCCCGGACAGGCCGAAGCGGACGTCGGTACCGACCGGGGTGAAGTTCGAGTCGGACTCGTTCACGTCCGGCGGCAGCACCTTGATGCCCATCCGGCGGCACTCGTTCAGGTAGATGGCCATCTTGTCCTTGTCGTCCTTCACGGACGTCAGAACAGCCGCCATGTACTCCGCGGGGAAGTTCGCCTTCAGGTACGCGGTCCAGTACGAGACCAGCCCGTACGCCGCCGAGTGCGCCTTGTTGAACGCGTAGTCGGAGAACGGCACCAGGACGTCCCACAGCGCCTTGATCGACTGCGGGGAGAAGCCGTTGGCCTTCATCCCCTCGGAGAAGCCGACGTACTCCGCGTCCAGCACCTCGCGCTTCTTCTTGCCCATCGCCCGGCGGAGCAGATCCGCCTTGCCGAGCGTGTAGCCGCCGAGCTGCTGCGCGATCGCCATCACTTGCTCTTGGTAGACGATCAGCCCGTACGTCGTCCCGAGGATCGGCTCCAGCGCGACCGCGAGCTCGTCGTGCGGGTAGCTGATCTCCTGCTGCTTGTTCTTGCGGAGCGCGTAGTTCGTGTGGCTGTTCGCGCCCATCGGGCCGGGCCGGTAGAGCGCGCCGACCGCCGAGATGTCCTCGAAGTTGTCCGGCTTCATCAGCCGCAGCAGCGCGCGCATCGGGCCGCCGTCGAACTGGAACACGCCGAGCGTGTCACCGCGGCCGAGCAGCTCGAAGGTGGCCTTGTCGTCCAGGCTCCGGCCGAGCGCGTCCAGGTCCAGCGTGATGCCGCGGCTGGCCTCGACGTTCTTGACCGCGTCGTCCATGATCGTCAGGTTGCGCAGGCCCAGGAAGTCCATCTTGACCAGGCCGAGCGTCTCGCAGCTCGGGTAGTCGAACTGGGTGATGATCTGGCCGTCCTGGTCGCGGCGCATGATCGGGATCAGGTCGATCAGCGGCTCGCTGGACATGATCACGCCGGCCGCGTGCACACCCCACTGGCGCTTCAGGTTCTCCAGGCCGCGGGCGGTGTCGACGATCTTGCGCACGTCGGCGTCCGCCTCGTACAGCTGGCGGAACTCGCCGGCCTCGGAGTACCGCTTGTGCTGCGGGTCGAAGATGCCGGACAGCGGCACGTCCTTGCCCATCACCGCGGGCGGCATCGCCTTGGTGATCCGGTCGCCCATCGCGAACGGGTAGTCGAGCACCCGGCCGGCGTCCTTGATCGCCTGCTTGGCCTTGATCGTGCCGTAGGTGACGATCATCGCGACCCGGTCGTCGCCGTATTTCTCGGTGACGTAGCGGATCACCTCGGGCCGGCGGCGGTCGTCGAAGTCGATGTCGAAGTCGGGCATCGACATCCGTTCGGGGTTGAGGAAGCGCTCGAAGATCAGGCCGTGCTGGAGCGGGTCCAGGTCGGTGATCCGCATCGCGTACGCGCACATCGAACCGGCACCCGAACCACGGCCCGGGCCGACCCGGATGCCGTTCTCCTTGGCCCAGTTGATGAAGTCGGCGACGACCAGGAAGTAGCCCGCGTAGCCCTTCGAGGTGATCACCTCGATCTCGTACTCCGCCTGCTTGCGGACGTGGGCCGGGACGCCCTCGGGATAGCGCTTGTGCAGGCCGGTCTCGACCTCCGCGACGAACCAGGACTCCTCGTTGTGCCCGTCCGGACAGGGGAAGCGCGGCATGAACCGGCCCTCCCCCTCGGTGAAGGACACGTCGCACTGCTCGGCGATCAGCAGCGTGTTGTCGCAGGCCTCCGGGTAGTCCTTCCAGACCTCGCGCATCTCGGCGGCGGTCTTGACGTAGAACTCGTTCGCGTCGAACTTGAACCGGTTCGGGTCCGACAGCGTCGATCCGGACTGCACGCAGAGCAGCGCGGCGTGCGCGACCGCGTCCTCGGGCTTGGTGTAGTGCAGGTCGTTCGTCGCGACCAAGGGCAGCCCGAGCTCCTTGGCCAGCTTCAGCAGGTCGCCCTGGATGTTCCGCTCGATGCCGAGCCCGTGGTCCATCAGCTCGCAGTAGTAGTTCTCGGCGCCGAAGATGTCGCGGAACTCGGCGGCCGCCTCGATGGCCTCCTTGTACTGCCCGAGCCGGAGCCTGGTCTGCACCTCACCCGACGGGCAACCGGTGGTCGCGATCAGGCCCTTGCCGTAGGTCTGCAGCAGCTCGCGGTCCATCCGGGGCTTGAAGTAGTAGCCCTCGAGACTGGCCAGCGACGACATCTTGAACAGGTTGTGCATGCCGCTGGTGTTCTTCGCCAGCAGCGTCATGTGCGTGTACGCACCGCTACCCGAGACGTCGTCGCGGCCGGAGTTCGCGTCGCCCCACTTGACCCGCTTGCGCTCGCTGCGATGGGTGTGCGGCGTCAAGTATGCCTCGACGCCGACGATCGGCTTGACGTCGTACTTCTTGGCGGTCCGCCAGAACTCGTAGGCCCCGAATACGAACCCGTGGTCGGTGGTCGCGATGGCCGGCTGGCCCATCTCCTGGGCGGTTTTGAACAACTCGTCGATCCGCGCGGCGCCATCCAGCATCGAGTACTCGGTGTGCACGTGTAGATGCACGAAACTGTCGCTGGACGCCATGTCTTCGCAGACCTCCCAGAGGCGTGAGTGAGCGGGACCAGCCCACCTTATGTTGGCCCACCGACAGTCTTGGAACCGGCGCTCCGATGAGGTCGGCGCGCGCCCGATATCCGGTCGCCAGGCACACTGGGAACGTGCTCAAGGTGGCAGTGGTCGCAGGCGCGGTGGTGCTGCTGATTCTTGCCCTCGTCTGGGGATTTCAGCGGCACCTCATCTACCTGCCGGACACGGCTGCCGTCGCTCCGGCGGCGACCGTACTACCCGGTGCGCGGGACGTGACGCTCGAGACCGACGACGGCGTACGGCTTGGCGCCTGGCTGGTGCCGGCCGGCGAGCCGGACCGCGGAATCGCAGTACTGGTTGCCAACGGGAACGCCGGCAACCGGGCATCCAGAGCACCGTTGGCGCGGGCTCTGGCCACTGAAGGGCTGACGGTCCTTTTGTTCGACTACCGCGGTTATGGCGGCAACGAGGGAGGTCCCAGCGAGCGCGGCTTTGCCCGGGATGTCCGCGCGGCTCAGCGGTATCTGGCTCGGGAGACCGGCCTGCCGCCCGGCCGGATCCTGTACTACGGCGAGAGCCTCGGGGCCGCGGTGGTTACGGAGCTCGCCACCGAGATCGCGCCCGGCGGGCTGGTACTGCGCTCGCCGTTTGTCGACCTCGCATCGGTGGGCCGCGAGCACTACCCGTTCCTGCCAGTCCGGCAACTGCTCCGCGACAAGTTTCCGCTGGCGGAGCAGCTCGCCAAGGTGAAGGCTCCGGTCGTGGTGGTCTACGGAGCCGACGACTCGATCGTCCCGCCGGAGCAAAGTCGTACTGTCGCCGAAGCGGCGCCGATGCTCAGGAAGCTGGTCGAGATACCGGGCTCGGACCACAACGACGCCGTACTGGTTCACGGCCCGGCTCTGACCGCGGCCGTCGCCGAGCTCGCTGAGCAGGTCACCAAAACCTCATGAGCTAGTCAAGTACGGCCGTGGCTTCGACCTCGACGAGCAGGTCTGGTTCGCCCAGGCTGGCGACGCCGAGCAGGGTGATCGGTTTGACCGGGTCTATGCCCAGCTTGGCCGCCGCGCGGGCGACGCCCTCGCCCAGCTGCGGCATCTTGTCGGGGTGCCAGTCGACGATGTAGACGGTCAGCTTCGCCACGTCGTCGAACGAGCCGCCGATCTCGGTCAGGGCGTTGCCGATGTTGAGATAGGCCTGTTCGACCTGGGCGGCGAGGTCGTCCGTGCCGACCGGCCGGCCCTCGCTGTCACGGGCCACCTGACCTGCGAGGAACACCAGCCGCGAGCCGGTGGCGATGGACAGCTGCCGGTACACCTCGGGCTTGGGCAGGCAATCGGGGTTGATCAAGGTCACGGGCACGAGGTGGCTCCTAAGAATTGGGGAGAGCAAACCATAACAGCGTTATGTATAGTATTGCCATGGTGAGGCTCAAGGATCCGGCGGTCCGGTCGTTGTTGATCGAGCGCGCCGCTCAGATGCTTCGGGCGCGGGAGCCGATCAGTTTGCGGTCGCTGGTCGACGGGACCGGGGTGTCGACGATGGCCGTCTACACCTATTTCGACGGCATCGACGGTCTCTGGAAGGCGGTGCGTCAGGAAGGGTTCACCCGGCTCTCGGCCGTCCTCGACCGGCTCACGCCGACGACCGACCCGGTCCGGGATCTCGCCGCCCTGGGGTCGGCGTACGTGGCGAACGCCGAGGCCAATCCCGACCTCTACCGGGTGATGTTCGACGCCGCGGTCGACCTGGAAGACCTGGCCGCCGCGGACGCGACGCTCCACCGCCTCGTCGAGGCGGTCGAACGGGCGAAGACCGACGGCCGGTTCGCCGATGACACGGAACCCCTCGACCTCGCCACCCAGAGCTGGGTCATCGGCCACGGCCTGGCGTCGCTGACCGTGGCCGGCCCTCTACCGCGCGAGGCGCTCGGCTACGCCGTCCCGATGCTCACAGCCCTGTTCATCAGCGCCGGGGACGAGCCCGCCCGCTGCCGCCGCTCGGTCGCCCGGGGCTGGGGCTAGACGAGTTCGCGGGTGGTGCCGTCGATGATGAGGGCCTGGCCGTCGTGCAGTGGGAGGTGGGGCACGCCGGTTTGCTCGTAGAGGGCGCGGACCTGTTCCACCAGTTCGGTCTCGGGGTGGCCTGGAGAGTTCAGGTGCGGCACGAACACCTCGTCGAGCACGCCTAGGCCGTCCCAGATCACCTCGCCGTCGACCTGCGTGATGTCGTCGCAGAGCTCGAGGCCACGCAGGCTCGGAGCGAGTACGCAGGCGCCCGCGCTGTAGCCGGCGTACACGAAAGACTCCGAGCGGATGAGCTCAGGCAGGAACTTGTCGGCACCGCTGGCGGCCAGGGCGGAGCGCAATACGAAGACGTTGCCGCCGCGGACCCACAGACCGTCGTACTGCGCCAGTCGCGCGCGCAGGTCCTGGCCGACGCGGGCGCCGCGTTCGGAGTACGAGCGGAGGTCGAGCTCCTCGGGGCGGAGGCCGAGTTCGCTGAGCCAGGTAAGCTCGGCGGCCACCTTTTCCCGGCGTACTGGGGGATCTTCGGCATCGATCGCGTTGCAGATCACCCCGATCCGGCCGGCGGACGGCAGCAGGGCGACCAACCGCTCGGGGTGGTCGCCCAGCCGGAACGACGAGAGGTAGAGCTTCATCCGCCTACTGGGTGGCGGCGAGCTGGTCGAGCGCCTGTTCGAGGTCGTCGGGGTACTTCGAGGTGTACTCGACGTACTCGCCGCTGCCCGGGTGGTCGAAGCCGAGGCGCATCGCGTGCAGCCACTGGCGGGCCAGTTGGAGGCGCTCGGCCAGAATCGGGTCGGCGCCGTAGGTGAGGTCACCGCAGCACGGGTGGCCGATTGCGGCCATGTGCACCCGGATCTGATGCGTCCGGCCGGTCTCCAGCGTGATCTCGAGCAGCGTCGCGAAGCGGAACGCCTCGAGCGTCTCGTAGTGCGTCACGCTCGGCTTGCCGCCCGCGACGACGCCGAACTTGTAGTCGTGGTGGGGGTGCCGGTCGATCGGCGCGTCCACCGTGCCGGTGAACGGGTCGGGATGGCCTTGCACCAGCGCGTGGTAGATCTTCTTGACCGTGCGCTCCTTGAAGGCGCGTTTGAGCACGGTGTAGCTGTACTCCGTCTTGGCGACCACCATCAGCCCGGAGGTGCCGACGTCGAGCCGGTGCACGATGCCCTTGCGCTCGGCGGCGCCGCTGGTGGAGATGTTGAAGCCGGCTCCGGCCAGGTGCCCGATCACGGTCGGCCCGGTCCAGCCCGGCGACGGGTGGGCGGCGACGCCGACCGGCTTGTCGACGACCACGATCTCGTCGTCGTCGTGCACGATCCGCAGGTTGTCGACGGTCTCCGGTACGACGGTGATCTCGCCCGGTGGCGGGGGTAGCTCGACGTCGAGCATCACTCCGGCCGCGACCCGGGCAGACTTGAGCGCCGGCGAGCCGTCGACCTGGACCAGGCCGGACTCGATCATCTCGGCCGCCTTGGTCCGGGAGACGCCGAACAGCCGGGACAGGGCGGCGTCGAGGCGCTCACCGGCGAGGCCGTCAGGCACCATCACTGTGCGTGCGTCGCCGGTCATTTCTTGCCCACGTCCTTCGTGCCGTCCAGCTTGATGCCGCGCAGGGTCTGGATCACCAGCAGGGCCGCGGCGGAGGTGACGGCCATGTCGGCGACGTTGAAGATCGCCCAGTGCGGTGTCTGCAGGAAGTCGACCACGTGCCCGTGGAAGGGTGACGGCTCGCGGAAGATCCGGTCGGTGATGTTGCCGACCGCGCCGCCGAACAGCAGCCCGAAGGCGACCGCCCAGCCGATCGAGCCGAGTTTGCGCGACAACCAGACGACGCCGATCGCGACGATGATCTGGATCGCGCTGATCACCGGCGTGAAGTCCGAGCCCAGGCTGAACGCCGCGCCCGGGTTGCGGATCAGGTTGAACTTCAGCAGCGAGCCGATCACGTTCACCGGCTCCCCCGGCGTCAGGTGCTGCAACGCCAGCACCTTCGTCAGCTGATCCAGCCCAAGCACCAGCAAACCAACCACACCGAACAACACCACCAAGCGCCGCCCGCCGGCTGCGCCGGCGGGCGGCGCAGAGAAGGCCGAGTCGTCAGAGGCCTCGCCCGCGGCACTACCCTCCGGCAACGCGGCTTCGCCGCCGGCCGGCTCGTCGCCGCTGGCCGGGGATGACGAGGAACCGGCCGAGTCGAGGTCGGCCGGTTCTGTCCGAGGGGGTGCTGACTCGTCCCCTGGCGGGGAGGACTGTTCTGGGTCGCTCAGCGGCGTTCTTCGCGTTCTTTGCATGACACGCACAGTGTCGCACGCGGGAACGCCTGCAACCGACCCTTGCCGACCGCCTTGCCGCAGCTCTCGCATACGCCGTAGGTGCCGTCGTCGATCCGGGCCAGCGCCCGCTCGATCTGGTCAAGCATGTCCCGCGCGTTGTTCGCCAGCGACATCTCGTGGTCGCGCTCGAGCGTCGTCGAGCCGACATCGGCCTGGTCGTTGCCCGCCCCGTCGCCACCGTCGCGGAGCAGTCCGACGATCTCCTGCTCGGCGTCGCGGATCTCCTCCCTCAGGTGCGTCGCGTCGGCCACGAGCTCACCGCGGAGCTCCTCCATCTCGGCCGCGGTCCACGGCTTCTCGCCGTCCTTGACCGTGAGCTTCTCGGCCTTCTTCGCGGGCGCCTTGGCCGGCGCAGTCGCCGGGGTGCGGTTCTCGTTCGTCTTCATGGCCACCCTCTTCTTCGGTGTCGGCTTGGCAGGGGCCTTCTTGGTGGAAGGCTGCTTGACTGCGGACTGTTTGGCCGGTGCCTTCTTCTTGGCGGCCGACTTCTTCGCAGCCGGTTCGGCGGATTTCGCGGCGCTCTTCTCGGCCGCGGCGGGACGTCTGGGGGCGGACTTCTTAGGAGCCGATGTAGCCATGGTCGACTACCCCCTGCCTTCGTCGGAGACTGAAGCGGACTGGTCGCAAGACAGTAGGTCACGTGGCGGCCACGTGCCAGCCCGACGCGCAGACCGTGGACATACGGTAGTCGGTTCTTCAAGGACGCTCGATGTTCCGCGCGTCACAGCCACATCTCGGACGCCGCTCAGGCAAGCAGTTGCTTCGGTTTCGGCTCGATCTCGGCACTCGCGAGACGATTGTGAGCCACCGGCCGCGCCCTGACCACTGATTAACGATTCGTGACCGGATGCGACGAAGTCGTACACTTGTCCCGCACACCGCAAGGCTGTGATGGGGCCATCACCCCGGAGCCGCCGGAAGAACGGTCCTCACGGACTCATTAGACCCGGCAGCGGAGCGTAACGAAGTGGGCAGCTCCTCAGGAGCTGCCAAGGAGGGTGGTACCGCGGAGCCCGGCGACGACGCCGGTGCCTCGTCCCTTCGTCCAGCTGGCAACACGCTCGACGAAGGACGAAGGACATGGCGGACACCCCCACCACCGCGACTGGCAGTACTCCCTGGCGGCACATCCCTGCCCAGGTCGATCTGCCCGCGCTCGAGCGGGACGTGCTCGACCACTGGGACGGCCAGGACACCTTCGCCAAGAGTCTCGAGCAGACCGCCGGCGGCAAGCCGTGGACGTTCTTCGAGGGCCCGCCGACCGCGAACGGCATGCCCGGCACGCACCACATCGAGGCACGCGTCTTCAAGGACGTCTTCCCCCGGTACCGGACCATGAAGGGCTACTCGGTCGAGCGCAAGGCCGGCTGGGACTGCCACGGTCTGCCGGTCGAGGTCGCGGTGGAGAAGGAGCTCGGCTTCAACGGCAAGAAGGACATCGAGGCCTTCGGGATCGCGGAGTTCAACGCCAAGTGCCGCGAGTCGGTACTGCGGCACGTCGACGCCTTCGCCGACCTGACCACCCGGATGGGTTACTGGGTGGACATGGAGCACCCGTACCGGACGATGGACCCGGAGTACGTGCAGTCCGTCTGGTGGTCGCTCAAGCAGATCCACGACAAGGGCCAGCTGGTCGAGGACTACCGCATCACGCCGTACTGCCCGCGCTGCGGCACCGGGCTGTCGGACCACGAACTGGCGCAGGGCTACGAGACGGTCGTCGACCCGTCGGTCTATGTCCGCTTCCCGCTCACCTCCGGGCCGGTCGCTGAAAAGGCCGGCAAGCCTGTGTCATTGCTGGTCTGGACGACGACTCCCTGGACTCTGGTCTCCAACACGGCCGTCGCTGTGCACCCGGACGTCGACTACGTCGTCGCTACCGACGGCAACGAGTCGCTGGTCGTCGCCGAGCCGCTGCTCAGCGCGCTGGGCGAGGGCTGGACCGTCACCGACCGGTACGTCGGCCGTGACATGGAGCGGTGGAACTACCAGCGCCCGTTCGAGCTCGTGGAGTTCCCCGAGCCGGCGCATTACGTAGTACTGGCTGACTACGTCACCACTGAGGACGGCACTGGTCTGGTGCACCAGTCCCCCGCGTTCGGCGCCGACGACCTCATCGTCTGCCGGGCCTACGACCTGCCGGTGGTCAACCCGGTCGAGTCCGACGGCACCTTCCAGGCAGATGTGCCGCTGGTCGGCGGGCAGTTCTTCAAGAAGGCCGACGAGGACCTGGTCAACGACCTCCGCGACCGCGGCGTCCTGTTCCGGCACGTGCCGTACGAGCACCCGTACCCGCACTGCTGGCGCTGCCATACCCCGGTCATGTACTACGCGCTGCCCTCCTGGTACATCCGCACCACCCAGGTCAAGGACGCGCTGCTCCGCGAGAACGAGAAGACCAACTGGTATCCCGAATCGGTCAAGTGGGGCCGGTACGGCGACTGGCTGCGCAACAACATCGACTGGGCCGTCTCCCGCTCCCGCTTCTGGGGTACGCCGCTGCCGATCTGGCGCTGCGCCGACGACCACCAGGTCTGCGTCGGCTCGCTGGCCGAGCTGGGTGAGCTGGCCGGCCGCGACCTGAGCGCGACCGACCCGCACCGGCCGTTCGTCGACGACATCACCTTCGCCTGCCCGACCTGCGGCGAGGAGTCGACCCGGGTCGCCGAGGTGATCGACGCCTGGTACGACTCGGGCTCGATGCCGTTCGCGCAGTGGGGCTACCCGTGGGCCGAAGGGTCGAAGGAGAAGTTCGAGAAGTCCTACCCGGCCGACTTCATCTCCGAGGCGATCGACCAGACCCGGGGCTGGTTCTACACGCTGATGGCGATCGGCACGCTGGTCTTCGACGAGTCGTCGTACCGCAACGTCGCCTGCCTGGGGCACATCATGGCCGAGGACGGCCGGAAGATGTCCAAGCACCTGGGCAACATCCTCGAGCCGATCCCGTTGATGGACGACCACAGCGCCGACGCAGTGCGCTGGTTCATGGCCTGCTCCGGCTCGCCGTGGAAGGCGCGCGGCATCGGGCCGAACGTGCTGAACGAGATCGTTCGCAAGGTACTGCTGACCTACTGGAACACGGCCGCCTTCCACGCCCTGTACGCCCGGCTGGCCGACTGGTCGCCGAGTGCCGGGGCGCCGCCGGTGGCGGAGCGTTCGGTGCTCGACCGCTGGCTGGTCAGCGAGACGCACCGGCTGGTCCGCGACACGGACGAGGCGTATGCGGCGTACGACACGCAGAAGCTGGGTGTCCTGATCAGCCAGTTCGTCGACGTGCTCTCCAACTGGTACGTACGCCGCTCGCGCCGCCGGTTCTGGGCGGGCGACGCCGGCGCGCTGGCCACGCTGCACGAGACGCTCGACGTGCTGACCCGGTTGATGGCGCCGCTCACGCCGTTCGTGACCGAGCGGGTCTGGCAGGACGTGTTCCGGCCGGTCACGCCGGAGCTGGCGGAATCGGTGCACCTCGCCGCGTTCCCGCAGTACGACGAGACGGTGATCGACGACCGGCTCGCGACGCATGTGTCGATGGCGCGGCGGGTCGTCGAGCTGGGCCGGTCGGCGCGCGCCGAGGCGAAGGTCCGGACCAGGCAGCCGCTCGGCCGGGCGCTGGTCGGGTCGGCCGCGATCGCCGATCTGGATGACGAACTGCTCCGCGAGATCGCCGAGGAGCTGAACGTCGGATCTGTCGAGCCGCTCTCGTCCGCTGGTGCCGACCTGGTCGAGTTCTCGGCGAAGGGCAACTTCCGCCAACTCGGCAAGCGCTTCGCCAAGCAGACGCCGGTGGTCGCAGGCGCAATCGCTGCAGCCGACGCGGCCGCACTCGCTGCTTCCTTGAAGGCATCCGGTACTGCGACAGTGGTGGTCGACGGCGCGGACGTCGAGGTCAGCGCCGACGAGGTACTGCTGTCGGAGCGGCCGCGCGAGGGCTGGTCGGTCGTCAACGAGCAGGGCGAGACCGTTGCCCTCGACCTCGAGATCACCCCGGAACTGAAGCAGGCCGGCCTCGCCCGCGAGGTGGTCCGAACGTTGCAGGAGGCCCGCAAGAACTCCGGCCTGGAAGTCTCCGATCGGATCACCGTCTGGCTGACCAGCACCGACCCAGAACTATCCGATGCCCTAGGCAAGCACGCCGACGAGATCGCCCGCGAAATCCTCGCCACCGACCTCACCGTCTCGATGCCACCGGCAACCAGTTCCCTGACGACCGGCACCGAGGACGACCTCGGCCTCACCTACTGGCTCACCAAGGCCTAACAACCGCTTGCGATCATTCGCCCCCTTTCACCCTCTTCGCTGGATCACCCAGTCCTCTAGTAGTCGGTCCTGCGGGTGAAAAGGGGGCGAATGATCGCAGGGTCGGCGGAGCGGCACTCGGTCAGGGACATCTGGGCGGCGGCCACATCCAACGAGGCGCCGAGTGGGCCGGCTGGGCGAGCGAGCACACCACTGGTGGGCTCGGACCCGCGGTCGAAAGGTCGGCGACGACGAGACCTCTGGGAGCCATGCCGGGAAGGGTCCGGACGTCCGCGCATACCCAGGTCCGGTCAGCAAACGCTTCCCTCGGCGTGTCGGGGCATCGGTACGAGGTCGTGCGTGCGCAGCCGTCCGCGCTGTACCGCGAAGCCCCCGCCCCTGGGCTACGACTTCTTGGGCGCCTTCCCCGACGGACCCGCGGGCGAAACCGTCTCGCTGCTGAGACTTATGCCGTACCGGCTGCGGGTGACCGATGTCGGCACGCTCAGCAGACAGAAGGCCCCACTCACGTGGCCGTGATCTCCGGCGGCCGGTTGTGGGGACCCTTAGTCACTGCTCAACAACGGTCTGTCAGAAAAGTCCGGGCATGACAAAGAGGCGGTGCTGCCGGATTAGCACCGCCTCCAGTCAGGCCAAGACAGACCGAAGCGTCGAACCAGCTACTGCTTACACGCCGTGACCGTGAGCCTGGGCGCGGGCCTCCGGGCGGAAGCCGTTGCGCGGGCTGAGCGTGTCGTCGCCGTTGCCGAGCGCCTTGAGCTGCTCGGTGAAGTACGTCTTCAGGCGACTGCGGTACTCACGCTCGTAGGCGTGCAGGTCGTCGATCGTGCGCTCGAGCTGACCCTTCTGCTTCTCCAGCGTGCCGAGCATCTGAGCGCGACGCTCGGCGATCTCGCCGTCGAGCTTCTCGGCGCGGGCGCGGGCCTCACCGGTCATCCGGTCAGCCTTGCCACGTGCCTCGTTCTCCAGGCGCTCGGCCTTGGCGCGGGCCTCGCCGATGATCTTGTCGGCGGTGTCCTTCGCCTCCTGGACCAGGTCGTCGGAGTGCTTGGTAGCCATCTCCAGCAGCCGCACGGCGGAGCTGGAGGCGTCGCCGACGGTTCCTGCTGCCGCAGCAGCCCCCGCGGCCGCTACAGCGGGAGCGACGACTGGCGGTGGCTTCTCCTCGGGCTTCTCGACGACCACAGGGGCCGGCTTGGGCTGCTGCACGACAGGCGGCAGGGCGGCGGTCTGGTCGACCACCGGTCGGTCCTGCCCACTGCCGGCACGCTGAGCGGCGGCAAGCTTGGCCCGCAGCTCCTCGTTCTCGGCGAGAAGTCGCTCGAGCTCGGCTTCGACCTCGTCGAGGAAGGAGTCGACCTCAGTGACGTCGTAGCCCTCCCGCAATCGGACGGGCGTGAACTGCTTCGAGCGGACGTCATCCGGCGTCAGCGGCATCTTTCACCTCGTTTGTCTGTGTCTTGGCGGAGTCGTCGTGGCCTTGACCTCGGCGACTCAGTAGATCACGTTATCGCTTCGTTGTGTTCTGGCGGAATCCGGGCGGGCGATAACTGCGGTCGAACTCCGGCGTCGACCGGTCTGCTCCTACCCAGCTGGTGGAGTCCTCATGCTCCGACCTCCCTGTGATCCTGGCGGTGCCGTGGATTTCACAACGACCTGATCGCGGTCGAGTTGATCGACATCGCCAGCGAGACGAGGACGAACAGCATCAGCATCGACAGGTCGATCCGGAGACCTCCAGCACCGATCGGCGGCAGGATCCGCCGCAGCGGCCGCAGAAACGGATCGGTTACCGAGTAGATCAGCTCGAACAGCAACAGCAGCGGCCCTTTCGGGTGCCATTGCGGCGCGAACATGACGATCAGACTCAGTACGAACCGCGCCACCAGCATCAGGAAGAAGGCCAGCAGCACGTAGGCGAGTACACCGAGGACGAGCACAAGAGCATCCATGTCAGACAAGAGTGTAGAAGACGGCCGAAGCCGCGTCCTCAACTCTGGTTGTAGAACCCGTCCGCGGCGATCTTTTCCTTCTCCTCCGCGGCCAGTGTCACGTTCGGCGGGCAGACCAGGAACACCTTGGTGGTGATCCGCTCGATCGAACCCCGGCAGCAGAAGATCAGCCCGGCGGCGAAGTCGACCAGCCGCTTGGCATCCGCGTGGTCCATCTCGGTCAGGTTCATGATGACGGGCGTACCGTCGCGGAAGTGCTCACCGATCACACGCGCCTCGTTGTAGCTGCGCGGGTGCACGGTGGTGATGCGGGCCAACTCGGTAACCTCCGGGGATGAAGCTGCGACACCACGTCGATCTGGGAACTTGCTGACCGTGCCCACCTGCTCGTCGCGACGATCCGGCACCGGCTCGGTTTCGTCCGACTCCCCGTCGACGGCTTCGTCCTCGTACTCGTCGTAGCCGTCGTCGTACTCGTCGTCATAGCGCGCGTTGTACCGCTCGCCGTCCTCGACCAAGCCGAGGTACACACCCATCTTGCGCAACGCGCCGCTCATGGCCCTCCAGCCCTTCGGTCGATTCTCGATGTCGACACTAGCCCAGAGGAGTACGTGTACCGAGTAATGCGCGCCCGAGCCGCACGTGTGTCGCCCCACGCCTGATCGCGGCCTCCAGATCGCCGCTCATTCCGGCGGAGACCCAGTTGGCACCGGGATGTTCGGAGCGTAGTCGGGAGGCTACTACTTCCAGTCCCCCGAACGCCTCGTCGGGGTCCGATCCGAGCGGCGCCACGGCCATCACGCCACCCAGCTCCAGCCCGTCCGCACCCGCGACCTCAGCGGCCAGCTCCGGTACGTCGGCCGGCGCGACCCCGCCACGGCCCACCCCTGTCGCCGCATCGGCCGGCCCGTACTCCGCCAGGCTCACCTGCAGCAGGCATCGCAGTACGCGGCCTTCGTCCACGGCTGCCCGGGACAGCGCCTTCACCAGGGACGACCGGTCGACGGAGTGCAGCACGGACGCATTGCGGACGATCGAACGGGCCTTGTTCGACTGGAGTTGCCCGACGAAGTGCCAGGTGACGTCCTGACAGTCCGGCGCCTTGGCCTTGAGCTCCTGCTCCCTGTTCTCTCCCAGATCCCGCACTCCGAGAGCCGCCAGCGCCCGCACGTCGCTGACTGGGAAGGTTTTGGTGATCGCCACCAGGGTGACCGCGTCCTCGGGCCTCCCAGCCGCCACACAGGCCGCCTGGATCCGCTCACGCACGGACGTCAGATTGTCGCGGAGCTCCTGCTCGCGGGTGTCCGCGGTCACCGGGTCAGCCTGACGAGCCCGGCCAGCCGTCCGCTGACGGGTCCTTCACGCCGGTACGAGTAGAGATTCTCCGACTCGATCGTGCAGCTGGTCGCGTCGATCACGGTGCAGTCGAGCTCGGCCAGCTGGGCGGCGACGCCGGCAGCCACGTCGATCGACGGTGTCCCCCAGCTCGTTTCGGCGTACGACGCGGGCACCCGCTCGGCGACCTCGGCGCGCATCTCCTCGGGGACCTCGTAACAGTTGCCGCACGCGTACGGCCCGAGAACTGCGGTGATCCGCTCGGCACCGAGGGCGCGCATCGCCTCGACAGTCGCCGGTACGACGCCGGCGTACAGGCCGCGGCGTCCTGAGTGGGCGGCGCCGATGACGCCTTTGGCCTGGTCGGCGAAGAGCACCGGCAGGCAGTCGGCGGCCCGGACACACAGCACGACATCGGTGCGCGTCGTCACCAGCGCGTCAGCTCGCGGCTGCGGCCGCACCGGCAGTTCGTCATCGGGCCGCACCACGTGCACGTCGTACCCGTGCACCTGACTGACCCGGATCACCCGGTCCTCGGCGACCCCGAACTCACCCGCGAGCCGGCGGAAGTTCTCCGCGATCGCATCAGCCTCGTCCCCCTGCGCACTGCCCAGATTCAGTTCGCCGTACGGCGGCAGACTGGCTCCCCCGAACCGATCGGTGAAGGCGAAGCGGGCCCCATCGAAAACCTCGTCATAACCGAACACCCCCGAAGGCTATCCCGCTCACCAACGTCGGGTTGCCGTGTGCTGCCGGCTACTTCAGGAAGTCGGGGATGTCGAGGTCGTCATCGTCGTTGTCCGGCTTGCGCGGCTGGCGCTGCGGAGCCGGCTGGGACGACGGTGAGTTCGACGGGCCCGTGGTCGGCCAGGTGTGCTGGGTCGGCGCGGACGGCGTCGGGGTCGGCGGGTGTGGCACCGGCGGCTGGTTGGTCTGCGGCTGAGTGGTGCGGACCGGCTCGCCGCTCTGCGGGCGCGCCGAGTGCGTGGTGCCCCGGCTCTGGTCCGTGTTCGGCACCGGCACGGTGTCGTCAGTCGGCGTACCGGCCGGCGGCTGGTAGCTGGGCGAGCCTCCGGTCGAGCCCTGACCACCAGCGGCCTGGCCACCCTGGCCCGCCGCGCCCTGACCGGCAGCGTCAGCAGCCTGACCTGCAGGAGTCTGACCTGCAGGCGCCTGGCCCCCGGTGTTCGCCGGAGGGGTCCCGTACGGCGGGGGCTGGTTGGCGGGCTGGTGGGCCTGCGTCTGAGCCTCGGCCTGGGTTGAGCGCGGCACGCCCTGCGTCGCCACATCCCCACCAGCGGCGGGGAGGCGGTTCTGCGGACGGGCCTGGTTCATCGCCTGCTCGCGGCGCTTCGGCATCCCGCCGTCGAAGCCGGCCGCGATCACGGTCACCCGGACCTCGTCGCCGAGCGCGTCGTCGATCACCGCGCCGAAGATGATGTTCGCGTCGGTGTGCGCGGACTCCGAGACGAGCTGGGCCGCCTCGTTGATCTCGAACAGGCCGAGATCGGAACCGCCCGCGATCGACAGCAGCACGCCGTGCGCGCCCTCGATGCTTGCCTCTAGCAACGGCGAGGAGATGGCCGCCTCGGCCGCCGCCACCGCGCGGTCCTCGCCGCGGGACGAGCCGATGCCCATCAGCGCCGAGCCGGCGTTGGACATGACGGCCTTGACGTCGGCGAAGTCGACGTTGATCAGGCCGGGCGTGGTGATCAGGTCGGTGATGCCGGAGACACCCTGCAGCAGCACCTGGTCGGCCTGCTTGAAGGCGTCCAGCACGGACACGGCGCGGTCGGAGATGGTGAGGAGGCGGTCATTCGGAATCACTATCAGGGTGTCGACCTCCTCGCGGAGGGTGGCGATGCCGTCCTCCGCCTGGGTCGCGCGGCGCTTGCCCTCGAACGAGAACGGCCGGGTCACGACACCGATGGTCAGCGCGCCCAGCGAACGGGCGATCCGGGCCACCACGGGCGCGCCGCCGGTGCCGGTGCCACCACCTTCACCCGCGGTGACGAAGACCATGTCGGCGCCCTTCAGCGCCTCCTCGATCTCCTCCGCGTGGTCCTCGGCGGCCTTCTGCCCGATCGCCGGGTTCGCGCCGGCGCCGAGGCCCCGGGTCTCCTCCCGGCCGATGTCGAGCTTGACGTCCGCGTCGCTCATCAACAGCGCCTGGGCGTCGGTGTTGATAGCGATGAACTCAACGCCCTTCAGACCGTGCTCGATCATCCGGTTCACGGCGTTGACGCCGCCTCCGCCGATGCCGACGACCTTGATGAGTGCCAAATAGTTCTGCGGTGCCGCCACGTCCGCGCCTCTCGCCTCGTTCTGTTCCCGTTATGGCCGGTTGGCCGTCCGAGCTGCGCCTGCCTCGGACCCTTCCGTGGACCGATCCCCGTTATCCGGCGCCGGCCCTGCTGTCTTCGGATGGGCCTGAACCTCATGGTGATGGTTAGAGATATGTCAAGCCTAGATTCCCTCGAACGCTACGGGAGTCGCTCCGGCAATGTCCACGCGCCTCGCCGCCGGTCGGTCGATGTGTACCCGATGTGGGCACACTCACTTCTTTTCCCCTTTGGTGACAGGGAGATCGGGCGCCGAGACGTCGTACACCTTGGCGTCCCGCTTCATCAGCACGCTGAGTACTTCGGCCTTGCGCTCACTGTCATCGGCGCTGCCCCAGACGACCTTCACCAACGACTCGAGGTTGAGGGTGATCGAGTCCGGCGAGGCCGCCGAGATCGACTCCACCTGGGACCGCAGCCCGACCGGCAGAGCGGCCGAAACCGTCACCACCGAACGGATCGTGACCTCGCGCCGATTTCCGACCACCAGCGCCTCGGGCAGACCCTCGGGCTTCGCGGGCACGGTCTTGAAGGCCACGCCGGTCGCGTCGACGAGCTCGAAGTTGCTGCCGTCGGTGACGACCACCACCGGGACCCGCTCGGTCACCACGATCTTCAGCTGGTTCGGCCACGCCCTGGTCACCTGCGCGTCGGCCACGGCCTGGATCGTCCGCACCCGTTCCGCGATCGCGGTCAGGTCCACCTTGGCCAGCGGAGTACCCATCGGCGCCGCCGCGACCTGGGTGATCGTTGCCGGAGGCACCGTATCGGCACCGGCCACCTTTACCCCGGAGACCGCCAGGACGGACGAGAAGTAGAACAGCCAGACGGTCAGCCCGCCGAGTACCACGACCAGGCCGCCGACCGCCCAGGGCAGCCAGCCGCGCCATCGCACCAACCGCTGCCGGCGCGCGAACCGCTGCTGTGCCCGGGCTAGGTCAGTGCTCTGACTCATCCCCCGCTCACCACCGGATCACTCCGCGGCCGCCGCCGCGGGTGCCGCCCGTTCGGCCAGCAGATCGACCACTTCCGGCCCGATCAGCGTCACGTCGCCGGCGCCTAGCGTGACCACCAGGTCACCCGGCTCAGCCAGGTCCGCGACCAGCTGCGGTACTGCGGACCACGACGGCTCGAAGCGGACCTGATCCGGCTTGAGCGGCACGTGGTTGGCGATCAGCGCACCGGTGATCCCGGGCTCGGGGTCCTCGCGGGCCGCGAACACGTCCATCACGACGACCTCGTCGGCCAGCGCGAGCGCTTCGGAGAACTCGGTCGCGAAGATCCTGGTCCGGCTGAACAAGTGCGGCTGGAAGCAGGCGATCACGCGCCCCTCCCCCGCCACCGTGCGAGCCGCGGTCAGGTCGACGGCGAGCTCGGTCGGGTGGTGGGCGTACGAGTCGAACACCCGGACGCCGTCCTCCAGGCCCTTGAACTCGAACCGCCGGCCGGTCCCGGTGAAGGACGCGAGTCCCTCGGCCAGGTCCGAGGCGGAGAAGCCCAGCCCGAGCCCGACGGTGAGAGCCGCCGAGGCGTTCAGCGCGTTGTGCTTGCCGGCCTGCTGCAGCTTCACGATCGGCAGCTTGCGACCGCGGAACACCGGCACGAACGACTGGGTAGCCCCGGTCGCGGTGAGCTCGGTGACCCGGGTGTCGGCTTCCGGCGATTCGCCGTACGTCCGTACGTCGATGCCGCGGGCGCGGGCGAACTCGGCGAGCTGCCGGGACCCCGCGTCGTCGTAGCAGAGCACCATGAAGCCGCCGGGGATCACGCGATCGCAGAACTGCTCGAAGGCGAGCCGGTAGCTGGCCTCGTCGCCGTAGTTGTCCAGGTGGTCCGGCTCGACCGACGTGACGATCGACACCTCGGGGCTGTAGGTCAGGAAGGACTTGTCGGACTCGTCGGCCTCCGCGACGAACAGGTCGCCGCTGCCGTCGTGGGCGTTCGAGCCGGACTCGTTCAGGTTCCCGCCGATCGCGTACGACGGGTCGACACCGCAGTGCTGCAACGCGACCGTCAGCATCGACGTGGTGGTCGTCTTGCCGTGCGTGCCGGCCACGGCGATCGTGCGCCGGCCGACCATCACGGAGGCCAGCGCCGCGGCCCGGGGCAGGATCGGGATCCCGGCCGCACGGGCGGCGACGACCTCGGGGTTGGTCTCGCGGATCGCGGTGGAGACGACGACGGTGTCCGTCTCGGCGACATGCTCGGCGGCGTGGCCGACCCAGCAGGTGGCGCCGAGGGCACGCAGGGCGGCGAGCACCTTGCCGTCCTTGGCGTCGGAGCCGGAGACCTCGATACCGCGGGCGGCCATGATCCGGGCGATACCGGACATGCCCGCGCCGCCGATACCGACGAAGTGGACCCGGCCCAGCTTCTCGGCCGGCAGATTGGTGTCAGGGGCGGTGACAATCACGAAGCAGACCTCACCACATCGAGGATGATCCGCGCCAACCGGTCGTCGGCATCGGTGCGGATCACGCCTTGAGCAGCAGTGGACATAGCTGTCAGACGCTCGCGGTCGTGCAGAAGTTGCGGGATGGTCGCCCGAACCCAGTCCGGCGTCACCTGGGCGTTGTCGACCACCAGGCCACCGCCCGCATCGACGACGGGCTTCGCGTTCAGTACCTGCTCACCGTTACCGTGTGGCAACGGAACGTAGATGGCGGGCAGTCCCACGCCGGACACCTCGGTCACGGTGTTCGCACCCGAGCGGCAGACCACCAGGTCGGCGGCGGCGTACGCGAGATCCATCCGGTCAACGTATGACAGCACCTTGTACGGGTACCCACCTGTCTGCGCGACCTCCAGTGAGTTCTTCGGCCCGATCGCGTGCAGCACCTGGACGCCGGCCGCCAGCAGCTCGGCAGCGGCTCCTGCGAAGGCCTCGTTCAGCCTCTGGGCGCCCTGCGAGCCACCGGTGATGAACAGGGTCGGGGCGTCCGGGTCGAGGCCGAAGAACTGCCGCGCCTCGGCCCGCAGCGCGGCCCGGTCCAGCGTGGAGATCGCGCGCCGGATCGGCAGGCCGACGTACTCGGCGTGCGGCAGGTCCGTGCCGGGGAAGGAGGTCGCGACGTGGTGGGTGCAGTAGCGGGCAGCGAACTTGTTCGCGATCCCCGGCAGGGCGTTGCCCTCGTGCACGACGATCGGCGTCTTGCGGCGCCAGGCGGCGACGTACGCCGGCATCGACACGTAGCCGCCGAAGCCGACCAGGACGTCGGCCTTGGCCTCGTCGAGCACCTTGCGGGCCGCGCTCACCGAGCTGAGCATCTTGCCCGGTACGGCGAACAGCGCCGGCGTGGGCTTGCGCGGCAGCGGTACGGGCGGAATCAGTTCGAGCCGGTAGCCGGCTTCGGGGACGACGCGGACCTCGAGTCCACGCTCGGTCCCGAGGGCGATGATCTCGATCGTGGGGTCGATCCGGCGCAAGGCGTCGGCGGTAGCGATCAGGGGGGAAGTATGGCCGGCGGTACCACCACCGGCCAGGACGATGCTCGGCACAGCTTTCAACGCTCCCGCGTGTTCTCACGGCCAGTACGGCCAGGTGTGCGCCACGAAGACATCCACCCGAACCGAGGCCGCCGGAGTTCCTTGAGGGCGGCCTGCGCGCCGGGTTCGGCCTTCGCGAAGGACAGCAGCATGCCGATCGCGATCAGCGTCGGCAGCAGTGCGGACCCACCGTACGACAAAAGCGGGAGCGGGATACCCACGATGGGTAGCAGTCCGATCACGGCACCCAGGTTGACCAGCGTCTGGGCCATCAGCCAGACGGTGATTCCGGCGGCCGCATAGCGGACGAACGGGTCCGAGTTCCGGGTCGCGATCCGGACACCGACGTAGGCCAGTGTCAGGAACAGCGCGAGCACGGTGAGCGACCCGATCAGGCCGAGCTCCTCACCGATCACCGAGAAGATGAAGTCGGTGTGCGCCTCGGGCAGGTTGCCCCACTTCTGCCGGCTGTTGCCGATCCCGACCCCCCACCAGCCACCGGTGGAGAGCGCGTAGAACGAGTGGTACGCCTGCCAGCCGACGCCACCGGGGTCGGCCAGCGGGTTGGTGAAGTTCATCAGCCGGTCCATCCGGTGCTGCGCGGTGCTGACGAAGTACGCGGCGATCGCGCCGACGACGACGATCGTCGCGATGAACAGCCGGGTCGGTGCGCCGACGATCCAGATCATCCCGATCATCACGGCCATCAGCACCAGCGCGGTGCCGAGGTCGTGCTGACCGACGACGAGCGCGATCACCAGACCGCAGACCGGCACCATCGGGACCAGCAGGTGCTTCCACTGGGTCAGCAGTTTCTGCTTGCGGGCATACAGATCCGCACACCACATCACCAGCGCGAGCTTGGCGAACTCGCTCGGCTGGATCTGCAGCGGGCCACCGAGGTTCAGCCAGTTAGTGTTGCCCTTCACGCCGACGCCCAGACCCGGCACGTAGGTGAGCACGAGCAGGAAAACCGAGCCCAGCAACGCGACGTACGCGAGCATCCGGAAGTGCCGGGGTGTCATCCGCGAGGCGACGTACGCCATCGGCAGACCGACTCCGACCCAGATCAGCTGGCGGTAGAAGATCGCGTACTGGTTGCCCTGGTTGGCCCGGTACGACAGCACGCTGGACGCGGACAGCACCATCAGCAGGCCGAGCACGAGCAGCAGACCCGTCGCGCCGAGCAGGATGTGGTACGACGTCAGCGGGCGGTCGAGCACGTCCTTGATCGCCGCCAGCCAGGGGCGCTCCGGTGCCGCGGCCTTCTTGTCCTTCGGCTGATCCGTGATCGTCGTCATGCGATCACCTCCGGATCAGTTGTCGCCCAGCCGTAGTACGGCTTCGGCGAAGGCGTCTCCGCGGGCTCCATAGTTGGCGAACATGTCCCAGGAAGCGCAGCCGGGCGCGAGCAGCACGGTGTCCCCCACCTGAGCCAGCTTCGTCGCCTCCCCCACCACCGTCTCCATGGCTCCAGTGTCCGTTGCCTCCACGGTGATCACCGGGACATCCGGGGCGTGTCGGGCAAGTGCTTCGGCGATCACGGCCTTGTCCTGGCCGAGCAGAACCACACCGCGCAACCGCTCCTTGGCGGCCTCGACGAGCTCGTCGAAGGTCGCCCCCTTCGCCTGCCCGCCGGCGATCCACACCACGTGCTCGTAGGCGAGCAGCGAAGCCTGGGCGGCATGCGGGTTGGTCGCCTTGGAGTCGTCCACATAGTTGACTCCGGCAACCTCTCCGACCGCCGCGATCCGGTGCGCGTCGGGCCGGAACACCCGCAGCCCGTCGCGGACCGCGTTCGCCGGTACGCCGAACGACCGGGCCAGCGCCGCAGCGGCCAGCGCGTTCGCGACATTGTGCGGAGCGGCCGGGATGACGTCGGTCAGCGTCGCGAGCTCCAGCGCGGAGCTGGCCCGCTGCTCGACGAAGGCACGGTCCACGAGCAGCTCGTCGATCAGGCCGACCATCGAGATCGCCGGCGTACCGAGGGTGAAGCCGATCGCGCGGCAGCCTTCGATCACGTCGGCGTCCTGGACCAGTTGCTCGGTCGCGGGATCGGCGACGTTGTAGACGCAGGCGATCTGGCAGTTCTCGAAGATCTTGCCCTTGGCCTTCGCATAGGCATCCATCGAGCCGTGCCAGTCGACATGATCGGGCGCGATGTTCAGTACCGCGGCCGAATGCGCCGACATCGAGTCGGTGAAGTGTAACTGGTAGCTGGACAGCTCGACCGCGATCACGTCGTACGGCTCGGGATCCATCACGGCTTCCAGCAGCGGCAGCCCAACGTTGCCGGCGGCAACCGCACGATGGCCGGCCGCGGTCAGGATCGAGGTCAGCATCTGGACCGTGGTGGTCTTGCCATTGGTACCGGTGACGCACAGCCAGGGCGCCGCGTTGGCCGGATCGCGCAGTCGCCAGGCGAGCTCGATCTCGCTCCAGACCGGGATCTCGCGCTCGACGGCGGCCGCGAGCAACGGCGCGTGCGGCGGGATGCCGGGTGAGGTGACGACCACCTCGACGTCGGCCGGCAGCTCCGCGGTACTGCCTGCGCCGAGCTTGATGGTGGCGCCCAGCGTCTCGAGAATCTGCGCCTTCTCGCGCAGTGGCTCGGTGTCGCGGTCATCGAGCACGGTGACGTGGTCGGCACCGGCCTGCAGCAACGAGTCGGCGCACGCATAACCTGCGGTACCGAAGCCCAGTACGACGAAACGCGTCGTCGCCCAGCCGTCGTCGGTCCGCGTCGTGAGGCTCATCCAGCCACCCATTCCGCATAGAACAAGCCGAGCCCGGTGGCGACGCACAGGCCCGAGATGATCCAGAACCGGATCACCACGTTGACCTGTTCCCAGCCGAGCATCTCGAAGTGGTGCTGCAGGGGCGCCATCCGGAACAGCCGTTTGCCGACACCGGCGGTCCGCTTGGTGATCTTGAACCACCCGACCTGCAGGATCACCGACGCGGTGATGATGACGAACAGGCCGCCGAGCAGCAGGACGAGCAGCTCGGTCCGGGTCATCACGGCGAAGCCGGCCACGGCACCACCCAGCGACAGCGAACCGGTGTCACCCATGAAGATCTTGGCCGGTGACGCGTTCCACCACAGGAAGCCGAACAACGCGCCGGTGAGGGCCGCCGCGACGACGGCCAGGTCCAGCGGGTCCCGCACTTCGTAGCACTTGGCGGTCGGCGCGGTCGCACAACTCTGGTTGGACTGCCAGATGCAGATCAGCGTGTAGGCGCCGAACACCATCATCGAGGCGCCGGTGGCCAGACCGTCCAGGCCGTCGGCGAGGTTGACGCCGTTCGACATGCCCGCGATCAGCAGCAGGATCCAGATCACCACCAGCACCGGCAGCAGATGCAGCCACTCGATGTCGCGGATGAAGGAGATGAACGGTGACGCCGGGCTCTGCCCACGCTCGTCCTCGAACTGCAGCGCCAGGATCGCGAAGGCGACCGCGACGACCGTCTGGCCGGCCAGTTTGGCCTTACTGCGCAGGCCGAGGCTGCGCTGCCGGAAGATCTTGATGAAGTCGTCCAGGAAGCCGACCGCACCCATGCCCGCGAACAGGAACAGCACCAGCAGTGCCGAGGCGCTCGGCGGCTTCATCGTGAACAGCTTCGCCGCCAGGTACCCGACGATGGTGGCGGTGATGAAGACGGTGCCGCCCATCGTCGGCGTACCGCGCTTGGTGTGGTGCGAGGTCGGGCCGTCGTCGCGGATCTCCTGGCCGTAGCCACGGTTGGCCAGCAGCTTGATCGCCTGCCGGGTGCCGAGCAGGGTGAGCGCCATCGAGATGGCCCCCGCGAGCAGAATCGAGATCACTGCGAAGCCTCCTCGAGCAACGCGTCGGCCAGCCGTCTGAGGCCCGCCGCCTTCGACGACTTCACCAGCACCAGGTCCCCCGGCTTCAGTTCGGCGCGGAGCAGCTCCAGCGCGTCCTCGATGGTCGCCACGTAGGCCGACTCGTTGCCCCACGATCCTTCCAGGGACGCGCCCAGGTGGATCGGCCGGGCTCCCTCGCCCACCGCGACCAGCCGGTTCACGTCCAGCCGGACGGCCAGCCGGCCCACCGAGTCGTGTTCTTCCGTGCTGGTGTCACCCAGCTCAAGCATCTCGCCGAGCACCGCCCAGGTCCGGGCGCCCCGGCTCCGGCCGATGGCGACCAGCGACTTGAGCGCGGCGCGGACCGAGTCCGGGTTGGCGTTGTAGGCGTCGTTGATGATCGTGACGTCATCCGAGCGCTGGGTGAGCTCCATGCGTGCCTTGGATACCGCGGTCGCGGCGTTGAGCCCGTCGGCGATCTGGGCCGGCGTCAGCCCGACAGCCTGTACTGCGGCCGCCGCCGCCAGCGCGTTTGCGACTTGGTGTTCGCCGATCGGCTGGAGCTGTACTGGGTGCTCCTCGCCGCCGAGCTGCAAGGTGAACCCGGCCCGCCCGAGCGCGTCGAGCTCGATGCCGGTGGCCCGCACGTTCGCGTCGGGAGCGTCGCCCCAGGTGACCACGGTCTCCTTGGTCCGGCTCGCCATCGCGGCGACGCGCGGGTCCTCGGCGTTCAGGACCGCGGTGCCGCCCGGAAGGACGGCCTCGATCATTTCGCCCTTGGCGGCGGCGATCGCGTCCCGGCTGCCGAACTCGCCGATGTGCGAGTAGCCGACGTTGAGCACCAGCCCGACCTTCGGCGGCGTGATCCGGCACAGGTAGGTGATGTCGCCGACGTGCCGGGCGCCCATTTCCGCGACCAGGTACCGGGTGTTCTCGTCCGCCTGCAGCGCGGTCAGCGGGTGGCCGAGCTCGTTGTTGAACGAGCCGATCGGCGCCACCGTCGCGCCGTGCGGCTGGAGTAGCTGGGCGATCAGGTCCTTGGTGCTGGTCTTGCCCTGCGAGCCGGTCAGGCCGATCACGGTCAGGTCGGGCAGTTGTGCGATGACGAACCGGGCGAGCTCGCCGAGCGCTTTCTGCGCGTCGGCGACCACGATGCAGGGACTGCCCTCGACCGGCCGGGTGGTGATCGAGACGGTCGCGCCGGCCGCGGTCGCCGCCGGGACGTACTCGTGCCCGTCCACGTTCTCGCCGACGAGGGCGACGAACAGCCCGCCCGCGACGATCTGGCGGGAGTCGATCTCGACGCCGGCGTCGACGACAGCGGCAGGATCGACGCCGACCAGCTCACCGCCGATCGCTTCGGCGATCTGAGTACAACTGACGGGGATCACAGGGTTGCCTCCGGGGTCGCCGCGATCAACTCGCGCACGGTCTGCCGGTCGTCGAACGGGTGGATCACACCGCCGACGTCCTGGCCGGTTTCGTGGCCCTTGCCCAGCACCACCACGGTGTCGCCGGGGCCGGCCAGGTCGATCGCGGTGGCGATCGCCTGCCGGCGGTCACCCACCTCCTGCAGGTCCACGCTGGGAACCGCGGCTCGCGCGCCCTCGATCGCCACGGCTCGGATCGCCGCCGGGTCCTCGCTGCGCGGGTTGTCATCGGTCACGATCACCACGTCCGCGGCGCGGGCCGCCGCCGCGCCCATCGCGGGCCGCTTCCCGGGGTCGCGGTCACCGCCACAGCCGACCACCGCGAAGAGCCGGCCCTTGGTGGCCGTTCGTGCCGCGCGCAGTGCCAGCTCGACTGCGTCGGGCGTGTGCGCGTAGTCGACGATCACGCTCAAGCCGTCCGCCCGGGTGAAGGTCTCCATCCGGCCCGGTACTGCGGCCTTCTGCAGCCCCGCCGCGATCGCCTCGGCCGGTACGTCGACCTGCCGCAGCATCACGGTCGCCAGCAGGGCGTTCGCCACGTTGAAGTCGCCAGGGAGCCCGATCTCGACCGTCAGCGTCTCGCTCGGCCCCTGGATGTCGATCACCGTGGTGCCGTGCTCCGACTGATGCGTCCCAGCCACGGTCCAGTCGGCCTCGCCGGTGGTCGAAACGGTCACCAGCGGTACGACGGTCTGCGCGGCGAGCCGGCGACCGTACTCGTCGTCGATGTTCACCACGGCCAGATCGCACCGCTCAGGGGTGAACAGCGAGGCCTTGGCGGCGAAGTACTCCTCGAACGTCTTGTGAAAGTCCAGGTGGTCCTGGGTCAGGTTGGTGAACCCGGCCACCGAGAACCGCGCCCCGTCCACCCGGCCCATCGCCAGCGCGTGGCTGGACACCTCCATCGCGCACCAGGCGACGGCCCGCTCGCGCATCACCGCGAACAGCGCCTGCAGGTCGGTGGCCTCCGGCGTGGTCCGGGCGCTCTTGACCGCCTCGGTCCCGATCCGGGTCTCGATCGTGCCGATCAGGGCGGCCTGGCCGAGGTCGCGCAGTACGGAGTCGAGCAGGTAGCTGGTCGTCGTCTTGCCGTTGGTGCCGGTGACACCCAGCAGGCGCAGCTCGCTCGTCGGCTCGCCGTAGACCCGGCTGGCGACGGCGCCGAGCACGTCGCGCGGCCTGGCGACCACCAGTACGGGCAGGCCGGTGGCTCGCGCTCGCTCCTCCCCCTCCGGATCGGTCAGTACTGCGACCGCGCCGGCCGCCTGCGCGTTGGCGGCGAAGGCGGCTCCGTGGGTCAGCAGGCCCGGCAGGGCGGCGTACAGGTCACCGGGGTGGATCGACCGGGAGTCGAGTGACACGCCGGTCACGGAGACGTCAGCGAGGCCCGTCGAGGCCTTGGCTCCGGCGGTCTGGGCTAGGTCGGCGAGGCCGACCGGTACGGTCCGTTGCGGCCTGATCGCGGCAACGGCTCCGCCTGCGGCGGTTGGGGTGGACACGGGCCCAGAGGCTACCGCTCCGGGCCCTGTGACACCTACCTGACCCGGCGTCACCACTTGATCGGCACGGCCGGCGCCTTCACGCCGGTCGGCGGTACGACGTACTTCTGCAGTGCGTAACTCATCACGTCGCGGAACACCGGACCTCCCTGGAAACCGCCACCACGCCCGTTCTCCGGGTTCTGCAGTACGACGTACGTAACGAACCGTGGGTTGTCTGCAGGGGCAAATCCGGCGAAAGAAGTCGCCCACTTCTTGCCGTAACACCCGCAGGCGGGGTCGATTTCCTGCGCGGTACCAGTCTTGCCGGCGATCCGGTAGCCGGGGATCGCGGCCTGCAGCGCGGTGCCGCCCTCGGTGGTGACAGCCTCCATCATCGTGGAGACCTCCTTGGCGGCCTTCTCGCTGACCACCCGGCGCGGCGGAGCGGTCTCGTTGGGGAGTTGGTTGCCGTTGCTGTCGACGTAGTTCTTGACCAGCTTGGGCGGCATGTAGACACCGCCGTTGGCGACCGCGTTGACGGCCGCCGTCATCTGTACCGCGTTCGCGGCCAGGCCCTGCCCGAAGGCGACGTTCGAGCGAGTCAGCTCGGTCCACTCGTCACCGGGTGGCATCAAGCCGCGGGTCTCACCCGGGAATCCCAGACCGGTCGGGTCGCCGAAGCCGAAGTCCTTCAGGTACTTCACGAACTGCGGGATCCGCATCTGCTGCGCGGCCAGGATCGTGCCGACATTGGACGACTTGGCGATCACACCGGCCATCGTGAGGTTCAGGGTGCCGTGGTCGAAGTAGTCCTTGATGATCCGGCGGTCGACCTCGATGCTGCCCGGCACCTTCAGCTTGGTGTCCAGCGAGATCAGGCCGGCGTCGGCGAGGGCGGCCATCGTCACGACCTTCTGCACGCTGCCCGGCTCGTAGGCCTGCTCCAGCGCGGGGTTCTTCAGCGCGCTCGGCTTGACCTGCTTGTTCGGGTCGTAGGTCGGGTAGTTGGCCATCGCCAGGATCTCGCCGGACCTCACGTCCTGGGTGATCACCGTGCCGGACTCGGCCTTCCACTGCTTGACCGCCGCCTCGATCCGCTTCTCCGCGAACCACTGCAGGTCGGCGTCCAGGGTGAGCTGCACGCCGACGCCGGGCTTGGGCTCCTCGACGGTGTGGTCGGCGTTCGGGATTTTGTTGCCCTTGGCATCGACTTCGTACATCGCCTTGCCGTCGGTGCCGGACAGCTTGTCGTTCAGCCCGTACTCGAGCCCGGCCAGCCCCTTGCCCTCCTTGCCGACCACGCCGACGACGTTCGCGGCGACCGTGCCGAGCGGGTGGCTGCGGATCGGGTCCGACTCGGTGAACAGGCCGGCCAGCAGCGGGGCCTTGGTGTCCTTGGTCTTGCCCTTGTTCTGCGCGGCGATGACCAGGTTCTGCTTCTTGATCTCGGCTTCGATCGCGTTCCACGTCTGCGGGCTGACCTGGTGCGCGAGTTGCACGTAGCGCTTCTTCAGGGTGAGGTCGGCGTAGAACTTCGCGTACGGCGTACCGGGGATCTTCGAGGTCAGGATGGTGGCCAGCTGGGAGGCGACCGGCGCGGTCTGGGTCGGGTCGGCGGTGATCAGCACCGCGTCCTCCGACACCGACAGCGGGATGCCGTTGCGGTCCAGGATCGAGCCGCGGCCGGCGTGCAGTACGAACGGCTGGGTGTTCTCCTTGGTCGCGGCGAGCGCGTAGGAGTCCGGATCGACACCCTGCAACAGGATCAGCCGGCCGGCGAACAGCGACAGCACGAAGGCCATCACGCCGAACGTCATCCGCAGCCGGAGCGCCGGGCGTCCCAGCTTCAGCGTGCGCGGCGGCTTCTTCACCTTGGGCTTGCGCGGTGGACGCCGGTTCTGCGGCGGCCGCTTCCTGGGCGCGCCGGTACCGCTGCCGGTACGGCGTGGCGCCGGGCGGCCACTGGCGGCCTTCACCGGACGCGCAGCAGCAGCCTTCTTGGCCGTACGCCGCGGCGCGTCACCGGAAGCCTTCCGAGGCTGGCCTGTACGACTTGCGGCCTTGCGCGGCTCTCCTGTTCTGCCTGCGCCGGTACGGCCCGCAGCCTTGCGCGGTTCTCCTGTGCGGCCTGCAGCCTTGCGGGGTTCACCGGCTTTGCCTGCGGCCTTACGCGGCTCACCGGTGCGGCTTGCGGACTTGCGAGGCTCTCCCGTGGCCTTGCGCGGTCCAGCCGCCTTACGCCCCTCCGCACCGGGCCCTGCCCGGCGGGGCTCACCGGCGGAGGGCTTTCGCTGTGCGCCATCCCCAGCACGGCTGGAGCGGGGAGTACTGGAGCGGGTGCTGTCCGTAGCGGACGGGCGGCGCGGCGGGGTAGCTCGGCGCGGGGATTCCCGGCCTGGGTCGCCGCCACGTTTCCCTGGCGGCTCGCTGCCCCGTCGCTCCGTCATCCGATCATCCCCCGGTCGTTGTATTGGCCCCAGTAGTCGCGGGCGGCTTGTTCGTCGCCGGCGGCTTGTTTTTCGTCGCGCGCGGCTTGTTCGCGGTCGCCGGCGGCTTGGGGGTCACCGGCGGCTTCACCGGTGGCTTGGCCACCACCGGCGTACCGGCGGGACCGAACATCGTCGTCCCGGTCCCCGCCTTGCCCTCGGCCGGTACACCGAGCACCTGACCGTCGGACAGCCGCAGGAACACCGGGTTCGGGTTCGGCACCATGCCCATCTTCACCGCGCGGTCCGCCAGGTTCTGCGGCGACTCCAGCGTGCGAACCTGCCGCTCCAACTGCTCCTGCTGGTCGCGCAGCTGGTCGGCCTGCGTGTTGAGGCTCGTCACCTGGAACGTGCCGCGCTGCAGCTCGGTGTTGAGCAGCAGCAGGCCGACCAGGCCGGCCGCCAGCAGCGCCACCACGAAGATGACGAACGGCATCCGCGGCGGCCGGAACGGCGCGCCGTAGACGACCCGGAGCTTCGGCTCCGACTTGACCGCCGGCGCCGGGGTGACCCGTGCCTTCGACGGACTGAACACAGTGCTCATCAGGCCACCAACCCCTTCTCGCGTACGCGTTCGGCGGCGCGGACCCGGGCCGAGGCGGCCCGGGGGTTCTCCGCGATCTCTTCATCAGTGGGCTTCTCTGCCCCGCGGGTCAGCAACTTGAGAAACGGCTCGTGACCAGCGGGGATCACCGGCAGATCGTCCGGTACGTCGCTCTTGGCGCCGGCCGCCAGCGTCTGCTTGGCGATCCGGTCCTCGAGCGACTGGTAGCTCATCACCACGATCCGGCCGTGCAGCGCGAGCGACGCGACCGCCGCCGGCAGCGCGCGACGCAGTACCTCGAGCTCGCCGTTGACCTCGATCCGCAGCGCCTGGAAGGTCCGCTTGGCCGGGTGTCCCCCGGTCCGGCGGGCCGCCTGCGGGATCGCGTCGCGGACCAGCTCCGACAGCCGGGCGCTGTTCGTGAACGGCTCGGTCTCGCGGGCCTTGACGATCCGGTCCGCGATCCGCCGGGAGAACTTCTCCTCGCCGTACTGGAACAGGATCCGGGCCAGATCGGCCGAGCTGTAGGTGTTCAGGATGTCCGCGGCCGTGGTCGGCGCGGTGCTGTCCATCCGCATGTCCAGCGGCGCGTCCTGCGCGTAGGAGAAGCCACGGTCGGCCTCGTCCAGCTGCATGGAGGAAACACCGAGGTCGAAGAGGATGCCGTCGATCGCGGGGATGCCGAGCTCGTCGAGCACGCGCGGCAGTTCGTCGTACACGGCGTGCACCAGCGTGGTGCGCCCGGCGTACGGCGCCAGCCGGTCGCCGGTCAGCCGAAGGGCCTCCGGGTCGCGGTCGAGCCCGACCAGGTGGATCTCGGGGAACCGTTGCAGGAAGGCTTCGGAGTGTCCGCCGAGTCCGAGGGTGGCGTCGACGAGGACGGCACCGGAGTGCTGGAGGGCCGGGGCGAGCAGCGCGACGACGCGATCGAGCATCACCGGGACGTGGCGTCCCTCCGCTCCGCGCTCAGCACCCATCTCGACCCCTCCGTAGCTTTACCTGCCGGCCTTTCGTCCTGCTGGGGCGGTGGTGGAGCGCTCTGCAGGAACCGTGTGGGGTGCGGATTTCGTCCGGTCAGATCGCGGGTACGCCTTCCGGGGAAGTACCTGTCCGTCTTGGCGCCGGGGAAGTGGCGTCAACACTCAAGGCTCGGAAGTCGGACCCGTGATCTCACCGGACGTCCGGCGCTACCTCGGGCTGGCTCAGAAGATGCCGGGCAGTACCTCCTCGGACAGGTCGGCGAATGCCTGCTCCTGCGCCGCGGAGTACGTGTTCCAGTTCTCCGTGTTCCAGATCTCCACCCTGTTCATCGCCCCGATGACGACACAGTCGCGATCCAGTCCCGCGTAATCGCGCAGCATCGGCGGGATGGTGACCCGGCCCTGCTTGTCCGGTACCTCGTTCGAGGCGCCGGCGAACAGCATCCGCAGGTAGTCCCGGGCACCCTTGTTGGTGATCGGAGCCTGCTTCAACTGCTCGGTCAGTTGCACGAACTCGCTTTCGGGCCACACGGACAGCGACCGCTCCTGTCCACGCGTGATCACCAGGCCTTCGGCCAGTTCGTCGCGGAACTTCGCCGGCAGAAACAGCCGCCCTTTGTCGTCGAGCTTGGGGAAGTGAGTTCCGAGGAACATCTCTTCACCTCCCCGTTGCGGACTCTCCGTCTCAGGTCGAGCTTGTTGTCCACCATTTCAGTACCACTGCGCTCCACCTTACTCCACTTTGCCCCACCGTCAACCAAATTCGCCCCGTTTCGCTCCCCCGTACGCTGGAGGTCACAAACCGGCAACAACGGGTGAGGCCAATTTCGATGAACGCCGAAACGACTGGTAACGAAACGCGCGGAGATCTAGGCCCGACCCTCGGCCCGGGTCAGAATGAGTCGGCTATCAACCAATTGGGAGGACTCAGGGTGAGCACCACCGCGACCAGCTCGGCCATGGACTTCGACGAGCTGACAGAGGTGGCGGGACGGGTCCGCCGAGCCATCGAGACAGTGATCGAGGGCAAACCCGATGTCGTCGAAGTAGCCATCACCGTGCTACTCGCCGAAGGACACCTACTGATCGAGGACGTACCGGGCGTCGGCAAGACGATGCTGGCCAAGGCGCTGGCACGGTCGATCGACTGCACCGTGCGCCGGATCCAGTTCACGCCGGACCTGTTGCCGTCGGACATCACCGGCGTGTCGGTCTTCAACCAGGAGAACCGCGAGTTCGAGTTCAAGCCGGGCGCGGTGTTCGCGAACATCGTCGTCGGTGACGAGATCAACCGCGCCTCACCGAAGACCCAGGCCGCGCTGCTGGAGTCGATGGAGGAGCGCCAGGTCACGGTCGACACGACGACCTACCACCTCGAGACGCCGTTCATGGTGATCGCGACGCAGAACCCGATCGAGATGGAAGGCACCTATCCCCTTCCGGAAGCACAGCGCGACCGCTTCATGGCCCGGCTGTCGATGGGCTACCCGGAGCCGGCCGCCGAGCTGCGTATGCTCGACGGGCACGCGGCCGCCGAGCCTCTGGACAGCCTCCAGCCGGTCACTGACGGGCAGCAGGTCCTCCGGCTGGTGAAGACAGTGCACTCGGTGCACGTGTCGGAGTCGGTCAAGGAGTACGCCGTCGCACTCGTCGGCGCGACCAGACGGTCGCAGGAGCTGCGGCTGGGTGCGAGCCCTCGCGCCACGCTGCACCTGATCCGGGCCGCCCGGGCCGCTGCCGCACTGGACGCACGCGAGTTCGTCCTCCCGGATGACATCCAGGAGCTCGCCGTACCGGTCCTTGCTCACCGTGTACTACCGGCCGCCGAAGCTCACCTTGGTGGGCGTGGCTCGGCCGACATCATCTCCGGGCTCGTGGCCTCGGTGCCGCTGCCCCGCACTCGTCGGGACTGAGACATGCGGCAGGCACTGCGCGGACTGACCACCCGAGGGCGGGCGTTCGTCGCTGCCGGGATCACTGCTTCTCTGTGTGCGTTGCTGCTCGGCCAGAAGGACCTGCTGCGCGTCGGCATCCTGCTGGTGGCTCTGCCGGTCGTCGCGGCCCTCGTCATCGGCCGGACCCGGCTGCGCCTGCAGGTACGGCGCAGCCTGGCTCCGGACCAGGTGCCGGTCGGGACTACGGCGACGGTTGAGCTGATGCTGTCCAACCAGGGCCGGATGCCGGCTGGACTGTTGCTGCTGGAAGACCGCATTCCTTATGTCCTGGGGCACCGCCCGCGGTTCGTGGTCGACCGGGTCAGCCCGAACTGGAAGCGGACAGTCACCTATCCGGTGAAGTCCGACGTCCGCGGGCTGTTCCAGGTCGGGCCGTTGATGCTGACGGTCGCGGACCCGTTCGGGCTGGTCGAGACGAGCAGGACGTTCACCCGGAGCCAGCACCTGCTGGTGACGCCACGGGTTTACCAGCTGCCCGAGGTACGGCTGGGTGCTGACCGCGCGGGCTCCGGCGAGAACCGGCCGCGTGCGATCGCGTCGGCGGGTGAAGAGGACGCGACTGTTCGCGAGTACCGTGACGGCGACGACCTGCGCCGGGTGCACTGGCGTTCGACCGCGCGGCGCGGCTCGCTGATGGTCCGCCGGGAGGAGCAGCCCTGGCAGAGCCGGTGCGCGATCTTCCTGGACGCCCGCACCATCTCGCACCACGGGCACGGTCCGTCGTCCAGTCTCGAGTGGGCGGTGAGCGCGGCGGCCTCGGTCGGCACCGACCGGATCCGGCGCGGCTACGTCACCACCCTGCTGGGCGGGCCGACCACGCTGTCGGCGATCAGCCACCGCAGCTCGACGGCCGTCCACCAGCCACTCACCAGCCAGCAACTGCTGACCGAGTGCGCGACGGTGGAGGAGCACAAGTACGCCGAGATCGGTCCGCTGCTGACCGTCGATCGGCACATCCAGGAGCCGAGCCTGGCGGTCGCGATCGTCGGCGCCTGCAACTCCGAGGACGTCACCGCGCTCAATCGCTGGCGGTCCAGCCAGGCGACCGGGGTGGCGCTCTTGCTCGATGCGGCAAGCTGGTCGGTGGGCGCGGAGGGTACCGAGAAGGCCACCCGGCTGATCGCCGCCACTGATGCCACCGAGAACGAACTGCGCCGCAACGGCTGGCGGGTCGCCAGAGTGCAGCGCGGAGACCATCTCCCGACCGTGTGGTCCACCCTCGGACTGCGGAGCGGAAGGATCGCATGACCGGCCACGTCAGGATCTCCATCGCCGCCTGGGTGGCGACCGTGCTCGGTTCGCTGGTGCTCACGCCGGTGTTCTCCGGACCGTTCCTGTTCATCAGCGCCTTCTTGTGCGGTGCGGTGACCGGGGCCGGCATCCTGTTGCAGAACTGGCGCGCGCCGCGGTTCGTCGTACCGATCGTGCAGTTGCTCGTGCTGATTGAGCTGATCTCACTGTTCTTCCTCCGCGAGACGATGCGGTACGGCGTACTGCCGTGGAAGGAGACGGTGATCGCGTTCAACGGCCAGATGGTCGACGCGATGGACTCGATCAACCGCTACAGCGCGCCCCTGCCGCCCGAATCGCATCTGCTGCTGTTCGCGACGTCGGTGATCGCCGCTGCCGGGCTGCTGATCCATGTGGTCGCAGTACAGATCAGGCAGGCCGCTTGGGCCGGTCTGCTGCTCCTGACGATGTACACAGTGCCCGCGGCGACCGTGCACGGCGGGCTGCCGGCTCTGCTGTTCATCCCGCCCGCAGTCGGGTACATCGTGCTGCTGTCGGCCGAAGGGCGTACCAGGCTCAGTCGTTGGGGCCGCCGGATCTCCGGTGTCTCACACCTCGACGCGGCAGAGCCGATCGAAGCCTCCGCGCTCGGACAGGCCGGCCGACGGATCGGCCTGAGCGTGGTCGCGTTGGCCGCGGTGCTGCCCGCCCTGATCCCGGCGCTGCCGGAGGGCGTGATCGGCAACGGTCTGGCCGGTAGCGGCGCTGGTAGCGGCGTCGGCGCGGTCATCTCGGCGAACGACCCGATGCTGGACATGGGCAAGAACCTCAAGCGTGGCGACAACGTGACCGCGCTGACCTACACCGGCGGCCCGGCCGGCGGCACCTACCTGCGGCTGACCACGCTGGATCTCTTCGACGGCAACAACTGGCGGATCGCGCCCAGGAGCGGAGGTCAGAAGATCGGCGACGACCTGCTGAGCTCACCGCCCGGCTACGGGGGCGACGTCAGCAAAGCGCCGCAGAGCAAGCTGAAGGTCGAGGTGAGCCGCACCTTCCGCTCCCAGTTCGCTCCGGTGCCGTACGGTCTGCGCTCGATCTCGCTGAAGAAGAACTGGCGCTACGACCCGAAGTCGCTGGACGTCTTGTCCACCAACGGCCAGGTCGTCGGCGGCCAGGACTACAACCTCACCTGGTACGACCTGAAGCCGGACCCGCAGGCGCTGAACGACAGCGTCAGCGCCGGCGAACCCGACCAGTTCACCAGCGACGTCCCCAAGAACCTCGACGAGCGCATCAAGGTCAAGACCTTCGAGGTCACGGCCCGTGCGAAGAACAACCGCTATCAGCAGGCGGTTGCCCTGCAGGAGTGGTTCCGGTCGGGCGAGTTCACCTACAGCACGGCGAGGGACAGCAAGAGCGGCATGCGCGCGCTGTCGGAGTTCCTGCTCGATGACAAGACCGGGTACTGCGAGCAGTTCGCGACCGGGATGGCCTTGATGGCCCGCATCCTCGGCATCCCCTCACGGGTCGGGATCGGCTTCCTGGAGGGACAGGCGGGCAAGGACAACCAGCGCATCGTCCGGATGCACGACATGCACGCCTGGCCCGAGCTGTACTTCGAGGGCAGCGGCTGGGTCCGTTTCGAGCCGACACCGTCGGCCCGGATCGCGACGACGCCGGACTGGACCAACCCGGGCACCCTCCTGCCGAGCAACCCGACGACCGCGCCGACCACGGCACCGGTCACCCCGGGCGCGACCGAACAACCCGATATCACCAAGCCGAACGACCGCAACCTGCCCGACGACAGCGGCACCGCGCCGGTCTCCTCCGGCAACTGGTTCACCAACGGTGGCACGAAGGTGATCGGCCTGTCGCTGGCCGCGATCCTCTTGCTCTGCGTGCCGTGGCTGATCCGTACGCTGACCCGCCGCAAGCGCTTCAGCCGAGCTCCTAGCCGGATCGGGATCGAAGGTTTGTGGGCAGAGGTCCGCGACACCTCCCGCGACCTCGGCCTCGACTGGTCGGAGTACTCCACGCCCCGCCAGCTCGGTGACTGGCTCGTCTCCAAGGTCCCGGCGGAGACGCAGCCACAGGCACTGCGCCTGGCCCGCGGCGTCGAAGCCATGCGGTACGCCGGGCAGAACGGCGGCGAGTTCCCCGACCTGCGCACGGAGACCGAAGCAGTCCGCAAGGCGCTGTGGGCGGAGGCCAAACTCACCCGCCGCTTGCGAGCCCGCGCGCTGCCGCCATCGTGGCGCTGGTACCTCAACCGAGGCAGTGCCGAGGCTTCCGATCTACTGGACGAGTTCGACCTTCTGCTGGCCCGAATCCGCTCAGCGCTACTCCCCCGCCGCCACGCCAACTAACCAGCCACGCCAGCGGCGGGCCCCACAGCCCGCCGCTCGCCTGACTGTCGCCCGCCACACCACCACGGCCAGCCCGCGCAGTGGCACCACACCACGCCATCCACGCCAGACATCGCAGTAGTCGGGGTGTCGGTAAGAACGCTGTCAGTGCGCCACGAGGCGCTGTTTGTCCGTACGGAGGTGAGAGACCGCCGTCGCTTCATCGTCGTAGCGGTGGGGTGAAGTTGGGGGCAGCCTGAGCCGGGGGTCGCCGGGAGGGNGGGAGCAGCCTCGACAAAGTCGGGTCGGCCTGGCACTGCCGGATGGGTCGGGCCCGGTGAACGAGACGGGAAGGTATACGTGAGGAACCGGTGCCGTTACGCCTCTTGATTTCTTGCCAGCTCGAACCCGGTGGATATGGGCTGGTCAGCGGT
>NZ_AQUZ01000011.1 GCF_000372465.1 Kribbella catacumbae DSM 19601
TCGAGGTCACCAGGATGTTCCAGGTGAAGATCGGCATCCGGAACATCGTCATCCCGGGGGCCCGCATGGTGATGATCGTGGTGACGAAGTTGACCGCACCGAGGATGGTGCCCAGGCCGGCCATCCACAGACCCATGATCCACAGGTCACCGCCGACGCCCGGAGAGCGGACCTCGTTCGACAGCGGCGCGTAGGCGAACCAGCCGAAGTCGGCGGCGCCACCGGGGGTGAAGAAGCCGGAGATGGTGATCAGGCCACCGAAGAGGAACAGCCAGAAGCTGAACATGTTGAGCCGCGGGAACGCGACGTCAGGGGCGCCGATCTGGACCGGCACGATCACGTTCGCGAAGCCGACGAACAGCGGCGTCGCGAACAGCAGCAACATGATCGTGCCGTGCATGGTGAAGAACTGGTTGTAGACCTCTTCGTTGACGATCTGCAGACCCGGCTTGGCCAGCTCGGCGCGGATCAGCAGCGCCATCACGCCGGCGATCAGGAAGAACGCGAACGACGTGATCAGGTACAGATGCCCGATCAGCTTGTGGTCGGTGGTGGTCAGCCACTTCACAGCGAACCTACCAATTCGGCGGCGGTCGTCTGCAGGTGCCGTCTTTGGCTCGACACTGCCGGTCAGGGACCGTATGCGCTCTCTGTGCGCGGTGATGTGTCTGAGCTGTTCCACGAGCGATTCAGCGTCGTTGGTTCCGTGCGTTCGGGTGACGGCCCTGCGCCGCTTCACCAGTTCGCCGGCGGGTCACTGGCGGGAAATGAACCGTAGCCCCACACATCCACATCGATGTCGGCCAGGGCAGTTACCGCGGCTGTCATCAACGCGGACGCCACCTCGTCCAGTGCACTATGGGATCCGGTCGACATGTCGGCGGTGAGCTCATCGAGCTGTTCGGCCCGAAACTGTCGGTGTTGCTCGAGATCCGCGCGGAAGACTTCCAAATCCGTCCGGCCGTGGTATCCGCCAGTCGGACCGCATAGTTGAGTTTGGTCACGGGACCTCCCTGCATGGCAATGGGGACAGCCGGGCGGGTCGCTTCGACGCTTAGCGACCTCGACACCGGTCGGATCGTTGTCCGGCTGACGCCCACAATGCCGCCCCACGCCCGGGGTAGACATGCCCGAGTCCGGCCAAGGGCGACCACTCTTCATTGCCGAACATCGGCAACCGAGTCGCCACCTTGATCACCCGCTGATGGCATCAGGGTTCGATCAGGCCGGCTCGGATGGCGTAGCGGGTGAGGTCCAGACGATCGCGCAGGCCGAGCTTGTGCAACATGTTGGCTCGGTGTCGTTCGACCGTCTTGACGCTGATGAACAGTGCTTCTGCGATCTCCTTGGAGGAGTGGCCCTCGGCCACGAGTTTGAGCACTTCCTCCTCGCGGACGGTGAGGACCTGCTCCGGCACGCCCTCACCACGCCGAACCCGGTCCAGGTAGTCGCGGATCAGCGCGGTGACAGCGCCCGGGTAGAGGAAGGGTTCGCCCCGCATCGCGGCCCGGCACGCTTCCACCAGATCGCGGTCGGCGACCGATTTGAGGACGTAGCCGGAGGCTCCGGATCTGAGGGCTTGGAAGAAGTACTGCACGTCGTCGTACATCGACAGCATCAAGATCCGCAGCTCCGGAAGGAGAACGGACAACTCCCGGGCTGCCTGTAGGCCGGTCATCCGTGGCATGGCGACGTCGAGAATAGCCAGGTCGATGGGCTGGCGCCTGGCCGCAGCGATCGCTTCCGCGCCGTCGCCGGCCTCGGCGACGACGGTCAGGTCAGGTTCGCCGTCGAGGATGAGGCGCACTCCGCGACGTACCAGCGCGTGGTCGTCTGCCAGGAGAATTCGGACCGGCGATTGTCCTGGCATTGTCATCCGCCATTCTGAGAGTGCGGCACGGACAGGCTCACTTGAACCCCACCTTTGGGAGCGGGCGCCAGATCCAGGTTCGCTCCGATCAGCAGGGCACGTTCACGCATCCCGCGGATCCCGGCGCCCTCGTGGGCGAGCCCGATCCCGCGGCCGTCGTCACAGATCAGCAGCCGGACAATGTCGCCGTCGCGGTAGAGACGTACCACGACCTCGGTGGCCTCAGCATGCCGGGCAACATTGGTCAGGCTTTCTTGGGTGACCCGGTAGAGCACCAGTTCTGCTTGCTGGTCCAGCTTTGGAAGGTCGGAGTCGAAGCGACGGTGTACTGCCAGCCCGGTGTGGGTGGACAGATCAGTGGTCAGGGTAGTCAGCGCACTGATCAGGCCAAGATCTTCCAGTACGCCGGGCCGCAGCCGCCGCGCGAGTCGGCGTACGTCGTCCAGGCTCCCGCGCGTGGTCTCCTGGGCGTGCTGCAGGTCCGTTCGCAGGGATGGATCCTGGGTGCGGTCAGCGGCCCGTTTCAGCTCGAGCAGCACCGCCGTCATGCTCTGCCCGACCTCATCGTGGAGTTCCTGAGCGATGCGGCGCCGCTCGCCCTCTTGCGCCGACAGGGCTCGCGCACTGCTGGTGGCACGCTCGTTCTCCAGCCTGTCGAGCATGTCGTTGAACGCCCGGACCAGATCCGGAACACCTCCGTGGCCGGCCACCGACAGGCGCTGACCTGGGCGGAGCAGATCGACCGTGGCCATCCGCCGGGTCACGCGCTCCAACGGTGCCAGGCCGACGTGCAGTAGCACGGCGTTGGCCACCAGCATCACCCCTAGACCGACGATCAGGACTACAGCCTCCGCCAGGGCCACCGGCACTGACACGGTCACCGGCGCCCACAGCAGCAACGCCGTAGCCGCACCAAGCACAACCGCATTGAGTCCAAAGATTCGCCAGAACAACGTCATAGGTACCGTCGCCTTCCTCGATCACGCCTATGATCACTATCCGCGCTCTCCCCATCGCCGCCGAGGGCGGCCGACACCGGAGTCACTGTGGAGCCCTACCCGGGAGGCTGGGGTGGCGCTGGGCGGCGACCAAGGCGAGACCGGCGCCTCGGACAGCGGCGACCTGCGGGGCAGGAGCTGGTCGCACCGGGGCGAGCAGCCGTTTGGACAACCGGTACGTGATCTCCGGACGCAGCGCGCCGCCTCCGGTGAGCAGCGGCCCACGGTCCAGGGCATCGACAACTTGCCCACCGCAGTCAAGGCGCAGGAGATCGGTCACCGCTCCGCCGATCGACTCCACGAGATCGGCAGGGGTCGTAGTCGCGCCAAGATCGGAAGTTCCCACCTCGAATCGACAGGCCTCCGCTACACAACCATTCACCAGCAGACCCACCTCGGTCAGGTCGGCTCCGATGTCGACCACCAGCAATGGCCGGGTCAGGTCGGCGCGTGCTCCGAGCGCGGCGGCTTTCACACTCTCGATGGTCACGATGGTGCGCGCGTCGAGCACCTCCAGCGCTGCGATGGCCGTGCTGCGGTGGAGGCCGGCGCAGAGGAGTGGGGTGGTCAAGATGACAACCGAGTACCGACCGAGGCCGGCCCGGCGGCCGAGAAGGTGATCGAGGCTCCGAGTGGCTCCGGGCAGGTCGACAACGACGCCGCGCCGCACCGGACGACAGCTACCGTCCGCGCCTGCCGGCGTGGTTGTGGGCGCGTCGATGATCAGGCCGTTGTCAGGCATCCACGCCCGAGTACGGGCGCTGCCTAGGTCGATCGCGATGCCGGTCGACCGCTGGTTGGCTGACCACGTGCCCCGCCGCCCCTGCGGGACCGCCCTCCCAAGCATTGTCACGTGACCGCTTCTCTGAGTTGGTGGCACGGGCCGCAGTATCGGGCGTGCGGAAGGATGCGCAGTCGCCGTACGGGAATAGGTTGGTCGCAGAGGTGGCAGCTGCCGTAGTGGCCGGTGTCGATCCGGCTGAGTGCGGCGTCAACCTCGACGAGGACCGCTCGGGCAGCGGTCGCGAGCGTGGTCAACACCTCTTCGCGGGCCACTGTGTGCTGGTCAGGCGGGAGGTTGCCGTGGCTTGGCCAGATCTCGGCGAGGCCAGCCAGTTGCTCGCGCCGGAACGTGCGCGCGTCCTCAAGGGCCGCTCGCAAAGCCACCACGTCCTCGGGAGCCAGGTGACCTTCGTCGATAGCGGCGAACGTGTAGCTCAACACATCACACCCTCTGCAAGGCGTAAGAAGACTCATGATCCGGACAGGCCGTCGAAAGCTCAGGTGGCGCGCTGCTGGCAGCTGACGCAGTAGCGCACATAGGGCAGGATCTCCAGCCGTTCTACCGGAACGCGGGCGCCACAGTCCTGGCACGCACCATAGGTGCCGTCGGCAACGCGCTCTTCGGCTGCGCTGATCTCGGTCAGCACACGCCGGATAGCGGCCGTCTGAGCCGTGAGGAGTTCCGGGTCGGCGAGGGCCGCGCCGTCCTCGATCGCGCTCAGCTGGGTGAGACGCGAGTTGCGTTCATGTCCCAGTCGCTGCCGGGTCTCGTGCACGGTCATGTTCGGGGAGCGAGCCACGGTGGTCACTGAAGTACGTCCTCTCGAGGACACGGGAGTGAAGGCCGGTGACGCGGCTCCGTGCCGCTTGCCCGAGATGTGTCCTGCTTCAACCATGGTCGACACCGCACGACACGACCATCGGGGCCAGCACCCATTTGTGGCCAGGGTCAGGCTGTACACCCGACCGCAGACCCGATCGATTCCGGTTCGCGGTCGACCACCTCGAGTACCACAGAGCGGCGCTGGCCGGTGGTACGACCGCGGTGTTCGAGCATCATCAGGCGCTGGCCCAGCAACGGCCCAATCCCCAGTAGTACAAGGAGATCGGCGATCTGGCCAGCCAGCGAGGAATGCGTCTGGTCATCGGTCCTTGCCTTGTGCGGGGTTGTACATCCGCTGACTCTAGGGCGCGACCGAGCCGATGGCGGGTCGATCCGTGGCTTTCGCGAGGCAAAGTCACACGTTCTCAAAGTGCGCTCAATGCAGTCGCAGCCTAACGCGATCTGAGGGCTTGGTAGTCGCTCGCGGTCAGCGGATCGGCGGTCAGGGCGCCGCCGGGGAGGAGGGCTTCGACGGGGGATCCGTCGCGGACGAAGGCCACTTGGTTGACCCCTGGCAGAGAGGTGACGGAGAGAACGATCTGCCCGACGATCAGTAGGTTGTCGGTAGCTGACCGGCCGTCCGTCTCGCCGCTCAGGTCGAGAATGGCCTGCTGTGCTCGTACTTCCGACACCTTCAAGTGGAGGCCAGGTGGAAGAGCGGTCGTGATTCCGGCAGCCTCCTCGCTCTGAGTAGGCCCCGCTGCCAGCGAACCGAGGATCGCGTCGAGCCGGTCGGCGGCGGACCCGGCCGCTTCTTCACGAGCCAGACCGACCAGGCGGTCGTTGCGGACGAAGTACACGAGATATGACTTGGCCGGGTCGACGCTGGCCTGAGCCGTCGGTTCGGCGCTGCCACCCTGGCGCAGTGGCGAAGGAAGGTCGGCGGGTGGAACCCGAACAGGCGAGCTCTGTTCAGGCACGCCACAGTTGGAAAGCAGGAGCAGGCACGCGAGCAGGCTCAGGAGGATGTGCCGCGACCTCATCGGTCGGCCTCCAGCAGTCGTACTACGAACCTCGCGCCACCACCGGGAGCTTCCGCGCACCAGACGGCTCCACGATGCGCTGCTGCTGTCTCCGCGACCAGGGCCAGGCCGAGTCCGGTACCAGAGGAGGAGCCGCGGCTGTTGCGTCCGGTGGCGAAGCGGTCGAAGATGCGCTCGCGATCCAGGCCTGGTACGCCGTCGCCGTGGTCATCGACGGTGACGACGATGTCCTCGTCGACCCGGCTGATCTGGACGGATGTCAGTCCACCGCCGTGGCGTTCGGCGTTCTCGAACAGATTGCGGAACAGCCGCCCCAGTCGCGCTTTGTCGCCGGTGGTTTCGACCTCGACTGGACCTGCCAGCAGACCCGGGTCCGCGCCGATCTCGGTCAGGACGTGTTTGAGGAGTAGGCCGAGATCCACAGTGTCCGACGGCACCCTGTCCAGGCCCGCGTCCGACCGAGCGAGTTCCAGCAAGTCATCGAGCAGGCGGCGGAAGCGGTCCAGATCCGCGGTCACCAGATCGAGCGCGTGCCGCGATCTGGGGTGGAGTTCGAACCGGCGTGCATTCAGCAGGTCGACGCTTGCGACCAGCGTCGTCAGCGGCGAGCGAAGCTCGTGGCTCACGTCGGCCGCGAGCCGGGCATCGCGTTCGATGCGCTGCTGCAGGGTGTCCACCATGCTGTTGAAGGAGCCCACGATGGTGGTCAGCTCCGGGTCCTGGGTGGCGGGCAGACGGCTGTCGAGATGACCGCCGGCGATCTTGGCAGCGGTCGCCGCGACTCTGTTGAGTGGGGTGACGACGGACCGGCTCGCCCAGGCACCAAGGGCCGCGCCCGCGGTGGTGGCGAGCACCGCGCCGCCGATCAGGATCGCACTGAGCAGGCGAAGGATGCCTTCGAGCTCGGTGAGGGGTGCGACTTCGTAGAACTCGGCGCCGACCGAGGGGAGGGGTACTCCGATCGCCACAGCCGGTCCGTCATCGGTCCGGAACCGTTGGTGGGCAGCGTTTCCGGCCTCGATGTCGCTGCGCAGAGCCGATGGAACGGTATCGCGCTCGGTGCCGAGCTCGGAGGTGTACCACTTGCCTTGCCAGCGCAGGATGATGGTGTTCTCCGCGGGCGGACCTGCCGAAGTCAGGACCTCGGAGATGTCCGCACCCGCGCTCTCCAGCCGTTGCTGCACGAACTCGGCGTCTGCCATGGCCTGGTGCTGCACGACCCGTTCGCGCTGTGCCAGCAGATAGCCCCTCGCCAGCAGATAGGTACTGGCCGCGAAGACGGCCGAGACCATCAAGGCGACCGCTGCGAAGGCCAGAATCAGGCGGTGCCGCAGGCTGACCGAGCCCAGGGCGGGAGTCATTGCAGGTCCAGGCGGTACCCCAGGCCGCGGACGGTGACGACGATCCGCGGCTGGCCTGGATCGCGTTCGATCTTGGTGCGCAGCCGGCGGATGTGCACGTCGACGATCCGTTCGTCGCCGTAGAAACCGTGCTGCCACACGGCTTCGAGCAGGGCCGGCCGGCTGAGAACCCGACCGGGTGCCTGAGCGAGCTCGGACAGCAGCCGGAACTCGGTGACCGTGAGCGGCACGTCTTCGCCGTCCAGCCTGGCCGCGCCACGCGCCCGGGACAGCACGAGGCTCCGGCGCGGATCGGAGTCGAGGAAAAGGTCCGGCTCGGCTGCCTCGACCGCGGTACGGAGACGGCGTCGCAGCGCACGCAGGCGGGCGGTGATCTCCTTCACCTGAAACGGCTTGGTGACATAGTCGTCGGCGCCGGCTTCCAGGCCGGCGACGATGTCGTGGGTGTCGGAACGGGCGCTCACCACCACGATAGGGATGTCGCTGCTGCGTCTGATCTCGCGGATGCAGGTGTAGCCGTCGGTGGCGCCGAGCATCAGGTCGACGATCATCAGGTCTGGCATCGCGGCGTGGGCGAGTGCCAACGCGGTCTCGGCGTCACCGGCTTCGGCTACTTCGTACCCCTCGTCCTCCAGGGCGAGGCGCAGAACGGCCCTGATTCTGTCATCGTCCTCCACGACGAGGACCTGCAGCGGCATCCGTCCATGGTTGCAAACCGGACCGGAAACAGGCCGAGTGGGGCCGCCTCGTCATGTGATCGTAAAGATCCGGCCCGACTCGTCTCAAAGTCGGTGGCGGAGGCTGAGGGCAGATGTCAATCCAGTCGGAGGCGACCCATGCCGAACCCTGCTCACAGCCCGCTGCCGCAGAAAGCGATCGTCACGGTGACCGACGCTCTGCTTGCCGAGGGGTTGACCGGCCTGCGCTGGCAGTTGCGAGATCTCGTCATGGACGGTGCCTGTCTGGTCGTCGTCGACGTGTCGGACGTGGATCAGATTTCCTCCACCCTGCTGGCCGCCTTGCTGGACACCCATCGGGTCTGCCGGCGGCGGGGCGGTGGCGTGGCCATCCTGCACGCGAACCGCAAGACAGCCGAACTGCTGCAGCGGACCGGCCTCGACAAGGTCTTCGCCGTCGAGGAGGCCGCGTGACCGAGCGTTCGTCCACGCCCGGCCTTCCGGTGCTGCAGGCGATCTGGAAGGGTATGCCGGTCGTCGATCGCGATGGGGCGCTGATCGGATCGGTGAAGTTTGTGCGCGAGGGTGATCCGTTCGCGTCCGTGGTCGTCAACGACAAGCCGTTCGCCGAGGAGAACCTCAACGAGGCCTTTGCCCGTGCTCTGACTTCCGTCGAGCCTCAGGTGGATCTCCCAGTTGCCGAGCAGTTGATCCGGCGCGGGTTTCTCAAGGTGGCTGGAGCCGGCCTGATGGACCACGATCGGTACGTCGCTGCTGACCAGATCGCCGAGGCCGACGAGGACATCGTATGGCTGTCCGCCAGATCCGACGAACTGGTCATCGAGCGCCAGCGCTGGATCTGACGGCGCACCAGGCGACCGCGCGAGAGCCTGGCAGGATTGACCCACTGGAGCACTAGCGTCGCTCCCCGTGAATCGGTTGCTGACGGCAACCTTGATCCTGTCCTTGGCCATCGCCGGCTGCTCGAAGGCGGCGCCGCCGACGGGAAGGCCCCATCCATCGGAATCCGGCCGGACGACAGCCGGCAGGTGACTCCAGACAGCCGGTCCTCACCTGACCCACTTCATGACCGGCTTGACCCTGCCCACCGCACCCACAGGAGCGCCCGGGATTGTGTGCCGCAATCGAGACAGGGCTGTCATCGAGTTGCCACAGCAACATGCCCGATCTGTTGCGCCGGGGAAGTAGCGTAGCCCTTGAGCTAGTCCCGGACTGGTACCCCATACTGACCCGGGGTCGGTTCACCAACCTGAGTAGAGAGCCCCGCCGTTGATCGCACACCGGCGGCGGGGCTTTCGATCCGGCCTGGCTGCGTTGTCCGCCTTGACCCGTCGGGTGAAGCCGCCAGCGGGCTGGTGATCTGCCAGCCCGGCCACGAGTTGACGCCGCCAGGTGTAGGCGCTGGACGTCGGCCGCAGCGCATCGGTGCCAACGGCAACGATGACGGGCTCTCAAGTCCAGCCGGAGTTCCGCTGCCATGCATCAGGTCGGTCCAAGGCGGAGGTCCTCCTCGTCATCGAACCCGGGACAGTTCACCATCCGTACGGCGTACGTGCAGGTGTCCTTCGAGTGGGAATCTTGGCGGCGCGGACACTAAGATCTGGTCGAACTCGAAACGGCACTTCTGCGCGACGCGGCACGAGGCCACGTTGTCCACCTGATGACGCAGGACAAGCCGCTGAGCCCCCGGTCCGCGAAGGTGTCGAAGGCCCAATCTGTGAGCACCTCGAGCGCGCGCGGCGCCACACTCTGACCCCGCGCCCGGGCTGCGGTCCAATACCCGACCTCGGCACCTGAACCGTCCTCGGTGAACTCCTTGAGCACCACGTTGCCGACCAGCCCACCGGCCGGCCTTCCCTGAATCGTGTACCGCAAAACTGAATCGCTCCCCGGCCGCCCAACCCCTCTCCTGGATCTGCACCCATTGCTCGCCCTCTGCGACGGTATCCACGCAAGCACTGGTGTAGCGCCGCAAGCCCGGATCACGGCAGACCTCGATCAACTGCTCGATCTCCTCGGCACGCCACGGGCGAAGAACAAGAGCGGGAGCGGACGGCGTCGCGAGCACCGACAAAACAGCGCTGCTGTACACGCACCCGATGCCACCGCGATCAGTCCCCGAACCGGCCAAACCTAGAGCGCGAGCACTAACTATTCCTTCACTCGGGCGCCGGGGTCGCCCAGCGACGCACGCGGCCTGGTGACCGTCGGGTTGGGAGTGATGCCGTGCAGGGTGAAATCGACGAGCGTTCCGCGTCGAATGCGGGTACTGGCTGACTGGTGATGGCGCGGACGATCAGCAGTCCGGCCATCTAATCGACAATCAGCTGTGGATCAAGGTCGGCATCACGGGTCCTCCTGCCTTTACACCGGGGCGGGCCTCCGGGGCGCTGGCGGGCCAGTGCCGCCGCCGACTCCACAGTCCTGCTAATGGGCCTCCCCTCTCGCCCATTAGCAGGTGTCTGCGTAGCCAGGTTTTCTGCGGTGCCGCCAGGCGGTGTGAGCCGGCGATACACCTGGCAGTGCAGTGTTACGCCCGTGGCGGGCATCGGCAACCCGTACAGCTTGTGATTGTGGTCATAAGTGGTTGTTCTTGTGCCTCTATGCACAACTTTGCGCAAGGTGCAGGGCTTTCAGATGCGCTTCGCACGAAGTCAGTTGGCCGCTGAGCCCGGCCGCCGGATCCACGATTCTTCCGTGGTCTGGGCACCTGGACGGGGTGGCGCCATACGGGTTGCCGGCTGCACCCTTTGCGGTCGCCGCAAACGGGCGTGAACCGTTGCCCGGACAAGATTCGCCCAGCACAGTGGTGCTTTGAGCAGGTGAGACGACCAGCAAAAGGGGGCCACACATGCCAGCCGGATGCAGCGGGGTTGAGTGGTAGAGACGGCAGTAGGAGGTGAGCGGAAACTAGAGCGCGGGCAGCTTGCCCCGAGGACTTCCCAGCTACTGGTTGAGCGAGCAGGATGCCATCAGGGAGGGCGTGTGCTGATGGCCAGTCTGGCAAGCTTCACGACGCTGTACGTGACCGCGATCCGGGTGGTCGAGCCGGGTGATCTGGCGGACATCACCGCGATCCGGTGGGACGGCGGCGACCTGGCCCCGGAGGAATCATCGGTCGCGGACTTCATCGGCTGGCTGGACCGCGGCGACGCCCGTGCGTTCGTCCGCCAGCCTGACGGTGCCCGCGGGCCACGGATCGTGGTCAGTGACAGCGGCGGACAACGCTATCTGCGCAGCCTCCGCGCAACTGCCGACCAGCCGGATGCGTTGTTGCTGCTGCCCCGATGGCAGCCATCCAAGAAAAGGAAGCACATGGCCGCCCGCTAGATCGAGGCCAAGGCCGCTCCGGTCACGGTGGGCCGACCTCTGAGCGCGGAAGTATGCCGGTTCTGGATCGGTCGATTGAACTTGATGAGGTTGATCGAGCAGTGGACTGCTGGATGACGAGCAGGGTCTGGCATTCGGAAAGGGCGGGGCTGGGAAGCTCGGCTTCGTCTGGCGTAGCTGACTTCCCGGTGATCATCCGAGCATGATCACTAACCGTCGGCCGGTGGCTCCTGGACGTCGCTGGGTTGCGGCGTGACTATTGGCGGATGACGGTGACGCGGAACAACCGGGAGTTGGCACGGCTGTTGCGGACCGGTCCGTTCGAGGAGGCGCTCGACTCGGCGATCGCGGCGTCCGGCCTGTCACTGGGGGCGTTGTGCGAGCGACTGGCCGCCGACGGCGTCTCTGTGAGCCGGACGGCGTTGTCGTACTGGCGCCACGGTCGCAGCCGGCCCGAGCGCAGCGAATCGCTGAAAGCAGTCGCCAGGTTGGAGGAGATCCTCGGCCTGCCCTCGTCGGCGCTGCTGACCTTGCTCGGCGCCCGGCGGCCACGAGGCCGCTGGATCGGGCATCCCGCGGGTGCGGTCGACCGGTGGAAGCTGTGGCCGTCGTCCGAGCCACTGCTGGCCGCCTTGCACGCGCCGCCCGACGGGCAGCTCGCCTTTCTCAGCGTGAGCGATCTGCTCGTCGTGGACGAAGACAGCGAAGTACGGCGCCAACGCGTCCGGCTGGTCGCCGAGGCACTGACCGAGCGGGTCGACCGGTGCATGGTGTACCACGAGATCGTCGACGACCCGTTGGACCGGGTGCCCGAGCTCGTCGGGGTGGCGTTCGCGCGTCGCGGTAGGGTCCGCTGCGACCTGGCCACCCGCCAGTTCGTCGCCGAGTTCCTCTTCGAGCGACCGCTGATGGCCGGCGAGCGTGCCGTTGTCGAGTACGAGTTACGGCTGCCGCTCAGTGAACCGATGGACAACTTCTACCGGCGGTTCACCCGGCCGGGCGCGCTTTACACCCTGCAACTCAGGTTCGTCGGCCGGCAGCCCGCGTGGGTACGCCGCTACGACCGCTCCGGGACCGACGATCTCGACCGGCACGTCGAGGACCTGTGGCTGAGTGGTTCGGGAACCACCTCGATGGTCGTCCCGCAGGTGCAGGCCGGCACGGTCGGCGTCAGATGGGTGTGGTGACGGCTCGGCCGTAAACACCACCGCGAATACCCGGTAAAACTGTGCACAGAATCGCCCGCTGACCTGCGCGAACGCGGTCGCGGAAGCATTCGGTTGGGAACGGGGAAATTCCGCTCACCAGGCGGATTCGCATCGCTACCGTCCTGCTGTTCCTGGGCGCCGGCGGAGACCGGGGCCCCTCCGCCCCAAGGAGGTAGCACGCATGCGCCTATTGCGAAGAACCGCACCATTCATGGTTGCGGCGCTGGCCGCGTTCGCCGTCACCGCGGCGACGGCATCGGCCGGGTCGGCCGCGCCAGAGCCCGAAGGCCACGTGGTCAGTGTCGCCAAGAAGCCCGTCGCCGGGACCTATCTGGTCACCCTGGCGGCGGGCCGCCAAGCGGTGGCGTCCGCTGCGGCGACCGAGCGGGCCGCCAGTGCCCTGGCCGACCGGTACGACGGACGGTTGGGCACGGTGCTGACCAAGACCATGCGCGGTTTCGTTGTCCGCGATCTGTCCGAGCAGCAGGCTCGCCGGCTTGCGGCCCACCCGGATGTCGCCGAGGTACGGCAGAGTGGGACCGCCCGGATCGGAACCGCCAACGGGCCGGGCGGCACCCAGAACAATCCGCCGAACTGGGGGCTAGACCGGATCGACCAGCGTGATCGGCCGCTGGACAGCAAGTACACCTATCCCAACGACGGCGCCGGCGTGACGGCGTACATCGTCGACACCGGGATCCGCTACACCCACCAGGAGTTCGAAGGCCGGGCCAAGTTCGGCGTCGACCTGCACGCGACCCCGAACCAGGGCAACGACTGCCACAACCACGGCACGCACGTGGCCGGCATCGTCGCCGGCAACACCCGCGGCGTGGCGAAGAAGGCGAATCTGGTCTCCGTCCGGGTACTCGGCTGCGACGGGCTCGGCCAGGACGTCGACGTCGCCGAGGCCGCGGAGTGGATCGCGAAAAACGCCGCCAAGCCGGCCGTGGTGAACCTGAGCGTGTACACCGACGACCCGGATGTCGCGGTGTCGGCGATCCGCGGTTCGATCACCAACGGCGGGGTGCAGTGGGCGCTGATCACCGGCAACAACAGTGGCAACGCCTGCAGCTACGGCCCAGGCGGTCAGATGACCGAGGCCCTGACGGTCGGCAACTCGACCAACCAGGACACTCGGGCGTTCGACTCGAACGCGGGCAGCTGTATGGACCTGTGGGCGCCTGGTTCCAACATCAACTCGGCCTTCCGCGGCGGCGACACGTCGTACGGGAGCCTGAGCGGTACGTCGATGGCGGCACCGCACGTCGCCGGCGCGATGGCCTTACGGCTGCACGACGCGCCGAGCAGCACCCCGGCCCAGCTGCACCAGTGGGTGATGGACAACGCCAGCACCGGGAAGATGTCGAGTATCCCGTCGGACGCCCCGAACAAGCTCCTTTACGTACCGAACACCCCACCGGCCACGGACGACTTCTCGATGGCCGCCAACCCCACGGCGGTCAATGTCGACCCCGGCAGTTCGGTGACCACCACGATCTCCACCACGGTGACTCGCGGCGCGGCGCAGACCGTGCAGTTGTCTGCCGGCACACTGCCGTCCGGTGTCACCGCGTCGTTCGATCCGGCATCGGTCACCGCCGGCAACTCGTCGCGGCTCACCCTCACCGCGGCCGCCTCGGCCAGCCCGACCCGGGCAACTGTCACCGTCACCGGCAAGGGCGCGGTGACCCGTACGACGAACGTCGGGCTCACCGTGAACGGTGACATCCCCGACGACTTCTCGCTGAGCACGGATCCGTCGTCCGGAACTGTGACTGCCGGCAACTCGGTGACCACCACCGTGCGGGCGACCGCCACGAGTGTGGCCCCGGCTGACACCGGTCAGTCCAAGACCGCGATGCGGGAGGAGAGCAGTGCAGGGCCAGGCTCCGGCGTGGGGGTCGTCGGTGGCACGTTGACGACCGTCAGCAAGTACCCGTTCATCATCTCCCAGCATCGCACCGGCGGCGCCCGTCCGACCGAACAGTCCTGCACCGGCTCAGTGGTCGCACCGCGCAAGGTGCTGATCGCGGCACACTGCAAGTTCGCCCAGGGCGAGAAGTACCTCGTCTACGGCCGCGACGACCTGGCCGACACCAGCAAGGGCGTCCGGATCGAGATCCTGGAGTACCTGACCCACCCGAGTTACAACCCGAGCGACGGCTGGCGGATCGGCCACGACGTCGCCGTGATCACCACTACGACCGACATCCCGACCCCGGCCGGGATGGCCTACCCGTCGGTCGCCAAGTCCAGCGACACCCTGCCGGTCGGCACCCGTGGTACGGCGATCGGATACGGCAAGAGCGACTCGCAGGACGCTCAGCGCAACACCAAGCTGTACGAGGCCGTGCTACCTACTGTCGATGGTCAGGGCTGCAACTCCTACTCCGGACACTTCGACGACCGGTACATGATGTGCAGCGGCTTCGCCAGCGGCGGTCCGAGCCTCTGCCAGGGCGACAGCGGTGGTCCGTATCTCCACAACGGCAAGATCTACGGAGTCTTCTCCTGGCTGCGCACCGACTGCGCGACCTACCAGGCGCATGGCAAGTTGTGGGGCGTGATGGGCGACTGGGCCAACGACCAGCTCGGCAACACCGAGCCGCCAACCGGTGAGGTCGAACTGACCGCCAGCGGCCTGCCGAGCGGCGCCACCGCGTCGTTCAGCCCGTCGAAGATCGACGTCGGCGGCAGCTCGCGACTCACCATCAGCACCTCGGCCTCCACCCCGGCCGGGGACTACACGATCACTGTGAGCGGGTCCCGCGACTCGGTGACCCGGCAGACGACGTACCGGCTGACCGTCAACGGAGGGTCGACAACTCTCTCGCTGGCAGACCCCGGCGTCCAGACCTCGGTCAAGGGCCGTCCGGTCAGCCTGCAGATGAAGGCGTCCGGCGGCAAGGGCGGGAACCGCTTCAACGCCACCGGGCTGCCGGCCGGACTGTCCATCAACCAGTCCACCGGTCTGATCAGTGGGACCCCGACCGTCGCGACGAACTACCGTCCGGCAGTCAGGGTCACCGACAGCTCCGGCGCTTCTGCATCGGCCACCTTCTACTGGTTCATCTTCCCGTACTGACCTGTCGCGACTGATCCCGAAAGGAGGCGTCACACCAACTGATCTCCCCGTGAGCATGTCCCGAGCCAGTGCTCCACCGGCTCGGGGCATGTCACGAGTGGCTGGTCGTCAGTCCAGCGGAACAGGAGGTGAGCGATCAGCGGAGTAGTTGGTCCAAGTCGGGTAGGCGGGATCTGTAGTTGCTGAGCAGGATGCGCGCTGTGGTGACGGAGTCGATCAGGGGGTGGAGGGCCAGGGCCTTCAGGGCGAGGGTTGGGGAGTGGTCTCGAGCTGCCTGGATGGTGAGTTGCTCGACCGCCTTGACCTGCTGGATGAGTCCTAGCTGTTCGGCGGGAAGGGGTGCGGCGGCCAGGGGATGGGGGCCGTCGGCATCGACCATGCAGGGAACCTCGATGACGGCGTCGGCCGGCAAGGCCGGAATCGTCGATCCGTTGCGGACGTTGAGGATCATCGTCGCGCGGTCGTTTCGGGTGATCGCGGCCATCAGGGCAAGCGCCACCGCCTCGTAGCCGCCTCCTTCGACATCCGTTGCATCGCGAGACTCCCCGGCTGTCCGCCCTTCCTTCATATAGGTGGCGTCTCGTTCTTCGCGGACCTGTCGCCACCGGGCGAGTGCATTGCCGGGCTGTGCGGCGACTGCCTCGTAGAAGGCACGCTGCTGGCCGAGGAGGAACTCACCCCGGGTCTCTGCGCCACCTCGGATCGAGGCAACAGCGTCGCGGGTGAAGTAGTAGTAGTACAGGTACTCGTTGGGCAGGTAACCCAGCGATTGAATCCACTCGGCACCGAACAGCCGGCCTTCTTCGATCGTTGCCAGTAGACGTTCGTCCTGGATCAGGTCAGGGAGGACATTCCTGCCGTCCTTGCCCAGCCCGTTCAGCCAGCCCAGGTGGTTCAGGCCGGCATAGGAGACCGAGACGCGATCGGGATCGTGACCCAGTGCCCGGGCCGCGCGGCGTCCCAGCCCGATCGGCGAGTCGCAGATTCCGATCACCCGGCGGCCCAGCACCTGCTGCATGGCCTCGGTGATCATCCCAGCTGGATTGGTGAAGTTGATGATCCATGCCCCTGGGCACATCGCCGCTGCGCGTTCTGCGATCCGTACTGCGGTTGGCAGCGTCCGAAGGCCGTAGGCCAGGCCGCCGGGTCCGGTGGTCTCCTGTCCGAGCAGACCGAGATCGAGTGCGACCCGCTCATCCGCGGTGCGGCCCTCGAGTCCGCCTACCCGGATCGCCGAGAAGACGAAGTCGGCACCGTCAAGGGCGGTGTCAAGATCCGTCGTGGTCTCCACAACGGGTGGCTGGTCAGCCTCCGCTCCGAGTTGCCGCAGAACTTGCTCGATGGCTTGGAGCCGCTCCGGCACCACGTCGTACAAGGAAACGTGATCGATCCGCCGGTCGCCTTGGTCGCGCATCACGGCGCCGTAGACGAGCGGGACACGGAATCCTCCACCGCCAAGGATGGCCAGCTTCATGCGGTCAGTACCTCCACGCCGCTGTCGGCGCACAGTCGAAGGGTTTCCGGATCTGCTCCGCTGTTGGTGACCAGCACGTCGAGGTCTGCCACACCGCAGACCTTGAGCTTGCCTGTCCCGGGGAACTTGTGCGAGTCGGCCAGTAGGACAGATCGATCCGAGGCTTCGATCAGCGCACGTTTGACCGGAACCTCCACCAAGGTCGTGTCGAGCACCTCACCGTCACGCCGGATGCCGCTGGCGCCCAAGAAGGCCAGGTCGGCATGAACCTGGCGCAGGGCGTCCTCGGTCAGCACCCCGACCAGCGAGTGATAGGCGCGTCGCACCCATCCGCCCATCAAGATGAGCTCGACCGCCGGGTCGTCGCGGAGTACGTCCAGTACTGCGAGGCTTGTCGTCATCACCGTGATCCGGCGACCGCGAAGCTCCTTGGCCAGCAGTTGAGTAGTCGTCCCGACGTCCAGCAGAACCACGTCGCCGTCACTGACCACTGTGGCCGCGAGACGAGCGATCGCTCGTTTGTCCGACGTCTCGTCGGCGGCCACCGTCGCGAAGGGGCGCTGCAGGTCGGCGTCCTCCGACCCGTCCGCCGGGATGATCGCACCACCATGCACCCGGGTGATCTGGCCGGCCTCGTCGAGGTGCTGCAGATCCCGGCGGATCGTCGCCGAACTGACCCCCAGCAGGCGGGCCAGGTCGTCCACCGAAGTGGCGCCATCGGTCCGCAGTCGCTGCACGATGTCGAGTTGCCGCTGATGTCGCACGCCTCGAAGATACCAGTCATTCTCGATCAGAAGTGTGCAGGTTCTGAATATTTTTGATCAAACATGCTTGCCAGGTCAGGTATGTCAGGAGCAAGATGACCGACATGCCGGACATGACGTACGACCCACTGGCTGGTCAGCGAGGTCCCGGAGGCGCCGAGTTCGACGTCTTTCTCTGGGGCACGGTCTTCCTCGACATCATCTTCACGGGCCTCGCCGACAAGCCGACCGGTGGAACCGAGGTCTGGGCCGACGGGATGGGTTCCTCGCCCGGCGGCACCGCCAACCTCGCCATCGCGGCCAGCCGCCTCGGCCTGCGGACCTCTTTGGCCGCTGCCTTCGGTGACGACGACTACGCGGACTTCTGCTGGCGGACGCTGTCCGAGCAGGAGCACGTTGATCTCGGCCGGTCCCGGCGGTTCGACAACTGGCACTCGCCGGTGACGATGTCGGTGGCGCACGGCGGCGACCGCAGCATGGTCACCCATGGCCACCCGTCCCCGCTGTCGGCGACCGAGATGATCGGCCAGCCGCCGCGCTCCCGGGCTGTGATCGTGGACCTCGGCGACATCGAGCCGCTGGGCAGCACGGACCGCGCGACCTGGGTAGACCTCGCCCGCAAGGAGGACGCGAAGGTCTTCGCCGACGTCGGTTGGGACGGCACCGGCGTCTGGTCGACGGGCGTGCTGGACCAGCTTCAGCACTGCGACGCCTTCCTGCCGAACGCGGGCGAGGCGATGGCTTACACCCGGACCGAGACCGCACAGGACGCCCTGTACGCGCTGGCTGATCGCGTCCCGCTGGCCGTCGTCACCAACGGCGCCGAAGGCGCGCTGGCCATCGACGCCACCACTGGCGAGGAGGCTCGGGTCCCGGCTCTTCGGGTGCCCGCGCTGGATCCGACCGGGGCGGGCGACGTCTTCGGCGCCGGTCTGGTCGTCGGCACGCTGGCCGGCTGGAGTCTCGAGAACAGGCTCGCCTTCTCGACGCTCTGTTCGGCGCTGGCTGTGCAGCAGTTCGGTGGCTCGCTGGCCGCGCCCGGCTGGGGAGACATCGCGGACTGGTGGCACGACCTGCGCGACTCGAACGACCAGACCAGCTACAGCCGCTCGTTGCGGCGCCGGTACGCCTTCCTCGACGAGATCGTCCCCACTGTCCCCGTCGGCGCCGTACGTCGCGCCGCTGCCACCATCGCCCGGAACGCGGACGTCACCCCGAACTCTTGGAGCACCTCATGAGCCGCTCACCCCGACTGCTGCTGACCGCCGGCGTCCTGGCCACCGCCCTCGCCACCCTCGCCGCCTGCGCCCCGGGTTCCGACACTTCGGCGCCACCACCGCAGGCGACAGCCTCGAGCGTGCAGACCGACGCCTCCAAGCTCGGCGACGTCACGTTGGTGGTCTGGGACCAGGAGGTCCGCGGTGGCCAGGCGGCGCAGATGGAAGAGCTGAACAAGGCCTTCCAGGCGAAGTACCCGAACATCAAGCTCAAGCGCGTCTCCCGGTCCTTCGACGACCTGAAGACGACGCTCAGGCTGGCCTTGAGCGGCAACGAGCCGCCCGACGTCGTCGAGGCGAACAACGGCCGCTCGGACATGGGCGAGTTCGTGAAGGCCAACCAGCTGATCCCGCTCGACCCGTACGCAACGGCCTACGGCTGGGACAAGCGCTACCCGGCATCGGTGCGGCAGTACTCGTCGTACAGCCCTGATGGGAAGACGTTCGGCCAAGGCAACCTGTACGGGCTGCCGCAGGTCGGTGAGGTCGTAGGGGTCTACTACAGCAAGAAGAAGCTGGCCGCGGCTGGCGTCGAGGCGCCGAAGACGTGGGACGAATTCGAGGCGTCGCTGGTGACCCTGAAGGGCAAGGGCGAGCCGCCGCTCGTGCTGGGCAACCTGGAGAAGTGGCCCGCTATCCACGTCTTCGGAACGGTCCAGGGGCGTACCACGCCCGCTGACTCGATCAAGCAGTTGGCCTTTGGGCAAAAGGGCGCCAGCTGGAAGACGCCCGAGAACGTCAAGGCGGCACAGACGCTTACCGACTGGGTCACCAAGGGGTACTTCAACGAGGGGTTCAACGGCCAGGACTACGACCCCGCCTGGCAAAGCTTCTCTAAGGGAAAGGGGAGCTACCTGATCGCCGGTACCTGGCTGCAGGCCGACCTGCAGAAGGCGATGGGCGACGACGTCGGCTTCATGGTGCCGCCCGGCACAAGCGCTGACGCCAAGCCGCTCGCCACCGGCGGTACCGGACTGCCGTTCGCCATCACCGCCAAGAGCAAGCACCCCGAGGCGGCCGCGGCGTACATCAACTTCATCACCAGCAAGGACGCGATGGGCACGCTTGCCAAGACCGGCAACCTGCCGGTGGCCGACACGGCGGCCCAGCAGGTCACGCCGGGACTGCAGCAGGATGTCTTCACCGCATTCGGCAAGACGGTCGAGGCGGACGGGCTCGTTCCGTACCTCGACTACGCGACGCCGACGATGTACGACACGATCGGCGCTGCGCTGCAGGACCTGCTCGCCAAGAAGGCGACCCCGGACCAGTTCCTCGACCGGCTGGAGAAGGACTACAGTGCGTTCGCCGCGAAGAACGGGTAGCCCGCCGGGCGAGCCGCGGCGGATCGCGTACCTGTACCTGCTGCCCGGGTTCCTCGTCTACGCGGCTTTCCTGCTCTACCCGTTGCTGCGCTCGGTTCAACTGTCCTTCTACGACTGGGACGGGCTGACGCTGGGCCGCTGGATCGGATTCGCCAACTACCGCGAGATCGTCAGCGACGAAGGGCTCCGGGCAGCGTTCGGGCACGCGCTGGTACTGATCGTGTTCTTCGCGGTCGTGCCGGTCTGTGTCGGGCTGGTGCTGGCGTCGATCCTGAACCGGGCGAAGGTCCGCGGACTGCCGTTCTTCCGGACCGTGGTGTTCCTGCCGCAGGTGGTCGCGATGGTCGTCGTGGCCGTCGCGTGGCGCCGCGTGTACGCGCCGGACGGCAGCCTCAACGCTCTCCTCGGCGCGCTCGGGCTGGACTCGCTCCAGCGCGGCTGGCTCGGCGACTACGCGCTTGCCCTGCCGGCGGTCGGCTTCGTCGGCACCTGGTTCGAGACCGGGCTGGTGACCGTGTTGCTGCTGGCCGGGATGAGCCGGATCAGCGGTGACCTGTACGAGGCCGCGCGGCTCGACGGGGCCGGGCCGGTGCGCGAGTTCTTCGCGGTGACGTTGCCGTCCGTGCGGGGTGAGATAGCGGTCGCCTCGACGTTGACGGTGATCGCCGCGCTGCGCACGTTCGACCTGGTCTACGTGACGACCGGCGGGGGACCCGGTACGTCGACCAGCGTGCCGTCGTACGAGGTCTATCACCGGGCCTTCGAGCTCGGCCGGGTCGGTTCGGCCGCCGCGGTCGGGGTCACGTTGACGGTTGTCATCCTGGCGATCTCGTTGCTGATCAACTGGATCGGCGACCGGGAGGCCGCCTCGTGATCTCTCGCGCCGAGAAGTCCGCGAACTACCTGATCCTGGTCGTCTTCGCAGTGTTCGCGATCACACCGATCCTTACCGTTCTGCAGGCGGCGTTCGGGCCCTCGGACGCCGGTGGCGGTGGCGGCTTCGGGAACTTCGCCGACGCCTGGCGGATCGGCCACTTCGGCACCTACCTGCGGATGAGCCTGGCGGTGTCGGTCTCGGTCGTGGTGGTCAGCGTACTGTTGTCGATCCTCAGCGGCTTCGCCTTCGGGGTGATGCGCTTCCGCGGTTCGGGACCATTGTTCTACCTGTTTCTCCTCGGCATCATGATGCCCAGCGAGGCGATCGTCGTCCCGCTGTACTTCGACCTGCGTTCGCTCGGTCTGACCGATACCTTCTGGGCCGTCGCGTTGCCGCAGGTCGCGCAATCGGTTGCCTTCGGCACCTTCTGGATGCGCGCCTACTTCCGCTCGTCCAGCCGCGCGCTGGTCGAGGCGGCCAGGCTCGACGGCGCCTCCACCCGCAGGCTGCTCTGGCAGATCCTTGTTCCGCTGGCGAGACCGGCCATCGTCACGATGACGGTGCTGGTCTTCATGTGGACCTGGAACGAGTTCCTGATCCCGTTGGTGATGGTCACCGACGAGAACCTCCGCACGGCACCACTGGGCCTGGCCTTCTTCCAGGGGCAGTACACCCAAGGCTTCACCCTGCTCGCAGCGGGTGCGGTCATCGTCGCGACGCCTGTCGTCGTTCTTTATCTCTTCCTGCAGCGCCATTTCATCGCAGGCATGCTCGAGGGCGCTGTCAGGGAATGAGTCGTATCCCCCGCTGTGCCAGTGACAAGGAGACAGCAATGAAGCGTTACCGCACCATGGTTGCCCTGCTGGCAGCCGCTGTCCTGATCCCCCTAGGTAGCCCCGCGGCGACCGCACCTGCGCAGGCGGGCGGTAGTCCACCCGGCCAGTACGTCGCGGATCGGGCGACCAAGATCGATGTGATGGGGGAGTGGGCCCATCCAGATGACGACACGAGCATCATCGGGCCGTGTGGTGTCTGGCATGAGCGGTATGGCACGAAATGCGGGATCATCATGGTCACTCGTGGTGAGGGTGGCGGGAACTCCGCGGGTAACGAACTCGGGCCGGACCTCGGGCTGCGCCGGGAGAACGAGGATCGGGTCGCGCACTACCGTTCCGGCACGGTCGACATCTTCAACCTGGACCGGGTCGACTTCTTCTACAACCAGAGCGCGCCGCTGACGCAGTACTTCTGGGACGAGGAGGAGACGCTGCGCCGCGTCACCCGGGTGATCCGGACGACGCAGCCGGAAATCTACATCGGTTTCACGCCGACTCTCGGGGCGGGCCACGGCAACCACCAGCAGGCTGGGCGGCTGATCTGGGAGGGCGTGCTCGCGGCCGCCGATCCGACCAGGTTCCCCGAACAGCTGCAGGGCAAGGACGCGCTGAGCACCTGGCAGGTCAAGAAGGTGTTCTCGGGTGGCAGTACTGCCGGCGCCGGCGGAACCACCACGGCCGCCAACTGCACCACCGGTTTCGTCCCGGCCAATCTCGACACGGTGGCGGGTGTGTGGACTGGCTACGACTCGCCGTACAAGTGGCCGGCCGGCAACCTGCAGGGCAAGCCGGCGGGGTCCGCCAAGATCTGGCAGCAGGTCGCCGACGAAGGACGGGCGGCCTATCCGACGCAGAGTCGCGTTATGTACAAGGGAGTTTCGGCGCCGGCTTGTTCGCGGTTCGGGATGACGCAATCGTTCGTGCCGTTCCAGCCCACCACGAATCCCGCGGCCGGCCGGGATGAGGCGATCTTGTTCGGCGCGACCAAACCAGATCCGGGTGGTCTGCCGCTGGGGACGCTCGAGTACCTGACTTTCTCGCGGTTCCTCAACGTTGCCGGTGAACCGTTCCAGGCGACGCTTCACCTGAAGGGGTCGCTGAAGCCCGGCAAGGCCGAGCTGACCGTGCCGCCGGGCTGGACGGTGAGCCCGGCCCAGGACGTCGGCAAGGTCGACGGCAGCAAGGAAGTGACCTTCACGGTCACGCCGAGCACCACCGCCACGGTGAACCAGAACTTCAAGATCTCGGCCCTGTTCGCCAGCGGGACCAAGACCGGCTACACCGACAACGTCGTACGGATCGTGTCCCCGACCGAGGGCCGCTTCCAGCGCTGGGGGAACTGGCAGGAGTACGACGAATGGCTGAAGGACACAGCTCCACAAGCCACCAGGCTCGGCCGATCGGCAGCGATCCAGTCGATGGCCGTCGGCACGACAATCGCGCTTCCGGTCGTAGTACACAACTGGTCGAGTCAGCCGCAGAGTGGGACGGTCGGTCTCACCCTGCCGTCCAACTTCACGGCCGACGCGACCACGAAGCCGTACGGCGCTGTGCAGCCGGGCGCTGAGACCACGGTGACGTTCCAGGTCACCAACACCGACACCGCCTTGCCTGCAACGCAGAACGTCTCGATCCCGATCACTACCACCTACAGCGCGCCGGCCGGTTCCGGTAGCGAGACACTGACCTTGTCGCTCGTTCCCTCCACCGGGATCGCGCAGGCGTCCACTGCACCGGTTGTCGACGGCACGGCCTCACCTGGCGAGTACGCCGGGCCGACACTCGACCTCGGCCGTGTCTGGCAAGGCGGGGGTTCTTGCACAGGCGTTGACGACTGCGGCGTCTCATCGACAGGCGACGGCAACACTGCGAAGGTCACCTGGTCGAACGACGCGCTCTACTTCTTCGTCCACGTCCGCGACGACTACCAGTCCTACGCGGTCACACCCGAGGAATGTGTCGGGCACTGGCAGGCCGACTCGGTGGAGATCCTGCTCGACCCACGCGGTACTGCGTCGCAGGTGCTCAAGGACACCGCGAACACCTTCAAGCTCGGCATCTTCCCGTTCACCAACGACCCCACCAACCGCAACGGCAACGGCACGAACGGGCCCTGCTGGGAACGCGACGCCGACAACCACCAGGGCTACTCGACCGGCCCGCTCAGCATCGGCAACGCCCCCGGCGTACAGGTCGCGAGCAATGCCACCTGGGTCGGCAGCAACGAGACGACGACACCCCACGCGTACGCCGGTGGCGGCTACGACCTGGAGGTGAAGATCCCACTGGCCGCACTCCCGGCCGCAGTGGACCCGGCCAAGCTCGGGCTGAACATCACGCCGTACGACAACGACGACACCTCTGCAGCCGGTACGACGACGCTGCGGCACATCGACATGAGCACCCGGCTCGGCTGGTCGGCACTCGGCTCGGTGCAGTCCGATCCGTACCGCTGGGGTCAGGCGTCGCTCACCGGCTACACGCCACCCGCCGATCGCCCGACGACCCCGGCACCGCCCAACGTCTCCAACCCCAACCTCAACGGAGCCCTGTCGCCACAGACGATCGCGCAGTCGGCCCGCAACGGCGTACCGATCTCTGGACGCGTACCGGTCTCCGCGAGTAACAAGCTGAAGGTGACAGACGCGAAGCTGTCTCGTTCGTCTGTCGAGCTCGATATATCGTCCACCGGCTCAGGTACAGCTCGCCTGTTCCTCTGGACCGGCTTGATCGGCGCGATCCCGGTCTACACAACGAGCTGCTCGCCAGCGGCCGATCCCGCGCCGGACTACGGCCTGACACCGTGCGCGGCCACCGACGGCGGCTATCCGCCCTGGTCACCGGACATGAGCGGCCACGTCGTCAAGCAAACGACAAGCACGATCAGCAAGAAGACCACGCACCTGTCGATCCCGATCACCGCGGCTCAACGAGAGAAGCTGCGGGCAGACGGACGACTCCTGCTGTCCTACGAGACCACGAAGGGTGAAGTCCAGGCTTTCGACCTGCGTCTCAGTCGCTAGCCGTCTGGCCTTAGGACTCAACGGGCGGCCGCAGAGGGTTACTCTGCGGCCGCCCGGCCTTGCTCTGAGGCGTTGCGGAGTGAGTCTGGCGAGGTATCAGCTGTCGGTGGGTGGGGTTTCTGAATGGTCCATCCTGAGGAAGCGGCTGGGGTCGCCGGCGGCGCTGGCGCTGGAGCTGAGCCAGGCGTTCAGACCGTCGGGATCACGGCGTTCCAGCTCGTCGAGGCAGCGTTGACGAGCCGTCACGATGCGCAGCCGAGCTGCCGGCGTGATCGCCTGGTTCAGGTCCTCGAAGCTGTCATGCCATTGCCGGCAGAGCTCGGCCGTACTGGTCGCCGAATCACCAGGTTCCCCTGGCTGCGGCCAGTTGGGGGAGTCGCCGTACCAGCGGACGACAGGTGGTGAGGTGGCGACCAGGGCCAGAGCCAGCAGCAGTACTACGGCGCCGAGGGCGAAGGCGAGACCTGCAAAGGCCAAGAGTCCCAGGAAGGGCAGCGCGGCGAGAAGGCCTGCCTGCTTGCTGGTTCGCCGTTCTTCCTGGTCGCCGGTGTTGCTCGACGCGTGACCGACAGCCGCTGTCAGGCCAACGACGATGGTCAGCAGGACGAACGGGATCAGCAGGTCGAGTGGCAGCACGATCAGTGCCAGGCCGATCCCTAGACCACCGATCACGCCGCAGGTTGCGCGCCAGACGAAGCTGTAGGCCATGGTGTTGCCACTCTCACGTGCTGCTCTCGGTCCCCGCGTTGCGTTCGAGGTTCTCGACCCGGCCCTGGTCCTCGCCGGCGTCCAGCAGGTTGTCGCGCGGCGCACCGGAGTCCGGGTACTCCGCCATCGCGACAGCCGGGTGGTGCAGGTCGAAGGCCGGGCTTTCCGACCTGATCCGCGGTAGCTTCTCGAAGTTGTGCCGCGGCGGCGGGGAGCTGGTCGCCCACTCGAGTGAGCGGCCCCAGCCCCATGGGTCGTCGACGCCGACGAGCGGCGCCCTGCGTGACTTGTAGAGGTTGTAGAAGAACGGCAGCATCGAGATGCCCAGCAGCATGGCGCCGACCGTCGAGATCTGGTTCATGGTGGTGAAGCCCTCGTTCGCCCCGTACGTCGCGTAGCGGCGCGGCAGGCCTTCCACTCCGAGCCAATGCTGCACCAGGAACGTGGTGTGGAAGCCGATGAACAGCAGCCAGAAGTGCAGCTTGCCGAGCTTCTCGTCCAGCATCCGGCCGGTCATCTTGGGCCACCAGTAGTAGAAGCCCGCGAACATCGCGAACACCACCGTGCCGAAGACGACATAGTGGAAGTGCGCGACCACGAAGTACGAGTCGGACAGTTGGTAGTCCAAGGCCGGCGAAGCCAGGATCACGCCGGTCAGGCCGCCGAAAAGGAAGGTCACCAGGAAGCCGACCGACCAGAGCATCGGGGTGTCGAACGAGATCGAGCCGCCCCACATCGTGCCGATCCAGTTGAAGAACTTCACCCCGGTGGGCACCGCGATCAGGAACGTCATGAAGGAGAAGAACGGCAGGTTCACCGCGCCGGTGACGAACATGTGGTGCGCCCAGACGGCGATCGACAGGGCCCCGATGGAGAGGGTGGCCGCCACCAGGCCGACGTACCCGAAGATGGGCTTGCGGCTGAAGACCGGCAGGATCTCTGTGATGATGCCGAAGAACGGCAGCGCGATGATGTAAACCTCGGGATGGCCGAAGAACCAGAACAGGTGTTGCCACAGCAGCGGCCCGCCGTTCGCGGCGTCGAACACGTGGGCTCCGAGGGCTCGATCCGCCTCCAGCATCAGCAGCGTCGCAGCGAGGATCGGGAAGGCGATCAGGACCAGGATCGAGGTGACCAATACGTTCCAGGTGAAGATCGGCATCCGGAACATCGTCATCCCGGGCGCGCGCAGGGTGATGATCGTGGTGACGAAGTTGACGGCGCCCAGGATGGTGCCCAGCCCGGCCATCCACAGACCCATGATCCACAGGTCACCGCCGACGCCCGGAGAGCGGACCTCGTTCGACAGCGGCGCGTAGCCGGTCCAGCCGAAGTCCGCGGCCCCGCCAGGCGTCAGGAACGCGGAGATGGTGATCAGGCCACCGAACAGGAACAGCCAGAAGCTGAACATGTTGAGCCGCGGGAACGCGACATCGGGGGCGCCGATCTGGATCGGCACGATCTCGTTGGCGAAACCGACGAACAGCGGTGTCGCGAACAGCAGCAACATGATCGTGCCGTGCATGGTGAAGAGCTGGTTGTAGACCTCTTCGTTGACAACCTGTAGACCCGGCTCGGCGAGTTCCGCGCGGATCAGCAGCGCCATCACGCCGGCGATCAGGAAGAACCCGAACGAGGTCATCAGGTACAGATGCCCGATCAGCTTGTGATCGGTGGTGGTCACCCATTTGCGAACCACACTGCCCAGGCTTCTCCTGCGCGGGAGCGCGGTAACACGCGCCCCGGCACTGATTCGCTCCGCCACATCAGCCATTTGCGTCTCCCCTTGCACGATCCCTCTCCGGACGCGCAGTGTCCAGTCGTAAGCAGCAAGAAAAACGAAGCCGAGGCTCCGTGTCGGGCTGTCAGCGGGGAGTGGCCAGGATTTCGCAGCCTCGGGGACGCGGCGGTCGACATCGTTGCGCTCGGCAAGCTTCGGATCGGCGCGACGGCGCGCGAGTTCGTCATACAGGATCTCGTCGAACTGCCTACTGCGGCGGCCAGAGGAGCCGGGGGCTGCTCCTCTGGGGCGGTCGCGGCGAGCGCGCCACCGTCTGCGGTGGCGGTCAGGACTTACTACTGGCAGGTGCCTTCGGTTTGGTCAGGGCGCGAAGGCTGGTGCCAGTTCCGGTGTACGGCGGAGCATCTGGAGCGCTCGCATCCGCATCGGGCCGATGCTGCCGATCGGAAGATTCAGCATTTCGGCGATCTCGGTGTAGGAGGGACAGCTGTCGGACATCAACAGGCGGATCAGCCGCTCATAGCGGCCGGGCAGCCTGCGTAGGGCCTGCTCCGTCGTCGGCTCGTATTCGCCGTCGACGGGGTAGACGTCGAGCACAGCCGTGCGGTGGCCATCGCTGTGCTCGGCTGTCGGGTCGGCGTACAGGAGGTACTTCTTCCTGCTCATCGCCAGTCGCAGACCTTCGCGCCGGGCCGTCGCGGCCAGCCAGGCCGGGAGGCATTCAGGGTCCCGGATCTGGTGACCGTGTTGCCACAACCGGAGCCAGGTCAGCTGAGCCACGTCGCCGGCGTCGCTGTGGCTGAGTCCGACACCACGAGCAGCGTGGATGAGCAGCTGGCCGTAGCGGCTTTCCAGCTCCTTCCATGCCGACCAATCAGAAGCCAGGGCCCGACCGAGAAGGTCTTCGAGTGAGGGTCCGGAATCGTTGTTACGGCGATTTCCCTCAGTCCGTTCGGTTTTGCGTAACGAGATCGTCGACACGCTCCACGTCCTTTCGCTGATGCTCGCGGACTGGCGACGATGCAGGAGCAAAAAGGCACAGGTAGGTCCCGCCGGCGAGGTTGGACGCCGACAGGTTGCCCGATCCGTTCTACGGGCGCGGTAAAGCCTCCCCGGTAAAATGTTGAACGGCCCTGTGCCTCACCACGTCCCCCGAGGTCCGTCGTCAGTGCCGCCTTCGCCCTCTATTCGATCACCGGCCCCGTCACGAAGGCGTAGTCATGCCGTCACGGAATCAGCGGTGTTGCGTCACCGCGGGCATACGCACCCGTCGGTAACCGGTCGGTAGCGCTGGGGTCCCGCAGTGACGGACCGAGCAAACGCAGTAACGGAGCGGCCATCATGGTGGTGATCAGCGCCATCACCACCATCACCGTGAAGGCGCTGTGGTTGATGATGCCGACACTGAGCCCGGCGGACAGGACGACGATCTCGGTGATCCCACGGGCGTTCATCAGTACGCCGAGGCCGACCGCGGATCGGACCGGTAGCCCGCCGGCCTTGGCCACCGGCACGGCTCCGCAGAACTTGCCGGCGATCGCGACCACCAGCAGCAGGCCGCCGGCAGCGAGCACCTCCGGCTGAGACACCGCCGCGGTGACGTCGGTCTGCAGGCCGATCGAGGCGAAGAAGACCGGTACCAGCAGCACACGGTTCAGCCCGCCGATCTGCTCTGCCACCTGACGCACCGGCAGGCAGTCCTTCGGCACCACCAGACCCGCCAGGAAGCCGCCGAAGATCGCGTGTACTCCGATCCGGTCGGTCGCCGCGGCGAGGCCCAGGATCAGGCCGAGCACCATCAGTACCAGGATCGGGGTGGGCACGGCTGCGGCGTACCGGTCTGCGAGCCACCGCAGTAGCGGTCGGAGGACCAGCAGGCAGCCTCCGCCGACCAGCAGAGTCAGAGTCAGCGACACCAGGGCTTCACCGGGACCCGCCGCCCGGATCATCGCCATCACGATCGCGAGTGCACACCAGGCGAGTACGTCGGCAACTGCGGCGCACAGCATGGCCAGTGATCCGAGCCGGGTGCCGAGCAGACCGCAGTCCTGCACTATCCGGGCCAGTACTGGGAACGCGGTGATGCTCAGCGCCGTACCGATGAAGATGATGAACGGCAGCCGATCCACTGACGGGCCGGCCAGCGTCGAGTAGAGCGGTAGTGCCGCGAGTACGCCGAGGGCGAACGGAACCGCCATGATCGCAAGGCTGGCTCCAGCGATCGCTCCCCGATCGCGACCGAGCCCTTCTCGACCGAACTCGGCGCCGACGGTGAACATGAAGACGGCTAGGCCGGCCTGTGCCAGCAAGCCCAGATGGGGCAGTACCTCGGCCGGCAGGATGGCGTCGAACAGCCACGGTGCCAGCGATCCGATCACCGACGGTCCGAGGATGAGACCGGCGATGATCTCGCCGACCACGGGAGGCTGGCCGATCAGCCGGGCCAGCCGGCCGCACACTGTGGCCAGCGCACAGACCACCGCGATCGCCAGCAGCAGCCGCCACATCAGCTGTGCCGGCGTCGGACCGCCGGCCGGTGGAAGGGAACCGGCCACGGAAGTGCGGTCCGACGTCAGCCAGCCGGCGGCGTACGCGAGAACCAGCAAGGCGACCGCGCCGGCGACCAGGCAAGCGGCGGCTGCGAGGCTGCGGCCGGGCCTGGATAGCAAGGATCTTTCCGTTCCAGGCACGGCGGCCTCCTCAGGTTTGTAGGGCTCCGTCAGCAGACAGCGCAACAGGAGTGAGTTGCTCCGCCGTGGCCCGGTGAATCCCGTTGGTTCTTTTCCCGGCCCGGCGAGCCAGGACGTCATTGGCGATGTCGGCGGCCCGGTTGCCCAGCACGCTGAGCAGCGAGTCGGCGATGCCGTGTGTCGCCTCGTTCACCCCTTGCAGGTAGCAGGCCGCGTCCGACGGCTCGCCCAGCTTCAGCCGGTACTGCCGGGTCACGTCGATCCGGTCCAGTCCGATCGCAGCGCTGAGGTTGCGGACCATGGCCGGCATCTCCCGGATGAAGCCAGTCCCGAGGAAGACCAGGTCCCGGCGCAGCTCTGTCACCGCGTCGGTCCTGCGGTCGGTCAGTTCGAGGACGATCTCGTCGCCCTCCGCCCGGGCACCGGTGATGTCGGTCATCGTCACCAGCCGCCGCTGCTCCACGCCACTCAGCTTGTCCAGGTACATGCTGGTGTAGAGGTCTTGCAGCAGGTCGGTCTCGACACCGGAGTAGTTCGTCAGGTGCATCTCCCGCAGGATCTGCTCCCTGCCTTCCGGTCGCGCCTCGAAGACCTTGTCGATGTAGGACGGGTAGTAGAGCTCGTTGGTGAACTTGTTCGTGTCGTACGCGCGCAGTCCGATCGACCGCATCACCCAGCTGACGTCGCTGGCCGGCAGGTCGGTGTGCAGTGCGCGGAACATCTCGGCCGCACTCTGCGCGGCGCCGACCACGGCGACCCGGTGCGGCTGCTCCTTGTCCAGCGCGGTCACCCGCGTGCGGTACCGCGTGCTGTGGACCAACCGGTCGGAGGGCAGGCCGGCCAGGACCGGCGGTACGTACGTGTCGCGCCCTGCGCCGATGACGAGGTACCGGCTGGAGATCGTGCTGCCGTCGGCGAGCTTGGTCAGCCAGCCTGTCAGGGTGCCGGCCGAGTCCCGGACCGGTGTGACCGACGTACATTCACAGCCGAGCTCGAGCCTCACCTTGCGCAGCGACTCCGCCACCCAGCTGAGATAGCCGGAGACTTCGAGGCGGTACGGCGTGAAGCTGCCCATGTTGATGAAGTCGTCGAGCCGGCCGACGCTGCGCAGGTAGTTGAGGAAAGTGAACTCGCTGCGCGGGTTCCGCAATGTCACCAGGTCTTTGGCGAAGGCCACCTGGCTCTTCGTCCAGGGCAGCAGCAGTCCGCGTTGCCACTCGATCGAGTGACCTCGTTCGATGACCAGCGTATTCTCTGCCAGGCCGTCGATTCCGAGTTCCTCGATCGCGACGGCAAGGGCCAGGTTCGCCGGCCCGGCGCCGATTGCGAGCAGCTCGACCTCACGGTTGATCATTCGGGCTCCAAACGTCTCGGCTCACCATGGCCGTCCGGAATACTCTGTCTCGTTCAAGGCTTCGTACTTCAGCTCGACCAGTTCCGCCGCGGCGGTCAGCCGGTCGGCACAGGTTGCGGGGTCGTCCGCGGTACAGATGACGTAGGCGTGCCGGCCGATGTGGGCCCGCGGTGGCAGCCGTACCGTCGCTCCCGCGGCCACCATCGGATGTGCTTCCACCAGGCCGGGAACCGCTCCCGGCTCCGGTACGCCGATCTCGATCACGCGGCAGTCCTCGGGCGGATAGCAGAACCGGATGCCCACACAGGTCCGGTGACCGGAGTCCAGCTGGGGCCGGATGCCCTGGGCGACGTCGGCCAGGACCGCGCCGGGATCGATGCCGGTGGCAAGCTTTCCGAGATAGGGGATCAGGTCACCGCCGAGCCGGCCGTTCACCTCGATCACCACCGGTCCGCGGGAGCTGAACCGGATCTCGGTGTGGGTGATCCCGTACTGCGCGCCGAGCGCCGCGTGCGCGGCCCGGAGCAGTTCGCGCAGCTCGGGGTCGGTCAGCAACGGGTCGTTGCCGTCGACGACGTGGCCGATCTCCTCGAAGTACGGCGGCGGCCCGAGTTGCTTGTGCGCGATGCAGATCGGCAGGTACTCACCCGCGACCACCGCACCGTCGATGCTGATCTCCGGGCCGTCGACCAGTTCCTCGATCAGCGCGCCGCCGTGGTACTCGGCCGGGCCGCTGCGGCTGGACTGGTCGGCCCGGTCGAACGCGGCGGCGATGCCGGCCGGGTCGTCCACCAGAGCGACTCCGATGCTCGCCGCCATGCCGCGCGGTTTGACCACGACCGGGTAGCCGATGTCCGCGGCGGCGGTGGCAGCCTCGTCAGCCGTGGTCGCTACCGCGAACCGCGGTTGCGGGAGGCCGGCGGCGGTCAGCGCCTGCCTGCTCTTGACCTTGTTGCGGCAACCTTCCGCGCCCTCGGGGGTCAGGCCCGGCAGGCCGAGCCGGTCCGCGACCAGTGCGGTGGCGATCACCGACGGCTCGTCGTACGTGAAGACGCCCAGGACGCGGTGGCTCCGGGCAACGGCCTCGGCCGCCGCGAGCAGGCCGGCCTGATCGAGCACCAGGCCTGCCCCTTCGAGTGGCACGACCACGCTGCTTCCGACGAGGTAGGGCAGCTGCCAGCCGGCCGGTTCGTCGTCGATCAACCAGAGCGGCCGGCGCTTCGCCGCACCCTCCATCAGGTACTGCCGGTAGGGCTGGAAACCGCTGCCGAGTTGCAGCACCACACCATCGGTGTTGTCCACGGGGTTCCTCTCGGATCGGACTACGAACGAGAGGCGTAGACCGTCCACCGCTGATACAGCCACCCGCTGGCGGGAATTGCCGGTGAACTGCCTGGCCCAATGACTTGTACTCATTTAGCTGACGCTTCAGACTTCACGGCAGGTGACGCGGGGGTCACTCGACGAGGAGGTTGTTGATGCTTGTACCGGGTGACATCCGCCTCGAACTGTTAGCGGTAACGCAGTGTTGTTTCATCATCACCGGCAGTGGGTTTTGTCTACCCACAAGGGGGAAACGGTCAGATGCGGGTTGAGTCAACAGGGGCGGGGCATCCGGATTCGGAGGCACCGCACGGTGAAGGTCACCAAGCCGTGAAGCTGCGGATGCTCGATGGCTTCCGAGTCGTCGTCGACCAACAGACCCTGTCTATCCCGCTCAGTGCGCGGCGAGTGGTCGCGTTCGTTGCACTGCGCGGTCGGTCCAGCCGTGCCGAGGTAGCCGGCACCCTGTGGCCGGAGGTGTCGGACTCCAAAGCTCAGGCCTGCCTGCGGACAGCGCTGTGGCGGCTACGCCAGCTGAGCCGGGACCCGCTCATCACCGGCGACGAGACGCTGCGCCTGGACGAGTCCCTCGACGTCGACGTCAACACGCTCATCACGGCCATCCGCCGGGTGATCAACGACGGCGAGTGTGGAGCCGACCAGGGCTTGTTGCCAAAGCTCGCCACGATGGGGGAGTTGCTGCCCGGCTGGTACGACGACTGGGTCCTGCTAGGGCGAGAGCGGCTACGCCAGTTGCAGCTGCATGCGCTTGAGCTGACCGCTCAGGCGCTGACCTGCGAGGGCCGGTACGCCGAGGCGATCGAAGCGGCGATGGCAGCAGTGCGGCTGGAACCGTTGCGAGAGAGCGCGACCCGGGTGCTGATCGAGGTTCACCTTGCCGAGGACAACGTGGTCGAGGCGATCCGCCGGCTCGAGTTCTTCCGGCGGAGTCTCGCCAGCGAGCTCGGGGTCGAGCCGACCGCGGAACTGGTGGAGCTGGTCCGCAGTCGGCAGACCGTACCGGACGCGCGCCGGGAGCTACCCGACATGCTCGGCCGCGGGCGGTACCTGGCCTAGATTTCCAGTGGACTCCACACGTCCTCGGTACCGAGCGCCTCCACGTTGTATTTGCCGAGGGCGCTGATGAGCAGTTGCAACTCCAGCGCCAGGCATTCGACCAGGTTGACCAGGCCCTGGTCCGGGTCGGTGTCCACAGCAAGGAGTGCAGCCCGGCCCAGGCCGGCCGCGTTCGCGCCGAGTGCCAGGCACTTGGCGACCCGCGCGCCTTCCCACATCCGGCCGGACACCAGTAGGCAGGACGGATCCGGCGCGGCCCGGTCGTGGCCGATCCGCCGCAGGCACTCGCCGAGGGGTAGCCCGACCTGGCGGAGGAACGCCCGCGGAGCCCACCCGGTACCTGCCTCAGCGCCGTCGACCGTCACCGCATCAGCGCCGGCCGCCCAGGCCACCTGTGCTGCCGCCGCGACGTCGCGGGCCGGTGGCAACTTCACCCAGATCCGGGCCCGCGGGTAGTTGTTGCGCATCAACCGGATCTGCTGCCGCAGGATCTCCTCGGTGAAGGTACCGGGGCTGCTGCTGCGCAGGATCTGGCCACCGCCGAGAACCGGGTCGAGGAGATAGGCGTCGGCCAGCCGTTCGGCCGCGCCTGCGCCGACCAGCGTCATTCCGCCCAGGCCTGGTTTGGCGCCTTGCCCCACTTTGAGTTCGAACGCCAGCCGGCCCGACTGCAACAGCGGCAGGACATTCGGGTCGCTGTACACCAGGTTCCACACCTCGGCGTCGGCGTCCTCGGTGCTCTGCTGCACCACCACTCCGCCGTACCCGTCCAGCGCCTCTTTCTGGTACGCGCTGATCCGCCCGAGCAGTGACTGTTCGGCGTCCGCCTCGAGCCGGCCGTAGCTGTTCACCGGCATGACGTTCTCGCCGACGACCATCGGGATGCCGAGGCGGCCGGCCTGGCGGCTGGCGGCGATCCCGAGGTCGACGCTCGCGGCCTCGGTCGAGCCGAAGGCCGAGACGTACAACGGCAGCGCGGAACGGAACCCGCCGATCGTCGTCTCGAGCAGTACGTCGCGATACACCGGCTCGCGGGCCAGCTCGATCAGCTGGGCCATCCGCTGTGGCACGAAGATCGGCGGCACCAGCCGGAGCCGGTCGATCGGGCACGTCGGATCGGGAGAGCCGACGTCGGCGCCGAACAGCGCCTGCCCGTACTCGTCGGCGGGCGGGAACGCATCCGCGGCGCCGGTTCGGGCCCGGCTTCGGACAGCTGCCTCAGGAAATGCCTCGGCGCGCAGGGTGGCCTCCTTCAAGAGATCCTTCTCTGCCGACCAGAGGCCGCGATGGGCCAATGAAAATACGACCAACCGGTATCACTGCCGGACCGCTGACCCCTCTGTTTGATAAGAGCGCCATCAAAGGGGACAAGTCAGAACTGCCGGGGGGCAACCATGAAATCCGCGCGCGCCATGAAAGTCCTGATCGGCCTGACGCTGGGCGTCGGCTCGATCCCGTCGCTGACCGCGGCCGAAGCCGCTGCAGCAGATCCTTGCCGGTTGCCGGGAGGTGTCCTGAAGTCCGGCGCGTTGGCAGCTCGCTCCGCGGTGGAGTGCGGCGCTGTCGGCCGGTTGGTGGATGCCGGCGACGGGGTGCCGCTCCCCGTTCAACCGCCTGGAAGCAGTGTCACGCTGGACGTGCTGTACCCGACCGGCGCCCGGACGTACACCTTGACCACCGACGCGCAGGGGCACGTGACCAGCGGCGGCCAAGCGATCGACAGTCCCACGATGTTTCCCGACCTGCCCGGTCCCGGAGCTTGCGAGCGAGACAGCTACGTGGTGCGGCCCTACAAGTGGTACTGGCCTTGGCTCTTCCGCACGACCAAGGGCACGGCTCTCGCCACCGACCGTCAGGCCGACTTCGACGCGGCGGCCCGACGGGCCACAGCCAACATCACCCAGGGCCGCAACACCTGCGGTCTGCGGGGCAAGACCGGCGCGGCCGGCGGGTTCATCGGCCACACTGCCCGGCAGGGAAACTTCGTCTACGCCGACGGCCAGACCACCTGCGGCGCCAACGACTATCAGAACGTGATCGACGAGGGCGATCTGCCCGGCGGTTTCCTCGAAGCGACGCTGGCGTGGACCTGCACCTGGGCCGAGACGCACCACGGCGTCACGATGGCGGTCTCGGCCGACATCAGGATGAACGGCAGCGACTACAACTGGACCTACCACCCCAGCGAGGATCCAGCTTGCGATCCGGCCTTTCCCCCAGACCCACAACGCTGGCGCTACGACGTGGAGTCGGTGCTGACCCACGAGGTCGGCCACGTCTACGGTCTCGTGAACCTCAGCGCCGCCGAGGACATCAACCAGACGATGTTCCCCGGCATCAGACGCTGCAGTGGACACATGCGCAGCCTCGGACGCGGTGACGTACTCGGTATGCGAGCGCTCTACGGACGCCGCTGACGGGTCAGCCGGAGGTAGAGCAGCGCGGCGGCGGTGACGATGACCGGCCAGATCAAGTAGGGACCGGCCATCAATAGCAGGATCACCACGGCTCCCTGCGCCACCATCGCGGCACGGCGTGCCTTGCTGCGCCGGGGGAGTAGCTTGACGGCCGCCGCGACACCGACGGCGTACACAGTGACGAACAGCCCGGTGGTGAGCAGCACGAGAGACGACGGGCCGACTCCTGCCGCTACTACGACCACCGCCGTCGCCATCGACATGACAGTGAGTACGGCGAGGCTGCGTCGGGGCACCTCGTCGGCGGCGCTGCCTCGGTCAAGCCAGGCCGGCAACGAGCCGTCGCGGGCCAACGCGGCACCGAGCCTGGCGGCGCCGGCGTAGTACGCGTTCATGGCGCCGAAGGTGAGCAACAGCGCAGCGGCGGCAGCGAGTACGCGGGCGTCGCCGCCGAGGCCGATCGCGAGCAGATCGCCAAGCGGTGCGTCAGTCTCGCCGGCGCCCTGGCCGAGGACAGTGATGGTGGCGAATGCGACGCTGAGATAGAGCACGCCAACGACGATCACTGCGATGGCCGTGGCCCGCGGTACGTCCCTAGCCGGTCGGCGAAAGTCCGCTGTCAGGTGGGTGACCGCCTCCCAGCCGACGAAGCTCCACACCAGCAGTGCGGCCGCCGGGCCGATCGCCTGCCAACCATGCGGCGCGAACGGCTGGAGGTTGCCCAGGTCGGCGTGCGGTAGCGAGAGCGCGACCGCCATGACCAGGAAGAGCGTCAGCAGCGCAGACAGGCCGATCTGGACCCGGCCGGTCACCTGGATGCCGAACGCGTTGGTGGCCGGTACGGCGATCATCAGCGCCAGCATGGTCGCGAAGACGGTGCTGTCACCGCCGCCCAGCCCTGCTTCGACGTACCCACCGGCCCACAGCGCAGCGGCCGGACCGCCGACAGGGACGGACAGATAGAAGCACCAGCCGACGACTGCCGCCGCCCGATCGCCGAACGCCAGCCGCGCGTACGTCGCAACGCCACCGGAGTCCGGGTAGCGCGCACCGAGCGCGGCGAACGTCGCCGCCAGTGGAGCCGAAACCACCGCGAGCCCCAGCCAGGCCAGCAACGACGCCGGGCCGGCGACGTCGGCAGCGAGAGCCGGCAGTGCGATCACACCGGTCGCCAGCACGGCTCCGACGTACAGAGCCGTGCCCTGGCCAAGACTCAGCCGGCCGACCGGTGCTGTGGTTGCATCCGTCATGCGGGATATCTTCGCCGCAACAGGGCGGTCACGGCGAGGCGATGCCCGGGACCTTCGGGAACGCGCTGGCCTGCCAGACCGAGTCCAGCCCGGCGACGTACCGGGTGAACCGCTCCAGGCCGAGACCGAAGCCCGCGCTGGGCGGCACGCCGTCCTTCAGCATTTGCAGGTACCACGCGTACTTCGCCGGGTTCTCGGCCGTCTCCCGCATCCGCGCGACGATGGTGGCGTAGTCCTGTTCGCGTTCGCTGCCGCTGCACAACTCGCCGTACCCCTCGGCGGCGATCAGGTCGAAGTTCCGCAGCATGCCGGGCTGGTCCTTGCTCTCCCGGTCGTAGAAGCCGCGCGATCCCTTCGGGTAGTCGGTGACGAAGAACGGCGTCTCGACCTGCTCCGACAACATCGCCTCGCCGACCCAGTCGATCTCGGCGTCCGGGCTCTGGGCGTGCCCGATGGCCGTGAGGTTGGCGACCGCGGTCGCGTGCGTCCGGCGTCCGAACGGCTGGGTCAGCAGCCCGGCGAGCGCGCCGATGTCGCGGCCGACGGCTTCGAGCTCGCCGGGCAGTTCCTCCACCACCTGCCGTACCACGTGCCGGACGAGGCCCTCGGCAATGCCGATGGCGTCGTCGCGGGACGCGTTCGCCACCTCGATGTCGATCTGGTGGAACTCGGCCAGGTGGCGGCTGGTCGACGCGGTCTCCAGTGGCTCCAGCCGGATGTTCGGAGCGATGAAGAAGATCTTGTCGAAGGAGGTCAGCGCCGCCTGCTTGTAGAGGATCGCGCTGGTCATCAGCTTGTACCGGTGCCCGTAGTAGTCCACGTCGACCTGCTTGGCGCCGCGTGCGCCCGGGTCGGTGACCGGTCCGATGATCGGCGGCAGCAACTCGGTGAAACCCTGGCTGCCCAGGAACTGGCGGGTCGCGGCCAGTATCCGGTTCTGGATCGTGAGCACCGACCGGGTGACCGGTGAGGTCAGGTGCTCACGCGGACTGGCGGGCAGCCGTGGTTCGGCCTGAGTCTCCGGGATCCGGGTCTCCGTCATCTGCTCTGCTCCTTAGTGAGTTCGTCCGACCGGGGCGGTGGGGTGGCCGGGACTTCCCCTGCCGGCGCGGCTCGGTATTCCTGCTCGAGGCTGGCGTTGTCGAACGTCCGCTCCACGTACGACAGCGAGGCGAGCAGCCCGGCTGCCGTCAGCTGGCCGGAGCCGGTGTGCCCGACGACGTCGCGGATCGGCATCGACCCGATGGAGGACCACTGCAACCTTCCGGCGCTGTCGAGGTAACTGCGGGCCCGGCTGGCATTGTCCGGGTGCAAGCAGTACGGCACGTCGAGATAGCCCCGCCGGAACGCGATAGCCAGTGCCGTGCCGAGATCCGGGCTGAGGTCGAGCACCGCCTCGATCAACGCGGTGGCTTCGGCGTGGATGCCGGTGTCGGCGACCTCGCCGGCGATCGTCGTACAGCGCTCGGCGGCGGCCGCGGCGGTCTCCAGCGCATCGATGTTCTCGGCGAAGGTGGGAATTCGGTAGCCCTCGGCAACTGTCTTCACGATCAGCCTGGCCGCGCCGGTCCGGACCGCCAGTCGCGCGGCCTCTTCGAGTAGCAGGGTGGCGCCGTTCGGCGTTCGTGGATAGACGCCCATGTAGGTGTAGATAACGATGTGCCAGTCCAGGTCCGGCAACCAGTGGGCGGCTAGTTGGCGCAGCGCCTGCACCGCCTCGGTGTCCTGGTCCGGATTGGTTTGCTGGGCGTAGCTCAGGGAGACGCTGCGGATGCCGTGCTGGCGGAAGAACATGCACTCCAGCACGCTCAACGCGACCAGCAGGCCGGGCGGGCAGAGCTGGCCCATCATGCAGCCGCCGAAGCTTTCGACGTGCGGCTCGACGCCGGTTTCCCTGACCTCCGCAAGGAGATCACAGCTGCGAGCCCAGTTCGGGATCGAGTCCACCAGCGGCACCCGGCTGTAGGGCAGGCAGTAGGAGACCGGCCCGCCCTCGGTCGCGTGCAGGCCGGCCTTGATCAGCGCGCCGACGATCGTCTCCGGCAGCGGCGAACCGTGCCGGATCTGGACGGGGAAGTCGGCACCGACCACGCCGTCCAGCACTGCCCGGGTGATGGCCACGTCGTGCGCGACGATGGGAAAGCCGTTCAGCTCGACCCCGGCCGCGAGCGCGGCGTGCGCGTTGACGTTGTCTCCCATCCGGGTATAGCTGTCGAGCGTGATTGTCCCGACGGTGGTGGCTGCGGCATCCCTGGTGGCCAGGAGCCCGGAGCGCATCGCGCCGGGATCGCTGACCCCCATCCGGGGCTGGACCACGAGCCGGCCCGCCCTTTGAGCGCGCGTGACGAAGTCACCGAACGAGCCGGTGGTCGGGTGGCTCACCTAACCACGCTCGCCGTCAGCTGGCCGACGAACGATTGGAAGGCGGTCAGCCCGGAGCCGTCCTCGAAGACCGCGTCGAATCCCGCGGACCTCAGCTGGGCCCGGCTGCGGTCGCTGCCCGGCCCGGCGATACCCAGCTTCCCGCCGATCACTACCGGGGTGAGGGCCAGTTCCGGGTGGCCCCGGACCTTGCCGATCAGCCGCAGCCCGTCGTGCCGGCCGTGACCGTTGACGCTGCTGATCACGATCAGATCGGGTCGCAGGCGAGCGCACTCGGAGACCATCAGCTCGTCCGGCACGCAGGCGCCGAGGTTGTGCACCCGGTGACCGAGTTCCTCGAGGACCAGTTGCAGGACGACCAGGTTCCAGGTGTGCGAGTCCGACGACACACTGGTCACCACGACGGACAGATCACCGGCGCTGACGGCTCTGTCCGCGGCGACGGCGGCGGCGTGGTCCATGCCAAGGAGAGTGCTGGCCTCCGTAGCCCTGATACACACCACGGTCAGCCGCCGACGATCTCGTCGAGCTGGGAGACGCCGGTCGCCGCCTGCGGTCCGTACCGCTCCCAGCGTTCGTGCAACCGGATCTGCCCACCGGGCAGCATTTCTGGCGTGCTCTCACAGTGCCCGGCCAGCACCGTGCCGTCGGCAAGCACCATCGTGTAGGTGAACTCGAGCGTGCCATCGGGACGGCACAGGCCGCTCAGCGACCCGCGCCGTACCCGGCCGCCGCTGAAGTCGGCCCAGAGGAGGTCACCCTGCTGCCGGTACGCCGCGACGGGCCCGTCGCCGTCGGCGTGCGCGACGTCGCGGAACCTCCTGCCGTTGTAGTCGATCACTGGCCGGGCACCTGATCATGCAGCTCGAGCGTGCAGCACTTCACGCCACCGCCGGCCCGCAGCAGCTCCGAGACGTCCATGCCGATCGGTTCGAAGCCCGCCGCCCGCAACTGGGCCGTCAGGTTGCTCGCACCTTCCGGCATCAGCACGTGCTTGCCGTCGGAGACAGCGTTGAGACCGAAGGCCTCGGCGTCTTCAGAGGTGGCGATGATGGCGTCCGGGAAGAGCTCGCGCAGGATCGCCTGGCTGCCGGGGGTGAAGGCGTCCGGGTAGTACATGACGGTCCGCTCGTCCAGCGCCGCCAACGCGGTGTCCAGGTGGTAGAACCGGTCGTCGACCAACGTCAGGCCGATCACGGCCCGGCCGAAGTACTCCTCGGTCTCGACGTGCGCGCGGCGGTCGGTGCGGAAGCCGTTGCCGGCCAGCAGCCAGGGGCCGGCGGCAAGGTAGTCGCCCTCGCCTTCGTTCTCCCTGGTCGCTTGCCGGACGGACAGTCCTTGGGCGGCGAACCAGTCCAGGTAGCCTGCCGACTCCGCGTCCCGCTGGGGGAACCGGAACCGGGCCACCAGGGCCTGGTTGCCGTACACGGTGGCGCCGTTGGCGGCGAAGACCATGTCCGGCAGCCCGGGCAGCGGCGGGATCAGGTCCACGGTGTGGCCGAGCTCGACCAGCTGGTCGTGGATCCGCTGCCACTGGGACATCGCGATCGACTGGTCGGTCGGCTTGCCCGGGTTCATCCACGGGTTGATCGAGTAGGTGACGTCGAAATGGGCCGGCGGGCACATCAGGTACCGGCGGAGGGTGCTCCGCCGGGTCCGGGCGTCGTACGGGCTGTCGGCGGTGGCCGTCGAGGTACCGACCTCGGAGATGAGTTCCATGCCGACAAGAGCGCGCGAGGGCCGCGATCAGATACTTGAGCCACCCACTGTATTTCCACGCCTCCGTCCTGGTCTCTGTCCGAGCAGGAGCGTTCTGACTCCGCCCAGCCCACCGGAGGTTCTGATCATGGTTACCGGCTTGAGCCGAGCTGAACTCACTGCGGAATACCTGGACGAGATCAAGCGACGAGGGATCTCGGCCGCCGAACTCGTCAGCACCCAACCGGAGTCCGTCGGCCTGCAGTCCTTCTACGGCGGCCGGTACCTGTCCCGGCCGCTGTTCCTCGGGCACGAGGAGACCGAGCAGCTGGCGAACGACATCCTGACGATGCATTCCGCACTGATCAGCCTGCCCGACAAGCTGCACGGCGGTGACGTGGCCGCGTTCGGCCGATCCGTCGGACTGAGCGAAGTACAGATCTCGGCCGTCCTGCGCAGCCAAGGCACCAGCGTCACCAAACAGAGTCGCGCCGACCTGTACATGGACGAGACCGGCTTCAAGCTGCTCGAGTTCAACATGGGCAGCGCGCTCGGTGGCATCGACCAGTCCGACATCGCCCGCGCACTGCTGGACCAGCCTGTACTGGCGGAGTTCGCGCAGGCGCAACGGCTCACCTATGTGGACACGATGCGCGAGCAGGTCAACAACATGCTGGTGGAGAGCGGATTCGAGCGCGGGTCGCGGCGGCCGGTGCTGGCCACCGTGGACTGGCCGAGCAGCTACGAGACCCTTGAGCCGTACATGCGGCACTTCGCGGTGCGGCTGGACCAGATGGGGATCGACGCGCACGTCGGCCACATCGGACAGCTCGAGGTCCGCGACGGCGGGGTCTGGCTCGGGGACGTGAAGATCGACATCATCCAGCGGCTGTTCATGCTGGAGGACCTGCTCGAGTACTCCGAGGCGTCGCAGCTGATGGACCCGATCCTGGACGCCGCCGCCCGTGGTGAGGTGAAGATCTTCACCCCGCTGGACTCGGAGATGTTCGCCAGCAAGGGCGCACTGGCCGTGCTGTCCGACGAGGCGAACCGCCAGTACTTCGACGAGCAGACGCTGGCCAGCCTGGACCGGATCCTGCCGTGGACCCGGATGGTCCGCGCCGGGCTGGTGACCCTGGAGGACGGCAGCCAGGTCGAGCTGATCGACTACGTGCTCAGCCACCAGGACGACCTGGTCCTCAAGCCGACCCAGCGGCACAGCGGGATCGGGGTGCTGCTGGGCTGGCGGGAGGACACCACTGCCGAGCTGTGGGCCGAACGCGTCAAGGAGGCGCTCGACGAAGGCGCCTGGATCGTCCAGCGCCGGATCCGGCCGGTGCCGGAACTCTTCCCGATGCCGGACGGCGACCCGGCACCGTGGATCGTGAACTGGGGCGTCTTCACCGTGGTCAACGGCTTCGGCGGCGTCTACGCCCGGGCCGCTCTGGTCGAGTCGACCGACGAGGTAGTCCGCCTCGGCGGCGGAGGCTTCGTCGGCTGCGGCCTGCACGTCCTGCCACCGGACTCCGACGTAGAGCCCGGCACCGCACTCCCGGTCAAGTAAGCAAGCGAGCCCACCACTGGTGGGCTCGGACCGGAAACGGGGACCTTGAACAAGGTAGACCTTGTTCAAGGTCCCCACTTGGTGTCCGAGCCCACCAGTGGTGGGCTCGGACGCGGGGGCGTGGTGGGGTCAGGTGGCGGGTTCGGTGCTGGGGCCCGTAGAGACGGTGTCGGTGGCCGGCTCCTCGTCGGGGCGGCGCATGCCGATCCGGGCGCAGACTGCGGACAGGATCGCTACTCCGGCGGCCCACAGCCAGAAGGTCTGGCCGAGGTGGGACCACGCCCAGACGCCGACCGCCGGACCGACCGCGTTACCGAGGCCGAAGACGCTCAGCATTGCGCCGGAGTACCGGCCGCGCAGGTGCGGCGGCGCGACCATGCCCGGGTAGGCGAAGGTCGTCGGTGCGCCGATGATCTCCGACGCCGTCCAGACGATCGTGCCGAGGATCAGCAGCACCGGGATCAGCGCGATCGCGTAGACCCCGTAGCCGACCGCGACCAGGCCGAAGCCGGCGATGGCGGTGATCCGTAATGGCCACTTCTGCACGTACTTCGTGGCCGGCACCTCGCACACCGCCACGACGATGGCGTTGGCCGAGACGACCAGGCTGTACCACCACAGGCTGAGGCCCTCGTCGACGATCGCCAGCGGGAGCACCGCGATGTACTGGCAGTAGACGATGGTCACCAAGAACACGGCGGCCAGGTAGAAGTCGTAGCGCCAGTCGGCCAGCACCGCCCGATAGCCCTGCTTCGTCTCCGCGGCCCTCGCGGCAGCAGCCGCGGCCTGGTCCTCCGGACTCGCCTTGCCTGGCAGGAATCTCCAGGCGATCGCGCTGTAGAGGACGGCGGCGGCCGCCTCGGCGTAGAACAGCAGGCTGTACGAGACCGACACCAGCGCGACGCCGACGATCGGGGTGACCGCGGTGCCCAGGTTGATGGCCAGCCGGTACATCGCCATCGTCATCACCAGCTGACCTGGCTTGGTCAGCTCGGCCAGCATCGCCTGGGCGGCCGGCCGGTTCAGCTGGCTCACGGTGCTGACCACGAGGATCGCCAGCAGGATCAGCCAGTAGACGTCGATGTACAGGATCGAGACGATCAGCGCGGCCGAGCCGAGCATGCTGATCAAGGTCGCCGCCCGGGCACTCAGCCGGTCGGTGAGCCAGCCGCCGACGAACGACCCCAGCACGTGGCCGGCACCGTAGATGCCGAGGGCGAACCCGGCCTGGCCGACGGTGAATCCGCGGTGCGTCATGAACAGCACCAGGAAGATCTGCAGGAAGGCGCCCAGCCGGTTGACGAACACACCGAACAGCAGGGCCTTCGACGTCAGCGACGTCTGGCGCCAGGTAGCGATCGCGCCGAGCCCGGCGCCCGGTTGTTCGGCCGCAGCCGGTTCGCGGTCGAGGTCTTCACTCATTAGCTACTTCACCCCTTGGTCCGGGCAGACGTGATGCTCCGGCGGTTGCCGGTGGACATTTGGTCCCGCACGCTACCGCGCCCAGGGCCTCACCGACAGGGTTTAAAGGCAACAAAACAAGGCGTATCAAGGGCGGCTCCCGGCTGCCTCTTCTGGGATGACGGCGAGACAACGCGGAGCGTATGTACGCCTGTTTCGACATGCCCTGCAGGCAGGAGGATCGGACCCCTATGACCATCGAAATCCACAAGGACCTCGATCGAATCCCGGACGACTTCATGCAGAGGCCGTACGAGATTCTCGAGCCCTACCGGAAGGCCGGCCGCGTGCATCACGTGGTCTTCCCGCACGGAGCCGACGTCTGGCTCGTCACCCGGTACGCCGACGTACGCGCCCTGCTGCAGGACCCCCGGGTGAGCAAGGACGGGACGCGGATGAACGAGATGTTCGCCCGCCACACCGGCACCTACGTCGAGGACGAGCACCCCGACGTCGGCTTCGACGACGAGTTGTCCCAGCACATGCTGAACACCGACGCGCCGCGGCACACCCGGCTGCGCTCGCTGGTGAGCAAGGCCTTCACACTGAAGCGGATGGAGAACTTCCGCGACCGGATCGAGGAGCTCGTCGGTCAGTACCTGGACAAGCTCGAGGGCCGCGACGACGTCGACCTGGTCACCGAGTACGCCCAGCCGCTGCCGATCGTGATCATCTGCGACGTACTCGGCATCCCGTTCGAGGACCGGGAACGGTTCCAGCAGTGGGCGGTCGAGCTGGTCGGTGCCGGCCACCCGCCGGAGGTGGTCGAGAACGCCTCGAAGAACGTGCAGGAGTACGGCCACGCGATCATCGAGATGAAGCGCAAGAACCCCGGCGACGACATGGTCAGCGCGATGATCGAGGGCAACCCGGACGGCGACCGGCTGACCGACGACGAACTCGTCGCGATGATCTTCCTCTACACGGTGGCCGGCCACATCACCTCGCAGCACACGCTGTCGAACTCCATCCTCAGCCTGCTCAGCAACCCCGACGCGATGGAGCGGCTGCGCGGCGACCTGTCGATCATGCCGCACGCGATCGACGAGCTGATGCGGTACGACGGCGGGGTCGGCGTGGCCACCTTCCGGTTCTCCCTGGAGGACATCGAGATCGGCGACACCGTGGTGCCGGAGAACAGCATCCTGGCGCTGTCGATCCTGTCGGCGCACCGGGACGAGGAGCAGTACACGAACGCGAACAAGCTGGACCTGGACCGCCATCCCAAGGGCGTGCTCGGGTTCGGTCACGGTCCGCACTTCTGCATCGGCCAGCCGCTGGCCAAGATGCAGACGAACATCGCGCTGACCCGGTTGCTGGAACGCTTCCCGGAGCTGCGGATGACCGCCGACGCGAGCTTCCTGGAGTGGGAGCCCAGCACACTGCTGCGCGGCATGCACCACCTGCCGGCCTCGACCCTTCCGCCGAAGTCCTAGGCCCTCAGGCAAAGGAAACGCCGCTCCAGCCGATTCGGCTGGAGCGGCGTTCTCGTTGCCGGGGGGAGTGGATCACTCCTCGACGTAGTACCAGTCCTCGGGGTTGATCAGGCCGTACGGGTTGACCGGCTGGACGCCGTGCAGGTTCTTCGCGACCTCGAACATCCGGTTCGGGAAGCCCGGCGACCAGATCGTCGGCACCTGCTCGGCGAGGTAGTCCTGGTACTCGTACAACGCCTCCGGGTCGTCACTGTGCACGGTCCGGTCGATCAGCTCGTCGGCCTTCGGGTCGGAGTAGTCGCCGAAGTTGCTGCCGCCGCCGGTGCGGAACAGCATCTCGCCGGTCAGGTGGCCGTAGTACGACCAGCCGCCGTTCCAGGTGTTGATCTCCCACAACCGCTTGGCCGGCTGGTTCGGGGCGTGGTCCTCGGCCACCATCACCGAGCCGTAGACCGGCTCCAGCTTCAGCTCGATCCCGGCCTTGCCGGCGTCCTCCTTGAAGATCTCCAGCAGCCGGAGCAGCGCGTCCTTGCCCTCGACGTACCGGATCGTGAAAGACATCCGGTCGCCGATCTCGACGCCATCGCCCGCACAACCGGCGACCTCACCAGGCTGCACACAGCCGGCCGGCAGGGTGCTGGTGTCCCAGCCGTGCGCCTCGAGCAGCTCGTTGGCGGCCGCCGGGTCGAACGGCATCGGGTCCTTGAGCTGCTTCGGCGACACGTGCGGGTTCGCCGGCGACGGAGGGATCGGGCCGTCCATCCGGTAGGCGTTGCCGTTGAAGACCTCACTGATGATGCGGTCCTGGTCCAGGCACATCTGCAGCGCCTGCCGGACATAGGTGTGCTTGTAGATCGCCGCCGCGGTGGAGTCGTTGTCGAAGTTGAACGGCATGTACCTAACCACGAAAACGTCCTGCGGCACCACCCGGTACTGGTCGGCGAGCGGGTCCGGGCTGCCGTCGGTGATCTCCATCCCGGGCGGCAGGTAACCGATCTGGATCCCGTCCGGTGCGTCCGGGCCGGCCAGCAACCGCTCGTACATCAGCTCGTCGGTGTCGTTCTGCACCTGCCGGAACTCGGCCAGGTGCGGCTTGTTCGGACCGGAGTACTGCTCGTTCGGAACGAAGGTCACCATGCCGTCGACGGTGTAGCTCTTCAGCCTCCAAGGGCCGTTGACCACACTCCACACCGGACTGTCCGCCCAGCCACCGCGGTGCAGGTTGGCCTCCTCGGTCCAGTCGCCGTTCTCCGACACCAGGTAGTCGTAGACGGCCGGGATGTCGTCCTTGTCGAAGGACGCCCGCGCCGGTCCGTCCGCCGTCCGGTCCCAGGCCTTCGGCATCGGGGTGATCAGCGACAGCTGGTTCATCTCCACCCAGGTCTTGGAGTAGACCTCGTCGAAGGTGAACCGGACCTTGTCCTCGGCAACCTTCTCGTACGACGACAGGTTGTCCGGGAAGTAGCCCGGCACGTAGTACCCGAGCCGGTCGCCCTTGACCGCCATCATGTTCACCCAGAACATCACGTTGTCGGCACAGATCGGCTCGCCGTTGGACCACTGCCACGGCTTCAGCGTGACGGTGACGCTGAGCCCGTCGTCACTCCACTCGGGCGGGTACGCCAGGCTGAGGTCGTAGTCGACCTCGGGCGCGCCCTCCTTGCCGAGCCAGAACAGCGGCCGGAACATCAGGATCTGGAACTCGTACAGGTTCCGGATGCCGATCCGTTCCCGGGGTGTGAACGGGAAGATGGCAGCGGGCGGGAAGCCGGGGTTGCAGGCCCAGGTGACAGTGCCACCCTTGATCGGCCGGCCGGCCCCGGACGGCTGGTCGGAGTGCTCGTCGGTCAACGCAGTGGACATCCAGGTCACCTCTCGTGGGTTGAATCAGTCAGGTCGAGGCCGGCAGGGCCAGGCGTACGTCGATCTGCCCGGCGAACTCGTACGCCGTCCGGATCGCCTCGTCGAAAGTCGGTCCGCTGGTACAGAGGAAGCCGAGGATGTTGTTGCCGTCCGGCGGGCGCCGGACCACGTCGCCCGGCTTCGCCGTGATCTTCAGGAAGAACACCCGGTCGGACTCGGACACCGTGGGCGGCACGGTGATCTCCTCGATCCGGCCAGGTCCGCCGATGAGACAGGTCCCGGCCAGATGCACACCGGTCGGGCGGTAGTGGTGCACGTCGGGCTTCATCCCGGCGGCGACGGCCATCGCGGCGCGGATCGGGCAGTAGCCGGTGCTCAGCCTGGCGAAGTAGTCCAGCCCGCCACCACCAGGCCGTACGGCGATCTCCAGCAGGTGCGGTCTGCCCTCGTGGAAGCGGACCTCGGCGTGCATCACGCTGCGCCGCAAGCCCTGCGCATGAGCCGCCAAGGTGACGACCTTGTGGACGGCGGCCAGGTCGTCGGTGCCGAGTACGGTCGGAGCCCGGTGCGCGTCGTCGTCGAAGGTGTCGCCCTCGATCGTGATCCGGTCGACGATCGAGCCCAGGTACACCTCGTCGTCCCAGGCGACCGCTTCGATCTGCATCTCCTGGCCGTCCAGGAAGGACTCGACGAGCAACCCGTACGGCCCGAGGTCGATGCCGTCGGCCTCCATCTGGAACCACGACATCCGCGCCATCCCGCCGACCGCCTGCGGGAACCGGGTGCGCAGTTCGTCCGGTCCGTTGATCTTGAACACGAAGTTGCTCGCGGCACCTAAAGTCGGCTTGAGAATGATCGGGTAGCCGAACTCGTCCGCGGCCGCGAGCGCGGCGTCGACGTCCGGCACCAGCCGGAACTGGGGCACCGGAGCACCGCCGCGCTGCTGGGCCTCCCGCATCAGCAGTTTGTTCCGGCTGATCCTGGCCGCGTCCAGGCCGACACCGGGCAGGCCGAGCGCCTCGGCCACCGCGGCGACCGTGAGCACCCCGGATTCGGAGAAGGTGAGCACGCCGTCGAACTGCTCGTCGGCGTGCCACTCGCGAGCGGCCGCGATGATGTGGTCGATGTGCTTGGAGCCGGCGACGCGGTAGCGCGCCGCCGGCCAGTAGTCCGGTTCGCCAAGTCCGTTGAGCACGAACAGGGTGCCGCCGAACTCCTCGACCTGGTGGTAGCGGGACTGGTAGTAGCCGGCGTTCTGCACGGCCTCCAGTGCGAGCAGTTTCATAGGATCGGTCGCGGGGAAACCCCATCCTTCAGGTCGGGGAGAAACCGCGACTGCCTCCCTTCGGTGATCGAGGACTGTCGGTTCCGACTGATTGGATAGATTCCGTGTCCCGGTTCCGGCTGTATCCGACTGCCGCGCAGCAAGCTGCGTTGCTGGAGCAGTGCGGGCATGCCCGGTACGTGTGGAACCTGGCGCTTGAGCAGTGGTCGATGTGGACCCGCGACAAAGGCGCGACGCCGGGGTACGTCGAGCAGGCGAGGCAGTTGACCGGGGCGCGGGCTGTGTCCGGCTGGTTGCGGGCAGGCTCGCAGACCGTGCAGCAGCAGGCGCTGCGAGACTTCGACCAAGCCGTCAGGAACTTCTATGTAGGTACCCACCAGCGGCCGACCTGGCGCAAGGCGGGGCTGCACGAGGGGTTCCGTATCGTCGGTTCCCAGGCGTCCCGGATCGTCAAGCTCAACCGGAAGTGGGCTGCGGTCAACGTGCCGAAGGTCGGTTGGGTGCGGTTCCGATTGTCGCGTGCCGTTCCCGCTGCGAAGTCGTACCGGGTCACTCGCGATCGGGTGGGGCGCTGGCATCTCGCGTTCGCCGTGATCCCGCAGCCGATCCCCGCGCCGGGTACGGGTGAGGTCGTCGGTGTGGACCGCGGCGTCACCGTGTCGGCGGCCCTGTCCACCGGCGAACTCCTGTCGTGCCCCGGTCTGTCGGATCGCGAACAGCATCGACTCAAGCAGTTGCAACGCCGCCTGTCGCGCTGCCGGCGTGGCTCCAACCGCCATCGGCGGGTGAAGGCCGCGATCGCGAAGCTGCATGCCCGGGCCGGCGACCGTCGCAAGGATTGGGTGGAGAAGACCAGCACCGACCTGGCGCGGCGGTTCGATGTCATCCGCGTCGAGGATCTGCGGATCGCCCAGATGACCAGGCGACCCAAGCCGAAACCCGATCCCGACCAACCGGGCGCGTACCTGCCGAACCGTCGGCGCGCCAAAGCGGGTCTGAACCGGGGCATCCTGGCCAACGGGTGGGGTGACCTGGTGAAGCGTCTGGAGCGCAAGGCCAAGGGACGGGTCGAGAAAGTGAACCCTGCGTACACGTCGCAGACCTGTAGCGTCTGTGGGCATTGCGCACCGGAGAACCGTGAGAACCAAGCGGTGTTCCGGTGCGTAGCCTGCGGGCACCGGGCGAACGCGGATGTGAACGCGGCAGTGAACATCGCGGCCGGACGGGCCGTCAGCGCACGCCGAGAGACGCCGGTACGGGTCTCGCTGAAGCGTGAACCTCAACACGCTACCTCCACGTAGTAGTTGGAATCCCCGTCCCCTTGGGACAGGGAGGACGTCAAGGTCACTACTCCTCACCGACCGCGGCGAGCTGTCGCGGCCTGTCGATCGAGTCGAGGCCGGTCGGACGGGGGGTTGCACCCACGGCGCGATCGGCGATCGCCCGCGCGATCTGCGGTGCGAACTTGAAGGACATCCCGCCGCAGGCCGCGAACGCCAACACCCTGCCCGCGCCGTACTCCGTCAGCAGTGGTCCGCCGTGCGTCCGCTCGGCCAGATAGAAGCCGTCGCTGGCGCCGACGACAGCCGCTGGATCGAAGGCCGGCAGCAGCCTTGAGAACACACCGATGAGGTGTTCGCGCCACTTGTCGGGCGTGACTCGGTCGGACATCTCGTCGACCGGCCGGCAGGCGCTCGCGGCACTCAACCGCATGGGTGCGTCCGACTGCGGTACCGACGGCATCAACCAGGCGTCGCGGGCAGGGCCGAGACCAAGCACAGCGGGCATCCCGGCCCAGTCCCGTCGCGAGGTGGGCGGCCGGTACGACAGCACGCTTTGCCGGTAGAGCGTCAAGTCCGAGCCGACGGCAGTCGGTAGCAGCTCCCGGGACCAGGGCCCGGCCGCCACCACCACCCGGTCGGTGGTTCGGGTCTCGCCATCGGCAAACCGGATCATCGCGGCCTCGCCGGACTGGGACACCGCGACGGCTTGCCGGTGTGGGTGCAGCCGAACCCGCGACTGGGCGCCCAGCCAATGGGCCATCGCCACCAGCGCATGGTCGGCCAGCACGACGCCGGCCGTCGCCTCCAGCACGGCTGCGGTTCCGGCCGGGAACCGGATCCGCGGATACCAGGTGGCCAGGTCCTTTGGCGACAGTGCCCAGGCCTTCGCGCCGGCCGTGGTGAGGAGTGCGAGCTCGGCCGGTGTGTCCTGCTCCGGCATCGCCGTGAGCGCCCCGGTCGGATGGTAGAAGCGCGTGCCGATCAGGCACTCGACATCCATCCAGCCCGCATGCGCGCCAGCGGCCGCCAGCGTCAACGTCGGTACGCCGCGGTGCAGCGCGCGAACCACCCGGAGCCGATCGTTCGACGTGGCCGCCGGTGAGGGGATCGGACCGGCGTCCACGAGATCGACCTGGTGCTCACCGCCCGCGCGAACGCACTCGATCGCGGTGAGCAGTCCGATCACGCCACCGCCGACCACAGTGATCCGCATCGGCGATCACCCACCTCCGGCGAGATCCCCGCCGGTCGGCTCGGCGGTCAGCAGTGGCGGTGCGAAGGGCGTGACCTCGGTGATGTCGAACGCTCCGGCGACGAGCAACCCGGCGTCCGGCGTACCGTCGAAGACGCCGGCTTCGCGGGCCGCTTCCGTGAGGTCGATCAGGATCGGTGAGGCGAGCGCGAGCAGTGCTTTCACCTCGCAGAACAGGTCACCCCAGGCTTCGGGTTGCTCGTCCAGGGCGGTGCCGTCGAGTGCTGCCGCAACCCGTCGCAGCCGGTCGATCTGGACCAGCACGGTGTCGGCCGAACGGTTCAGGTTGAACGTCGGCATCTCGTAGCAGAGGTTGAACCGCTCCAGCATGGCGACGACCCGGCCCCGCGCGGCCGGCGAGACCGGCAGCTTGGCGCTGTCGTCGCCGGCGTTGGCGATCGCCTTGGCCAGAGTGCCGGCCAGCTGGTTCCACGGGCCGATCAGCCGGTCTTCGGCCATCTTGTCCAGACCGGCCCGGCTGAAGGTGGACCGCTGGTACTCCGGTGCCGTCAGCGCCAGGTAGAGCCGGGCGACGTCACGCGGGACCTCCTTCAGCAGCTCCTGCGGTGTCAGCACGTGCCGCTTGCTGGTGGAGAACTTCGAGCTCTCCAGCTCGTAGAACTCGTTGTTGATAATGGATTCCGGGAGGGAGTACTTGTCGCCGTGCGCCATCAGCATCGCGATGTGCGGCAGGCAGAAGTAGTAGGCGTTGTCGAAACCGAGGAAGTGCACGATCCGCAGGTTCTCGGCCTTGCGCCACAGCTCCCCGGGCACGGTGTCCCGGCCGAGCTTGCTGGCGGCGTACGACGTGGTGAACATGCCGGCCGGGATGAGTTCGAGCCAGGCGTTGAGCACCTGGCCGGGCACCTCAGGGAACGGCGCCTGGACGCCCCAGTTCAGCGGGAACGTGATCGGGATGTCCTGCAGCGGGTGGGAGAGCAGCTCGGCGATCATCTGCCGAACGTGCGGCCGCCGGTGCTCGGCCAGCGACTCGTGGTACGCCGCCAGCCGCTCGCGGTACTCCTCCAGCGGCAGCACCATGATGGTGGCTTCGCGGTAGGTCAGCTTGTCGTTCGGGTCGATCGTGGAGTGCGGGTTGATCAGCTGGTCGAAGTTGTTCGGGTGGCAGCAGGTCTCGCACAGGCCACCGCGGCTGCTGCTCAGGCAGACCGGGCAGTCGCCCTCGATCAAGCCCTCGACCATGAACTCGCCGGTGCGCTCCAAATAGGGCAGCCGGACCGTCTTCAGCCGGAACACTCCGGCGGCGTGCAGGGCACTGAAGTACTGCAGCACAGTCGCCTTGTACGTCGAGTCGAACGGGCCGAAACCGTCGTACGAGATGCCGATCGCCTGCAGGGCTTCCTGGATCTGGGCCGTTGAGCGCTTGCAGAGCTCCTCCGACGTGATCCCTTCCCGGGCGGCCGAGGCGACCACGTAGGTCTGGCTGTCGTCGGTCTCGGTGGTGAAGATGACGTTGCGGCCGCGCGCCCGCTGGTAGCGCGCATAGATGTCGCCGGCCAGGTACGGACCGGCGATGTGGCCGAGGTGCATGCCACCGTTCGGGGTCGGGTTCGGCCCCAGGACGAGGACCGGACGGTCGTCGTCGGTGGGCAGCAGCTGGGTCATGCGCGAGCTCCTACTCGTTCGGCGGTCTCGATGGCTTCGGCGGCCTCGGCGTTCTCGTCGGCGTTCGCGGCCGCCGCGGCGGCCAGCGCCTCGGTCTCCGACCCGGCATGCTCGGCGAGGAACCGGTGGGACATCTCCGGGTCCCACCAGATGCTGGTGAAGACGAAGTCCTCGTCGTTCTCGTTGTGCACCCGGTGCAGCTGGCCGGGCGTGAAGTAGCAGACGTCACCGGCCCGGAAGGGCTGCCGCTCGCCACCGCACTCGACGATGCACTCACCGGAGACCGCGACGAAGATCTCCTGCTCGTGGTGCGTGTGCAGCTTGGAGACCGTGTTCGCCCGGCAGACGGCGTACGAGACCTCGAACGGCGCGTTCAGCACCGCCCACGGCATCAGCCGCTGGGTGTCGACGCTGTACTCGTGGACGAGGTTCTCGCGATCCAGCCGGGAGATGTGTACGACCATGATTACCGTCCCGAAATCTGCTCGAAGGTGTTCGGACCGTCCTGGGTGTGCCGGGTCTCGATGACGGCCTTGTGCGGGTCGCCCGCCAAGATCAGGTCGATCACCGGCGTACCGCCTTGGCCGGGCGTCTGCACCGACCGGCTGTACAGCACTCGCAGCTGGCTCGGCTCGAGCCCGCTGATCCGCTCCAGCTCGGCGACCAGCGCCGGCTCGCCGGTTCCACCGGCCAGCAACGCGTGGATCTCGCCGACGCGGGCTGCCAGGTCCGGGTGCTCGCGGTCCAGGAACCGTTCGAGTCCCGCGCCCTGTCCGGCGAAGGGGGAGTACGTCATGCAGACCAGGTGCTCCTCGGTCATCCCGAAGGTCTCCAGCGCGTACTCCTGGGCGGCGAGCCGCATCCGTTTCAGCGCGGCCGGGCTGTCGTACCGGGCCTGCATCATCTCGATCAGGTGGACCGGGATGTCCTTGCTGCGCATCAGGTTGAGAGCGAACTCGACGTACTCGGTCAGGCCCTCGTCGTACGAGCGCTGGAACAGGTGCTCGGCCTTCAGCCCGCGCAGGTGAGCCATCAGCGCGGGGTTCGCGCAGTCGGACTCGGTGAAGCTGAAGGCGAGGTCGTCGAACTGGAAGCCGAGGAATCCGGTCAGCAGCTCGAAGTGATCGCCGGCCGCGTAGTCGGTCTCGTCGTAGATCGAGAAGAACCGCAGCCGCTCCGGTACGTCGGTGCTGACCCGGCGCTCGGCGATCGCGTCGGCCGCGCCCGCGCCGTGGATGTCGGCGAAGTACGACTGGGAGATGCCGTCGAGCTGGCCGAGTATCCGGCCGAACCCGCTCTGGCCGTCGCGCGGTTTGGCGGGCATCGCCGTACCGAGCCGGCGGGCCAGCCGGCCGACCCAGAAGGTGTACTGACGCTGCTCCTGTGGCGAGTCGCCGGTGATGATCACGTCGGCACCGTCGCCGAAGGAGGCAGCGACCCCGAACGCGTTGAACACGCTGAGGTTGCAGGAGTTGCAGAACGTCGGCCGGCCGTCGGCGAAGGTGCGGTGGCCGGTCATCAGGATGTCGAGCCGGTTGCGCCGGACCACGTGGTCGAACTGCGGCAGGTCGACGTCGAACGGGCTCACCTCGTCGCCGTCCACCAGGAGCAGTTCGCAGTCCGGGTCGTCGGCAAGCCACAGTGCGCGGTACTCGCGATCGATGTTCTCCATCACGGCGCGCGGCATGCCCGCATGCCGGTTGGTCGCGACCCGCATCTGGAAGGTGCGGCCGTGCACCCGGTACAGGATGAGCTGTATCGCGCGGACGAAGGCCAGCGTGTACGAGCTGTCCTTGCCGCCGCCGTAAGCCACCATGACGAGGTTGCGTTCCAGCTCCGTCCGGTGCGGCAACTCTGCCTCCAGCCTGCCGCTGCAGCGCAGCGCTTCGGCCATCACACCTTCCGGCATGGCCGCGCGCAGACCTTCGAACACCTGGTCGCGGGCCCGGGCCACCTCGTCGGTCGGGGTCCGATCCAGTTCGAGCGTTGTCATCCGGCTCTCCTTGAGGGCTGGGCGTTTCTCCAACCCTTAGAGCGCGGCTGACTCCTTGGCTGATACAGCCGTGGCAGGGATCCCATCGCGGTGGGCGATGATGTCGCGGCAGATCTCCTCAGCCCGCTGGGCCAGCACGCTGAGCAAGGAATCGGAGATGCCGTGCGTCTGCTCGTTGACGCCCTGCAGGTAGCAGGCCGCCGTACTCGAACTGTCGAGCTCCAGCCGGTACTGGCGGGAGACGTCGATGCGATCCAGCTCGAGATTGCCGGCCAGCTCGCGGACCAGCCGCGGCATCCGGGTGTCGAAGCCGGTACCCAGGAACACCACGTCGCGGTGCAGCTCGGTGACCGCGCCGGTCCGCCGGTCGGTGAGCTCCAGCACCACCTCTTCGTCGGTTTCGCGGGCGGCGGTGATGTCGACCATCGTGACCAGCCGCCGGTCGTTGCGGTCGTTGAACCGGTCGAGGTACAGATCGGTGTACAGATGCTCGAGCATCGGGGGAGTGACGACGGAGTAGTTGGTCCGGTACATCTCCCGGAGGATCTGCTCGCGCGCGGCGGGCCGGGCCTGGTAGAACTCGTCCACGAACGACGGGTAATACAGCTCGTTGGTGAACTTGCTGGACTCGTCCGAGCTCAGCCCGATGGAACGCATCAGCCACGTGACGTCGCTGTCGGGCAGGTCGTCGCGCAGCGCACGGAACATCTCCGCGGCGCTCTGCGAGCTGCCCACCACGGCGACCCGGTACGGCAGCTCACCCGACAGCTCGGCCACCCGCTGCCGGTACGAGGTGCTGTGGACGATCCGGGTCGGGGATACGCCGGCGAGCACTGGCGGGATATTGGGTTCCCGGCTGCCGCCGTACACGAGGTACCGGCTGGTGATGGTCGTACCGTCGGCGAGTGTGGTGACCCAGCCGGTCACTGCGCCGGTCTCGTCTCGTCTCGGCAGGAGCGCCACGCACTCGCGGCCGAGGTCGATCCGGACCTTGGTGAGCGAGTCCGCCACCCAGCGCAGGTACTTCGCGAACTCGACCCGGTACGGCGTGAAGGTGCTCATGTTGACGAACTCGTCCAGCCGGCCGGTCTCGAACAGGTGGTTCAGGAACGAGAACTTGCTGCGCGGATCCCGCTGGGTGACCAGGTCCTTGAGGAACGACACCTGGCTGGTGGCCCACGGCATCAGCATGCCCTGCTGCCACTCGATCGTCGGGTTCCGGTCGATCAGCAGAGTGTTCTCCGCGAGGTCCGGCGCCAGCTCCTCGAGGGCGACCGCGAGCCCGAGATTGGACGGGCCGGCGCCGATCGCCAGGAGTTCGACCTCTACGTCGGACGTGAACGTCTGCTCGGACATCTGTGCCGCCTTCGCCTCTGGTAGCCGTTGCCTCCCCTTCGAGAGCAGCCGGCCGGGCGCCGGTGATACATGTCTTCACCTGGCCAGGGGTGGCACAGGTGGGGTGGTAGGCCCGATCCTTGCGGGATGGTTCTGAAAGAGGGGCGGCTGTGGTTTCTGGACTGGCTGCGGGTGCTGGCTGTGGCCGGGGTGTTCTTGTTTCACACCTTGCGGCCGTTCGATGATGCCGACTGGCACGTCAAGAACGCCGACACCAGTGAGGGGATCTCGACCGCCATCGCGTTCCTCGGGTTGTGGGGGTTGGCGTTCTTCTTCATGCTGTCCGGCGCGGGTGCCTGGCTGGCCTTGCGGTGGCGCACTGCGACGGGCTTCCTGCGGGAGCGACTGCTCCGGTTGCTCGTCCCGCTAGTCGTCGCGTACGTGGTGCTGTCGCCGCCGCAGTACTTCATCGAGGAGCACCACAAGGGCCGCTCCGACGACTCGTTCCTGGGTGACGTGAAGACGTTCTTCAGCGACTTGAGTGGTGATGCGCCGTTGTGGCTGCGCGACACCTATCACCTGTGGTTCCTCGTCTACCTGTTGCAGTTCGCTCTGCTCGGCCTGCCGATCTTCCTGTGGTTGCGCGGTTCGCAGGGCAGACGTCTGGTCGACTGGATCGCAGTGCGTTGTAAGCGGCGCGGGAGGATCCTGCTGCTCGCGGTGCCGCTCGTGCCGGTGCACCTGCTGCTCTACGGCGCACCTGGTCCCGACCACGGCTGGGGCGAGTTCATCTTCTTCTTCGACTTCTTCGTGGTCGGTTTTCTCGTCCTGTCAGACGATCGACTGATCGCGGCCGTACGCCGTGACGCCGTGCCCGGCCTGGCGCTGGGCCTCGGTGCATTCGTGATCGGCGTCGCCACCGGCATCATCGACTTCCTCGAGGCGTGGTGGGAGGACCCGACCTACTCGTGGCCGTACGTCTGGTACTCCACGCTGATCACCTTCGCCGTCTGGGGCTGGCTGGTCGCCGTACTGGCGTTCGGCATGCGGCTACCCGCGTTCCAACGACCACTGCCAACACCACTCGCCCGAGCGGCGATGCCCTTCTTCCTGATCCACCAACCGGTGATCCTGGCACTCGCCTACTACGTGGTCGACTGGAACACGAGCATCGCGACAAAGTACGCCGTACTGATGCCAGCCGCCTTCCTACTCTCCACAACCCTGGCCTGGCTGCTGTCGATCCTGCCAGGGGTTTCAGTCCTCGTCGGCGTCAAACGCCAGCCAGCGGCGACGTCCCCCCGAACCACAACGGGCTAGCCGGGCGTCGGCCCGCCGAGGACCGCGGCCAGGTCGCGTTCGCGCGGCGCGAGCAGCACAGAGTCCCAGTCGATCAGGCGCATCCGGCCGTCGGTGGTGCGGAGGACGTTGGCGCTGTTCGGCTCACCGTGAGTCACCACCCAGGGATCGTCCGACGCCTCGATCTCGCGGACCAGCGCATCGTAGTGCGCGAGCCTGGCGCGGAGGTGATCGAGCGCACCGGCCAGCCGCAGCCGGGTGGCCTCGGAATATGGCCCGGAGGACCAAGGCTGGTCGAGGTCGGCGAGAGCGGCCAGCAGCGCATCCCGGCCTGGTACGGCGAAGTCCCAGCGCTGCAAGGCTTCTGGCGGTGTCGCCGTGTGCAGCCGACCGAGGATCCCGGCGATCTCTGCCCGCTCAGCCGGGTTGTCCCACGCGCCGTCTGGAGTGCTCCACCCCTGCAGATAAGGCAGAACCACCAGGGTCCAACCCGGTAGCACCTCGCTGACGAGCCGGCCGGTGCGATCAGGCAACGGCGCCACGACGAACTCGTAGCAGCCCTCGGCTAGCTCCTTCGCCGTGTGCGCGGCCGCCTCGATGGCACCTTTCACTTGCTCGGCGGTCGAGCCGAGCCCGCTGCCCCACGGATCGAGCCGATCCGCCGTGACGAACCAGCGCGCACTGCCGGCTTCGGAGGCGATCCAGTGGTGACTGCCGAATCCGATGGGTGCGTAGGCCACCTTGGTAGCTCGGAAACCCCAATGCTCACTGAGGATTCTGGTCACCAGGTCGCACGGGATCTCGGCAGGTTCGACCCTCATACCAGCGACCCTAGCCGCAGGGCTGGGCGAAATTCAGCTGGTTTATCTGGCGCAGCTGGCGAACACGCAGCAGGGGAAGCGGTTCGTCTCCCAAGCCAGGGACGGAGGAGTTGGAGGTGACCGCTGGCTACGCGGATTCCGTTCATGGCCGGTCGGCTGGGCGGGTTCCTTGGTGGTCGACGATGAATTTGAAGCCGTAGCGGGTGGTCCATTCGAGGGTGTCCTCGTCTAGGCGGCGGACCTTCCAGCGGCCATGCGTTTTCACCCGGTGGCTAAAGCGCCGGAGCGGGATGAGGTTACTGACGCTAGTTTGGCCTGGTGGGCCGTTTGGCCGGAATGGTTCGATGTGGTCGAGGTCGGCGGCGCGGCTGCTGTCGCCGGTGCCGTAGGGGAACTGTTCGATGGGGTGGCGGAGTTTGACGCGTTCGCGGATGCGTTGGGGGATTTCGTAGGCGTCGACGCTCGGGTTGTCTTTGAGGTCGATGACCGGGCGGATGGTGATGTGGTTGTGGCCAAGGAGTTCCTCCAATCGAGTGACCAGCGCCGGGCCGCATCCGTCGATCCGTGCGACGCCTTCGCCTGCGAGCAAGGTTTCGTCGGTGATGTGGAGGTAGAGCATCGTGCCACTGCTCTGGCGCTTTGAGTCCTGCTTGAGGTCAGCGAGTTTGCCGAGCAGTTCCCGCAACGCTGCGCTGTCGAGATCGGGCCGGTCGGCCGGGGAGTCGCTCGTGTGACTCGGCCTGCAGGTCGGCCTAGATGTGTCACGTGCGTCAGGGTGCTGGAGCGGATCAGACTCAACGGACTGGCCGGACTGGCCGGACTGTTCGAGCAGGTCGGGCTGTTCGGAGTGGTCGGATGGTCCGTGTGAGGTGTCTTGCGGGCAGGGGTGAAGCTGGCCGGGCCCGGTGTGCTCGTCGGCCTCAGTCACTTCGTCCCACGGCCAACGTGTTGCCGGGGTGTCCGGCTCGCTCTCATGCCGTGCAGGAGCAACCGGGGCGGGAGACGCCCAGTCCGGCGCCAGGTCCGGCGTGACGTCAGGAGCTGGGTCGGGCTCGGTGGCTGGCTCGCTGCCGGGGGTCGCGGGCGGCGCCGCAGGAGGTTGAGGGCTGGGTGCCGCAGTGGGTCGGGTGGGCTGCGCGGCTGGCTCGTCGTCGGACGCCGTGTCAGGTGCCGGGTTGGGCGGCTGGGTGGTAGGGGTTTGGGTGGTGAGGTGCTGGGCTATTTGGAGGAGTTCGGTGGTGAGGACAGGGTCGGCGATGATGCCGATGGCGCGGGCTCGGCGTTGGTTGATGGGGGAGGTGTCTCCGAGGGCGGCCAGGGCGTCGGCGATTTGGTCGAGGGTGGCTTGGAAGCGGATGACGTCGCCGGTGGGGGCTTTGACGAACAGGACGGTGGTGCCGTGGTCGTCGGTGCGGCCGGCCCAGACTCCGCGTTCGCGTGCTTTCTCCTCTGCGATGGCGCGGGCGCCGTCGGGGTCGGCTTCCCACAGGGCGGCCTTGACGATGTTGTGGAGGCGTAGCGGGGAGAGGGTGTCGACGATGTTTGCGACGCGCCGGTCGACGATGCCAGCAGCCTCCTCGGACAGGTCCATGCAGGCTGAGGCGATGTTGCACGCCTTCCAGGCGGTGGCGTGCCCTGACTCGACTTGTGCCCAGATCCTGGGGAGCCGATGGCGAAGGGCGAGGGCCTGGCCCATGTAGCGGGCGGCTGAGGCGGTGGAGCGGCCGATCATCACGCCGAACTCGGCGACGGCGAATTCAGCGACGCTGGGGCAGCCGGAACCGCCGTACACCCTGCTTTGCTCGCCGCCGGGGACCAGTTCGTGGTCGGACACGGTGGCTGTGCCGGGGTGGAGGTCGGCGAAGTGCTGGGCGTGGCGGAGGATTTCGACGTCGATCCTGTTGCGCTGGGCGTGCAGTTCGCCGGTCGAGGAGAGGGTCTCCCGGGCCGTGTAGTCGTCGAGATCAGATGCGAACATGTGTTCGATACTACGCTCTGTTAGCGGTCCATGCAAATCGGAGACAACCCTGAAGTTCCTTACTTACAAGGCAGTTCGACAACGCCGGGCGAGCGGGCGAGGATTCCATCCGCGCGGCGTTGACGCTCTGTGAGGAGGGTTGTCAGAGGTTCGGGTAGAGCGGGAACTTTGAGGTCAGGGTGGTGACGCGGGTGCGTAGGTCGGTGGTGAGAGCTTCGGTTGGGGGGTGGGTGAGTGTGGTGGCGATGATGTCGGCGACCTCGGTGAACTCGGGTTGGCCGAAGCCGCGGGTGGCCAGGGCTGGGGTGCCGATGCGGAGGCCTGAGGAGATCATTGGTGGGCGGGGGTCGAAGGGGACGGCGTTGCGGTTTACGGTGAGGCCGACTGTGTGTAGCCGGTCCTCGGCCTGTTGGCCGTCGAGGTCGGAGTTCCGCAGATCGACCAGGACGAGGTGTACCTGGGTACCTCCGGTCAGTACGGAGATTCCGGCGGCCTGGACATCGTCGGCCAGGAGCCGTTCGGCCAGTGTGCGAGCGCCTTCGAGAGTACGGCGCTGGCGGTCGCGGAACTCCTCCGTCGCGGCCAGCTTGAACGCCACCGCCTTGGCGGCGATCACGTGCTCCAGCGGGCCACCTTGCTGACCAGGAAAGACCGCCGAGTTGAACTTCTTGGCCAGCTCCGCGCGGTTGGTCAGGATGACTCCACCGCGCGGGCCGCCGAGAGTCTTGTGCGTGGTCGTGGTGACCACGTCCGCATGCGGGACCGGGTTCGGGTGCAGACCTGCCGCGACGAGTCCGGCGAAGTGCGCCATGTCGACCATCAGGTAGGCGTCGACGAGGTCGGCGATCCGGCGGAACTCCGCGAAGTCCAGGTGCAGCGGGTACGCCGACCAGCCGGCGATGATCAGCTTCGGGCGGTGCTCGAGTGCGAGCCGTTCGACCTCGGCCATGTCGACGGCGAAGTCGGTATCGCGCACGTGGTACGCGACGACGTCGTACAGCTTGCCGCTGAAGTTGAGTCGCATGCCATGGGTGAGATGTCCGCCATGAGCGAGGTCGAGGCCCAGGATCGTGTCGCCGGGCTCGAGCAGGGCGGACATGGCGGCCGCGTTGGCCTGCGCGCCCGAATGCGGCTGGACGTTCGCGAACCCGGCGCCGAACAGTTGCTTGACCCGGTCGATGGCGAGTCGCTCGACGACGTCGATGTGCTCGCAGCCACCGTAGTACCGGCGGCCGGGGTAGCCCTCGGCGTACTTGTTGGTCAGGACGGAGCCCTGCGCCTCCATCACCGCGACGGGTGCGAAGTTCTCACTCGCGATCAGTTCGAGGGTGTCCTGCTGGCGTCCGAGTTCGGCGCGGATGGCGGCGTGGATCTCCGGATCGAAGCCAGCCAGCGACTGGTCGTGGGTGTTCATCTCACTCGCCTCCGATCAGGGACTCGTACGCCGTGGCGTCCAGCAGTTCGCCCGGTCCGGTGACCTTCAGCCGGAACAGCCAGCCGGACTGGAAGGGGTCGGTGTTCAGTACGCCGGGCTCGGCCGCGACCGCGTCGTTGATCTCGACGACCTCGCCGTCGACCGGGGCGAACAGGTCGCTGACGGACTTGGTCGATTCGATCTCACCGCAGGACTCGCCGGCGGTGACGACGGTGCCGGTCGCGGGCAGGTCGACGTACACGACGTCCCCGAGCGCATCGGCGGCGAACGCGGTGATGCCGACGGTGGCGATGTCGCCGTCGAAGTCGAGCCACTCGTGCTCGGCGGTGTACTTGAGGTGGGCAGGCACGGACATGGAAGCTCCTGATGTGGTCATTGGGCGCGGCGGTAGAACGGGGGAGTGACGACCTCGACGTCGTCATGGGTGCCGCGGATGTCGACTTGCAGTCGCGTCCCCGGCTGCTCGAAACCGACGTTGACGTAGGCCATCGCGATGGGATGGCCAAGCGTCGGTGAGGGCGCGCCACTGGTCACGCTTCCGATTGCCGCGCCGGTCTTGGGATCCAGGACCGAGTAGCCGCTGCGGGGTGAGCGGCGGCCGGACGACACCAGTCCGACCAGCAGGCGCCGGGGGCCTTCGTCTCGGCGTACGGCGAGTGCTTGGTCGCCGACGAAGGCGGTTTCCTTGCCGAAAGCAACAACTCGGCCCAGGCCGGCTTCGAACGGCGTCACGTCACGACTGAGTTCGTGGCCGTACAGCGGCATGCCCGCCTCCAGTCGCAGCGTGTCGCGACACGCCAGCCCGGCCGGTACCAGGCCGTGCGGCTCGCCGACGCGGAGCAGTTCGGTCCAGAGGTGCTCCGCGTCCTCGGGACGGCTGTAGACCTCGAAACCGTCCTCGCCGGTGTATCCGGTGCGGGCGAGCAGCACGTCGCTCCCGGCGAGGGTGGCCTCGGCGATCGCGTAGTACTTGAGTTCAGCGATATCTGCGTCGGTCAGCTCCGACACGATGGCCGCCGCGGCAGGACCCTGCACTGCAATCAAGGCCCAGTCACGAGAGGCATCGCGCAGCCGGGTGTCGTAGCCGGTCATGCGCTGCTGAAGAGCTTCGAGTACGACGTCCACGTTGCTCGCGTTGGCGACGACCAGGAACCGTTCCTCGGCGAGCCGGTAAACGACCAGGTCGTCGAGGATGCCGCCGTTGGGGTCGCACAGCATGGAGTACCGCGCCCGGCCGACCCCGATCTTCGACGGGTGACCGACCAGGCTGTGGTCGAGCGCGAGCCCGGCCTGCGGACCGGTCAGCTCGAGCTCGCCCATGTGCGACAGGTCGAACAGGCCAGCAGCCGTGCGGACGGCGGTGTGTTCGGCGATGTCGGACGAGTAGCGCACCGGCATGGACCAGCCGGCGAAGTCGGTGAAGGAGGCGCCGAGGAGTTGGTGTTCGGCGTACAGCGGAGTGTGCTGGGACGGATCGCGCGACGTCGTCATGAGTGGGAGGCTCCCTGGATCAAGCACCGCAAAGCGGTGCCACGGCTGGGTGACCTCCCCGCTCTGTCATCGGTACCTGAGAGCTTCACCGCCTGATGGGCGGCTTGCACCGTGGGCGCAGGACCAGGGTCCTGACTTTCCAGAGTTCGCCTCACCGGGACGGTAAATGGGCCTGAGAGATTCTGGGGAGAGTTGCTCCTTCGGCGTCTCGCCATGGTGGGCGAGAGCTCTCCCGCCCCGATTCGAGCGGCGCGATATTCACTTGGGCCGCCGACTCTAGGTCGAACCGCGGCATGGGGTCAATCCGGACCGGTGAGCTGTCACCCTGCGAGGCTGGCTGAGGCGTTCTAGGGGTGAGGAAGGGATGCCGATGAGAGTTGTAGACCCCGTGGGCGACGATTTCGACGCCTTCGTCAGGGCTCGATGGACGGCCACGGCGCGCTCACCCTGGATCACCAGAAGGCCGAGGACCTGGCGCAGGAGGCGTTCACCAAGCTCTGGTTCCAGTGGCGCAAGGTTCGTGGCGAGAGTCCGGAGGGATACCTGCGCAGGATCGTTACGACGGTGTTCCTGTCCGGTGCCCGGCGCCGATGGTCCGCGGAGCGGCCGACGGACCGGCCGCCCGACAGCGCCGTCGATCCGGCGACCGGCCAGGTGGACGACCGGATCGCGCTTCGTCAGGCGATGGCCCGGTTGAGCCCACGGCAACGAGCCGCCGTCTACCTGCGGTACTTCGAGGACCTGCCCGAACGGACCGTCGCCGAGTTGCTCGGCTGCTCGGTCGGCAGCGTCAAGCAGCACGTCCGGCGGGGACTCGACGCTCTTCGGCAGGACATCGACTTCGCCACCCCCGAGCGGCTGGCCTCCGTGGCCGGAAGAGAGATCGCATGACCGACCAGTTGAAGGACAAATTCGCAGTACTGACCGACGCCCGGCCCGAGCCGCCTGATCCGGCGATTCCGGTACGGCGGTCGATCGCGCGGCGCCGTCGCCGGCGTCAGGGCACTGCCGTGGCTCTGTGCGCCGCGGCGACTGCCGCAGCCGTGATCAGCATTCCGGCCCTTGGCTCATTGCGATCGAGCCACGAAGAGCCGGGCGTCGCGGGCTTCGGAGCCCCGACCACCTCGGCCGCGCCCGAGAGCCCGCGCGTACCAGAGAGCCCACGCGTCCCGACGAAGACCGCACCTGCCGCGGGTGACCACCATCGAGTCCTGCCGGCGCCCTGGTCGGCGGAGGTCTTCACCAAGATGCCGGACGCCAACGGATACAACCCCAAGGCGTACTACGTCGCCAAGGGAACAATCTCGACCGAGAGCTGGGCGGTGCTGGTCTACTCCAGGGAAGGCTGCCTAGTCACCGACGAGGGTCCGGCCAACAGCTTCGGCCGCCCGCTGATCTGCTTCGACCCACCGTCCAACGGCAAGTACTGGGTGGTCCAGGGCTATGCCAAAGAGAAGGACAGCCCCAAGATCGACGCCACCTTGGTCATGGGCTCGGCCCCGATCGACGCCCGCGCAGTACGGGTGACGGCCGGCGGCAAGACCTACACCGCTCCCGCCGTCGCCACCCCGGCCACCGACACCCTGCGGTTCTTCGCACTCGTGATCCCCAAGCGCAACCTCAAGGTCACCGCCGTAGATCCACTGAATACGGCCGGTAAGGTGATCGGCCGGTGACCTGGCTACCGGCGAGCTTGGGTACGCACTGGTGACGGTGCCTGTCGGGCGGCGTTCCGGACGCCGCCAGGGGCGAAGTACATCTCGCTGCGCGCCACCGTGTCGGGAGCCGACGGCACCACCACGGATCAGACCATCATCCACGCGTACGGCATCCGGTAGGCGACGCCCCAGTTGGCCCCGACCAGACGCGGTCGGGGCCAGCTGGCTGGGTCAGCGGGTGGTCTTCCTCAGCTTGTTGTACTCCTGCTGGGTCATTTCGCGCAGGTCCTCGGCTGCGGTCGCGGTCTTGGCCTGTTGGCTGCCGCCGCCGACGTCTCCACCGCCGAAGCGGATCGAGGCCCAGTTGTTCTGCGCGGTCAGTGTCCGGGTCAGGTTGTCGTCGTTGACGTCCGCGGACGTGGTGTCCACGGTGTCGCCGTCACAGTTCCAGTCGATGCCGCCGTTGGCCGCGCCGGAGGTCCGCGTCGTACCGTTCGGGCACTTCCACTTCGTCTTCCAGGTCGAGGCCGTGCTGGTGTTCAGGCCCACGGACTCGCGCAGGCTCGCTTCGTTCAGCGCGGGCGGCGTGAAGCTCGAGTAGCTGAACCAGCTGCTGCCGCTGGTCCGCGGTACGCCGTCGAACTGGAAGAAGTAGTTCATCACGCTGAGGTAGTTGGGCTTGTAGTTGACGTGGTCGGCGCCACCGTGGGTGAGGCCGAGGTCGTGACCGAGTTCGTGGATGAAGGTGCCCACGTTCCTGTTCTCGGTGACGGTCCAGTTGCACTTCGGGCCCATCGTGACGATGAAGGTGTCGTTCGGGATCGCGAAGGCGTTGCCACTGCTGCAGGTGTTGTTGTAGTCGTCGGCCCAGAGCATGTAGTGGAAGACGGCCTTGCGGGCCGAGGCGAAGTGGGTGCTCTTGATCGCGTCGGTCTGCTGTTCGGCGGGCTGCAGGTTGCTGTCGTACGGCACCTGGTTGCCGCCGCCGAGGTTGTGCGCCGCACCGGCGGCCGGCCCGCCGTCGAGGTGCAGCCGGATCCCGGTAGTGCCGTCCGGGTTGCTGACGGGTGCGGACGCGAACACCTGCACGATCCGGTCGAACGCGGCCGTCGTCGCCAGCCGGCCGCTCATGTAGTCCATCTCGACGAACAGGTCCTTCTTGTTCGGCGTCGCGCCGTACGCGGGCAGGTTGACGTCGATGTCGCCGTCACCGTCGGCGTCATAACCGTTGGTCTCCCAGGCATCAGGCAGCGAGTCACCATCCGTGTCGGTGGCCAGAGCGGCTGCCGGGGCGGCGACCGGAGCGGCCGCTCGCTCGTCGGGCGCAACCGCCGCAACAGCGCCACCGGCTGCTGCAGCGGTCAATACAAGCGAGGACAACGTGGCCAGTACTACGGGGCGGGGGCGGAATCTCATCGCTTCTCCTCAGCGGGGGCGGGACGTCTGCACACAATGCAGCGGGCCCCATACCGAAGGCAATGACCGATCATGGATGCTAGGGGATTCCTGCATCCTTGATGTATCTGGGACCCGGTCAGCGCAGGTCGTCGGACAGGGACTGGGCTGCTTGGGTGAGGAGGGGGACCGCGTGCTGGAGGAGGTCCTCGGTCATCCGGCCGGCGGGGCCTGAGATCGACATCGCCAGGCGGGACGGGACATCCGGTACCGGTACTGCGACGCAGCGGACTCCCAGCTCCTGCTCGCCTTCGTCGGTGGCGTAGCCGAGCTTTTGGGCCTTGTGGAGTTGGGTTGTGAACTCTTCCACGGTGGTGATGGTCGTCTCGGTGTGCTTGGGCATGCCGGTGCGTTGGAGGAGTTCGCGTACTTCGGTCTCGGGCAGCTGGGAGAGGATCGCCTTGCCGACGGCGGTGCAGTGGGGGAGCACCCGCCGGCCGACCTCGGTGAACATGCGCATCGAGTGCCGCGACTGGACCTGCGCGAGGTACACGATCTGGTCGCCGTCGAGCATCGCCATGTTGGCCGATTCGCCGAACTCGTCGACCAGGCGGGCCAGGTGCGGGCGGGCCCAGACGCTGAGCATGTGCGAGGACGTCTCGCCGAGGCGGATCAGCTTCGGGCCGAGGACGTATTGCCGGGACGGCTCCTGGCGAACGTACCCGAGGTCGACCAGCGTGCGGACGAGGCGGTGGATCGTCGGCAGCGGGAGCCCGGAGGCGGTGGCCAGCTGAGAGAGGCCCATCATGCCGCCGGCATCGGCCATCATCTCGAGTAGGCCGAAAGCGCGCTCGATGGACTGCACGCTCCCGGAACGGCTCTTGGTGCCCGTCTCTTCTGTCACTTCGCGGTCCCACCCTCCTGGAGTCTTCCGGATCCCGGAAGTTTAGCGCCAGCTGCCGGAAAGTCTGCACCTTGCTACTTCCGCAGTGCAGATATTAGTATCCACAATACGAAATCTTTGAGGATTGAGGTGCGCGGACGTGGAAGATGCACTCCTGGCTGAGCTGGATCGACGGCTGGCTGAGGCCGACGCGGCGCTCACTGCGCTGTACCCGGGTGATCGCGGGGTGCGGCAGCCGGTTCATACCGTCTATGTACCTGCTGACCGGTTCGAGGCCGGCACGGTTGCCGCGTGGGCGGAGGAGGCTCGGGCCGCGCTCGGCGAGCACGGCGGGTCGGCGGAGGTGCTGGCCGAGGCGCTGGAGTTGCCGGCTGGGCACGCTGTCGAGGTCTATGAGCGGGTACGCGCCAAGCTGGAGCGGGAGCCGATCGAGGATCTGCGCATCGACTTCGAGGACGGCTACGGGACTCGGCCTGATGAGCAGGAGGATGCCGCTGCGGTTGGCGCGGCGCGGGCGTTGGCCTCGCTCGTCAAGGCCGGTGCTGCGCCGCCGTACCACGGTCTGCGGATCAAGTCGCTGGAGGCGCCGAGCCGTCGGCGCGGGGTGCGGACGCTCGACTTGTTCATCGGCGAGTTCGCCGGGGCGTTGACGGATGGGTTCGTGATCACGCTCGCGAAGGTCACTTCGGTGGAGCAGATCGAGGCGATGGTTGTTGTGCTGGAGGCGCTGGAGCGTGCTCATGCGGTGCCGTCGGGGTCGCTGAAGTTCGAGATCCAGGTGGAGACGCCGCAGGCGATTCTCGGTCCGGATGGCGATGCTCCGCTGGGTCGGATGATCAGAGCGGGCGCTGGACGGGTCACGGGGTTGCACTACGGCACCTATGACTACTCGGCTTCGCTGGGGATCGCGGCGGCGTACCAGAGCATGGAGCATCCGGTCGCCGACCACGCCAAGAACGTGATGCAGTTGGCGGCGGCGGGCACGGGGGTGTTCGTCTGCGACGGGTCGACCAACGTCTTGCCGGTAGGCGATCGGGAGCAGGTGCACGCTGCTTGGCGGTTGCACCAGCGGCTTGTACGCCGCTCGCTCGAGCGCGGCATCTACCAGGGCTGGGACATGCACCCGGCGCAACTGCCAACCCGCTACGTCGCGACGTACCTCTTCTACCGCGAGGGCCTGAAGACAGCGGCTGCCCGCCTACGCGCGTACGTCGAAGGAGGCAACTCCGGCTACCTCGACGAACCCGCCACCGCCGCCGCACTAGCCACCTACGTCCTACGCGGCACCGAATGCGGCGCCATCGACACCGCAGAACTAGACCACCTGCTAGGCGTAGACACCCCAACGCTGGCAACCCTGGCCCGCCGCCCCCTCAGGCCCTAGCTCCGGAGAGCCGCCGCTCCGGTCTGCCCGACAGCGCCCTATCCAACCAATAGCCCCCTACAGTGCCTGTTGCGAATTGGCTCGGCAGCGGCCGATTGTGTACCGACCGACAGGAAGTAGTCGACCGTTCGGCCGCGCGCCACGCTCACGCAGGCCGCGGCCGGCCGCAGAACCGGCACTACTTCCTGTCGGTCGGGACACAACGCGAACCCCAGACCCATTTCCCAACAGGCTCGGCAAGACGCCATCGGCAACAAAACCAGCCATCGGCCCCGCAACCTGACGTGCACGACGTGCATGCGTGACTTCCCGGCCCGCCTGCCCCGGCCAGCCGGCCCGCCTGCCCGCCTGGCCCCGCTGGCCCCGCTGGTTCGGGTGGCTCGGCTGGCTCGGCTGGCTCGGCTGGCTCGGGTGGCTCGGCAGGGCCGAGTACGCGGGTGCGTAGCCCTCTGGGCCGATTCATCCACCACACCGCTGACCGCGGCCCTGGCCGGCTTCTTCGTCAGCAAGGGCCGCGAGCCCACCACTGGTGGGCTTGGCTGGCGGGGTCGAAGGGTCGGCGACGGCGAGCCCCCTGGGTACAACGCCGGGGGTCCGGACACCCACGCGTACCCATCTCTGGCCGGCAAGCCTTTCCCCCGGCGTGTCGCGGCATCGGCGCCGGGTCCTGCGTGCGCAGCCGTCCGCGCCTTCCCCTTCCGTGCGCCTGCCTGCCTGCCTGCCTGCCGGTTGGCCTCGGCACCTGCGTCTTCGGTGCCTGGACTGACCGGGCTTACCCGTACTGCGGAGAGGTTCGCGTCACGGTGCGGGGTTCGCCGTGCTCGGGTGGGGTTCGGGTCGCGGGGTGGGGGTTCGCCGTGCTCCGGTGGGGTTGGCGTCGCGGGGTGGGGGGTTCGCCGTGCTCCGGTGGGGTTGGCGTCGCGGGGTGGGGGGTTCGCCGTGCTCCGGTGGGGTTCGCGTCGCGGGGTGGGGGGTTCGCCGTAGTCCGGAGGGTTCGCCTCGCGGGGTGGGGTTCGCCCCTTGCTCTACCAGGGGGTGATGCCCGCTTGGCGGGGTGGAGCACACCGATTCGGCGATGGATCCGGTGGGCAGCGGGCCGCTGGGTGAGGTGTCACCGGCCTGGGGGCGCAAGTCGCGGACCGCCAGCACTATCGAAGCCGTCCTCAACACCTCGACACGCCGGGGGAAAGCGTTTGCGGGTCAGGTTCGGTAGTGGTGGCGGTCCGTGGGCTCGACTAGGTTGCCCTGGTTAGCAGGTTGTGGTGGAGGGTGTTGACCTGGGTGGCCACGGTGGGTTCGTCGATGGTGACGACGGTGTCGTGTTCTACGACGGGGCGGCCGTTGACTAGCAGGAGCTCTAGTGGGGGTGGGGAGCCTAGGACCAGGGCGGCGACGGGGTCGGTGATGCCTGCGTGGGCGAGGGTGTCCAGGCGCCAGACGGCTAGGTCGGCTAGTTTGCCGGGTTCCAGGGAGCCGATTTCGTCTGACCGACCTAGGATGCGGGCGCCTTCGAGGGTTGCCAGTTCCAGGGCGGTGCGGACGTCGAGTGCTTGTGGGCCGCCTCGGGCGCGGGCGAAGAGCAGAGCGTTGCGGAGCTCTTCGATGAGGCTGCCGGATTCGTTGCTGGCGGCACCATCTACGCCGAGGCCGACCGGACAGCCGGCAGCCCGCAGATCGGCGACGCGCGCGATGCCGGCCCCGAGCCGAGCGTTGGAGCTGGGGCAATGCGCGATCCCGGTGGCCGAGTCGCCCAGCCGCTTGATCTCCGCGTCATCGAAGTGGATGCCGTGCGCGAACCAAACATCCGGCCCGGTCCAACCAAGCTCCGCGGCGTACTCGGATGGAGTACAGCCGAATCTCTCGTTGCACCAGTCGCCCTCGTCAGTCGTCTCGGCCAGGTGCGTGTGCAGCCGAACGCCTTTGCGGCGCGCGAGTTCCGCCGCCTCGCGCATCAGCTCACCGGTGACGCTGAACGGCGAACACGGCGCGACCACCATCCGCAGCATCGAGTCCGGCGCGGGATCGTGCCAGCGGTCGATCGCCGCCTCCGTCGCGAGCAGGATCTCGTCCCGGTCCTCGACCACGGAGTCGGGTGGCAGTCCGCCGTCCTTCTCACTCAGATCCATCGACCCCCGCGCCGGGTGGAACCGCAGCCCCACCTCGGCGGCGGCCGAGATCTCAGCTTCGAGTACGTCGCCACCATGGCGCGGAAAGATGTAGTGGTGATCAGCCGCCGTCGTGCAGCCGGTTCGCGCGAGCCGGGCCAGTGCGCCCTTCGCGGCGACGTGTACGGACTCCTCGTCGATCCCAGCCCAGATCGGGTAGAGCGTGGTCAGCCAGCCGAACAGGTTCGCATCGGCGGCCAGTCCACGCGTCACCCACTGGTACAGATGCTGATGCGTGTTGACGAAGCCGGGCGTGACGAGACAGCCGCGCCCGTCGATCACCCGCGCTCCGTCGTACGCCGGTGCGGGCCCCGCCCCGACCGCGACAATTCGATTGCCATCAGCAACTACATGGCCGGTGGTGAGCTCGCGCCGGTCGCGGTCGAGGGTGACGACGGCGGCGCCGTCGATGACGATCAACAGAAGCCCGGTACTGCGTGCCAGGCGGAACCCGCGTCGCTGGCGTCGTCGCGCACCACGGTCGCCTCGATCAGCCCGTACGGCCGGTCGGCGGCGATGAACACCTCGCCCGGGTTCTCCACTTCGAAGGGGCTCAGGTCGACCAGGAAGTGGTGCTTGTTGGGTGCCGAGAACTTGATCTCCGCGACCTCGGGGTGCCGTTCGAGGACGGCCTCGCCCATCCCGTACAGGGTCTGCTGCAGTGCGAGGCTGTGGATCTTCGCGAACTGCTCGAGCAGGAGGCCCTTGATCTCGTCGTACGACTTGTCCCAGTCGACGTCGGTGTGGTCGTAGCGCCAGCGGGCGACCAGCGAGGTCGCGAGAATGCGGTCGTCGGTCTCCTTCAGGGTCGTGTACTTGTCCTTGAGGAAGCCGTGGAACTCCGAGCCGGTCGACTTGAGCACGGTGAGGTCGCGGATACCGGAGACGACGTACGCCTTACGGTCGGTACCGCGGCCTTCGACGTTGACGACCGTCGTCCGCAGGCCACTGCCGCTGCGGACGAAGGAGTGGTCGTGGCCGGCGCCGTCGACGGAGATCCGCTCCCACGGGTACTCCTCGATCTCTACCCGGGCGCCGTCGGCGGCGGGGGTGGCGTCGAGGAAGTGGTCGCCGAGGGTCAGTGCGAAGTCCTCGATCGCGCCGATGCCCTTCTCCTTGGCGAAGGCGAAGGCGGTGTTCTTCTGGGTGTCGGTGGGCAGTACTTCGGACTGGTCGCCGGTCGTGTGCGCGTTCTCGAACCGGCCGCGCAGGGCGGAGGAGACGTTGAGGTCGCGGATCTGGTGGCGAGGAGTGTCTCGGTAGATGCGGACGACACGGCTCTCGGCCTTGCCGTACTGATTGGCTCCCAGGTGGATCGCCATCGGATCAGCTCCCTCGATAGGTGGAAAAGGCGAACGGGCTGAGCAGCAGTGGGACGTGATAGTGCCGCTCGTCGGTGATCGTGAAGGTCACGGTGACCTCGGGGAAGAACATGTCCTGCTTGGTGGAGGCGCCATAGGCCGCGGTGTCGAACCGAAGCTGATAGGTGCCGGGCTCGAGCTTGTCGGTGGTGAAGCTTGCGATGCGCCCGTCCTCGTCGGTGGTACCACTTCCGAGAGTCTCAGTGAGGCTGGAGAGGCGGACCGGGACGCCTTGGGCGGGGTGGCCGAGGGTGGTGTCTAGGACGTGGGTGCTGAGGGTGCTCATGCGGGGATCTCCTTGCTGAGCGGGAGGATCTTGCTGAGGCGGAGGAGGGTGATTTTGCGGAGTTCCTCCTGTACTACGGCCGCCTCGGTGCTGTCGTCGTTCGTCAGGCGATGGCGCAGGCTGGTGAGCATCTCGTCGGCTGAGAGGCCGGTTGCGCAAATCAGGAAGACCCTCCCGAAGCGCTGTTCGTACTCGCGGTTGCCGGCCATCAGTGCCGCGCGGACCTCCGGGTCGTCGCCGACTCCCGACTGTTCCTTGCGCGACCACGCAGCTTCGGTGCTGTTGCCGCCCACGCGGTCGCCGATCCGAGGGTGGGCCGCGAGTGCCTGGCCAACCTCATCGCCGGAAAGGTCTCGCGTAGCCTGGTCAGCAACCTCCGTGAGCGCGGCCGCATCGGCGTACGGGCGGCCGGCGAGGACGCTGTCGACCCAGCGCGGCACGTCGCAGCAGGCAGCCAGTGCGGGACGCAGCCGGTCGGCCGGCGCAGAGTTGAAGTCCTGCAGCTTCATCGGGTTGGTCGCGGGGAAGCCCCGTTGTTCAGGGTGGGGAGAAACCGCGACTGCCTCCCTTCGGAGATCGGGGATTGTCGGTCCCGGCTGATTGAGTAGGCGGTATGTCCAGGTTCCGGATGTACCCGACTCCCTCGCAGCAGGCTGCGTTGCTGGAGCAGTGCGGGCATGCCCGATACCTGTGGAACCTTGCTCTTGAGCAGTGGTCGATGTGGACCCGAGACAAAGGCGCAACTCCTGGGTACCTCGAGCAGGCACGGCAACTGACCGAGGCCCGGGCCATGTTCGGCTGGCTGCGGGCCGGATCGCAGACCGTCCAGCAACAGGCGCTGCGAGACTTCGACCAAGCCGTCAAGAACTTCTACGCAGGCACCCACCGGCGGCCGACATGGCGCAGGGCCGGGCTGCACGAAGGGTTCCGCATCGTCGGTTCCCAGGCGTCCCGGATAGTGAGGCTGAACCGGAAGTGGGCGGCGGCCAACGTGCCGAAGGTCGGCTGGGTGCGGTTTCGGCTGTCTCGTGCTGTTCCGGATGCCAAGTCGTACCGTGTCACCCGTGACCGGGTGGGTCGCTGGCACCTCGCGTTCGCCGTCATCCCGCCGCCGATCCCCGCGCCGGGTACGGGTGAGGTCGTCGGCGTGGACCGCGGCATCACCGTCTCGGCGGCCCTGTCCACCGGCGAACTCCTGTCGTGTCCCGGTCTGTCGGCCCGCGAGCGGGAACGGCTCAAGCACCTGCAACGCCGACTGGCCCGCTGCCGCCGCGGCTCCAACCGCCGCCGGCGGGTGAAGGCCGCTATCGCGAAGCTGTCTGCGCGGGCCGGTGACCGCCGTAAGGACTGGGTGGAGAAGACCAGCACCGACCTGGCCCGTCGGTTCGACGTCATCCGCGTGGAAGACCTGCGCATCGCCCAGATGACCCGGCGACCAAGGCCGAAACCCGACCCGGACCGACCGGGTAGGTACTTGCCGAACCGTCGCCGGGCCAAAGCCGGACTCAACCGGGGCATCCTGGCCAACGGCTGGGGCGCCCTGGTGACCTGTTCGGAGCACAAGGCTGCGGGCAGGGTCGAGAAAGTGAACCCGGCGTACACATCGCAGACCTGTAGCGTCTGCAGGCATTGCGTACCGGAGAACCGCGAGAGCCAAGCGGTGTTCCGGTGCGTAGCCTGCGGACATCAGGCCAACGCTGACGTGAACATCGCGGCCGGACGGGCCGTCAGCGCACGCCGAGAGACGCCGGTACGGGTCTCGCCGAAGCGTGAACCTCAACACGCTACCTCCACGTAGTAGTTGGAATCCCCGTGCATCAGTGGCGGGGAGGACGTCAACCCACCTCCAGGGAGGAGTCGTCCAACAGTTGGCCATCGATCCAGACGGCGCGGATGTCAGCAGGCGTACCGAGCGTGAAGACCCGCGCCAAAACTTCCTCGTAGTCGTCGGCGTGCGCGACCCCGACCGCCAGCGGCGAACCATCAGCCGGCCGCAGCAGCTGAGCATCGAATCGCTTACCAACGCTCAAGTCACCGACCTGATCGGCCAAGCCCAACGCCTCAGCACCAGCAGTCGTTGCCAACCGCAACAGATGCGCGGACGTCAGCGGATGACCATGATCACCCATCAACTGCTGGCAGAAGTACGCCTGCAACCCCTCTTTCAGCAGCGAGAAACCAGTACCAGCGCCAACATCCGACCCAAGCGCGACCCGTACGCCGTGATCGAGATGCCGCCCGAGCGGGAAGAGCCCGCTCCCCAAGGCGGCGTTGCTCGTCGGGCAGTGGGCAACCGTCGCGCCGGCGTCGCCGAGCACCTTGAGCTCAACATCGGTCGGATGCACGTTGTGCGCGAGCACGCTCCGATGGTCAACCAGCCCGTGCTTCTCGTACGTGCTCACATAGTCACTCCCACCGAAAAGCTCAGCCACCGTGGCGATCTCGGCCTCGTTCTCATTGAGGTGCGAGGTGAACAACGCCCCCGGGATCTCCTCCAGCACGTTGTGGCAGGTGGCGAGGAGCTCGTCCGTGCAGGAGAGCGAGAAGCGCGGCGTAACGGCGTACCGGTTGCGGCCGACGCCGTGCCAACGCGACGCCAGGGCGAGCGATTCGGTGTAGGCCCGCTCCGGTGTTGTGAGCAGATCGTCCCGCAGGATCCGGTCGCTCACGACCAGCCCGCTGGTGATTCGCAATCCGACCCGCGACGCAGCCGTGAACAGCGTGTCGACGGCCTCGGCGAAGTGCGCGCCGAAGACCAACGCGCTCGTAGTACCCGCGGCGGCGAGGCCTCGCACGAACTCGTCGGCAACGCTGGAGGCGTACGCCGGATCGGCCATCCGGGCTTCCTCAGGCAGCGCGTACTTGTCGAGCCACTCCAGCAGCGGCATCCCCATGCCGCCGACCGCCCGGATCTGCGGGAAATGAACATGCGTGTCCACGAACCCAGGAAGTACCAGGCCGCCGGTCAGGTCGACGACCCGCTCGGCCGGATGGGCGTTGCGCAGTTCCGAGTAGGTCCCGCGAGCCGTGATCACCCCGTCCTCGACGAGCAGTGCTGCGTCGGTGGCGACCCGCAGGGTGCCACCGGTGAACGGGTTGTCCGGTGTGTCGAGGAACGTGCCTCGGAAGAGCGTCATGCTTTTGCCTCACGGTGAACCGGCGCGGAGTTGCGCTCGGCAACAAACTTTTGGAGCAGCCAGGCGGCCACGCTGACCGCGATGGTGGCGGGCTCCTTGCCGGGCAGATCAGACAGCCCGATGGGGGTGGTGATCGTGGCGATCGCCTCGGCCGAGTTGCCGTCCTCGGCCAGCTTCTGGCGGAATCGCGCCCACTTAGCGCGGGACCCGATCAGCCCGATCGTCGCCAGTTGCCCATTGCGCAGGGCGGCGTCGCAGAGGGCGGCGTCCTCCGCGTGGTCGTGCGTCATCACCAGCGCGTGCGTGCCCGGCGGCAGCTCGCCGACCACCAGTTCCGGCAACACCGGGACGTGGTGGACATGCACTCCGGCCACGGCATCGTCGAGAACAGCCAGCCGCGACGGCACGAGCTGCTCGGGCCGCGAGTCGATCAGGTGCAGTTCCAGATCGTGCCGGGCGAGGATCCGGGCCAGTTCGAGCCCCACGTGGCCAACCCCGAAGATCGCGACGGCCGGAACCACCGGCAACGGCTCCAGCAACAACTTCACCTCACCACCACAGCACTGAACAGCCTGCTGGTACGGCGCTTTGTCCGACAGCGCGAACTCCAGTACTTCGGGTTCGACAGCCCCATCCGCAAGCAGAGCACGCGCGCGGTCGATGGCGACCGCCTCCAAGTTGCCTCCGCCAACGGTCGCCCAGATGCGATCCTCCGACACCACCATCTTGGTGCCGGCCTCCCGCGGTGCATGCCCACGAACGGACATCACAGTGACCAGTACTCCGGGCCTGCGTTGCTCCCGCAGGCTCCCAACTGCTCGCATCCACTCCATCTCACTCACACTCCACTCAAAACACCTGAGCGGGCCGTCTCGAGCGCCCAATAGACAGCCTCGGGCGTAGCAGGCGAGGCCAGCTCCACACTCGTCCCCGCAGGCCCGAACGCCGCCGCAGCCTGCCGCAACGCCTCCCGTACGGAGAAGGCCAGCATCAACGGCGGCTCCCCGACTGCCTTCGAACCGTAGACGGCTCCGTCCTCATGAGCCTTCTCCAGCAGCCGGACGTTGAAGACCTCCGGCATCTCCGAGAAGCTCGGCAGCTTGTACGTGCTGGCCGCCTGCGTCGCGAGCCGGCCGCGGTTGGGTCCGTCGCTCTCGTCCCAGCGAAGATCCTCCAGCGTCAACCAGCCGGCGCCCTGGACGAAGCCGCCCTCGATCTGGCCGATGTCGATCAGCGGGCTGAGGCTGTCGCCCACGTCGTGGACGATGTCGACCCGGCGCAGCGTGTAGCTGCCGGTGAATCCATCGACCTCGACCTCGGACGCCGCCACGCCGTACGCGAAGTACTTGAAGGGCTCGCCGCGCATGACGGTGGGATCCCAGTGCAGTCCTTCAGTGCGGTAGAAGCCGGCCGCCCACAGCTGGACCCGCTGGTGGTAGGCGATATTGATGAGCTCTTCCCAGGTCAGGCTCTCGCCGTCGAAGGTCAGCCCGTGCACCTGGCCGTCCACGATTCGTACGTCGTGCGGGCTGATGCCGAGCTTGCCGCCGGCAACTTGTTCGAGGCGCCCACGGATCTGCTCGCACGCGTTCTTGATCGCCGCGCCGTTCAGGTCGGCGCCGGAGCTCGCCGCGGTGGCCGAGGTGTTGGGCACCTTGTCGGTGCGAGTCGGCGCAAGCCGCACGCGAGCCAGCGGAAGGCCCAGCGACGTGGCCGCCACCTGCAACATCTTGGTGTGCAGGCCCTGCCCCATCTCGGTGCCGCCGTGGTTGATCAGGACCGAGCCGTCCTTGTAGACGTGCACCAGGGCGCCGGCCTGGTTGAACGCGGTGAGGTTGAACGAGATGCCGAACTTCACCGGCGTCATCGCCACCGCGCGCTTCGTGTTCGCGTGGGTGGCGTTGAACTGCTCGATTTCCGTCTTCCGCCGCTCGATGTCAGCAGCCGCGAGCACCTCACTCCAGCACGCCTCCAGCCGCTCGGCATGCCGGACCGGCATCCCGTACGGCGTACTGTGCTGCGGCTGGTAGAGATTGCGCCGCCGCAGCTCCATCGCGTCGTACCCGAGCAGCGGTGCGCATCGCCCGAGCAGATCCTCCACTACGAGCATGCCCTGGGGCCCGCCGAAGCCACGGAAGGCCGTCTGGGACGTCTTGTTCGTCTTGGCGATCCGGCCGTCGACGCGGACGTTGGGAATCCAGTAACTGTTGTCGACGTGGCACATCGCGCGAGCCAGCACAGGCTCGGACAAATCGAGACTCCAGCCGCCGTCGGACGTGAGGGTGGCATCGAGAGCGACCAGGTGCCCGTCGTCGTCGAAGCCCGCCCGCCACTCGGTGTGGAAGCCGTGACGCTTGCCGGACATCGTGATGTCCTGAGTGCGGTTGAGCCGCAGCCGCACCGGCCGGCCAGTAAGCGTCGCGCCGAGAGCAGCGATGGCGGCGAACCCGTGCGGCTGCATCTCCTTGCCACCAAAGGCGCCTCCCATCCGCAAGCACTGCACGGTCACCGCGTGGCTGGCCACGCCGAGCACGTGCGCGACGATCTCCTGCGTCTCCGACGGATGCTGCGTGCTGCTCTGCACGAAGATCTGGCCGCCCTCGTCGACCAGGGCGAGCGAAGCATGCGTCTCCAGGTAGAAGTGCTCCTGGCCCGCGAACTCGAACTCGCCCTGGAACACATGCGGCGCCGCAGCCAAGGCCGCCTCGACGTCACCGCTCGCCAAGTGCCGCCCAGTTCCCTGGAAGTTGCCCGCGGCAATCGCCTCGCGGACGGTCACCAGCGAGGGCAGCTGCTCGTACTCGACCTCCACAGCCAGGGCGCCAAGCCGAGCAGCCTCCAGCGTATCCCCGAGCACCCAGCAGATGGCATGCCCATGGAACATCGCCTCGGAAGGGAAGAGCGGCTCGTCGTGCTTCACCCCGGCGTCGTTGACCCCCGGCACATCGTCGGCGGTCAGAACTCGGACAACCCCCGGTACGTCGTACGCCGGCTTCACCCGCAGCGAGGTGATCAGCGCATGAGCGTACGGCGACTGAACCGGCCAGGCATGCAGGACGTCGCGCGTGCGCCCGACGAGGTCGTCGGTATAAAGCGCCTCGCCGGTGACATGCAACGCCGCGCTCTCGTGCGGCAACGGCAGGCCGACCACGGCGTGCTGAGGTCGTTGGGACAACGCGCTCATGCGGGAACCCCCTCAGCTGCGAGGTGCTGGGCATAGAAGCGGAGTAGCGACTGGCCGAGCATCGCCGAGCGGTACGACGCGCTGGCGCGGTGATCGTCCATCGGGGTTCCTTCGGCAGCCAGTACTGCGGCCGCTTCGCGGACGGTCTGCTCGGTCCATGGTCGGCCGATCAATGCGTCCTCGGTCGCCCGCGCGCGCAGTGGCGTGGCAGCCACGCCACCGAGCCCGATCCGGGCTTGGGCGACGACACCGTCCACGATGTCGACGGCATAGCCGACCGCAACGCTCGAGATGTCATCGAAGCGCCGCTTGGCGATCTTGTGGAAGGCGGTGAGCGGCGCGAGCGGCAGCGGCACCACGATGGCCCGAATCAGCTCGTCCGCGGCCTTCAACGTCTCCCGGTACCCCGTGAAGTAGTCGGCGAGAGCCACCATGCGTTCCCCACGGCGCGATGCCAGCACGAGCGAGGCGTCAAGGGCCAGCAGCGCAGGCGGCGTATCGCCGATCGGCGAACCGGTGCCGAGGTTGCCACCGATCGTTGCGCCGTTGCGGATCAGCCGCGAGGCGAACTGCGGGAACATCTGCGCCAGCAGCGGCACCCGTCCAGCGAGCAACCGCTCGATCTCGCTCAACGTCAGCGCAGCACCGATCCGGACCTCATCGGGCCCGAAGGTGAACTCCCGCAGCTCGTCCAGCCGGTCGATGGCAATAACCAGCGGAGCCCGTTCGCCGCGCAGGTTCACCTCGACCCCGGCGTCGGTCGACCCTGCCACGAGCCTGGCGTCGGGCCGGTCGGCCAGCACCTGGAGCACTTCATCCAGCCCGGCCGGCCTGAGGAACTCCGACCCGTCGACCTCCAACCGAGTCGCCGCCGGCGGAGGCGGTGGGCTGGATCTCCGTGCCGCGAGCGAGTCCTCCACTGACGGATCGCCCAGTGCGTACGCCGCGTCCCGGATCGGGCGATATCCCGTGCAGCGGCAGAGGTTCCCGCTGAGCGCGTGGAGGTCGAAACCGTTGGGACCGTGCTCGTGGTCGCAGGGGCCGTCAGCGGGCGCAGTACGGTCGGAGCGGTAGTACTCCGCGGCCATGCTGCAGACGAAGCCCGGAGTACAGAAGCCACATTGCGATCCGCCTCGGACGGCCATCTCCTGCTGCACCGGATGCAGGGCGTCCGGCGAGCCCAGACCTTCCGCGGTGATGATCTCCTGGCCGTCGAGCGAGGCCGCCGGCAACAAACAGGCGTTGACCGCGACCCACTCGGTCGCGCTGTCGATCCCAGGGCGGGCGACGAGCACGGAGCAGGCGCCGCACTCGCCTTCGGCGCAACCCTCCTTCGCACCCGTCAGGCCTCGGTCGCGGAGCCAGTCCAGCATTGTGGTGTGGACCGGTACGCCGGTGAGGGGGGCGTCTTTGCCGTTCACCTTGATCGTCGTCATGGTCTGCTGCTCCAGCGGGTTCGTGCGCTGTGGATGGGGTTCGCGTCCTGCAGGAAGTCGTCGAACCGGTACCCAGCGATCTTCGCGATCTCCAGCAGGGCGGCGGCGTGTTCCTGGTTCTCGCAGTTGCCCAGCCGGACCCGGCCCTGCTCGACGATCCGGTCGAAGGACTCGGCGTCCCTCACCGATATAACGAGTGGGAAGCCGAAGCGATCCCGGTACCGCGCGGTGATCGCCGCCAGTTCGTCCCGATCCGGCTCGGCCAGGAAGGTCAGTCCCCGCGCCGACTGGTCGCGAAGGGAGGCCTCACCGCTGAGGCCGTCGGCCACCAACTGCGAGCCGAGCTGCGGGTAGGACTCGATCAGTTCGCGCTGCTTCTCCGGCGAGCCGGAGAAGAGTGCCTCCTGGAACGAGCGGCGCAGTGCGTGGGTGTCCGCGAACGGCCGCATCTCCCAGGCGCGCTCCACCGCCCAGGTCGGTCCCTGGAACAGCTCGCCGAAGGTCTGCACGAACTCGTCACGGGTCATCTCGTTCACCTGGTCCAACCGTACTGTGCCGGTGCCGTTCGGCTGGCCGGCGACCGCGGGACCGAAGTCCTTGCCCACGTGGTGGAACAGGATGTTGAGGCCGATCGCGGTGAGGCTGCCGAGGGTGATGCCGCTGCCGAAGATGATCTCGGCCCAGTCCGGTACCGCCTGGGCGACCTGCGGTTGCGCGGTGACGTACATGGCCAGGCCGACGCTGGTCGCCACGATGACCACGTTGCGGTGGTCGTGGAAGTCGACCTTGGCCAGGGTCTGGAAGCCGACGACCGCGACGGTGGCGAACATCGCCAGCGCGGCACCGCCCAGGACCGGATGCGGGATGCCGGCCACGATCGCGCCCGCCTTGGGCACCAGGCCGAGCAGGATCATGATCGCCCCGGCCGCCGCGACCACCCAGCGGCTCTTGACCCGGGTGAGCCGGACCAGGCCGACGTTCTCGGCGAAGCAGGTGTAGGGGAAGGAGTTGAAGACGCCACCGATGGTGGTGGCCAGGCCGTCCGCCCGCAGCGCTCGGGCGATGTCTTCGCGGCCGATGCGCTTCTCCACGATCTCGCCGGTCGCGAACACGTCGCCGGTGGTTTCCACCGCCGTAATCAGCATGACCACGATCATCGAGATGATGGCGGCGACGGAGAACTGCGGCCAGCCGAAGTGGAACGGCGTGGTCACGCCGACCCAGCCCGAGCCGCTGACAGCGTCGAAGTGCGCGTCACCGAAGGCCCAGGCGACCAGCGTGCCGACGACCAGGCCGGCCAGTACTGCGATCGTCGCCATGAAGCCCTTGAAGACCCGCTGGATCAGCACGATCAGGGCGAGCGTTCCGAGCGCGTAGGCCAGGTTCTTGCCGCTGGTCGGGTCCGAGGTGGGACCGGCGCCGCCAGTCGCGTCCCCGGCGGCGACCGGCAGCAGCGCCATGCCGATGATCGTGATGACCGAACCGGTGACGACGGGTGGGAAGAAGCGGATCAGCTTGCTGAAGAACGGGGCGATCAGGAAGGTGGCCAGCCCGGCTACCAGGACGGCGCCGTAGATCACCAGCAGACCGTCGGTCCCACCTCCCGCGGCCATGCCGATCGCGATCATCGGCGAGACCGCCGTGAAGGTGACGCCCTGCAGCAGCGGCAGCCGGACGCCGACCTTCCAGAAGCCGACCGACTGGATGATCGAGGCGATGCCACAGGTGAAGAGGTCGGCGTTGATCAGGTGCACGAGCTGCTCGGTACTCAGCCCGATCGAGTTCGCCAGCAGGATCGGTACGATCACCGCACCGGCGTAGAAGGCCAGGACGTGCTGCGTGCCGTAGACGGCAAGCCGTCCCGGGGACAACAGCTCGTCGACAGGATGACGGTTGGCGCGGCTTGCCTTCATCGTGAACCTTCCAAGGGGTCGCGGCGGATCTGACCTGCACGACAGCTTGGGCTCAGGAAGGGACCGATTGCACCCGAGAAACCTCTGAACTTCGCCCACTCGCAGTGGGCCGGATTTGGAGGATCCTCCAAAGCGCGAGCCTCAGAGCGACTTGAGGGCCAGGAAGACGTCGACCCGGTCCTCGAACTGCGACAGATCGCGACCGGTCAGTTGCTCGATGCGTTCGATCCGGTACCGGACCGTGTTGACGTGCAGGTGCAGGGCCTCGGCGGTTCGTGACCACGAGCCCGACCACGCGAGGAATTCCTGCAGGGTCGCGATGAGGTCGGCGCGGGTCCGGCGATCGTGCTCGAGCACCGGCCCGAGCACCCGGTGCGCATACGTACGCCGTACGTCGTCAGGCACTGTCGCGAGCAGCAGAACATGCGATGCGACCTCGTCCGAAGTCACGACGGAAACCCTTGTACTACCGGCCAATGCGGCCCGCTGGGCAAACCGCGCTTCCTCCAGCGCGCCGGTCAGCGCGTCGATGGCGGTCTCGCCGCTGAGGCCGACCGCGAGTCGCGCCCGGGACAGGCCGGGGGAGAGCCGTCCGAATGCCCGGCGCAGGAGATTCGGGAGCTCGGGCGACGACGGCAGCAACGCGACCAGCAAGCCGTCTCGCCCCGCCGCGACCACTGCCGGGCCGACCGTGAGTGCGACGTCCTCGAACACCGTCAGAGCGATCTCGACCGGCCCGTCGTCCCGCAGTTCGGCGACGGCGACGGCCATCCGCCGCTCCGAGTGCACACCGGCCTGCCTTAACCGGGTGGCGACTTCGGCCTGCGGACCGCCTGATTCGACCAGTGCCAACGCGTCTGCAACCAAGGGCCGCAACGCCAGCCGACCCTCGTCCCGGCGTACCCGGTCGAGCGCGGCGATGGCGCACAACTCCTGCACGGCTTCGACATGAGCGCGGGGCCACTGAGCGTGGTCGCCCTCGATCACCAGCAGCCAGGCGGTGAGCCGGTTGCCCAGGCCTGATCCGACCGGGAACAGGCTGTACGACGCACCGCCGGCGTCGGCGACAGCAGGCGTGCGCTCGGCCGTGAGGAACCGCCGGGAGATCGCGTCGAGAGTGTCGTCGTCCAACGGCCCAGGACCCGGTACTACGTGCCTGCCGGTCGAGGTGATCACCCGGCAGTCGTGCCCGATCTCGGCGGAGATCCGGGCGGTCAGCTCGTCGAGGCTGCGACCGGAGGCGATTGCCGAGAGCAACTGGCGCTGGCGCACGAGACTCGCGGACAACCGGGCTCCGGTGTCGGCGGATCCCGCGGCCGCGACGTACTCGGTGACGTCCGCGAAGGCGACCTCCGTGGGCACCTCGACGAGCGTGACCTCGTGCCGGCGGCAGGCCTCGAGCAGGTCGTCCGGGATCGTGCCGAGCAACGCCTTGCCGGCGAGGATCGTGGTGGCTCCGCGGGCGGCCATCGAGGCCACGAAGGTCTCGCTGTCCGCCGGGCTGCGACGCCAGACCAGACCGGTGAGAACCAGTTCGCCGCCGTTGAGGTAGTTGCCCGGTTCGAGCAGGTCGGTGGTGACCAGCCGGCCGATCGGGCGGTCGTACGCGCCGCGCGCCGCATGCAGCAGGTGAAGCCCTAGCTCAGGCGCGTCGAACAGCTCCGAGAGCAGCACGGCATCTCCTCTGACCGATGCGGGGACCCCCGACAGCGATCCTGCCGGTCCTTGGAGGAACGTACAACGCGAGCACGCGCGCCTACAACGCGTGCCCCCGCGCGCGGACTGTCCGTCCGGGCACCGATCAGGCCTGATCGGGCTCTGCGGCCCGTGCTTGACGGCTGCCTCGGACGCATCTTATGGTCATTTCGCATCACAGAAACAAGTTTCCACAATGCGGAATAACGAGAGAAGGATGTCATGAGCCACCCGCTGCGCTACGCGGTGAACTGCTCGATCCTGTTCACCGAGCTCCCGCTGCTGGAGCGCCCGGCGGCCGCCAAGCAGGCCGGATTCGGGGCCGTCGAGTTCTGGTGGCCGTTCGCCGAGACGGTCCCGTCGGATCACGACGTCGATGCGTTCGTGACCGCGATCGAGGACGCCGGCGTGCAACTGGTGGGGCTCAACTTCTTCGCCGGCGACATGCCTGGCGGTGACCGCGGCCTGGTGTCCTGGCCGAAGCGCTACGGCGAGTTCCGGGACAACATCGAGGTGGTGGTCGGCATCGGCGAACTGCTCGGCTGCCGGGCCTTCAACGCCCTCTACGGCAACCGCGACGAGATCCATTCAGCGGGCGAGCAGGACGAGCTCGCCGCCGAGAACCTCGGGCTGGCAGCCAAGGCCGCCGCCCGGATCGGCGCGACCGTGCTGGTGGAGCCGGTCAGCGGAGCTGAGCGCTATCCGCTCCGGACCGCTGCCGACGTGCTGAGCGTCATCGACCGGGTGCAGGCGTCGTACGGCGTACAGAATCTCGGGCTGCTCGCCGACCTGTACCACCTCGCGGTCAACGGCGACGACGTCTACCGGGTGATCGCCGAGCACACCGACCGGATCGCCCATGTCCAGATCGCCGACTCGCCCGGCCGCAACGAGCCAGGTACGGGGACGCTCCCGCTCGACGCTCAGCTCGCCGCCCTCGCGGCCAATGGCTACGCCGGCTGGGCCGCCCTGGAGTACAAGCCGTCCACCACCACTGACGAAAGCTTCCGCTGGCTGCCGCGCGAGCGCCGGTCCGCTACCTCTTAGGAGACAGAACGTGACGAATATTGCCTTCATCGGGCTCGGCATCATGGGCAACCCGATGGCCGTCCACCTCGCCAATGCCGGCCACAGTGTCGCCGGCTTCGACCGCAGCCCCGAGCGCTATCGAGCACTCGTCGACGCCGGCGGCCGGGGTACGATTTCGCTCGCTGACGCGGTCAAGGGCGCCGACGTGATCTGCGTGATGGTGCCCGACTCGCCTGACGTGCAGCAGGTTCTCAACGCGGACGACGGCGTCTTCCAGCTGGCCGAGACCGGCACGCTGATCGTCGACTTCTCCAGCATCCGCCCGGATGTCACCCAGCAGCTCGCCGAGCAGGCGCGGGCGCTCGGCTTCCGGATGCTCGACGCTCCCGTCTCGGGTGGCGAGGCCGGTGCGAAGAATGCCGCGCTGTCGATCATGGTCGGCGGCGAGGCGGACGACTTCGCCGTCGCCAAGCCGCTGTTCGACGTGGTCGGAAAGACCGTCGTGCACGTTGGTCCGAGTGGTTCGGGCCAGACGGTCAAGGCCGCGAACCAGTTGATCGTTGCCGCCAACATCCAAGCGGTGGCCGAGGCAGTGATCTTCCTCGAGGCTTACGGCGTGGACACCAAGGCTGCCCTCGAAGTACTCGGTGGTGGGCTGGCTGGTTCGGCGGTGCTGAACCAGAAGAAGGAGAACATGCTGTCGCGCTCCTTCCAGCCGGGCTTCCGGATCGATCTGCACCACAAGGACATGGGCATCGTCACGGCCGCCGCTCGCGAGGCGGGTGTTGTCGTACCGCTCGGTGCGCTGGTGGCTCAGCTGGTCGCTTCGGCCCGTACGAACGGCGACGGCGGCCTCGACCACTCCGCTCTGCTCCGCGGCGTGGAGCGTCTGTCCGGAAAGGCGTCGGACTGATGGCACGCATGCGCGCGGTCGACGCCGCAGTACTGATCCTGGAGAAGGAGGGTGCCACCCAGGCCTTCGGTCTGCCCGGTGCCGCGATCAACCCCTTCTACAGCGCGATGAGGAAGCACGGCGGGATCAAGCACGTCCTGGCTCGCCACGTCGAGGCTGCCTCGCACATGGCCGAGGGGTACACCCGCGCCAAGGCAGGCAACATCGGCATCTGCATCGGTACGTCGGGTCCGGCCGGCACCGACATGATCACCGGCCTGTACTCCGCTTCGGCTGACTCCATCCCGATCCTGTGCATCACCGGCCAGGCGCCGGTGGCCAAGCTGCACAAGGAGGACTTCCAAGCGGTCGACATCTCGTCGATCGCCAAGCCGGTCGCCAAGTGGGCCGTCACGGTGATGGAGGCGGCGCAGGTCCCGGGGACGTTCCAGAAGGCTTTTCACGTGATGCGTGAGGGGCGGCCGGGGCCGGTGCTCGTCGACCTGCCGATCGACGTTCAGTTGGCCGAGATCGACTTCGACATCGAGACGTATGAGCCGCTGCCGGTGGCCAGGCCGGCCGCGACTCGGGCTCAGGCGGAGAAGGCGCTTGCCTTCCTCGACGACGCTGAGCGGCCGTTGATTGTCGCGGGTGGCGGGGTGATCAACGCGGATGCGGCTGAGCTGCTGGTCGAGTTTGCTGAGCTGGTCGGGGTGCCCGTCGTACCGACTCTGATGGGGTGGGGTGCGATCCCGGATGATCATCGGCTGATGGCCGGGATGGTCGGGTTGCAGACCTCGCATCCGTACGGGAACGCGACGATGCTGGCGTCGGATTTCGTGCTCGGCATCGGCAATCGGTGGGCCAACCGGCATACGGGGTCGATCGCGGCGTACACCGAAGGTCGCAGGTTTGTGCATGTCGACATCGAGCCGACTCAGATCGGCCGGGTGCTTGCGCCGGAGTACAGCATCGTGTCCGATGCTCGCGCCGCGCTCGAGGTTTTTGTCGAGGTCGCCAAGGAGTGGGCTGCTGAGGACAGGCTGGCTGATCGGTCGGCTTGGGTTTCGGAGTGCCGCGAGCGGCGGACGACGCTGCAGCGGAAGACGCACTTCGAGAACGTGCCGATCAAGCCGCAGCGGGTCTATGAGGAGATGAACCGCGCGTTCGGTCCCGAGACTCGCTATGTCAGCACGATCGGGTTGTCGCAGATCCAGGCCGCGCAGATGCTGCATGTGTATCGGCCGCGGCATTGGATCAATGCGGGGCAGGCGGGTCCGCTGGGGTGGACGGTGCCGGCGACGCTGGGGGTCGCGGTGGCGGATCCGGACAGTACGGTCGTGGCGCTGTCGGGTGACTACGACTTCCAGTTCCTGATCGAGGAGCTGGCGGTCGGGGCGCAGTTCAACATCCCGTATATCCACGTGGTCGTGAACAACTCGTACCTCGGGTTGATCCGGCAGGCACAGCGTGGGTTGGAGATGGACTACTGCGTGCAGCTGTCCTTCGAAAACCTCAACACTCCCGAGCTGAACGGCTACGGCGTAGACCACGTCAAGGTGACGGAAGGCCTCGGCTGCAAGGCGCTACGCGTCACCGAACCAGCCGAGATCCTCCCGGCCCTCGAACAGGCCAAGAAGCTGATGGTCGAATTCCAGGTCCCGGTCGTCGTCGAAATCATCCTGGAACGAGTAACCAACGTCTCCATGGGCACCGAACTCAACACCATCATCGAATTCGAAGCCCTGGCCGAAACCCCAGAAGACGCACCCACCGCGATCCCAGCCGCGGTTGTGGGCGCAGGCTGATGGGGGCTCCTCCTCTGACCCCGCCCCTCGCGAAGCGTGGGGCGGGGTGGCGGGTGATTGTTGCCTCGGACAAGTTCAAGGGGACGCTCAGGAGTGACGAGGTAGCTGCTGCGGTGGGGGATGGTGTGCGCCGGGTGCGGCCCAATGCTGTTGTTGGTGCGGTGCCGGTGGCGGATGGCGGGGACGGGACTCTGGCGGCTGTTGTTGCCGCGGGATTCGAGTTGGTTCCGGTGGTAGCTAGTGGGCCGACCGGTGAGCCGGTGGAGAGTGGATTTGCCCGGCGCGGTGAGGTCGCGGTTGTCGAGCTGGCTGATGTTTCCGGGCTGGTTCGGTTGCCGGGTGGCAAGGCGGCTCCGATGACGGCGACGTCACGCGGCGCGGGCGAGGTGATGGCTGCGGCGATCGACAGCGGCTGTACGAAGGTGATCCTGGGGATCGGAGGCAGCGCTAGCACCGACGGAGGCGCCGGTCTGGTCCGCGCGCTCGGCGCCAGGCTGCTCGACGCGCACGGTGAGGAAGTCACCGAGGGCGGCGCTGCGCTGCTCACGGCGGAGTACCTCGATGTCACCGCACTCCACGACCGAATTAAGGGCGTGGAGATCATCGTCGCCTGCGATGTAGACAACCCGCTAACAGGCCCAGCCGGCGCAGCACCGACGTACGGCCCCCAGAAGGGCGCGGACGCCGCACAGGTCAAAGAGCTCGACACCGCGCTCACTCACTGGGCCGACCTCGTGGCCAGCGCGACTCGCCGCGCCGTACCCGCGGTGCTCGGTGAGAGCGGGCTGGACTTTCGCGATGTGGCGGGAGCTGGGGCGGCTGGGGGAGTGGGGTTTGCGGCGCTTGCGTTGTTGGGGGCGGAGTTGCGGCCAGGCATCGAGTTGGTGTTGGGGCTGGTTGGGTTTCGGGAGCGGCTTGTGGGCGTGGATCTTGTTGTTACCGGTGAAGGGGCGCTTGACGAGCAGACTCTGCGTGGCAAAGCGGTGGCTGGGGTGGCTGCGGCTGCCAACGCGGTCGGAGTACCGGTGGTTGCTGTTTGTGGGACCAATTTGCTCGGCCCCGAGCGGCTAAGTAAGGCCGGGATAACGGCGGCGTACGCGCTCACCGACCTCCAGCCAGACGTACGGGGTTGCATAGCCGATCCAGTCCCCTTGCTGCGGCGACTCGGTGAACAGATCGCGGCCGACCTACGATGAGTCCAACTGAGAGGGGCGTCGCATGACCGCGCTGGACCTCGTCATCCGGGCCCGCCGGCTGGTCAGTACCGCGGGCGCGCTGCCCGCTGCCGTCGGCGTCAAGGACGGCCGGATCGTTGCCATCGAGCCCTATCACGCCGCCCTGGAGAGCGCTCAGCTCGTCGAACTGGCCGAGGACGAGGTACTGCTGCCCGGCCTGGTCGATTCCCACGTGCACGTCAACGATCCCGGCCGCACCGACTGGGAGGGCTTCACCAGCGCGACCCGGGCGGCCGCGGCCGGTGGCGTCACGACGATCATCGACATGCCGCTCAACAGCATCCCGCCGACGTGCGACGTACCGGCTCTGGCCGTGAAACGAAAGACGGCGCAAACGCAGGCGTACGTCGACGTCGGCTTCTGGGGCGGCGCGATTCCCGGGAACCTCACCGAGCTAAGGCCACTGCACGAAGCCGGCGTCTTCGGCTTCAAGTGCTTCCTGTTGCACTCAGGCGTCGACGAGTTCCCGCCGCTTGACCAGGCCGAGGTCGAGTCAGCGATGCGCGAGCTCAGCTCGTTCGACGGACTGCTGATCGTGCACGCCGAAGACGCCCACCGCATCGACAACGCACCCGCGCCCGATGGCGCAAGCTACCGACGCTTCCTGGAGTCCCGCCCGCGCGACGCAGAGAACGCCGCAGTGGCTCAAGTGATCGAGCTCGCCCGGCGCACCGGTTGCCGCGTGCACATTCTGCACGTGTCCAGCGCCGACATCCTGCCGATGCTGGCCAGCGCTCGCAGTAGCGGTGTGCGGATCACGGCGGAGACCTGTCCGCACTATTTGAGCTTCGCCGCCGAGGAGATCCCGGACGGCGCAACGCAGTACAAGTGCTGTCCACCCATCCGCGAGGCCGCGAACCGCGAGCTGCTCTGGCAGGGCTTGCGCGACGGGCTGATCGACTTGGTGGTCTCCGATCACTCGCCCTCGACCGTGGACCTCAAGCGTCTGGACACCGGCGACTTCGGCGCTGCCTGGGGTGGCATCGCCTCGCTCCAGGTCGGTCTGCCCGCGGTGTGGACGCAGGCGCGCGACCGCGACTTCACCCTCGTCGATGTCGCCCGCTGGATGTGCCAGGCGCCGGCGGCGCAGGCCGGCTTGTCGCACAAAGGCCGGCTCGAGCTCGGGTACGACGCGGACTTCTGCGTCTTCGCACCCGACGAGGAGTTCGTGGTGGATGTCAACGCGCTGCACCACAAGAACGCCATCACGCCGTACGCCGGACGGTCACTCGCCGGCGCAGTCCGCAGTACCTGGCTGCGCGGCCGGCCCATCGACATCTTCGCCGACCCGCGAGGCCGGCTGCTGAACCGAGGAGACGAAGCATGAACTACTACGCCCCCAAGGGCGGGCTGCCCGCGCAGACCGAGCTGACCACCGACCGTGCCGTCTTCACCGAGTCGTACGCCGTACTGCCGCGCGGCACGATGCGCGACATCGTCACCAGCCAGTTGCCGTTCTGGGAGAACACCAGGCTTTGGGTCATCGCCAGGCCGTTGTCGGGGTTCGCGGAGACGTTTTCGCAGTACATCGTGGAGGTCGCTCCGGGCGGTGGAAGCGACAAGCCCGAGACGGATCCTGGCGCGGAGGCCGTGCTGTTCGTTGTCGACGGCAACCTTGTGCTGACGATCGCCGGTGAGAAGCACGAGCTGACGCCGGGCGGCTATGCGTTCCTTCCTCCGGGCGCCGACTGGACGTTGCGCAACACCAGCGATCGGGTCGCGTCGTTCCACTTCGTCCGCAAGGCCTACGAGCGGGTGGAGGGCATCGACGTACCGGAGGCCTTCGTCACCAACGAGGTCGATGTCGAAGGCATCGAAATGCCGGGGACCGAGGGGCGGTGGCGCACCCAGCGGTTCGTCGACCCGTTGGATGTCCGCTACGACATGCACGTCAACATCGTCACCTTCGAGCCCGGTGGGGTGATCCCGTTCCCGGAGACGCACGTGATGGAGCACGGGATCTACATCCTCGAAGGCAAAGCGGTCTATCTGCTCAACAAGGATTGGGTCGAAGTCCAGGAGGGCGACTTCCTCTGGCTCCGAGCCTTCTGCCCCCAGGCTTGCTACGCCGGCGGCCCCACCCGCTTCCGCTACCTCCTCTACAAAGACGTAAACCGCCACGCCAAGCTGCCGCGCCTGACCTGACGCCGTACTACGCACCCGCCCCGGACGGCCACCACTACCGAACCTCCCCCCGCAAGCGCTTTCCCCGGCGTGTCGCGGCGCCCGAGTCGGGTTGCGATGTGGTGGCGATCCGGCAGCGCCGGTGAAGCCGTCGATGGTGGGGCAGTGGGCGGGGCCGGATAGCGCGGCGACTACCTGACAGGGGCCGGCGGTCGCCGGCTGGATTTTGCGCGGCGCGGGCGGGGTGCGCCGCTGTTGCTGATCCAGGGGATGGGCGGCCACCACGCGATGTGGGGCGAGGAGTTGCTGACCCTGCTGGAGCCCGACTTCGACATCGTCGCGTACGACCATCGGGGGATCGGACGGGGCGATCGCGCGGACGAGGCGTTCAGCACGGCCGATCTGGCCGAGGACGCGGGCGCGGTGATCAGGTCGCTCGGCTGGAGCGACGCGCTGGTGTTCGGGATCTCGCTCGGCGGGATGGTGGCGCAGGAACTCGTCCTGCGCCACCCGGGGCTGGTCCGCGCGCTCGCGATCGGGTGCACCTGGGCGGGCGGTCCGGACGGGGTGATGTCGGAGACGTCCCGCCGGATGGTCGAGGCGTTCGCGACCAGGGACCCCGACCACGCGACGAAAACGAGTTTCGAGGCGAACTTCTCCCGGCGCTTCGCGGCCGAGACGCCCGGGGCCTTCGAGATCTACCAGAACCGTGCGCTGGCGGTGAAGGTGCCGGTGCCCGTGATCCAGCTGCAGTGGCAGGCCGCGCTCGCCCACGACACCGGTGACCGGCTGGGCGCGATCAGCACGCCCACAGCAGTCCTGCACGGTACTGCGGACGCCGGCATCCCGGTGGTGAACGGACATCGCCTGGCCGGCCTGATCCCGGGCGCTCGCCTGGAGCTCTTCGACGGCGCCGGCCACCTGTTCTGGTGGGAGGACCCGGCCCGGACGGCCGCAGTACTGGGGGAGCTGAGGGGCGCGCGGTAGGACGCAATGCCGCATGAGGCTGGACAACCTGGGTAACCTGGCGGGCGCCGCCTGCCAGGCGGCCGAGCGGATAGGAGACGATGGCCACCGTGACGCCACCACGTGCCCAGGACTCGCAGCCCCGGCCGCCGGAGGTCGAACCGGCCGTCGCGCGCCTGACTGTGGGCCTCGGCGGTCCCACTGGCAGGTTCGCCCGGCTCAGCTCGTCCTGGTGGACTCCGCTGCGGATCGCGCTCGCGGTGTGCACGATCACCTTCGCGCTCGGCGTACTGCAGAAGGCGCCCTGTATGGACGCCGGCTGGGACCGGCAGAACTGGCGCCCGTTCAAGGCGTTGTGCTACTCCGACATCGGCTACCTCTACCAGGAGCGTGGCTTCGCTGAGGGTAATCGGCCGTTCCTGGACACCGGCAACTACCCGGTGCTGGAGTACCCGGTACTGACCGGCGGCTTCATGGAGGCCGCGGCCCAGATCACCTGGGTGATCACCGGCGACCCCAAGACGGACCTGACCGAGAAGCAGAAGCGTGACACAGCCGGCGTCTTCTTCGTCGTCAACGTCGCGATGCTCTTCCTCTGCGCACTGCTCCTGGTCGGCCTGACGATGGCCACGGCGCGCGGCATCGCCAAACGGTCCGGCGGGGCTCGTGGCCAGCCGATGCTCGCCCTGTACGTCGCTGCCGCACCGGTACTGGCCTTCACCTCCACGATCAACTGGGACCTGTTCGCCGTCGTACTGACCGCCGGCGCGATGTACGCGTGGTCGCGAGGCAAACCGATCTGGTTCGGCCTGCTGCTCGGGCTGGGGACAGCGGCGAAGTTCTATCCGTTCCTGCTGCTCGGACCGTTGCTGATCGTGTGCCTACGCGGCCGGAAGCTGTGGCAGTGGTTCCTCGCCGTCGTGGCGACGGCCTTCAGTTGGGGCCTGGTGAACGCGCCCATCTACCTGCTGGCGAAGAACGAGTGGCTGTCGTTCTGGGTCTTCAACGACGAGCGCGAGAGCGACTACGGCTCGATCTGGTACGTGCTGAAGCTGGCCAAGCACGAGGTCGCCGACGTCAACCAGCTGAACATCGTGATCTTCGCCGGGCTGTGCCTGTCGATCGCGATCCTCGGCCTGATGGCACCGCGGCCGCCGCGGTTCGCGCAACTGGCGTTCCTGGTGGTCGCCGCGTTCCTGCTGGTCAACAAGGTGTACTCGCCGCAGTACGTGCTGTGGTTGCTGCCGCTGGTCGCGCTGGCCCGGCCGAAGCTGCGGGACTGGCTGATCTGGCAGGCCTGCGAATGCTTCTACTGGATGATGGTGTGGCTGCATCTGGCCCAGTTCCTGGTGCCGGGGACGCCGGATCAGCCGGACAAGATCTACTGGCTCTCCGTCGTCCTGCGGATGGCCGGGACACTGTGGCTGATGCTGGTCGTCGCCCGCGACATCCTGCTGCCGGAGAAGGACCCGGTCCGGCAGGGTGATCTCGTCGACGATCCGGGCGACGGCGTCAAGTCAGACCTACCACCGCGTCAGCTGGATCCAGCACACGCTTAGAGGGCGAGCTTGGCGACGTCCAGGTTGCCTCCGCTGACCACGCTCGCGGTCAGGCCGTCGCCCAGCTTGAGCTTGCCTTCGAGCAGGGCGGCGAAGGGTGCAGCCGCGGCCGGCTCCAGAGCCAGCTTGGTGCGGGACATGACGAGCTTCGTGGCTTCGACCAGAGCGTTCTCGCTGACCCGCACCACCTGGTCGACGTACTCGGCGATGATCGCGTAATTGTGCGTGCCACAAACCGGAGCGGCCAGGCCGTCGGCGACGCTCTTCGCGGTCGGCAGCTTCTGCGGTGAGCCGGCCGCGAGGCTTCGGCTGACGACGTCGGCGTTCTCAGGCTCGACGCCGATCACGCGGATGCCGGGCTTGAGCAGCTTGACCGCGAGCGCGACGCCCGAGATCAGCCCGCCGCCGCCGACCGGGACGAGCACGGTCTCGATGTCCGGGCGATCCTCGAGCAGTTCCAGACCGAGGCTGCCGTGGCCGGTGATCACGTCGAGGTCGTCGAACGGATGCACCCCGGTCAGCTTCCGCTCGTCCCGGATCGACTCGTAGGCGCCGATCAGGTCGCCCTCGACGAGTTCCACCTGAGCGCCGTACGCGCGTGCAGCCGCGATCTTGGCCGGTACTGCGGTCGTCGCCATCACCACTGTCGCCGGTACGCCGGCGTCGCGCGCCGCCCAAGCGAGCGCGCCGGCCGCGTTACCCGCGGAGACGGTGATGACGCCACGCTCCTGCTCCTCAGCCGTCAGGTTGAGCGTCTTGTTGAGCAACCCGCGGACCTTGAAGCTCCCGGTCTTCTGGAACAGCTCGGCCTTCAGCGTGAGCCGACCGCCGAAGAGCTCGTCGAGTGCCGACGACTCGACCATCGGGGTGCGGTGGATCCGCCCCTGCAAACCGGCGGCGGCAAGGCGAATGTCCTCGAGATTCGGCATACCCCAGACAGTAGTCGGCGGCGGGGGAAACCAGATTGCTCCGGCGTTCGTCTGACGCGGTACGGGCAGGGCTGTCAGAGTGGAGGCGTGGACTTGGGGTTCGGAGGTGAGGTGGCCGGCTTTTACCAGCGCTATCGGCGCGGGTACCCGGCCGAGGTGATCGACGGCCTGGTCGAGGCTTTCGGGCTGACGCTGGACGATGTCGTCGTCGATCTCGGCTGCGGCACCGGACAGTTGGCGCTGCCGATCGCGGACCGGGTCAGGACCGTCATCGGCATGGACCCGGAGCCCGACATGCTCGCCGAAGCCCGCCGGGTGGCAGCCGATCGGAGCAACCTCAGCTGGATGGTCGGCTCCGACGCGGACGTGTCCGTGCTCAGCACACTGCTCGGCAAGGAGAGCCTCGGCGCGGTCACGATCGGCCAGGCGCTGCACTGGATGGACCACGACACCTTGTTCCAGGCACTCCACCCACTGCTCCGGGCAGGCGGCGGTGTCGCCGTCGTCACCAACGGCACGCCGCTCTGGCTCCAGGACAGCGACTGGTCGCGCGCACTGCGGCGCCACCTGGAGCTCTGGCTCGACTCCGAAGTCACGGCGACCTGCGGAACGGACGAGGACAGCCGCACCCGGTACGCCGACAGCCTGGCCGCCGCGGGTTTCACTGTGGGGCGGAGCCAGTTCCACTACACCGACGTACTGGACCTCGACCGCATCATCGGCGGCGTCTACTCCGCCCTCCCGGTCAACCTGCTACCCCCATTAGAACAACGCTCGTACTTCGCCAAACAGGTCGGCCGTGCCCTGGAAGGCCACGCGCCATACAACGAGCAGATCGACGTCACCCTCCTAACCGGAACCCGCGAAGGGAAGACTCCGGGCTAGCCCAGGCGGTTGGCTATCGCGGTGGCGAAGCGGGTGACTGCGGCCGGGGACTCGGGGAGGAACAGGTAGGGCTCGATCAGTTCTAGTTCCATCAGGAGGTAGCGGCCGTTGCTGACGATGCCGTCGACGCGGGCGTAGACGGGGGAGCGGCGGGTGTTGGCTGCTGCGAGGGCTGCGGTGGAGCCTTCCAGGATGGCTGCTGGAGGGGTTTGTAGCTGGGCGCTGCCGCCGAAGTCGTCCTGGACCCGGTAGTCACCAGCTGCCGGGCGCTTCAGGACTGCGTGGCTGTACTTGCCGTCGAAGAAGATCAGCGACCACTCGCCCTCGGTCTGGATCTCCGGCTGGAACGGCTGCACCAGGTAGACGTTGTCGGGCAGGTCGTCCATCGCGCGGCTGAGCTCGGCGGAGCCCGCAGTACCGCGGACCGTGTGGTGGGCGGTCGCGCTGACGGTCGGCTTGATGACGATCTCCTGGCCGTCCAGCCCGGCGACGACCTCGCGCAGGCACGCGCCCGCCGCCACCTGGGACGGCACGATCGCGACGCCCCGCTCGCGCAGCTCCAGCAGGTAGCGCTTGTCGGCGTTCCAGCGGATCAGCTCGCTGTCGTTGATCACCGGTACGCCGGCCTTGTCGAGTTGGTCCAGCCACTCGGCGAACTCGAGGTACCGGCGGTGGTAGTCCCACACGGAACGCAGCAGCACCGCGTCGTAGGAGGACCAGTCGACCGACGGGTCGGTCCACACCTCGGCTACCGGCTCGAGGCCGGCGGTCTGGAGGGCAGCCGCGAGCGGCAGGTCATGCGGGTGCAGCTCCGCGTGGTCGGCGGAGTTCGCCAGTGCGATTCGAGGACTCACGCGGATCAGTGTTGGCGTGCCCCGATCAGTTCGTCAAACCGGTTCCCAGGCGTCGGACGGTGACGCACGGTGATCGCGGTGACGACGATGACGGCGGCTGCGACGTAGATCAGGCCCTGGCGGGTCTCGTGCCCGAAGCTGGCGTAGGCGAGGTACGAGGCCAGCGGTACTGCGATCCACTCGAACCGGCCGGCCAGGACGGCCAGGGCGATCAGGGGCAGCCCGTACCACGGGTAGGTGGGCGTGGTGATCAGCAGCGCGGCGCCGTACAGCCAGCAGCACGTCACGGCGATCGGCTCGCGGCCGTGGCGGTGGAGCGCGAGGACTGCCAGTGTCACGGCGAGTAGTCCGGCAGCGAGCTGGCGGGCCTCAGGAGGCAGTACCAGCGCGAGAATCGCCGAGCGGGAGCTGCCGTCGGAGAAGCCTTCCTGGGTCAGATAGCCGGGGAGGAAGCCGATCACGAGGGTGCCTGCCGCGAGGAGATGCGGGAGGTAGCTCGCGACGAAGGTGCCGACGGCAACCAACGGCGTACGGAGGTCGCGGCGGCGTACTGCGGTGAAGGCTGGGAGCAGCAGGAGGGGGAGGAGTTTGGTGGCGGCCGCGGCGCCGAGGAGGAGGCCGGCGAGTACTGGCCGACGGCGAGCGGCGAGGATGACGGCGGCTGCTACGAGGAGGGCCGCGAGTACGTCGACGTGGGCGGCGTTGGCGGCTTCCAACGCCACGATCGGTGACCAACCCCACAGCAGGGCCCAGCGTGGATCGCGGTTGAGGCGTCTGAGTTCGAGGGCGAGGAGCGCGGTCAGTGCGACGGCGAGTGCCGCGGCGGCTACTTGGAGTCCGAAGGTGCCCGCGGACCATGGGGTGACGAGGGCTATCGCGGAGAAGTAGGCCTGGGCGACCGGCGGGTAGATGGTCGGGACTCGCGGGCGGTTGATCTTGGTCCGCGGATCGTCGGCCGAGAGAGCGGCGACGGCTGCCGAGTCGTGCGGGAGCTGCGGTCGTCCGGTGATCCCTGAGCGGTCGGCTGGCGACAGACCGGGGAACAGCACGGGGTCGCGCAGCCTGGCCAGCTCGTCCGCAAGCGGCACATGCGAGTACGGCGAACTGCCCGCTAGCTGCACTCGCCCATCCCAGACGTACCGGTAGGAGTCGGTGCTGGTGATCGGCGCGGCTAGAAGCCCTGGCACCTGACAAGCAGCTGCTATTGCCACCACCGTCAGCACCGCTCGCTTGCCCACAGGCCTCCGCGTCACCAGCCACCCCACGCCGCCGACCACCCCGCACCCAGCAAGCAGAACAAGATTCGGCCACCACCCACCCCGCTCTGCCGCGATCACCCCCACCGAAACCCCACTAGCAACAACCCCACCCACCCCCAATCGCCACTTTGGGCACCGGCCAGCCGCCCATCCGCCAGCCAGGCGACTGGCCCGTGCCCAAAGTCGCTGTGAAGCCCGCATCAGTAGGCCTGGGCGAGTGGGGTGGCGGGGGAGCGGCGGAAGGTTAGGAAGGCTCGGTGGGGGGTTCGCCAGTCTTCGGTGGCGAGGAGGTCGGCGGCTAGTGCGTGGCGTAGTACTGCCTGGGTTCCTACTCTTGCCCAGGGCAAGGGTTTTGAGCGGCGGCCGCTGTCGCCGTGGAGGATGATCGGGGCGGTGTCGTCCAGGTCGTCGTCGGGGTCGACCTCGACGAGCACCAGGCCGTCCGGACGGACCAGCTCGGCGCAGCGTTTTAGAAGCAGCTCGGGTGCTCCACCGATGCCGATGTTGCCGTCCATCAGCAGGACGCTGCCCCAGCGTCCTTCACCCGGCAGCGGCTCCTGCACGGGCCGTCGCAGAGCCGGCGCACCACGGTTCGTCGTCAGCGCGACGGCCTCCGCGGAGATGTCCACCCCAAGGGCCGGAATCCCGCGCTCCGCCAGCGCCGTCACGATCCGCCCAGGCCCGCAGCCGATGTCGAGCACCGGACCCTCGCACCGACTCAGCGCCAACCGGTCCACGTCATCGGCCGGAGCCTGCCAGCGATCGACCTCGCACAACGACGACACCCACCGCCCATCGATGCCAGTAGCAACTACCCGCGCCCCACCCAGAGCCTTCTCGAACAACAGCCCCGGTGGCGCCGAGTGCTGCAACCGCCGATGCAACCGCGACACCCGCAAAGCAGGGAACAACGCCGCCAATGCCGCGGCATCGTCCGGTGTGTCCATGTCCCGCAGCGTCGGCAACAGCAGCACCTTGTACCCGAGCAGCCGCAGCCGTGCCAGCTGATCGGCGCCGGTGTGATCAGTAGACATCGGTACGCCGACCAGCGCCCGCCGGTCCGGTTCACGCAACCCGAGGCACCAGTAGCCCCCGTCCTCGGTCAACCCCAGTATTGCGTCATGCCCGGCCCAATCGACCGACAACAACTCCCTGGTGAGCTGGGGAGTGTCCATCCCGACCAAGAGCATCGGCCCACCGTCGTACGCATCCTCGAAGGCACCCGCGAGTCGCGTGGCGAGACCGTCACCCCGTTGCGCGACGACGTGGAACCCGTTCGGCAGCCATGGCCCGGCTCGGCCCTCCAGCGCCAGCACGTACCGGCGTACCGGGGTGGAACGGACCGCCGCGAGCGTGTCGGCCAAGGAGGCGCGGGCGAGCGCTGCCGCCTCCGCCGGGGTGAACCCGGTCTGCAGCCGCGTCTTCACCCGGCCCGCGACCGGCTCCTTCGCGATCACGATCAGGGTGTCGGCCGTCATGCTGACAGGACCTTCGACATGTCCAGGACGGCCCGCGCGGCGCCTAGCGGCGTACCGGTGACCTTGGAGCGGCCGGAGCGTGGCAGGTAGTCCACGTCGACCTCCGCGATCCGCCAGCCTGCGTCGGCCGCCTTCACCACCGTCTCCACTGGGTAGCCGGAGCGGCGGTCCCGGAGGTCCAAGCCCAGCAAGGCCTCCCGCCTCGCTGCCCGCATCGGACCTAGGTCGCGAAGCAGTACTCCGGTACGGCGCCGTATGCGCCGCGACAACTCGGCATTGGCGAGCCGCAGGTGCCACGGCCACACACTGCGCGACACGGGGCGTCGCCTGCCGAGCATGAGGTCGATCTGGCCGGCCAGGACCGGCGCAGTCACCCGTACGAGCTGCTGTGGGTCTAGAGACGCGTCTGCATCGAGGAAGGCGACTACTGGCGCAGTACTGGCCTCTAGACCGGCATGGCACGCAGCGCCGTACCCGCGGAGCTTGCAGGGCACCACTAGTGCTCCGAGGCTGGCAGCGATCTCGGCAGAGCCGTCAGTGGAGCCGTTGTCGGCGACAACAGCCCGTACGCCGTCCGGGAGCCGCCCGAGCACCCATGGCAGCGCGGCGGCCTCGTTGAGGCACGGGAGGATGAGATCGACTTCGGCAACGGCCACTCTTCGACGGTAGGGAGTAACTGCGCTCTACCGGGGCCCAGAGCGAATACCGCTCGCTTACGTCCCACTCCGGACCGCGCTAGGTCGCGCTTTCGGCCGTACGGAAGATCTACGCTCGGGCTGTGGCTACTCGTGTGCTCGTGGTGGACGACGACCCGACCGTGTCGAACGTCGTCTCGGCGTACCTGACCAAGGCCGGGTACGACGCCCGCGTGGTCGCCGACGGCGTGACAGCGGTCGAGGTCTGGCAGCAGTGGAAGCCGTCGGTCGTCGTACTGGACGTGATGCTTCCCGGGGTGTCCGGACTGGAGGTACTGCGCCGGATGCGCGCTGCCGATGACGGCGCGGCGGTGATCATGCTGTCGGCGCGGGGTGAGGAAGAGGATCGCCTGGTCGGGCTGGAGTTCGGCGCGGACGACTACGTGGTCAAGCCGTTCAGCCCGCGCGAACTGACCCTGCGCGTGCAGGCGATGTTGCGCCGGGAGGAGCGGCTGGCCGGGCTGGATCTCACGCCGACCAAGCTGAGCGCCGGTCCGATCACCGTGGACACAGCCGCCCGGATCGCGATGCTGGACGGTGTCGAGCTGTCGTTGACGCATCGGGAGTTCGACCTGCTGGCGTTCCTGGTTTCGCATCCGGGCAAGGCTTATACGAAGGCCGAGCTGTTGCGGCGGGTCTGGGGCTGGGACTTCGGGGACTCGTCGACGGTGACCGTGCACGTCCGCCGGCTGCGGGAGAAGATCGAGGCGGATCCGTCCGACCCGCAGCTCGTGCTGACCGTGCCGCGGACCGGCTATCGCTTCGCGGGTGACGCCGAATGAACCGCGATCAGGTCACGATCTTCGCGATCACCGCCGGGTGGACGCTGGTGGTCGGGCTGCTCGGTGGGGCGATCCTGTGGCGGTTCCGCCGCAAGTCGCTGCGGCTCACGATGATCGTGGCCGGCCTGGTGCCGATGCTGGCCGCTCTGGCCGCGGTGACTCAGAGCGTCCAGGCGATGTTCATCTCGGCCCACGACTCGCTCGTCGTGCTGTGGACACTGGCGTTCTCCGGCCTGCTGGGATTGGCGATGTCGGTGCTGCTCGGGCACTGGATCAGCGCCGGCTCACGCGACGTCGGGCGCCGCCTGCGCCACCTCGGTACGTCGTACGAGCCGGTGGCGGGCAGCAGCAACGTGCCGGCCGAACTGGCGGCGATCACCGACGAGCTGGAGATGACGCGCCAGCGGCTGGCGGCATCACGCGAACGCGAGCGCGCCTTGGAAGCAAGCCGGCGCGAACTGGTCGCCTTCATGTCCCACGACCTCCGTACTCCGCTCGCCGGGCTGCGGGCGGTGTCGGAGGGGCTGGAAGACGGTGTTGTCGACGATGTGCCGGGAGCGCTGCGGCAGATGCGGACGACGGTCGATCGGATGACCGGGCTGGTGGACGACCTGTTTGAGCTGTCGCGATTGTCGGCGGCGCCACCGCCACGTCGGCGGGCCGCTGTCAGCTTGCGTGAGCTGGCTGAGGACGTGGTGGGGGAGAGCTGCGAGCACGCCCGGTCGGAAGGGGTGGCGCTGACTGTGTCGACGCCTGGTGACGACGATCGGCTGGCGGTGCACGGTGACGCGGACGAGTTGACGCGCGCGGTGACGAACCTGGTGGGCAATGCGATCCGTCATACCGAACGTGGTGGGACGGTGAAGCTGACGGTGGATCGCGAGGAGGACGGGCGGGTGCGGCTGGCGGTGACGGACGGCTGTGGTGGCATCCCCGCTGATGATCTGGCACGGGTCTTCGACATCGGCTGGCGGGGTGACAAGCAACGGACACCGTCCTCGAACAGCACTGGGGGCGGGTTGGGCTTGGCGATCGCCCGCGGGGTGGTCGAATCCCACGAGGGCAGCATCGCGGTGGCTAACGTTGAGGGTGGCTGCGCCTTCGAGATAGAGCTGCCACCTGTAACCACCGCCTCCTGAAACGGCCACACACCCTCCGCTGTTCGCTCCTGCGTCGCATGCTCCGGCAAGGCCGGCTCACCGTGGCCACTGGGTCGCGGTTCAGGTCCTGAGCAAATCGGCCACGCCAGCCGCGAGGTCGTAGGTGGGTTTCCAACCCAGCTCGTCGCGCAGACGTTCCGACGAAGCGGTGATATGCCGAACGTCGCCGAGCCGAAACGCCCCCGTGACCACAGGCGCCGGACCGTCATACCCCCGGGACAACTCAGCCGCAAGATCACCGATCGTGCGGACCATCCCGCTCCCCACGTTGTAAGCGGTGAACTGAGCGCCGTCAGCAGTCGTCGCGGCCGAGACCGCCGTGGCTATATCGCTGACATGAATGAAATCTCGCCGCTGGCCGCCGTCTTCATAGACCTGGGGAGCCTCGCCGCGTTCCAATGCAGAGCGAAAGATAGCCGCGACTCCGGCGTACGGCGTATTGCGGGGCATGCCTGGCCCGTAGACATTGTGGAAGCGGAGGGCGGCGACCCGACCGCCCGTTTCTCTGGCCCACGTCGCGGCCAAATGCTCGCCATGGAGCTTGGTGGCGGCATAGGTGTTCCGCGGATCGGTTGGCGCGTCCTCGCTGACCAGGCCAGGGCGCAGTGGCGCCGAGCAGATCGGGCAAGGTGGCTCGAACCGACCCGCCTCGAGGTCCTCGATCCTGCGGGGTCCGGGTGCCACGGCGCCGTGCAGGTCGCATTCGTAGGAGCCCTCGCCATAGACAACCATCGAGCTCGCATAGATCAGCCGCCGCACCTGACCCAGTTGGCGAAGGAGGACGGCCGTGCCGAGGCTGTTGGTGCTGACGTAGTCGTCCATGTCGTCGAGATCGACACCCAGCCCGACTTTCGCCGCCAGATGGACGACGGCGTCGACGCCACGCAACGCGAGATCCACCGCCTCGCCGTCGCGGATGTCCGCGACGATCAGGTTGTCGATCTCCGGCTTCTCCTGATGCACATCGGGTCTCAGCGAATCGAGAACGCGGACCTCGTGACCATCCGCCACCAGCTCGGCATGCACGTGCCGTCCGATGAAGCCGGCGCCGCCGGTGAGCAGGATTTTCATCAGAGGTCCATACCGTCCAACGCATGCCGGCAGGTGCAGTCGGCCTCGGGCTTCGGGAGCTGGCCGATCGCCTCGGTCAGCAGGTCTTTCAAGCGGCCGATACTGCGCTCGAAGACCGCGAAAACCTCTTCCTGGGTGACGCCTTCGCCGACGGCAACACCCGCGTCGTGATCGGTGACCACCGCGATCGAGGTGTAGCAGAGGGCTAGCTCACGCGCGATCGACGCTTCCGGCGCACCCGTCATGCCGACCACCGACCAGCCCTGAGCGGCGTACCACTGGGACTCCGCGCGGGTGGAGAAGCGCGGCCCGTTGATCACCACCATGGTGCCGTCGGCAACCACATCCTTGCCTACAGCAAGGACAGTACTGCGGCCGACGGCGCAGTACGGGTCGGCGGGGGAGACGTGGACGACCGGCGCCTCGTCGTACACGGTGTGCTCGCGTCCCCACGTCCGGTCGACGTACTGGTCGGGGACCAGCATCGTCCCCGGCGTCAGCGACGCGCGTAGTGAGCCGACAGCGCACGGCCCAAGCACCTGCCGCACACCGAGGTGACGCAGGGCCCACAGGTTGGCGCGGTAGTTGACCCGGTGCGGCGGGAAGCGATGGTCCGCGCCGTGCCGTGGGATGAAGGCGACCTCGCGTCCGTTCACCTCGCCGACCAGGGGCGGTTCGCTCGGCAACCCGTACGGCGTCTCGACCTCGACGGGCCGCGCCCCGGACAGGAACGAGTAGAAGCCTGACCCGCCGATCACTCCGATTTCTGCCATGTCATCGACCCTAGAAGCACTCGGCCCGACCGCTACCCGATCCGCCCGGACCGTCAGCGCTCCGTAATCGATGGTCGAATGGGCGTGTGACGGTCTCGTGGACGCTCTTCCTGGTGGGAGTACTGCTGCTCCTGCTCGGCGTCTACTGCAGCTGGACCGCAGGCCGCCTTGACCGCCTGCACCATCGCGTCGCCACCGCCCGCGCCTCCCTCGAGACTGAGCTGACCCGCCGCTCGGCCCTGGTCTCCGAGTTGGCCGGCAGCGGCGTACTGGACCCCGCCTCCTCGTTGCTGTTGCTAGACGCAGCACACCGAGCCCGTACTGCGAACAGCGACGAGCGGGAGCGATCCGAGTCGGCGTTGACCCGTGCGATCGGGGTGACCGGCACTGACGTCGAGCCCTGGGCCGCAGAGCTCGGTACTGCGATGCGGCGGGTCCAGTTGGCCAGGCGGTTCCACAACGACATCGTGGTGTCGACCCGGGAGTTGCGGCGCCGCCGGTTCGTCACCTGGTTCCGGCTGGCGGGCCACGCCCCGATGCCCAGCACGATAGAACTGGAGGACGGCAGCTAGTGGAGGAGACCTTCGCGGAGCAGGCGGAGCGGTACCCGTCTACCGCCCTTTCGGCTTCGACGTCTTCCGGATCGAGGACGGGTTGATCGCGGAGCTGACTGCGTTCGAGCTCACCGACTTCGAACGCTTCGGCCTGCCGGATTACCTGGCGACTGGCTAGTCGGGGAGCCCGGGGAGCGGTGCTGGGGCTGCGTCTGGGCCCGCAGCAAGGCGATGTCGGCGCCGCGCAGTGCCGCATCCGCGTCCCGGAAGCGCTTGATGCTCGGCAGCACCCCGACCGCTATTCCGACGTCGGGCTCGGACTGCACCGAGTCGACCAGCTCATCGATCCGTGCCGCGTCGGGGCCGATGTCCTCCAGCAGGACCGCGAACTCGTCCTGCCGCAGGCGCGCCGCGGAATCCCCATCAGCCAGCACCTGCCGCAGCCGCCGGACGACCTCCCGCCGTACCTCGACCTCACGCCGTACCTCGACCTCACGCCGTACCTCGACCTCACGCCGTACCTCGACGAAGGCGGGATCGTCGCGCACCGGATGATCGTCCGGCGCATGCTGATCCACGGCGTCCTCATCCAGGGCATGCTGGTCAGCGACTTGCTGATCAGGACCAGGCACGACGCGTAGCAGGACGACCGCGCAGTCGTAGTCCTGCGAGCGCCGGGTCCGATTGATGGCAGCGCCAAGCCGATCAAGGAAGAGCATCCGGTTGACCAGCCCGGTCTCCGGATCACGCAAGGCGTTGCGGCGCAGGGCGAGTTCCTGTTCCTTCCGCTCGGTCATGTCGACCAAGGCACCGACAAGGCGGGCCGGACAGCCGGCATCGTCCAGAACGGTCACAGCGCGGCACATCATCCACCGGTAGTCGCCGGACGAGGTCCGCACCCGGTGCTCGAGTTCCAGCGGAGTACGGGCGCCGCCAAGCTGGGCGGCGATCGCGGCCGACAGTTCGCTCCGGTCGTCCGGATGCACGCGGTCGAGCCACTCGGTGGGGGACGAGCCGATCTCTTCCTCGCTGTAGCCCAGCGTCTGCTTCCACCTCGGCGAGTAGTAGACCGTGCCGGCCGAGACGTCCCAGTCCCAGGTGCCGTCCTGGGCCGCCATCGAGGCGAGCGCGTACCGCTCTTCGCTAGCGCGAATGGTGTCGGCGAGCGCTCGCTCGCGCGCCGCCGCCTCCTCCAGCGCCAGGCGCTGGTCGCGCAACGACGACATCAGCCGCTCCTGGTCCAGTGCCACCGCTAGCAGCGCCGCCCAGTGGTTGTACTTGTCCCGGCCGCTCGTCATCCGGGTGTCCACAGTGCCGTCGATCGCCAGCAGCCCCCAGTCGCTTCCGCCGAACGTCACCGGGAGGACCAAGGTGAGATCGCTGCTGCCGATGCTCCCGGCCCGGGTCAGTGCCGCGGGCGGGAACTGGCTGGCTGGGGTGCGAGTGCCGATCAGGCGCGACAGCATCCCGGAGGTGTCGTTGACGCCAACGATCTCGATCTCCCGATCGCCAGAAGAGTGGCCGACCCACAACCCGAGGCAGGCGGCGCCACGGCCGGCCCGCGGAAGCCAGGTGAGGGCGCGCGGGCTCGGCCCCTTGCCGCGCAGCAGGTCCATGTCGACCTCGTACTGGTCGGCGATCGTCCGCTCCAGGTAGCCGCTGCGCGCGAGCATCGGCCGGGTGCAGCCCTTGGTCAGCGCGAGCAGGATGTCGGTCGTGACCCGGCGCAGCGTCGGCAACCGGTCGGAGCCGGGCGGCAAGGTGCTCATCAGTTCGGTTTCCAGATCCCGGATCGCGGCGACGAACTGTTCGAGCGCTTCCGGGTATGGCCGCCGAGCGGAGGTCAGATCGGCGAGCCGGCCGAGCGACACCGCCGCCGGTACGGAGCCGCGCTCGGCGGCAGCGGTGAGCGGAGCGACGACCGCATGGAGCCAACTCCTGCGGGCCTCGTCGTCGCCCGAGCGGAAACTGCCGATCGCGGCGGACCGTCCGCCGAAGCCAGTGTCGGACAGCCGGCGCAGCCGCGATCGCGCCTGGGTGGAGCCGTAGATCTCGAACAGCGGATCGTCGGTGTCGGCGTCGGGCTGGGCCGTCGACTCGCCACATCCGCAGGACTCCCGGATCACCAGCGTCGACGGCGCGCGGTACTCCCCGGCGGCCACTTCCTCGCCGCGCAGGCGGGCGAGCAGCAACTTCACCGCGAGCCCGCCGACTCGGTCGTTGTGCGGATCGACGGTCGACAGCCGCGGTACCAGCCGGGCGCCGGTCTCGGTCCGGTCGAACCCGATGACGGCCTGATCCCGCGGCAGCACGAGGCCGGCAGCCCGCAGTGCCCGGATGAAGCCGACCGCGTTCCGGTCCGTCGCCGCGATCGTTGCGGTCGTGGGCAGGCCGTCGGCCAGGAGCCGTGCCGCCGCTTCGGAGCCTCCTTGCTCGTGGTTGTCGACTGTCTCGGAGAACCACCCCGGCTCGGGCTTGATCCCGTGCTCGGCGAGCGCCGTCCGGTAGGCGTCGTACCGCTCCCGGATGTCGCGCTGCAACGGGCTGCCGATGAAACCGATCCGGGTGTGCCCGTGCTCGATCAGGTGCTGCAAAGCGGCGTACACGCCCCCGGCGTTGTCCGGAACCACCAGCGGAGTGGGGATGCTGGTCTGGTCCTCGCTGATCATCACGACCGGGCGGCCCCACTCCTGCACGGAGGCCAGCCGGTCGTGCCGAACTGCCTTGACGATGACGATGAGGCCGTCGACGGCATCGAGCGCGACGGGAACCTCGAGCAACGGCTCGTCCGGATACCGCTCGCGATCCAGCCCGGCGGGATAGGTCTGTACTGCGACCACGCTGTGCCCAGCCCGGCGTGCCGCGCGCGAAACTCCGGCGATCAGCGCACCGAAGTAGAACCCGCCGACCACGGGCGACAGCACCCCGATGGTCTTTCGTGCGGTCGTGCCGCCGCGCCAGATCCCACCCATGCATTCCCCTCGATCAGAGCCGAGCCGATGCGCAAAGACGTACCGGCCGACACACTAGGTAATTGTGGTACCACCTGCCAGCGACAGTCCCGGATCGCCCGCGCGCCGCCCCACGATCACCGATGTCGCCCGGGCCGCCGGGGTGTCGATCGCGGTCGTTTCGTATGCGCTCAACGGCCGTCCCGGGGTTTCGGCGGCCACCCGGGAGCGGGTACTGCGGATCGCGGACGAGTTCGGGTGGCGGCCGAACGCGGCGGCGCGATCGCTGCGAACCGGTCCGCGCGCGGCCGGTCTGGTGCTAACTCGGGAGACAGGAGCCGCGGTCCACGCGACCTCGTTCCTCGACTTCGTCTCCGCCGTGCAGGATGTGGTGGCCGAGCGCGGATTCGCCCTGCTGCTGCAGATCGTCGACTCCGCCGAGGCCGCCGTCGCGACGTACCGCAAATGGTGGGCCGAGCGCCGCTTCGACGTGATGATCGTGACCGACGCGCTAACCCAGGATCCGCGGGTGGACGCCTTGCGGCGGATGCGCGCGCCGGCCGTCGTACTGGCGCCGCCGAGCGTCTGCCCGGGGTTGGCGTCGGTCTGGCTCGACGAGGATGAGGCGTATTCGCGAGTCGGCACGTACCTGGTGGAACTCGGTCATCGTGAAGTCGCTGCCGTGACTGCTCCGGCGGCCCTGCATCGCACTCGGCTGCGGCTGGAAGTGCTCACCCGGGTGCTCGATGCGGTCGGTGGCACGCTGATCCACGAGGCCACGAACGCGACCGCCGAAGAGGCGGCCGCGACCACCCGGCGGCTGCTGACAGCGCCGTCGCCGCCGTCGGTCATCGTGCTCGACTCCGACCAGATGGCGGTGGCCGCACTCGACGTCGCGCGGCGGCTCGGCCTGCAGGTGCCGTGGGATCTGTCGATCGTTGCGGGCAGCGATTCGGCCCTGTGCCGGCTCGCGACGCCGTCGATCACGGCACTGCCGCTGCCATCCGGCGAGCTCGGAACCGCAGTGGGGCGGGCGGTACTGGCGGTGCTCGACGGGCAGCCGGAGTACAGCTGGATAGAGCCGATCGGCGGCGTCGCAGTGCGCGGCAGTACCGCGCCTCGTTCCCGCTGACGCCATCCCATGGTCACGATGCGGTAACGCGGCGTTGTCCTAAACGTTTAACCCCATCCCGGGCGCACATCGCCGCATGTGAGGTTCGCCGGAGCCGCCCCGGATTGTGCGAGGCGGCTCGTGCCTGGGCCTCCTGGTGGGACCGGCACGCCGACCACACCTGGAGGCACGTGTGTTCAGAATCCCCAAACGACTGTTGGCCGCCACCACCGCCGTAGTCGTCACCCTCCCGCTGACCCTGATGAGCACGGCGAACGCCGCCGAGCCGCATGTCGACAACCCGTACGCCGGCGCTGCGCAGTACGTGAATCCCACTTGGGCCGCGTCCGTCGAGGGCGCCGCCACCCGCGCCTCCGATCCGGCGCTGGCCGCGAAGATGCGGGCGGTCAAGACCCAGCCGACCGCGGTCTGGATGGACCGGATCAGCGCCATCGCCGGCAACGCGGCCGGCAACGGGTTGCGCTTCCACCTCGACAACGCCCTGACCCAGAAGCAGTCCGGTACGCCGCTGGTCGTGAACCTGGTGATCTACGACCTGCCCGGCCGGGACTGCTACGCGCTCGCCTCGAACGGCGAACTGCCGGCCACCGCTGCCGGTTTGGCCCGCTACAAGACCGAGTACATCGATCCGATCGCGGCCATGCTCGCCGAGCCGAAGTACCAGGGCCTGCGGATCGCGGCGACGATCGAGCCGGACTCGCTGCCGAACCTGATCACGAACATTTCGCACCCCGAGTGCCAGGTGGCCGCGCCGTTCTACCGCGAGGGCGTCAAGTACGCACTCGACAAGCTGCACGCGATCCCGAACGTCTACAACTACATCGACGCCGCCCACTCCGGCTGGCTCGGCTGGGACAGCAACGCCGCTCCGGCCGCCAAGCTGTTCGCCGAGGTTGCCAGGACCACCCAGGCCGGGCTGGCCTCGGTCGACGGCTTCGTCACGAACACGGCCAACACCACCCCACTGGCCGAGCCGTACCTGCCGAACTCGTCGCTGGTGCTGAACGGCACGCCGATCCGCTCGTCGACGTACTACGAATGGAACTTCGACTTCGACGAGCTCGACTGGACCGCGCACCTGCACAGCCTGCTTGTTGCCGAGGGGTTCCCGGCGAGCACCGGCATGCTGGTCGACACCTCGCGCAACGGGTGGGGTGGCGCCGCTCGGCCGACGGCAACCTCGACCAGTACGAATGTGAACACCTACGTCGACGAGTCGCGGGTCGATCGCCGCAACCACCGGGGCGCCTGGTGCAACCCGCTGGGCGCTGGGATCGGCGAGCGTCCGCAGTCGACTCCGGCCGCACCTGCGGCGTCACACCTCGACGCCTTCGTCTGGATCAAGCCGCCGGGTGAGTCCGACGGCGCGTCCACCGACATCGCGAACGACGAGGGCAAGCGGTTCGACCGGATGTGCGACCCGACGTTCGTGTCGCCCAAGCTGGGGAACCGGCTGACCGGCGCCTCGCCCGGCGCTCCGCTCTCGGGCCACTGGTTCGAATCGCAGTTCGTCGAACTGGTCCGCAACGCCTTCCCGGTGATCAACGGTGGCGGCAACCCGCCCACGGACACGATCGCGCCGTCGGTACCGGCCGCTCTGCAGGCCGGGGCAATCACCAACACGTCCGTGGCGCTGACCTGGACGCCCTCGACGGACAACGTCGGCGTGACCGGCTACGACATCTACCGCGGTACTACGCTCGCCGGCTCCTCCAGTACTGCGAGCTTCACGGCCACCGGGCTCACGGCCAGTACGGCGTACTCGTTCACGGTGCGGGCCAAGGATGCGGCGGGCAACGTCTCTGCCGCCTCGGCGGCCGTGTCGGCGACAACAACTGGCACCAGCAACCCGCCGGGCGGCTGCAAGGTGACCTACTCCGCGAACAGCTGGAACACCGGGTTCACGGCGTCGATCAAGCTGACCAACACGTCGACGACTCCGCTGACCAACTGGCGGCTGACCTTCGCCTTCGCCAATGGGCAGACGGTCCAGCAGGGCTGGAACGCGGTGTGGAGCCAGGCCGGCAGCACGGTGACCGCCACCGGTAATGCTGGCTCGTGGAACGAGACGCTCGCGCCCGGAGCGACGCTCGACATGGGCTTCAACGGCGCACACACCGGCACCAACAACGCCCCGACCGCGTTCTCGGTCAGCGGCCAGCCCTGCACGCTCGGCTGACCTTCACCACTGCCGCCTTGACCGCGGCCTGAGCCGCCGGTCGCGGTTCCGCCCTGCCCCTCAGGGAGGAACCGCGACCGGCTCCACTCGCTCACTTGGCGTCGGCGTAGCACTCTACGATCGCGGTGGTGAAGGGGAACCGGGTCGGGGTTTCACCGAAGGTGATCCGGCCGGCCAGGTCGCCGGCGGCTTGAATCGCCGTCGCGACCTCGTCGGCCTCCTCGGCCGGGCAGTGCACGATCACCTCGTCGTGCTGGAAGAAGACCAGCTCGGCCTTCAACTCGGCGATGGACTGGCGCAGCGCGGCCATCATCAGCAGCGCCCAGTCGGCGGCGCTGCCCTGGACGACGAAGTTCCTGGTGAACCGCCCTCTCGCCCGGGCGTGCCTGGCGTCGGTCGGCCGCTCTTCCGAAGGCCCTTCCAGCATCGCGTCGTCGATGGGTGAGCCGGATGGCGGGCAGGTCCGGCCGAGCCAGGTGCGGACCAGCCGCCCCTCCTCACCGGCCCGCGCAGCGTCGTCGACGTAAGCAACGGCCTTCGGGAAGCGCTTCCGCAGCGCGGCCAGATTCTTCAGCCCGTCACCCGAGGTCTGCCCGTAGACAGCACCCAGTACTGCGAGCTTGGCCATCGCGCGATCGCCCGAGAACGCCTTGTCCGAAACGGCTTTGTAGAGATCCCCAGCGGACCCGGCGACGTCCATCAACCCCGGATCGCGGGAGATCGCGGCGAGCACGCGCGGCTCCAGCTGCGACGCGTCGGCGACCACCAACCGCCAACCCGGATCGGCGACCACCGCACGGCGGATCACCTTCGGGATCTGCAGCCCGCCGCCACCATTCGTTACCCAACGCCCCGACACTGTGCCACCAGGGATGAAGCCCGGCCGGAAACGCCCGTCATGAACCCAGTCATGCAGCCACGACCAGCCATTGGCCGTGTAGATCCGGTAGAGCGTCTTGTACTCGAGCAGCGGCGCGACCGCCGGATGGTCGATGCCCTCCAGTTCCCACTTCCTGGTCGAACTGACCTGATGCCCCGCCTGCTTGAACGCCTTGAGCACATCCGCCGGCAGATCCGGCCTGACCCGGCGTCCGAAGGCCTCGGACACCTGATCGGCCAGCTCGGTCAGCCGTCGGGGCTCACCACTGCCCGCGAACCGCTCACCGAGCAGCTCGGTCAGCAGTGCGCGATGCGTCTCCGCACTCCAGGGCAGCCCGGCGCGATCCATCTCGGCGGCGACGAGCATCCCGGAGGACTCGGACGCGGTCAGCAGCCGCATGCGCTCGGGATACTCGGCCAACTGATGCCGGCGAAGCTGGTCGGAATACACCCGGAGCAGCGCCTCGAAGGCGATCGGCTCCTCCTGGATCTCGAACAACGACGATTGCTCACCCGGAGTCGCGGAGCGCAACGGCGGATCAGCCGGCACCGGCTTGCCGCTCAGCCTTGCCCAGGCAGCCGCCGCCGATCGCGGCTCCCCAAGCCGCCCTTCATGCCCGAGCAGCAACACCTCGGCGCACTCGACGTCATAACACCGCTCAACCCGCACCCCGGACGCCAGCAGTCGCGAGTAGATCTCCGAGGTCGACCGCCACACCCACCGGGTCACCTGCGGTCGTGACCCGATAGCAGCGGCGAGATCCGGCTCGCGGAGTATCGGCCCAGCAGGCTGCCCGTCCGGGTGCAGCGCGACAAGCAGCGCCCCACCGTCCACGGGCGCGATCGCCCACCGCTCGTCCATGCCCTGATCCTCACACCTGCCACCGACATTCCCGGACCGCCACCACTCACAAACCTCGTCCGAGCAGTGCCGGCCAGGCGTGCGGTGGCGTGGCTTGGGCCGGATCCGGCAGGTTCATGAGTGGTGGCGGTCCGCGTCCCCGCCGGGGAGGGGATGCTTGATGAGAACCGTGATGCCAATTGTGGAACACTGGACTTATGTGGCGGGGGAGTGATCTGGATCCGGCGGACGGGACCAAGACCGAGCAGGTCGAGGCCCTGGTGCTGCGCCGGATTGAGCGTGGCGACCTGTCGATAGGGTCCCGGCTCCCGTCGGAACGCGTGCTGGCCGAGCGGCTCGGGCTGAGCCGGGTGACCGTGGTGCGGGCTCTGGATCAGTTGCGGGCGGACGGAGTGCTGGAGACCAAGCGCGGGTCGGGCACCCACGTCAGGCCGCTCGACAGGCTGTTGGACCCCATTGCCCCGGCTTCGACGGTCTCGGCGGGCGACCAACCGCTGCTGGACCTGCGGTTCGCGACTACGGCCGCACCGCATGACGTGGCTGAAGTTGCCGCGCAGATAGTGGCTGAGGGACTCCCACATGCCATGGGCGGCGACGGCCCGCCTTCCGGTGGCTCACTAGACCTCCGTACTGCGCTCGCGGAGCGCCTCACCCTGGACGGGGTGCCGACCGAGCCAGGCCAGTTGACGCTGACAGTAGGTGCCGCAGCAGGGCTCAACGCGGCACTGGCCGGGCTAGACCTCGGTCCTGGCGTCGCGATCACTGAGTCGCCGACGTACCCGGCAGCCTTCGACCTGCTCCGACTCCACCGGTTGGACGTAGTGGGCTGGCCAGCAGGCGTCTGGGACACGGACCAGCTGGCCCACCTGTGCAGGCGGCACAAGCCGAAGGTGATCTACCTGCAAGCCGACAACCACAACCCCACCGGGCTCAGCCTGCCAGCGGATCGGCGTACGACTGTGGTGGAGATCGCGCGGCGTTACGGTGCTGCACTGATCAGTGACGAGACCATGCGGCCGCTATGGCTGGCCAGTGGGGAGCAGGCCGAGCCGCTGAGCCGCTATCCCCGGACTGTCAGCGTCGGGTCGCTCAGTAAGACCGTGTGGGGTGGCCTGCGCGTCGGCTGGGTCCGCACCGGGCGGCAGTTGCGGCGGCGGATCAACACGTCGGCACAGCTCAGTGTGGTCTCGCCCAGTGCTCTGGATGACCTGCTGGCACAGGCGATCCTAGGCCGGCTCGACCGGGTGATCGCTCGGCGCAAGATGCGGCTCAGGACCAACCTGGCTGCGCTGGAGACCGGGCTGAAGACGCTGGACGGTGTGGCGTGGCCGACACCGACCGGTGGGATGACGTTGTGGCTGGAGCTCACCGAAGTACGGGCCCGGCGGGTGCTGGACGCCGCGCGGGAGCAGGGGTTGCTGCTGGGCGCCGGTGATCTGTTCACGCCGGACGGGACGGATCGGCGGCACATCAGGATCCCGTTCACCGCTCCACCGGCCACTTTGCGGCTGGTGGTGGCCCGGCTGGGAACGGCGTTGGCTCAGTCCAGTTGATTCGAGGTGGACTGAAGGTTGTCAGTCCACTCGTCCTACGCTGGATCTGTGTCAGACCGCGACCAGGAGGATGCAGTGACCGAGACTCAGAACAGCCCGCAGACCGGTACCGCGAAGGTCAAGCGGGGGATGGCCGAGATGCTCAAGGGTGGCGTCATCATGGACGTCGTCACCGCCGAGCAGGCCAAGATCGCCGAGGACGCCGGTGCCGTCGCGGTGATGGCGCTCGAGCGGGTCCCGGCCGACATCCGCGCCCAGGGTGGCGTCTCCCGGATGAGCGACCCGGACATGATCGAGTCGATCATCAACACCGTGTCGATCCCGGTGATGGCCAAGGCCCGGATCGGTCACTTCGTCGAGGCGCAGATCCTGCAGAGCCTCGGTGTCGACTACATCGACGAGTCCGAGGTGCTGACCCCGGCCGACTACGCCAACCACATCGACAAGTGGAACTTCACCGTTCCCTTCGTCTGTGGCGCGACCAACCTGGGCGAGGCGCTGCGCCGGATCACCGAGGGCGCGGCGATGATCCGCTCCAAGGGCGAGGCCGGTACCGGTGACGTGTCCAACGCGACCACCCACATGCGCCAGATCCGCCAGGAGCTGCGCAAGCTGCAGAACCTGCCCGAGGACGAGCTGTACGTCGCGGCGAAGGAGCTGCAGGCGCCGTACGAGCTGGTGAAGGAGGTCGCACTGGCCGGCAAGCTTCCGGTCGTGCTGTTCACCGCTGGCGGCATCGCCACCCCGGCCGACGCGGCGATGATGATGCAGCTCGGTGCCGAGGGTGTGTTCGTCGGCTCCGGCATCTTCAAGTCCGGCAACCCGGCCCAGCGCGCCGAGGCGATCGTCAAGGCCACCACCTTCTACGACGACCCGGACGTGCTCGCCAAGGTCTCCCGCGGCCTGGGCGAAGCCATGGTCGGCATCAACGTCGACGAGATCCCCCAGCCCCACCGCCTCGCAGAGCGCGGCTGGTGACAACTCCTGTCAGCGACCGGACGGCCAGGGAACTGCGGGGACTAGCCCGCGTCCTGGTCCGGTCCGGGTACGCCGACCGGGCCGCCATCTCCGCCACCCTCACCGAGGCGGTGACCGAGGATGCGCCCAGCGCGGATCCTGCCGCCCTTGTGCCCCAGCTGATCGACGAGGCGTTGGCGGAGCTCCGCGAGGACGCGGCGAGCTGGTCCGAGCAGACCGGCCCGGACCGGTTGGATGCAGTGCTGGACGAGTTGGAACAGCTCGGGGTCGTGGTGGTTCGGTACACCTCGGATCACCATGCTGCCCGCGCGGTGCTGGAGTCGGCAGTCGATCCCAGGGGGCTGGTCTTCTTCACCGACACGGACGTCTGGCATGCCGTGGACTTCAGCATGCTCGAGCTCAAGGTCTGGCACCCCGACACCGCCAACGTAGCGCCGGGGGAGCCGTTGCTGGACGACGTACTGGCGCTGTTGCACGAGCGCGACCTGCCGGCCACCTTCGACGAGGGCCGGATCGAAGTGACCATCGACTGGCAACGCCGGGTCTCGCTGTGAGCCCGGTCGGAGGAGGAGCCAAGTGAGCAAGCCCGTGATCGGCGTCTTCGCCCTGCAGGGCAACGTCCGCGAGCACCTGGCGATGCTGGCCGCCGTCGGGGTCGAAGGACGCCCGGTACGCCGGCCGGCGGAGCTCGCCGAGGTGGACGGGCTGGTGCTGCCCGGTGGCGAGTCGACCACGATGGACAAGCTGGCCCGGTCGTTCGAGCTGTTCGAGCCGCTGCAGAAGCGGATCGCGGACGGGATGCCGACGTTCGGGACGTGTGCCGGGATGATCATGCTGGCGAACGAGATCACCGGCGGGATCGAGGGCCAGGAGACGCTCGGCGGGCTGGACGTGACGGTCCGGCGGAACGCTTTCGGGCGGCAGGTGGACTCGTTCGAGGCGGACCTCGACTTCGCCGCGTTCGACACGCCGTACCACGCCGTGTTCATCCGGGCACCGTGGGTGGACCGGGTCGGCCGCGAGGTGGAGGTACTGTCGACGGTGAGGTCGGGCCCCGCCACGGGTAGGATCGTCGCGGTTCGCCACGATCGGCTGCTGGCCACGTCGTTCCACCCGGAGATGACCGGGGACGCTCGGTTGCACGGGTACTTCGCCGATCTGGTGCGCGACCTCTAGATCAGTTGCAGGCGGTAGAAGGGTTGGGTTCGCGATGTCAGGCCACTCCAAATGGGCCACCACCAAGCACAAGAAAGCGGTCATCGACTCGAGGCGCGCCAAGCTCTTCGCGAAGCTGATCAAGAATATCGAGGTGGCCGCCCGGACGGGCGGCGGTGACCTCGCGGGCAACCCGACCCTTTACGACGCGGTCCAGAAGGCGAAGAAGTCGTCGGTCCCGAACGACAACATCGACCGCGCGGTCAAGCGCGGATCCGGCGCCGAGGCGGGTGGCGCGGACTGGCAGTCGATCACCTATGAGGGCTACGGACCGAACGGCGTCGCGATGCTGATCGAGTGCCTGACCGACAACCGCAACCGGGCCGCGGCCGACGTCCGGACCGCGATGACCCGCAACGGCGGCTCGCTCGCGGACCCGAACAGCGTGGCCTACCTGTTCAACCGCAAGGGCGTCATCGTGGTCGCCAAGGAGCAGGACGGCAAGTCCTACTCCGAGGACGACGTGATGGAGGCCGTGCTCGAGGCCGGCGCCGACGAGGTGAACGACCTGGGCGAGTCCTTCGAGGTGATCAGCGAGGCCAGCGACCTGGTCAAGGTCCGGACCGCGCTGCAGGACGCCGGGATCGACTACGAGTCGGCCGACGCCTCGTTCGTGCCGTCGATGACGGTCGAGCTCGACGCCGAGGGCGCCGGCAAGATCTTCCGGCTGATCGACGCGCTCGAGGACAGCGACGACGTACAGAACGTCTACGCCAACTTCGACGTCTCCGACGAGGTCATGGCCGAGGTCGGCTGACCCGCTCGCTCGCGCTTACGTCCGAAGAAGCGGCGGGACGAGGTACGTCACCTCCGGTTCTTCGGACGTAAGCGGTTGGATCAGGCTGAGCTCACGGGTTCACGATCTGGTCGCCGACGAGTGCGAGGGTCTGGATCGCGGCCAGGCCGTAGAGCGCCGTGGTGTTGGTGGAGACCCAGGTGGCCGCCTCGGTGGGATTGAGAGTCTTGGTGACCGGCTGCGAGGTCCAGGGCAGGTTCGGTGCGTAGCCGTCGCCGGTGTAGAACTCCTTCCACGCCCGGGCAGCCAGATCGTCTCGATCCAGCCGGGTCGCCGCGTAGGCGGTGAGCCGGGAGTGACCCTGGCGGAGGATGAGGTTGCCGAAGTGCGCGCCGCATTCCGCTGTCTGCTCGGCCCGGCTGGCGTTGTAGAGCCGGCAGTACTGCAACCAGGCCTGCTCGAAGGCCGGTACGTCGACCAGGTCGATCAGCTCGGCGCAGATCTCCACCTGCCCGAACATCGCGCTCAGATGGGAGACACCCACCGTCTTCGTGGTGACCGGCGCGAATCGGCCGGTGTCGAGGTCGTAGAGACCGCCGCCGGTGACGAAGCCGTTCGGCATCGCCCCGATCGTCTCCATCGTCGCGAGCAACTTGGTCTTCGCGATCGTTGCCTTGGGCCCGTTCCGTTCCCACTCGGTGAGCCACGCGGCCGCCAGCCCACTCCAGTCGGTACCGAGGCCGATCGCCAGGGCGTGCGGATCTGGCGTGTACGGCTCGGTGCGGATCTTCCGCAGCGGGTCGAGGACCAGGAAGGTCCGGTCGGAGTCGACCAGCTCGGACAGCAGGTCGCCGGTCCGCTCGTCGGCCGTGAGGTAGTAGTAGAACCGCCGATAGATCGCAGTACTGATGCGCTGCTGCTTGGCGCTGTCCGCCCAGTGCTGTACGCCGTGCCTGGTGCCGAGCCCGGCCCATTGCCCGAGGTGGTAGACGTCGACCTCGCCGGTGTGCCGGGTCATCGCCTCGGCGAAGCGGAAGATGTCGGCGCGCCCCGATCGCAAGAACGCGTACCAGAGCCAAAGATCGGGGGACAGCTCGGAGTTGTCCCACGCGTACCCGCCCACGTCGTACCGCCAGACCAGGCGATCCTCGTCGAACGTGTGCATGATGTCGCCGTAGTCCCAGAACCCGTACCAGTGCCGCTGTTCCACCTGGCCGCGGTAGAAGTCGAAGAGGAGGTCCAGGTGATCCTCGATCGCCTTCTTCGCCGGATGCGACCGGTCCACCGGCGTGACCAGCCCGCCGAACACCTTCGTGCTGACCAGGTGCTCCACCGGGTTGATCAGCTGCGGGGGAGTGCGCACCTGGTCGGCCATCGCGCCGAGCCGTTCCGCCGTGGGGGTTGCGGCCAGTGCCCAGAACGTCAGCTCACTGGTCCTGGCGATCCCGTACGGCGTACCGAAGGCCGGCTCGTAGTCCTCATAGGTGATGTTGAGGCCTTCGATCTGCTTCGGATACGTGTCCTGGCCCATGCCGTCGTGGTAGAAGCGCATGTCCATCGGCTCTGCCTCCGGCGACCAGAGCCACACGGTGACCTCGGCCTCCGCGGTGTGTGCGCCGCGGATGTCGAGCTGCGTCGGGTGCCGCTGCCAGAAGTCGCGCAGCCCGAACGCGAGACCGCCGCTGACCCCGCCGACGTACCCGAGCCCTGAGGCGCGCTCGCCCTGGTCGACCGGGATCCAGCCGTAGCCCTTCTTGGTCCGCTTCTTCACTGTGAAGCCGTCCGCCGACAACTGGCTCAGGCTGTAGTCGCCCCAGTCGGGGATGTACTGCAGCCGAGTAGTCACCCGCTGGTCCCAGGTCGCCGGATCTGGCAGCTTCGTCCCGGCGACCTGCGCCGCCCGTACTGCGGCCCCCGGATCGCGCCGCAACCCGGTGATGCCCTTGACCGCCTCGGCGAGCATGCCGTGGTCAGCACCGACGAACCGGACGTGCCGGTCGTACGCCGCATCGCGCAACGGCACGCGGAACCGGACCCCGAGCCCCGCGATGTAGTCGCGCTGCCCGTCCCGGTCGTAGACGAACGTGTGCACCATCCGGAAGTTCTCCGCACCGGCGTAGAAGTACAACCGCACGGTGAACGGCAGCCACGACTTGCCCTCGGCGTTGGTGTGCTTCCCATCGATCCGGATGACCGCCCGCACCGGCCCGGCCTGCTCGACCTTGACCGAGGTGATGTCACTCTCGAACCGGTCCCGGCCGATGGTGGCCTCCTCGTCCTCGGCGATCTTGTCCTGCTTGAGGTTGACCAGCCGTCCCTTCCGGGCGATCTCGACGCCACCACGCCAGACCTGGCTGATCAGGTCCGTGCCGTCCTTGCGGATCCGGGCCTTGATCACGCCGGTGTCGACGTCGAGGTACTGCTTCTCGTTCTTGACCGTCACCGCCGTTGCGGGAGCGGCCGCAGTACCGGCTGTCAGGGTGTAGGAGTGGGCCGGTGCATCCGCGGCGATCGCATGAGCACTCCACTTGAGCGAACCGTCGGGCCAGTACGCCGTCGGCCAGCTCTGCACCGGTACTGCGCTGCCGTCGGCTGCGGTGAGCGCGAACGTCTGGTCGGCAGTCACCGAGCCCTTAGGCCATGGCGTTCCCCAGGTCGCCACGGCCGCGGTGTTCGGCCGGCCTTCCAGCCAGCTCAGCTTCACGTCGGGTACTGCGGCCGGTCGGGCGACCGCGGTAGAGGTATCGAGCAGTGACGCCACCGGGGCGGCGGCCAGTCCGGCTAGGACTTGGCGTCGGGTGATCTCCATGCCGTTTCACCTTTGCTGGTTCGGTGTTCGGGGATGAGGGCGAGGTTCTGGATGGCGGCCAGCCCGTATTGCGCCGCGTCGTTGGTGCTCACGAAGGTCGCCTCGTCGACGGGCATCAGGGCGCCGTGGATGGGAGTGGTTCGCCAGACGGGTTCACGTTGCAGGGCGTTGCGGTTGAGCTGATCGCCTTCGTCGAGGAAGAACTTCCGCCAGGCCAGCCGGGCCAGTCCGACATCACCTGTCCGTGCGGCGGCGTACGCGGCGAGTCGGCTGTGTGCCTGGACCAGCGAGATGCCCTGGAGCGCTTGGCCGACCTCTGTCGCCTGCTGGTCGGCAGGAGCGAGGTAGAGCCGGCAGTAGTCCAGCCATGCCTTCTCGAACCCCGGTATGTCGAGGTCGAGGTCAAGCAGCTCAGAACAGATCTCCGGTAGGCCGAAGACGGCCGACAGGTGTGAGACCGAGACGCCGGAGCGGCTGGAGTCGAACCGCCCGGTGGACAGGTCGAACAGCGCCTGCCCAGTGAGGAAGCCGTACGGCAAGGCGGCGATGTCGGCCATCGTTCCCACCAGTCGCGCCCGCGCCCGCTCGTCGCCATACCGCTCCCAGCGGGTGAGCCAGGCAGCGGCCAGGGCACCCCAGTCGACACCCAGGCCGACGGACAGCGCGTGAGGGTCGGGGGAGTAGACGTCCGTACGGACCTTGCGCAGAGGGTCCCCGGCCAGGAAGGTCTCCTCGGCAGTCGCCAGCTCGTCCAGCAGGTCGCCGGTGCGCTCGTCGGCGGTCAGGTAGTAGAAGAAGCGGCGGTAGATCGCACCAGAGATCCGGAGCTGCTTGCAGCTGCAACCCCAGTGCTGCACGTTGTGACGGGAGCCGAGACCCTTCCAGCGGCCGAGGTGATGGACATCGACCTCTCCGGTATGGCGGGTCATGGCCTCGGCGAACCGGAAGACATCGGCCCGACCCGTCCGCAGGTACTGATACCAGAGCCAGAGGTCTGGCGAGAGCTCGGAGTTGTCCCAGGCATAGCCGCCCACGTCGTACCGCCAGGTGTGCCGGTCCGCGTCGTAGGAGTGCATGACGTCGCCGTAGTCCCAGAACCCGTACCAGCGGCGTTGCTCGCGTTGGCTCACGTAGTACTGGAAGAGGAAGTTCAGTCGGCCTTCGATGTCCTGATGGTCGGAGTCGGGCAGTGCCCAGCTGCCGAAGACGCCGGCCTCGAGGAGCCGGGCCGGCGAAACCGTCAGCAGCCGAGGGGAGTTGAGGAGGTCGACGTGCTCGGCCAGCTCGTCCGCGGTCGGTGTCGCGTCGTGGACCCGCAGGGTGAGTTCGTGCGTCCGGGCGATGCCGTGGGCGTTGCCGAAGCCTGGTTCGTAGTCCTCGTAGGTGATCTCGAGGCCTTCGAGCTGTTCGGCGTAGCTGTCCTGATCCATCCCGTCGTGCCAGTAGCGCAGGTCCATCGCGGGCGCGCTGGGCGACCACATCCATACGGTCGCAGTGGCCAGCTCGCTTGCTGCGGCCCGGATGTCGAGGCGAGTGGGGTGCAGCTTCCAGAAGTCCCGAAGACCGAATCCAAGGCCACCACCGGCTCCACCGACGTACCCGTAGCCCGGCGCCCTGGTCCCGGCCGGGATCGTCACCCAGGCTTGTCCCGGTCCGGTCCGTTTGCGCAGGGTGAATCCGTCGGCGCTGCTCTGGTCGAGTGTGTAGTCGTTCCACTGCGGGATCAGCTGCAGTCGCTCCGACACTTCCGGATTCGGGATGTCGCCGACGGGACGGCCGGCCACCTGCGCCCGGCGTACCTCCTCGCCTGGGTCGCGGCGCAAACCCGTCAGGCCGCGGACGGCCTCGGTCAGGAACCCATCCGGTCCGGCCAACCGGACGTGCCGGTCGTGCGGTTCGTCGCGCATGAGCACGTCCGCGCTGAGCCCCAGCCCGGCCAGGAAGTCCCGGTCGGGGTCACCGTCCCAGACGAAGGTGTGCACGATCCGTACGTCGGTCGCGCCCGCGTAGAAGTACAGCCGGACCAGGAAGGGCAGCCAGTCGCCGTGCTTGCCCTCCACCCTGATCACGGCACGCACCGGCCCGTCCTGCTCGACCACGATCCGCTCGACGGTCGCGGTCGTCTCCTGCCGATTGCGGCTGCCGTCTTCGTCGGGTTCGTCCTGCCGAAGACTGACCAGCCGGACGTTTCGAGCCGCCTCGCGCTGTGCTTTCTCAGGATGGCCGTACCGGATCGACTCGATCAGCTGCTGCCGAGTGAGCACCCAGCTGACCTCGCCGGTTCGCACTCGGACCTCGCCGTCGGCTTGCGTGACGACCAACGGCTCGGCCGGTACGTCGGGCTCCTGTCCGGGGACGAGGTCGTACGACGACGCCGGTTGTTCAGCGGGTCCGATCGCGTGGGCGGACCACTTGACCGAACTGTCCGGCCAGGTCGCCGTGATCCAGCTCTGCACCGGCGTCCCATCGGCGAGTGCGAAGGCGCTGTCGCCGGCGACCGTGCCACGGGACCAGGGCACACCCCACGTCACGCCTTGCCGGCCAGGGGTTTCGAGCCAGTGCAGAGCCGTCATTCCTTCACCGATCCGATCATGACGCCCTTGGCGAAATGCTTCTGCAGGAAGGGGTAGAAGAGCAGGATCGGCAACGTCGCGACCACGACGACCGCGAACTTCAGGCCCTGCTCGGGGAACGAGACGGTCTCCAGTTGCTGCAGGACGTTCGCGGAGTCGGCGTTCGCGGCGGTGAGCTGGCGAACGATCATCTGCAGCGTCCACTTCCTGCTGTCGTCGATGTAGAGCAGCGGCGACATGTAGTCGTTCCAGATCGCCACCGCGTAGAACAGCGAGAAGGTCGCGATGATCGGCTTCGACAACGGCAGCACGATCCGCAGGAACACGTTCAGCTCGTTGCAGCCGTCGATCCGGGCGGCCTCTTCCAGGGCCTCGGGGAGTTCCTGGAAGAAGCTCTTCACGACGATCAGGTAGAACGGGTTGATCGCCAGCGGCAGGATCAGCGCCCAGTAGCTGTCCAGCAGACCCAGGTCACGCACCACCAGGTACGTCGGGATCATGCCGCCGCTGAACACCAGCGTGAACAGGACCAGGTTCAGCACCAGGGCGCGACCCGGCAGCTGCCGCTTGGCGAGCGGGTACGCCATGGTCAGGGTGAGGAACAGCTGGACCACGGTGCCGACGGCGGTCACGGCGATCGTCGTCAGCAGCGCACGGACGAAGGTGTCGGTGGAGAAGATGTACTTGTAGGTGTCGGTGACGAACTTCTCCGGCCACAGGAAGAACGGCCGGGAGCTGATCTCGGACTCGGTCGCGAACGATCCGGCCACGACGTAGAGCAGCGGCAGCACCGTGACGACGGCCAGGCCGATCAGTAGCAGCAGGTTGAGTGCGTCGAAGGCACGGCTGCCGGGGGAGTCGAAGTACCGGACGGATCGACTTCTTGCCATGGTCACAACTCCTTTCAGAACAGTCCGCGCTGGCCGAGGCGCTTGGCCAGCAGGTTGGAGCCGAAGATCAGCACGACCCCGATGACGCCCTTGAACAGGCCGACGGCGGTGGCATAACTGAACGAGCCCTGGGTGATCCCGACGTAGTAGACGAACGTGTCGAAGACATCGGCGACGTCACGGTTGAGCGAGGTCGTCATCAGCCAGATCTGCTCGAAGCCGGAGTCCATCAGGTTGCCGGAGGTGAGGATCGCCATCACGACGATGGTCGGCTGGATCGAGGGCAGCGTGATGTGCCAGAACTGCCGCCAGCGGCCGGCGCCATCCACCCGGGCCGCCTCGTAGAGCTGGGTGTCGACGCTGGCCAGCGCGGCCAGGTAGATGATCGTGCCCCAGCCGGTCTGCTTCCACAGCAACTGCAGGACGATCAGCGGGCGGAACCAGTCGGCCTGGGCGACATAGTCGACCTTCTGCCCGCCGACAACGTCGTGCAGCCAGCCGGCGATCACGCCGAAGTCCACCGAGAACAGCAGGTAGGTCAGCGACGCGACGATCGTCCAGGACAGGAAGTGCGGGATGTAGATCAGCGACTGGACCGACCGCTTCAGCACCCGGATGCGCAGCTCGTTCAGCATCAGCGCGACCACGATCGGGGCCGGGAAGACGAACACGATCGTGAGCAGAGCCAGGATCAGCGTGTTGATCATCAGCCGGCCGAAGTCCGGCCCGGTGAAGAGTGCCTGGAAGTGCTCGAGCCCGACCCACTGGCTGCCGGAGTACCCGAGGAAGGGTACGTAGTCCTTGAACGCGATGGTCAGGCCGTACATCGGCAGGTACTTGAAGACGATGAAGTAGACCAGACCCGGCAGCAGCAACAGATACAGCCAGCGGTAGCGCAGCAGATCCCGCCACAGCGGTCGTTGCCGGCCACCCCGCTTGCGCCGCGGGGCTGGTCCCGTCATCGGCACGGCGGGGGGCACCACCTGGTTCGGCGCCAGCTCGGTGGCCATGGCGCCCTCCCTTCGCTAGAAGGGGCCCGGGACGTACCCGGGCCCCATGCATGGACCGAGCGGATCAGCCGCCGACCTTGGCGGCCAGATCGTTGGTCTCCTGGGCGATCTGAGTGCCGCCGCTGTCGTACCAGCGCTTGATCTCGGCCTTCAGCTGGTCCTCGGTGATCGCGCCGGACAGGTACTTGATCCGGGCGTCGGGAATGATGTTCTGCAGCGTCTGGCCCTTCGAGATGGAGGTCGGCGCGATCACGCCGAGGACCGGGTTGAACACCGCGGTCTTCAGGTCCTCGTTCATCAGTACGTCGAACTTCTCCCGCATCGCCCGGCTCGGCGCGTCGTTCGGCCGCAGCTGGTAGGCGCCCATGCCGACGCTGGCCCGGGTGCCGAGCTGGATGAAGGCCTTGTCCACGTCGTTCTGGATCGCCTTCACCTTCGGGTCGTCCTGCGCGATCGGTACGGCGTACTTGCCGTCGACCTTGAAGTTGCGGCCCTCGATGCCGTTGGTGACCAGCACCGAGCCTTCCTTGGAGGCCAGCTTGTCCAGCGACTGCAACGCCTGGTCCAGTTGCTCATCGGTGCGGACGTTCTGCTTGGACACGGCGATGACCATGTTGTAGCCGGTGAACGGGTAGGAGAACTTCTTGCCGTCGGCCCGCGCCAGGTTCCCGACCAGGGTGACCTTGTCGATGTCCTTCGGCGTCTTCTCCTTGAACAGGTCGAGCAACTGGGTCGCCCGGACGTTGACGTCGATGATCATGCCGCCCTTGCCCTGCACGAACGGGTCGTTCCAGTTGGCGGTGTCCAGGGTGGCGAAGTCAGGGTTGATCAGGCCTTCGGTGACCCACTTGCGCAGCCAGCGGTTGGCGCCGAGGAACTCCGGGGTGTCGAAGCCGGGGACCAGCTTGCCGTCGCGCTCACCCCAGCCGTTCGGCGCGCCGAACCAGGTCTCCATCACGTCGTAGGGGCTGGCGCTGCTGTAGCCACCGGGCCACTTGGGGATGATCAGGCCGTAGGTGTCCTTCTTGCCGTTGCCGTCCGGGTCCTGCTCGGTGAACGCCTTGGCGACGGTGTAGAGATCCTCGACCGTCTTCGGCTCCTTGAGCCCGAGCTTGGCCAGCCAGTCCTTGCGGATCACGATGCCGGAGCGCAGCAGCGGCCGGACCCGGTAGATGCCGTAGGTCTTGCCGTTGACCAGGGTGTTCTTACCGGTCTGCTCGTTGGCCGGCTTGAGGTTCTCGTACTTGTCGAGCTTGCCGGTCAGATCCCAGAAGGCGCCCGCCTCGGCGGCCTTGATGAACGCCGGGCTCTTCTCGTTGACCACCATCAGGTCCGGGATCTTGTCCGAGGCCAGGGTGACGTTGGTCTTGTCGCCGTACTCCGCGTTCGGTACCCAGGTGATCTTGAGCTTCTTGCCGACCACCTTCTCGACGGCCTGCTGCATCTCACCGCCCGGATCCGGTGCGGTACCGAACAGCGGCGCCATCACCGTCAGTTCATTGCTCGCTGCTGGCTTTTCGTCGCCGCTGGAACAGGCAGCGGCGAGCATCGCGGTCGACAGGACGACGGCGACGGCAAGACGCCGGCGGGAGAAGATGGTCATGAGTTCCCTTTCAGGTGCAGGCGCGCCTCGTTCTCTTCGAAGAAGCGCAGGCAGAGCCATGTGTTGAGTTGGATCCAGCCGCCGACCGCCAGCACCAGCCCGAAGACCGGGAAGGTGCTGGACAGGTAGGCGATCGTGACGAGGACGAACAGCAGGACGACGGACGAAGCGGGTCGGGAGATCGCGACCAGCGATGCCTTGGGCAACAAATCGCGCGGCCGGAGGTCGTAGTGCACGGCCATCGGCAGTAGATACGCGGCGATCACGGCCAGCACGGCGACTGCCGCGAAACAGGCCAGCCGGGGGATCGACGCTTTCGCTCCGAGCGAAGCGAAGTACAGGTAGTTGCCGGCCAGGACGACGGCCGCCGCCAGCATCGGCAGCACCAGGAGCGTTCCGCGGGCGAATTCGCGGCGGAAGCCGGCCCGGAAGGCGGGCAGAGCGTGAAACGATTCACCGAAAGACCTGCGTCTAGCCAGTTTGTACGCCGTCAGCGTGGCCGGGCCGATACCGAGAGCGACGCCGCCCAGGAGCGTGAAGAGAATCCATAGGGCGTTCAGCTTGATCGCCCAGAGCACCTCGTCGGCCGCGTCGTACAGGCGGATCGACCAGCCGGGCGTACTCATCGCCGGCCCTCGGCTGGGCGGTGCGGCGAGATGGTGGGGCAGTGTTTCACGAGAGTCCCTGCCTTGTTCCGGAGGTGTTACGGGTGAAAAGTGATGTGACCATATGGTTGAATCGTCTCAATGTCAACGCTGTGGAAAGCGTTTGTCAGGGTTCGGTCAGGGTTCGGTCAGGCGGCAGACGGGGAGCCGGCGGGCCGACCCGGCAAGCGGTTGCCCGAAAGCGCGCTCAACGGCGCGAAATCCGCAGCTTCGCGCCGCGGACGAGCCGGCCTCAAAGTCGCGAAACGCGCAGGTTCGCGTAGTCGCCGATCATCGGCGCCATCTGCCGGAAGCCGAGCTTGCCGCCGCCGAGCGGCTGCTCGTCACGCCAGCTGAACGAGACCAGGCCGTCGATCGCGAAGGTGATCTCACCGTCCTGGATCGACAGCCGCAACGAGTACGGGCCTTGCGCGTCGAGTACGGCGGGCAGCGGGTCCGGTCCTTGGGCGACGAGATGGAAGCCGTAGCTCTTGCGCAGGTTGCAGGTGTGCAGGGCGCGCTCGGTCGGCCACCGGCGGCGGAAGTACGAGACGTGGTAGGCGTCCAGGTCGCCGTGGTGGTACTGCTCGTACGCCCCGGTGCGGGGTGCGAGGTCGAACAGGTCTTCGCCCTCGCGTCCTTTGGCGTGGAAGAACAGGATGCACAGGCCTGGTTCGCGGATCGGCCAGAAGTCCCACTCGACGGCGATGTTCGGCCCGAAATCCTCGGGGCACCACAGCACTACGTTGGGATCCTTCTCCGGATCGTCCTGCGGCTTGCTCTCCAGTCGCAGCCGGCCGAGCGGGAAGGAGACGGCGCCGTCGCCCTCCAGCCGGAAACCGTCCAGGTCGGCGGCGGACGCCAGGGCGTTCTCGTAGAGCATGCGCGGGAGGCCTTCCTGGTGGCGGGTGTCAGCGGCGGGTGAGGTCGCTGGACTGGCGGACCATCAGATCCGGCTGGAAGATGACCTGCCGGTGTCTGTGCCGATCGCCGGCCTCGACCTCCTCCTGGAGGAGCTCCATCGCGGTCCGGCCAAGCAGTCCGGCCGGCTGCCGCACCGACGACAGCGGTACTGCGGCCGCCGCGGCGAACCCGATGTCGTCGTACCCGACGATCGCCATGTCCTGGGGAACTCGTAGCCGGGTCGCGGCCATGGCCTGCAGGAATCCCAACGCCAGCAGGTCGTTCGCGCAGAACGCCGCCGTGGGCCGGGTGGCCCGTGGCAAGGCGGCGATCTGCTCGCCGACCGCGCGCCCGTGCTGGACACCCATCACGTCGACCTCGAAGATCTGCAGGTGGACATGGTCCGCGGCCTCCACGACGGTCGTGATGCCGGCCTGGCGATCCGCGACCTGCTGCATGCTGAGCGGCCCGCCGATGAAGGCGATCCGCCGATGGCCGGACTCGATCAGATGCGTTCCCGCCAGCCGTCCACCGAGCTGGTCGTCCACCGAGACCGAGCACATCCCGCGGTCCGCGGCCCGGTCGACCAGGACGACCGGCGTACCGCGAGCCACGAGTGCGCGCAGTTGTGGGTCGGCGCTGTCGAACGGGGTGATCAGTACGCCGTACACGCGTTGCTGCTCGAGCTGGTCGAGGTGATGGCCTTCCCGGACCGGATCGGTCTTGCTGTTGCAGACCATCACCACGGTGTCGTTCTCGTAGGCGAGCGCTTCGGCGCCCTCGGCGAGGTCGGTGAAGAACGGGTTGGCGACGTCGAGCACCACCAGGCCGACAGTCCGGCTGCGGCCGGCGCGCAGATGGCGGGCCGCCTCGTTGCGGACGAAGCCGAGCGCCTTGATGCTGTCCTGCACCCGCTTGCGGGTGGCGGGCGCGACGATCGACGGCCGGTTGAGAACGTTGCTGACCGTACCGACCGAGACTCCGGCGCGGTGCGCGACCTCCTTGATGCTGGGAGTAGCCATCGCCCCTCGTGAAGCGTCCGCGGTGAACCTGCCAGGTTGTTGCCCGCAGTTTAACCGGGCTGAATTGAATCGTCTAAATCGTCGCGCGGCGGCCCACTCGACGGCTAAGTGACTCCCGAGTAACATCCTCCTCATGACGAATCAGGTGCTCGGGATGTGGGAGAAGCTGCGCGGCGTACCGGGCGGCTCGCGGATGTTCTCGGTGGCCTTCGCCTGGAAGGCGCCGTACTTCCGCTCGGTCCGGCCGCGGTTCGTCCAGGTGAGCCCGAACTTCGCGTCCCTCGTACTGCCGAAGCGGCGCGCGGTACAGAACCACATCGGCACCGTGCATGCCATCGCGGTCTGCAACGGCCTGGAAGCCGCAATGGGCGCACTTGCCGAGGCGACTGTCCCCAGTGGCAAGCGCTGGTTGCCGAAGGGGATGGAGGTCGCCTACCTGGCCAAGTCCACCTCCGACCTCACCTGCTCAGCCGAAACCGACCCAGCCGCCTGGACCACCGGCCCCGACGTACCGGTTCACGTCAAGGCAACCCGCACCGACGGCACAGTCGTCGTACAAGGAACCATCAACCTCTGGGTCACCGACAAGAAGTAATGCGGCTCTCCTGACCGATCCATGGGGTCGGCTTTGACCCGGGAGTGGTTAGTCGGTAGGCGCCCGAGGGCGGGTGGCCGACACCCACCTGATCATTCGCCCTCTTTTGACCACCACCCTCGGCCACCATGTGCACCGGCCAGCCACCCAATCCCGCCGGACAACGCTGTCCTGACGAACGACACCTGCCCGTGCCCAAGGTCGATCGCCCCTGGTCGGGTGGGGAAAATGCGGCCGATCGGTGGTCTTCGCCCCTCCAGTGCGGGTTCGCCCACTGGCAGACCAATGGGCGAACCGCTGGTGTCTGAGGCGGCGTCGTAGGGTCTGGGCGTGGCTGATGACTTGCGGTTGGTAGATGTCCGGAGTGAGCACCTGGATGACGTGTTGCGGGTGCGGTCCAGGTCTTTCGGGTTGCTGGATGCCGGCAGTCGGGAGGGGTGGGTTGCGGACGCGGAGGTCTTTATCGCCGACGGCCGGATGGTCGGGGTGGCGGATGGTGACGAGTTGGTCGCCGCTGCACGGTTCTGGCCGTTTCAGCAGTGGTGGGGTGGTCGCAAGGTGGCCATGTCCGGGGTCGCCGGGGTTGTCGTCGCACCGGAGTACAGGGGGCGGGGCGTCGGCAGCAAGCTGATGCGCGGTGTGCTCGCCCGGAGCGTCGAGCAGGGGTATCCGTTGTCGGGTCTCTATCCGGCGACGACTGTGATCTACCGGCATCTGGGGTACGAGTTCGGTGGCGGCCGCTACCGGTACACCTTCCCTGCCGCCGAGCTGCGATCGCTGGGTGGCAAGGAGGTTGAGGTCCGCCGTGCAGGTGCTGCTGACGCGGGCCGGTTCCTTGAGGTTGTGGAGCAGTTGCACGCGGCCGGGCGGATCAGTGGGCCGCTGGTGTGGCCGGAGGCCAAGGTGGCCGAGTGGCTGGGGGAGGACAACAGCTTCTGCTACCTGGCTGAGGACGGCTTCGTCGTCTACGGCTGGGCGAGCGGCAGGCTGCGCGTCGAGGAACTGGTGGCGGGCTCCGAGGCCACCGCGCGTGCTCTCTGGTCGGTCGTCGGCTCCGGGTCGTCCATCGCGACGGATGTGGACGCCTACATGTCTCCCGACGACCCCGCGCACCTTCTGGTCGCCAAGGAAGCCGGTAAGCACGCAGAGATCGAGCGCTGGATGCTCCGAGTCCTGGACGCGCCAGCAGCCATCGCTGCCCGGGGTTTCGCGCCGGGGGCCTCCCTGGAGGTCGACCTGGAACTCGACGACTCTGAGCTCGCCACCAACACCGGGCGCTGGCACCTGTCCGTCTCCAACGGCTCCGGCTCGCTGACTCCCTCCACTGCCACCCGCGACTCGCTACGCCTCGGCTCCCGCGCCCTCTCCGCCCTGTACGCCGGTACGCCGCTTGCTTCGCTGCGCAAGGCCGGGCTGGCGTGGGGTTCCGCCGACGCCGACGGGGCGATCGAGACGGCCTTCGGGGGCGCGACGCCGTACATGCTCGACTACTTCTGAGGTCATCCACAGGCCCCGGCGAGTCGATTTCGCGGCCTCCGGCTGGGCGTCTAGGGTTGTCGAACAAACGTTCGGAGGTGATCCAGTGCGCGTGCTCGGTGTCGACCCGGGACTGACCCGGTGTGGCCTCGGCGTCGTCGAGGGCACCGCCGGCCGGCCGCCGGCGCTGGTCGCGGTCGGGGTGATCCGGACGCCGGCCGATCTGGACGTCGCGAGACGGCTGGTCCGGATCGAGGCGGAGCTCGAGGAGTGGATCATCGAGCACCGGCCCGACGCGGTCGCAGTGGAGCGGGTGTTCGCCCAGCAGAACGTTCGGACGGTGATGGGCACGGCGCAGGCGTCCGGGGTGGCCATGGTGGTCGCGGCCCGGCGTGGGTTGCCGGTTGCGCTGCACACGCCGAGCGAGGTGAAAGCCGCCGTCACCGGCTCCGGCCGGGCGGGCAAGGAGCAGGTGACCACGATGGTCACCCGGATCCTGAAGCTGGACGAGCGGCCGACACCGGCCGATGCCGCGGACGCGCTGGCGCTGGCGATCTGCCACATCTGGCGAGGCGGCGTGGCAAGCCGGCTGCAAGAGGCGTCCGAGAGCCGGGCCAACCTGGAGGCCCTCGCCAAGGCGCAGTCCCGCCTACAGGTAGCAAGACTGAAAGCCGCGGTCGCCGCCCAGGAGGTCACTGCTCCGAAGGGCCGGCGATGACTACGGGAGGGAAGCGATGATCGCGTTTGTGCGTGGCCCGGTGGCTGCGATCGGGCTGGACAGTTGCGTGATCGAGGTCGGCGGAGTCGGGCTGCAGCTCTACTGCCATCCAGGCACGCTCGCGACGCTGCGCCCCGGGCAGGAGTTCAAGCTGGCCACGTCGATGGTGGTGCGCGAAGACTCGCTGACGCTGTACGGGTTCACCGACGCGGACGAGAAGGAACTGTTCGAGCTGCTGCAGACCGCCTCCGGCGTTGGCCCGAAGCTGGCGCAGGCAGCGCTCGCAGTACTGAGCCCGGATCAGCTCAGGCAGGCCGTTGCCGCAGAGGACCTTGTGATGCTGGTGAAGATCCCCGGCGTCGGCAAGAAGGTTGCGCAGCGGCTGGTGCTGGAGCTCAAGGACAAGATCGGTGCACCGTCGCGAACGGTCGCCGGACGCCCGTTGAGCGCGAGCGGCGCCTGGCGCGAGCAGGTGCACGCCGGTCTGGTCGGCCTCGGCTGGTCGGCGCGCGACGCCGACGACGCGGTGATCGCCGTGTCACCCCTGGCCGCGGACGACGCCGAGCCGTCGGTGCCCGATCTGCTCAGGGCCGCGCTCCGCGCGCTCTCGAAGGCGTAACCGGCGATGGAAGACAACGTCAGGCCATTGGTCTCCGCGGATTCGATGGATCTCGACGAGCGCAAGATCGAGTCCGCGCTGCGGCCTCGAACGCTCGCCGAGTTCGGCGGCCAGCGCCGGGTCAGCGAGCAGCTGGAGCTGGTCCTCCATGCCGCGCGCGGCCGCAACCGGGCGCCCGACCACGTGCTGCTGTCCGGTCCGCCCGGGCTGGGCAAGACCACGCTGGCGATGATCATCGCCGCCGAGCTGTCGGCGCCGCTGCGCATCACCAGCGGCCCGGCGATCCAGCACGCCGGCGACCTGGCCGCGATCTTGTCCGGGCTGAACGAGGGCGAAGTACTGTTCCTCGACGAGATCCACCGGATGTCCAGGCCGGCCGAAGAGCTGCTCTACATGGCGATGGAGGACTTCCGGGTCGACGTGATCGTCGGCAAGGGCCCTGGTGCGACCGCGATCCCGCTGGAGATCCCGCCGTTCACCCTGGTCGGCGCGACCACCCGGGCCGGCCTGCTGCCCGGCCCGCTGCGAGACAGGTTCGGCTTCACCGGGCACCTGGAGTTCTACGACGCCGCCGAGCTGGAGAAGATCGTCAACCGATCGGCCGCGTTGCTGGAGGTCGACATCACCCCAGAGGCAGCCGCCGAGATAGCCTCCCGGTCCCGCGGCACACCCCGAATCGCGAACCGGCTGCTGCGCCGGGTCCGCGACTACGCAGAGGTACGAGCCGACGGAATCGTCACGATCGCGCTGTCGAAGGCCGCCCTCGAGCTGTACGAGGTGGACCGGATGGGCCTCGACCGGCTGGACCGGTCGGTACTGGACGCGCTCTGCCGCCGGTTCGGTGGCGGACCGGTGGGACTTTCGACGCTGGCGGTTGCGGTCGGCGAGGAACGTGAGACGGTGGAGGAAGTGGCCGAACCGTTCCTGGTCCGGTCGGGCTACCTGGCCCGGACGCCGCGTGGCCGCGTCGCCACTCCGGCGGCCTGGCGGCATCTCGGCCTGGCGGTCCCGAAGGGCGCGACCTTCGCGGACACGCTTTTCGACACCGACGACGAATAAGGGAACGAGTAACGCAAACGTGACCCCGTGTCATGCGGTACTTGTTGCCGCCCAGGGTTAGACTCCCCGGTGGTCCGACCTCGGACCATCCCGCTGCGACCTGCGCGCTTGAGCAGAGCGTGCCGGGCACCCCGTACTCTCGACGAAGGATTCTGAGTCCCGATGGTTTTGATCGCCGCACCGATGGCTTCCTCCGGCGGAGGGGGCATCACCCTTCTGCTCCCGCTGATCCTGATCGTCGGGATGATCTGGTTCATGAGCCGCACCCAGCGCAAGCAGCGTCAGAAGCAGGCCGACACGGTCGCCGCGCTGCAGCCTGGTACGAAGGTGATCACCACCAGCGGCGTGGTCGGCATCGTCGAAGAGGTCGACGACGAGTACGTGACGCTGGAGATCTCCGACGGCGTACTGGTCCAGTTCGTGAAGGCCGCGATCGGCCGGGTCGTCCCGGAGGAGACCGAGGACGCCGTCGACGAGCCGGCGGATGAGGCCGTCGACGAGACCGTCGAGGAGCCGGCCGATGCCGACGTCAAGGACGAGAAGGACGCTGTGGAGGTGCCGGACGCCGGTGCCGACAAGGACAAGGTGCAGGACAAGTCCAAGCTCCCCCCCACGCACACCGAGAACTGATCAACCGTCCCGACGGCGTGCGGCGCGCGAGCATCCCAGTGATGCTCGCGCGCGCCCAGTAGCGCAAGGAAGAATCTGACGTGGCAACGACGACGACATCCCGCCCCGGGAGGAACCTGATCGTCTTGGGAGTCGTCCTGGTCCTGCTGTTCGGGATCATGGCGCTGGCCAAGACCTGGGGGCCCAAGCTCGGCCTGGACCTGCGCGGTGGCACCACCATCACGCTGACGGCCAAGTCCCTGGCCGGCGGCGGCAATGTGACCGCGGAGCAGTTGTCCGAGGCGAAGAACATCATCTCCCAGCGGGTGAACGGCGCCGGTGTCGGTGAGGCGGAGATCGCCACCTCCGGTTCCGATCACATCACCGTGGCCGTGCCGGGCGCCAACCAGGACGCCCTGGTCAAGCAGGTCGGTCAGACCGCCCTGCTGTACTTCCGGGTGGTGTACGACATGCAGGCCGGCGCCCCGGTGCCGACCACGCCGCCGTCTGCGACCCCGACCGGCAAGCCGTCGACCACGCCGAAGCCGAGCACGACGCCGAAGCCCAGCTCCACGATCAAGCCGTCTACGTCGGCCACGCCGAAGGGCCGGGCCTGGTCCAGCGTGCTCGGTACCGCCGTCGCCCCGACCCCGACCCCGACCCCGACCCCGACCCCGACGCTCAAGCCGAGCACTCCCGTGCCGTCGACCCCGGGGACGACGCCGTCCACGCCGCCGGCCACCAACGGCGACCCGCTGAGCTACCAGCCGGACGCGGCCATCCAGGCGCAGTTCGCGGCCTTCACCTGCGACAAGCCCGCCTCGACCGACGATCCGGGCAAGCCGCTGTTCTCCTGCAGCCGCGACAAGGCCACGAAGTACCTGCTCGGTCCCGCGATCCTCTTGGGCACCGATCTGTCCGACGCCACCGCGGGCATCCCGCAGGGCGGCTTCCAGTGGCAGGTCAACCTGAAGTTCACCGGCGAGGGTGGCGACAAGTTCCTCAAGGCCACCACGGCGATCTCGCAGCGCCCGCAGGGCTCGAACCTGTTCGCGATCGTGCTGGACGGCGAGACCATCTCGAGCCCGAGCGTGAGCCAGCCCATCCCGGGTGGCCAGGCCGAGATCACCGGTTCGTTCAGCGAGAGCGAGGCGCGCGACCTGGCCAACGTGCTGAAGTACGGCGCGCTGCCGGTCTCGTTCGACGTCTCCGAGGTCAACACGATCTCCCCGCAGCTCGGTGGTGACCAGCTGTCGGCCGGGATCACCGCGGGCCTGATCGGCCTCGGCCTGGTGATCATCTTCTCGTTCCTGTACTACCGCGGCCTCGGCCTGGTCGTGGTGATGTCGCTGGCAGTCGCCGGGGCGCTCACCTACGCCGCCGTCGTCCTGCTCGGCAAGACAATGGGCTTCACGCTGACATTGGCCGGTATAGCGGGCCTGATCGTCGCGATCGGTATCACCGCGGACTCGTTCGTCATCTACTTCGAGCGGCTGCGGGACGAGGTCCGCGAGGGCCGCAGCCTGCGCTCCTCGGTGGAGACCGGCTGGGCCCGCGCCAAGCACACCATCATCGCGGCCGACTCGATCTCGCTGCTCGCCGCCTTGGTGCTGTACGTCCTCGCGGTCGGCAGTGTGAAGGGCTTCGCGTTCACCCTCGGCCTGACCACGCTGATCGACCTGCTGGTCGTCTTCGTGTTCACCAAGCCGCTGGTGACGCTGCTGGCCCGGACCGACTTCTTCGGTCACGGCCACAAGCTGTCCGGCCTCGATCCCGAGCATCTCGGCGTCGAACGGCTGCCCGGCCAGATGAAACCGTCGGCCCGCCCGGCGGCGAAGTCGACCCGCAAGCCCGTGGGAGGCGAGGCCTGATGTCGAAGCTCGGAAACATCGGTGCGCAGCTGCACCGCGGCGAGGTCTCCTACGACTTCATCGGTAAGCGCAAGATCTGGTTCGCCGTCTCGATCGTGCTGGTGGTCATCTCGCTCGGCGCGCTGTTCGTCAAGGGACTGGCGCTCGGTATCGAGTTCAAGGGTGGCGTCGAGTACCAGGCGAAGGTCCGGGTCACCGACAACACGGTCACCGACGTCACCGAGGCCGTGAAGGCGACCAACGCCAAGGATCTCGGTGACCCGGTCGTCACCACGATCGGCCAGGACCAGGTCCGGGTCCAGACCAAGCCGCTGGGCCAGGACGACATCGCCAAGGTGCGCGAGGCGATCGCCAAGGAGGTCGGCGTCGCGCCGGCCCAGGTGAGCAACTCGCAGATCGGCGCCTCCTGGGGCTCCCAGATCGCAAACAAGGCGATCCTCGCGCTGATCGTCTTCCTGGTCGCCGTGTTCGGCGTGATCTGGGCCTACTTCCGAGAGCCCAAGGCCTCCATGGCCGCGATCATCGCGCTGGTCCACGACGTCCTGATCACGGTCGGTATCTACGCGCTGATCGGCTTCGACGTCACTCCGGCCACCGTCATCGGGGTACTGACCATCCTCGGTTACTCGCTCTACGACACGGTCGTGGTGTTCGACAAGATCCGGGAGAACACCCGCGGCATCACCGGCTCGAACCGCTACACCTACAGCGACGCGACCAACCTGGCCGTGAACCAGACCATCGTCCGGTCGGTCAACACCACGCTGATCGCCCTGATGCCGGTCGGCTCGATCCTGGTCGTCGGCACCGTCGTCCTGGGCACCGGCCCGCTGAAGGACCTGTCGCTGGCACTGTTCGTCGGTATCGCCGTCGGCGCGTACTCCTCGGTCTTCATCGCCCCGGCGCTGCTGGCCATGTTCAAGGAGCGCGAGCCCGGTATGCAGGCACTGCGCCGCCGGGTGCTGGCCAAGCGCAGCCAGGCAGCCTCGGCCGGTGTGCCGGTCCCGGCCGCCGCGACTGCCGGCGCCGCTGGTGGCGGGGCTCAGCCGGCTCGCAAGCAGGATCGCCCCAAGGCCGGCAGCGCCACCGCCGGTACGCCGGTAGCGTCCAACCGGCCAGTCAAGTCGACGAGCGGTGCTGGGCGGCCGCAGCCGGCTCGCAAGCCACGCTCGAAGCGCGGCAAGTGACAACTCCGGCGGAAGGTTGCTGATGCGTTCGCTGGAAGACGTACTGAAGGACGGCATCCGCGACATCCCGGACTACCCGCAGGCGGGGGTGATGTTCAAGGACATCACCCCGCTGCTGGCGGACCACGGCGGCTTCGCTCAGGTGGTCGAGGCGCTGGCCGCCTCCGGCCGGGATGCCGACGGCAACACATCCGTCGACAAGGTGGTCGGGATCGAAGCCCGTGGCTTCATCCTGGCCGCTCCGGTCGCCCTCGCCCTGGGCGCGGGATTCGTCCCGGTCCGCAAGAAGGGCAAGCTGCCGGCGGCGACGTACGAGGAGTCCTACGCGCTGGAGTACGGCGAGGCGACCATCGAGGTCCACCAGGACGCCTTCGAGCCGGGGGACCGGGTGCTGGTGATCGACGACGTACTCGCCACCGGCGGCACGGTCGAGGCCTGCCTGCGCCTGGTACGCCGCTGCGGTGCCGAGGTGGTCGGTACCACGGTGCTGCTCGAGCTGTCGTTCCTGCCCGGCCGGGAGCGGCTGGCGGGGGAGCGCGTCGACGCTCTCGTCACTGTCTGAAGTCAACCGGCTACATGCTCCCGGCGTGTTGTCCACAGCCCGTGTCCACCGCGTTGGCCCCTTCCCCCTAGACTGGAGGTCTGTCGGCGGAGGGACACGACGTGGGCGAAGACCCGGCGATGACTTCAGCGGTGCCGGATGTGGTACCGCCGCAGCCTCCGCGCGCGCCTGCGGGCCGCCCGGCGGCCAGTCCTTCGCCGTCTCCAGCCCCTGTCGCGCCACCCTCGGCGCAACCGCCCAGGATCGCGCCGGCCCGGGTTCGTGCCCGGCTGGCCCGCCTCGGCGGCACCCGGCACCCGAACCGGGCGCCGATGCTCGAGCCGCTCTTCCGGGTGGTCCGCGCGACTCACCCCAAGGCCGACCTGGCGATCATCGAGCGCGCCTACCGGACGGCCGAGAAGCACCACACCGGCCAGCTGCGCAAGAGCGGTGACGCCTACATCACCCACCCGCTCGCGGTGGCGACGATCCTGGCCGAGCTCGGCATGACCGCACCGACGCTGTGTGCGGCGCTGCTGCACGACACCGTCGAGGACACCGACTACACGATCGACGAGCTGACCAAGGACTTCAGCGAAGAGATCGCGATGCTGGTCGACGGCGTCACCAAGCTGGACAAGGTCAAGTACGGCGAGTCCGCGCAGGCCGAGACGATCCGCAAGATGGTCGTCGCGATGGCCAAGGACATCCGGGTGCTGGTGATCAAGCTCGCCGACCGGCTGCACAACATGCGCACACTGGGCTTCCTGCGACAGGAGAAGCAGGAACGGATCGCCCGCGAGACGCTCGAGATCTACGCCCCGCTGGCGCACCGGCTGGGTATGAACACGATCAAGTGGGAGCTCGAGGACCTGTCCTTCTCGACCCTGCACCCGAAGGTGTACGACGAGATCGTCCGGCTGGTCGCCGAGCGCGCGCCGTCCCGCGACGAGTACCTCGCCTCGGTGATCGACCAGGTGCACGAGGACCTGCGCGCCGCCAAGGTGAAGGCGACCGTCACCGGCCGGCCCAAGCACTACTACTCGATCTACCAGAAGATGATCGTCCGCGGCCGCGAGTTCGGCGACATCTACGACCTGGTCGGCATCCGCGTGCTGGTCGAGTCGGTCCGCGACTGTTACGCCGCTCTTGGAGTCCTTCACGCACGCTGGAACCCGGTGCCCGGCCGGTTCAAGGACTACATCGCGATGCCGAAGTTCAACATGTACCAGTCGCTGCACACCACGGTGATCGGCCCGCAGGGCAAGCCGGTCGAGCTGCAGATCCGATCCTTCTCGATGCACCGGCGCGCGGAGTACGGCATCGCCGCGCACTGGAAGTACAAGGAGGACCCGAACGCGCCGGCTCCCGAGGTGGGCGCGCCGCCGACCACCGAGATCGGCGCACCGAACGAGATGCCCTGGGTCCGGCAGTTGGTCGACTGGCAGCGGGAGACCTCCGACCCGTCGGAGTTCCTCGACTCGCTGCGGTTCGAGATCAACAACTCCGAGGTCTACGTCTTCACCCCGCGCGGTGACGTGATGTCGCTGCCGACCGGGTCGTCGCCGGTCGACTTCGCCTATGCCATCCACACCGAGGTCGGGCACCGATGTATCGGCGCCCGGGTGAACGGGCGGCTGGTGCCCCTGGAGAGCACACTCGAGAACGGCGACGTGGTCGAGGTCTTCACGTCGAAGGCGCAGGGTGCGGGGCCGTCGCGCGACTGGCTGATGTTCGTCAAGAGCCCCCGAGCGCGCAACAAGATCAAGCACTGGTTCTCCAAGGAGCGCCGCGACGAGGCGATCGAGCACGGCAAGGACGCGATCGCCAAACAGTTCCGCAAGGAAGGCCTGCCACTGCAGCGCCTGCTCTCGCACGAGACGCTGACCGCGGTCGCCAACTCGCTGCGCTACCCCGACGTGACCGGCCTGTACGCCGCGGTCGGCGAAAGCCACGTGAGCGCGCAAGCCGTAGTACGGCGGCTGATCGAGACGTATGGCGGCGAAGAGGGTGCGGCGGAGGATCTCGCCGAGGGCCTGCGGTTGCCGGCCACTCGCGAGCGTCGCAAGCGGGCCGCTCGTGGTGACGCCGGTGTCATCGTCAAGGGCACGACCGACGTGCTCTCGAAGCTGGCCCGCTGCTGTACGCCGGTGCCGGGCGACGAGATCATCGGCTGGGTGACCCGCGGTGCGGGTGTCTCGGTGCACCGGGCCGACTGCGCCAACGTGGAGAACCTGCAGACCCAGCCGGAACGCATCGTCGAGGTCGAGTGGGCGCCCACCGCGCAGTCCGTCTTCCTGGTCGCGATCCAGGTCGAGGCGCTGGACCGGGCCCGTCTGCTCTCCGACATCACGCGGGTCCTCTCGGACTACCACGTGAACATCCTGTCGGCCGCGCTGACGACGACCCGCGACCGGATCGCCAAGTCCCGCTTCACCTTCGAGATGGGCGATCCGACACACCTCGGCCACGTACTCAAGGCCGTCCGATCCGTAGAGGGCGTCTTCGACGTCTACCGAGTCACCCAGTAGCGGGCCCAGACCCAGCAGGCCGCAGCTCACCCGCCGCGGCCTGCTGGTCCTCGGCGCGGGCGTCCTGACGGGATGCAGCAGCAACCCTGCGCCTAGTACTCCCACCTCGGTCGGGCCGACGCCCATGCCATCGAAGCCCGTGCCGTCGGCTTCCAGGCCGCCCGCTTCCAGGCCGCCCGCTTCCACTCCGCCGGCTTCCACTCCGCCGCGAACGGTTTTGCCGACGCTCCATTCGTGGAGACCGGGACGCGGTGAGATCGAGCCGCGCGCAAAACTCGCGGCCGTCGAAGCTGTCGAGAAGTTGCTGCGTCGCCCTAACACGGTGGTCGAGGTGATCGACGCGCAGTACGGCGGACTGCTGGCCGACACGGCGAGCGTTCTAGTGCCTTGTCGTCAGCACTCCATCGTCGACGGCAAGGTGGTGACCGGCGGCACCACGGTCGACGTACGACTCTCAAGATCCGGCCAGGCGTGGCGCGTGACATCCATGCACCCCGCACGACCTGGCGTAGCGACCACACGGCTCTCCGCCGCGGCCAGTCAGGTGCTCGCCAGCGACCGCATCATCCTCCCGCCCGCCTCAGCAGCCGATATCCGCTCAGGAACCATCCAAGACACTGTCCTGACCGCGATGCTGACCCTCGCCGAGGACTACCAACTCGGCATCAGCGTCATCCGCTCCGGCCACCCCCTGAACGTATTCGGCACCTCCCGCCCCAGCGACCACCCACTAGGCCGAGCCTTCGACACCTGGCAGATCAACGGCCGCGCCGTAGTCGACCCCGCCACCCCTCGCAGCCTCATCACCAACTACATGCGAGCCACCGCCACCTCCGGCTCCCACAACGTAGGCGGCCCCTACCAACTCCCCGGCCCCACCTACTTCTCCGACCGCACCCACCACGACCACATCCACGCCGGCTACCGCACCTAGCCCCACCTCCCTCCGTTCATTCGCCCCGTTTTCACCCTCCTGTGCAGCGACCTGGTGACCGTTGGCGGCCATCGAGGGTGAAAAGGGGGCGAATGAACACAACGGATGGGGCGCGCTCACCATCGGCGAGGGAGCCGTGGCTGCGTCCCGAGGAGTTCACCGACGGCCAGCTCCAGAGCGGGATAGCGGCCCCACACATCCGGTCGTCTGACCGACAGGATGTGCCAGCCGACCTCGGCCAGCTCCTTTCGCCGGTCCTCATCGCGGTCCTCATCGCCCGGACGCGAGTGCCACTGGTCGCTGTCGTACTCCAGGCCCAGCCGACGTCCGTCCTCCATCGGATCCGGGTACCCCATATCGATCCTGAAGTCGCGGTGTCGTCCCTTGACAGGAATCTGTGCAACCGGTCTGCCGAACCCCGCGTCCAGCAGCCGTAGTCGTAGCCATGACTCACCCGGCGACTCGGTCAGCGGCTCGGCGTACCGGAGGACCTCGCGTGCCTGCACGATTCCCGGATGGTGCGGATATCTGGTTGTGGCGGCCCGCAGATCCAGGACATCCACGAACTGGGTGTGGAGCATCGAATCGATTGCTGACAACGCGAACGGGCGAGCAAGATGCCGGGCCAGGTGGATTGCTGTGGCTACCGGACTCGTGATCCGTAGGCTCGCGATCTCGACGATGTCGCCAGGCAACAGGTTCTGACTGTGTCCGGAGGAAATAGTCAGGCGAGACGCCCTGCGTTTCGGGGGTTGTACGCAGTCGATGGCAGGCAGCCTTTCGCGATCCCGCAGTGCCAACGCGTCGACGCCGTAGATCCAGGCGGCCGTCTCCCGGCAGACGACCACGTCGCACGGCGCGATCAGAGCCACCGCCGCGGCTCGAAGCTCGATGGTGTCCGGGACCAGGGCATCGACGTACACGCTCTTGACCAGGCGGCGGATCTGGCCGTCGCGGACCAGGCTAGCGAGTTTCCTGTCGGACCAGCCGTGGTCGTTGGCGAACTTGCGCGTGAACGGCCGGCCGTCGTAGTACAGCGGGCATGTCGTGGGAAGCATCCCCGCAGCATTGACGATAAGGCCGCATCAGCGCTGAACGTTATCCACAGGTGGTCAAAAGCAGGCGAATGATCACAGGGATGGGTCACCAACGACGGGGGAGGCTGGGCCAGATGCAGAGGAAGGCGCCTACCGCTAGCTCTAGGGCGGGGTAGGAGCCCCAGAGGTCTGTACGGCGTACGGGGATGATGTGCCAGCCGAGAGCGGCTAGTTCGGTACGGCGGGTTTCGTCGCGCGCTTGGTCGCGGTCGCGGGTATGCCAAAGATCGGAGTCGTACTCCAGGCCTAGGCGGCGATCGTCGATCGGGGTGGGGTAGGCGGCATCGATGCGGTAGTCGCGACTCGGACCCTTCACGCGGAACTGCAACTGGGGCTGACCAAACCCCGCGTCGATCAGCCGAAGCCGAAGCCACGACTCCCCGGGAGACTCGGCCCGCCGATCGGCATACTGGAGGATCTCGCTGGCCTGGCGAATACCGGGACGACCTTCGTGCTCTGCGGATGCTGCTCGGATCGCCCAGCGGTCGGCCTTGCCTGACCGCAGCAACGCGTCGACGGCCGACAGCGCGAAGGGGCGAGGTAGTTGCATCGCCAACTCCACGCCGGTGGCGATCGGGCTGATCACCCGCAGACCGCAAAGCTCCACGACCTCGGTCGCCTCCCGCGTCCACTGCACACGGACGGTGCTCGGGCCGAGCGCAGTCGTGTCGATGCCATGGAGCCAGGCAGCAGTTTCACCACACGCAACAGCACCGGCCGGGATCACGAGGGCAGCGGCGGACGCTCGGAGTTCAAGCGTGTCAGGCGTCTCGACGGCGACATACACGCCGTTCAGCAACTGGCGGATCTCGCCGGAAGCAAGTAGCCACTTGAGTTTGTTGCCCGCTTGGCGGCCGGTGAAGGGTAGCCCGCAGGAGAACGGTGGGAAGGACATCGGCACAGGATGTCCGAAAGCCCTCAGCCTGTGCTTTGCGTTGTCCACAGGCAACCCACCGGCAGCTCCAGATCACCAGCCGATCCACCACCCAGCGCCGACGCAGCCCAGGCCATCCGCGGGGGCAAAGGGAGACGCCCTTCCGGTGGTGGCTGGAAGGGCGTCTCGACGGCTCGCGGTTAGCTGAAGTCGGTTAGGGCGTTTTGGGCCTGGGTTAGCCATTCTCGGCGGGCGGCGATGGCTTCTCGGGCTTCGGTGGCCTTGCGGGTGTTGCCTTGGGCCTCGTGTTTGGCGGCTTGCTTTTCGAGGTCGGCGATCAGGGACTGGAGCTGCTTGACCGTGGCTTCGGCGCGGGCGCGGGCCTCGGGGTTGCTGCGGTTCCAGACCTCGTCCTCCGCCGACTTGACCGCTTGCTCGACGGCGCGCAGGCGGCCGTCGATGGTGCGCATCGAGTCGCGCGGGACCTTGCCGATCGCGTCCCAGCGGTCCAGCAGGTCGCGGAGCTGGTCGCGGGCGGCCTTGGCGTCGTTGACCGGCAGGATCGCTTCGATCTCGACCAGCAACGCTTCCTTGGCGGCCAGGTTGGTGACCTGCTCCTCGTTCTCCTCGGCCTGTACTGCGTCGCGCGCGCCGAAGAACGCGTCCTGGGCACTCCGGAATCGCGCCCACAGCTTGTCGTCGACCTCGCGCGGCGCCGGGCCGGCCGCCTTCCACTGCCGCATCAGGTCGCGGAAGCGGCCGGACGTCGGGCCCCAATCCGTGTTCGCCGACAGCCCTTCGGCCTCGGCCGCGAGCCGCTCCTTCACGACAGCGGCCTCGTCACGCTTGGAGGACAGCTCGGCGAAGTGCTGCTTGCGATGCCGGGTGTACGTCGTACGGGCGGAGGAGAAGCGATGCCACAGCTCGTCGTCGCTGGACTTGTCGAGCCGGGGGAGTGCCTTCCACTCGTCCAGCAGCTCGCGGAGCCGGGTGACGCCGTGCCGCCAGTCGGTGCCGGCGGCGATCGTCTCGGCCTCGGTCGCGATCTTGGTCTTCGCCTCGCGGGCTTCCTCGACCTTCGCGGCGCGCTCGGCCTTCTTCTTCTCGCGCTGCTGAGCGACCAGCGGAGTCAGCGCCTCCAGCCGGGTCCGCAACCCTTCCAGATCGCCGACGGCCTGCGCCTCGTCGATCGCGCTGGTCACCTTCTTCACCGCGGCCCGGGCGTCGTCGGGCGAGACGGTGCCCGCCTGGACCCGCTTCTCCAGCAGATCCACCTCGAACGCCAGGGCGTCGTACCGGCGGGTGTAGAAGGCGAGCGCCTCCTCAGGGTTGGCGTCCGGCCACTGACCGACCGCTCTCTCCCCGTCCTTGGTCCGTACGAAGACCGTTCCGTCGTCGGCTACCCGGCCCCAGCTTTCCTCGGCCACAACTCGCCCCTTCCGGCGGTATGTACTGCGCTCGTGCCCATTCTGGTCAGTCCCCGGTTCATCTGGGCAAACAGGGCCTACCTGGGCGCGTCGGGAACTGTCCCCACGCGTATCACTGAACAATCACAAACTCCCGGCCGCTACGCAACGGGGTTGCCATCACAATCGGGCAGAGAACAATCGAGCGGGGACAATCCAGTTAGTTCCTCGTACTGCGTGCCCGGTAGCCTTGACTGGTCCCGAACCGTTCCAGGAAGGTCTGCCGTGCTCATCGCCGGGTTCCCTGCGGGTCCGTGGGGTACGAACTGCTACGTCGTCGCCACCGGCCAGGGCGCGGAATGCATCGTCATCGACCCCGGAATGGACGCCACCGGCGGGGTCGAGCAGGTGGTCCGGGAGAACAAACTGAAGCCCGTCGCCGTCCTGCTCACGCACGGACACATCGACCACATGTTCTCCGTCCTGCCGGTCTGCGGCACGTATGACAGCACCGCCTGGATCCACCCCGACGACCGGCACCTGCTGGCCGACCCGATGGCCGGTATCAGCGCGGAGAGTGCGCGGATGCTGCTCGGCGGTGACCACTCGTTCGCGGAGCCGGACGACGTCCAGGAGCTGAAGGACGGCCAGCGGCTCGAGCTAGCGGGCCTGCAGTTCAGCGTCGACCACACGCCGGGGCACACCCGCGGCTCGGTCACCTTCACCACGCCGTACCTCGGGCCGGAGGACGTGCCCGCTGTGCTGTTCTCCGGTGACGTGTTGTTCGCCGGGTCGATCGGCCGGACGGATCTGCCCGGCGGCGACCATCCGGCCATGCTGCATACGTTGGCCACCAAGATCCTGCCGATGCGCGACGAGATCGTCGTCCTGCCGGGTCATGGTGGCCAGACCACGATCGGCCGGGAAAAGGCGACCAACCCTTACTTGCAGGACCTGGAGACATAGAAAAATGAGCAAGGCCCTATGAGCAGAATCAGCCCTATCAGTGGGTTCCCCGAGTTCCTCCCGTCGGACCGGATCGTCGAGCAGCACTTCCTCGACGTGATCCGGGAGACGTTCGAGCTGCACGGCTTCGCCTCGATCGAGACGCGCGCCGTCGAGCCGATCGAGCGGCTGTCGAACCAGGGCGAGGACGCGGACAAGGAGATCTACGCCGTACGCCGGCTGGGCGCCGCGGCGGACGAGAAGTCGGACCTCGGTCTGCACTTCGACCTGACCGTGCCGTTCGCGCGCTACGTACTGGAGAACGCCGGCAAGCTCGCGTTCCCGTTCCGCCGCTACCAGATCCAGAAGGTCTGGCGGGGCGAGCGTCCGCAGGAGGGCCGGTACCGCGAGTTCGCCCAGGCCGACATCGACATCGTCGGCGACGGCACGCTGCCGTTCCACTACGAGGTCGAGCTGCCACTGGTCATCGCCGACGCGTTCAGCAAGCTGCCGATTCCGCCGTTCCGGATCCAGGTCAACAACCGGCAGATCCCCGAGGGGTTCTACCGCGGTCTCGGCATCGAGGACGTCGCCTCCGTACTGCGGATCGTCGACAAGCTGGACAAGATCGGCCCGGACAAGGTCACCCAGCTGCTGACCGCTGAGGACGGCCCGGCGCTGTCGGCCGAGACAGCCAAGCAGGTACTGCGGCTGGCGGAGATCTCCAGCACCGACGCGTCGTTCGTCGAGCAGGTGCGGGCGCTCGGCGTCCAGCACGAGGTCCTCGACCAGGGCCTTGAGCGACTGGCCGAGATCATGAACGCCGCCAACGAGCACGCCCCCGGCCTGCTGGTCGCGGATCTGAAGATCGCTCGCGGCCTGGACTATTACACCGGCACCGTTTACGAGACGCAGCTGATCGGCCACGAGTCCTACGGCTCGATCTGCTCGGGCGGCCGCTACGACTCGCTGGCCAGCGACGGCAAGACGACGTACCCGGGCGTCGGCATCTCCATCGGGGTGTCGCGGTTGATCACCCGGTTGTTCAGCCAAGGGCTGGTCAAGGGCTCCCGCAGTACGCCGACCGCCGTACTGGTTGCCTTGAACAACGAAGACGAGCGCGCCGATGCGATGCGGACGGCGGCCGCGCTGCGGGGCCGGGGGATCCCGGTCGAGGTGGCTCCGGCGGCGGCGAAGTTCGGCAAGCAGATCAAGTTCGCCGATCGGCGTGGCATTCCGTTCGTGTGGTTCAGCGGCACAGCGGACGGTGCCTCCGGAGACACAGTGAAGGACATCAGGAGCGGCGAGCAGGTCCCGGCCGATCCGGCCACCTGGGCACCGCCCGCGCAGGACGTACGACCAAGCATCGAAACCCCTCAGGAGAACTCGTGATCCGTACCCATTCCGCCGGCTCGTTGCGGGCCGAGCACACCGGACAGACCGTCACGTTGGCGGGCTGGGTGGCGCGGCGGCGCGATCACGGCGGCGTGGCGTTCATCGACCTGCGCGACTCCAGCGGCACCGTCCAGGTCGTCATCCGGGACGAGGACGCCGCGCACGGGCTGCGCTCGGAGTACTGCCTGAAGATCGTCGGCACCGTCGCGGCACGCCCCGAGGGCAACGCGAACGCAGATCTGCCGACCGGTGAGGTCGAGATCATCACCGAGGAGATCGAGGTCCTCAGCGAGGCCGCGCCGCTGCCGTTCCCGGTTGAGGAGCACCACGCGACGCCGGTGAACGAGGAGGTCCGGCTCAAGTACCGGTACCTCGACCTGCGTCGTCAGGGCCCGGGGTCGGCGCTTCGCCTGCGCAGCAGGGTCAACAAGGCCGCTCGCAACGTGCTGGACAAGCACGACTTCGTGGAGATCGAGACGCCGACGCTGACCAAGTCGACGCCGGAAGGTGCTCGCGACTTCCTGGTACCGGCTCGCCTGCAGCCGGGATCGTGGTACGCGCTGCCGCAGTCGCCGCAGCTGTTCAAGCAGTTGCTGATGGTCGCCGGGATGGAGCGGTACTTCCAGATCGCCCGTTGCTACCGCGACGAGGACTTCCGCGCCGATCGGCAGCCGGAGTTCACCCAGCTCGACATCGAGATGAGCTTCGTCGACCAGGACGACATCATCGCGCTGTCCGAGGAGATCCTGGCCGAGCTGTGGAAGCTCGCCGGGCATGAGGTGCAGACGCCGATCCAGCGGATGACGTACGCCGAGGCGATGGCGCGGTTCGGCAGCGACAAGCCCGATCTGCGGATGGGCCTAGAGCTGGTGGAGTGCACGGAGTACTTCAAGAGCACGCCGTTCCGGGTGTTCCAGGCGCAGTACGTCGGCGCCGTCGTGATGCCGGGTGGCGCTGACCAGCCGCGCAAGCAGCTGGACGCGTGGCAGGACTGGGCCAAGCAGCGTGGTGCGCGTGGGCTGGCGTACGTGCTGGTCGGGCAGGACGGCGAGCTCGGCGGTCCGGTCGCCAAGAACCTGTCCGAGGAGGAGCGCGCCGGGCTGGCCGACCACGTCGGTGCGAAGCCGGGCGACTGCATCTTCTTCGCGGCCGGCGCGGTGAAGTCGTCGCGGGCGCTGCTGGGTGCGGCGCGGCTGGAGATCGGCCGGCGCGGTGGGCTGATCGACGAGTCGACCTGGTCGTTCGTGTGGGTGGTCGACGCGCCGCTGTTCGAGCCGGCTGATGAAGCCACTGCTGCTGGTGATGTCGCGGTCGGGTCGGGTGCGTGGACCGCGGTGCACCACGCGTTCACGTCGCCGAAGCCGGACTCGCTGGAGACATTCGACACGGATCCGGGGTCGGCGCTGGCCTACGCGTACGACATCGTCTGCAACGGCAACGAGATCGGTGGTGGGTCGATCCGTATCCACCGCGAGGACGTGCAGAAGCGCGTGTTCAAGGTGATGGGGCTGAGCGACGAGGAGGCGACCGAGAAGTTCGGCTTCCTGCTCGACGCGTTCAAGTTCGGCGCGCCGCCGCACGGCGGGATCGCGTTCGGCTGGGACCGGATCACCGCGCTGCTGGCCGGCACGGAGTCGATCCGCGACGTGATCGCCTTCCCGAAGTCCGGCGGCGGCTTCGACCCGCTGACCGCGGCCCCGGCCCCGATCACCCCGGCCCAACGCAAGGAAGCCGGCGTAGACGCCAAGCCGGAGCCCAAGGCATAGCCAAGGAACCCTCCGTTCATTCGCCCCCTTTTCACCCTTCCTGACCGCGGATTTGTCGCCTGACTGCCGCCACAGGGTGAAAAGGGGGCGAATGAACGCGGTGGGTGGGTTGTGTACTTGAGCAACGACTGCCTGCTGGTGGGAAAGTGACGAGGTAGTGACCGCTTGTAGGTAATTGGTCACGCACCTTCTGCTCCTCCTCCGCCCCGGGAGTTCTCATGTTCAAGCGTGTTCTCAGTGCTGCGCTGGCTTTGGCCGGTGTCGCCGCGGTGAGCTTGGTTGCCGCCACTCCGGCTCATGCCGCCACTTTCCGGACCACCGCCACCAACCTCAACATCCGCTCGGACGCCTACCTGTCCGCCTCCGTGATCAAGGTGCTCGCCGGGCCGACGTCGGTCGAGGTCGACTGTCAGCGTTCCGGCGACTCGGTCACCGTGCCTGGCCGGGCCGCGACCACCTGGTGGGCTCATCTGCCCGCTCACGGCGGCTACGCGACGGTCGGCTACATCGACACGACCGCCACCAAGCTCCCCGGCGTACCGGACTGTCCGCCGAATCCGGACCCGCCGGCCGCTGATGTCACCCTCGCCGACGTCCAGGCGATGTTCGGCAGCCGGATCGCCAACCCGTCGCTCGTCAACACCGGCCTGCCGTCGCTCAACCAGGCGATGCGCGACGCGAACATCACCACCGCCCGCCGCAAGGCCGCCTTCCTCGCCACCCTCGTGCACGAATCGCGCCTGGAGTACAACATCCGCGAGATCGGCGACACGCGACTGTACGGCGGCCGCGGCTACATCCAGCTCACCGGCGATTTCAACTACGGACCAGCCGGCCGGTACTTCGGTATCGACCTGCTCGGCAACCCAGAGCTAGCTCGCTCACTCCAGTGGAGCGCCCCGATCGCCCGCTGGTACTGGACGGTTGCCCGCAACATCAACCCGATGGCCGACGCCCTCAACATGGGCAAGGTCAACGCCGCGATCGGCTACCCGGCCGGCGCCGAGGACCAGCGTCGCTGCGACTCGTTCAAGAACGCCCTGCGCTACCTCACCGGCTCGGTCCCGTCCGGCATCATCTGCACCCGGCCGGCGGCGCTCAGCGGTGACACCAGCAGGCTCACCAAGGCCCAGTTCGAGGCACTCGACCGGGCTCCCGGCACGGTCGGCTGACCTGAGCCGATAACCGGGCAGCGCTAGCAGCAGTGCCGTGGCAGCTAACTACCACGGCACTGCGAGCTGGATGGAAAGGCTTGAGTCCCGCAGCCTTTGGGTGGAAAGTGACATCGTCGTGACAAGCGATCGTGAACTTTTCACGCCTTATACACGGCACCGTGCCCAATGCTCCGCTGCCCCGCCCCGGGAGTTGTCATGCTCAAGCGAAGATTCCTCACCGCCTTCCTAGCTCTGGCCGCGCTGATCGGCGGCGGCCTGGTGGCCGCCACCCCGGCGCACGCCGCCGTGTTCCAGACCTACGGCACCGGCGTGAACGTCCGCGCCGACGCCTTCCTGTCCTCACCCGTCGTCCGGACCCTGCCCGGTCCGGCCTCCATCGACGTGGACTGCCAGAAGTACGGCGACCTCGTCACCGTCGACGGCGGCTCCAGCAGATGGTGGGCGCACGTCCCGGCCCTCGGCGGCTACGTCACCGTCGCGTACGTCGCGATCCCCGAAGACAAGCTCCCCGGTGTCGCCGAATGCGGCGTCAACCCGCCAGGCCCCGACATCACTCTGGCCGACGTCCAGGCGATGTTCGGCAGCCGGATCGCCAACCCGTCACTCGTCCAGACCGGGCTCCCGTCGCTCAACCAGGCAATGCGAGACGCCAACATCAATACGCCGTACCGCAAAGCCGCCTTCCTGGCCACGCTGGTGCACGAGTCGCGGCTGGAGTACAACATCCGCGAGATCGGCGACACGCGACCGTACGGCGGCCGCGGCTACATCCAATTGACCGGCGACTTCAACTACGGACCAGCCGGCCGGTACTTCGGTATCGACCTGCTCGGCAACCCCGAACTGGCCCGGTCTCTGCAGTGGAGCGCACCGATCGCCCGCTGGTACTGGACGGTTGCCCGCAACATCAACCCGTTCGCTGACCAGCTCAACATGGGCAAGGTGAACGCCGCGATCGGCTACCCGGCCGGTGCCGAGGACGGTCGCCGTTGCGACTCGTTCAAGAACGCGATCCGGTACCTGACCGGCTCCGTCCCGGGCGGCATCATCTGCACCCGCTCGAAGATGCTCAGCGGTGACACCAGCAAGCTCACCCGGACCCAGTTCGACGCCCTCACCAAGGTGGGCGGCGGCCTCGGCTGACCCAACGACAAAGCCGGCCGGACACCACTCAGGTGTCCGGACGGCTCTTGAGTCTAGCCGTACTCGATATCGCTGAAGACCTCCCGGCCGTCGCGATCGAAGGCCCGGTAGTCCACCTCCAGAGCCCGAGGCTTGTGGACCGCCCCCGGCTGCGATGCCGTCACATACCCAGTCCGATCAGCCACCGGTACGCCGTACCAGGGCGACGCGCCGCCGGTCCACCGAATCCGTACCTCCACCAGTCGTGCGCCTGCTGCTGTCGCCGAACAGTCTCCGAGCTGGCCAGAGATTTGGCTCCTGCCGAAAGCCAGAAAGCTCGTAGGGTGTAGCCGTGGGTGAAGTCGGAGGCCGCGTCGCGATCGACCTGCTGCCGCATCTGCGGCGAGCGCGAGACCTTGCTGACCGCACCTTTGCGGAGCAGCTCGACCTGACCGCGTTGGCCGCGGCGGCCGGCGTTTCGAAGTACCACTTCCTGCGCTGTTTCGCCGCGGAGTACGGCGAGACGCCGATGCAGTACGTCGCCCGGCGCCGGATCGAGCGGGCCACCGATCTGCTGCGCGCGACCAACCTGACGGTCACCGAGGTCTGCCAACTGGTTGGTTACAGCAGTCTGGGGTCGTTCTCCCGGCGGTTCACCGAGCTGGTCGGGATGAGCCCGTCGGAGTACCAGCGAACCCAGACCGGCGCGCGCATCCCCGGCTGCTTCGTCTTCATGCTCGGCCTGAACTCCGCAATTCCGGCGAAGCCGCCACAGCCGGGCCCGCCTTACCGTCGTACCGACAGTTTCGACGAGGAGGAATCGTGATCAAGAACGTCAGCCTGGTGACCGTCTACGTGAACGACATCGACGAGGCAAAAGCCTTCTACACCGACAAGCTGGGCTTCGTCCTCGGTGAGGACCTCACCCTGAGCCCGGAGTTCCGCTGGTGCACCGTGCACCAGGCCGACCACCCCGAACTCCAGCTGGCGCTGATGCTGCCCGGCCCGCCGCTGGACCCGGAGTCGGCCGAAGCGATCCGGCGGATCATGGCGAAGGGGGCGATGCACGGCTTCGGCATCAACACCGACGACTGCCACAAGACCTTCGCCGAGCTGGTTGCCAAGGGCGTCGAGTACATCCAGGAGCCGGCCGACCGCCCGTACGGCGTTGAGGCGGTGCTGAGGGACAACTCCGGCAACTGGCTCGTCCTGGTCGAGCAGAAGGGCTACACCCAATCCGACTTCGACATGCCCTAGCCTCGCTGGATGATCATCTCGGTGGATCCGGCCGCATCCCGGCCGCCGTACGAGCAGGTGAAACAGCAGGTGGAGCAGTTGATCCGCCGTGGCGAGCTGGCGCAGGGGACGCGGTTGCCGACCGTGCGCCAGCTGGCCGGCGATCTCGGCCTGGCGGTCAACACTGTTGCCCGGGCGTACAAGGAACTCGAAGCCGACCGGCTGGTCGAGACCCGCGGGCGGAACGGCACCTTCGTGCTCGCTTCCCGTAGCCAGGTGGACGACGAGGAGACCCGGGCGGCCGCGACGATGCTTGCCCGGGCAGCGCGCCGGGCCGGGCTGAGCTTGGCCGAGGCCAGCCGGGTGCTCTCCGAAGCCTGGTGAACGGAAACGATTCCAAGCAATTTCCGGACAACGTTGTCCGAGGTATCGACACGCAGCGCGATGCTGGTTAATCTCCCCGTGACTTGACAGCGATGTCAGCGACTGGAGAGTGGTCACGATGGTGTCGAGACGGACGTTCCTGGCAGGCAGCGGCGTACTGACGGCGGGTGGTTTCGGGTTGCTACCCGGACTGCCCGCGGCCGCGACAGACAAGGCGACAGGCAGGCTGCTGCCTGCCTTCGGAAGACCGAACCACCTGCACTACGGCGATGTCAGCAAACTCAGCGGCGGCGACCAGACCCTGCTCACCACGTTGCAGGGCATCGTCAATCGCAGTCGCCCCGAGCTCTACTTCCTGTACGCCGATGGCGGCCCGCAAGGCGTCGACGCCCGCTGGCTCGCCGACACCCACCTGCCAACCACCCGGTACGCCGATCCGCTGGCGCTGCTGGCGAAGTACCGGCATCGGATCCGCGGCGCGATCATCCACGACCCAGCGGTGCCCGACTCGCTCAACGTCGCCACCACGTTGGCCGGGCTGGAGAACGCGGTGGTGGCGGACGCCGCACAGGCCAAAGCGCACGGGCTGCGCATCGTCCAGGACCTGCGCGGCAAGTTCGACGACGACCGGGTGAAGACCTACCGCTGGCAGCTGGAGAATCTCTTCCCGCGTTGCACCCGGCAACTGCTGGCCGGCCTGCCGCCGACGATGGTGGTGCAGGCGGAAGGGCTTACCTGGAAGGAGATCGCGCGCGAGACCCGGCAGATCCGCGACTCGTCGAACCGCGCCAGCTACCCGCTCGATGTCTCGCCGGGACTCGGCAAGGAGGCGGTGTACGTCCGCTTCCAGGACTCCTTCGGTGACGACGGCTGGGGTCCGTCGGTGGCCTCGGTGTCGGTCAAGGCCAACGGAGTCGAGATCGCGAACTTCCTCCCCGGGACACCGGCCGAGGAGCCGTACCTGTTCGACGGGCTGAACTCCTCGATCGGAGGTGAAGGGAACCGCTTCAGCGACGGGGGCGGCTACTTCATCTACAAGATCACGCCGCCGGCCGGGACCACCTCGCTCGTCGTGACGGTGGAGATGTGGAACCAGTACCTCGTCACGGTCACCGACACCGCGCCGACCCGGGTGGAGCCGTTCCCGTACTTTCGCGACTACGTGGTCGCGACCAAGGCGCTGGTGAGCTGGCTGCCGCCCAACGGGCCGACTGGTGAGCTGCTCAGGGAACACTTCGACCAGGTGGGACCGACGACGCCGTACGCGGGCTGGTTCTCGAACGACGTCGCGGGGGAGTGGAGCGGCGTCGACCTTGCCGCGCAGGGCGGTTCCGAAGTACTGCCGGCCGACTTCTACATGAACGGCACCGTGCACTCCGGAGTGACGGCGCCGATCTCCGACCGGGTGCCGAGGTTCACGAAGGTCCAGCCGAAGAACAAGGTCTATCTCACCCTGACCTTCGGCGAGGGCGACAACGTGCAGTACTGCCAGCGGCACATGCGCGACCTGTGGGACGACCCGCGACGCGGCGAGGCGCCGGTCAACTGGACCGTCAGCCCGCTGCTCGCCGATGTCGGTCCGGCCCTGCTGAGCCACTACCAACGCACAGCGACCAAGAACGACCTACTGATCTGCGGACCGTCCGGAGCGGGTTACACCTACCCCGGAGCCTGGCCGGCCGACCAGGTCGACGCCTACCTAAAGCTGTCCGGCCGCTACATGCGCAGTACGGGGATGGATCTCGTCTACGCGTACAACCATCGCGAGAACGACAAGTGGGTCCCGTTCCCGGAGGAGATCGGCCGCGGGTACGCCGACCACACTCCCGTCCGCGGCATCATCCAGTCCTGGGAGGCAGGCGACCTCCTGGTACGCCGGGGCGGCATCCCCGTCATCGGCAACTTCTCACCACCCGGCAAGGCCGCGGAGTACAAGGCCGCCCTCGACGCCCACATCGCCACCTGGGACGGCAAAGCCCCACTGTTCATCGCCGGCGGCATCAACGCCTGGTCATGGACGCCGACAGACGTTGCCCAGCTCGCAAAGCTCCTCACGGCGCCTTACGAACTCCTGCTGGGCAACGCCTTCTTCGACCTACTGAACCGCGTGCTCTAGAGGATCAGCGGAACAAGCGATCCGCGTCGCGGAGAGCGTTGGCGGCTACCTGACGGCCGAGGGTGACCCCGGCTGTGTCGGCAGTGCGCGTGTGGATGCCGGACCAGACCCGGGCGTCGACGTTCTCCGCGGTGAGTTGGTGCCAGTTCGTGTAGGTGCGGGTGACGCCTGGCGCGGTCGGGCTGGGGATCGTGTACGGCCTGCTTGTGTGCGCTCCGACGAGTGAGGTCAGCACCTGCTCGGCCGAACCGGCGTACGTGGTGTGGCCGCTCGGGTAGTCCGGGTGCGCAGGTGTGGTGTGCAGAGGCGTCCACTTCGCGTCGCTAGTCGTGCGGATGGCGGTGACCGGGCGCCAGAGCAGGTAGGCGTACTTCGCGTCCGACGTCGCGATCTGCGTGTCCACTGAAGCAACATGGAACAAAGCGACCAGCTTCACTCGGTCGGCGAGCGGCTTCCGTGCGGACTCCGCCAGCGCCAACCGCAGCGGAGCCGTGTAGAGCACGTACGACGAACCGAGCCAGAAGGTCGCCGTATCGGTCTGAGCGTGCGTCCTGGTCGTGCTGTCGACCGCGCCGTCTGCGCGCACCTCGGCCAGATCGCGTTGGTAGCGGTCCGAGCCGAGAGCAGGCGGCGGTCCGAGGCGGAACTCGTCGGCACTGCGCAGCAGGAACGGCTTGGCCAGGCGATTCCCGTACTGCGTCGCCGGGCTGAAGGCTGGTGGAGTCGGCTGCCAGACCCCGGGACTTGCCGCGGGCGGGGTGAATGGTGCATTGACCGAGGTCGGCTCCAACCCGTCGTCGGCACGGGCTGCCAGTACTGCCTTGGCCTGCTGTCGTCCCGCAGCGACGCCTGCGGCTTCGGCCGGTCCGTCAGTGATCCTGGCGAGGGTCGTGGTCAGTGCCTGGTCGACCTCCGTCTTCCGGGCCGGTACGAGTGTGGTCAGGGTTTCGTGGACCGCACCGGCGACCGCGGCCTCGCGATAGTCCTGCGGTCGCGGGATGGCCGGTGTGCGAAGCAGGGCGCGAGTGGCGGCAATCCAGCCGATCGCCCAGGTGCGGTTGTTGGTCACCTGGGTCGGCGCACCGGCAGCGGTGATGGTGTTCGCGGTGACGTCGTACCACTCCAGCGCGACGTCGACGGGTTGCCGGGTTGCTGACGCACTCGGCACGGCGAGGACGGCGGAGAAGGCGAGCGCGGGGGTGACCGCAAAGGCGAGGGCACGACGGATTGATCGTTGACGCATGAGACTCCTCGGAGAACGCAAGGATGAAGCGCAGGCAGAAAGCCTTACGCGGAAGGGGAAGGGCGTGACAGCCGGAAGATCAACAGCAGGCGCTGGCGATGCGCATGAGGTCGACGTGGCGTCGAGCCACCAGTCTGGTCTCTGCGCTCATGCGAAAGATGATGGCACGCCGAACCCCACCGCGAGAGCTTGTATTACTACTTGGACAGTAGACATTCAGCTGGACCTGGCGCCGACCGGCGACAGGTCCAGCTGAGGCTCTACTACCAGTGGTGCGCCACGTCGACGACGAGTCGGGTGGTGTTGGTGCCCGGGCCGGTCAGGGTGAAGGCCCGGAACGGCAGCCGAGCCCGGACGCCGAGCGCCAGAGTCGTCTGGCCTTCGAAGCTGCCGCCCCAGGCCACCTGACGGAAGGTGTCGTAGCCGGCGACGCTGGACAGCTCCCGCTGGTTCTTCATCCGGTACGTCGGCCGCCCGGCCGCGTCGTACGCCGGTGCGTGGACGATGATCTGGATGACTGCGCCGCCACGGGTACGGATCGGCGCGCCGGAGCCGTCCATGGTGGCGACCTTGACGTAGCTGATCTTGTAGCCGGTCGTTCGCTTGCCTGCCAGGTCGACGACGAGGCGGTCGTAGCAGCCGTGCCGGCCGGTGCGGACGTTCTTGACCGCGGCCACGCTCCACCTATTGCTTGCCTCGGGCAACGAGCCCCACGCTGTCGCGCAGCTGGTGGTCCGCTCGGCGGCCTGGGGCCGCGCCTGTGCCGGTACGGCGACCGCGGCGCCGGTTGCAAGGGTTGCGACCGCCACGGCAGCGAGCGTGCCGCGGACGGGATGACGAACGATGACGCTGAACCTACTCATGACGCTCTTCCCTTTCCGTGACTGTTGGGGGGCTCTGTTTGTTAGACGCACAAAAGGTGATGACGGTTGGCGCCGATCGGGAGAAGATGGCCGGTGATGACACCTGATGAGCTTCTCGACGTGTTTCACCGCCGGATCCGGTTGCCGGATGCCGACACCATCCCGGGCTGGAAGCAGGAGCTGGACGGGCTCGTGCACCGCTCGTACTTCGAAGGCGAGGGTGGCGGCGGGTTCGTCGAGACGCCGCGCGGGCTCGGCGACGACCCGGACGCGGTGATCGCCGGGCAGGTCGAGTTCTTCCGCGAACGCGGGCTGGAGTTCGAGTGGAAGACCTATGCGTACGACGAACCGGCGGACCTCGGCGAGCGGCTGATCCGGGCCGGGTTCGTCGCGCAGAAGCCGGAGACGCTGATCCTCGGCGAGGTGGACGCGATCCTGGCCCGGCCGGGTGCGCTGCCGTCGAAGGTGCGGATGCGGGACGTGGAGGATCCGGCCGACTTCCATCGGATCGCGGTCCTGATGGACTCGCTGTGGCACAACGGGCTGGAGCGGATCGAGGAGCGGCTCGCTGCCGAGCACCGGATGTTCCCGGACAGGCTGGTGGTCACGCTGATCGAGGACGCTTCGAAGGGGCCGGACGGGCCGGCGCTGACGGCGGCGTGGATCCGGTTCCACCCGGAGACCGGGTTCGCCAGCCTGTGGGGCGGCGGCACACTGCCGGAGTGGCGGCGACAGGGGCTGTACAGCGCGATCCTGGTCCATCGGGCGAAGATCGCGAAGGACCGCGGCTACGAGTTCCTCCGCGTCGACGCCTCCGAGGACTCCCGCCCCATCCTCCAGAAGGTCGGCCTCCATGCGGCCGCCATCACCACCGGGTACGAGTGGAAGCCCTGACACGCCCAACCCGATGAGCGGAACGACCTCCGCACGCTGTACGTTGCGGAGATCATGGCCATGAAACTGACCTCGCGCTTTCGCCGGCTGCTGCAGCGCCCCGGCTCGATCGACCTCGGCCCGTACGAGAAGCTGACCACTGCGGTCGGCGAGGCCGAGGAGTCGCTCAAGGAACTCACCGACCCCGAACTCACCGACGTCGTCACCGAGATGCGGACGACCGGTGGGCTCGACGAGGGCGACCAGATCGAGTTCCTCGCACTGGCCCGGGAGGCCGGTCTGCGGGCGATCGGCGAGCGGGCCTTCGACGGCCAGATCGTCGGTGCCCTCGCGCTGCTGCAGGGCCGGATCGTCGAGATGGCGACCGGTGAGGGCAAGACGCTGGCCGGTGCCTTCGCCGCCGCCGGGTACGCGATCGGCGGCCGGCGCGTCCAGGTGATGGCCGTCAACGACTACCTGGCCCAGCGCGACTCGGAGTGGATGGGCCCGGTCTACAAGCTGCTCGGCGTCACCGTCAGCCACATCGGCCAGGCGTCGACGCCGGAGGAGCGCCGCGAGGCGTACCAGGCCGACGTCTGCTACGCCCCGGTCAGCGAGCTCGGCTTCGACGTACTGCGTGACCGGCTGGTCGACGACCCCGCCGACCGAGTCACCGTCAAGCCCGACGTGGCGCTCGTCGACGAGGCCGACTCGGTGCTCATCGACGAGGCCCGGGTGCCGCTGGTCCTGGCCGGCGCGACCCGGACCGAGGAGCTCGACGACGACGTGGTCGCGCTGACCCGCACGCTGCGCGCCGGGCTCGACTACGAGATCGACGGTGACGGCCGGACGGTCGCCCTGACCGACAAGGGCACGGACAAGGTCGAGGAGCACCTCGGCGGCATCAACCTGTACGAGGACGAGAACCTCGACCGGCTGACCCAGATCAACGTCGCGCTGCACGCCGAAGTACTGCTGCGCAAGGACGTCGACTACCTGGTCCGCGACGGCAAGGTCAGCCTGATCAACAACAACCGCGGCCGGATCGCCAAGCTGCAGCGCTGGCCCGACGGTCTGCAGGCCGCGGTCGAGGCCAAGGAGGCCGTCCCGGTCAGCGACTCCGGTGAGGTGCTGGACAGCATCACCGTGCAGGCGCTGGTCAGCAGCTACCCGACACTGTGCGGCATGACCGGTACTGCGGTCGTCGTCGGCGAGCAGCTCCAGGAGTTCTACGACGTCGAGGTGGCGGTCGTCCCGCCGAACACGCCGAACATCCGCGTCGACGAGCAGGACCGGCTCTACCTGACCGTGGAGCAGAAGAACAAGGCGCTGGTCGAGCACATCGGCGAAGTCCACGAGACCGGGCGGCCGATCCTGATCGGCACGCACAGCGTGGAGGAGTCCGAGCAGCTGAGCGACCTGCTCGAGGCGGCCGAGGTGCCACACGTCGTACTGAACGCCAAGAACGACGCCGAGGAAGCCGCCATCGTGGCCGAGGCGGGTGTGCCGGAAACGGTGACCGTGTCCACGCAGATGGCCGGCCGTGGTACCGACATCCGGCTCGGTGGGCGGGACGAGTCACACGACAAGGACCGCGCGGTCGAGCTGGGCGGGCTGTACGTCATCGGTACCGGTCTGCACGCGTCCCGGCGGCTGGACGACCAGCTGCGCGGCCGCGCCGGGCGCCAGGGCGACCCGGGCGGCACACTGTTCTTCGCAAGCCTCGCGGACGAGCTGGTCACCCGGTACTCCGTGACGTCGGGCCTGCGGCCGTCGCCGGACTCGGAGGGGCGGCTGACCGACCGCAAGGCGATCGCGATGCTGGAGCACGCCCAGCGGGTGGCCGACGGCGCCAACGCCGAGCTGCACCGGACGACCTGGTCCTACCACCGGCTGACCGGGCAGCAGCGGGCCATCCTGCTCGACACCCGCGAGAAGGTCCTGACCGAGGACCTGGCCGCCGGGGAACTGGCCGAGCGGGCCAAGGAGCGGTACGACGAACTGGTCGAGGAGCTCGACGAGGACACGGTCAAGACGGCGGCACGGAAGATCGCGCTGCACCACCTGGACCGCAAGTGGACCGATCACCTCGCCTACCTGGCCGACCTGCGCGAGGGCATCCACCTGCGCTCGCTGGCCGGCGGGATCGTGCACCTGAAGCCGATCGACGAGTTCAACAAGTCGGCGATCGCGTCCTTCGACACGCTGATCGCGGACGCGTGGAAGGCAGCGGCCGAGACGTTCACGGAAGCCGAGATCACGGCCGACGGCCTGGACGAGGAGGCCTCCGGCGTACCGCGCCCGACGGCGACCTGGACGTACCTGGTCAACGACAACCCCTTCGGCACCGAAGCCGACCGAATCCTCGGCCGCCTCCGCAACGCCATCAAGCCCGAGTCAGTCGCCCAGTCCGAAGAAATCCCCACCGAAACCTTCGACCAGGACGACCTCCCCGAAGAACTCCGCGACCTCGACGAGGACAACCTCCCCGAGGAACTCCGCGAGCCCGACCCCGACGACCCCACGACCCCAAACCCCAAGGACTAAGCCCCGCCTTGGCGGGCTTAACCCCTCTAAACGGGGTTGGCCCCCTGGTCTAACAGGGAGCGAACCCCCTGGGGAGGGGCGAACCCCGTGGGGAGGGGTGGACCCCGTGGGGAGGGGCGAACCCCGCGGGGAGGGGCGAACCCCGTGGGGAGGGGCGAACCCCGCGGGGAGGGGTGGACCCCTCGTAGTGGGGTTCGCCCGCTGGTCCAGCAGGGGGTTAACCCCGCGAGGCGAGGTTGAGCCCGCGCTTCGTGCGCCGAGGTAGCCCGTTCTCGGGCTGCGCCCGGTCCGGGCTGAGCGGGGAGAGGGCGCGGGGAGGTGGGGTGTCGGTGGGGGCGGTTAGGGTCGTCGTGTGAGTGATGGGTTGTTTGAGCTGCCGGGTGGTCCTGTTCCCAGTCGTGGGGGTGGGAGTTTGGCTGATGCCGGGCATGCTTCGGCGCCGTTGGCGGTGCGGATGCGGCCGCGGAGTCTGGATGAGCTGGTCGGGCAGCAGCATCTGCTGGCTCCTGGGTCGCCGTTGCGGCGGCTGGTCGAGGGGGACCAGCCGATGTCGCTCCTGCTCTGGGGCCCGCCGGGCACCGGGAAGACGACGATCGCGGCTGTCGTGTCGCATGCGACCAATCGCAGGTTCGTCGAGCTGTCCGCTGTCACCGCGGGCGTGAAAGACGTCCGGCAGGTCATCGACGGCGCCCGCCGCGACCTCGCCCGCCCCGGGAACACCGTCGAGACCGTCCTCTTCATCGACGAGGTGCACCGCTTCACCAAAGCTCAGCAGGACGCGCTCCTGCCCGGCGTGGAGAACCGCTGGGTGACCCTCGTCGCGGCGACCACCGAGAACCCGTTCTTCTCCGTGATCTCGCCGCTCCTGTCCCGCTCGCTGCTGCTCACCCTCGAGTCGCTGACCGACGACGACATCGCCGTACTGCTCGAGCGGGCACTGACCGACGAGCGCGGGCTGAACGACCAGTACCGGCTCGACGACGATGCGAAGGACCATCTGCTCCGGATGGCCGGTGGCGACGCCCGCCGGGCCCTCACGTACCTCGAGGCCGCCGCGGGTGGCGCGCGGGCCAAGGATCCTTCCGCCGAGCTCGCCGTGATCGACCTCAAGACGCTGGAGACCGCTGTCGACCGGGCGGCCGTTCGGTACGACCGGGCCGGCGACCAGCACTACGATGTCGCGTCCGCGCTGATCAAGTCGATTCGCGGGTCGGACGTCGACGCCGCGATGCATTATCTGGCCCGGATGATCGAGGCCGGTGAGGATCCGCGCTTCATCGCCCGCCGGCTGGTCATCTCGGCCAGCGAGGACGTCGGGATGGGGGACCCGGCCGCGCTGGGCGTCGCCGTCGCGGCCGCCGACGCGGTGCAACTGATCGGCATGCCCGAGGCCAGGATCAACCTCGCCCAGGCCGTCGTCGCGCTCGCGCTCGCGCCGAAGTCCAACGCGGTGATCATGGCGATCGACGCCGCGATCGCCGATGTCAGAGCCGGCAAGGTCGGACCGGTCCCGCCGCATCTGCGCGACGCGCACTATGCGGGCGCGAAGAAGATCGGCCACGGCTCGTCGTACCAGTACTCGCACAACGACCCGCGCGGCGTGGTGGCTCAGCAGTACGCGCCGGACGTCGTCGACAAGGTCGACTACTACCAGCCGACCCGGCGCGGCGGCGAGACGGCGTACGCCGAGGCGCTGACCAAGATCCGCGAGATCCTCCGGAAGCGCTGACGCACCCCGCCAATAAACCGGCTAATTCCGCTCGCAATTCCGTTGGAATTGTCCCGGGAAATACCACCTGCGCAACAATTGCCCAGGTTCGATCGGCAACGAGACGCCGGCGTGTCGAATATTTCGTGACCGGCCTGTGACTCCTAGCCGCCCAGGGTTGCCGATGAGAAACGCCCGGTAGGTAAAGGCGAACTGGCCGAAGTCGTGGTGAACAGTTCGAATCCCACCCAAAGGGAAGGCCCGTTGGCCCTTGCGGCTGCCCGCCTAACTGTGATTTTCTGGAGTCGTCCGGTTACCCAACGAGTTCACATCAGGTGAGCCGACGTAGACCTGTACGTGGTCTAAAAGTCGGCCTATTGTTTCGTTGTCGGTTCAATCGACATTTGCTGACCGGGGGGTCGGTCAGGGGGTCAGCGGGGGCTGAGGTCACCGCTGATTGTCAGGGTCAGGGGTGGTCTCACTATGGGGGTTTTCCGGCAATGACGAATGCTACTGGTCTGCGCGTCGGCGTGGTTGGCTGCGGTTATTGGGGATCGAAACACATCAGGGTTCTGCACTCGCTGGAGTCGGTCGCCACGATTGCGGTGATCGACCCGAATCCGGACCGTGCGTTGCAGTTGTCCCGCAACTACCCGGCGCTGGAGGCGTACAAGGATCTGGACGAGGCGCTGCCGCACGTCGACGCGGTGATCATCGCGACGCCGCCGAGCACGCACAAACCGCTGGCACTGAAGGCGATCGCGGCCGGCCGGCACGTGATGGTGGAGAAGCCACTGGCGACCACCGCCGCGGACGCCCGGGACATGATCGAGGCGGCGAAGGCGAAGGACGTCGTCCTGATGGTCGGCCACACCTTCGAGTACCACTCGGCGGTCTGGCAGCTGCGCGAGATGGTCCAGAAGAAGGAACTCGGCGACCTCTACTACCTGGACACCGCCCGGCTCAACCTCGGTCTGTATCAGCACGACTGCAACGTGTTGTTCGACCTGGCACCGCACGACGTGTCGATCCTGAACTACGTGCTCGGCGCGACGCCGGTCAGCGTTCAGTGCTGGTCGTCGCACCACGCGAACTCCAGGCTCGAGGACGTCGGCTACCTGCGGCTGCACTACAAGGACCCGGACGTGACCGCCAACGTCCACGTCAGCTGGCTCGACCCGTGCAAGGTCCGCCGGGTCACCATGGTCGGCAGCCAGAAGATGGTGATCTTCAACGACCTCGCGTCGGAGGAGCGGATCAAGATCCACGACAAGGGTGTCTCGCAGGCGCCCCAGCTCGGCGAGGACCTGACCCAGCCGCCGATGTCCTACCGGTACGGCGATGTGGTGTCTCCGCACCTGGTGATGAACGAGCCGCTGCTGGTCGAGGACGAGCACTTCACCGACTGCGTGATCAGCGGGATGACCCCACTGACGGGTGGGGCGAACGGGCTGGCCGTGGTCGAGGTACTCGAGGCCGCGCAGCTGTCGGCCATCGAGGGTCGCGAGGTGCTGATCGAGGAGATCCGCGGATCCGAGCAGCCCAAGATCGTGCTGGAGAGCATCACCCACCAGAACCCGGTAGGTGACCTGCGGTGAGCACCAGTGTCACGGCCGGCCGGGACGTTCCGGTGCGGCCTTCCGAACCCGTACCCTTCCTGGACATCTCAGGCGCGACCGAGGACGTCGCGGCCGAGGTGCGCCTCGGCTGGGACGAGCTGCTGCGCAACGGCCAGTACGTCGGCGGTACGGCGGTCACTCGCTTCGAGCAGGAGTGGGCGGAGTACTGCGGTACGGACTTCGCCGTCGGTGTTGCCAACGGCACCGATGCGCTGCACCTGGCGATGCGTGCCCTGGGCATCGGTCCCGGCGACGAGGTGATCGTGCCCGCGAACACCTTCGTCGCCACGGCCGAGGCCGTTGTCCTGGCCGGCGCGGTACCGCGGTTCGCCGATGTCGATGACAGCACCTTGCTGCTCACACCCGAGACGCTCAAGGCCGCGGTCACCCCGGCCACCAAGGCAGTCGCCGTGGTTCATCTCTACGGTCAGCTACCGGACATGACGGCGATCTCGCAGATGTGCGAGAGCCTCGGCCTGATCCTGATCGAGGACGCCGCGCAGGCCCAGGGCGCGACCTGGGCGGGTCGCCGGGCCGGATCCTTCGGCGCGGTCGGCTGCTTCAGCTTCTACCCGGGCAAGAACCTCGGCGCCTTCGGTGACGCGGGCGCGGTGGTCACCTCGGATGCCGCGCTCAACAAGCTGATGCTGTCGATCCGCGACCACGGCCGGATGCAGAGCGCCGACGGCCACCACTCGCACGGAGTACTGGGGATGAACAGCCGGCTGGACGGGGTCCAGGCGGTGGTGCTGTCCGCGAAGCTGCGGCACCTCGACGAGTGGAACAAGAAGCGGCGCGAGCTGATGGCGACGTACCGGGAACTGATCGACCCGGAGCGGGCCAAGCTGGTCGAGGAACTGGCCGACGGCGTCGGAGTCCATCACCTGGCCGTCGTCCAGGTCGACCAGCGCGATCGAGTCCGTGAGCTGCTCAAAGAGCGGGGAATCGGCACCGGGATCCACTACCCGGTTCCCTGCCACCTGATGGGGCCCTACGCGCAGTACGCCGATGGGCCACTGCCGGTGACCGAGACAGCTGCCCACCGTCAACTGTCGCTGCCGATGTTCCCGCATCTGAGGCAGGACGACGCGCGCCGGGCCGCCGAGGCCCTGAACGCCGTACTGACGGAGCTGGACCGATGAGCAACTACCCGGAGCTTGGGGCGGGTGTCACGATGGAGGTAGCGGGATGAGTCTCCTCCGCGGTAGCCGGGCAACCCCCGTAACCCGGCCTATTCCCGTCCGCGGAGTGAGCCGCATCATTCCGGTGGGGCTGGCGAAAAGGTCACTCGACCTGATGCTTGCCCTCACCGGGATGGTGCTGGCTGCGCCGGTGCTGCTGGCCATCTATCTGTGGATCCGGCTGACCAGCCCAGGTCCCGGCCTGTTCCGCCAGGTGCGGCTCGGTGCCGATCAGCGTGAGTTCGTCATGTTCAAGTTCCGCACCATGCGGACCGACGCCGATCCGGCGGTGCACCAGGAGTACATCGCGAGGATGGCGGCTGGCCAGGTCGAGAAGGTCGACGGCCTCTACAAGCTGCACCGGGATCCGCGGATCACCAGCGCGGGCAGGTTCCTCCGCAAGACCAGCATCGACGAGTTGCCACAGCTGCTGAACGTACTGCGCGGCGAGATGTCGCTGGTCGGGCCGCGGCCGGTCCTGCCGTTCGAGGCCGAACTCTTCCCGGACTGGGCGGCGGACCGGTTCGAGGTCAAGCCCGGCCTGACCGGTCTGTGGCAGGTGAGTGGCCGCAACAGGCTGACGATGACCGAGGGCCTGCGCTACGACCTCGAGTACGTCGCCAACCGAAGTGTCCGGATGGACCTGCTGATCATCCTGAAGACCATTCCGGCCGTTCTCGGGGGAGCGCGTTGACCACAGCCGATCAAAGCAAGCAGCTTGCGTCGTCGGAGCCGGTGGCCGGTTCCGACGACGAACTGCTGCGTGATCTGACCAGCGGCAGCGGTACTGCACGCGACTCGGTCACTGTCGGTGCATGGACGGCTCTGAGCCGTGGTACCGGCGTGGTCCGGGTGGTCGTGATCGGGGCCGTCCTCGGCCCGACCTTTCTCGGCAACACCTACCAGCTGACCAACTCACTGCCGAACCTCATCTACTACGGGTTCCTGGCCGGTTCGTTGTTCGTGTCGTTGCTAGTCCCAGCACTCGTCCAGCACATCGACAAGCACCGCCCGAAGGACGTTGCGAGAGTCAGCGGGGGATTCCTCGGCATCGCTCTCGTGCTGCTGGCCATGCTCGCGCCCGTGGCCGTAGTACTGCTTCCTGAGCTTCTGCGCGTGACCTCCCTCGGCGGTGTCGGCCTCAGCGGCTCGGAACTCCAGGACAGCGGCCAGATCGGCGTCACCAGGCTGTTGATCCTGCTGACCATCCCGCAGGTCTTCCTGTACGCCGTAGTGGGCTCGGCGACCGCCGTCATGTACGCGCATCGCCGCTTCGCCCTAGCTGCCGCCGCCCCGCTGGTCGAGAACCTGGGCATCATCCTCGTCCTGGTTCTCGTCGGCATGACCTACGGAACCGGCAAAGAGCTGGGCTCGCAGTCGACCGGGGAGGTACTCCTGCTCGGCCTCGGGTCGACAGGTGCGGTCGCCTTGCACGCAGCGATCCAGTGGTGGGGAGCCCGCCGGTCAGGCATCCTCCTGCGTCCACGGGCCGGCTGGCGCGATCCCGAAGTGCTCGTAACGATCCGGAAGGCGCTGCGCTCGGTCAGCCAGGCGGGTCTGCTCGCCCTACAGCTCCTGGCGTTGTTGCTGGTCTCGAACCGGGTCGCAGGCGGTACTGTCGCCATACAGATGGCGTTGAACTTCTACTATCTGCCGATCGCGCTGGCTGCGACCCCAGTGGCCTTGGCGCTGCTGCCGAGGCTGTCGCGACTACACCAGAGTGACTCGACGGACGAATTCACGGGCACGTTCATCCAGGGGTTGGGGCTGGCCTTGTTCATGGCGATCCCCGCGGCGGTCGGCTTCGTCGTACTGGCCGATCCGATCGCGCACACCATCGCGGCCGGGCAGATGGCTTCGCCCGACGGCGTGCGGATGATCGCTGCCGGGCTTGCCGCGCTAGCGCTCGGTCTGGTCGGTGAGACGACGTTCTACGTGACCACCCAGGCGGCGTACGCGCGCGGTGACACCAGGACGCCACTGGTGTCGATGGCCCTGCAGGCGGGCATCTGCCTCACCCTGTGCGGCTTGGCGGCCTTCGCCCGGCCGAGCTTGTTGCTCCCGGCAATCGGTGCCGCGTACGCCGTGGCCGCGGTCATCGGCGGGGCGCACCTGTTCCTGCAGATGAGCCGGGGCTGGCCGCGGCGGGAGCTGTGGGCCTCCCTCGGCCGGATCGCGGTCGGCTCGGTCGTGATGGCGGTACCGGCGTACTTCAGTGCGCACCTGATCAGCTCGAACCTCGGCGGCAGGCCGGGGCAGGCGCTAGCGTTGGTTGCCGGCGCCGCCGTCGGTGTGCTCACGTTCGGCGTCACCCAGCTGGTACTGCGCTCGCCGGAGCTCGCCTGGTTGACCGCGGGACTCCGGGGTCGGCGTACTGCCAGTCAGGAGACCGGATGACGGTCGCTGCTCCAAGTGCGGTGTTCGGAACCGGTCAGGCGACTGAGCGGCCTCGTCGGCTGCGCTTGGACCTGGCCGCCCTAGTGGTGGCCGGTGTCTGTCTCCCGGTTCTGACCGGCGCTTTGGTGGCAGTGTCGGCGACGCTGGCGCTCGCGGTGGCCGCAGTGATCGCACTGTCCGTACTGGTCTGGCGCAAGCCCGTCGTGGCGGCGTACTTGATCATCGCGCTGACTCCGCTGGTGGCCGGCATCGACCGCGGCCGCCTAGTGCCCGTACTGCGTCCGAACGAGGCGCTGGCCGTCTTCCTGGCCGGCATCCTGGCGCTGAGGTTCTTCGTCCAGTACCGCCCCGGTACTCCGTTGCGGTTGCGGATCGGCCGGATCGAGGCGTCGCTGGTCGCCATCGCGATCAGCAGCTCGATCCTGCCGCTGGCCTGGATGTTCCTGCAGGCCAAGGAGATCTCGGCCGACGACATCTCCTATGCGCTGGTGCTCTGGAAGTTCCTCGGCGTCTACGGCATCGTCCGCGCGACCGTGCACACCCAGCGGCAGGTCTGGTGCTGCCTGTGGGCGTCGATCGGCTCGGCCTTCATCCTCGGCGGGCTCGGCATCCTGCAGACCCTCGACGTGCCCGGTATCCGCCCGCTGCTGATGACGTACTGGACGCCGTTCGGGTTCGAGGAGCAGCTGGAGATCCCGCGCGGCAGCTCGACGCTTTCGTTGCCAGCAGCAACTGCTGACGTGCTGATCTTCAACCTGGCGATCGCGGTGGCGATGCTGTGGAAGGGTCGCCGGCAGATCGCGATCCTGGTGACGGCCTGCCTGGTCTGCGTGATCGGCACCTTCGCCGCGGGTGAGTTCTCCAGCGTGCTCGGCCTGATAGTCGCGGTGGTCTGCATCGCGCTGGCGCTGCGCCGGCTCGACCTGCTGAGCTACGCGCCGGTCGGGCTGTCCATCGCGGTGATCGCCGCCTGGCCCGCGGTCACCCACCGGCTGGAGGGTTTCCAGTCGGCCAGCGGTCTGCCGAACAGCTGGATCGTGCGCTGGTACAACCTGGAGACCTACTTCTGGCCGGACCTGTTCCAGGGGTCGAACATTCTTTTCGGCGTCCGGCCGTCAGCCCGGGTGGAGGTACTGACCCAGGGCACTGGCTACGTCTGGATCGAGAGCGGTTACACCTGGTTGCTGTGGGGTGGTGGGATCCCCCTTTTCGCAGCGTTCTGCTGGTTCGTCAGGGTCTCCCTGAAGGAGTTGTGGGCCCGCTGCCAGAACCTGGTGGACTGGAGCGCCGTAGCGGCCGTCGCCGCTTTCACCGCGGTCGTGGTCATCGTCGTCCTGATGAACTTCGACCCGCATCTGACCTATCGGGGCACCGCGGACCTGCTCTTCGCGCTGCTCGCGCTGGCTGCCGTCGGTAAGGATCCGCCGGACACAGCTGAGCGACAAGTACTACAGAAGACTGTCGGAGAGCGTCAACGGGGGGCGATGATGAGGTCAGAAGACACTACGGGAGTGCCCAGATGAGCCGGTTCAGTCATGGCAGCGCGACATCACGGGGGATCGTTCGCAGCTATCTGTGGGTGATAATCCTGGTCACGCTGCTGACGGCGGCCGCCGCCGGAGCCACTGTGATGGCCCGTCCGAAGGTGTACGTCGGTGCCGCCCAGGTGGTCGTCTACCCGGACGCCGCTCGTGGTGGTGGCTCGGTGGCGCCCGACATGGGCACCGAGCGCGAGGTGGCGAACTCCGGTCTCGTCTCGGTCGCAGCGGCCAAGGCGATGGGCATCGGCGTCACCGAGGCGACCGAGGCGCTCTCGGTCTCCGTGCCGGTCGACGCCCACGTGCTGCAGTTCAAGTACACCTCGGCGAACCGCTCGCAGGCGCTGGCCGGTGCGGCCGCGTTCACCGAGGCCTACATCGACTACCGCAACAAGGGCCGGACGACGAAACTCGCCGAGGTGATCTCCCCGGCGACCGTGCCGACCGACCCGAAGGAGGCGAACCTCCCGCTGATCATCGGCCTCGGCCTGGTGCTCGGCGTGATGCTCGGCATCGGTTTCGCCTTCGTCTGGGACCGCGTCCGCGGCCGGCTCAGAGGAGCCGCCGACGTCACCCGGCAGACCGGACTGCCCGTGCTCGCCCAGGTCCCAGCCATCAAGCAGTACTTCCCGCTGGCGCCACAGGTCGGACCGTCGACACCTTCACGCGAGGTCTTCGGCTACCTGGCGGCGCATCTGACCACCCTGACGACGAGGGGCAAGGGCGCCTCGCTGCTGGTCACCAGCCCGTCGCCGGTGGCCGGCAAGACCACTGTCGCCGCGCACCTGGCGATCGCGATGGCTGCCACCGGCAAGGAGGTCGTGCTGATCGGAGGCGACCTGAGGCACCCCGATCTGCACCTACTGTTTGGGCTCCCGCTGACGCCGGGGCTGACCGACGTACTGGCTGACTCGAGCAAGCTGGAGCGGTCGGTGCAGTCGACCGAGTTCGTCAACCTGCGGGTGCTGCCGGGCGGTACGCCGCGGATGGGCGCCTGGTTCAACGTCGAGGACCTCGAACTGTTGCTGCAGGCACTCTCCAAGCACTCGTTCGTCATCGTCGACGCGCCGACCGCGATCGGCGCGACCGAATCGGCCGTGCTGGCCGGGCGGACCGACTTCACCCTGCTGGTCGTGGACGGCCAGCGGGGCTCACGTGCGACAGCCGCGGAGGCAGTCTCGGCACTCAACGGGGTCGGTGGAAATCTCATCGGCTGCGTGACGAACAGCCCGCGGTCGCGGCGGTTCAAGCGCAAGACAGTGCCGGCGTCCTTCGAGCCACGAAGCCGTCAGGAGGAGGAGCGGGCCGACGGCGACCCGGTCGGTGACGGCCCGGTTGCCAAGTCCTCGCATGTCGGACACTGACCGGATGCGTCTGCAGAGCCGGTTGCATAGGCGCGTACTGCGGGGCCTGGTTGCACTGACGACCCTGGCGGGTGTCTACGTCGCGTTGCCGGGGTTGCACAGCCCGGGGGACAATCCGCCGCCGGCCGAGGGCTACTGGCAGACCATGCCGACAGGGTCCTGGGCCCAGCTACCGAGCGAGGCCGAGTGCAAGGACCGGGTGCACCGGTCGAAGTGGGAGCCGCGCCCGGGCAACCGCACGCCCAACGAGACGATGCCGGCCGTAGAAGCAGTGCGCACCTCGCTGGCAGCCCGGCCGCGGGCAACCCCCGCGGAAGCGTACGACGCTCGCTGGGACAGCCTGCTGCTGGCCCGGGTCACCGGACACCACACCGGTACTACGGACGAGAACATCCAGTGGGCAGCCTGCAAGTGGGGTCTCGCCGACAACCTGGTCCGGGCCGTCGCGCTGACCGAGTCCACCTGGTACCAGAAGGACCTCTACCCGTCCGGCGCCTGCGTGGAGAAGCGCGGCTGCGGTGACCTGTTCCCAGGGCCGACTGCGGCCTCGCGCGTGTACTGCAACGAGATCAAGCTCGCCGGCTACGACTACCAGCGCGACTACGGCCAGGACCTGTGCCCGAAGACGTTCTCGATCATCGGCGTGATGTCGTGGCACGATCCGGCCTGGGGCCGGATGTCCGGCAACCAGAACGGGACCTTCCCGTTCAACCGCGACTCGACGGCCTTCGCGCTCGACTACTACGGCGCCTACATCCGTGGCTGCCTCGAGGGCTGGGCCTGGTGGCTGACCGGCAAGGACAACCCGGTCGATCCCGCCAAGCGGCTGGACGGTTGTATCGGTGCCTGGTTCGCGGGCGCCTGGCGTACGAAGCCTGCCGACGACTACATCGCCCTGGTGCAGAAGACGATGCGGGAGCGGCCCTGGCTGAACAGGACCTGGGCCTCACCGTCAGCCGTTTGCTCCTGGCTCCGCGGTTGCGGCGGCAACGGCTGACGGGTCGCAGCCGATCGCCTTCAGGTAGATGGGCGTCTGCCGCTCCCAGGCCAGCTGCTCGGTGATCAACCGCCGGCCGGTGTCGCCGAGCTGCTTGCGGGTGGTCGGGTCGTCCAGCAGGGCGACCACCTCGGAGGCGATCGTGGGGACGTCGCCGGCGGGCGTGAACACCCCGGCGCCGTCGGCGAGCAGCCTGCTCTCCTGCAGGTCGAAACAGACCACCGGAAGCCCCTGAGCCATGTACTCCATCACCTTCACCGGCGACACCTCCACCTGGAGGCTGCAGTCGATGCCGAGGTCCGCCGTCGCCAGGTAGCTGAACAGCTCCTTCTCGGGAATCCAGCCAGGGAAGGTGATCCAGCGCTCCAGTCCCAGCTCGATCGTCAGCTGGCGGAGCTCGTCGAGGCACTCGCCGTCGCCGAGGATGACGAAGCCACAGTCCTCCCGGCCGAGGTCGCGGACCACGTACTCCGCCACCTTCACCACCAGGTCGACCCGGTCCTGGCGGCCCATCTTGCCGCACCACGCGACCAGGTAGCGGTGCTCGCCGTGCAGGCTCGGCTCGGGCACCGCGAGCGAAGTACGGGCTAGCACTGGGCCGTTGTAGACAAGGGAGACGGCACCTCCCCGTTCATTCGCCCCCTTTTCACCCTCTTTGGACCTCCCCGGTCGACGGCGAACAAGCCGGGAGGGTGAAAAGGGGGCGAATGAACGGGGAGGTGCTCCGGCTTCCACCATCCGGTTCTTCAGGTAGGAGTTCACCGTGAGGCTGTGGTGGGCGACTCGCTGACTACGCCGTTCGAGCCAGTGCAGCGCCTTGAGCATGAGCTTGGGCGGTTCGTCGTACCGGTTGCCGAGCAGTTCGGGCATCAGGTCCCGCTGGTCGACCAGGATCCGGGTACCGGCCCAGCGCAGTACCCAGGCCAGCGGGAAGTAGATGTCCGGTGGCTGGCAGATCTGCAGTACGTCGATCCGTCCGCGCAGCCGCAACCGCAACAGGTACCAGCTGGCCCAGGCGAAGGACTGCAGATACTCGCCGACATACCCCACCGGCCCTGACGGCTGCTTGGGCGCGGGGTACTCGTAGATCGTCAGTCCCGGTACGTCGCGGTAGCGGTCGTTGTCGTCGTCGCGCATGGTGATGACCGACAGCTCTACACCGGCAGCCAGGAGGTCGTCCACCTGCTTGCGCAGCCGGGTGTCGACTCCCAGCGCGACGTTCTCAACAATGACCGCAACGTGCATACCTAGGCCTCCTGGTCGGCAAGTACTGCGTGTTTAACCTGACCGCGGCCCGCAGCGGGTCCCGTTAACGTCCAACCGTCAGGGCTCTGCCGTAGCTCAGTGGAGGCTCGGTCACGCCACCACGACGCCACCTCTCGCGGCAGTGCCTGCCAGGCCGTCTCATCGCCCTGGAACTCGTCCAGCAGTTGCTGCCACCCTTTGGCCAGTCGCGGGTCGACGGCGTAGTCCGGATGCGCGAGCACCAGCACCATCCCGCGCCGGTCCCGGATCTCGCGAGCCTTGCTGACCCACAACTCACCGTCCTCATGCTGCAGGATCTCGAATAGCGTGTGGTCCTGCGGCAGCGTGATCGGCAGCTCGACCAGGTCCTCGTTGAAGAACGGCAGGTAGGTGCAGCAGCCACCGGGCTGTGGCTCATAGGGGTCCGTGTCCGTGTACGACGAGTCGTAGTCGAAGCCCATCGTCGGCATCAGCTCCCAGGACCGCTGGGTCGCGGGGGAGCGGAACCCGACCGCACCCCACCTGTCCGCATGCTTGCGCATCGCCGGCAGCCGCTGGCCCAGCAGCCGCTTGGACGCCACGTCCCGCCCGTCATGCCGCAGGCCGTGTACTCCGACCTCGCACCCGTCGGCGGTCACCTTGGCGACCGTCTCGTCCGAGACCTCATACCGCTCGGCCACGAAGTTCCAGGAAGACCGGTAGCCCCTATCGCGCTCCGGTGCCCGCAGCAGCTCCATTTCGTCGCGCCCGAAGGCCGTCTCGACGTCATGGGTGAGCACCATCGCCCAGGACCGCCCGTCCGGCCACAGGTCGATCCACGGCACCGGCGTACCGGCCAGGCGGGTGGTCAGGTCGAACAGCCAGTCATAGAACGTGTGCAGGCTGTGTTCGATCGGCCAGGCTGGGAAGGACGGTGTGTTCTGGTGCCTTGCGAGCGTCCGGCGCATCCGTAGCTGCAGTGGCCGGGGGAGCAGCGGGCGGACGACGTAGTACCCCTGGACCATGCCCTTGCGGAGCAGGCGCTTGATGTTGGCACTACCGACTGTCTTGTAGCGCTCTGACCAGAGGAAGGTCATCGCCTCGCCGGGGTCGAGCGGCAGGAACACGTTGCCCTGCTGGTCTTCCCACACGGCCCCGACCTCGGTGCCGTGGCTGTCGAGGATGGGCTCGACCTTGCGCCAGCTGTCGTCGACCGGGGACAACGCAGTACCGGTGTAGAGGTGGCAGACGATCGAGAAGCCGGCCAGTTGGTAGCGACCGGCCCTGTAGTCGCTGCGCGCCGGTCGTCCGCCGGCAGCTCGGACCCAAGTGAGCTGGCGGCCGGAGGTGCCTGCCGTGATCGTCCCTAGCCGAGTCTCCAGCGCATCGCCGCTGAGGTCGTACGGAACGCGGAAGTAGTCGAAGAAGGCGAAGGCATGCGTCGACTCGAACATCACAACCCCCGCTTGAAGAACAGGTAGGGCAGCAGCGCCACCTCGTACAGGCCAGGCAGCGGGTCCTTGAGGCTGAACACCGCCTCCGCCTGCACCCCGCGGAAGGTCTTCAGGTACGGCCCGACCTTCAGCTTCCCGGCCTTGATGTCCAGTACTGCGTTCGGCAGGTCGGTCGCCAGCCGGAGCCAGCGGACACCCGCACGGGCCTGGCACTCGGTCACCGGGAGCCCCAACTGGTCGCGGTAGACCAGGTAGGGGAAGTCGGCGCCCGCTGTGTAGCCGAGCGAGTGGTAGCCCCAGGTCCGGGCATTCACGTCCAGCAGCTTGTACTGCCCGTCCCGCTGGTCATGCTTGTACTCGAGTTCGACCAGCCCGTAGTACCCGATGTCGCGCAGGAAGGTCAGCGAGTGCTTGGCCAGCTCCGGCAGCTCGATCGTCTCCACGAACGTGCTCGCCCGGCCGAAGTCGGACGGGTGCTGGCGCAGCCGGCGGACCGTCATCTCAGCGACGGCCTCGCCGTCCTTGAAGAACGCGCAGTACCCGAACTGCTGGTCACCGCCGCCGGGGATCAGCTCCTGGACGATCACCTCGGCCGCGCCGACGATGTCGACCGCCTTCCGGTACGCCGCTTCGAGCTCAGCCCGGGTGTCCACTCGCCAGGCCTTGGCCCGGGTCTCGTAGAAGAAGTTCTCCTTGATCGCCGGCTTCAGGATCACCGGTGACTCGAGGTCGATCTGGTCCAGGTCGGCGAACGACTCAGGGAACCAGCAGCGGGGGATCGGGATCCCGAGCCGCTCAGCACGCTGATAGGTCTCCCGCTTGTCCCAGGCAGGCTGCACAGCCTCCCAGGCAGGCGTCGGCAGCTTGTAGTACTGACTGAGCTCTTCGCGGTTCGCTGCGATCGCGGCGACGGTCTCTTCCCTGGTCGGGTACAGGACCGAGCCCTGCAGGCCGAGCCGGGTGCAGGCGTCGATGAGGATCCGGACCGTCTCGTCGGCGTCCCGGAGCTCCGGCACGCGCTCATGGCCGGTGGCGTACCGGGACACGCGCGAGATGGACCGCTCGTCGTCCAGGACCGTCACCGGTACGCCGTACCGGCCGAGGCTGCGAACGATGCCGAGGCCCTGGTAGTCGCCCCCGACGACTACCGCCCCTACTCCTGAACCCGAACCGGCTGCCTTGCGGAACGGGCGCTTGCTCATACCCCGTCGCCTGTCGGTTCCAGTCGGCCGGCACCGCTCGGAGCGGTCTTGCGCCTGCTGTTGCGAACCAGCCGCGTGAGCGACTCCGCGCCGTACCAGCCGCCCGCGACGAACCGCATCAGCGGGCCGAAGCTCCGGGCGCCTGGTGCACCGAGGAAGTGCAGACCAGGAACGGAAGACTCCATGCCGGGCTTGAGCACCGGGTAGCCGTCGACAGCCCGGACCTGAAGCGCCAGGGCCGGGTCGAGGAACGGGTAGCGCTGGATGTCGACCTTGTACCCCGTACCGAACATCAGGTGGTCGACCTCGCGGGCACTGCCGTCACTCAACTCGACGTGCAGCCGATCGCCTACGGCTTTGGCACTCGTCACCGAGACGCCAGTGCCGATCGGTACGCCGACCAGCCGCGGGATGAGCCACGCGGCACCGGCTGGCCGGATCGCGCGGTAGGCCATCGGGCCCTGGATCGCCCGCGGCAGGCTGGTGAACAGCCCTGGCTTGGCGACGATCTTGGAGATCCCCATCGGGCCGACATCGGTCGGCGCGTAGACCAGCGGTACGAGCCGCGGACCGAGGAGCCGGTGGTACTTGCCGCCGTGCAGCCAGTTCAGCTTCTCGGCCCGGGCGACCACCTCGACAGCGGCGCCGGCTTCGCTCATCAGAGCAGCCGACTCCAGCGCACTCTGCCCGCCGCCGACCACGAGAACCTCTTGGTTCTTGAAGACCGACAGATCCTTGTGGTCAGCCGTGTGCGACGCAAGGTGCCTGGGCAGCCCGGAAGCCAACTCGGGCCGGTTGACGAAGTCCGCGATCCCGGCCGCGACCACCAGGCGCCGAGCCCTGAGTTGCGTCTCGTCGCCCAGCGTGAGCACGAACCCGTCGCCGTTCGCGGCGGCCCGCTTGACCCAGCGGCGATCCACGTCCGGCGCGACCTTCGACTGCACCCAGGTGCCGTACGCGATGAAGTCGTCCAGTGGCACCGGCTTGGTCACCTCGGCACCGGTCTCGGCCAGATAGGAATCCAGCGCGAGCGGTCCCTCGTACTCCGCGATACAGGTCGCGGTCCAGTTCGATCTCAGCAGCATTCCCGCCGGCATGGTCCGCCAGAACGACATCGGGTCGCCGAAGATGCGGACCTCTTCACCTGCCCGGCGAAGATGTGCGGCTGCGGCCAGGCCATGCGGGCCCGCGCCAAGGACAGCAATAGCTGTCTCGTCCATCTGTGGTCTCCCCCCACCTCTGAACACTCCCCCCGGAGCTTTCGCCAGTATGGCCCATCCGTCGCCCTACGTCACGGGTCTGCCGGGTGAACACACCTCCTACGTTCATTCGCCCCCTTTTCACCCCTTCGGTGGCAGCTCATCGGCGGGCCGGGGCAAGTAGGGGTGAAAAGGGGGCGAATGAACGTAAGAGGTTGACCCGGCAGCGAGGGTGTCCCTGTGGCCTGGACTGTGCTACCCGCGCGATAAGGTCCCTGGGTACCCGGGGCCACGGGACAAAGCTGTCGAACGGAAGGCGGATCGTAACCATGAGCGTCGGTGAAGTCGCGGGGCTGATAGCAGCCTGCGCACTGCTCATCTTGGTGGGCCTGCTGGCCTATCCGATCCTGAAGCTCGGCAAGGTGTTCGACGAGACCCGGATCATGGTGAAGGGGGTTTCGGACTCCAGCGTTCCGTTGCTCGGCGAGGTGACGAACACGGTCGCGACGACGAACGCCCAGCTGGCGAAGGTGGACACGATCACCGACAACGCCACCACCGTGACAACCAACGCGGCCGCCTTGGCGTCTTTGTTCGCGGCGACCGCGGGCGGTCCGCTGGTGAAGGCAGCCGCCTTCACCTACGGCGTCCGCAAGGCGCTCGGCGAGAGCCAGCGCCGCGATGTGTCCCGCCGGGTGAAGGACGAGATGAAGGCCGAGCGCAAGGCGAAGAAGCGGGGTGACGTGTGATGAAGCGGATCCTGTGGCTGATCATCGGCATCCTGGTCGGCGTCTACGCGGTGACCCGGCTGAAGAAGCGGGCCCAGCAGCTCGCGCCGGACAGCCTGCAGCAGTCGGCGGAGAAGGTGGCCAGCGCGATCCGGCACTTCGGCGACGAAGTACGGGCCGGGATGGCCGAGCGGGAGACCGAGCTGCGCGACGCGCTCGGGATAGACGAAGCGGCAAACCAAAGAAATTCAACACAGCGTGAGGACTACCGGTAACACCATGGATACCAGTGAAGTTCGCCGGCGGTTCCTGACTTACTTCGAGGAGCGCGGCCACACGGTGGTGCCGAGCGCGCCGCTGCCGTCTCCGGACCCGAACCTTCTGTTCAACGTGGCCGGGATGGCCCAGTTCGTGCCGTACTTCGTCGGCCAGCAGACGCCGCCGTACGCGCGCGCCACCAGCGTGCAGAAGTGTGTCCGGACCCTCGACATCGAGGAGGTCGGCAAGACCACCCGGCACGGCACGTTCTTCCAGATGAACGGCAACTTCTCCTTCGGTGACTACTTCAAGGAGCAGGCCGTCCAGTACGCCTGGGAGCTGGTCACCAAGCCGCAGAGCGAGGGCGGCTACGGTTTCGACGAGTCGGTCCTCTACGCCTCGGTGTACTACGAGGACGACGAGGCGATCGACATCTGGAAGCGGGTCGCCGGGCTGCCCGACGACCGGATCGTCCGGCTCGGGATGAAGGACAACTTCTGGTCGATGGGCATCCCGGGTCCGTGCGGCCCGTGCTCGGAGATCCTGATCGACCGCGGCCCGGAGTTCGGCGCCGACCGGGACTGGGAAGCGGGCGACCGCTACCTGGAGTTCTGGAACCTGGTCTTCATGCAGAACATCCGCGGTGAGGGTGGCGGCAAGGAGGGCTACCCGATCCTCGGCGAGCTGCCGAAGAAGAACATCGACACCGGGCTTGGCCTGGAGCGGGTCGCGTACCTGCTGCAGGGCGTCGACAACATGTACGAGATCGACGAGATCTACCCGGTGATCGAGAAGGCGTCCGAGCTGAGCGGCCGCAAGTACGGCACCGACCAGGTCGACGACGTCCGGTTCCGGGTGATCGCGGACCACGTCCGCAGCGCGCTGATGCTGATCGGCGACGGCGTCACCCCGGGCAACGAGCAGGGCGGCTACGTACTGCGCCGGCTGCTGCGCCGCTCGATCCGGTCGATGCGCCTGCTCGGCTACGAGGACCCCAGCCTGGTCGAGCTGCTGCCGACCAGCCTGGAGCAGATGAAGAAGTCGTACCCCGAGCTGGAAGCCGACTTCCCGCGGATCAGCCAGATCGCGTACGCCGAGGAGGAGGCCTTCCGGCGTACTCTGACGGCCGGGACGAGCATCTTCGACCTGGCGGTGAAGAACCTGAAGGCCGCCGGTGGTGTGCAGGTGGCCGGCAACCAGGCCTTCCAGTTGCACGACACGTACGGCTTCCCGATCGACCTGACCGTCGAGATGGCTGCCGAGCAGGGCCTGCAGGTGGACACCGAGGGCTTCCGGTCGCTGATGAAGGAACAGCGCGACCGGGCCAAGGCGGACGCGCGGGCGAAGAAGGCCGGTCACGCGGACACCTCGGGCTACCGCGAGCTGCGCGAGAAGGGCGCCACCCAGTTCACCGGGTACGACGAACTGGCGACCGACTCGCAGATCCGCGGCGTACTGCGCGAAGGCGTGGTGGCGAGTGCTGCCGAGCAGGGCGAGACCGTCGAGGTCGTGCTCGAGAAGACGCCGTTCTACGCGGAGTCGGGTGGCCAGATCGCCGACGAGGGGCTGATCGTCGGTGACGGGTTCAAGCTGAAGGTGCTCGACGTCCAGCGGCCGGTCAAGGGTCTGATCGTGCACCGGGTCGAGGTCGTGGAAGGCGTCCTCCAGCCGGGTCTGGATGTGCACGCGCAGGTGGACAAGGAGTGGCGGATCTCCGCTTGTCAGGCGCACTCCGGTACGCACGTCGTGCACGCCGCCCTGCGGCAGGTGCTCGGGCCGACCGCGTTGCAGAGCGGTTCGTACAACAAGCCCGGCTACCTGCGGCTCGACTTCGCCTGGTCGTCGTCGCTGGACCAGGCCACGCGGAGTGAGATCGAAGAGGTCGCGAACCTCGCCGTTCGGCAGGACCTGCAGGTCTCCGCGCAGTACATGTCGCTGCCGGAGGCGCGGGACTGGGGTGCGCTGGCGCTGTTCGGCGAAACCTATGACGACTCCGTCCGGGTCGTGGAGATCGGTGGCCCCTGGTCGCGCGAGCTCTGCGGTGGGACGCACGTCAAGCACTCCTCACAGGTCGGTGCGCTGACCGTGACGAGCGAGTCGTCGGTCGGCGCGGGGGTTCGCCGGCTGGAGGCGTTCGTCGGGATGGAGGCGCTGCACTACCTGGGTCGCGAGCGGGCGCTCGTGCGGCTGCTGTCAGAGAACCTGAAGACCCGGCCGGAGGAGCTGCCCGCGAAGGTGGCCGATCTGTCCGAGCGACTCCGGGCTGCTGAGAAGGAGCTGGAGAAGGTCCGCGCCGGTCAGGTGCTGGCTGCCGCGGCGGAGCTGGCGAAGAGCCCGAAGGACGTCTTCGGGGTCGCGTACGTCGGCCATCGGGCGCCGGACGGCGTGAACGGCGGCGACCTGCGGAAGCTGGCGCTCGACGTCCGCGGCCGCATGCCGGCCGACAAGCCGGCCGTCGTCGCAGTACTGAGCGTCAACGACGGCAAGCCCGGCGTAGTGATCGCCCTCAACGACACCGCCCGCGAATGGCGCCTCAAGGCCGGCGACCTGGTCCGAGTGGCAGCCGAGCAGCTGGGCGGCCGAGGCGGCGGCAAGGACGACGTAGCCCAAGGCGGTGGCACAGACCCCTCCGGCGCCGACCAATCCCTCAGCGCCGTAGAACACGCCATCGGCCAACTAGTAACCGGCTAACCGTGAACAACACCCGCTCCCAGACGGTAAACAGCACGGGGCCTACACAGTGCTGTTGTGTTGTATGGACCTGTGGCGGGGCACACTAATGCGCCGGGGCGTGCGGGTTGCGCTTGATGTTGGCGATGCCCGGATCGGGGTGGCCAGTAGTGATCCGCACGGGATTTTGGCTACTCCAGTGGAGACGGTTCGTGTGGGACCAGGTGCGCTGGAGCGGGTTGTTGGGCTGGTGGCCGAGCTTGAGGCGTTCGAGGTGGTGATCGGGTTGCCCCGGTCGCTGTCGGGTGGTGAGGGGCCGGCAGCGGTCAAGATCCGCGATACTGCCGCGCAGCTCGACGTACTGCTGAAGAAGGCGAGCTCGGAGGTGGAGTTGCGGCTGGTGGACGAGCGGTTCACCACGGTCACCGCCGAGCGGATGCTCCGGGAACGGGGTAAGAAGGGCTCCAAGCGGCGGGCCGTGGTCGACCAGGCCGCGGCGGTCGTGATTCTGCAACACGCGCTCGACTTCGAGCGTGAGACCGGCAACCCACCCGGGAGGCCCCTGTGAACGGAACATCGGTGAACGAAGACCGTGAGGACCTGGACGACGACCTCGGCCTGCGCCCGGACAGCCGGGTAGAGCGCCGGGCGAACCGGCGCAAGACCCGCGCCCGGCGGGGATTCGGCTGCTTCGCCGGCCTGATCTCGCTGCTCGTCGTCGGTGCCCTGATCGGTGGGCTGGTGGTCGGCTTCGGCAAGGGCCGCGACGCGGTGGAGAAGATGTTCGCCGCCCCGGACTACGAGGGCGCCGGCACCAGCGCCACCGTCACCGTGGAGATCAGCTCGGGGCAGAGCGCGCAGGCGATCGCCGACACGCTGGAGAAGAAGGGCGTGGTGAAGAGCGCCAAGGCGTTCGAGCGGGTCGCCCGCGACGATCCACGGTCCAAGAAGATCCAGGCCAACACCTACACGCTGAAGAAGGAGATGTCGGCCAAGTCGGCGCTCGAGCTGCTGCTCGACACGGCGAAGTCGGTGCTCGTCACCCGGTTCACGATCCCGCCCGCCCGCACGAAGGCCGAGGTCGTCGCGCTGCTGCAGAAGAGCAAGTCGGTCAAGCTGCCCGCCGGCGCCGCGCAGGCCGCGATGAACCGGCCGCAGACGCTCAAGCTGCCGTCGTACGCCAAGAACAACGCGGAAGGCTTCCTGTTCCCCGGCACGTACGACGTACCGAAGGAAGCAGGAGCGAACCTGATCCTGCGGATGGCCACCGCCGGCTTCACCAAGGCCGCGAACGAGTTGCAGCTGGCCCAGACCGCCAAGCGCAAGAAGCTCGACCCGTACCAGGCCGTGATCGTCGCCAGCATCATCGGCGCCGAGACGAACCGTCCGGAGGACTACGCCAAGGTCGCCCGGGTGATCTACAACCGGCTGCAGGCGGGCAAGAGGCTGCAGATGGACTCGACGATCCACTACGTGGTCGGCCGGGACGGCGGCGTCTTCACCTCGGACGAGCAGCGCGAGACGGATTCGCCGTACAACACCTACAAGTACGCCGGTCTGCCGCCGACCCCGATCAACTCGCCGAACAAGGACACCCTGCGGGCGGCGCTGAACCCGGCGGCGGGAAGCTGGATGTACTTCACCCTGGTCAACCTCGACACCGGCGAGACCCTTTTCGCGAGCAGCGGAGAGGAGCACCAGGCAAACGTGAAGAAGCTGCAGGCTTGGTGCGCTGCACACACCGGCAGGTGCTGATGACCCGCTGTGCAGTGCTCGGTCAGCCGATCGCGCACTCGTTGTCGCCGGCCATGCACCGAGCGGCGTACGCCGAACTCGGACTTGACTGGCGGTACGACGCCTACGAGGTCGGCGAGGGCGAGTTGCGTGGCTTCCTGAGCACGCTGGGCGACGACGTCCGCGGGCTGTCCTTGACGATGCCGTTGAAGCGGGTCGCGCTCGACCTCGTCGACACGGTCGACCCGATCGCCGAGTTGATCGGCGCGGCGAACACGATGCTGTTCGAGCCCGACGGCTCGCGTTCGGCGCACAACACCGACGTACCGGGGTTGGTGGCGGCCTTTGCCGAGCGGGGGATCACCGGCGCGGACACGGCCGTAGTACTGGGTGGGGGAGCGACTGCCGCGTCGACCCTTGCTGCCTTGCGGGGCTTGAAGGTCAGTGAGGTGACGCTGGTCGTGCGCGATCTGGCGAAGGCCGAGCGGCTGCGGGATCTCGCGGCCGAGCTGGGCCTGAAGACCTCGGTGACGGATTTCGGGCAGGTCGAGCAGATCGGCGGTTTCGACCTGTGCGTTTCGACGCTGCCCGGTGGAGCCGTCGACCCGTGGGCGGAGCACTTCGCCCAGGTCGCCCCGGTGGTCTTCGATGTGGCCTACCACCCGTGGCCGACCCAGCTCGCGATCGTGGCGCACCGGATCGGTACAGAGCTGTTGAACGGCCTTGACCTGCTTGTGCATCAGGCGACCCTCCAGGTGGAGATGATGACAGGTAGGTCGCCCGCTCCTTTGGTGGCCATGAGAGCCGCCGCGCGTGAGGAGCTCGATGAGCGTGAGCAAGGTTGACCGCCGTACCCTGCTGAAGGCCGGTGGAGCGCTGGCAGCGATCGCGCTGACCAGTTGCTCGGAGACCAAGTCGGCCAGCGCCGGCTCCAGCGCCGCGAACCTGACCTCGGCCGGCCCTGACTGGGCTGGATTCCATGCAGGGCTCAAAGGCCGGGTGTACCGGCCTGGGCAGCCCGGCTATCCGACCGTGCGGCAACTCTTCAACCCGCGCTGGGACACGATCCAGCCGGCCGGTGTGGTCCGGGCCGCCGGTGCGAACGACGTCCGCGCGGCGATCCTGTTCGCGCGCAAGAACAAGCTCGTCTCGGTGCCGAAGAGCGGCGGCCATTCGTACGTCGGCGCCTCGACGGTGAGCAACGGCCTGGTCGTCGACGTCAGCGCGATGCGCTCGATGAGCTACTCGGGCAACGTGCTCACTGTCGGCGCCGGAGCGAAGCTGTACGACGTCCACGCGTTCCTCGACAAGCACGGCAAGTCGCTGCCGACCGGGACGTGCCCGACCGTTGGGATCGCGGGCCTCACCCTCGGCGGCGGGATGGGCGTACATACCCGCGCGTTCGGCCTGACCTGCGACCGGATCCAGTCGATGGGCGTGATCACCGCCGACGGCGTGGCCCGCAACGTCAGCGCGACGGTCGACCCTGACCTGTTCTGGGCGCTGCGCGGCGGTGGCGGCGGCAATCTCGGCATCGTGACGTCGTTCAAGCTGATCACGATCCCGGCCGCCAAGCTCGGCTTCTTCCGGCTGACCTGGCCGGAGGCGAAGGCGGCGGACGTCATCCGCGGCTGGCAGAAGTTCGCCGTCGCGGCGCCGATCACCGCCTGGGGCAACGTCCATATCAATGCCTTGAGCAACGGAACGCTGTCCATCCACGTGCTCGGCGTCTCCACCACCGGCAACGGCGCGGCCGCTGCCGCACAACTGGAGTCGTACGTCGGCTCGAAGGCCACCACCCGGACCTTCGCGGTCCGGACGCACATGGAGGCCGTGAAGTACCTGGGTGGCGGGACGACCAGCGCGCGGCAGGGCTTCCTGGCCGGCTCCGACGTACTGAAGCCGATGACCGCACCGACCATCGCTGCTCTGCTTGGTGCGGTGAAGACGGCGGCCCGGGCGAAGCTCCCGGCCGCGGCGATCCTCGACCCGCTGGGCGGTCAGGCCGCGAAGGTGCCGTCGGGCGGATCCTCGTGGGGCTGGCGCTCGGCGGTCGGCGTCGTCCAGTGGTACTCCGGTCTGGCCGCGCACCCGACGTCGGCGCAACTAAGGGCCGCGCAGACCTTCATCACGAACGGCCACCGCGCCGTCCGCCCATCGACCCTCGGCGGCTACGTGAACTATGTGGAGACGGGCCGCTCGGTCAGCACGTACTACGGCGCCAACTACCCCCGGCTCCAGACGGTCAAGAAGAAGTACGACCCGGCAAACTTCTTCCGCACGGGCTACACGATCGCCTGAATCCTAGCTCGCCCGGTCCCGGCCGCCGCGAAGGTCGAGCTTGCGCCGAAGCAGGACGGCACCCCGATGACAGGCACGACTCCGCCGCTGCGACTGACCTTCGCCTCGCCGCGGATCGTCTACCCGATGCGATTGAGCAAGGGCGCGAAGAATCCCCAGACGGTCACGGTGTACGTCGCGGCGCCGTACCGGGTGGATGCCTCGAAGCTTCCTGACGCGGACGTGAAACCGGAGCTCCTGTACGCCGGACGCGTCGATCGTGAGACCGATCCGCAACTGGCCGCGCCGACGTCGTTCCTGACGGCGTACTCGGCGACCTATCAGGAGCCGGGCCGGATCACCGACGACTTCGCCTTCACCCAGGCGGCGAACGACGACGAATTCCAGCGCGTTCGCTACGTCACCGAGAACGACGGGGCTGTGGACCACGATCGCCCTGCTGTTCGGCGGGCTACTGCTGATCGGGGCCGGTGCAGCACTGGTCGCCCGCCGGATGGTGAAGCGTACGTAAGTGCGATCTTTCGCACCTGTGGACAGAACCAGCCTGGCCGTTTGCAACCTTGCGGCTGCCTGGACCAGTAGAGCAAGGGGACCGATGTTTCCGTTCCCGCTGGAGTACTTGTGAATCCTCGCTGGAAGTCCCTCCTGTTGTCCGCGGCCGTCATGCTGGGCGCCGCAGCCTCACCAGCCGGCGCCGCCGCGCCATCGCCTGGAAGACCACCCGGAAAGACACCGCCGACTGCGAGCAAGGCCACGATCACGCTTCTCACCGGCGACCGGGTCGTGGTCACCAGCCGGCCAGGGCAGCGTGATCGGGTCGACTTTCTGCCCAGCCCGGGCAGCCGGTCGGCCAGCGCCGTGATCAGCTACTCGGGCGGCCACACGATCGCAGTACCGTCTACCGTTGCGGGCGACGTCCGCTCCGGGCGGCTCGACCGCTCGCTGTTCGACCTCACCACCCTGCTCGCCGAGGGCCGCGACGATGCCCACTCCAAGGGCCTGCCCGTCATCGTGGAGTACGCCGGTACGCCGAAGAGTGCAACGGCCGTGGCCGCGCGCGCAGCCCTCCGCGGTACGACGAAAACTCGCGTGCTGACCAGCATCGGCGCCCGGGCGGCCGTGGTGGACAAGACGAAGGCCAGCGACTTCTGGGAGTCGGTGACCCCGCAGGGTGAACGGGTCGCGGAGTCCATCCGTCGCGTCACTCTCGACCGCCGGGTCCAGGCTAGTTCCGATCTGAGTGTGCCGCAGATCGGCGCTCCCGCTGCCTGGCAGCGTGGCTTCACCGGGAAGGGTGTGAAGATCGCCGTCCTCGACACCGGGATCGACGCGAGCCACCCCGATCTCAAAGGCCGGCTCGCGGCCAGCCAGAACTTCACCGACGCACCAGACAGCTCGGACCACGTCGGCCACGGCACCCATGTCGCGGGAATCGCGGCCGGTGACGGCGCCGCATCCGGCGGCAAGTACAAGGGCGTAGCCCCGGAGGCGACGCTGCTGAACGGCAAGGTTCTCGCCGACGATGGCGGTGGCACCACCTCGGGCATCATCGCCGGTATGGAGTGGGCGGTTCAGCAGGGCGCAGCGGTGGTCAACATGAGCCTGGGTGGCGCGCCCAGCGACGGCACCGACGAGCTGTCGACGGCCCTCAACCGTCTCTCGCGCAGCAGCGGCACGCTGTTCGTGGTTGCGGCAGGCAACTGCCGTATGCCCGCCCCGGCACAAGTGACCACTCCAGCGGCGGCCGACGACGCGATCGCGGTCGGCAACCTGACCCGGAACGGTTCGCTCAACGCGAGCTCCTGCCGCGGCCCACGGGCCGGCAACGGCGCGCTCAAGCCGGAGATCTCGGCACCCGGCACGGACATCGTGGCAGCCCGCGCGGCCGGGACTGACCTTGGCGATCCCGTTGGCGACCACTACACCACGCTGACCGGCACCTCGATGGCCACACCTCACGTCGCCGGGGTCGCCGCTTTGATCGCTCAAGCGCACCCTGACTGGAAGACTGCCCAGCTCAGGGCTCGCCTCATGTCCACCGCGGACCCACAAGGCGCCCGCGTCCACGAGGAGGGTGCAGGCCGTGTCGACGCTGACCAGGCGACCGCAGGCGATGTCACTGTGGACACCGGTGAGCTGGAGCTGGGCATGCTGACCTGGCCGTATCCGGCCAAGGACACGGTCACCCGCCAGCTGACTTACAACAACCCCACGACCACTACGATCACTCTGCAACTTGCCGCCGCGATGGACCCGGCCGCCGCGGCTCCGAAGCTGAGCGCAACCGGGTTGGTGGTGCCGGCCAACGGCGAGGCGAGCGTCACGGTGACCGTCGACCGCGCGGCAGCAGGGTCGGGGACCTTCTCTGGACGAATCACCGCCACCGCGGCTGGTGCCGATCCGATGGTCACCACGTTCGGCTGGTACGCGGAGCCAGAGCGGCATGAGCTGACCGTCCACGGCATCGCCAAGGACGGACAGCCCGCGAACGCCGAACTCAACCTCGCCAGAGTAGACGGACCTCCGCCCCAGGTTCTGCCTGGCGAACTGTTCCTCCGGAACGGAACGGCGAAGCTGCGGCTCCCACCCGGCCGGTACGTCGTCACCAGCCCCTTCCTGCAGGACGCGACCGACACGGCCATCGGTGGCTTTACGCTGCTCTCCAGCGGCGAGATCGATCTCTCCGAGCCGGTCACGGCGACACTCGATGCCCGGAAGGCCGAGCCGGTGGAGCAGTCCGTGCAGGGCCGTCTGGATCTGATGCCGAGGGGCCGCGAGGTCGCCTATCTGATCAAGAAGACCGACGGCGTCCCCACCGGTGGCGTCGAGGTCATTCTGAACGGCAACCCGCAGCTCGCGACCGCGGTCCAGGGTGGCGTGGTGAGCACTGGCCGGTCGGAGTTCGCGATGGCGTCGAGGCTGGAGATCCCGCCGTACCGGGCCCGGACCGTCGGTGGGCCGGAGCTTGAGGTCCGCGACCTCTTCGGCGGGCCGCGCTTCACCGGGACCCGGCGGCTGGTGCCGGTCGATGCTGGTACGGCGCAACCCGGCGAGCTGACCGGTGTCCGCGGCAAACTGGCGCTGATCGCCTGGGCCGACTCCGACGATCGCCCCGTCGGCGACCTGGTCAAGGCCGCTCAGGACGCCGGTGCGGCCGGAGCGATGCTGTATAACCCCGACCGGCCCGGAGTCGAAGGGATGAGCGGGTTCTGGGCGTACATCGGCGCGGAGAAGGTGGTGATCCCGACTATGAGGATCAGCCGGGCTACCGCTCACGCCCTGGCCAGTCGACCAAAGCCGGTCGAGATCGTCGGCCTGGCTGTTACGCCGTACGTGTACGACCTGATGGAGGCGACGCAAGGCCAGATCCCGGCGAAGACGCAGGTCACCGTGACGCCCTCGCAGCTTGCGACCGTGCGTGAGTCGTTCGGCGCAAATGTCTCCGGGACGGAGACTTCGGAGGTGCGGGTCGGCACCGCCCCCGGCGGCACCCAATTCGGCAGGTACAACCTGTCGGCGTTCCCGGTGCCGTCGAGGCGGACGTCGTACGTGCAGGCGAATTCGATCGCCTGGCACAGTGAGCTCTTCTACAACAACGCCACGGGACCGGTGGCCAACGCGCACTCGGTGTTACGGTCCTATCACCCCGGCGAGCAGGTGAACCAGCGGTGGATGGCACCGGTGCTGGTCAGCGGACTCCCGGACGGCCGGAGCGAATGGGGCGGCGTTGAGTGGATCGACGACTTCTTCGTGTTCCAGGTGAGCCCGTTCGTGCGTCAGCAGGAGTTCGCCGGCCCGGTCGGCAATGTTGACTCCGAGCTCGTCCTGGAACGCAACGGCCAACAGGTCGGATCGACCGCCGACACCTCGCTCTGGATCGCCGACCTCCCGGACGACGCGGCTCAGTTCCGCGCGACCCTGACCACCCGACGGGACCTCGACTTCTGGAAGTACTCGAACCGCGTCCAGTCGACCTGGACCTGGACGTCGAAGGGCGGCCGGACAGAGGTGATGCCAATCATCACCGCGGACCTCGACCTGCCGGATGCCGACGCACTCGGCCGCGTCCGGGCCGGGCAGGCAGTGCCACTGACGTTCGGGCTCCGCCACCAGATCGGGGCGACTGCGAGCCAGTTCACCTCGGCTGACCTGAAGATGTCATACGACGGCTCGAACTGGACAAAGGTGCCGTTGACCGGTTCCGGCGACGGGACGTACACCGCGAGCATCACACACCCGGCCGCGGCAGCCGGCCAGGCACCATCACTGCGCCTGGTCGCGGTTGATGCCGACGGCAACAAATTGGAGCAGGAAGTCACCCGGGCGTACGGTCTGAGGTAGTACCCGTGAGGGGTGGCGTGATCAGCGCGCCAACCCTCACGGCCCGGCCGAACCCACGTCCGCCCCTGTTCTTGGCCACGACGCTGCCCGGGCCGTGGTTGTTGTCCACAGCCCGGCCTGACCAGTCGGCCTGGGTGGTCGTTGATCGTCTAGGCTGCTGGATCGTGCCGGCTGAGAACGCGTTGCTTGCCGCAGGGACCGGTGTGGTGCTCTGCGGAACTGCCGCGTTCGCGCTCGGCCCTTGGCTGATACGCCGCATCCCCGAGCCTGTGCTGGAGGAGGGCGACACCAAGCCGCCGTACGCCGAACTCGCCGGGCCGGGGACCAGGGCGGCGTACTGGTGTGGTGGGGCGGCGGCGGTCGCGGGTGGGCTGATCGGGTGGATGCTGGGGACGTCGGCCGGGCTGGCCGCGTGGTTGATCCTGGCGGTCGTGGGGGCGGTGCTCGGGTACATCGATGCCCGGACGAGGTACCTGCCGTCGGCGATCATCTGGCCGTCGTACGTGCTCGTCGGTCTGGCGCTGGTGGCCGGTGCGGCGGCGACGGGGGAGTGGGGGTCGCTGCGGCGGGCCGCGATCGCGGGGGTGATCGGGTTCGGAGTGTTCTACCTGCTCTGGTACGTGTTTCCGCGAGGGGTCGGCTTCGGCGACGTCAGGCTGTCCGGGCTGCTGAGCATCGCGTTGGGGTGGCTCGGCTGGGGCGAGCTGGTGGTCGGCCTGTACGGCGGGTTCTTCCTCGGCGCGGTGATCGGGATCGTGCTGACGGCGACGAAGGTGCTCAAACGCAAGCAACTGTTCCCGTTCGGGCCGTACATGCTCGTCGGCGCGCTAGTCGGCGTACTGGCTGGTCAGCAGTTGGAGAATCTCTACCTCGGCTGATCGGTGGCTCAGTCGATCGGTGGAGGGTTGGAGTCCGGGGTGCCGTGGAGTGAGCTGTATTACCAGGGCAACTACGCGAGGCTGCAACGGGTGAAGGCGACCTGGGACCCGCGTAATGTGTTCAGGCACAAGCTTTCCATCGAACCAGCCTGACGGCTGACCACGAACCGGCCGGGACGCCGGGCCTGATCCTCGGGGGACGGGCTGGGCGTCCCGGCCGTGCTTGCTTCTACCAGCCGGGGTAGCGCTCTTTCCAGGCGGTGTGTGGACCATAGTCGCCGTGCAGGCGGTTGCCCTGGGTGAACTCGAGCACGAGGTCGTCGGCCAGTTGCAGGATCGTGCCGCGGCCTTCGACGCCGAACACCAGCTCCGCCGGGAGAGCGGTCTCTCCGTGCAGTACGCCGAGGATGTTGCCGCAGATCGCTCCCGTGGAGTCGCTGTCGCCGGAGTGCGTGACCGCGAGCGCCAGCGCATCGAGGAACTGGTCTGGCTCGGGATACGCCAGCGCGCAGTACACGCCGATCGCGAGCGCCTCCTCGGCGATCCATCCACCCCCCAGCAACTCGACGGTCACCGGTCCGCGGCCGAGCTCTCCGGCCGCAAGCTCACGCGCGGTAGCGAGCGCAGTACTGGTCTCTTCGTGGCCTGGTTGTTCTGCGAGGAGGGTCTGTGTTGTGTCTAGGGCTGTGTTGAGCTCGGCGCCATGGTTGAGCTCACGGATGATCGCTGCGAGTGCACCTGAGGCGAGCTTGCCGGTCACATGGCCGTGCGTGTAGCCCGCGGCGTCCGCCGCCGCTTTGAAGACCCACTCCAGGCTCGGCTTGAGGAGCAGGCCGAAGGGCGCCACGCGCATCACGCCGCCGCATCCCTTGGAGTCGTTGGCCGCTTGCCCACCGAACTGCTTGATGCTGTCGCCGCCCTTGCGCGCCTCGGTCAGCGCCGAGAGACAGGTGTTGCCGGGAGCGCGCCGGGCATACAACCACTGCTCACCCTGCAGCCAACCTTCGCGCTCACCACTCGGCCCCGGCAGAAGCTGCGTGTCCAGCCATCTGTCATAGGCGTGATGCACGACCCCGACCGTGAACCCGAGCCCACGATCGGTCCGTACGCCGGCCCGGATCAGCCCTTCGACGGTGAACAAGGTCATCTGGGTGTCATCGGTCACCGTCCCAGCCGGCCATCCGGGGCCTCCGGCAACGAACTCCCGAACTCCATCGGGGTGCGCGGCAACGATCGACCGCCCGTCGTTGAACTCCACCGGCCCGCCCAGCGCGTCCCCGATCGCGCCTCCCAGCAGACATCCCCGGACCCGGGCTCGATACGCCTCGTCATCCGCGCGTGCCATCACGTTCCCCTCGATCGTTGAACAGTCGCACGAGAGTAGCCGGGGTAGTGCTAGCGCTACCCCGGAACGGGTCCCAAGGCCAGTTCGCGCCGCGGTGCCGGCCAATACGTTCGTAGTACCAGAGATCAGGACCTAGAGGAGGGCACATGACCACCAAGCTCCGCCGCACCGCCACCCGGCTTGCCGCCGCCGGCCTGGCGACCGTAGTACTGGGCGGAGCCGCGGCAGCCGGTGCCTCCGCAGCCCAGCCGCAAACGTGCGACAACAGCCCACTGACCCGCGCCGTCGACGTCGCCCTCTCACTCCGCAGCGCCCTCGACCCCAGCGCCCCAACCACCTGCTGACTCGTCAGGCGTTGGCTTCGAGGGTGGCGAGGTCGCGTACTGCGTAGCGGTGGTGTTCGGCCTCTTCCTTCAGGATCACCTTGAGGCAGCGGCGTACGACGTACTCCTGGTCCGGATACGGGTCCGCCGGCTTGCGACCGCAGACTCGATCGAGCTCGGCCTCGGTGAGCCCGTCGACCACCCGTCGCATGACGGTCATCCGGGCGAGCCGCGGCGTGAGCACCTCGTCGAGGGTGGGAGTCGCTTCGAGGGTGAGCCCGAGCTTCGCTGCCTCCTCGGGCGGCATCCCGCCGGCGGGGAACCCGAACGGGTGGTACGGCGCGTCCTCCTCAAGGACAGCATTCCCAAGCCACGCATCGCTGGCGAACATCAGATGCCGATGAGTCTCGACGAACGACCACTCACCCTGGACCTGCTCATACAACTTGGCCTCAGGCAACAACCTCGCCCGCTCGAGCGTCGCCTCCCACAGCCGCTCGACCGCATCCCACGCAGCCCGGTAGTCGTCGGGCGACGCGGCGTCACGCGCCAGCGCTCGGGTGGGGTGCTGCCGGTCGAGCTCCGCCTCGACGTACGCGGTCACGTCGACGTCGTTGACGACCAGACGCTCGAAGTCCCCGCCGATGTAGACGTCGCTCCCATAGCAGTCAACGATCTTCAGCCCGCTGACCTCACAATCACGGATCTCGAGCCCGGCAAGCTCGGACAAGTGGATACGCCCACCACGAAACTGATCACTCTGGACAAATTCAGCAGCCATCCGAGCAGTCTGTCGCACCTGTCCCACCCGCACCACCGTTGACAGCGGCGGGGTGAAATAGCGTGGGGATGCCGTACCGCGAGACCAGTCTCGGAGCGTGCGGGCTGTCATGGGAGGATTGCGGCATGCTGCGCTGGCTCACCGCCGGCGAGTCGCACGGACAAGCGCTCGTCGCCGTACTCGAAGGTCTTCCCGCAGGCGTCCAGGTCACCACGGATGATGTGGCCGACGCCTTGGCTCGTCGTCGTCTCGGCTATGGCCGGGGCGCGCGGATGAAGTTCGAGCGGGATGAGGTGACTTTTCTCGGCGGATTCCGGCACGGGCTCTCGATGGGCAGCCCGGTGGCGATCCAGGTCGGGAACACCGAGTGGCCGAAATGGGAGCAGGTGATGGCTGCCAACCCGGTCGACCCGGCGGTGCTGGCCGACCTCGCCCGGAACGCGCCCCTGACCCGCCCGAGGCCCGGCCACGCCGACCTCGCCGGCATGCAGAAGTACGGCTTCGACGAGGCCCGGCCGGTACTGGAGCGGGCGAGTGCGCGGGAGACCGCCGCCCGGGTCGCGCTCGGCGAGGTCGCGGCCAGGTTCCTGAAGCAGGCGTACGGCGTCACGATCGTCAGCCACGTCGTCGAGCTCGGCACGGTCAAGGCGCCGTACGGCGTGATCCCGTCGGCTGACGACATCGCCCGGCTGGACGCGGATCCGGTCCGCTGCCTGGACCCGGACGCGAGCAAGCAGATGGTCGCCGAGATCGATCAGGCGCAGAAGGCCGGCGACACCCTCGGTGGAGTCGTCGAGGTGATCGTCGACGGCCTGCCGCCGGGCCTCGGCAGCTACGTGCACTGGGACCGCCGGCTGGACTCCAAGCTGGCCGGCGCGCTGATGGGCATCCAGGCGATCAAGGGCGTCGAGGTCGGCGACGGCTTCGACCTGGCCCGTACGCCGGGATCGCTGGCGCATGACGAGATCGTCGCGGAAAACGGTGAGGTACGCCGTACCAGCGGCCGCTCGGGTGGTACCGAAGGCGGCATGAGCACGGGGGAGACGCTGCGCGTGCGGGCGGCGATGAAGCCGATCGCGACCGTGCCGCGGGCGCTGCGCACGATCGACACGCAGACCGGGGAGGCCGCGTCCGCGCATCACCAGCGGTCCGACGTGTGCGCCGTACCGGCCGCGGGGATCGTCGCCGAGGCGATGGTCGCGCTGGTGCTGGCCGACGTGTCGGTGGAGAAGTTCGGTGGCGACTCGGTGGGCGAGACGTCGCGCAACCACAAGAACTACCTGGCGAACCTGCCGAGCACGATCACCCCGCGCGAGTGGGGTGGCGAGTGAGCGGGCCGGTCGTCGTACTGGTCGGCCCGCCTGGCTCGGGGAAGTCGACGATCGCCGAACTGCTCGCGGCGAAGCTCGGCAAGCAGCACCGCGACACCGACACGGACGTCGAAACCGAAGCGGGTAAGCCGATCTCGGACATCTTCGTCGACTCCGGCGAGCCTGCGTTCCGGGCGCTCGAGCGGGCCGCGATCGTGGCGGCTCTGGCGGCTGACGACGTCGTACTGTCGCTGGGCGGCGGCGCGATCCTCGACGCCGACACCCGCGCCGACCTGGCCGGTCACACCGTCGTCTTCCTGGACGTGTCGGTCGGCGAGGCGGCCAAGCGTGTCGGCCTCGGCGTCGCCCGTCCCTTGCTGCTCGGCAACGTGCGCACCCAGCTCAAGAACCTGATGGACGCGCGTCGGCCCCTGTACGCCGAGGTCGCCAAGCACACGGTCACCACCGACGGCCGCCCCCCAGAGGACATCGCCAACGAAATCGCGGTGCACCTCGGATGACGGATCAGCCGGAGCAGGGGCTGCGCGGATTGGACGGACCGGACCAGGCGCGGCGGATCCGGGTGGCCGCGGCGGCGCCGTACGACGTTGCCATTGGCAACAATCTGCTCGGTGAGCTGCCCGGCTTGCTGGGGGATGACGTCCGCCGGGTGGCCGTGATCCACCCGCGCGCTTTGCGTACCAGCGGTGACGCGATCCGCGACGACCTGACCGCGGGCGGGTTCACCGCGCACGCGATCGAGATCCCCGACGCCGAGGAGGCCAAGTCCGCCGAGGTGCTCGCGTACTGCTGGTCGGTGCTCGGCCAGGCGGGCTTCACCCGGTCCGACGCGATCGTGTCGATCGGTGGCGGGACGACGACCGACCTCGCCGGCTTCGTCGCGGCGACCTGGTTGCGCGGCGTCAAGGTGGTGCATATCCCGACGACACTGCTCGGCATGGTCGACGCGGCCGTCGGCGGCAAGACCGGGATCAACACGGCCGAGGGCAAGAACCTGGTCGGCGCGTTCTGGGAGCCGGCCGGCGTGCTCTGCGATCTGGCCGCGCTGGAAACCCTGCCCCGCAACGACTATGTGAGCGGGCTGGCCGAGGTGGTGAAGTGTGGCTTCATCGCCGACCCGGAGATCCTCGAACTGGTGGAGGCCGATCCGGAGGGCGCCTCGTCACCGGCGTACAAGCACACCGAGGAACTGATCGCCCGCGCGATCCAGGTCAAGGCCGACTCGGTCGGCGCGGATCTGCGGGAGAAGACCACGACGGCCGGCGGCCAGGTCGGGCGGGAAGCGCTGAACTACGGGCACACGCTCGGCCATGCGATCGAGCGGGTCGAACGCTACAAGTGGCGCCACGGTGCCGCGATCAGCATCGGGATGGTGTTCGTCGCCGAACTCGCCCGTGCGGCGGGCAAGCTCGACGATGCGACGGCCGACCGGCATCGCGCAGTACTGGAGTCGCTGGGACTGCCGGTGAAGTACCGCGCCGACGCCTGGCCGCACCTGCAGGACGCGATGAAACTGGACAAGAAGACCCGCGCCGACCGGCTCCGCTTCGTGATCCTCGACGCCCTCGCCAGACCGACGATCCTCGAGGCCCCCGACCCCAGCCTCCTCATCGCCGCGTACGCCGAAGTCAGCTGAGGCTCATAAGTTGGCACGGGAACGGCTGGCCCAGCTACTCGGCGGTTCCGAGCCGGCGGGGTCCTTCAGCGCTCAGCTGCTGGCGCCGGCGCAGTTGCTCCAGCTTGAGGTGGCTGGCGTCGGACCAGCAAGTCTTCCGGTCCGTGCACCCCTGGCGAAGAAGCTCATCGCAGCGGCACGGCCGGCGATGTTCGGGCGACGGGAGGCGACGCTGACCGACACCAGCGTTCGTGACACGTGGGAGCTGAGCCCGGATCAGATCACGCTCTGCGGACCCGACTGGACGGCGCTGATGGAACGCGCCCTGGAACACTTCCGTGATGAGCTCGGACTCCCGCCAACGTCACGCTTGCGGGCTGAACTGCACTCGATGCTGGTCTACGGCAAGGGACAGTTCTTTCTTCCCCATCAGGACTCGGAGAAAGACGATGCGATGGTGGGCACGCTGGTGGTGTCGTTACCTTCGGCCCATACCGGTGGCGACCTGGTTGTCGACCACGCCGGGGAGAGCGTCGCCTACCGAGCGTCGAAGGAGCAGTTGACCTTTGTCGCGTTCTACGCCGACTGTGTTCACCAGGTCACGCCTGTGAGATCCGGGTACCGGGTGACGCTCACGTTCAACCTGCTCTCCAGCAGCGTGGATCCAGCTCCGGAGGTTGCTCCAGCCACCGAGCTGGCGCAGTGCCTGACCGAGCACTTCACAGCGCCGGCCACCACGCGATATGGAAGCCGCGATCTGGACCTGCCGAACCGGCTGGTCTTCCTGCTTGACCACGAGTACACCCAGCGGAGCCTGAACTGGCGCCGGCTCAAGGGGGCGGACGCTGAGCGGGCTGCGCTGCTGCGTGCCGCGGCGGACCAAGCTGGGTGCGAGACGGTGCTGGCCCTGGCCGAGGTGAAGGAGACCTGGGACGCCCTACCAGCCGACAGCTACGCGTGGGACGACAACTACGAGTACGGGGACGACGGTCACCCGGACTCGACTGATGACGCCGCCGACTTTCATCTCAATGAGCTGATCGATGACGAGATCACCCTGGGCTGGTGGACCAGCCCGGACGGCACCGGCGGCGAGACGACCTCGCTGTCCGTCCCCGACTACGAGGTGTGTGCCGCCACCCCGAGCTTGGCGCTGTCGCCGTACGAGTCCGCGTACGAGGGCTATATGGGCAACTATGGCAACACGCTGGATCGGTGGTACCGACGGGCCGCGGTTGTCGTGTGGCCACGGGACAGGGCGTTCGCGGCGCGCGCGGAGGCGGGATCATCGTGGGCTCTGCACGAGCTCGGTCGCCGCATCGACGTGGGAGACATAGATGAGGCGCGTGCCTCGGCGGAGTCGGTTGCGCCGTTCTGGAACAGAGTGGGAGCACAGCCGGGATTGCTGGATGCGGCACTGCACGTGGCTGCGGGCCTGGGTGTCGCCGGGACAGCGGCGATGCTGCTGGAACCATTTCGCCTGGACACCGTGACGCCGGAGCACTCGCGTGGGTTGGCGGCGGTGGCCGCGCAGTACGGCGAGGACTGGACGCGGAGCCTCATCGATGGCTGGTACGCACCGGGGCGACTGTTCGGAACCGACCTGTCCGAATGGGTCGACAGCGTGCTGCCGGCGCTGTGCGGGACGCTGCGCACCGCCGGAAGTCCGGAGGTGGCGCGGCTCCTCGCCACCAAGGCATGGCACTGGATGGGTGGCGAACTCCGGCTCTCGATTGCCTCTCCTCGAAGTGAGATCCGGCAGCAGCAGACGGAGATGCTTAGCTCGCCGTTGGTGCGGCTGATGGAGGCGGCTGACGACGAGCTACGCGACGAGATCACGGCAGGCCTGCGCGAGTGTGGGGACAACGTAGTGGAGTGCCTGATGCCGGCGCTACGTCTGGCGGCCGCGCAGCGGCTGGCGATGCTCGACGGCGTCGCGCGGGACTGCGCGGAGCGGCTCGGCACGATCGTCGCGCGGCCGCCGCGTGAAGAAGACGACTGGTCGATCCAATGGACAGGATGCGGGTGCGGCAGCTGTGACACGCTGGGGACATTCCTTTGCTCCCGGTCACGGCGGATCTTCGAGTGGCCGCTGGCGACAGACGGGCGCCGGCATGTGCACAGCCAGATCGACTCGGCATGGCTGCCGGTGCGGCACCAAACCCGGCGACAGGGACGGCCATACACGCTGGTGCTGACGAAGACCGACGAGCTGTTTACACGCGCCTCGACCGCCCGTCGCCAGGCCGTGGCTGACCTGGCGTGGCTGACATCGACGCGGCGTGACGCATCGGCGCGAACGTGAATCCGGTACGGATCAAGCTCGGGGTTCTCTATTCGAGGACGCGGGCGTAGTAGTCGGGAGAGTCGCGATAATCGTCGTCTCGGTCGAGTTGCGGGTGGCGTTGGCCGTGCGCGTAGGGCAGGCAGCGGTCAGCCAGGTCTGGCGCGGTGGCATTGCGCGTAGCCAGCCATCGGGTCCAGCCGGGTAGCAAGGCCACAAGCTCCTCGGCGAACTCGTCGAGGTAGTAGTTGCGCATGTGCAGCACGGACAGGGCGACCCGGTGCGGGGAACACGCGGCATACACCCCGTTGATCTCGTTGATGTTCCAGGAGCTGGCCAGTTCCTCGGCGAGCTCATCCAGATCCTCCGGTAGTTTCTGCTGGTCAGCGTCACCGCCCCGAAGCCACGCTGCGAACTCGACCGCAGCGGTGGCCTCCGTCAAATCGCCACCTGGTTGGGCTTCCGCCACGGGCACCGCCTTGCTGACCACCTCGGCCAGACGCTTGCTGCGGTGGTACTCGGTGAACTGTCCGACGCTTTCCCCACCAGTGCGCAGGAATCCGTGCTCGGCGGGCAGCAGGGCTATCAGCAGCGATCTGTCGCTGACCGGCGCCAAGTCCGTGCCTGCCGAGGCTATCGGGCCTACCCCGGCCTGCCATGAGGCCAACGCCGCATCCGGCGTGGGGTAGTAGCCGCTGTGAACCGTAAACGCGTCATGCCCGCAGGCGTCGATATCCCACAAGTACCAGCGCACCGGCTGGTCCGCCGTGGTGATCGGTGCGGCGATGGCAAACCGGCTGCCGTACCGGTCGCGGGTCCACAGCACCGTCCCGGCCACCGCAGGCCCGGGCGGTACGGTAGGCAATGCTCGTCCATCCGCCGTGGCTCGCAACTGCGTAATCGCCTCACTCGCGATCTCAGCATGCGGATACGGCAGAACACCCGCCAGCGTGGTGAGGACCCGCCACGCGTCCGCCGATACGGTGGTTCTCAGAGATGCCGTCACCGCGGCATCGGCCGCCGTCACCATCGCCTCGGCCAGGTGCTGTGGGCCAACCGGCACGTCCGGCGCTTGATCCGCCTCGTGCAAGAGCGTGCCCAGCCGTTCGCACAGCAGATCTTCCACGATCAGGTCCGGCTGATCCGCCGCCAGCTTCACGAGGTCTGCGACCAGCTGCGTGGCCGTCTCGGCGGACCAAACATCTCGTCGCGTGGTGCGTTCCTCCCGAAACGCGAGGAGGCTCCGAGCCGCATCCGCAAGCTCATGGTCCCGCTCAGACACAGAACCATCAGATCCGCGCCAATCCAGCGAGACCCGTACAGGTGGGCGACCAAGACCCGACTTGCCGGACTTCCTCTTTTTCCGTTTCCGCGACACAGGCACCGCGAAAGCTTAGGGCCCTGTCCACCTCGCTGCCGACATCGCCGCGCCAGGACGGCTCACCCTAGATGATTGATTCCAAGGGGTCAGTGGTCGTAGGCCAAGGGTGATCGCTTGCTGGGTTGGCCGGTGCGGTCGTTGTGCCAGATCGCGGCGGTCAGGGCCAGGATGCGTTGTACGACGCGGACCCAGACCCCGGCTCTCGCCCTTGCGAGCGCGAATGACTGGCGCAGTAGCCGTATTCGGCCCAGCCGTCCAGATCGCAGCGGCGGGCCTTCAGCAGATCATCGGCGCCCACGACAGTGCTGTCGCGAGGGTGTCCAGATCAGCGTCCAACGCGAGAGTCCTTCGGGCTCGAGCCTTGGCTAGGCAGCGCTGATTCTGGACACCCTTGCTCGTGCCGTCACGATCCCACGCCGACACCAATCCCCGTGCATCAATCATCTAGTGGCGACGTTGAACCAACTGGCCACCTCGGACAGCCAATGCCCTGTCCGCGGTGGCCAGTTCCTGTCCGAACCCGCCAGATCTGGTCGCCGAATCGGCCTCCGGTGCGCGGCCACTGCCTTCTCTGGCGACGGCAAGACGCCGGTCGAATCTCGACCAGCAGTCCACGTCACCGTTTCGGGGCGTCTGCCGAATCCGCGACGGACACTCGTTCACACCAGCCCAACGTCACGCTCACGACGATCGTACGCGGTCAGGCCGGTGCGCAGTCGATCTGAACCGTTGAGGTAGCGATCCCGTCGATTTCGCCCGACCCCGGCGCACCCGGCCTCGACGGCGGCGTGCCACCGCGATGCTGCGGGGCAAACGTGATGCCTTCGAACTCCCGCCAACCAGGTAGCCCCACGCTGCTTGCAGACTGTCATCAGAATTCACTCCTGGTCCTCGCTCTTCTGTTCATGCACCTTTGGATCGCCTTGCCAGTAAGACAATACGGGCCGGGCCGCGATTTGCAACTTCCGCCTACTCAGCGTAGTATCGAACACATGTTCGACAAGGAGATCGCTGACATGGACGCGACCGAGACACTCACCTCGGTCGCATCCATGCACGACCTGCNCACCCGTGCCGACCTCGAAATCCTCCGCCTCGGCCAGCACTTCGCCGACCTGTTCCCCGACCCCGCCACCCTCCCCGGCCACATCTCCCTGCCCGGCGGCGAACGCGCCCACGTCTACGGCGGCCCCGGCTGCCCCGCCGTCGCCGAGTTCGCCGCCGCGGAA
>NZ_AQUZ01000012.1 GCF_000372465.1 Kribbella catacumbae DSM 19601
GGGGCGTTGGTGCGGTCGGTGTCGGGGGTGCTGCTGCGGTTGGTGTCTGGGGCGGTGCCTGGGTTGCTGGTGCGTTGGTTGGGTGGGGTTAGGTGGGTGGCGAGGGTGAGGAGGAGTTCTTGGGTGAGGGTGGGGTCGNAGATGATGCCGACGGCCATGGCCATGCGTTGGCCGAGGGTGCCGGGGTGGCCCAGTTCGGCGAGGGCGTCGGCGAGTTGGCGCAGGGTGGCTTTGAAGCGGATCACGTCGCCGGTGGAGGCGCGGATGGTCAAGGTGGTGGAGCCGTGTTCGTCGACTCGGCCGGCCCAGACTCCGCGTTCTTTGGCGTTCTGTTCGGCGGTGGCGCGGGCGCCNTCGGGGTCGGCTTGCTGGATGGCGGCTTTGACGATCTTGTCGAGCTGGATTGGGGTGACGGTGTCGATGATGCGGGCGACGCGGCGGTCGACGATCGCGGCGGCCTCGACTGACAGGGCCAGGCAGGCGGTGGCGATGGTGCGGGCCTTCCAGGGCTCGCCGTGACCGGATCTGACCATGGCCAGGATCAGGGGGAGGCGGTGGCGCAGGGCCAGGGATTGGCCGATGAAGGCGGCTGCTGATCCGGCGGAGCGGCCGATCGCGGCACCGAATTCGGCGGCGGCGAACTCGGCGAAGCCGGGGCAGCCGGGGCCGCCGCAGACCCAGCCGCGTTCTCCGCCGGGGAGTGATACGTGGCCGGGGATGGTGGCGGGGTCGGGGTGGAGGTCGGCGAAGCGCAGGGACAGTTCGAGCAGGTCGAGGTCGGCGCGGGTCAGGTCGGCCTGCGCGTCGGTGGCCGCGGCGAGGGTCTCGGCCGCGTCCAGCTCATCAGCATCACGTTCGAACATGTCTTCGAATTTACGCCTCCAAGGGGCGGCAAGCAAATCGTGCGGTGGCTTGATTCGCCTTATCCACAAGGGGAAACGTCACAGTGGGCTCGGTGCAGGAAACGGATATGCAGTAGCCGCATCCGAACCGTCACCAGCGCCGTCCGCTGGGAGAGGATTGCTGGCAGCAGGTCTGCCGCGTGGGGCCTCGGCGAGTCCGGGGTTGGACGGAGTGGTCGCCGCGCTCCACCGGTGTGGTGAACCCGGACAAGCTCAGCCATCCGCAGCCGTCAGGGGACGCGGACCAGCAAGGCTGACGGATCCACCTTCGCGCTGAGCGTGGTTCCCTCGGAGATCTCGTCGCCGTCCAGCTGACGGCGTACGGTCGCTGCCGCTGTCACCTGGATGGTGCGGCCGGTGAAGCGTTCGATGTGGCGGCCTTCCTGCATCGACTTGATCACCAGGCTCAGCGCCAGCCGGGGCCAATGGCTGATCCGGCGCGGGGCGAGCACGACCACATCGATCACGCCGTCGTCCGGCCGCGCGTCGGGCAGCAGCGGGATGTTCGCCTGCAAGGTGCCGACGTTGCCGATCACCACGGTCCGCGCGCGGCGGCGTACCGGCGGGCGGTCGTCGACGGTTAGCTCGACCCGGACGAACGGGTGGTTCAGGTTCTTCAGCGCCGAGATCACGTACGCCGCCCAGCCGACGCGCTTCTTCAGCCCGTCGCGCGCGTCCGCGATGATCGCGGCGTCCAGCCCGAGCCCGGCCATCACCACGAACCGGTCGGTCTCGAGCTGGTCACCCTCGACCTGGACACTGTCGATCCGCTGCTCGTTGCCGGCCAGCAACTCGGTCAGGGCGATGTCGAGATCGAGGGAGATGCCGAGGTTGCGGGCGAGCAGGTTGCCGGTACCGGCCGGCAGTACGGCGACCGGGATGCCGGACCGGGCAAGCTCGGCGCACACCACCCGTACGGTCCCGTCGCCACCAGCCACCACGACCAGATCGACCGTCTCGTCGATCGCCCGCTTGGCCATCTCCGACCCCGCGTCGTCCTCGGTCGTCTCCAGCCACAAGGGCTCGCCGAACCCGTGTTCGGTCAGGGCGTCGGCGACCTTGCCGCGGAACTCGTCGAGGTCGGGAACCTTGATCGGATTGAGGATCACGGCAGCGCGGAGAAACACGGTGTCTTTTTGTCCGTTCGACGAGTTAGCGTGCTCGGGGTGAGCAGCCTTCCACGGAGTACCCCAGAAGCCCAGGACCTATCCGCCGCCGCGCTGGACGCTTTCGTCGCCGCACTCGACGCCTCCGAACAAGAGATCCACACGCTGATGCTGGTGCGGCACGGCCAGGTCGTGCTCGAGGAGGAGTGGGCGCCGTACCGGATCCAGGACCCGCACCTGCTGTTCTCGATCTCGAAGAGCTTGACCTCGATGGCCATCGGCCTGCTGATCGAGGACGGCAAGCTGTCGCTCGACGACAAGGTCGTGGCCTTCTTCGGCGACGACGACCTGCCGGACAAGCTCGGCGACAACCTGGCCGCGATGGAGGTCCGGCATCTGCTCACGATGACCACCGGCCATGCGAAGGACACCGTCGAGGCGCTCGGCCGGGACCGCCGGGCGATCCGGATCTTCCTCGGCCTCGAGGTGGAGCACGAGCCTGGCACAGAGTTCGTCTACAACACCGGCGCGACCTACATGCTGTCGGCGATCCTGCAGCGGATCACCGGCGAAACGCTGCTCGACTACCTGCGGCCGCGGCTGTTCGAGCCGCTCGGCGCCGATGAGGCGACTTGGCCGCTGTCGAAGGAAGGCGTCACTGTCGGCGGCTGGGGGCTGAGCATCAGTACGGAGTCGCTGGCGAAGTTCAGCAAGCTCCTGCTGCAGCGCGGTGAGTGGGACGGCAAGCAACTCGTGCCGGCCGCTTGGATCGACGAGGCGACGAAGAAGCAGGTGCCGAACGACAGCGAGGACAACCTCGACTGGAAGCAGGGTTACGGCTTCCAGTTCTGGCGCGGGCGGCACAACTCGTACCGGGGCGACGGTGCCTTCGGCCAGTTCTGCCTGGTCTTCCCCGACCACGACGCGACTCTCGTCGTCACCAGTGCCACGCCGGACATGCAAGCCGTCCTGGAAGTCGTCTGGGAGCACCTTCTCCCTGCCCTGCAAGGCGAATCAGGCAGCGGTACGCCGCGCCCGCCGAAGCTGGAGTTGCTGCCACTCACGGGTCCCGGGCCGCGGGGGAACGGACGGACGTACGAGTTCGAGCCCAACCACACCGGCATCACCGCGATCAAGCTGGCCGAGGACGGCGTGGTCACCCTGACCATGGTGGCCGGCGCAGAAGCGGAGTACCTGGGTGCCACGGCAGGAGCGACGATGGACATCGTCTGTACGCCCGGAGACTGGCACGAGCTCGCCGACGTCCTGCAGGATCCGCCGCAGCGGTTGGCGACCAGTGCGTACGGTGACGGCGACACCATCGTGGCGACGATCCGCTACCTCGAGACCCCGTTTGTCGTCACGCTGCGCTGCCGGCCTGAGGGTGACGGTCTCACCGTCGACATCGTTTTCAACGTCTCCTTCGGCCCGCTGCGGTCGACGCTGACATCGAAGTGACGCAGGTCACTGTCACGAATGCCGCCGGTCGAGGTGTCCCCCGGGATGAAGAACGAGACCACGGAGGATGACATGAAGGTATTGGTGGCAGGCGCGACCGGCGGGCTGGGACGTTCGCTGGTGCCGAAGCTGATCGCGGCCGGGCACGAGGTGACCGGGATGATCCGGTCCGAGTCGGGCGCGGCCGGAGTCCGGGCGCAGGGTGCCGGTGTGGTGTTCGCGGACGGACTGAACGCCGACGCGGTGAAGGCGGCCGTGGTCTCGGTGCAGCCCGAGGTGGTCGTGCACCAGATGACGGCGCTGAAGGCCGGGATCAACTTCAAGAAGTTCGACGAGAGCTTCGCGGTGACCAACCGGCTGCGCACCGAGGGCACGCAGAACCTGCTGGCCGCCTCGCACGCGGCCGGCGTACGGCGGATCGTCGCGCAGAGCTATGCCGGCTGGAACCTGCAGCAGGGTGGCTCGGCGACCAAGACCGAGGACGACCCGCTGATCGAGAACCCGATCCCGGCGAGTCGCGAGACGCTGAGCGCCATCCAAAAGCTCGAAGCAGACGTCACCGGCGACAAGACGATCGAAGGCCTCGTACTGCGGTATGCGAGCTTCTACGGCCCGACCGGCTCCATCGGCAAGGGCGGTGAGATGGTCGGGCTGGTCCAGAAGCGCAGGCTCCCCCTGGTCGGCGACGGAGCCGGTATCTGGTCGTTCATCCACTACGACGACGCGGCCGACGCGACGGTCCGGGCCATCACGACGGGCGACCCCGGGATCTACCAGATCGCCGACGACGACCCGGCCTCGGTTGCGGTCTGGCTCCCCGAGTTCGCCCGCATCCTCGGCGCGAAACCCCCTCGCCACCTCCCCGCCTGGCTGGCGAAGCTGGCCATCGGCGAGCTGGGTGTCTCAGCCTTTACCCAACAGCGCGGCGCTGACAACGCCAAGGCGAAGGACACCTTCAGCTGGCAGCCCGGGTACGCGAGCTGGCGCCAGGGTTTCCGGCACGGACTGTAGGTCAGCTCAGTCCCGGCGGGCGAACGTGAGGGTTTCGTCGCGGGCGCCGCCCATCCAGACGTCCTGGCAGGCGGCAGCCATCGCGTCGAAGCCCTCCACGATCGTGCCGAAGACATTGCCGGGGACCCAGCCCTGGTCGCCGTTGATGAGCAGGTTGTTGCGGCCGTAGAAGAGAGCGAGGTCGACGATGGCGCCCGTCGTACCGGTGCCGGTGGCGTTCTCGTAGCCGTACGCCGGGTTGCCCAGGTCGTCGGAGTCGAAGGAGAACCAGCACAGGTCGCCCGGGATCGGCGTGATGGTGGTGTTTTCCTTGCCGGGGGCAACAGACGCGAAAGCCGGCAACAGGGTGTAGATCTCGTTACGCGCGTACTTGCCGTGGAAGACCGGCGCCGACAGCGGCAACGCGTCCCAGACCGCCGCACAGGTTCTTGGCGCTTCGTCGTCGAGCAGCCGGGCGACGCAGCTGACGCCGCGCTTGTCGAGAGTGACGGTGACAAACCTGCTCATTAGACCTCCAGGGTCGGAGTATGAAGATGCCAGTCGGTCACGGATTGGTAGGCCTGGCCGACCCGCAGGACAAGCGCGTCTGCATGCCGAGCGCCGACTACCTGTAGCCCAACCGGCAGACCGGCCGAGGTCAGGCCGCACGGCACACTCAACGCCGGCTGCTGCGTGAGATTGAACGGGTACGTGTACGGCGTCCAGCTCGTCCACTCCGGCGACGGCCAGCCGTCCGGAACGTCCTGCCCGACCGGGAAGGCAGTCAGCGGCAATGTGGGCGTCACCAGTACGTCGTAGCGACGGTGGAACTCCCCCATCAACCGCCCCAGCTCCATCCGGACCGCGGTCGCGTCGAGATAGTCCGAGGCCGTGTACGCCGACCCGGCGGCCGCAGTACGCCGAAGCCCTGGATCAACCCGATCGTCGACAGCATCGCCATAAGCCGCGAGCACCTTGGCCGCACCCGAGAACCACAGCACGTTGAACGCCTCCAGCGGATCACTGAAGCCGGGATCCACCTCGGTCACCTCAGCGCCCGCGTCGGCCAACCTCTCGACAGCGGCGCGCACCAACGCATCCACTTCCCCGTCGTTGGAGACAAACCCCAGATCGGGCGAGTAGGCGATCCGCAGGCCCGCGACCCCATCGTCCAGCCCTTCGAGGAAGGATCGCGCAGGCGTCGGCATCGCCGACCAGTCGCGCGCGTCGAAACCGCTGATCACATCGAGCAGCGCCGCGTTGTCCCGCACGGTCCGCGTCATCGGTCCAGCGTGCGACAACGTCCCGAACGCACTCGCCGGGAACAGCGGAATCAGCCCGTACGTCGGCTTGAGCGCGACCGTCCCGGTGAAGGCCGCCGGGATCCGGACCGACCCGCCACCGTCGGTGCCGACAGACCACGCCCCCATCCCCAGGCCGACCGCCGTCGCCGAACCACCACTCGATCCACCCGACGTCTTCGACGCATCCCACGGATTGCCGGTGGCGCCGAACTTCGACGAGTCGGTGACGCCCTTCCACGAGTACTCCGGCGTCGTCGTCTTCCCGAGGATCACCGCCCCCGTCTCCCGCAGCCGCGCCACTGCCGGAGCGTCTTCCTCCCACGGCTGCGACTCGTCGATCAAGGTGCTGCCCCGCAAGGTCGGCCAGCCCCGCGTCCACAGCGCATCCTTGATCGAGGTCGGTACGCCGTCGCCAGGGCCCAGTGGCTCCCCTGTATGCCATCGGGCCTCCGACTCCTTCGCGGCGGCGAGCGCCCCTTCGGCATCCACCAGCACGAAGGCGTTCACCTTCTCGTCGTACCGCTCGATCGCGTCCAGCGCGGCCTGCGTCGCCTCGACCGGTGAGATCGCGCCGGTGCGGTAGCCCTCGACGAGTTCGACTGCCTGCGTGGTCATGCGTCTCCCCGGGGGACGTAGCCGAGCTTCTTGTCAACGACGTTCAGCAATGGCTCGCCCGTCAGCCAGAGCTGCACGTTGGTGGCGAACTGCCGAGCCAGCGTGTCGCGCCAGCCGACCACGTCGCCCGACATGTGCGCGGTGACCGTCACGCCCGGCGCGGTCCAGAGCGGATGGTCCGTCGGCAGTGGCTCGGTGGCGAAGACGTCCAGTGTGGCCGCGCCGATTCGTCTGTGCAGCAAGGCATCCAGCAATGCTGGCTCATCGACGATGGGGCCGCGGGCAACATTCACCAGGTGTGCATCCGACTTCATTGCCGACAGCACCCGTTCGTCCACCAGGCCACGCGTTGCCTCGGTCAACGGAGCGGCCAGCACGAGGTGATCCGCCCAGCCCACCTCCGACGCCAAATCCTTGCTAGCGGCAACAGCTCCGAAGTCCGGATCGTCCTCGCTGGCCACTCGACCGATACCACGCACCTCGAGTCCCGCGGCCCGGAGCAGGCGGGCGATCTCCCGCCCGATTCCCCCAGTGCCGACGACCAGGGCGGTGGCGCCGAGGATGCTGCGCGTCTCGCGATGCCGCCACTCGTGCTGACGCTGCAGGTCGAAGCTCACCTGCGAGTCCTTGGCGTGGGCGAGCACCGCACCGAGCACGTACTCAGCGATCGGCCGGTCGAACACCCCGCGGGCATTCGTGACGACCACATCGGAGTCACGAAGCTCATCGAAGAGCAGCGTGTCAACGCCGGCCGCCGTCACGTGGATCCACTCCAGCGATCCGGCTCGCGACCACACGTCCCGGACTGCCGTGGAGAAGAAGTCCCACAGCAGCAGCGCGCGGGCCCCGTCGACCGCGTCGGCCAGCCCGGTGGCATCGCAGTACCGGAACTCGACGTCCAGCCCGTCCAGTCCCGGCGGCCGATCGGTGGAACGCTCGCAGAGCACAGCGACCACTGGGCGTTCTCGGGGTTCCGGCACGTGTCGAGGCTAGGAACCGCTCAGTAGGATTGTCAACAATCAGGCCGAACCGCACACTGATCGCATGGCCAGTCCTCCGCTGCTGCAGACCGGTATCGGCATCGTCGCGCCCTACGACTTCGCCCTCGATCGCGAGCTGTGGCGCTGGACGCCCGACGACGTCAGCCTCTACCTCACCCGGATGCCCTACGTGCCGCTCGCGGCGACGATCGAGATGGCCATGCACATCTCGGAGCCTCCGCTGGTCGCCCGCAGCGCGATCGACGTGCTGGCCGTCTCTCCCTTGGTCACCGCCTACGCCTGTACGTCGGGCAGCTTCATCGGCGGACTCATCGGCGAGGCGGCTCTGGTCGCCGCGATGGAGGACGCCGGCGCGCCCGCGGCCGTGACGACCAGCGGGGCGCTGCTGATCGCACTCCGGGAACTCGGCATCACCCGGATCGCGGCCATAACGCCGTACACGGAGGATCTGACCAAAGGGCTCAGCTCCTTCCTCGGCGAGGCCGGCGTCGACGTAGTGGCGACGGCTGGGCTCGGGCTGACCTCGGAGATCTGGACGGTGCCGTACGAGACGACCGCCGACCTGGTCCGCGCCACCGACTCCCCCGACGCCGAGGCGGTCTTCATCAGCTGCACCAATCTGCCGACGTACGACCTGATCGCCCCGCTCGAGCAGGAACTCGGCAAACCGGTGCTGACCGCGAACCAGGTGACGATGTGGGCCGCGCTGACGATCGCGGGCCGGCCGACGGTGGGTCCAGGGCAACGGCTGCCGGCCTGAGCGGCCCCATCGCGGCTTTCGCTTGTGCTCGGTGGGTGGTGACGCTTACGCTCGCGGCATTGTCGACAATCTGCAATGGCTTGTGATGGAGGCGCCTTGTCCGACGTACTGGTGCAGGCAGTCGAACCGGACGAGTACGCCGGCCGGTTGCGCCGGGTCCAGTCGTCGATGGCCGATCGCGGGCTCGGCGCCCTCGTGGTCACCGACCCGGCGAACCTCTTCTATCTGACCGGGTACGACGCCTGGTCGTTCTACATGCCGCAGTGCCTCGTCGTACCGGCCGATGGCGAGCCGCAGTTCTTCGCGCGGGCCATGGATGCGGCCGGCGCCCAGTTCACCAGCAATCTGCCCGCCGAGCAGATCCACGGCTATCCCGAAGACCTCGTGCACCGCCCCGACGCGCATCCCTTCGACTGGATCGCCGCGCAGGCCCGCCCGCTTATTCCCAGCGATGCCGACGTCGGGTTCGAGGGCGACTCGCACTTCTTCTCCGCGCGCTCCTACCTGGCGCTCGCCGCCGGTTTACCAACCAACCGGTTGGTCAACGCCGAGCTGGTCAACTGGGTCCGGCTGGTCAAGTCGCCGTACGAGCTCGGCCAGCTGAGGATCGCCGGGCGGATCGCCGAGCAGACGATGCGGACCGCGCTCGACCAGCTCTGCCCGGGCCGGCGGCAATGCGATGTGGTCGCGGAGATCCTCGCGGCTCAGGCGATCGGTACGCCCGAGCACGGCGGCACTTACCCGGCCGTCGTACCGATGTTGCCCAGCGGTGACGCGGCCGGGACCCCGCATCTCACCTGGAGCGACCGGCCGTTCCAGTCCGGCGAAGCGACCACGATCGAACTGGCCGGTGTCTTCGGCCGATATCACGCACCGCTGGCCCGCACCGTGATGCTCGGCGAACCACCCCGCCGCTTGGCCGAGACGGCAAAGATAGTTGCCGAGGGCATGCAAGCCACGCTGGCCGCGATCCGACCGGGCGTCAGCGGTCATGCGGTCCACGCGGCCTTCAACGCTGTGATCACGGCGTACGGGCTGACCAAGGAATCGCGCATCGGGTATTCGATCGGCATCGGCTACCCACCCGACTGGGGCGAGCGCACGGTCAGCCTGCGGCCGGGCGAGCAGACCGAGCTGGCCGCCGGGATGGCCTTCCACGTGATCCTCGGGATGTGGATGGACGGCTGGGGTTACGAGCTGTCCGAGTCCGTGGTGGTCACCCCGACGGGCGCCGAACGCCTGACCGGACTGCCCCAGGAACTGACGATCAGGAGGTAACAGGATGCAGCTCCCGTACGCCGAACGCGCGGCCGGCCTGGTCGGCTCGGTGATCGACTCGAGCACCTCGCTGCTGCACAAGCAGACGCACGACATCGTCCGGTTCGCGATGGGCAGCCCCGCCGCCGAGGCCGTACCGGCCGCGATCCTGGCCGGCATCGCGGCGGTGGAACTCGGCCGGCCGGATGCCTACGACTACGCCGCGACCGAGGGTGATCCGCCGCTGCACGCCGCGCTGCTGGAGATGTTGCGGGGGACCAGTGACGAGACGACGGCCGACCGGCTGACGATTACGGCGGGCGGAATGCAGGGGCTCGACCTGTTCTGCAAGATCTTCGTGGACCCCGGCGATCTGGTCGTGGTCGAGTCGCCGACGTACACGAACGGCAGCGCGACCGCCCTCTCGTACGGCGCTCAGTTGCTGGAGGTTCCGGTCGACGCCGACGGGCTCGACACCGATGCGCTCGAAGAGCTGGTCGCCGCGACGGGCCGGACGCCGAAGGCGATCTACACGATCCCGACCTTCCAGAATCCTTCCGGTGCGACCTTGTCGCTGGCGCGGCGGCATCGGCTGCTCGAGCTGGCCAGGTCGTGGGGATCGATGGTGATCGACGACGATCCCTACGGGTTGCTTCGCTTCGCCGGCGATCCGCTGCCGACGCTGCGTGAGCTGGGTGCCGGCGATCCGTTGGTGTTTGCCGTCCGCACCTTTTCGAAGATCGTTGCCCCCGGCCTCCGGGTCGGCTGGGTCGACACCGCCCCGGAACTGCAGCCGTTGCTTATCAACGCCAAGCAGGCGATGGACACCTGCACGAATCTCCCGGCCCAGCGATTGCTGACGGGCTTCCTCACCGGGGGGCATCTGGAGGACCACCTGGTCGTGCAGCGGGCGGAGTACCGGCGGCGTAAGGAGGCGATGCATGCTGCGCTCGCAGAACACTTCGGGGACATCGCTCGCTGGACCGATCCCGAGGGCGGGTTCTTCCTTTGGATGACGCTGGAGAACGGGGTGAACACGGCGGACCTGTTCGAGGTGGCGCTGGCCGAGGGAGTTGCCTTCATCCCAGGGTCGGCCTTCTCGCCGTCCGGGCGCTTCACCGACGCGCTACGGCTGTGCTTCGCGTCGACCGCGCCGGACCGGATCCACGAAGGAATCGCCCGGCTGCGTCTGGCAGTTGCAAAACTGGGCTCATGATCACTGCCGCCGAACAAGCCGTCCTCGATCGCGTCGACGAAGAACTCCTCGTCCGGATCACCCAGAAATTGCTGCAGGCAACCGGCCAGAACCCGCCGGGTGAGGAAGCCGCTACGGTTGCCGCGTTGAGTGCCGCTGCGACGGACCTCGACCTGGACGTCGTCGCCACCTGGGTCGAGCCAGGCCGGGACAACGTCAGCATCACCCTTGCCGGCGGCAACGGACCGGGACTGCTCCTGCTCGGCCACACCGACGTCGTACCGATCGGTGACGGGTGGACGAAAGATCCGTTCGGCGGCGAACTCGTCGACGGCCGCATCTACGGACGTGGCGCTTCGGACATGAAAGGCGGACTCGCCGCCGGACTGGCCGCCCTGGCCGCCTTGCGTGGCGTCGAGCTGAGCGGCCCGGTCGAACTGGCCGCCTTGATGGACGAGGAGGAAACCGGCAAAGGCATCCGCGCGTACGTCGAAACGGCGGACAGCTCTTGGCTCGGCTGCATCACCGCCGAGCCGACGGATCTCCAGACCATCATCGGCGCGCGAGGCGACTCGTACCTCCGGGTCGCTGTGCACGGAAAGGCTTGCCACGCAGGCAACCCGGCCGATGGCGCGAACGCGATCTACGGCGCCGCCGCGGTAGTCGCCGAGATCGAGCGCCTTAACGCCGAGCTCGCCGCTGCCCCGCACCCGTTGCTGGGGGCGGCGACCTGGAGTGTCGGCCAGATCCAGGGCGGTACCGGCGGCTCGATCGTCCCGGCCGAGTGCGTCCTCGTCGCCGATCGTCGGCTGCTCCCGGGCGAGTCACCCGAAGGCGTGCTCGACGACCTCCGCGCTCGGGTCGCCGCGCTGAGGCTGGAGGATCGCGGACTCTCCGTCGAGCTGGAGATGCCGATGGAGATGCCCGCCTTCCTGACCTCCGCCGACACCGACCTGGTGACCGTGACCGATGCGGCCCTGACCGATGCGGGTGGACCGGGTCTCCCGTTGGGTGGCTGGACAGCGGCGTGCGACGGCGGCTTCGTCGCGCGCGACCTCGGCGTACCGGTGGTGGTGCTTGGTCCTGGCTCGGTGACGAACCAAGCTCACCGGGCCGACGAGTCGGTCGGCGTCAATGAACTGGTGATCGCCGCGAAGGCTTACGCACTGACCGCGTTGCGTCTGCTGGGATAGCGGCAAAGGCGACCAATCGGTGTGCTTCGCCCCTCCCCGCGGGCATCACCCACTGGTAGACCACTGGGCGAACCCCACACCGAGGGGCGAACCCCTCCGGAGCACGGCTAACCCCACTCAGCCCACGCACCGCAGACCTAGGCCCATGGAAAGAGGGGGCGAATGAACAGGTGGTGGGGGAGGGCGAGCGGTCGCGGACCGCCAGCACTACCGAACCCGGCCCTACGCCTCAACACGCCGAGGGAAACCGTTTGCTCGCGAGGTTCGGTAGTGCTGGCCGTCCGCCCACCCCGGCGCCTAGCGGGTGGTGCCGAAGAAGTCGGCGCCTTGGACGTACTCCATCGCCTTGGTGAACTCGGGGTCGGTCCAACGCTCCGCCAGCTCCTCCTCCGTCAGGTCCTCGATCCTGGTCATGATCCAGAAGAGGTTGCCGAACGGGTCTCGGACGCGGCCGATCAGGTCACCGAAGGCGAGATGGGTCACCTCGGTGACCGAAGTGCCGCCCGCCTCGACCGCCTGACGGTGCACGGCGCGCGCGTCCTCGACGTACAGGCGCAGGAAGGCCGGCGTCGGCGGCCAGTCGGGGCGGGCGTCGAACATCATCACCTTCGCGTCGCCGATCTGCATCTCGGCGTGGCCGATGACGCCGTTCTCGTCCGTTACGCGGAAGAGTTCCTCGGCACCGAAAGCGCGGGTCAGGTAGTCCATCAGCGCGTCCGTGTCCTTCGAGATCATCCACGGCGTGATGGTCGTGTAGCCCTCGGGGATCGCCTTGACGGTCATGTCGTTCCTCCTGCGTCGTGGTCTGATGACTCAGACGCTACGCGGAGTACCGGCCAGGTTTTGTCCTCTACTTCTTGGATTGGAGGGCAGCGGCCAAGACCTGGGCCAGGTGGAGTGGGTGACGCGAGGTGCCGTGGGTGATCTGGGTCCGGCAACTGAAGCCGTCGGCGAGGATTGCGGTCTCCGGGTCTGCCTCGCGGACGGCAGGCAGGAGAACGCGCTCTCCGACAGCCTTGGAGACCTCGTAGTGGTCCTGCTCGAAGCCGAAGTTGCCGGCCAGGCCGCAGCAGCCTGCGTCGGGGACGACGGCCTTGATGCCGGCGGCTGCCATCAGCGCCTTGTCGGCGTCGAAGCCGAGCACGGCGTGCTGGTGACAATGCGGTTGGACCAGCGCCTCTCCCCCGACCTGCGGCGGTTCCCAGCCTTGCTGGGTGAGGAATTCGGCCAGCGTGTACGTCGATGCTGCCGCGGCCGCGGCGAGGTGGTTGCCCGCCAAGAGGTCAGTGGCGTCCTGCCGTAGAGCGGCAGTGCAACTCGGCTCGAGTCCGACGATCGGCGTACCGGCTGCTAGAGCTGGGGCGAGTACGTTGAGAGAGCGCTCTACGACGCGCTTGGCGATGCCCAGTTGCCCGGTCGAGATCCAGGTGAGGCCGCAGCAGACGGGCTTGTCCGGGAGCACGACCTCGAACCCGGCCGCCTCCAGGACCTCGACCGCGGCCTTGCCGATCTCCGGCGCCAGGAAGTTCGTCAGCGTGTCCGGCCACAGCAGAACCTTGCCTCGTTCCGCACTGGTTCTCTCGCGGGCGTGGAACCACGCCTCGAAGCTCTGCGCGGCGAACTCGGGGATCTCACGCTCGGTCGCGATCCCACCGAGCCGCTTCACCAGCTTGCCCTTGGCAACGGCGTTGACGAGCTTGGGAGCCTTCGACGCCAGCCGCGACCACAGCGGCAGCCACCCCATCGACCAGTGCGACAACGGCCGCGCCCACGGGCGCCGCGCATAGTGGTGATGGGTGAACTCGGCCTTGTACGTCGCCATGTCCACGTTCACCGGACAGTCGGACAGACATCCCTTGCAGGACAGGCAGAGATCGAGCGCATCCCGCACTTCGGTCGAGCGCCAGCCCTCGGTGACGAGATCGCCTTCGAGCATCTCCCAGAGCAGATGGGCACGACCTCGGGTCGAGTGCAGTTCCTCGCGCGTCACCTGGTAGCTCGGGCACATCACGCCACCCGAGCTCTGCCGGCACTTGCCGATCCCGACGCACCGCCGCTGCGCCTGCGCGAAACTGTCCTCGTCGTTGCCATAGGCAAACACCGTCAGCAGCTCACGATCCTTGGCCGGACCGCTGTGCCTGATCTGCTCGTCCAGCGGCGGCGGGTCGACGATCATCCCCGGGTTCATCACCCGGGCCGGATCCCAGAGGTCCTTCAGCTCACCGAACAGCCGCACGCCATCGGCGCCGTACATGCGAGTCAGCAGTTCGGAGCGCGCGCGACCGTCGCCATGCTCACCGGAGACCGACCCGCCCAGCTCCACGACCAGGTCGGTGGCTTGCTCGACGAAAGCCCGGTACGTCGTGAGGCCGCTCGGGCTGAGCAGGTCGAAGTCGATCCGCATGTGCATGCAACCTTCACCGAAGTGGCCGTACGACGCTCCGGACAGTCCATGCCTGGCCAGGACCTCGTCGAGCCCGCGAAGGTAGGCGCCGAGTCGCTCGGGCGGGACGGCGGCGTCCTCCCAGCCACCCCAGGCTTCGGCGCCGTCGGCTCGACGGCTCGCGAGCCCGGCGGCGTCGGTACGGCAGCGCCAGAGGACGGCTTGAGCGCCGGGGTCGGTGACGAGCGAGGCGGTTGCCGGTGAACCCGAGTCGCGCAGTTCCTCGAGCATCTTCTCCGCTGCTGTCGCGGCGGACTGCTTATCGGGGCCGCCCATCTCCACCAGCAACCACGCACGTCCGGCGGGCAGTCCCGCTTGTACTGCCGCATTCCGCACCTCAGCTGGAAGCCGCTCCACCAGGTCGACGTTGATCGACTCCATCGTCAACGGACCATGCCGCAACACCACCGGCACACAATCCGCCGACGTCACCGAGTCCCCAAACCCCAACACACACAAAACCTTTGCCTTGGGCAACTTCGTCAGCGCAACGGTCGCCTGCAGAGTCGCCGCAAACCCACCCTCACTCCCACACAACAACCCCGCCACGTTGTACCCACGCTCAGGCAACAACTGCTGCAACGCATACCCAGAAATCTGCCTCCCGAACAACCCAAACCGCCGCCCGATCACCAGCTCATTCCGATCAACAAACCCTTGCAACCCCCGATACAACTCGCCCTCCCTTCCGGGGCGCGCAGCGTAGTACTCCCGCCTAGCAGCAGCCGCCGACAGCACGGCGATACCCACGCCAGCGGAGTCCCCGCCACGAGCGGCTCCGCCGGCATGCGCGCCACCACCCGCAGCCCAAGCACCTCCTGCCGCCGCCGCGCGCGCAGCATGTGCATCGCCGCCTGCAGCCCAAGCGGTTCCGGCGGCGGCTGCCGCCGCGCGCGCTGCGTGGGCGTCGCCGCCTGCGGCGCGCACGGCGTTGGCTGCAGCTGCGGCTGCAATCTCCGCAGCGCTCGCTTTCCCTCCCGCCCCCGCCCCCGCCGCTGCCGCCGCGCTAGCGGCGGGCGCGTCTACTGTCAGGTGGGTGCCGTCGGGGAGGATTACGTTGAGGGCCAGTACGTTGTCGGCGGTGGTGCCCCAGGCGACTGAGTGGGCGCCGCAGGCGTTGTTGGCGATCATGCCGCCGAGGGTGGCTCGGCTGGCTGAGGATGGGTCGGCGCCGAACGCCAGGCCGTGCGGCTTGGCGGCAGCTAGCAAGTCGGTCAGGACGACGCCGGGCTCGACGACCGCAGTACGGGCGTCCGGGTCGACGGACAGGATCCTGTTGACGTGCCGAGAGGCGTCAATGACCACCCCGCCGATCGCGTTGCCGGCCATCGACGTACCGCCGCCGCGCAGTACAACCGGCGCACCAGCCGCCGCAGTCAGGGCGACCGCAGCGGCCAGATCCTCCTGGTCCGCGGGCACCACCACGAGGTCCGGCACCGCGCGATAGTTGGAGCCGTCCGCCGCGTACAGCGCCCGGCTCCGCGCGTCGGCTCCGACCGTGCCGCGCAGCTGAGCACGCAACTCGGCCGCCAGCCGCGCCACGTCGTACCGGATCTGTCGCTCGCCGCTCTGGCCTGGGGTTAGCATTGTCGACAATCTACCCATTCGCGGTGAGGTTGAGCCAGGAGGATCGATGGTCACGGTGGGGCTGCTCTACCCGGGTCACAGCGCCGAGGACGACTACCCCGCGCTCGAGGCGCGGCTCGACGGCGAGATCCGGCTGCCGGTGGTGATCACCTCGGTCGGCGAGGACGCCCACCGGGTCGACGCCCTGCTCGACCTCGGCCGGGCGGAACGGCTCGCCGACGGCGCCTCCGAACTCGCCGCCGCCAAGCCCGACGCGGTGATGTGGGCGTGCACCTCCGGGAGTTTCGTGTTCGGCCCCGAAGGCGCCCGCAACCAGGCCTCGGGCGTCGCGGCAGCGCTCGGCGTACCGGCGTCGTCCACCTCGCTCGCCTTCGTCGACGCACTGAAAGCTCTGGGCATACGCCGGGTCGCGGTCGCGGCGTCGTACCCCGAGGACGTGGCGGTGCACTTCGTCCGGTTCCTCACCGCCGGCGGCGCCGACGTGGTGGCGATGGGCAGCCACGGGATCATCACCGCCGCCGAGGTCGGCACCCTGGCCAAGGACGAGGTGATCGCGATGGTCCGCGCCGCCGACCACCCCGACGCCGAGGCCGTGCTGGTGCCCGACACCGCGATGCACACGCTCGCGATCATCGACGACCTCGAGGCCGCGGTCGGCAAGCCCGTCCTCACCGCCAACCAGGTCACCGTCTGGAAAGGCCTGCAGCTGCTCGGCCCGGTCCCGGTTCTCGCCGGGCTCGGTTCACTTTTCGCAACCGGAGTAGGCAAGTGACGAACTACATCGAGCCGCTGGCCCAGGAGTCGACGCCGAGCATCATCGCCGACAAACTGCGCAAGGCCATCGGCCACGGGGAACTCAAGCCCGGCATGCAACTCGGCGAGGCCGACCTGGCCCGCAAGCTCGGCGTCAGCCGCGGTCCGCTGCGGGAAGGAATGCAGCGGCTGACCCAGGAAGGCCTGCTGATCGCGATCCGCAACCGCGGCCTGTTCGTGGTCGACATGACCCCCGACGACGTCCGCGACATGTACCTCGCCCGCGAGGCGATCGAGCGCGCGGCGGCCCGCAAGATCCTGGCCGGCGACCACGCGCCCGCGGGCGACGCCCTGCTCACGGTGGTCGCCCAGATGGCCAAGGCGACCGGCCCCGCCGAGGTGAGCGAGGCCGACATCGCCTTCCACGAACGCCTGGTGGAACTGGCCGCCAGCCCCCGCCTGTCCCGCATGCACCAGACGGTCATCACCGAAACCCGGATGTGCATCCACGCCCTGGAGGAGACCTACTCCGCTTCCGAAGTACGGGTCGAAGAGCACCGGGCCCTCGCCGAAGCGATCAAGTCCGGCGATCCAACCCTGGTCGACCAGCTCCTCACCGCCCACATGGACGACGCCATCGCCCGCCTGACCACGCGCTGACTGTCCCGACCGACAGGACATAGTCGCGCCCGCGTCGGAGGCTCACGCTCAGCGGCGGCCCGGAGTACGGGCGAAACCGCACTATGTCCTGTCGGTCGGGACGGGGTTCGGCGCGAAGAGTTCCAGTTGGATGTTGTCCTGGTCGCGGAAGACGAGGACCGAGGCGTACGGCTCGTCGGCGATGGGTGACTGAGTCAACGGCTTGTCGGCCTCGTCCGCGCGTACTACGCCGTGGGCCTCGAGGTGGTCCTGCCACTGCTCGAGGTCGGCGCGACTGCCGACGGTGAAGCCGGCGTGATCGAGTCCGGTCGTCGTCTCGGCGCTGAGCCGCCCGTCGTTGGTGTCATGCCGGTGCAGGGCGATCATCAGCCGATGATCCGCGTCAGCGAGGATCCGGCCGACGCCGCCCTTGTGCGGGATGTCCATCACCGGATGGACGTCGAAGACCTCCCCGTACCACGTGACGCTGGCCTCCAGATCGGTCACGGTGAGCGCCAGGTGGTGGAGCGTGGGCTGGGTGACTGTGGACATGATGTGCCCCCTTCAGGGACTGGTTTCCCCGCTCGCGTAGCGAGCGAGGAACATCTGCGTCACGTCGTCGACGAGCCGGGTCCACCGGTCGCCACCAGGCTCGTTGGAGACCTGCTGATCGACCAGACCGGTCGTGATGGCGGTCCAGATGTCGAGGTGCCGCTGATCGTGCACGCCGTTGCGTGCGAGGAGCTCGCGGGTAACCTCCAAGGCACCCACGGCGAGCTCATAGGACTCCGGCGACGGCGTGAAGCCGGGCACGGACCGCTGGAAGAGCAACTGGTAGCGCGGTACGTCATCGACACAGAACCGCACGAAGGCCTCAGCCTCGGTCAGCAGGTCCTTGCCCGGATCGTCCGTCACCGGCAACCCGGCCTTCAGGTCCACAAAGGCTTGCGCGGCCTCGGCGAACATGGCATCGAAGATCGCGTTCTTCGACTCGAAGTACGCATAGACGGTCGGCGTCGTGATCCCAGCCCGGCGAGCAAGCTCCCGCAGCGACAACGCCGCCAGCCCATCCTCCCGAACCAACCCCCACGCAGCCGCCAGCACCGAAGCCCGAGCCCCCTCCCGCCGAGCTTCCCGCCACCCCCCAGCGCCCTTCTTTAACATAGTCAGTATTATTTGCACGCTGTACAAATCTTGTCAATAGATCAGTCCCCCCACCCGTACTCATCTCGCGGGCCGGCGTCTTGAGCCCACCCGAACCACTGAGCCTGCTGCGCGCCCGACCAAGCAACTCGCGACACCTGGTCCGGCGAAGGTGTTGCCCCACCCGTGCTCGCGTCCCGCGCCAACGCGTCGAGCCCACCCGAGCCCCTGGCGACATACCGCTACCCGTGCCTGACCCGCAGCGGAAGGTATGGCTGGTGAGTTGCGCCGCGGCAAATCCCGGGGCCACGCGGTTAGGACAAACGTGCTGGCCACGGTCATCAGTGGTTGCCGGGGCCTGTGGGCGCGCCGCCACCCCAGCTCGGGCGGTGAACCTCCTCCCATCTAGTGGTACCATTTTTGGTACCACCACGCGGCAAGGGGAGCGAACTCCATGGCGATCAATGCATCCACAGCACGGCGGGATCTGTTCCCGCTGATTGAGCAAGTCAACGACGACCACACACCGATTGAAATCACGTCGAAGGCAGGCAGTGCGGTGCTCGTATCGCTGGCCGACTACACCGCCTTGGAGGAGACGGCGTACCTTCTGCGGTCGCCCGCGAACGCGCGGCGGCTACTGGAAAGCCTGAACCAGGCCAAGGCGGGCGAACGAGACGAACACCCGCTGTCGTGAGGCTCGTATTCACCCCCAATGCGTGGGAGGACTACACCTACTGGCAAACCACCGACCGAGCACAGGTCAAGCGGATCAACCGCCTGATCGAAGACGCTCTGCGGGACCCACAGAAGGGCATCGGGAAACCCGAACCGTTGAAGCACGTGCTTCAGGGTGCGTGGTCCCGGCGGATCGACCAGGAGCACCGGCTTGTGTACCTGGTCGACGGTGACGACCTGGTCGTGCTCCAGGCCCGATTCCACTACGGGAAGTAGACCCAACCACCGCAGTACGGCGGCCCCCGATCCCTCGAAGAACGGGGGCCGCTGGCCACCCGTGCGACGCATGTTCGAATCCTGCCAGGGGCAGCTCAAAATAGGTCCGGGCGAGCTCAACGGCCGACACGGACCACGAGCACTGGTGGGCAACACGTCCGCCCGTGCGGCGCGACGCGAATTGGCTATCGCATGCGCGTTACACCGGCAGAGGTTCGGGTGGGCTCAACGCGCCGGCCCGGAACACGAGCACGGGTGGGGGGACACGTCTGCGCGGATCAGTTGCTTCCGAGGGCGATGCCGATGTACTTCGTTTCGAGAAACTCGTCGATGCCTACGGTGCCGCCTTCGCGGCCCAGGCCGGATTGTTTTACGCCGCCGAAGGGGGCGGCGGTATTGGAGACGATGCCCTGATTTAGGCCTACCATGCCGGTTTCGATGGACTCGGCGACGCGGAGGGCGCGGCGTAGGTCGTTGGTGTAGACGTAGGCGACCAGGCCGTACTCCGTGTCGTTGGCGGCGGCAACCACTTCGGACTCGGTACGGAACGGGGTCAACGGAGCGACCGGGCCGAAGATTTCCTGGTCGGCCATCTTTGCGTCGCGGGGGACGCCGGTGAGGACCGTCGGTGGGTAGAAGTAGCCGTTGCCCGCGGCAACCTCTCCCCCGGTGAGCACGGTGGCGCCGCGAGTCACCGCGTCGGCGACCAAGGACTGCACCTTCGACAGGCCGGCCTCGTCGATCAGTGGGCCGACCTGTACGCCGGCGCGGGTGCCGCGGCCGACCGTGAGGGCGGACATCTTCGAAGCCAGCCGGTCGCCGAACTCGCCGATCACGGACTCGTGCACGAAGAGCCGGTTGGCCGCCGTACAGGCTTCGCCCATGTTGCGCATCTTCGCGGCGATCGCGCCGTCGACGGCCTCGTCGAGGTTCGCGTCCTCGAAGACGATGAAGGGGGCGTTGCCGCCGAGCTCGAGCGAAGTACGCAGTACCTTCTCGGCGCACTGCTCCAGCAGCACCTTGCCGACGCGGGTCGAGCCGGTGAAGGACAGTTTGCGCGCCAGGCCTGAGCGGATCAGCGGCTCCATCACGCCGCCCGCGTCCATCGCCGTGACGCAGTTGACCACGCCGTCCGGTACGCCGGCCTCGGCCAGGATCTCCATCAGGGCGAGCATCGACAGAGGTGTCTGGTGGGCGGGCTTGATCACACTCGTACACCCGGCCGCCAGCGCGGGACCGAGCTTGCGGGTCCCCATCGCCATCGGGAAGTTCCAGGGCGTGATCAGCAGGCACGGCCCGACCGGCTGGCGGGTGATCAGGAAGCGCGCGTTCCCGGCGGGAGCGGTCTGGTAGCCGCCGTCGATCCGGACCGCCTCGGCCGCGAAGTGCCGGAAGAACTCAGCCGCATAAGCGATCTCACCCCGAGCCTCGGCCAGCGGTTTGCCCATCTCCAGCGTCATCAGGAGCGCCAGGTCGTCGACCCGCTCGTGCAGCAGTTCGAAAGCGCCCATCAGTACGTCGGCACGCTGCCGCGGCGCGGTCGCCGCCCAACCGGCCTGCGCGGAGACGGCCGCGTCGAGCGCGGCTCTGCCATCCGCGGGCGTGGCGTCCGCCACCGAGCACAACGCCTCCCCGGTCGAAGGGTCCACGACCTCGAACGTCCCGCCGCCCGTCGCCTCGACCCACTGGCCGCCGACGAACAGCCGCTTCTGGACGGCGGCCACCACCTTCGCCTCCGCCGACTTGTCGACCTCGGTCATCGCGTCCTCCAGCCCGTTGACAGTCCACTCACCTGAGATACGCTGATTGTCGACAATCTACCAGCATCGAGGCAAGGGGTGGCCCGTGGCCGAGCTCTCGCAGATCCTGAAGCAGGCGACCGGAGTGGTCGCCGCCCGTGGTGAAGGGGTGCTGCTGTTCGACGAGCAGGATCGCCGCTACCTCGACTTCACGGCGGGCATCGGCGTGACCAGTACCGGGCACTGTCACCCGCGAGTGGTCGAGGCGGCGCAACGCCAGGTCGGCACGCTCATCCACGCGCAGTACACGACAGTCATGCACCGACCGCTCCTGACGCTGGTGGACCGGCTCGGCGAGGTCCTCCCCCAAGGGCTCGACCGGATGTTCTTCGCGAACTCCGGCAGCGAGGCGATCGAGGCGGCACTCCGCCTCAGCCGGCAGGCGACCGGTCGGCCGAACGTGATCGTCTTCCACGGCGGGTTCCACGGGCGGACCGTGGCCGCGGGCTCGATGACGACGTCCGGGACCAAGTTCCGCTCCGGCTTCAGCCCGCTGATGGCCGGCGTCTACGTCTCGCCGTTCCCGGACCCCGGGCACTTCGGCTGGCCGGTCGAGCAGGCGACCGACTTCGCTCTCGCCCAGCTCGACTACGTGCTCCAGACCCTCAGCGCTCCGGCCGACACCGCAGCCTTCTTCGTCGAGCCCGTGCTCGGCGAGGGTGGTTACGTCCCCGCCAACGAGCGCTTCCTCGCCGGACTGCGAGAGCGAGCCGACGCCCACGGGGTCCTGCTCGTGGTGGACGAAGTGCAGACCGGCTTCGGGCGGACCGGCAAGTTCTGGGGCGGCGACCACTTCAACGCCCGGCCCGACATCCTCGTCACCGCGAAGGGACTCGCCTCGGGCTTCCCGCTCTCGGGGATCGCCGCGTCGTCGGCCCTGATGGAGAAGGCCTGGCCGGGTTCGCAGGGCGGCACGTACGGCGCCAACGCAGTTGCTTGCGCGGCCGCGATTGCAACGCTCGACGTGATCCAGGACGAGCACCTGGTGGAGAACTCCGCGGAGCGTGGCGACCAACTGAAGCAGGCGCTTCAACTGGTCGCCAACAAGCACGAGCAGATCACCGACGTACGCGGCCTGGGGCTGATGATCGGCAACGAGTTCCGCGACGCCGACGGCAAGCCGGATCCCGTCACCGCCGCCGCGGCACAGCAGGAGGCCGCCCGGCGCGGACTCCTCCTGCTCACCTGCGGCGCCTGGGGTCAGGTCGTCCGCTTCATCCCTGCCCTGGTGGTGAACTCCGACGAGATCGACGAGGCCGCCGGCCTCTGGTCGGACGCGGTCGCAGCCGTCACGGGTTGAGCTTGCTGGATCTGCCGGCCACGCGGGCCGCGACCCTTGTCCACCGCGGACGGATCGACGAAGTACTGCCCGCCTGGCAGGCCTTGGCCCGCTGGGTCGACGACAACGGTCATCGCTCCAGCGGGCCGGCTCGCGAGCTCTATCTGGACTGCCCAGACGATCCAGCTGCGTGGGTCACTGAGCTACAGGAACCCCTTAAGTCTTAGCGGGTTCGAGGGCGACCGGGGGAAGAGCGTCGGCCGTGCCCGGCATAGCGGTGCCGTTCAGCGGGCAGCGGGTGGTCTCCGGCATCTTGAGCAATGCGATCGCGCCGATCACGCAGGCGGCCATCATGTAGAAGGCAGGAATCAGGGCGTTCCCGGTTCTCGCCGCCAGCCAGTCGTTGACCGCGGGCGCAGTACCACCGAAGAGCGAGGTCGAGACGTTGTACGCGATCGCGAATCCGGCGTACCGGACGTGGGTGGGGAACATCGCTGGGAACGTGGCCGAGATCGTCGCCAACTGCGGGACGTAGAGCAGACCCAGTACCGCGAAGCCCACCACGGCGCCGAGCATGTTCGAGCCCATCAGCATGAACATCGGCGTACCGGCGACGAACAGCCCGACCAGGGAGAACCACCACAACGGCTTGCGCCCGATCCGGTCGGACAAGCTCCCGGCGAATGGCAGGAAGATCATCATCGTCAGCATCCCGATGATCGGCACGATCAGTGACTCGTCCGACGACAGCCCGATCTCCTTCTCCAGATACGTGGGCATATAGGTCAGCAGCGTGTAGTTCACCACGTTCAGCGCGACGACCAGGCCACCGAGGCGAAGGATCGGCTGCCAGTAGCCGAGCAGCAGATCCTTGAACTGGGTCGTGGTCTGCTCCTCCTTCTCGCCCTTGGCCTCCAACTCCCGGAACACCGGAGTGTCCTCGAGCCGCGAGCGCAGGTACATCCCGACCAGACCGAGCGGCGCCGCCACCAGGAACGGCAGTCGCCAGCCCCAGGAGTGCATCGCTTCGTCACCGAGCAGCAGGGAGAAGCCGAGCATCAGCAGGGCGCCGAGCGAGAAGCCGGCCAGCGTGCCGAACTCGAGGAAGCTGCCGAGGAATCCGCGTTTGCGGCTGGGCGCGTACTCCGCCATGAAGGTCGCGGCGCCGCCGTACTCGCCGCCGGTCGAGAAGCCCTGGACCATCCGGAGCAGGACGAGCAGGATCGGTGCCCACAGCCCGATCGTGTCGTAGCTCGGCACCAGTCCGACGCACAGGGTCGCGCCAGACATCATCAGGATCGTCAGGGCGAGGACGTACTTGCGGCCGAGCCGGTCGCCCAGTGGGCCCCAGACCAGACCGCCCAGCGGCCGGATCAGGAACGACACCGCGAACGTCATCAGCGCGAGCAGCGTCTGTTCCTCGGTGTCGCCGGGGAAGATGGCGGCGGAGATGTAGGTCACGCCGTAGGCGTAGATGCCGTAGTCGAACCACTCAGTGGCATTGCCGATGGCGGACGCGCCTATCGCCCGTTTCAGCACCCCCGGGGGCGGATCGGTCTCGACCGTCGGGGGTTGCGGTTGTTCGGAGCCCACGGGTCCTCCTCGATGTCCAACGACCGGTCAACCCGGGAGTGCCCACCTCACGACTGCGGCACACCTCGATCGACAGTTCGTAGTTTTGTTGACAATCCGAAGATTAACCATGTGCATTCGTGAACGGCAAGCGATGACTCACCTTTCGGCGAGACTCGCCAATCCGGCCACGATCACCTGGATGCCGAACTCGAATCGCTCATCCCCCAGCGAGCCCGACGTGAGCGCCGTGGCGAGGGCGATGGTGATCGGAAACTTTTCCGGCGGCAGCCCCTCGAAGAACCCGCGCAACTGGGTGACGAAACCCTCGATGTCCTCGGTGGTCCAGGCCCAGGCGCCCTGGACGCTCTCCTCGAACGCCGTCGCGGTGACGTAGAGCGGGATCAGGTCGACTGCCCAGGCGGCAGCCTGGTCCGGGACCCCGCCGGCTTTGAGGATCGCGAGCATCTTCTCGGTGCTCTCCAGCGCCCGCTCACCGAGCGGTATCTGACCGATCGCCGCCCGCGCCACGCCCGGATAGGAGCGCATCACCTTGAGCATCGAGCGCATCGAGTCCTTGAGCTGCTCCTGCCAGTGCTCGGGATCGGGCTCCGGGAACTCCATCTCCTGCGCGGCGCGATCGACCAGCAACTGGTCGAGCTCCTTCTTGTTCGCCACGTGCGCATACAACGAGGCCGGGCCGGTGTTCAGCGCCTGAGCGACCTTCCGCATCGAGACGGCCTCGTAGCCCTGCTCGACGAGTAGCGCCATCGCCGCGTCGACGATCCGCTCCCGGGTGAGCGGCTCACGGACCGGACGGGCCGGCTTCTCGGGGCTGATCGGCTGCCACGGCGACTGGTTCATGGGTCCACTGTAGCGAACGGCGTACTTGACGAGAACGGCGTTCGTCTGTAGAACAGTGTTCGTCAACGAACACCGTTCCATTCGAAAGGGCGCCAGCGATGAGCACCTCAACCACCACCAGCGCGGAACAGGCCGGCAGCGCACCGGCGTACAGATGGTGTTCGCCCCGCTGTTCGACATCATCCTGGCCTCGATCGACGACCAGGCGGCGGGCTCGGCGTCCGGCGTACTGACCGCGATGCAGCAGTTCGGCGGCGCGATCGGCGTTGCGGTGATCGGCACGATCTTCTTCCAACTGCTGCCGACGCAGCAGTTCCTGGGCGCGACCAAGTCAGCGACGCTGGTGGCGGTCGGCTTGTTCGTCGTCAGCCTGCTGGTCACCTTCGCCCTGCCGCAGCGGGCCCGCGCAGAGCACTGAACGCACTTCAAAGCCCCGCTCACCGATGAGGGTGAGCGGGGCTTCGGAGGTGGATCAGTTGAACGAGTCGCCGCAGGCGCAGGAGCCGGTCGCGTTCGGGTTGTCGATCGTGAAGCCCTGCTTCTCGATCGTGTCCACGAAGTCGATCGACGCACCCTTGAGGTACGGCGCGCTCATCCGGTCGGTGACCACGCTGACGCCACCGAAGTCGGTCACCACGTCACCGTCGAGCTGACGCTCGTCGAAGAACAGCTGGTACCGCAGGCCGGAGCACCCGCCTGGCTGCACCGCGACCCGCAGGGCGAGGTCATCGCGACCTTCCTGGTCCAGCAGCGCCTTCACCTTGGCGGCGGCGCCATCGGTCAGCAGGAGGCCGCTGGCCGTCGTGGTGCCCTCCGCAGTCTGCACTGCCTCGGTCTGCGCTTCAGTCATTCCTGACTCCAGTCATCTGATGAGCGCCCGGCCGCCTTGGGCATGCGGCCACGCGCGGAAAGTCCGCTGTCATTCGGGCCAACATCCGCCGGTCCCGAACCATTCCCATGGTCGCACACCAATTTCAGGGATCAACCACACGCCTCACCCGGTGGAACGGCCCGGTACGCCGTACCGGCCGGTTTCAGCGGGCCCAGGTCCTGGCGACCCGCTCGGCGACGGCGGCCAGCGAGCCGTGCGGGTCGGCGAAGGCCCGCTCCTCGCCCACGGCGTCGACCAGCGAGTACGCCGACTCGACCCCCATCGTGCGCATCTCGCGAGCGCCGATCTGGACCTTGCCGGCCAGTACGACGCAGGGCCGCATCGCGTCGTTCGCGACCTTCGCCACGCCGGAGATCACCTTGCCGTCGCGGGACTGGAAGTCGAACGCCCCCTCCCCCGTCAGCACCAGATCGACCTGCCCGGCCTTCGCCTCCAGCCCGGTCAGCGCCGCGACCAGGTCGATCCCGGAGACCCGCTCGGCACCGAGCAGCAGCAACGCGTACCCGAGCCCGCCGGCGGCACCCGCGCCCTTCTGGTCGGCCGTCTTCCGCCCGGCCAGCTCCGCGAACTTGGTCAGATAGCCGTCGACCGCGGGCTTCCGGTCGTCGGTGATGCCCTTCTGGCTTCCGAAGATGTTGGTAGCGCCGCGCAGCCCGAGCATCGGGTTCTCGACGTCACTCGCCGCGACGAACTCGACCCCGGCCAGCCGGGTCCGGGCAGGCTCCAGATCCACCTCGGTCAGCTCGGCCAGCCCTTTGGCGCCGGCGTCGAGGCTGCCGCCTTGTGAGGTCGCCCCGAGCGCGGCGAGGAGCCCGGCGCCCGCGTCGTTCGTCCCCGATCCGCCGAGGCCGAGGATGATCCGTTTCGCCCCGGCATCCACGGCCGCGGCGATCAACTGGCCAACGCCGTACGTCGTCGCGTCCTCCGGCCGCCGATCGGCCGGCTCGACGAGATGGAGTCCACACGCCTGCGCGGTCTCGATGTACGCCGTCTCCCCCGCGACCAGCACGGCCGCCGGGGTCTCCGCACCGAGCGGCCCACGTACGGTCACCGCGAGCAACCGGCCGTCGACAACCGCCGACAACACGTCGATGAACCCGGGCCCGCCATCAGCCATCGGCGCCACCAGTACTACGGCCTCCGGGTCCCGTCGCCGCCAGCCTTCCTCAATGGCCGCCGCGGCCTCGACAGCGGTCAACGTCCCAGCAAACTTGTCCGGAGCAATTAGCACGCGCATGCGCACATCCTCCCCTACCCAGTTGCGCCCGTGCCGCACCGCGGCCATCCCCCGGACAGGTCGGCCTTCAGCGGCGGAGTAGGCGGCGGAGGACCAGCGCCAGCATGGCGCCGATGAGGTACGGTGCCAGGCGTCTCGCCAGCGCCGGCACCAAGGTCGAGCCGAGGTCGAGCGCCGCCTCTCCGGACGAAGCAGAACCAGACGACGTCGGCCCGGACGAAGTCGGGGCCCCAGCGGAGGCGGCGGACGGTTCGGCCGGGGTCTGCGTGGCCTCAGCGGGGGTGCCGAGTTCCTTGGTGAGGCAGGCGACGAACTGGTCGAGGAGTTTGTCGGAGACCTCCTGGATCAGGCCGCGGCCGAACTGTGCCGGTCTGCCCGTCACCGTGAGGTCGGTTTCCACCGTGACCGCGGTCGCGGAGTCGCCGGATGCGGTCAGTTGCGCCGTCACGTGTACCGTCGCCGTGCCGTTGCCGCGGCGATCCTTGCCCTTGGCCTCGACCACCGCGCGGTGGGTCGCCTCGTCGCGCTCGGTGAAAGTGCCGTTCCCGTTGTACTGCAGCGAGACCGGGCCCAGCTTCACCTTGCAGGACCCGACGAACTCGTCTCCGTCGTACGACGTCAGGGTGGCGCCGGGGAAACACGGCACCACCCGTTCGAGGTCGTTGAACGCGGCCCAGGCCTGCTCGACCGGAGCCGGTACGACGAACTGGTGCTCGAGCTTCATCCGGTACCCGCCGCGGCCAGCACCGCCCGCCGGGTGAGTACCGACGCGAGGTGTCTGCGGTAGTCGGCATCACCGTTGAGGTCGGTCGGCGGTGAGGTCCCGTCTGCAGCGTGAGCCGCGGCTGCCCGCACCGCTTCGGCTGTCGCCGGTTGACCAACCAGGGCCTGCTCGACCGCGGTTGCCCGGATCGGAGTCGACCCCATGTTGGTCAGCCCCACCCGCGCTTCGGTGATGGTGCCACCGTCCAGGCGCACGGTCGCGGCGACCGCCACGATCGACCACTGCTGCGCGACCCGGTTGAACTTCTCGTAGTGCGCACCCCAGCCGGTGTACTTCGGTACCCGGATCTCGACCAGCAGTTCGTCCTCACCAATGGCGGTGCTGAACACGCCCTCGAAGAAGTCCGCCGCACCGACCGTACGCCGGCTGTTGGCGCCGGCGATCACGAAGAATGCGTCGAGGGCGACCGCCACGGCCGGTAAGTCACCGGCCGGATCGGCATGGGCAAGCGAGCCCCCGAACGTACCCCGGTGACGCACCTGAGGATCGGCGATCGTCGCGGTCGCCAGCGAGATCAGACTCGCGTGCTCGGCGATCAACGGGTCGGCCTGGACCACGCTGTGCGGCGTCATCGCACCGATCACCAGCGCGTCGCCGTCCTCGCGGATCCCGTTCAGCTCCTCGATCCGGCCGAGGTCGACGATCACCTCGGGCGCTGCCAGGCGCAACCGCAGTACCGGCATCAGGCTCTGTCCGCCGGCCAGCACCTTGGCGTCATCGTGCTCGCGGAGCAGGGCCACCGCCTCGTCCACCGACGTGGGCGCGTAGTAGTCGAACGCCACCGGGATCATGACCTTCCCCCTTCCTGCTGTGCCCCTTCTTGCTGTGCCGACTTCAGGGCCTTCCAGACCCGGTACGGCGTACAGGGCATCGCGATGTCGGACACCCCGAGGTGGCGGACCGCATCGATCACCGCGTTGACCACAGCCGGTGTCGACGCGATCGTGCCGGCCTCGCCGACGCCTTTCACGCCGAGCTGGTTCGTGGTCGCCGGTGTCTCGGTGCGCGCGGTCACGAACGGCGGCAGGTCTGGCGGCGACGGCACCAGGTAGTCGACGAACGAGCCGGTCAGCAGGGTGCCCGATTCGTCGTGCACGGCTTCCTCGTAGAGCGCCTGCGCGATGCCCTGCGCCAGGCCGCCATGTACTTGCCCCTCGACGATCAGCGGATTGACCACGGTGCCGACGTCGTCGACGCTCACGTACGAACGGATCTTCGCGGCCCCGGTCTCGGTGTCGACCTCGACCGCGCACAGATGGGTGCCGTGCGGGAAGGAGAAGTCGTCTGGATCCAGCGTCGCGTCGGCGTCCAGCGACCGCTCCGCACCGGCATCCAGCTTGTGTCCCTGGAAGACCGCGAAGGCGAGGTCGCCGAGGCTCATTCCCGTCTCGGTGCCCCGGACGCCGAACCTGCCGCCGGAGAACTCGAGGTCGTCGACATTCGCCTCGAGCAGCTGCGCGGCGATCGGCTTGGCCTTCTCGATCACCTTGTCGGCCGCGGCCAGGACCGCCATCCCGCCAACCGCCAGCGATCTCGAGCCGTAGGTGTCCAGCCCTCTGGCGGCAACCTGGGTGTCGCCGTGCAGCACCTCGATGTCCTCGAAGGCCACCCCCAGCCGGTCCGCCACGATCTGACTCCAGGCGGTCTCATGTCCCTGGCCGTGCGGACTGGTTCCGGTGATGACCTCCACCTTTCCGGTCGGCAGCATCCGGATCGACGCGTGCTCCCAGCCGCCGCCGACGTACCCCATCGACCCGAGCCACCGGGACGGCGCCAGCCCACACATCTCCGTGTACGTCGAGATGCCGATCCCGAGCTGGACCGGATCCTCCGACTCACGGCGTTTCTGCTGCTCGGCCCGAAGGTCGTCGTAGCCGAACAGGTCCTTGGCCTTGGCCGTCGCGGCCTCGTAGTTGCCGGAGTCGTACGTCAATCCCGACACGGTGGCGAAGGGGAACTCCTCGTGCTTGATCCAGTTCCGCTCGCGGATCTCGAGCGGGTCGACGCCGACCTCGACGGCCAGCTCGTCCATCAGCCGCTCGATCGCGAAGGTCGCCTCCGGCCGGCCTGCGCCGCGGTACGCATCGGTCCAGGTCTTGTTGGTGAAGACGTTGGTGCAGCTCAGGTGGTACGCCGGGAACTTGTAGATGCCGTTGTACATGAAGGCGCCCAGCAGTGGGATCGCCGACGTGACGAGACCGAGGTACGCACCCATGTCGGCCAGCAGCTCAACCTTGAGCCCGGTCACCGTGCCGTCCTTCGTAGCGGCGAGCGTGAGCTGCTGCCACTGGTCCCGGCCGTGATGAGCCGCCATCAGCGACTCCGACCTGGTCTCGCTGTACTTGCACGGTTTGCCGGTGTGCCGGGCAGCGATGACGGTGAGCACCTCCTCCGGGGTGAACTGCAGCTTGCCGCCGAAGCCACCGCCGACGTCCGGCGCGATCACCCGGATCTTGTGCTCGGGGATACCCAGGACCAGCGCGATGAAGATTTTCACGAAGTGCGGGACCTGGGTCGACGACCAGACCGTGAGCTGCTCGCCGGTCGGGTCGACGGCGATCGACCGCGGCTCCATGAACGCCGGGATCAGCCGCTGCTGGCGGATCTCCCGTTCGATCAGGATTCCGCCGTCGCGAGCGGCCGAGATCGCCGCCTCGACGTCTTGGCCGGTGCCGGCCTCGGCCGAGTCGAACGTCCAGACCGCTGAAACGTTGGTGCCGAGGTCCGGGTGCGCCAGCGCCTCGTCGGTAGCGGCCGTCTTCAGGTCAAGAACCGGCGGCAGTTCCTCGTAGTCGACGTCGACCAGGTCGGCGGCGTCGTTCGCCTCCGCGGCGGTCCGGGCCACGACCATGGCGACGATCTCGCCGGCGAAGGCCACGTGCTCGACCGCGATCGACGGGTGCACGGGCGCCTTCTGCTCAGGCGTGATCGCCCAAGCGTTGGGCAGTGCTCCCTGCTCGTCGGCCAGGTCGGCTCCGGTCAGCACCGTCACGACGCCGGACGCGGCCTTCGCCGCCTCGGTGCCGATCGCGGTGATCCGGGCGTGCGCGAACGGGCTGCGCACCATTGCCAGGTGCAACATGCCGGGCAGGGCGATGTTGTCGGTCCACCGGGTCCGGCCGGTGATCAGGCGGGCGTCCTCCTTGCGGCGGCGCGGGCTGCCGACCTCGGTGGCCGGGCGGTCCTCGGTGGTAGTCATCGCGCACCTCCCGCGGCGGCGGCGCGGACGGCCTTGACGATGTTCTGGTACCCCGTGCAGCGGCAGAGGTTGCCCTCCAGACCGAGCCGGATCTCGTCGTCGGTCGGGTCGGCTTTGCCGGCCAGCAGATCGATCGCCTGCATGATCATGCCGGGGGTGCAGAATCCGCACTGCAGAGCGTGGTTCTCGTGGAAGGCCTGCTGCATCGGGTGCAACTGGCCGTCAGTGGCGAGTCCCTCGATCGTGGTGACCTCGTGCCCGTCGGCCTGAACCGCCAGCAGCGAACACGACTTCACGCTCTGCCCGTCCAGGTGCACGGTGCAAGCGCCGCAGTTGCCGGTGTCACAGCCGACCACAGTGCCGGTCTTTCCCAACTGTTCGCGCAGGTAGTGCACGAGCAGCGTGCGGGGCTCCACGTCATCCGTGTAGCCGCTTCCGTCGACCTTCACCGTGATCCGGGTCATCCCCGCCTCCAGAAGTGAGCAGTGCCGATGTTTCCGATCCTGCGCCGGTGTGATGCACACCACAAGGGACGATCAATGATGACTGTGCTGATGGTGGATGGGGCCGGCCTGGTTCGAGAGGCGATCGCCGACGCCTCCCCAGCGCACCGCGATGATCTCGGCGGCGATGCTGACCGCGGTCTCCTCTGGTGTCCGGGCGCCCAGGTCCAGCCCGATCGGGCTGGCCAACCGGGCCAGCTCGGGCTCCGTCAGCCCTGCCTCGCGGAGCCGCTTCAGCCGGTCGTCGTGGGTCCGGCGCGAGCCCATCGCACCTACGTACGCGATCTCCGGTAGCCGCAACGCGACCTCGAGCAGCGGTACGTCGAACTTCGGGTCGTGCGTGAGCACACACAGGACGGTCCGCGCGTCGATCCGGCCGGCCTCCGCCTCTGCGGCCAGGTACCGATGCGGCCAGTCGACCACCACCTCGGCCGACGGGAACCGCGACGCGGTCGCGAAGACTCCTCTCGCATCGCAGACCGTCACCCGGTAACCGAGGAACGAGCCAAGCTTCGCGACCGCGGCGGCGAAGTCGATGGCGCCGAAGACCAGCAGCCGCGGCACCGGCGCGTACGACGACACGAAGACCCGCATCCCCTCGCCTCGTCGCTGCCCGTCCCGGCCGTACTCCAGCGTCTCGGTCCGGCCGGCCGCGAGCAGCCCGCGGGCATCATCGGCCACAGCGTCATCCGCCCGCTCGGATCCAAGACTGCCGGCCGTCGGCTGATCCACCGGACGCACAACCAGCCGGCGGCCGATCCGGTCGGCGTCTGGATGGGCAACCACCGTCGCCACCGCCACCGGCCGGCCCTCGGCGACATCGGCTGCCACCTCTCCCAGTTCGGGGTACGACGCCTGGTCGACGCGCTCGACGAACACGTCCAGGATGCCGCCGCACGTGAGTCCCACTGCGAACGCGGATTCGTCGCTGACGCCGTACCGCTGGAGTACTGGTTCACCGGACTCGAGGATCTCTTCGCCGAGCTGGTAGACCGCGCCTTCGACGCAGCCGCCCGACACGCTGCCAACAGCCTCCCCTTCCGGGCCGACCAGCATCACCGCACCCGGTGGCCGCGGCGCCGACTCGAACGTCGCGACAACGGTGCCGACGGCAACCGACTGCCCCGCACTCCACCACCCCATCAGCCGCTCGAGCACGTCACGCATCGGCCACCACCTCCAGAAGATCCGCAAAGCTGGCCAGGCTGTGCCCTGCGATCAGGTCGTCCAGGTAGGGCAACACGGCCACGATCCCCGCCTGGACGGGCAGATAGCCGGGCTTGCCGCGATGAGGGTTGAGCCAGACGACCCGATGGGCAAGTGCGGCCAGCCGGCGCAGCTGCGCCCCGAGCAGTGCGGTGTCGCCGCGTTCCCAGCCATCGCTGCACACCACCACGACCGCCCGGCGGGCCGTCCCCCGCTGGCCCCACCTGTCCAGGAACACCTTGAGTACCTCGCCCAGCCGAGTGCCGCCCGACCAGTCCGGTACGACGTCACCGGCCAGCCGCAGGGCGTACTCCGGGTCGCGGTGCCGCAGCGCCGGCGTCACTCGGGTCAACCGGGTCCCGATGGTGAAGACCTCCACCTGGCGTGGGGCCACCCGGACCAGGGTGTGGGCCAACCTCAACAGGCTGTCGGCGTAGGGTCTCATCGAACCGGACACATCGACGAGAAGCACGACCCGGCGAGGTCTGGTGCCACGGCGCCGATACAGCACGCGCGCCGGTTCGCCGACCTGGCGCAGCTGGGCCCGCATCGTCCTCCGCGGGTCGATCTCGCCCATGTGCGCGGGGCGCCGCCGTGTACCGCGGCGTACTGGTGCTCGAGGCTTGAGGCTCGCGAACATCCGGACCAGCTCGGCCCGGTCGGTAGCGGACAGCTCGGCGACATCCCGATGGCGAAGTACCTCGGTGTCGCTCGCGGACACGGTGAGCGACCGGTCGTCGTCGCCATCACCATTGCCCTCGGCATCGAGTCCGGCCTGGAGGATGGTCGGCGCCGATTGGGTACGCCGGAGCGACCCGCTCGGGAGATCGCCGGAAAACCAGGCGGCGAACACTTCGTCGTACCGGGCAGTGTCGTCCGGACCGCTACACAAAGCCGCCCGACCGGACCAGTAGACGTCAGCGGCAACGGCGGCATCGAGTGCGACAACGGCCTGCAGGAACACCTGCACCCGATCGGCGGTCACCGCCAGACCCGCGTGCCGCAGCGCGGAGGCGAAACCAACCAAGGCAAAGTCGGGCGACTGATTCAGGGTCATCTGTACCTCAACTCGCCAGCAGCCGGTCCAGCGACTCACGGACCCGGTCGGTGTCCTCGCGGTACTTGAGCACCGCTCCCAGGGTGGCGGCCGCGGTCTGTACGTCGAGGACGGCTGCGCCGAGCGCGTCGATTGCCCGGGCCCAGTCGAGGGTTTCCGCCACCCCCGGCGGCTTGAGCAGGTCGAGCTCGCGCATCCGCTGGACCGACCGCGTCACCTGCTCGGCCAGCCGCTCGGAGACCTCCGGCAGCCGGGTCCGGACGATCTCGACCTCGCGCTCCAGTCCCGGATGGTCGATCCAGTGGTAGAGACAGCGCCGCTTCAGCGCGTCGTGTATCTCGCGGGTCCGGTTCGAGGTGAGGACGACGATCGGCGGCACCTTCGCGGTGATCGTGCCCAGCTCGGGGATGGTCACCTCGTGGGTCGACAGCACCTCCAGCAGGAACGCCTCGAACTCGTCGTCGGAGCGGTCGATCTCGTCCACCAGCAAGACGGCCGGGCTCTCGCGCAGCGCCCGCAGTACGGGCCGGGCGAGCAGGAAACGCTCGTCGAACAAGGATTTCTCGACCTCCTCAGCCGCGATCCCACTGCTGGTCGCCTCGACCGTGCGCAGGTACAGGATCTGGCGGGGGAAGTCCCAGTCATAGAGCGCTTGCGTCGAGTCGATGCCCTCGTAGCACTGCAGCCGGATCAGTGGCAGGTCGAGCGCCTCGGCGATGGCTTCGGCGAGCGAGGTCTTGCCTGTGCCCGGCTCCCCCTCCAGCAACAGGGGCCGGCCAAGGGCGAGGGCAAGATAGCCGACCGTGGCCAGGCCGTCGTCGGCGAGGTAACCAGTCCCGCGCAGACGCTCGGCGAGCTCTGCGGCGGAGCCGACAACGTTCATCTGTTCAGCATCGCCCCAGCCGACTGGGATGCCAAGGATCAGCTTGGCCGATGACCGGCCGGCAGTTGGTCGGGGGTGTCCACATCCGCACCGTCGGCGAGGTCCGAGCACTCGATCTCGCGTGGCGGGTGCTGCCTGAGGTAGGACCGGGCGCCCTGGTCTCCGACCGCCGTCGCGATAACCCCGGCCCAGTGGTCACGGCCGAGTAGTACCGGATGACCGGGGCTGCCACCGAAGACGGCTCGGGTCAGCGCGCCGGGATCCGCATCAGCCGCGATACGGCGTACGACGTATGTCTCCAGGCTTGGTACATCGACCGGTACGACGAGGGCGGCGACCGGCTCGGCGTGGTTCGCCAGCGCGGCCAGTCCGGCTCGAAGGGTCGCGCCCATGCCTTCCTGCCAGTCGACCGCCTCGATCACCTCGACGGGCTCATCGACCAACTCGGTCATCACCTGCTTCGCGGCGGCTCCAACAACGACCACAACCGGGACACACCCGGCCTCGGCGAGAACGCGAGCCGTCCGGACCACCCAGGCGATGCCTTCCGCGTCTCGTGCCAGTGCTTTCGGTCCACCCATCCGGCGCCCCGCCCCCGCTGCCAGCACCAATCCCGCGATCTCCACACTTCGGAGGGTAGCCACCGGTTCGCGGCGGCGAGAACCGGCGTTAATTTCGCATCCTGAGCAGTGACGTGCACCACGCGGGTGGACACGTGCGGCGTGGCACGATGGTTGCTGTGACGACCATTGCAGAGGGTTCGAAGTCTCTCCCGTTGCTCTTTCTGGGCCGGGACACCGACCCGCACTCGGAGCGTGGGGTGGAGTGCCCGGGCGCTCTTCCGCCGGCCTCCGACCCCAACCTGGTCGAGCGCGCGCTGAAGGCGAAGGCCGCGCTCGGTGACCAGGTGTTCGTGCTCGGCCACCACTACCAGCGCGACGAGGTGATCCAGTTCGCCGATGTCACGGGCGACTCGTTCAAGCTCGCGCGCGACGCGGCGGCCCGGCCGGACGCGCCGTACATCGTCTTCTGCGGTGTGCACTTCATGGCCGAGTCCGCCGACATCCTCACCAACGAGAACCAGACGGTCATCCTGCCCGACCTCGCGGCCGGCTGCTCGATGGCCGACATGGCCCGGATCCAGCAGGTCGAGGCGGCCTGGGACGCGCTCGCCGACGCCGGCGTCGCGGACGTCACCGTGCCGGTCACCTACATGAACTCCAGCGCCGACATCAAGGCGTTCTGCGGCCGCAACGGCGGAGCAGTCTGTACTTCGAGCAACGCCGACGTCGCGCTCGACTGGGCATTTCAACAGGGCGAGAAGGTGCTGTTCCTTCCCGACCAGCACCTCGGCCGCAACACCGCCGTACTGAAGATGGGCATCAGCCTCGACGAGTGCGTCGTCTACGACCCGCACAAGCCGGGCGGCGGTCTCACCGCCGAGCAGCTCGCGAAGGCCAAGATGATCCTGTGGCGCGGGCACTGCTCGGTGCACGGCCGCTTCACCACCGCTTCCGTGGACGACGTCCGCAGCCGGGTCCCCGGCGTCAACGTGATCGTGCACCCCGAGTGCCAGCACGAGGTCGTGCTCAAGGCAGACCTGGTCGGCTCGACGGAGTACATCATCGACACCATCGGCAAAGCCGAGCCCGGTACTTCGTGGGCCGTCGGCACCGAGCTCAACCTGGTGCAGCGACTGGCCAAGCAGCACACCGACAAGAACATCGTCTTCCTCGACAAGACGGTCTGCTACTGCGCCACGATGAACCGCATCGACCTCCCGCACTTCGTCTGGGCCCTGGAAAACCTCGTCGCCGGCCACGTCGTCAACCCGATCAAGGTCGACCCCGACACCGAGAAGTACGCCAAGATCGCCCTCGACCGCATGCTCGCCCTCCCCGGCAAAACCGCCCGCGACTAACCGCTCAGATGGCGGGCGTCGGCGGTGGCGTACCAGGTGGTGAGGATTTCGGGGAGGCGGTCGGGGGCCCAGCGGTTGACTGGGTCGATGCGGCCGCGGAGGGAGGCCAGGCCTTTGGCTAGTTCGCCTACTACGTCGCCTTGCCAGGGGACGACGGCGCCGTCTTCGGGGGCGACGATGACCGAGGGGCCGGCGCGGTCGATGCAGACGACTGGGCAGCCGCTGGCCAAGGCTTCTGCTACTGCCCAGCCGGCGGCTTCGCGCATGGCGGGGGCCAGCAGGGCATCGGCGCGGAGCAGGGCGGTCAGGACCTCTTCACGCGGAAGCTGGCCTACGAATTCAACCCGATCCCGTACGCCGAGCTGCTCGGCCAGTCGCTCGGCGCGGCGCCAGTCGGGGCCGTCGCCGATGACGCGGAGCTCCCAGTTCGCGGCCTCCGGGCGGGCCAGGGTGCTGATTGCCATCAGCAACCCTTTCCACGGGATCAGGCGACCGACGAACAAGGCGGTCTTGATGCCGGGGGCACCGTACGGCTCCCGCGGACCGCAGGCGGTGGCGAAACGGCTGATCGCGACATTGGGCTGGACCACGACCTCGCGCGCGTACTTGCCGAAGTACTCGGCGACATCCTTGTTCTGGGCAACGACCAGATCGGCGCTCTGGGCAAGCTTCCGGCCGACCAGCCGGCGGACGATGCCGGTGTAGGCACGGCGGACCAGCTCGTTCAGCAGGCCTTTCGAGCCGAGCCAGTGCGCCATCGACAGCGGCGCTGTCGTCGAGCCACCGACCGGACCCCAGATCACCTTGGCCGTCGACTCCTGGACGACGCCCGCGGGCATCCAGTCGGTCGCGAAAGTCAGATGGTGGATGACGTCGAAGGAGTGCTCGGCGTGCAGCCGCTGAGCGGTCCTACCGGCCAGCCGCTGCCAGAGCGGGTAGTACCAGTAGACGTCCGCGTGCCGGCGCCGGAGCTTGAGCAACCACTTCGGCAGCTCGAGCGGTACGACGGTCAGCGACGGAATCGGCCGGGCGGCCAGCTCCTCGGTGATCTCGTGCGCGAACTTGCCGCGGGTGAGCAGCCAGACGTCGTGGTCGCGCGCCGCAGCCTTCGCCCAGGCCCAGCCGGCACCCGGCTCGGACCCGCCCTTCGGCCGGCACGCGTAGGCACTGAGCAGGATCTTCGGCCGGGTCGACATCACAGCGTCCCCTCCAGGAGCCTCCGTAGATCCGTGCTCGAGGTGGAGGCCGTGTACGGGAAGTAGTGCACGCTCGCACCGACCTCGCCGAGCAGCTTCTCCAGCCGGGTCCCCTTCTCGGTGCCTTTCCAGTCGTCACCTTTGAAGAGCACGTCGTAGCGCAACTGCTTCCACATCTCGAACTTGTCGCTGGACCAGTCGCTGACCACCTCGTCGACCAGGCCGATGGCCCGGACGACCTCCATCCGCTCGTCGTGCGGAACGACCGGCGGACGGCCCTTGATCTTGGTCACCACGTCGTCCTCGACGACGCCGGCGATCAGGTAGTCGCAGTGCTCGCCGGCCCGGCGCAGGATGTTCAGGTGACCGATGTGGAACATGTCGTAGACCCCGGGGGCATAGCCGATCACACCCATCAGCTCTTCACCTCCGTACTCCGCGGCGCCGGCTGCAGGGCCGCCATCTCCTTGTACCACTTGGCGATCGCGGCCAGCAGGAAGAGCAGGTTCGCCGCCAGCAGTACGCCGTACAGGCTGGTGAACAGCGCCGGCCAGCCGAAGGTGAGGAAGACCAGGCACAGCACGCCGTAGTCGGTCGGTGCTATCAGCAACGACTTCACGACCGAGTCGCCGCGCACGTTGGCCGTGCTGGCGCCATGCCGCCGGCGGAGCTGATCGATCAGGATCAGGCCGAAGAACAGCACGGCCGACACGCACAGATAGGCCAGCGGGATGAGCAGTACCAATTCGTTGCTGAAGGCATCGAAGCGGTAGAGCGAGATCAGTACCGCGCTGTGCAGCAAGGCGATCTTGACGCAGTCGATCATGTGGTCGAGCCACTCGCCCAACGGCGAACCTCCTCCGCGCAGCCGGGCCAGCTGGCCGTCGGCGGAGTCGAAGGCGTAGCCGAGCACCAGCATCGCGGTGACCGCCAGCGCGAGCGGGAGGCTCGGCTCGACGGTGGCTATGAGAACGATGCCGACCAGCGAGCAGAAGCCACTGGTCAGGCTGATCTGGTTCGGCGTCCGGCCGGCCAGGAAGGCGCCGGCGGCCAGGTACCGGCCGATCCGCCGGTTGACGAACCGGGAGTACGCCGGTGTTCCGGCCGAAGGCTTCTGCGCGCGCGACAACTCGGCGACGATGTCGCCGAAGGAGCGCCCGCTCATGCGACCGAGCTGCGCGACTGCCGCTGGTCGATAGCGGCGCGCAGGATCTGGCTGCGGGAACCGCGTCCGGATGCCAGGACACTGACCAGGCCGGCGGGCACCCCGTCCAGCTCGTCAGGACCCAGTACTCCGTCGGTACCGTCGGCGGCGAACACGGTTGCGGCCTTGAGCTGACCGGTCAGCCAGTCTGCCTCGACGCCGTCGACCACGACGACCTCGTCGACACAGCGCAGCTGCTCGAGGATCTGCGTGCGTTCGACGATCGGGACGAACGGACGAGCACCCCAGGCGTCAGCGGCCCAGTCGTCGGTCAGCACGCCGACGACCAGCCGGTCGCACTGCTGTTTAGCTCGTTCCAGCACATCCAGATGACCGACGTGGAACAAGTCGAAGACCCCGGTCAGATAGCCGATGCGTTGCGGCATCTTGTACTCCCCCACTGAGCTCTCACGAGCCCTGCCCCGTCGCCCCCCGGGCGAGTTGAAAAACGAACTCTTGGCGAACATCCCGACAACCGGACCCCACCAAAGACCGACGTGACCCCCCACGTCTGCGCTGACCTTACACCGGGTAATCACGGCTCGCCTAGCTACTCGCGTCACCGCGTGCCTGGCCTTGCCGGCCGGTCCGGTGGTCGGCCGCGTGCCGGGCGATCGCATCGGCGTAGATCCTCTCCGTGGCCGCCAGATCACGCTCCGGGGTGAAGCGGTCGAGATATACCTGGCGTGCTCGTTGGCCGAAGGCTATCGAAGTCGCCTCGGCTGTGAGCAACCCCACTGCCTTTCGGAGTGCCTCCGTGTCGCCCGGAGTGACCAAGGCACCGGTTTCCCCGTCGTCGACCAGCTCCGCGAGCGCCCCGATCCTGGACGCCACCACCGGTACTCCGTGCGCGAACGCCTCGATCACCACGAGCCCGAACGTCTCATAGGACCGCGCCGGTACGACGAGGGCGCGCGCGGACCGCAGTACGTCCATGCACTCGGCCCAGGGCAGCGCTCCCAGCACCTTCACCGACGGATCCAGCCTGGCGCGCTCGTCGGCCTCGGCCCGCAACGGCCCGTCGCCGACCACGACGAGCTGACCGAGCGCCGCGTCCCAGGCTTTGAGGAGATCAGCGAAACCCTTCTCCTCAGTCAGCCGCCCGAGAAAGACAACGGGCTCCCCCGCGCCCTCGCGTACCGCGCCCGAGTGGGCGACGGCGTGTGGCTTCACGACGATCTGGTCGGGGTCGAACCCGCCGGCGACGTACCGGGAGCGGACGAACTCCGACGGCGCGATCAGGGTCGTGACGTACCGCTGCCAGGTATGGAGTGCTTTGTGCACGGTGATGCCGGCGACCAGCGGGAGGCTCTGCACCTTGGAGTCGCGATAACAGCCATGCACCGCGCCACGCCACGGAATCCGCCCCACGCAGGATTCGCAGGGACCACCGTTTCGCTGCAGTACGCCGTTGGCACACATCAGCCGGAAATTGTGCAGAGTGGCGACGACCGGCAGGTCCTGGCGGGCCGCTGCACGCAGTACAGAAGGACTGAAGAGCGGGAAGGTGTTGTGCACATGCACGATGTCCGGACGCGCCGTCTGCAATCGGAATGTTAAATCGCGTTCGTCGGCGAATGACCATACGGAGCGGAACGGTAACAGCGCGCGATCTTTTCGGCTCATTTGCGCAATGTCGTCACTGTTCTGTGCGTAAAGGTCAACAACATGTCCTGATGTACGCAAAAGATCAGCCGTTTGATCGACGACGGTGTTTTCGCCACTGGGTTGACCCGAACGGTAACGGTTGTGCAACATGGCGACCCGCATGACACCACCTTAAGTCTCGCGGTGGTGACAACTGGTACGTGACAGGCCGCACCTGGGGACGAACTACCGCGCGCCGAGACACCCGGAGGGTGCTTTGAGGAGTATTGGTTCGAGAAGGGTGTTGCTTGCAGCCCTTATCGCCATGGCGTTGGCTGTCGTTACAGCTTTCCCCGTCATCTCTCATTACAAGAACGCGGCTTCCGCGGAGAAGTCACGCGACACGGCCCAGAACGGCCCGTCCGGTCCAGCGGTGCTCCCCTCGAAACGCCCGGCCGCACAGCCGACGCAGCCGCCTGGCACCGTCTCGACCAAGCCCCCGACGGTCGCGCCGTCGAAGAAGCCGGTGGCCCCCACCAAGAAGCCCACCAGTACGGCGACCAAGTCCGAGCCCACCGCCACCACCCCGCCGGCCAAGACCGAGCCGGCCATCGGCGAGACCGACGCCGGCCCAGCGGTCGCGGGTCCCTGCAGTGGAGTGGTGATCAAGCCCGGCCAGAACGCCCAGGCCGTGGTCAACTCCCAGCCGGCCGGCTCGACCGTCTGCTTCGCCTCCGGTGTGCACCGGATCAGCCAGACCATCCGGCCGAAGGCGAACATGACGATCGCCAGCTCGGCTCGCGCAGTCCTGACCGGCTCGGTGCCCCTCACCAGCTGGGCCAAGTCGGGCACGCGCTGGGTCACCCGCGGCGCGCTGCCGTCGGCGTACGGGATGAGTGGGCAGTGCGAGGACAACAAGGCGAACATCTGCCACCTGCGCGAGCAGGTCTTCCTGGACAGCAGCCACCTGACCCGGGTCGCGTCGCTCGCCGCGGTCAAGGCCGGCACCTTCTACGCCGACTACGCCGCTGACGCGATCTACCTGGGCAGCAACCCGGCCGGACACGCGGTCGAGATGTCGAAGACGCCGACCGCGATCGAGTCGAACCAGCCCGGCGTCACCGTCCGCGGCCTGACCATCGAGCACTTCGCCAGCCCGGCCCAGGCCGGCGCGCTGGTCTCCGGCCCCGGCTGGACCGTCAAGGCGAACGAGGTCCGCTGGAACAAGTCGGTCGGGCTGATGCTGGTGAAGGCGAACAACGCCCGGATCGAGCGCAACCTGGTGCACCACAACGGCCAGCTCGGCCTCGGCCAGTACAACTCGCTCAAGGCGAACGTCACCCGCAACGTCATCACCTACAACAACACCGACGGCTTCTGGATCGCCGACTGGGAATCCGGCGGGATGAAGTCGACGCGTTCGTCGGGCACCGTCAGCAGCAACCTGATCCGGTCCAACAAGGGCGTCGGGCTGTGGGCCGACGTCGCCGACGACGGCCGGGTGATCAGCTCGAACAAGATCACCGGTAACGCCGCCGACGGGATCCGCTTCGAGATCAGCCGCAACGGCGTGATCGAGAACAACACGATCACCGGCAACGGATTCGGTACCGGCCGTGGCTCCGGTACGTCGCTGTGGGACGGCGGCGGTATCAACGTCAACACCTCGTCGAACGTGACGGTCCGGAACAACACCGTGTCCGGCAACGTCAACGGCATCTCGATCCAGTCCCGGACCCGGGGCGACGGACCGTGGGGCCGCTACCTGCTCCGCAACGTCCATGTCACCGGCAACACGATCGGGATGACGGGCGGCACCCAGGCGACCGGCATGGTGCAGAACTCCGGAGCCGAGGTGCCAGCCGGACAGCTGACCTTCAGCGGCAACCGGTACCTGCTGGACAAGCTGGCCGCGCAGCGGTTCGCCAAGTTCGGCACCAAGCTGACCGCCATTGGCTGGCGCAGTGCCGGCCTTGATACCGCTGGGAGCTTCCTGACCAGCTGAGGAGCCGGCCTTCCCGAGCGAGCCCGATGCCGCGGGGCTTGCATCACGCAGCGCAACTTTGATGACAGAGCGCAATTGATGCACCCGGCAACAACAAACATGCCTGGGGCAACCGACTCGGAAGAATTGTTGGCCGACGCAACGACAATGCGTATTGCCACGACTACCTCAAGTAGTAGTCTTCTGGAGAAGGCCGCACCAGGGGGGTGCAGAAAGAAGTACCAATCCCCGGAGGGTCGTCAGTGAAGAAGTCAGTGACCATCATCTGTGTCGCGGCAGCCGGTGCGGTCGCCTTGACCGGGATCGTCGCCGGAACGCGAAGCAGCATCGCCTCCGCATTCGGTGAGGACAACAAGTCCGGCGGCATCCTGCCGGGTGAGCATCCACGCAAGCCCTGGCCGCGCCCGACGCCGACTCCGACCGTCAGTGTGCCCAGCACGCCCGCCCCGACCCCTGCGCCGACGCCCACCCCGACCACCACCAAGCCGACCGCCACGCCAACTCCGACGCCAACGCCCTCCCCGACACCGGAGCCCACGCCGACGCTGCTCCCCCCGGGCACCTTCCCGGCCGGCCCTTCGCTGGCGCCGGCCTGCAACGGCACCACGATCAGGACCGACCAGAACGCGGCCGACCTGATCGACAAGTCCGCGACCGGTACGACGTTCTGCTTCGCCGCCGGCCTGCATCGGATCGACCGCCCGTTGCGCCCGAAGGCGAACTCGACCCTGGGCAGCGACGAGGGCGCGGTGCTGACCGGCTCGGTCCCGCTGACCGGCTGGGCGGCCGACAACGGCGACTGGGTGACTCGCGGCGCGCTGCCGGCGGCGTACGGGATGACCGGGCAGTGCGAGGACAACGTCGCCAACATCTGCTACCTGCGCGAGCAGGTCTTCCTGAACGGCAAGCACCTGTTGCGGGTGAAGACCCGGGACAAGGTTGCTCCCGGCACCTTCTACGCCGACTACGCCGGCAACGCGGTGTACGTCGGTGACAACCCGCAGGGCCGGTCGGTGGAGATGTCCAAGACGAAGACCGCGATCGAGCCGGGCGGGACCAACGTCGCCATCCACGGGCTGACGGTCGAGCACTTCGCCAGCGCACCGCAGGCCGGTGCAGTGGTGCTCGGCGGCGGCTGGCGGGTGTTCGCCAACGACATCCGCTGGAACCACGCGGTCGGCGCGATGCTCGTCAACGCCGACGGCGCGACGCTGGACAAGAACCTGATCCAGTACAACGGGCAGCTCGGCGTCGGCCAGTACAGCACCAGCAACGGCAAGATCGTCGGCAACCAGGTCAGCAACAACAACACCGACGGCTTCTGGATCGCCGACTGGGAGTCCGGCGGGATCAAGACCACCTGGTCCATCAACGGGTCCGTGGCCGGCAACCTGATCAAGGAGAACCTCGGCGTCGGGCTGTGGAGCGACGCGTACGACGACAGCCGGGTGTTCCGCGACAACCAGATCGTCGACAACGCCGCTGACGGCATCCGCTACGAGATCGGCCGCAATGGCGTGATCGAGGACAACGTCATCACGGGCAACGGCCTGGGGACCGGTCGCGGGTCGGGCCGGTCGCTGTGGGACGGCGGCGGTATCAACGTGAACACGTCGACGAACGTGACGGTTCGCAACAACGTGCTGGCCGGCAACGTGAACGGCATCTCGATCCAGTCCCGGACCAGGGGCAACGGCCCGTGGGGGCTGAACGTGCTGCGCGACGTGATCGTCACCGGCAACAAGGTGACGATGCGCGGCGGGACGACGTCGACGGGCATGGTGCAGAACTCCGGCGCCGCGATCCCGACCGGCGAGGTCGTGCTGAAGGACAACAGCTACGTGCTCGACAGCCTGAGCGCGGACCGGTTCCAGAAGTTCGGCCAGTGGTTCAGCGCGGCCGAGTGGCAAGCCGCCGGCCTCGACACCGGCAGCCACTTCACCACCGGCTGACCGAAACGTCCAGGTGAGCATCCCCAGAGCTCACCCGGACCCACAAGAGGCAGCCGCCGCGAGCAGCATCTCGCGGCGGCTGCTGCCATTTCAGCCGGTCATGCCGCACGCGTGTCTTCCAGCCGGTCGATGCGCTGACGCGCCTTTCAGGCGGTCAGTGCGCTGACGTGGTCGATCAGCAGGTCTTTGAAGACTGTGTTTGCGGGGAGGTCGGTGCCGAAGACGGATTCGACGCCCAGGAGCGCGTCCACCGTCGCGGCCGGGCCGGGGGTCGTGGTTGCGAGTGCCTCCTGCAGTTTGCCGGCTTGGGGATCGTCGAGCGGCAGATCCTTGCCGTTGGCATCCACTCCGGTGGAGACGTAGACCATCCAGGCGGCGACGGCGAGGGAAGCCAGGCGCGGCTCGGTGTTGGCGGCCAGGCGGTCGCGGATGGTGCCGAGCAGGCGGACGGGCAGCTTCACCGAACCGTCCATCGCGACCTGCGCCGTCCGGTGCTTCAGCGCGGGGTTGGCGAACCGTTCCAGCACACTCTGCCCGTACGCCGTCAGGTCGAGCCCGTCCGGCGGCGTCAGCGTGGGGATCACGTCGGCCGTCATCAGCTCGCTGGCGAAACCGGCCAGCTCTTCGTCGCGAACTGCCTCGGCAATCGTCTCGTAGCCGCGCAACGCACCCAGATACGCGAGCATCGAGTGCGTCGCGTTGAGCATCCGCAGTTTCGCCTGCTCCCACGGCGCAACGTCACCGGTGAAGATCGCGCCCGCCTTCTCCCAGTCCGGGCGCCCGCCGGCGAAGTCGTCCTCGATCACCCACTGCAGGAACGGCTCCGCAACCACAACAGCCTCATCCCGTACTCCGAGCAGCGCCGCGGCCCCAGCACGGTCGGCATCCGTGGTCGCCGGCACGATCCGGTCAACCATGCTGGCCGGGAAGCGCGCGACCTCCAACTGCTGGATCAGCTGCTTGGCATCCGGTGAGGCGGCGGCGTAGTCCTCCATCAGGCGACGGAGAAAGGGGCCATTGGCCACCAAGTTGTCACAGGAGAGCACCGTCAGCGGACCGGCGCCGTTCTCAGCACGCCGAGCCAGTCCGGCGGCCAGTTGACCCGCCACGGTCCGGGGTGGGCGGCCAGCGAGGTCGGCCTGGATCTCCGGATCGGTCAGGTCGAGACCGCCTTCAGCGGCGGCTCGATATCCCTTCTCGGTCACGGTCAGCGTCACCACCGCCACCGCCGGATCCGCGATCCGGGCGACCACCGACTCCGGGTCCTCCGGCGCGGTCAGGACGTCGCGGATGCTGCCGATCACGCGGATGCTGGGGTCGCCCAGGCCACGGGTCAGTACGGAGTACAGGCCGTCCTGTGGTGCGAGCTGATCGCGAACGGTCGCTGAGCGCTGGCTGATGCCGCAGATCCCCCACCGGGTGTCGCCGGTGAGGATCGCGGCCTGCTCGGTGAAGACGGCTTGATGCGCGCGGTGGAAGGCCCCGAGGCCGAGATGGACGATCCCGACAGTGAGCTCCCGCGGGTCCACGCCCGGCCTATGAACAGCCGGAATGCTGCTGAGGCTCAGTCGCTCGATCATGCAGATACCTCCGCTGCTCCGTTGGCCGCGTGGGCCCGGGTTTCTTCGAGTGTGGCTACGTGGCCGGTGCCGCCGAGGCCTCCGACTGATAGCGAGGCGGCCGCCACGCCGAGTCGTACCGCCTCTTCCAGGCCATCGCCGAGCGCGAGTCGCGCCGTCACCGTGCCGGCGAACGAGTCGCCCGCACCGGTCTGGTCGACAACCATCGGCGCCGGGATCACCGGGATCTCGACGATCCGTCCGGCGTCGTCCAAGAGCACGCCTTCGGATCCGCGAGTCAGTGCGACGGCCTCGACGCCGAGCCCTCTGATCGCAGTACAGGCTGCGACTGGATCGTCTCCTTCGCTGACCAGCTGTGCTTCGCGTGGCCAGGCTGGGGTGACGAGTCGCGTGTACTGCGCCAGCGTGCGGAGGTGATCCCCTGCTCCAGCGGCGCTCACCAACCGCGGTCGCCAGTTGGGGTCATAGACGAAGCAGCGAGCACTCGACGCGGCGACCCGCACCGCCTGGGCCGACAGCGGCGAGATGGCGCAGGCGATCCCGCTCGCCAGCACCGCACCGGTCCGCGCAACCAGATCGAGGGGTACGTCGCCCGGGCCGAGTCCTGAGCCTGCGCTCCCCCGGCGTACGTAGGTGAACTCCCGTGCGCCCGACGGGTCGGCGTGCTGAAGGTAGACGCCGTGCTGCCCGGGCACCCGGATCACCTGCGACGTGTCGATGCCCAGGGCAACCACTCGGTCGAGCAGCCGGTCGCCGAGCTCATCGTCGGGCACCCTGGCGAGGAGAGCCGTGTGCGCACCCGCGGCGGCCGCCGCGGCCGCCGAGTTGAGCGCGTCGCCGGAGAAGTTGAGCGTGAGCGCAGTACCGGCGTCGAGCGGTTCCGTGGAGCTGAACTCCACCAGGATCTCGCCGATCACCAGTACGTCGGGGATCACCATGCGTGCACCGTTCCATCCTCCAGGCGGTTCACCGGCAGGTACGCCGGGCGGTACGGATAGGCGTGGGGTTGACGAGGCGCATCGGGATCTCTCCTCTGGATCAGGGGCGTGCCGGGTCAGGAGCCACGCCGGTGGAGTCCCGCACTATCAGCTCGCCGTGCAACTTGCCGCGGGTGGCGATGATGGTGTCTGGATCCGGGTCGTCGAGGACGGCCAGCAGCAACTCGACCGCGATCTCGCCGGCCTTCTGCTTGGGCAGCCGCACCGTCGTCAACGCGGGCCGGGACATCCTGGCCATGGCGATTCCATCGATGCCGACCACACTCAGGTCGCCCGGCACTGAGATTCCCCGGGTGTGCAACCGGGCCAGCAGCCCGATCGCGATCAGGTCGTTGTAGGCCACCACGGCGGTCGCACCGGTGGCGACCACCTGGTCGGCGGCCGCCATGCCACCCTCGTAGGTCGGGGCGAAGTCGCCGACGTCGACCAGCTTCACCCCGTGGTCGCGGGCCGCGGCGTACAGGCCGATGATGCGGTGCGCGCTGGACCACGAGGCCTTCGGTCCGCCGACCCAGGCGATCCGCCGATGCCCGAGGGCCACCAGGTGCGCGATCGCTTGCCGCATCCCGCCCTCGTTGTCGAAGGTGACGGCGGGAACGCCTTCGACCAGCCGGTTCACCAGCACGACGTTCGTCTCCCGCGCCACGGCGGCCAGCTCTTCTTCGGTGGCTCGAGGTGAGCACAGGATCAGCCCGTCGACCTGTTTGGCCAGCGCCCGCACCAGGCCGGCCTCGGCCGCGGCGTCCTCGTCGGTGTCCGCCAGGAACACGGCCACGTCGTGCAGCCGGGCGCGGGCCTGGACACCCTTCACGACGCTGGGGAAGAACGGGTTCGCCAGATCGGGGACGACCAGGCCGATGTTGCCGGTGCGGCCGGTGATCAGGCCGCGGGCGGCTCGGTTGGGCTCGTAACCCAGCTGCTCCGCCGCTGCCCGCACGCGGGCCCGGGTGGCCGGGTTGACGACGTCGGGCAGCGAGAGCGCGCGGGAAACGGTCGACGGTGACACGCCCGCCAGCCGGGCGACGTCGCGAATAGTCGCTGGCATCTCCCACCTCCGGGTCGTCTGGTCTGGCCGTTGGCTGAGTTTGCAATCGGTTGCACTCTTGTGTCAAGTCCTCGTCGGCGAGCTGTGGACGACACGCTGGATTTCCTTTATTTGCAGGGCTTGTGTGAGGCTGTGCTGGCTGCAATGCTTTCCGCAGCTGTTGCAGCCGAACCCCACGGAGGACTTATGCCGAAGGCCCTGCAGGCTCACCCGGACCGTGCGCTGCCCGCGGGCGAAGCGCGCGACGTGGCCCGCCGGATCCACGCGTCCACGAAGGATCTGCCGCTGCTCTGTTTCCACGGGCACGTCGACATCTCGCTCTTCGCGACCGACCAGGCCTTCGGCAACCCGGCCGACCTCCTGGTCGTGCCGGACCACTACGTGACCCGGATGCTGGTCTCCCAGGGTGTCTCCCCCGACCTGCTCGGGCTGCCCCGCCTCGACGGCGTGAAGACCGCCGAGCCCCGCGACATCTGGCGTGAGTTCTGCTCGCGCTGGCACCTGTTCCTGGGCACGCCGAGCCGGTACTGGCTGGAGCACGAGTTCGCCGAGGTGCTCGGCCTCGACGTCGCGCCGTCAGCGGAGACCGCCGACGAGCTGTACGACGAGATCTCCGCGCGACTGGCCGAGCCCGAGTTCCGGCCGCGCGCGTTGCTCGACCGGTTCGGCATCGAGGTCATCTCCACCACCGATGCCGCGACGGACGATCTGGCGCAACACGCGAAGGTCGCGGCCGATCTGCCCGGCCGGGTGATCCCCACCTTCCGCCCGGACGCGGTCGTCCACCTCGACCGGCCGGGCTGGAGCGAACTGGCCGGCCAACTCGGCGTACGGGCTGACGTGGACACTTCGTCGTACGCGGGCTATCTGGAGGCTTTGCGGCAGCGACGGCAGGCGTTCCTGGCAGCCGGTGCGCTGGCGACCGACCACGGGCACCTGACCGCGGCGGCGATCCCGCTCGACGATGCGGCGGCCGAGCGGATCTATGGGAACGCGTTGCGGGGTGAGGTCTCGGCCGAGGACGCGGCGGCGTTCGCGGGGCACATGCTTTTCCAGATGGCGTCGATGTCCGTCGAGGACGGGCTGGTGATGCAGCTCCACCCGGGCGTACTGCGCGATCACCACCCGGAGATCCACGCCGTCTACGGGCCGGACCAAGGTCATGACATCCCGGTGGCGACGGAGTTCACCCGGTCGCTGCGGCCGGTGCTGGAGCGATTCGGCCATGCCGAGGGTTTCCGGATGGTGCTGTTCACCGTCGACGAGACCACCTACTCCCGTGAGCTCGCGCCGATCGCCGGCGTCTACCCGACAGTGCGGCTGGGCGCACCCTGGTGGTTCCTGGATAGCCCGGACGGCATGCGGCGATTCCGCGAACTGGTGACCGAGACGGCCGGTTTCTACAACACCTCCGGCTTCGTCGACGACACCCGCGCCTTCCTCTCCATCCCCGCCCGCCACGACCTGGCCCGCCGAATCGACGCCGGCTACCTCGCCAAACTCGTCGTCGAACACCGCCTGGACGAAGACGACGCGTTCCGAGTAGCCCAAGACCTCGCCTACAACCTCGCCCGCGACACCTACGTGCGCTGAAACCGTTGGCCACTGACAGCCTGGCGCTCGACGGTACGAGGGTCCGCGGGGTGAGTGTCGTGGCGGAGGGCTGACCTATAGTTGGGCAACTTTCCGGGGTCGGCTTGGTGTGGGGGCATTGATGGGACGCGGGTTCACGTCGGTTGGCGCTGGCTTGCTTGCCGTCTTCTTGCTGGGTGGATGCACCGACGATCAAGGCGCGCCGCTGCCGAGTGAGCCGACGTTGGGGTCGCCGACGTTGGGGGTGCCGACCGCTGCTCCGCCGGCGGCTAGCGTCAAGCTTGGGGCGACGGGGCCCGCTACTGCGGCCAAGTGTGTTGGGGTGGCGATTGCGGTTGGGGCCGATCCGCAGAAGGTGATCGACGCCAATCCGACCGCCAAGACGTTCTGCTTCGCCAAGGGACTGCATCGGATCAGCCACGCGATCCGGCCTGGGGCTGGCTCGACACTGGGGAGCAGCGAGGGCGCGGTACTGACCGGCTCGGTGCCGCTCAAGGGGTGGCGGGCTGAGGGCGGTCGTTGGGTGGTCCGCGACGTGCTGCCATCGGCGTACAAGCTGAAGGGGAAGTGCGAGGACGAGAAGACCAACCCGTGTCAGCTCGCCGAGCAGCTCTTCGTCGACGGCCTGCACCTCACGCGGGTGATGAGTCTCGATCAGCTGAAGCCCGGCACGTTCTTCGGTGACTACCAGGCCAACGCCGTCTACGTCGCCGACGATCCGGCCGGCAAGGTCGTCGAGATGTCGCGCACGCGGACGGCGATCGAGGCCTCGGCGCAGGACGTCACGATCTCCGGGCTGACCATCGAGCACTTCGCGAGCATTCCGCAGGGCGGCGCGTTGCAGGTCGGTACAGGTTGGAAGGTGCTGGCGAACGAGGTTCGCTGGAACCACGCGGTCGGCGTGATGGTGCTCCAAGGTGACCGGGCGACGGTCAGCGGGAACACGGTCGCCGACAACGGGCAGCTCGGCATCGGCCAGTACCGCTCCGCCGACGTGAAGCTCACCGGGAACCTGGTCACCCGCAACAACACCGACGGCTTCTGGATCGCCGACTGGGAGTCGGGCGGGATCAAGTCGACCCGCTCGTCCGGTGAGGTGTCGGGCAACGACATCGTCGCGAACCGCGGGATCGGGATGTGGAGCGACATCGCGGAGTACGACCGCAAGATCGTCGGGAACCGGATCCGGGACAACGCGGCCGACGGGATCCGGTACGAGATCAGCTACCAGGCGGTGATCGAGCAGAACGTTGTCGAGGGCAACGGGTTCGGCACCGGGCGCGGGTCGGGGCCGAGTCTGTGGGACGGCGGTGGGATCAATGTGAACACGTCGTCGGATGTGACCGTGGCGGGCAACCTGATCAAGGGCAACCGCAACGGCATCGCGATCCAGTCGCGGACCCGGGGTGACGGGCCGCGCGGGGTGTACGTGCTGAACGGCGTCGTGATCGAGGCGAACCAGGTCGTGATGGACGACAAGACCGCGAGCACCGGGGTGGTGGAGAACAAGGAGTCACCGGCCAAGGACGGGGCGATCCGCTTCAGCCGGAACAGCTACCGGATCGGCGACCGCGCGGCCGAACGCTTCGCCTACCGCGGCAAGACGATGACCTGGACCCAGTGGCAAGCCGCCGGCTTCGACAAGGACAGCATCAGCAACTGACGCTGCGGCGCAGCTAGCCCCCGCAGTACAGGCGAAGCGCTAGATGTACTTCTGGGGGCGGGGTTTGGGCGGAGGTGGATGAGCCTTGGCTCGGAGGCGGTCGGCGTCGCAGACTGCGGCCGCGACCAGCAGGTGGAGCGTCATCGAGCTCAGGTCTGACAGGCCGCTCTCGTTCAGCGAGGCGACCGAGACGTAGCCGAGCAGGAGTGCGCCGCTGGCCTTGACGAAGGGCGTGGGTGCGCGCAGTACCGAGATCCAGGCGACGATGAAGGCGATCCCGACGATGGTGACAGCCAGCAGACCCGTCTCCCAGTAGAGACTCAGCCAGCTGTTGTCGATGGCCATCACGTCGATATCGCCCTCGCCGCGGCGGAGCAGCACGCGTTTGTTGCCCAGCCCATGGCCGATGATCGCGGTCTGCAGCGAGACCTCCTCGTCCAGCACGTACTGCCAACTCGTGGTCCGGCCGCTCAGCGAGCTGATCTGCTTGGTGCCCTGGCCGCGCAGAAGCCAGGTTTGCAGCGAGGGGATGACGGTGAAGGCCAGCCCCATCAACGCCGGCACCGAGATCGACGCTATCCGGCCGAACCAGGTCTTCCGCGTCAGCAGCAGAGCAAGCACCAGACCGACGGCCACAGCCGCGGCGGCCGTCCGGGTGCGGCTCAGCGCGACCAGCACCAGACCGAGGCCGACCAGAGCGCCGGCGGGCACGAACGCAAGCTTGCGGTAGACGAACGCGATGATCGCCAACCCGAGCAGGATGGCCCCGACCTCGCCGACCCGCGGCGGCAGCATCGGGATGAGCACACCCTGCAGGCGATAGCCGGTGCCGAACGTGCTCAGCGGCCGCCACGCCACCGTGGGACGCCAGATGACGCTGAGGACCACCGTGAGCGCCAGCAGAAGATGCGCGAGCAGATGCGCGCGGATCAACCGCTCCGGCACCCGGATCAGCGGCCGCCAAAGCATGAACAGGAGCAGCAGCCCGATCAACAGCCGCGCCAGCCGGAGCAACGGGCCACCCGGATCCGCGAGCAAGAACGCCGTGGCCGTAGCGAACATCGCGTAGACGACGTACAAGGTGGTGGCGGGGCTCGATCGCGTCCGGAACCCCGGCTTCGTCGCCGCCAGGCAGATCAGGAAGATCGCCCCGAGCAGGACGCCCTTCATCAGGCTGTTGTTCGAGCCGGTCGATCCCTGCGGCGCGGCGGCCCGCGAAGACCAGGGCTGCACGCCCAGCACCAGCAGGCTCCACATCGCCAGCCAGAGCCAGCTCGCCTTGGTGCTGTTGGACGCGTCAGTGGTCCCCGGCACCGGCGGTGCCGTCAGCGTCATCCCGTCCCCATCAACACAGCCTCATCGTCGCAGCCCTGTCAGCGCAGCGGCGGTGTGGTCTCGGCCGGGGTGAAGTTCAACGGAATGCCCAGCGTCTCATCGTGCTTGGAAGCGCCGATCAGTACGACGCCCAGCACCGGCGCACCAGCAAACCTCAGCGCGGCCGTGAGCCGGGTGAGGTCGGTCTCCTTGTCCTGGCCGACCTGCACCACCAGCACCGACGCGTCGACCGCAGCGGCCAGCGGCGTGATCCCATGCCGGCCAACCGAAGCCGGTCCGTGGATGACGACCGAGTACCCCGGGGGCAGGTCGGCCACGATGCCCGGTACGAGTGACGGGCCGATGGCCAGCGCGCTCTCGTCGCTGCTCAGCCCAGGCGGCAGCACGTACAGATCAGCCACCGTGCCAGGACGGAACAGCTTGCGAGCCCGTACTGCGCGGGTCGGGGCCGGCTCGTTGACGAGATCGGTGAGGCCTTCGTGGTCGGTCACGTGCGACAACACCGGCGTACCGCGCAGGTCGGCGAGGACCAGCAACGTCTCGCGGCCATCGCGGGCACTCGCCTCGGCCATTGCCAGCGCGACACCTGCCGAGTTCCGGTTGGGTGAGGCGGAGACGACCAGCAGCGCGCCGGCACCGCTGGCTCCAATGCCTCTTGGGTTCAGCTCGCGCCGGGCGAGCGCACCGCTCGCTTCGGTGCCCAGCCCGGTGATCTCCGACGGCGGCAACTGCGGCGAGGCGCGAAGCCAGAAGCGCCAGCGGAAGCCGAGCCGGAAACGACGGTGGCCGATCGAGGCGGCGATCACCGGCGAAGCGGCCGCGCGGGCCGCCTGGTCGCGAGTCAGGATGAACGGGCTCAGATGGGTGCTGATCAGCGCCAGGCCGAAACCGAGCACCAGGCCGAGGATCGCGCCAACGGTGATGTCGCGTGACACCAGCGGCGACGAGGTCGCGGTGTCCTTCGTGGCCGGCGTGACCAACTGGCTGCTCGCGCCGACGCCCGAAAGGGCCTTGTTCATCGCGGCTGCCTGGTCGGCGGCCTGCCGGGCCTCTGTGGCCAGGCCGACTCGCTGGTCGCGCAGGGCGGCCGCGTACTGCGTGTCGTTGCGCTGGATCGCCTCGTTGATCAGGCTGACCAGGCTCTTCGACTGAGCGTTGGCGGTCTTGGCCCGGTCGGACGCCTGGCTGGCGAGCGTGACCAGCAGGGCTTTGGCCTCCCGGCTGCGCTGGGCCAGGTAGATCTGGGCGATCGCGTTGGCCCGGCGTACCGCTTCGTCGGCGGTCGGGCCGTCGATGGTGATCAGGTAGGCGTTGTCGGTGACCGCCTTGACCCGGGTCACACCGGACAGCGACTGGACCGAGTCGTCCGTGGTCGGCATCTGCAGGAACTTGGCGACCTCACGCAGGATCGCCGGGCTGGCCATCACCCGGGCCTGCGTCTCGGCCGGCAGGTCGAGCCCGAGCGGGCCGGTCTTGTCCGCGCCGGTGGGCAGGTCGCCGACCAGGGCCGGCGGTACGGCCGGCCCGATCACGACCTGGCTGGACGCGGTCCAGCGCTCGGTCTGCGACAACGAGAAGACGGCGGCGCCGCCGATGCCCAGCAAGACGCAGCCGATGATCAGCCACCTGTGCCGCAGGAGTGACTGCGCAGTGTCCCGCCAGACCACAGTGCCCGGTTCCATCCGTCCCCCAATTTCATCAGTCAGCGCTTTCCGTAAAGACCAGGATTGCGCCGCCCTCCGGGTGACCCCACCATGATCGGCTCCAGCCTTGCCGGGCCCCAGGATATAGGCATCGCGTGGCCTTCGAAACCGAACTCAGGTCACGGTCCGTACCGCTGCCGTCCCGCTCGCGGCAGGAAGTTGAAGCTGCAATCGCCTGTAACGTTCACGGGCTGTCACCAACCCCTGCGGCTCGCCGATTCCAGCCGTTTGCAGACTGGTCAAAGCTCACTTTCTGTGGCCTACTCTGTCTCGGGGGAAAACGGGGAAAGCAAGAAACACGGGAAGCACTTGTACGGCGCCTGGGTAGGCGCCTGTCCGAGGGGGGACACCGCAGGATGAAGAAGAGATGGCTATTCGCGCGCCTTGGCACGGTCGGCGCACTGGTAGCGGCAGCCGGAGTCATGGTGCTGGCACCGCCGGCCCAGAGCATCGAGGCCTCGCTCTCGGCGCAGAACAGCCCGGTCTGGCAGACCAACGCGAGTGTGCAGGGAATCGCCGTAGCGGCCGGGAAGGCCTACGCCGGTGGGCGCTTCACCAGCGTCCGTCCGCCGGGTTCACCGCTCGGCACCAACGAGGTCGGCCAGGCGTACCTGGCGGCCTTCGACTCGACCACCGGCGAACTCGTGGCCGGCTTCAACCCGGTCCTCGACGGCCAGGTGTACGCCGTGGCCGCGTCACCCGACGGCTCGCGGATCTTCATCGGCGGTGACTTCACCACCGTCAACGGCGTGACCCGCAACCGGATCGCCGCCTTCGACACCGCCACCGGCGCGCTGGTGACGAACTGGAAGCCCTCCGTCTCGTACCGGGTCAAGTCGATCGCCGTCTCCGGCGACGGCGACACCGTGTACTTCGGCGGCTCGTTCGGCCTCGTGAACGGCGTCGACCGGCTCCGGCTCGCCGCGGTCACCGCCGACCTCGGCACCTTGTTGCCCTGGGCCCCTTCCGCCAACGGCGACGTGTACGCCGTGGACATCGCCGACGACGGCTCCAAGGCCTACGCCGGTGGCCAGTTCAGCACCGTCAACGGCACCAACCAGAACACCGTCTCGAGCCTCGACCCGGTGACCGGTGCGGTACTGCCCTTCCCGGGCGCCACCGCGGTCCCGCCGCCGAACGGCTCCTGCACCACCCGGGTCAAGTCGATCGACGCCAGCGGCGACACCGTGTACTTCGGCAACGGTGGCGACGGCGGCGGCTGCTTCGACGGCACCTGGGCGGTCGACCTCGCGACCAACGCGCTGAAGTGGAAGAACCAGTGCCTCGGCGCGACCGAGACGGTCAAGGTGGTGAACGGCTGGCTCTACAAGGGTTCGCACGCTCACGACTGCGCCTACCAGGGCGCCGGTGCCTTCCCGCAGGGCTTCGGCTACCGCTTCCTGCTCACCCAGAGTCTGGCCGACGGCAAGATCGGCCCCTGGTTCCCGAACACTAACGCCGGTCCGCCCACCGAGGTCGGCCCGCTGGCGTTCGCCACCGGCGGCTCAGATCTGTGGGTCGGTGGAGACTTCACCACGACCAACGGCGCCGGTCAGCAGGGTCTGACCCGCTTCACCAACGCGAGCCCGGGTGCTGCTCCGGCCAAGCCGGCCAAGCTGCTCCCGTACTCCGTCCAGCCGGGTGTCGTCCAGATCCACTTCCCCACGGTCGTGGACAACGACGACAGCACGTTGACCTACCGGCTGCTGAAGGGCTTCAGCAACACCACCATCGCGACCTGGACCGCCAAGTCGACTCCGTGGGACAAGCCGTGGCTGCACTACACGGACACCGACGTGACGCCGGGCGAGGTGACCAACTACCGCGTCGAGGTCACGGACGGCACTACGACGATCCGGGGCAACTACTCCGACCCGCTCACGGTGGCGAGCACCGCGAGTACGGCGTACGAGCAGATCATCGCCTCTGACGGCCCGCAGGCGTACTGGCGGCTTGGTGAGGCGTCCGGCTCGACCACGTCGGTGGACGCCTCCGGCCAGAGCAACAACGGCACGTTCACCGGTATGACGCTCGGCAGCGCCGGCAAGGTCAGCGGGAACACGGCGGCGACGGTCAGCTCGAGCAACGGCCGGATGGTCGGCGAGAAGGCCTACAGCATGCCGCAGCAGTTCACCGTGGAGGCCTGGTTCAAGCAGAGCATCTTCCGCGGCGGCCGGATCATCGGCTTCGGCAACTCGAAGACCGGCAGCAGCAGCGTGAGCGACCGGATGCTCTACCTGCGGTCCAACGGCCAGGTCACCTTCGGCATCAACGACGGCACCCAGCGGACCATCAACAGCACGTCGAACAAGAACAACAGCGCCTGGCACCACGCGGTCGGCACCTACGACAACGGGACCATGAAGCTGTACGTCGACGGCGTGCTGGCCGGCAGCCAGACCGTCGGATCGGCGGCCTTGTACTACGGCTGGTGGCGGGTCGGCTACGACAACATCAACAGCTGGTCGGGTGGCGGCGCGACGCAGACGGGCATGGTGATCGATGAGCCGGCTGTCTACCCGTACGCGCTCACCGCGGACCAGGTCCAGGCGCACTTCAACGCTGGCTGACCAGCACTCACGCAAAGCTGCACGCTGAGCGGACGGTCTCAGTGCCATAGCACAAAGTCATAACGCCGGTGGGAGCCCACCTTCCTGTTGGTCTCCCACCAGCGTTAGATTTCGCCTGCTAACGGCACCGCCCTCGCCCAGCTTAAGGAAGTTGATGAAGAAGCTAGTTCTGGCAGTTGTGACCGCTGCCGCCGTGCTTGCCGCGGCACTGATCCCCTCCGGCCCGCCGGTGGAGGCTGCCACGGCCGGATTCGCCTCCGCCGTGTCAGCGATCAAGCAGCCTTCGTGGCAGACCAACTCCAGCGTGAACGCTCTCGCAGTCACCGGAAACATCGTGTACGCCGGTGGCCTGTTCACCCGGATCCGGCAGCCTGGCAAGCCGGCCGGCCAGGGTGAGACCGCCCGGACCTATATCGCCGCCTTCAACCGCACCACCGGCGCGCCGCTCGCGTTCGCGCCGAAACTCAACGGCGCGGTCTGGGCCATCGCGACCAGCCCGGACGGCAAGTGGGTCGTGATCGGTGGCGACTTCTCCACCGTGAACGGCATCCGGCGCAACCGCATCGCGATGTTCAGCGTCGCGACCGGCAAGCTGGTCCAGGCCTGGGACCCGTCGGTGGCCACCCGGGTCAAGGCGATCGCCATCTTCGGCAACAGCGTCTTCTTCGGTGGCTCGTTCGGCCGGGTCGACAACACGGTCCGCAACCGGCTCGCCGCGGTCCGGTTGATCCAGGGTGACCTGCTGCCGTGGAACCCGAACGCCGACGACGAGGTCTACGCGATCGACCTGTCCGACAACGGCACCCGGGTGTTCGTCGGTGGTCCGTTCAAGAAGATCAACGGCAAGGACCACTACTCGCTGGCGATGACCAACAACACCACCGGGGCGGCGTTCTCGATGCCCGCCGCGGCGGCGATCCCGAAGCCGACGATCAGCTGCACGACGCGGGTCAAGACCATCGACACGCTCGGCAACAAGGTCTTCGTCGGCAACGGCGGCGACGGCAGCGGCTGCTACGACGGCGTACTGGCCGCTGACGCCACCACCGGTCAGCTGCTCTGGCAGAACAAGTGCCTGGGCGCCACCGAGGCGGTCAAGGCGATCGGCAACTGGGTCTACAAGGGCTCGCACGCGCACAACTGCAGCTCGAGCGGCGCCTTCCCCGACGGCACCGGCACGCACTACCTGCTGGTGGAGAGCGGTATCGACGGCAAGATCGGGCCGTGGTTCCCGAACACCGACGCCAATCCGAACAGCAGCACGCAGGTCGGCCCGCTGGCGTTCGCGTCCGGAGGCAACGATCTGTGGGTGGGCGGCGACTTCCTGCACGTCAACGGCAAGGTCCAGCAGGGTCTGACCAGGTTCACCAATGCCGCGGGGGGCGCGGCGCCGGCGGCACCGAAGGCACCGACCCTGTCCAGCACGGTGGCCAACCAGGTGTCTGTCAGCTTCAAGGACAGCTACGACCTGGACAACCTGTCGCTGACCTACAACGTGTTCCGCGGCGCGACCAACATCAGCTCGCAGAAGCTCACCACGTACTACTGGCAGGCGCGCAAGACGGTGACGTTCGTTGACAAGGGCGTCAAGAGCGGCCAGACGGTCAGCTATCACATCGAGATCCACGACGGGCGCAACATCATGAAGGGCCCGGCGCTCTCGGTGAAGGTCCGGTGAGCCGGGCTATCTGACTTCGCGCCGCACCAGGCGGCGCTGGAGTACATCCTTGAGGGGGGATGTCGTGAAGAAGGTGGGGATATTCGCGCTGGGCGGTCTGCTGGTGGCAGCTTTGCTGTCACCAGCACCCGCACAGGGCATCGGTGCTTCGCTGTCGGCTCTGACGAGCCCGGTCTGGCAGACCAACGCCAGCGTGCAAGGACTCGCGGTGGCGAACGGGAAGGCGTACGTCGGGGGGCGTTTCACCAAGGTCCGGCCACCGGGGGCGGCTGCAGGCACGAGTGAGACCACGCGGACCTATCTGGCCGCGTTCGACCAGAGCACCGGGGCACTGGACGCCGGGTTCAACCACACCCTGAACGGAATGGTCTGGGCCGTAGCGGCCTCGGCCGACGGCTCCCGGGTCTTCGTCGGGGGCGACTTCACCAACGTCGACGGCCAGACCCGCAACCGGGTGGCCGCGTTCGACACCGCCACCGGCGCACTCGTCTCCAACTGGAAGCCGTCCGTGTCGTACCGGGTCAAGGCACTCGCCGTCTCCGGCGACGCGGTCTACCTGGGTGGCTCGTTCGGGCTGGTCAACAACGTTGCCCGGCCGCGGCTGGCTGCGGTCACGACAGGCACGGCCGCACTACTCCCCTGGGCTCCGCAGGCGGACAACGACGTCTACGCGATCGATGCGGCCGACGACGGCAGCAGGGTGTACGTCGGCGGCAACTTCTCGACGATGAACGGTACGGCGCGGTGGTCCGTGGCAAGCCTCGACCCGACCGACGGGTCGCTGCAGGCGTTCCCGGCGGCCAGTGCGGTCCCGAACCCGGCCCCGGGCTGCACGTCACGGGTCAAGGACATCGACACCAGCGGCGACCGCGTGTACTTCGCCAACGCCGGTGACGGCGGTGGCTGCTTCGACGGCACCTGGGCAGCAGACGTTGCCTCTGGCGACTTGCTGTGGAAGAACAACTGCCTCGGCGCGACCGAGTCGGTCACTGTCGTGAACGGCTGGCTCTACAAGGGTTCGCACGCTCACGACTGCAGCTACTTGGGCGGCAACGGCTTCCCGCAGGGACCGGGCCGGTTCCTGCTGACCCAGAACCTCGACACCGGTGAGCTCGGGCCGTGGTTCCCCAACACCAACACCGGCTCCCCCACTGCGGTAGGTCCCTTGGCATCCGCGACAGGCGGCACGGACCTCTGGGTGGGCGGCGACTTCACCACGGTGAACGGCGCCGGGCAACAGGGCCTCGCCCGCTTCACCAACACCGGACCGGGCGCGGCACCGGCCAAACCCGCCAAGGTGACTCCGGTCAGCTACAAGGCCGGCCAGGTCAAGGTGAACTTCCAGACCGTCGTGGACAACGACGACATCACGCTGACCTACCGGGTACTGCGCAGCTTCAGCAACACCGTCGTCGCGACGTACACGGCAGACTCGCGGTTCTGGAACCGGCCGTGGCTGTCCTTCACCGACACCGGGCTGACTCCCGGCTCGTCGCAGGTCTACCGGGTCGAGGTGACTGACGGGAACAGCACACTGCGCGGTGACTACTCCGTTGCGGTGACCGTGGCCAGTGTGGACGCGCCGTACGACCAGCAGGTGCTGGCAGACGGCCCCACGGCGTACTGGCGGTTGGGGGAGGCCACTGGGACGGGCACTGCTACCGACTCGTCCAGCCAGAACAACACCGGCCCGTACTCCGGTGTCACGCTGGGCGTGCCCGGCGTACTGACCACTGGGGGCAACACCGCCGGTGACTTCGACGGTGCGAGCAGGATGATCGGGCAGACCTCGACCAGCCAGCCGCAGAACTTCAGCGTCGAGGCCTGGTACAAGACCACCTCGGGCGGCGGCGGCAAGATCGTTGGCTTCGGCAACAGCTCGAACGGGACGAGCAGCCAGTACGACCGGCACATCTACCTGCAGAACGACGGCACCGTGACGTTCGGCCTGTGGGACGGATCGGCCCGGACCATCAGCTCGGCACCGGGGACCAACGACGGCCAGTGGCACCACGTGGTCGGCACGTTCTCGCCGGGGTCGCAGAAGTTCTATCTGGACGGCGTCCTGCTGGGCACCCAGAACGTGACGGCCGCCGAGCCGTACACGGGCTACTGGCGGATCGGCGCCGACAACCTGGGCGGCTGGCCGAACGGGCCGTCCAACGCCGGGATCGACGGCACCCTCGACGAGGTCGCCGTTTACCCGGTCGCACTGGATGCAGGCCAGGTGCAGACGCATTTCGGCGCCAGATAACGGAAACAGGGCTATAACTGAAAACAGCGTTCCTAGGGGGGAACAAATGAGAATACGAAGGATGACAGCTGCACTAGGGGTGGCCGGTCTCGCGCTTGCCGTCGTGCCCGCGCTCCCGGCGCCCGGCACGGGGGCCTCGCTGACGGCCGTGGCGAACTCGGCCTGGCAGACCGACGCGAGTGTGCTCGGTCTGGCGGTGACCAAGGGCAAAGCATTCGTCGGCGGCCGATTCACCAGGGTTCGCCCGCCGGGTGCCGCGCCCGGGACCAGCCTGACCGTCCGGACCTACCTGGCGGCCTTCAACCAGAGCACCGGCGCCCTCGACACCGGCTTCAACCACACGCTGAACAACGTGGTCTGGTCGATCGTCGCCTCGCCCGACGGCTCCAAGATCTACATCGGTGGCGACTTCACCCGCGTCGACGGCCAGGTTCGCAACCGGATCGCCGCCTTCGACGCGACCACCGGAGCACTGCTGCCGAACATCAAGCCGAGCGTCTCCTACCGGGTCAAGACGCTCGCAGTCGGCGGCAACAGCCTGTACTTCGGCGGCTCGTTCGGCCTGGTCAACAACGTCGCCCGCAACCGCGCGGCGGCGATCAGTACGGTCGACGGCAGCCTGCTGCCATGGAACCCGAACGCCGATGCGGATGTCTACGCGATCGACGCGGCCGACGACAACTCCAAGGTCTACCTGGGCGGCACCTTCGCCAAGATCGGCGGCACCAGCCGCTGGGCCGTGGCGAGCGTGAACAACTCCACCGGCGCGTTGCTGCCGTTCGCGGCCGCATCCGCGGTCCCACTGCCGAACAGCCGGTGCACCTCACGGGTCAAGGACATCGAGACCAGCGGCGGCGTCGTGTACTTCGCCAACGCCGGCGACGGTGGCGGCTGCTTCGACGGCACCTGGGCGGCGAACATTGCCACCGGCAACCTGGTCTGGAAGAACAACTGCCTGGGCGCCACCGAGACGGTCACCATGGTGAACGGCTGGCTCTTCAAGGGTTCACACGCCCACAGCTGCCCGGGCGCCTTCCCTGACGGCACCGGAGCCCACTTCCTGCTGCTGCAGAACCCGGCCAACGGCAACCTCGGTCCCTGGTTCCCGAACACCAACGCAGGTCCGCCGACCGAGGTGGGCCCGCTCGTCTCAGCAACCGGCGGTGCCGACCTGTGGGTTGGTGGCGACTTCACCAAGGTCAGCGGTGCCAACCAGCAGGGCCTGACCCGCTTCACGAACCTGGGTGCTGGCGCTAAGCCGCTGGGGCCGGCGCTGCCGACACTGTCCAGTACTACGACCGGCCAGGTGCGGGCGACCGTGCAGACCTCGCTGGACAACGACGACATCACCCTGACCTACCGGCTGCTCCGCGGCGGAACCAACACGGTAGTGGCCACCACTACGGCGAACTCGACCTTCTGGAGCCGCCCGACGGTGACACTGACCGACACCACTGCCCCGTCGGGGACATCGCAGCAGTACCGGATCGAGGTCTACGACGGGAACAACACAGTGCGAGGTGGATTCGCCACCGTCACTGTGCGCTGAGTCGGTGGGCTGCGATGGCGCGATGGGCTTCGTGCCACCACAGCAGCAGAGTGCAGAACGAAGCGATGGCCAGGCCCCAAGCAGCACCCTTGGGGCCGGCCAGGAAGGCTCCTCCGACACCCGTGACGATCAGGATGATCGAGGAGATCAAGCGGACCCGCAGTCCTCTGGTAGCGGCTGTGAGTGCGCGCAGGATGGCGAAGGCGCCCGCATTGGACGCTCCTAGCGCCTGCAGCAGGATGACGGGCACCAGCACGGTCCTGGCTTGAGCCCACACGCCAGGACCGAGCAGCTGCTCCCCCACGACCTCAGGGAGCAGTAGGAAGACAGCACCCCACGCGAGAGCGCCTGTGCCCACTCCTAGCGAGATCGCCAGGCCTACTAGCCACAAGCGCCGGTAGGAGTGCTTCAGGGCCCGCGCAGCCTCCGGTACTGCGATCATGCGAATCCCCTGGTTCAGCACGTTCACAGGACCCAGCAGGACCTGCGCACCGCGGATACCGGCCGTGGCGGCCAACCCGGCGGCCACAGTGATCCCCACCATGTAGACCTGGATGGTGCCGCTCACGGCCAGCATCTCCCCGACGTACTTCGGAGTGAGGTCCCGGTGGCTGATCAGCCACTCCCGGATCAGCTGGCGACGCGGCATGACGCCTGCCTGGAACCGCCCCGCTACAGCGGCTATCACCGCACCTAGACCCCAGCCCAGCGTCAGCGAGAAGGCTGTGGCCGAGCCGGTCAGGTAGAGCCCGGCGAAGATCGCCCCCATCGCGATCAGCCAGATCAGATCGTTGAGGAAGGCTTTCTGCCCCTCGCCCACGACGAAGAAGGCCCAGCGCCAGGCGTCCTGCAGCAACAACCCCGGCAGGGTGACCGCGAAGGCGATCAGTACGCCCTTGGACGGTACGCCGGGGAACAACGCGATCGCGAGACCGACCACCATCCCCATCAGGCCTGCGAACAGCGCGGTCGCAGTACTGGCCCGGACGGCTCGCTCCCAGGCTGGGCTGCGGTCGCCGGAATGCCTTACGGACAAGGGTTCTGTGGCGACGGCCCGGGAGACGTTCAGGGCGATCGTGTAACCGCCGAAGGCGAGTGCGTAGATGCCGAAGTCCGCCACGCTGCTGCTGCGCGCGACGAACACGCCGACCGCCAGATTGCTCAGGCTGGACAGCGCTTGGTCGGCAAGCCCCCAGCCCGCCCGGCCGGCCGGACCTGCCAGCCTCGACAATTTCAAGACAGGATCTTCAAGCGACCGGCCTCGGCGGCTGACGAAGAATTCCCACCGCGAACCGCGGGATCCCCAGCACATAGCGACGCCAGAGCCGACGCGGTTCCTTGTAGATCCGGTAGCTCCACTCGAGGCCGGACCGCTGCATCCACTTCGGCGCGCGGTCGACCCGGCCGGTGTGGAAGTCGAACGCCGCGCCGACGCCGATCAGGATCGCGGCATCGAGCCGGTCGCGGTGCCCGGCCATCCAGCGCTCCTGCTTCGGCGCGCCGAGGCCGACCCAGATGATGTCCGGGTTCGCCTCGTTCAGCCGGTCCACGATCTCGGCGTCCTCTGCCTCGGTCAGCGCCCGGTACGGCGGCGAGTAGACCCCCGCCACCTTCAGCCCCGGGTGCCTCGCGGTGAAGGTGTCGCGCAGCTTCTCGGCAACACCGTCGGCCCCGCCGTAGAAGTACTGCGTCCAGCCGCGCTCCTCGGCCTCCGCCATCACCCGCTCGACCAGGTCCGGGCCGCAGACGCGGTCCATCTGCTCGAAGCCGGCCCTCTTACCCGCCCAGACCAGCGGCATCCCGTCCGGCAGCGTCATGCCGGACGTGTTGTACACCTCGGTGAGCTGGTCGTCGGCGCGAGCGTGCAGCAGTGCGTTCATGTCCGAGACGCAGACCAGGTGCCGCTCGCCGTCCTCGATCCAGCGGGCGAACGTGTCGACGGTGTGATCCATGTGGGTGACGCTGACATGGATCCCCAGTACGTCGACGCGGTCCTCGGTCGTCTCAGCGGTCATCGGTCATTCCTCGCGGGTCAGGGCGGCGAGATCGGCGTCCACCATGATGCGGACGAGCTCCGGCACGTGCACCTGGGCCTTCCAGCCCAGCTCGGCGTGCGCCTTCGACGCGTCGCCGATCAGCGAGTCGACCTCGGTCGGGCGCTCGTACCGCGAGTCGTAGTCGACGAAGTCGTTCCAGTCCATCCCAGCATGCTCGAAGGCCATCGAGACGAAGTCGCGGACCGAGTACGACGTACCGGTGGCGACCACGTAGTCGCTCGGCTTGTCGTGCTGCAGCATCCGCCACATGCCCTCGACGTACTCCGGTGCGTAGCCCCAGTCGCGGCTGGCCTCCAGGTTGCCCAGGTAGAGCCGCTTCTCCTGGCCGAGCTTGATCCGCGCGACGGCCCGGGTGATCTTGCGGGTCACGAACGTCTCGCCACGGCGCGGGCTCTCGTGGTTGAACAGGATCCCGTTCACCGCGAACATGTCGTACGCCTCGCGGTAGTTGCGGGTCATCCAGTACCCGTACAGCTTGGCGGCGCCGTACGGCGAGCGCGGGTAGAACGGGGTCTCCTCGTTCTGCGGCGGCGGTGTCGCGCCGAACATCTCCGAACTGCTCGCCTGGTAGAAACGACAGTTCAGCCCGATCATCCGGATCGCCTCGAGCAGCCTGGTGGTGCCCATCCCGGTGGTGTCACCGGTGTACTCCGGCTCGTCGAAGCTGACCCGGACATGGCTCTGCGCGGCCAGGTGGTAGACCTCGTCGGGCTGGATCGAGGCGAGCAGGGTGACCAGGCGCGAGCCGTCGGTCAGGTCGCCGTAGTGCAGGAACAGGCGCTTGTCCTGCTCGTGCGGATCCGTGTAGAGGTGGTCGATCCGGTGCGTGTTGAAGGTGCTGGCCCGGCGGATCAGGCCGTGCACCTCATACCCCTTGCTGAGCAGCAACTCGGCCAGGTACGAACCGTCCTGGCCGGTGATTCCGGTGATCAGAGCCTTCTTCGCAGCGCCCGATTCCGGACCACCTACTGCGTGCTCCGGTGAATGGCCGCCGGCAGTCGCGGTCATCGGTCTCTCCTCACGTTGTCGAGGTACCAGGCGTACACGCTGGCGACGCCTTCCTCGAGGTCGATACCGGGCTTCCAGCCCAGGGCGCTCAGCTTGCTCATGTCGAGCAGCTTGCGCGGTGTCCCGTCCGGCTTCGACGGGTCGGTGCCGATGGCACCGGTGTAGCCGACCGCCTTCGCGATGATCCCGGCGAGCTCACGGATCGTCACATCGGCGCCGACGCCGACGTTGATCGGCCCCGGCTCGTCGTACTGCTCCAGCAGGTGCAGGCTCGCGTCGGCGAGGTCGTCGACGTGCAGGAACTCTCGCCGTGGGGTTCCAGTCCCCCACAGGACCACCTCGTCGGCGTTGCTCTCCTTCGCGTCGTGGAACCGGCGGATGAGGGCCGGCATCACATGCGAGCTGGTCAGGTCGAAGTTGTCGTTCGGCCCGTACAGATTGGTGGGCATCGCCGAGATCCAGCGCAGCCCGTGCTGGCGGCGGACCGCCTGGACCTGCATGATGCCGGCGATCTTGGCGATCGCGTACGCGTCGTTGGTCGGCTCCAGCTCACCCGTGAGCAGGCTCGACTCCTTGATCGGCTGCTCGGCGAACTTCGGGTAGATGCAGGACGACCCGAGGAACAGCAACCGCGGCACCCGTACGTCGAGCGCCGCGTCCATCAGGTTGACCTGGATCCGCAGGTTGTCGCTGAGGAACTCGGTCGGATGATCCCGGTTGGCCAGGATCCCGCCGACCCGCGCTGCCGCGTCGATCACCACCTGGGGGCGGTGCTCGGCGAAGAAGGCGAAGGTGCGGTCGCGATCGCGGAGATCGAGCTCCTTCGAGGTCGCGCCGATCAGGTCGGTGAAGCCCTCGGCCGCCAGCTTGCGCCAGATCGCCGATCCGACCAGGCCGCGGTGTCCCGCGACGTAGACGCGTGCGTTCCGGTCGAGCCGGCTGTCCACTCTCTCCCCCATCAGTAGGCACCCGATCCGCGGATCACGGCGCGGGCCGTCTTCCACAGGATCAGCAGGTCAAGCGTCATCGACCAGTTGTCGACGTAGCGCAGGTCGAGCACGACCGACTCTTCCCAGGACAGGTCGCTGCGGCCACTGACCTGCCACAGACCCGTGAGTCCGGGCTTGACCAGCATCCGGCGGGTGTCGTCGGCGGCGTACAGAGCGACTTCCTGTGGCAGCGGCGGGCGCGGGCCGACCAGCGACATCTCGCCCCGCAGTACGTTGATCAGCTGCGGCAGCTCGTCCATCGAGAACCGGCGCAGCACCCGGCCGAGGCTGGTGACGCGCGGATCGTCGCGCATCTTGAACAGCACGCTGTTGCCGTCGCTGAGTGCGTGCAGGTCGCCGAGGCGCTGCTCGGCGTCGACGTACATGCTGCGGAACTTCAGCATCGAGAACTCTTCGCCCGAGCGGCCGACCCGGCGCTGCTTGAACAGCACCGGTCCCTTGCTGCTCAACCGCACCGCGACCGCGAGGCCGAGCAGCAGCGGCGACAGCAGGGCGACCAGGACCAGCGCGAGGACCCGATCGAACACGCCCTTCAGCAGGTGCGGGCCGCCGCTGACCGACGGGCGCTCCAGGTGCAGCAGCGACAGGCCGGCCACCGGACGGACCGAGATCCGCGGACCCGCGACCTCGATGATGCCCGGCGACACGATCAGCTCGACGCCCCGCTGCTCCAGCGCCCAGGACAGCCGCCGCAGCGACTGACCGGCGAGGTCAGGGTCGGACGCGACCGCCACGACGTCCACGGCGTGCCGGTCGACGGCGGCCATGATGTCGGCCTCGTCCAGCTCGTCCGGGCCGAGCAGCAGCGCTTCGTGCTCGCGGTGCGGCCTGCCGTCGCCGCGTGGGCGGCAGGTGGCGACCACGCGGAAACCGTCCGAGGGACGCTTCTCCAGGTGCTCACTCAGCGTCGCAGCTTGGCCGTTGCGGCCGACAACGAGTACGCGGCGCATGCAGCGGCCGCGGTACCGGTGCCGGCTCAGGTCACGGCGCAGGCCGTACCTGAGCAGCAAGGCCAGCAGGACAGTGGCAGGGATCGCCAGTACGACGAACCCGCGCGCGATCTCACTCTTCGTCGCGTACGACACGATCGCGACGACCGCGGTCAGCCCGGCGCCCGAGCGCAGGATCGAGCGGAACTCGTCCGGCCCGGCGCCGAAGAAGCGTGGCTCGTAACCCTTCGACATCGCCACCGCGGCGACCCATGCCAACGGCAACAAACTGCCGAAGACCAGGTAGGCGCCGCCGACCTGGTACCCAAACCTGGTCAGCAGCGCGATCGAGACCCCGATGACGGCCGCGAGCAGATCACCACCCAGCGCGGCCCAGCGGTAGACCGCCACCCATTGCGGCTCGGTGAGTCGCGCCGACCGCGGCACGATCGCCGGCACCGAGTCCGGAACCACCCAGACCGGTCGCCGGCGATCGAAGTACTCGGCTGGCACGACACTCGTCTGCAAGGTCGCAGAAGTCAGGCCTGTCGACGACAGGCCTGCAGAAACGGTCGCGTCTGTTTCAGACGCGGCTTCCCCCATGACGGCATGATCCGTCACCCTTAGTCACCCCCCGGTGAACCGGCAGCGGCTTGAGTCACACTCTGTCACAATCTCCAGTGGACCCGGTCGCGTAACGCCGTGAAGTACACCGTCCCGTCGACGGCAGTTCACCGAGGGTACTACGCCCAAAGGCGGTCCGACAGTAGTAACTACGGAGTGTTGGGAAGCGTTACGCACGGGGTTCTTCCGGTACTCCGGCCGAGGGTTTTCCCTTACCCGGCAGAGGATTTCCCCGGCCGTCGGGACGCCCACCTCGCAGTACCGCGGGACCGTCTGAACGGCCCCGCGGATCACGAAGTGGGAGTGAATCAGCCTGCGATCAGGCCGTCTCCGCTGATCAGCTCGCGCATCTCGGCGAGCGTGCTGTCACCCGGCGGTAGGATCGCGTCCGAGTCGTGCAAGACCTCGTCCGGGACCTTGCCGCCACTGCGAACGAAGTCCAGCAGCGCGGCGAACGCAGTACGGAAGGCTTCCTCGTCACCGGCCGAGACAGCCTTCTCCAGCTCGGTGTCGACCGCGTTCAGCTGGTCGAGCTTCTCGTCGGCCAGCTGGTACTGACCTTCGCCCATGATCCGCACGATCATCACGCGTCTCCATCCTGCGGTCGGGCCGGCTGCTGCACGGGCTGCTGAGCCGGTTGCTGCGGCTGGGCCGCGCCGGGGGTGTCCTGGGCGATCTGCTTGGGCGCCTCGGCCGGAGCCAGCTGCGCCTTCATCGCCGCCAGCTCGGACTCCACGTCCGAACCGGTCGACATCCGCTCGAGCTCGAGCGTGATGCTGTCCTTCGCCGTACCAGAGGCGTCGTCGAGCGCGCCGGAGGCGAGCAGCTCGTCGATCGCGCCGGCCCGGGCCTGCATCTGCTGGGTCTTGTCCTCCGCGCGCTGGACCGCGAGACCGACGTCGCTCATCTCCTCGGAGATGCCGGAGAAGGCCTCGTTGATCCGGGTCTGCGCCTCGGCGGCCGTGTAGGTGGCCTTGATCGTCTCCTTCTTGGTGCGGAAGGACTCGACCTTGGCCTGCAGCCGCTGCGACGCGAGGGTGAGCTTCTCCTCCTCGCCCTGCAGCTGGGCGTGCTGGGTGGTCAGGTCGTCGATCTGGCCCTGCAGCCCGGACTTGCGGGTCAGGGCCTCGCGGGCGAGGTCCTCGCGGCCCATCGAGAGCGCCTTCTGGGCCTGATCCTGCAGCTTCTGCGACTGCGACTGCAGCTGCGAGGCCTGCAACTCGACCCGCTTCCGGCTGGTGGCCACATCAGCCACGCCACGGCGTACCTTCTGCAGCAGTTCGAGCTGCTTCTGATACGAGTAGTCAAGGGTTTCGCGAGGATCTTCGGCCTTGTCCAAAGCCGTATTGGCCTTGGCCTTGAAGATCGTCGACATCCGCCTGAAGATGCTCATCGATATCCGTACCCCTTCTGTGCCGGAGAGTGGACCCGGCGTGCGTGTCAACCACCCTATGTCCCTGCGGGTCACCACACCATCGGGACCGGCCCGGATAAAGTGGTGCAAAGGTCCGGGGACCACCCCGAGACCGGCGCCGCCGTTCCCGAATGAGGTTCAGTCCCCGTGTTCCGTCGTACCAAGTCTGAGACATCGCCCCAAACCGGCTCCACGGACCCCCAGCCGAAGGTCGGTGGCAAGGGACGCCCGACCCCGACCAGGCGGGAGGCCGAGGCGGCTCGCAAGGCCGCGCTGAAGAAGCCGCGCAACCGCAAGGAGGCGTCAGCGTACCGGCGGGAGAAGGTCCGGATCGAGCGCGCCAAGATGCAGGACGCGATGAAGACCGGCGACGACCGGTACCTCCCCGCGGCCGACAAGGGGCCGATCCGGCGCTTCGCCCGCGACTTCGTCGACGCCCGCTGGTCGGTGATGGAGTTCGCGCTGCCGGTGCTGCTGGTGATCTCACTGCTCGGCGTGGTCTTCTCCGCCGCCTTCACCTGGCTGCCCGGGCTGGTCAACATCCTCTTCCTGGTGATGATCGTGGCGATCGCGGGTGACTGGTTCCTGCTGACGAGCAGCCTGAAGCGCGCGGTAGCCACCAAGTTCCCGAACGAGCCGGCCAAGGGCATCGGCTTCTACGCCGTCCGCCGGACCATGCAGATGCGCCGCTGGCGCCTCCCGAAGCCCATGGTCGCGCGAGGTGAGAAGCCGGCCTAGGGAGCTTGGGCGCCGCTCCTCCGTCGCGGCTTAGCGAAAGCTGGTGGTGCGCGCCAGCACGCCCGGAACTGTGGTCTGCGGGGTCAGCCCGGGCCCGCGACGCCGTCTCCGCTGCGCTGCGCCGGCTGCATCGCCGGTGGCAGCTGGCGCTGACGCGCGAGACCCGGCGCCAGGGAAGGTGGGTACCTGGCTGGGGTCAACCCATCATCCGCGGGGTTAACCCCTCCAACGGCGGTTCGCCCATTGGTCTACCAGGGGGCGAACCCCGCCAAGCGGGGCTAACCCCATCGTCTGCAGCCAAAGCGGCGGGACATTCGCAGTACCGTCGGCGCTCCGGCAAAGCGAGTGGCGGCGTGCCACAACTTTCCGGTGCTCCGTGGTATCGAGGTAGGCAGAAGCACTACTTCGTACTGCGGAACCGAGAGGCTGGCCATGTCCGGTCGACTGAGTACAGCGGGGCGGGCGGCTTTTGCCGTGTTGCTGGTTTCTACGATTGCTCCCGGCGCCGCGGACGCCTCGGGTGCGGACGCCTCAGCGCAGACAAGCGCTACTGCTGCCTGCGTGATGGTCGCGGGGTCGGTGACCGCCGGTGGCGATCACACGGCCAGGGTGATTACCGCCGGCTCGCCATCGACGGTGCTGGAGAAGAGCCGCTACCCCAACATCTACCTCGACGGTCAGCCCCGGTTGAGCAGTTTGATCGCCAACGAACCCGTCACCCCCAGTCCAGGCCGCGGGTACTACGGCCACGCGGTGATCGGCTCGGGGCTCTACAGCAGCTTCTACATCGTCAAGGACGACGGCGAGGTCGACCCGTCGCAGCACCACAACCTCCGGATCGGTGGCGGCTGGAGTGACATCACTTTCCTCGAGACGAGCTACCCGAAGGATCCGGACCCTTGGGCCTTGATCAACCACTACTCGCTTCGCGGAGACGGCACGCTCACCCGGTGGGACGCCAAGGGCGGGTTCTGGACCAACCCACGGTCCGCAGGTGGGTTCGCCGCGGTCAAGACGATGGCGCTGATCAGCCAGACCGCGACGTACGACACCTTCCTGGCCACCACGCGTGGCGGAGCGCTCTACACCATCCGGCTGCCTCTGACCTCGCCGTTGAAGCCGATCGTGAAGAAGGTGCGCACCTCCACCTGGCAGGGCTTCGAGGCGCTGATCGCCGAGAAGTGCGGCCAGTACGGCACTTTGCTGCTCGGCATCGACAAGGACACCAAGTCCGGCTACCTGTACGCCGTCGGCCACGCGAACGGCACCGCCACCGTCATCCAGGGACTCGGCAAGGTGCCCGCCAGCTTCGCCGACCCGGTCTATTTCCGCCACGTCACCGAGCCCCGTACCGCCCCGCTGCTGTTTGGCGAGTGATCAGGCGTCGAAGGGAGTGACTTCGATGGGCCGCCCGCAGGCCTTGCTGGCTCGGGCGGCCCACGACTGGGCGGCCTCCACGTCCTGGGCCTCGATCACCCAGAAGCCGGCCATGTACTCCTTGCTCTCCACGAACGGGCCGTCGGTGACCAGTACGTCGTTGCCCTTGTGGGCGCGCACCACCGACGCGGTCGAACGCGGCTCCAGTCCGCCACCGAAGACCCAGACGCCCTGAGCCACCATGTCCTGGTTCACCGCCTCGACGGCACCGGGCGCGCTCTCGGCCGACTCGCCGTCCACCATCTGCACTCCGAGCAGGTACTGCGTCATGTCGCTCACTCCTTCGTCTTGTCGAACGGTTACCCCTTATACGAGGTTGACCCGCACGGATCGACACCGCGCCTCAGAGTTTCTCGCAGTAGGGTCGGGGTATGGACTTTCGGTATCTCGGAAACAGTGGATTGAAGGTCAGCGAGATCTCCTACGGGAACTGGCTCACGCACGGGTCGCAGGTGGAGAACGAGCAGGCCAGGGCCTGTGTGAAGGCGGCTCTGGAAGCCGGGATCACGACGTTCGACACGGCCGACACGTATGCCAACACCAAGGCGGAGGTCGTGCTCGGTGAGGCCTTGGAGGGCCAGCGGCGCGAGTCGCTGGAGATCTTCACCAAGGTCTACTGGCCGACCGGGCCGGGTGGCCCGAACGACACGGGACTGTCCCGCAAGCACATCCACGAGTCGATCAACGCGTCTCTGAAGCGGCTGAAGACGGACTACGTCGACGTCTACCAGGCACACCGGTACGACACGGAGACGCCGCTGGAAGAGACGATGGAGGCTTTCGCCGATGTCGTCCGGGCCGGCAAGGCGCTCTACATCGGGACGTCGGAGTGGACCGCGGAGCAGCTCCAGGAGGGCCACCGGCTGGCCCGCGAGCTGCACATCCCGCTGGTCTCCAACCAGCCGCAGTACAGCATGCTCTGGCGGGTGATCGAGGCCGAGGTGGTGCCGGCGTCGGAGGAGCTCGGCATCGGTCAGGTGGTGTTCTCGCCGATCGCGCAGGGCGTGCTGACGGGCAAGTACAAGCCGGGCGAGCAGCCGCCGGCCGGGTCGCGGGCGACGGACGAGAAGGGCGGCGCGAACTTCATCGGCCGGTACCTCAACGACGACGTCCTGACCCGGGTGCAGGAGCTCAAGCCGATCGCGGACGAGGCCGGGCTCTCGCTGTCCCAGCTCGCGATCGCCTGGGTGCTGCAGAACCCGAACGTCTCCTCGGCGATCACCGGCGCCTCCCGGCCCGAGCAGGTCACCGAGAACGTCAAGGCGGCCGGAGTGAAGCTCGAGGACGCGCTGATGAAGCAGATCGACGAGATTCTCGGCGGCATCGTCGAGCGCGATCCGGCCAAGACCGTGCAGAACTCGCCGCAGAGCAGGCCGGGCTCATGAGCTGGACGTGGCGGTTCGAGACCGCTGCCGGCGAGGCCGCCGATCCGGGTGACCTGACGGGTGCGGAGTTCTCCGCCCAGGGCGACGCGGAGAGCTGGCTGGGCGAGATCTGGCGGGAGCTGGCCGAGAAGGGTGTCGCGCAGGTCTACCTCCTTGAGGACGACCGCGAGGTCTACGGCCCGATGAGCCTGTCGGCTGCCGAGTAGCAACCAGAGCCCGTACTGCGCTGAGCCCGTACTGCGAAGGCGTCACCCGCCGCGTTTCGCAGTACGGGCTCCGCTGTGTCCGCATGCTGGGCGATAGGCTTCGGCGATATGACTGCTAAGCGGACCGCACGACTGGTCCTCACCCTGCTGGCCGGCCTCCTCCTGGCGGGAACAGCCGCCACCACCGCGCAGGCCGAGGACGGGTACCGCTTCTGGGGCTACTACCACTACTCCGGCGGCCAGTGGGCCTTCGCGCAGAAGGGCTCCGAGGCGGTAGTGCCCGCTGACGGCTCCGTGGAGGGCTGGCGGTACGCAGTGGGCGGCACCAAGCCCCGGGTACCTCGGGCCGCAGGCGACTTCAACACCATCTGTGGAGCCACTCCCGCCGAGGCCGGCAAGAAGCGCGTCGCACTGGTGATCGACCCCGGCACTCCGGCCGACTCGGCGACGGGCGAGGCTCCTCCCCCGGCGACCGGCACCTGTGTCGTCACGGACCTCAAGGCGACCGGCGCGAAGATCCTGGCGGCAGTGAAGCCCGTCCGGATCGAGAAGGGCCTCGCCTGTGGAATCGGCGGCTACCCGGCGACCGGCTGCGGTGACCCGGTCAAGGACATCAAGGTGCCGGCCACGGACGAGCAGGTGAAGCTGGAGATCGGCCCCGCGGTCGGCTCGGCCGCCACACCGACCCCTGCGCCCGTGCCGACGAACTCCAGCCAGGCCCCGACCTCACAGAACGACAGCGATACGCCGTGGGCCGGCATCATCATCGCCGCGATCGCAGTGGCCGTACTGGCTACTGGCGGGCTGGTACTCAGCTGGCGGCGCTCTGGTCAGCAGAGCAGTTAGGTGCGCGCTGTACATCACCTGACGCTCCCCCGGGCACTGCATCCCGGGGCCTGGTGGCTTTGGGCACTAGGCCTCGCAGTAGCTGCCAGCAGGACTCGCAACCCCGTTCTGCTGATCCTCATCCTCGTCATCGCCGGCTTCGTGGTCGCAGCGCGCCGCAGTGATGCTCCCTGGGCCAACAGCTACGTCGCCTTCCTCAAGCTCGGGCTGGTCGTCATCGCCGTCCGCGTGGTCCTGCAGGCGCTGTTGTCGACCCGCTCGCAAGGCAACGTCGTCCTGTTCACCCTGCCGCAGCTCCCGCTGCCCGACTGGGCGAACGGCGTGAAGCTCGGCGGCGAGGTCACCGCCGAAGCTGTCCTGACCGCCCTGTACGACGGGGGCCAGCTCGCGGTGATGCTGTGTTGCATCGGCGCGGCCAATGCCCTGGCCAGCCCGCGCAGGCTGCTCAAGTCGCTACCGGGTGCCCTGTACGAGATGGGCGTGGCCTGCGTGGTCGCACTGACCTTCGCGCCCCAACTGGTCACCGACGGTCGCCGCATCCGGGCCGCCCGGCGCCTACGCGGCCGCACCCGCGGTTCCTTCCGTACTACGGCGATGCCCGTGCTGGAAGGCGCCCTGGACAGGTCGGTCGAACTGGCTGCCGCAATGGACTCCCGCGGCTACGGCCGTACTGCGCACATCCCCCGACGGCAGCGGCGGATCACAGGTGGCTCAGTGCTCCTCGGGCTGCTCGGGATCGCCCTAGGCGTCTACTCCCTGCTCACTGACGCCATGGCTTTCCCTGTCGCCGCCGGAGCACTGGCGGTCGGCTTGCTGCTTGCGGTCGGCGCCATGGCCATCGGGCACCGACGGGTGACTCGCACTCGCTACCGGCCGGATCCGTGGGCCCTGCCCGAGTGGCTCGTGACTGCCTCCGGCGCATTGGCCGCTGCGGTGATGATCATCGCCGCGGCTCGTCACGTGGAGGGCCTTGTTCTAGCGGGACCTCTGGTCGTGCCGCCCGTGCCGGTGTTGCCAGTGATCGGCTTGCTGCTCGGGCTCGCGCCTGCTGTCGCCGCACCGCCACTGACCCGTCGACGTGAGCTGGTGCCGGCATGATCGAGTTCGACCGCGTGACGGTCACCTACGACGGCGCCACCGAACCGGCACTGCGCGACGTGAGCTTCAGCATCCCCGAAGGCGAACTGGCACTCGTGATCGGCCGGACCGGTTCCGGCAAGTCCACTCTGCTGCGGACCATCAACGGGCTCGTACCGCACTTCACCGGCGGCACGCTGGCCGGGCGGGTGCTCGTGAACGGCCGGGACACCCGCGAGTACCGGCCGCGCGACCTGGCAGACGTGGTCGGCATCGTCGGGCAGGACCCGATGTCCGGGTTCGTCACCGACACGGTCGAGGACGAGCTCGCCTACAGCATGGAGTCGCTCGGGGTCCCACCGGACATGATGCGCCGCCGGGTCGAGGAGACGCTCGACCTGCTGGGGCTGGCCGACGTACGGGATCGGGCGTTGACCTCTCTGTCCGGCGGGCAGCGGCAGCGGACGGCAATCGGGTCTGCGCTCACGTCCCACCCGGCAGTGCTCGTGCTGGACGAGCCGACGTCGGCGTTGGACCCGCAAGCAGCTGAAGAGGTCTTGGCCGCGCTGCAGCGACTAGTGCACGACCTCGGCGTCACTGTGGTGATGGCTGAGCACCGGCTTGAGCGTGTCATCCAATACGCCGACCGGGTGATCGAAGTACCGGGAGGCTCTGCTGCTGTGTCTACTGGGTTGCCGGTCGACCAGATGGTCACTGCTCCGGTTGCGCCGCCCGTCGTTGAGCTAGGCCGCCTTGCGGGCTGGTCGCCGCTGCCACTGTCGGTGCGGGATGCTCGCAGGGCTGCAGTGGCTCTGCGGACTCGTCTGACTGATTTGGCGCCGCCGAGGCCTGTCGCTGTCGAGGGGCGTGAGCTCGCGCAGTGCAAGGACCTCGTGGTGGCCTACGGCAACACCCCTGCGCTCCGTGGAGTCTCACTGAGCATCAGGTCCGGCGAGGTGGTCGCACTGATGGGCAGAAACGGCGCTGGCAAGTCCACGCTGCTCAACGCGCTCGTCGGACTCGTACAGCCTCGCTCTGGCAGCGCAACGGCAGCCGGCGCCGACCCACGGCGTACCAGGCCTTCTCAGTTGGTGAAGTCGGTCGGACTAGTCCCCCAGGAGCCGGCAGACCTCCTGTACGCCGCCACTGTGGCTGACGAGTGCGCCGGAGCCGACAGCGACTTCCGGGTGGCGCCTGGCAGTTGCCGGGCCTTGCTGGATCGCCTTGCACCTGGCCTTGATGACCAGATGCATCCGCGGGACCTGTCGGAGGGACAGCGGCTCTGCTTGGCTCTGTCGGTCGTACTGTGCGGTGCTCCTCCCCTGTTGTTGCTGGACGAACCCACACGCGGGCTGGACTACGGGGCGAAGCGTCGGCTGGTCGAGATCCTGCGGGAGCTGGCGCAGGCGGGCCATGCGGTCGTGCTGTCCACCCACGACGTGGAGATGGTGGCTGAGGTCGCCACGCGCGTACTGGTGCTGGCGGAGGGCGAACTGGTGAGTGACGGCGAGACAGCGACCGTCATCGCGGGCTCCCCGGCGTTCGCTCCTCAGGTGGCGAAGATCCTGGCGCCGCTGCCGTTCCTGACCGTCGGCGAAGTCGCCACCGCGCTGGAACGGGCCTCGTGAGACTGGTCCGGCTCAGGCCCCGCAGTACGGCGACCCTCGTCCTGGCTTCTGCTGTTGGCATCCTCGCCTTCAGCTGGCCCCTGCTCTGGTCTACGCCTCAGGTCGGCGAGTCAGCCATCGGGCACACCACTGACGCGCCCTGGCTCTTCGTACTGCTGCTGCCGCTCCTGGTGGCCGTAGTACTGGCTGAGCTGTCCGAGGACGGGATCGACGCCAAGGTGATCTCGCTGCTCGGCATGCTGGCCGCAGTGGGTGCTGCGTTGCGCGCACTCGGGCCTGGTACCGCAGGGCTTGAGCCTGGGTTCTTCCTGTTGATCCTGGCGGGTCGGGCCTTCGGAGCCGGGTTCGGGTTCGTGCTGGGGGCGGTGTCGTTGCTGGCCGGTGCGCTGGTCAGTGGAGGGGTCGGGCCGTGGATGCCGTTCCAGATGTTCGCCTGCGCGTGGGTGGGGTGCCTTGCTGGACTGCTGCCCCGGGTGGGCGGCCGGCTGGAGCTGCTGTTGCTGGCGGCGTACTCGATGGTGTCCGGGGTGCTCTACGGGCTGGTGATGAACCTCTGGTTCTGGCCGTACGCGACCTTCGGCAGCGACTTCTCGTTCATCCCGGGCGTCTCGCTGGCGGAGAACCTGCATCGCTACGGGCTGTTCGTGGTGGCCACTTCGCTGGGCTGGGACATCCCGCGCGGCGTGCTGTGCGCAGTACTGGTGCTGCTCCTCGGCCGCCCGATCCTCAACGCCTTCCGGCGGACCGCGAGGAAGGCCGCGTTCGACGTGCCGGTGGTCTTCGACCGCTGAAGTACGGTTGCCCAATGGCTGAACTGGTCACCGGGTCCGACGGTGCTGTGGTGGACGGCGTTCTGCGCCTCGGGGCCGACGGCAACGTCACGGTCGCCGGGTATGAGGTGAAGAGCTCCCGGACCGCCCGCGGGCTGCGGTACGACGTACGGACGCCCGACGGCGAGGAGTTGTCGTGGACCGCGCCGGGCTCCGCGCAGCGCACCTTGATCCTCGGTGGGGCGCGCTCGGGGAAGTCGACGGCCGCCGAGCGGCTGATGGGTGACAAGCCCGACACCGTCTACGTCGCGACTGGTGGTGACGGCTCTGCTGATCCGGAGTGGGCGGAGCGGATCGCGCTGCACCGGGCACGGCGGCCGACGAGCTGGGGATTGGTGGAGACGATCGACCTCGTCCCGCTGCTCGAGTCGCCGGGGCCGCCGCTGCTGATCGACTGCTTGACGCTCTGGTTGGCGCGGACGATGGACGACTGCGCGGTGTGGGACGACCTCAGCCGCGCCGCGGCCGTCGAGAAGCGGATCGGCGAACTGGCCGCGGCCTGGGCCGCCACGACACGGCTGGTGGTTGCCGTCAGCAACGAAGTGGGGTCGGGCGTGGTCCCGGCCGACGCGGGGACACGGCTCTTCCGCGATCTGATGGGACGCGTGAATGCGGCCGTCTCACAATCCTCGGACTCCGTCCTGTGGTGCGTCGCCGGCCGGACCATCGCCTTATGAGTCACCCAGCGGAAGACATCTCGGGCGAAGGCACCCCGGTGGGGCTCTTGGGCGAGGGACGCTTGGCGAGCCGGTTGCGCGGAGGGTTCCGTGGGTGACGGGTTGCGACTGGCTTTCGGTACCCTGTCGGTTCTTCCAGTGCAGGCTCCGCGAACGGTCGACCGTACTGTCGCCGGGCGGGCGATGGTACTGGCGCCGCTGGTCGGGCTGGTGCTGGGTGGGATCTCCGCTGCGGTGGTCGCCGGCGCCGACCGGCTGAAGCCCGAGGCGCCGTTGCTGTCAGCGGTACTGGGGATCGTGGTGATCGTGATCTTGTCCGGCGCGTTGCACCTGGACGGGCTCGCGGACACCGCCGACGGGTTCGGGAGCCGGCGGGACCGCGAGACAAAACTCCGGATCATGAAGCAGAGCGACATCGGCCCGTTCGGCGTGGTGTCGATCGCGGCCGTCCTGCTGATCGACGTCGCCGCCCTCCACGCCTGCATCCAGAACGGCTTCGGCTGGCAGGCGATGCTGATCGCCGGCATCGCCAGCCGCCTCACCCTCCCCTGGTCCTGCCGCACATCAATCCCCTCCGCCAGACCCGACGGCCTCGGCGCCATGGTCGCCGGCACAGTCCGCCCGTACGCCGCCGGCTTGCTCACCCTCGCAAGCGCCACCATCGCCGCAGTACTCGGCTGGCTAACGTCCCGCGCCGTCATCCACGGCTGGGTCGCGATCGAGGGCGGCCCCCCGACGTACAGCCACAGCTACCCCACCATTCGAGGGACAGAAACCTTCAGCAACGGACCGCTCGGCGCGGTCATCGAAGGCTCTAGCGGCCGGCTCACCCAGTCGCCAGGCATCCCCACGCTGGAGGTCACCGTGCTCGGCTCGGTCGCGGCAGTCTTGATCGCCGTCCTCCTCACCTTCGCCACCACCCGCCGGACCCGCAAATCCCTCGGGGGCATCACCGGCGACACCCTCGGCGCCACCGTCGAACTGGCCTTCCCCCTAACCCTCCTAGCCCTCGCCTTCACCACCTGACCACAGCTGGCTAGCCAGCTGTGCCACCGCTAGCCAGCCACACAGCAGTACCAGCCCGCCACCCGACCGCTAGCCCTCTATCGGACCACTAGCGCGCTACATGGCGCCAGCCGCCCGATAAGGCGCTAGTCGACCCTGCCGATCCGGCATCGCGGCCCGAAACGGGCCCTGCGTCATCCGGGGACAGCGCCGTCCGGACCGACGCACCTGTTGCACCGCGACGAGGCAAGGGCTGGCCGGTATCGGCTGGTTGGGGTTCTGGGTGGCGGGTGCCAGTTGGGCACGCTCTCATCGCGTGGTTGAGGTGGGGTCTGGGCCGGGGTGCATTAGTGTCCTTTCGGGCATGGGGATGGGCAGCACTACGCGTGACGGTGAGGACATATGAGGACCTGCGGCACGATCGGTACCGGCGGTTCGGGAGCGAAGGCCCCGCAATCCGTTATCTTTATGTAATGAACGCAACCCGTCCAGCGCCTGGCTCGCAGGCTTCGCTCCGCGAAGCCAACCGCGAGCGCGTCCTGGGGGTTGTCCGGCAGCACGGTCCGCTGACGCAGGTCGAGATCGCCGCGGCCTCCGGATTGTCCGCCGCGACGGTGTCGAACATGGTCAAGGAACTCGACCAGGCCGGCATGGTCGGCCTCTCCCGCAGCATCCGCAACGGCCGCCGCGCAGTACTGGTGTCGCTGGCTTCCGGCGGTGGCCTGCTGGCCGGGGTCGCGTTCGGCGAGCGGGACGTCCGGGTCGCGATCGCCTCCGAGAGTCGCGAGATCCTCGCCCAGCAGTTGATGCCACTGCAGGCCGACCACATCGCCGACGACGGGATGGAACGCGCCGCCCGGCTGCTCGCCGACCTGTGCGAGACGGTCGGCGCGGGCGTCGAGGACATCGCCGCGATCGGCTTCGGCCTACCCGCCCCGGTCGACTCCGTCAGCGGCGAAGCAGGTTCCGACGCGGTCCTGCCCGGCTGGCGCGGCGTCAACGTCGCCGAGGCGATGGCCGGCCACCTCCGCTCCCCCGTCGCCCTCGACAACACCGCCAACCTGGCCGCCCTGGGCGAGCTCCGCGAAGGCGCACTGCGCGGCGTCCAGCACGGCTGCTACATCAAGTTCTCGTACGGCGTGGGCGCCGGCATCGTGCTGGGCGGCGAGATCTTCCGCGGCTCAGCCGGTACCGCGGGCGAGATCGGCCACCTCACCATCGACGAGAACGGCCCCATCTGCCGGTGCGGCAACCGTGGCTGCCTCGACACCTTCGTCGGCTCGCGCGCGCTGCTCAGTTCACTGCAGGCCTCGCACGGAGCGCTCAGACTCCGAGACATCGTCACCCGGGCCCTGGCCGGTGATCTCGGCTGCAGAAGGGTGATCGAGGACGCCGGCCGCCGGGTCGGGGTCGCGGTGGCGGGTCTGGTGAACCTGTTCAACCCCGAGGTGATCGTGGTCGGCGGAAAGATGGCCGAGGCGGGCGACCTGATCATGCTCCCCTTGCGCGAGGCCCTGGACCGGTGCGCGATCCCGAGCGCCGCCGCGACCGTCGAGTTACGGCCGGCTGAACTCGGTGACGATGCGGATGTGCTCGGTGCCATTCAGTTGGCCTCCGTGCTGAGCCACGCGCGGACGGCCCGGTCGCTGGAGACAACCGTGTAACAACGATATGTCTATTTCTTGAATTCAAGCCTTGACGTCAAGCGCGTTCTGCTTTTGACTCTGCTCAGGCCTACTCGGGCCCTCACGTCAAGGAGTCGCTCTATGTCCGTCTCACCAACCCGTCTTGTCGGCCTCGGCGTCGCCGTCTCGGCCCTTGCCCTCTCACTGGTGGCCTGTGGGTCGGACGACAAGCCGTCCGACACCGCCGGGGGCAACGCCGGTGGCAAGGTCGCCCTGCTGCTCCCCGAGTCGAAGACGACCCGCTACGAGTCGCTCGACCGGCCGCTGTTCACCGAGGCCCTCAAGACCGCGTGTGCGAACTGCGAGCTGATCTACAGCAACGCCGACCAGGACGCCGCGAAGCAGCAGCAGCAGGCTGAGGCCGCGTTGACCCAGGGCGCCAAGGTGCTCGTGCTCGACCCGGTCGACGGCAAGGCCGCCGCCGCGGTCGTCGCCTCCGCCAAGGCCCAGAACGTGCCCGTGATCGCCTACGACCGGTTCATCGAGGGCGCGAACTACTACGTCTCGTTCGAGAACGAGGCCGTCGGCAAGCTGCAGGCCCAGACCCTGGTCGACAACCTGAAGGCGGCCGGCAAGACCTCCGGCAACATCGCGATGATCAACGGCTCGCCGACCGACCCGAACGCGGCCGACTTCAAGAAGGGCGCGCACAGCGTGCTCGACGGCTCCGGCTTCAAGATCGCGGCCGAGTTCGACACTCCCGACTGGAGCCCGGACAAGGCCCAGGCCTGGATGGAAGGCCAGCTGAGCGCGATCAAGGCCGGCCTGGTCGGCGTGTACGCCGCCAACGACGGCACCGCCGGTGGCGCCATCGCCGCCCTCAAGGGTGGTGGCGTGAAGCCGCTCCCGCCGGTCACCGGTCAGGACTCCGAGCTCGCCGCGATCCAGCGGATCGTCTCCGGCGACCAGGCGATGACGATCTACAAGGCCGTCAAGCCGCAGGCCGAGGCCGCCGCCAAGGGCGCGGTCGCGCTGGTGAACGGTGGCAAGCCCGAGTCGACCACCGACAAGTCCGGTGTTCCGTCGACGATTCTCGATCCGGTCGCCGTCACCAAGGCCAACATCAACGACACTGTGGTCAAGGACGGTATCTACAAGGTGTCGGACATCTGCACCGCGTCATTCGCGGCCGCCTGCGCAGCCGCCGGCCTCAAGTAACCCGGCCTCACGGAAATCGGTCCGCCCCCGGGCCGGACACCTTGTAGCGCCGAAGTCCGGGTGGGCACCGCGTGCCCACCCGGACCGAGGCCGGATAGCAAGCCCTCAGGAGGCTGATCGATGACTGTCACACCCACCCCCGTCACGGCCGCCGGCACCGTGCTGGCGATGCGGGGCGTCTCCAAGCGCTTCGGCGCCGTCCAGGCTCTGAAGAACATCGAGCTGGACGTCCGCGCCGGTGAAGTGCTCGCCCTGGTCGGCGACAACGGCGCGGGCAAGTCGACGCTGGTCAAGACCATCGCCGGTGTCTACACCGCCGACGACGGCTCGATGGTGTTCGACGGGCGGGAGGTACGGGTCGGCAGCCCGGCCGAGGCACAGCACCTCGGCATCGCCACCGTCTTCCAGGACCTGGCCCTGTGCGACAACCTCGACGTGGTCGCGAACCTGTACCTCGGCCGCGAACTGCGCAAGGGCGGGGTGATGGACGAGGTCGAGATGGAGCGGTCCTCCTGGGAGCTGCTCCGGCAGCTGTCCGCCAAGATCCCCAGCGTCCGGATCCCGGTCGCCAGCCTGTCCGGTGGTCAGCGCCAGACCGTCGCGATCGCGCGCAGCCTGCTCGGCCAGCCGAAGGTCGTCATGCTCGACGAGCCGACCGCCGCCCTGGGTGTGGCCCAGACCGCCGAAGTACTCAACCTGGTCGAGCGGCTCCGCGAGCGGGGCCTCGCGGTGATCCTGATCAGCCACAACATGGCCGACGTGATGGCCGTCGCCGACCGGGTCGCCGTACTGCGCCTGGGCCGGAACAACGGCGTCTTCACGGTCAACGAGACCAAGACCCAGGACATCATCGCCGCGATCACCGGCGCCACGGACAACGCAGTCTCCGAGCGCGCGGCGCGCCGGACCCAGCAGGAAGGTTCCGCATCATGAGCACCCCGGTCGACGGATCGCAGGCCAAGGTGCAGGACACCGTGCCGGAGGCGCTCGATCCCGCCGCGCTGCCCGCCGACCTGCAGGACGAGCGGCTGATCGCCAGCCACGGCGTCAGCGGCGCGATCTCCGCCTTCACCTCCCGGCTCCGCTCCGGTGACCTGGGCTCGGTCCCGGTGGTGATCGGCCTGATCATCATCTGGGCGGTCTTCCAGATCGCCAACAGCTCCTTCCTGTCCAGCCGCAACCTGGTCAACCTGACCCTGCAGACCACCTCGGTCGGGGTCATTGCCATCGGCATCGTTCTCGTCCTGCTGCTGGGCGAGATCGACCTGTCGGTCGGCTCCGTCAGCGGCCTGTCCGCGGCGGTGCTCGGCGTCACCTTCGTGAACGAGGGCTGGCCGCTGGTCGTCTCGCTGCTGGCCGGCATCGTGCTCGGGCTGGTGATCGGGTTGTTCTACGGCGCGCTCTATACCCGGTTCGGGGTACCGAGCTTCGTCATCACGCTGGCCGGTCTGCTCGGCTTCCTCGGTCTGCAACTCCTGGTGCTGGGCAAGGAGGGTTCGCTGAACCTTCCGTTCGACTCCGCGATCGTCAAGTTCGCGACCCAGAGCTTCCTGTCCCCCGCGATCGCCTACGGCCTGGTCGTCGTGATGGTCGCCCTCTACACCCTCAGCCGGCTCCGCGGCCGGGCCCAGCGTCTGTCGGCCGGTCTGTCGGCCGCACCGACCTCGATGATCGGCCTGAAGGCCGGCGCGCTCGCGGTGGTGCTGTTCGTCCCGGTCGCCGTGCTGAACGGTGACCGCGGGGTGTCGTCGATGTTCCTGCTGTTCGTCGCGCTGGTGGTCGCCACCGACTTCGCCATCCGGCGGACCCGCTGGGGCCGCTCGGTGGTCGCCGTCGGCGGCAACGTCGAGGCCGCCCGCCGGGCCGGTATCAACGTCCGGATGATCTACCTGTCCGTCTTCGCGGCCTGCTCCACCTTCGCCGCCGTTGGTGGTCTGCTGGCCGCCGGCCGGCTCGTCGCGGTGAACCAGAGCAGCGGTGGCGCCGACACCAACCTGAACGCGATCGCCGCCGCTGTGATCGGTGGCACCAGCCTCTTCGGCGGCCGCGGTTCGGCGTACTCCGCACTGCTTGGCGCGCTGGTGATCATGTCGATCTCCAACGGCCTGGCACTGCTCAGCCTCGACTCCAGCGTCCGCTACATGGTGACCGCCGGCGTCCTGCTGATCGCTGTCACGATCGACTCCCTCAGCCGTCGTAGCCGTCAGGCACACGGGCGGGCATAGTGCCCTGGACCCGGTGGGCTGCTGCCTGACCCCTGCATCGACGGCAGCCCGCCGTTCCAACGACGGATCGCCACTCCCCGCCCGGAGTGGCGATCCGTTCTGCGTGGTCGCCCTGCCGATGACGCAGAATGAGCGGCATGACGACACGCAGGACGCCGATCCGCAGCCAGGCCACCTCGGAGGACCAGCCGGTCACCACGCTGGAACTGTTCTTCGATCTGGTCTTCGTCTTCGCGCTGACCCAGATCACCGCGCTGATGGCACACGACCTGACCTGGTCCGGCGTGATCCGCGGTGTGCTGCTGATCGGTCTGCTCTGGTGGAGCTGGATCGGCTTCTCCTGGCTGTGCAACCTGGTCAAGGCCGACGAGGGTTCGGTCCGCGGCGTGGTGATGGCCGCGATGGGTGCGATGTTCGTGATCGCGCTGGCCATCCCGGAGGCGTTCCACGACCTTGACGGCGGCCTGCCCGGCCCGGTGGTGATCGCCATCGCGTACTTCACCTTCCGCGCCTTGCACCTGTGGCTGTTCTGGCTGATCGCGGACGGCGACAAGGTGCTGCGCCGGACTTTGGCCCGGTTCGCCCCGTCGATGCTGGCCGGTACTGCGCTGCTGCTGGTCGCGTCGCAGTTCCACGGCACCACGCAGACACTGCTCTGGGGCGCCGCACTGGCCGCGGACTACGGCGGCACCTACCTGATCGACGCGCGCGGCTGGCGACTGCGCTCGGCCGCCCACTTCGCCGAACGGCACGGCCTGATCATCATCATCGCGCTGGGCGAGTCGATCGTCGCGATCGGCGTCGGCGTCACCGACCTGCCGATCTCCTGGCCGATCCTGGTCGCCTCCTTGCTCGGCCTGATCGTCTCGTCAGCGATGTGGTGGATCTACTTCGACGCGACCGTCCACTACGGCGAGCAGGCGCTGGCCTCCGAGCCGGTGGAGACTAGGGCGACGCTTGGCCGCGACGCCTATACCTTCATGCACTTCCCGATGGTGGCCGGCATCGTGCTGCTCGCGCTCGGCCTGAAGAAGGTCCTCGAGTACGTCGGCGACACCGAGCACCACCAGCTCGACGACCCGCTGAAGGGCATCGGCCTCTACGCATTGTTCTTCGGCATCGTCCTGTACCTACTCGGCCATGTGGGCTTCAAGTGGCGCACCACCCACCGCCTCGGGATCAGCCGCCTGATCACCGCCGCCCTCTGCGTCATCGCCCTGCCACTCGTGGGCAAAGTGCCGGCGCTCGGGCAACTCGCAGTACTGGCTGTGCTGCTGATCGGTCTGGTCGCCTTCGAGTCAGTCCGCTTCGCCCAGGAACGCGAAGCCCTCAAACACGGCCACTCCACATGATCATTCGCCCCCTTTTCACCCTCCCCATCAGCAGGCGAGTGACCGCTGACAAGAAATGAGGGTGAAAAGGGGGCGAATGATCACATGGTGTCGGGCCGCAGGTGGTGTCAGGCCGTGGCGGCCGTCAGGTCTACCTTTGGCTCAGCGAAGTGGCATGCGGCCCGGTGGCCGGGGCCGGACTTGCTCTTGGGCGTGAGCGGCGGCTCCTGGGTGGCGCAGATGTCCTCCGCCTTCCAGCAACGGGTCCGGAACCGGCAGCCGCTCGGCGGGTCGATCGGCGAAGGTACGTCGCCGACCAGCCGGATCCGCTCCTTCGGCGGGACACCACGGATAGTGCCCAGGTCGGGCGCGGCCGACAGCAGTGCCTGCGTGTAGGGGTGCTGCGGAGCCGAGTAGATCTGCTCCCGCGGACCCTGCTCGACGATCTTGCCGAGGTACATCACCGCGACCTCGTCACAGAAGTGCCGGACCACGCCGAGGTCGTGCGCGATGAAGACGAAGGCGATGCCCAGGTCCCGGCGCAGATCCTCCAGCAGGTTCATCACCTGAGCCTGGATGGACACGTCCAGCGCGGACACCGGCTCGTCGGCGATGATCACCTCGGGCTCGACCGCGAGCGCCCGGGCGATCCCGATCCGCTGCCGCTGACCACCGGAGAACTCGTTCGGGTAGCGGTTGTGGTGCTCGGGGTTCAGGCCGACGCGCTCCAGCAACTCCTGCACCCGGGCCAGCTCCTGACCCCTCGGGACCAGGTTGTGCACCCGCAGCGGCGTACTGATGATGTTGCTGACCGTCTGCCGCGGGTTCAGCGAGCTGTACGGGTCCTGGAAGACGATCTGCAGCTCCCGCCGGAACGGGCGAAGCTCCTTCTCCTTCATCCGCGCGATGTCGGTGCCCTTGAACAAGATCTGACCGGACGTCGGCGTCAGCAGCCGGGTGATCATCCGGCCCGTCGTCGACTTGCCGCAGCCGGACTCACCGACCAGGCCCAGGCTGGCACCCGGGCGCAGATCGAAGCTGACGCCGTCGACGGCCTGGACGACCTTCCTGGTCCGGCCCAGCCCCGCGGCCTCCTTGATCGGGAAGTGCATCTTGAGGTCGCGGACCGACAACAGCGGGCTGCTCGCGGTACCAGCGTCTACGGTGCGAACTGTGTCGCTCATCTTTCTCCTCAGCCCAGTCTCGGCGCGACCTCGGCCTCGTAGATCGAGGCCTTGTCGTGCAGGTGGCAACGGGACGTGTGCGCTCCCGCACCGTCGACCCGAAGCAGGTCGGGCAGGTCGGTGGTACAGCGTTCGCCCTTGACCCGGTCCGCGTAGGGACAGCGGGGGTTGAACGAACAGCCGCCCGGCAAGGACAGCAGGCTCGGCGGCAGACCCTTGATCGGGCGCAACCGCTCGTTGGCCGCCGACACCGTCGGGATCGACTCGAGCAGCCCCCACGTGTAGGGCATCCGCGGTCGCGCGAGCACATCCTCGGCGGTGCCGTACTCGACGCAGCGGCCGGCGTACATGACCAGAACGTCGTCGGCCATCTCGGCCACCACACCCAGGTCGTGCGTGATCAGCACGATCGCCGAGCCGAACTCCTTCTGCAGGTTGTTCAGCAGGTCCAGGATCTGCGCCTGGACGGTGACGTCGAGCGCGGTGGTCGGCTCGTCGGCGATCACCAGCTTCGGGTCGTTGACCAGACCCATCGCGATCATCGCGCGCTGCCGCATCCCGCCGGAGAACTCGTGCGGGTACTGCTTGAACCGCCGGATCGGGTTCGGGATGCCGACCAGGTCGAGCATCTCCAGGGCCCGCTTCTTCGCGACGTCCTTGGACACCTTGTGGTGCACCCGGTAGGCCTCGGTGATCTGGTTGCCGACCGTGTAGAGCGGGTGCAGCGACGACTGCGGGTCCTGGAAGACCATCGCCACGGCGTCGCCACGGACCTTCATCAGCTCGTTCTCCGACAGCCCGACGAGTTCGTCGCCGCCCAGCCGGATCGACCCGCTGATCCGGGTCCGCTTGCGGTCGTGCAGACCCATCACGGCCATGCTCGACACCGACTTGCCGGAACCGGACTCACCCACGATCGAGAGCGTCCGGCCCAGCGGTACGGAGTAGCTGAGCCCGTTCACCGCGCTGACCAGACCGTCGGCGGTCGGGAACTGGACGGTCAGGTCCTCGACCACCAGGTACGGCGTCTCGCCGCTCGGCGACATCGCCGTCGTACGCCGTTCGCGGGACGCGACGGCCGGGTTGCGCTGCTCGCGCGTGACCCCGCCCTCGCTCGGTACGGTGTCGACCATGGCGTCCTGGGGTCCTTTCGACGCGTCGTTGGCGGGGGCGGTCACGAGAGCCTCACCCGCGGGTCGATCACGCTGTAGGCCACGTCGACGACGAAGTTCATCGTGACCAGGATGACCGAGGAGACCAGCACGACGCCCATGATCACCGGCAGGTCGTAGGTGGTCAGGCTCGACAGCACCAGATTGCCCAGCCCCGGGAGATCGAAGATCCGCTCGGTGAAGATGGCGCCGCCGAGGCTGCCGGCGATGTCCAGACCGAAGATCGTGACGACCGGGATCAGGCCGGACCGCAGTGCGTGCTTGTAGGTGACGACGCGATCCGACAGACCCTTGGCCCGCGCCGTCCGGATGTAGTCCTCGCTGAGCGTCTCCACCATCGAGCCGCGCGAGTACCGGGCGTACTGCGTGCAGCTGTAGATGCCGAGCACCAGCCAGGGGGTCAGCAACCCGGCGAACCACTTGCCCGGACTCTCCGAGAGCGGCGTATAGCCACCTCGGGGCAGGATCGGGTAGAGGATCGTCAGGTAGAGCGAGATCATCAGCGCGACGATATAGTACGGGATCGAGCTGAGGACCAGCGTGCTGCTCATCAGCACCCGGTCGGCGGTGGTACCGCGTCGCTTCGCAGCCATCGAGCCCACGAAGACGCCGATCGTCAGCACCAGGACGGAGTAGCCCGCCACCAGTGACACCGTCACCGGGATCCGGGACGCCAGCATCTCGGTCACCGGCCGGTTGCTCTTGAAGGAGAAGCCCAGGCAGGGCGCTTTGCAGTCCTGGACGACGCCGGACGTCTCGAAGGTCCGCCCGGCGAAGATGCCTGCCGTGTACTCGGCGAACTGCTGCACCTTGGGTCGATCAAGGTGCAGGTTCTCTCTGATGTCGTTGTAGCGCTCCTGGGTGCAGTTGCGCTCACCACAGATCGCCGCGGCCGGGTCGGTCGGGGCGATGAAGAACAGCGCGAAGGTCACGACCAGCGTGGCCAGCACGACACTGAGCGCGCTGAACAGCCGGCGCGCCACGAAGTAGAGCACGAGGTTTCTCCTCACCGATTCCGGTGGTGGCCGGACCTGGGTCCGGCCACCACCCTTCAGATCAGACGACTGCCTGGGGCAGGGTCGATCAGGGCTGCTTCAGGAACAACGTGGTGAAGTCGGGCATGCCCTGGGTCGGGTCGTTGACCACGTGGCCGATGTTCTTGCCGACCGGGAACGCGCTGGCCGCGTAGTACAGCGGGATCGACGGCAGGTACTCGGTCATGATCATCTTGTCGACCTTCGGCCACTCCTTCAGCTGCTCGTCCGGGGTCAGTGCGGAGACCCGGTCGATCTCGGCGTCGAGCTTCTTGTCCTCGAGCTGACCCTGGCTGTTGCCCAGGCCGATCGCGTCGGACTTGTAGAGCACCGGGAACCAGCTGGTGCCGGACGGCCAGTCGGAGCACCAGTTGGCCGGAGCCTTACCGATGTTGATCGGACCGTCCTGCTTGCCGATCAGGGTCCGGATCTTGGCCTTCGGCACACCGATCGCCTTGACCTTGAAGCCGGCCTTCTGGAACGTCTGCGTGCGCAGCTGGTTGACCTGGGTGGCGATCGGGTCGTCGTTGGAGTAGTACCAGCTGAGCTCGAAGTTCTCCTTGCCGAGCTCCTTCAGCTTGTCCTTGACCTCCTGCGCGACGGCCGGGTCCTGAGCGCCCTTGCCCTTGCCGGTCAGGCCCGGGAGCTCGTACTTCTCATAGCCCGGGACAGCCGGCGGCAGGTACGTCGAGGCCGGAACCGCGGTGTCCGGGGTCAGGCCGGCGACCTTGCGCCAGTCGTCGTACGGGTAGGCCTTGCCGATCAGCTTGCGCACGTCGAGCGGGATCTTGCGGCTGTCCATCGCGTAGGTGATCACACAAGGCGAGTCGCCCTTGATGATCTGCGACGGGTCCTTGACCTCGTTCAGGAGGCTGGCGTCCAGGTTGCTGTAGTTCAGTGCGTTCGCGTCCACCCCGGAGCTGGCCAGTACCTGGCGCTGCACCTTGATGGTGTCCTGGGCGAACTTGAAGGTGAACCCGTCGACGTACTGCTTGCGCACCGGGTCGGTGTTCGGGTCCCAGTTCGGGTTCTTGACCAGCTTCAGCTCCGTACCCGGCGTCAGCGACGCGAGCTTGTACGGTCCGGTCGACTTCGGCTTGAGCTCGTACTCCTTCTTGGTGTCCGCCGCCTCGGGGATCGGCGTGAACAGCGGGAAGGCCGCGTAGAACGGCAGGTCGTCGAACTTCTTCGCCAGGCGGATGATCAGCGTCTTCTCGTCCGGCGTCTCGACACCGGCGTACGGCGCGCCCTTCTGCTCGTACGGGCCCTTGTACTTGTCGCCGTCCTTGAAGAACTGGATGTGGTAAGCCGGTCCGGCATCGTAGAGCTCGTGCGCGAAGGCGCGCTTGATCGCGTACGCGTAGTCGGCGGCCTTGACCACGGTGCCGTCGTCGTACTTGATGCCCTGCTTCAGCTTGAAGGTCCAGGTCAGGCCGTCGGCCGACTTGGTGCCCAGGTCCTCGGCGAGGTCCGGCACGAGGGTCGGCTTCTGGGTCTTCTCGTCCAGCTTGTACTGCGTCAGCGCGCGCATGTACAGCTTCGCGATCTGGTTACCGTCGGTGTAGTAGATGTTCGACGGGTCGAAGGTGTCCGGCGTGACATCGGACAGGACGGTGATGATCCCGCCCTTCTTGGCGCCCTCGATCTCCGGCGCCGGGCCCTTGGCCGTGGCGTCGGTGGCCTTGACCTGCGCGCCGCCCAGTTTGCTGTCGCTATTGCCGGAACTGTTGCTCGACGACGGGCTGCCGCAGGCCGCGACGGCCAGCATGACCGTCGCCGTGACCGCGGTGATCCGTTTCCACTGCATTGTCGTGTTTCTCCTTTTCTGCCGCTGGGGCAACGCCGGGCTACCGACGAGTCTTGGGGTCGAAGGCGTCGCGCACGGCGTCGCCTAGCAGGGCGAGGGCGAGCACCAGGACGGTGATGCCCAGCACGGGAAGCCACAGGTACAGCGGGTCGGCCTTGAACCAGTTGGTGGCGTTGGCGATCGTCTGTCCCCAGGACGGGATCGGCTCGATCAGCCCGACGCCGAGGAACGACAGGCCGGCCTCGGCGGTCACGTACGCCGGCAGGGACAGCGACGCCGAGATGACGATCGGGGCGACCAGGTTCGGCAGCAGTTCCTTGAACAGCACCTGATGGGTCGGTACGCCGATCGCCTTGGCGGCGAGCACGAACTCGCGCTCGCGCAGGGACAGCACCTCGCCCCGGATGATCCGGGCCAGCCCGGCCCAGCCGAAGAACGAGAGCACGAAGATCAGCACCAGGAACCGGGTCGAGGCCTGCTCGCTCGGGCTGAGGTTGAAGGAACCGCCGCGCAGCGACTCGACGATCGGCACCATCGCGATCGCGAACAGCAGGTAGGGCAGGCTCAGCACGAAGTCGATCACCCAGGAGATGATCCGGTCGACCCAGCCGCCCAGGAAGCCGGCCAGCAGGCCCATCACGACGCCGACGATGGTGCCGACCAGGGTCGCGACGAAGGCGACGGCCAGCGACGGGCGGGCGCCGTACACCCAGCGGGCGAAGTTGTCCCGGCCGGTCTTCGGCTCGACGCCGAACCAGTGCTGGGCGTTCGCGATGATCGTCGGGTAGCCGTACTCGTCGACCAGGTCGGCGTTGAAGGTACTGATGTCGCTGCCCTCGAGCTTGGTCAGCAAGGGGGCCAGCGCCGCGACCAGGATGAAGAAGACGACGACGGTGACGCAGACGATCGCGACCTTGTCCTTGCGGAGCCGATCGATCGCGATCCGGGTCGGGGACTTGCCGTGCGCGACGGTCGCCGATCGAACCGGCTCTGCCGACGCCGGGTGGTCCTCGACGCCTACGGTCGAGTCCGGGGACCCAATACTCATTCGCGCTCCGTCAGCTTGGTCAGCCAGGTTTCCGGGGGGTCAGAACCGGCCGCGATCTCGTGGATCGGGCCGGCGCTCGGCTCTGCTGCGCCTGCGCGCAAATTGCCTTGACAAGGCGTCTTTCCCACAGCCGCGCGCTAGCCTGCCCGACACCGTGACGGCAAACCAGCGGGTTCTGGCAGCAGTGCACAAATCGTTACCGGAACGCATACCGGACCGGAACATTTGCCGCCAATGGTTACTGTGAGCGCACGATCAGGCACCAAAAGCGTCGGCACAGCACCGACAGTGGCAATTTTGTGCCACTTTGTCACGGACGGTGAAATTACCCGGACGTATCGCTGCCGCGAGGTGTCGGCCGGCCGAATTCCGGTGAAAGACCGTTCGTCGCGCTTCGTGGTCGAACTACCGCCAATGCCGCCGCCGGGTGGGAATGCTTTGGCAATACATTCCTGGAGTTCGATCCGCGGAATGCGACCGGCGGAGACGAAAGCGTCAGCTCTCGCGGACGTGGACGGTGACGAACGGGGGCTTGACCACCTCGAACGCCTCCTGCCGGCCGCGGATGTCGACGGCGACCTGGTCGCCTTCCTTGACCGCGGCGTCGAGCAGCGCCAGCGCGATGCCCTTCTTGAGCGTCGGGGAGAACGTGCCGGAGGTGACCTCGCCCAGCGCCGTACCGGCGGGGTCCACAACGCTCATGTGAGGCCGCGGGATACCGCGGCCGACCGCGCGCAGGCCGCGCAGGATCCGGGCCGGGCCGGCCTCCTTCTCCGCGCGGAGCGCCTGGTCTCCCCAGAAGTGCTCCTTCTTCCAGCCCACTGCCCAGCCTGAGCGGGCCTGTACCGGCGTGATCTCCGGCGAGATGTCCTGACCGTGCAGCGGGTAGCCCATCTCGGTCCGGAGCGTGTCGCGCGCGCCCAGCCCGGCCGGGACCATGCCGTACTGCTCCCCTGCCGCCAGCAGCGCGTCGAAGACGGCCACGGCCGCTTCGTTGGGCACTACCAGCTCATAGCCGCGCTCGCCCGTGTACCCGGTGCGGCAGACGACTACCGGCGTACCGGCGAAGTTTGCGACGGCGAAGGACATGTAGTCGTGGCCGGTCGGCAGGCCGATCGCGGCGACGACCTCGTCGCTGTCGGTGCCCTGCACGGCGAGGATCGCGTAGTCGTCGTGGGTGTTGGTCACCACCACGCCGTCCGGTGCCTGCTCGGCCAGCCGGCGGACGACCTCGGCGGTGTTCGCCGCGTTCGGGATCAGGAACACGTCGTCGTCGGCGTGCAGGTAGGCGATCAGGTCGTCGACCACACCGCCGTTGTCCGCACAGCACAGCGTGTACTGCGCCTGGCCCGGCGCGATCTTGCCCAGGTCGTTGGTCAGGCAGGAGTTCACGTACGCCGCGGCACCCGGCCCCTTGACGGTGGCCTTGCCCAGATGGCTCACGTCGAAGACGCCGACGGAGGTGCGGACCGCCGTGTGCTCGGCGACGACCCCGCTGTACTCCAGCGGCATCTCCCAGCCGCCGAACTCGGCGAACTTGGCGCCGAGGGCGACGTGCCGCTCGTGCAAGGGGGACTTCTTCAAGACGGGAGACTCGGTCATGTAGCGGAACTTACCGGACCCGGCCACCCATCGATGCGGCCGACATCACCTGCTGCGGGTCTCAGACGCGGGTCGCGACGCGTAACATGCGGAGGCAGCATTCACGTACCGTCACGACCGGCACTCTGCCGCCCGGTCAAGGAGGACTGAGGATTTCGTGAGCACCATCACCCTGAGCAAGTCCGATCCGGCCGGCGTCAAGGCCGACGCCCTGGTGATCGGCGTGGTCAAGCTCAACGGCGGCGTCACCCTGCCCGCCGGCACCGAGTCGCTGAACGCCGCCTACGGCGGGGAGCTGGCAGAGGTGCTGGCCGGCCTCGGCGCCACCGGCAAGGCCGGTGAGGTGACCAAGGTCCCCGGCCCGAAGCCGGGCAAGTCCGCCATGCTGATCGCGGTCGGCCTGGGCGCTGCCCCTGACGGCGCGCTCAAGACCGAGGACCTGCGCGTCGCCGCCGGTGTCGGCATCCGGGCCGCAAAGAACGGCCAGTCCGTCGCGTTCGCCCTGCCGACCCCCGATGCCGAGTGCGTCCGCGCGGTCGCGGAGGGCGCGCTGATCGGCCGCTACACGTTCAACGCCTACAAATCCGAGGCGAGTACCGACGCACCGGGCAACGTGATCGTGCTGACCGACCTGGCCCGCAACCGGGATGCCAAGGCCGCGCTCGAGCGGGCGCAGGTGACCGCCGACGCCGTGCACCAGGTGCGCGACTGGGTGAACACTCCCCCGTCGGACCTGCACCCGGCCGAGTTCGCGGTACACGCTCAGAAGCTGGGCAAGGAGTACGGTCTCAAGGTCGAGGTGATGGACGAGAAGGCGCTCGCCAAGGGCGGGTACGGCGGCATCCTCGGCGTCGGCCAGGGCTCGACCAACCCGCCGCGGCTGGTCAAGCTGACCTACACGCCGAAGAAGCCGGTGACGCACCTGGCCTTCGTCGGCAAGGGCATCACCTTCGACTCGGGCGGCCTGTCGCTGAAGACGGCCAGCGGGATGATCAGCATGAAGGCCGACATGGCCGGCGCCGCCGCGGTGGTCGCCGCCACCATCGCGATCGCCCGGCTCGGCCTGCCGGTCCAGATCACGACGTACGCCGCGATGGCGGAGAACATGCCGTCCGGCTCAGCCGCGCGGCCGTCCGACGTACTGACCATGTACGGCGGTAAGACGGTCGAGGTGCTCAACACCGACGCGGAGGGGCGGCTCGTGCTCGGCGACGCGCTGGTCCGCGCGTCCGAGGACCAGCCCGACCTGATCGTCGACGTGGCCACCCTGACCGGCGCGTGTGTGGTTGCCCTCGGCACCAAGGTGGCCGGCGCGTTCGCCAACACCGACACCGCCCGCGACCGGGTGGTGGACGCCGCCGTCGCCGCCGGTGAGGCGATGTGGCCGCTGCCGATCCCGGCCGAGATGCTGGACAAGCTGCGCTCGCACTCCAAGGTGGCCGACCTGGCCAACATCACCGGCGAGGCCTGGGGCGGTGCCCTCGCGGCCGCCGCCTTCCTCGGCGATTTCGTTGCCGAGGGCATCGACTGGGTCCACCTCGACGTAGCCGGCCCGGCCTTCAACGACGGCGGCCCCTCCGGCTACACCACCAGCGGCGGTACCGGCTACTCGGTCCGCACCCTGGTAGAACTCGCCGCCGCCGCTAGCTGATCCGGTACCGGATCTCCAGCATCGTGCAGCCCTCGCCGGTCCGGTACGGCCCATGTGGCATACCGGGCCGGCGAGCTGCGTAGTCACCTTTTTTGAACGTCTTCCCGAGGGAGATGTCGGTGAGCGAACCGTCCAGCAGGTAGACCTCCTCGAAGTACTCGTGTCTGATCACTTCGCTGCCTGAGCTCGTCCCCGGCGCCCAGCGAGCGATCCCGGTGAGGGTGCCGTCGTCACCGCTGCTGCTCAGGAGGCGCTGGCTGATGCCCTCGGCTTCGGTGGTGGCCCAGGGCACGTCGGCAGCTGGAAAGAACTCGTGCTGCGCCTTCATTCCCAGGCCGCCGCGAGCTGTTCGACCGAGTAGGTGATGCGGCTGGTCAGGCCGCGGGGATCGGTCAGTTCGACTCGCCAGGCGTCGGCGAACTGGTCGACGCCGGCGATCATCGGGATCGTTCCGCTGAGCAACACGGTACCCGGGCGGAGCCTGTCCGCCAGCTCCTTCACCCAGTACGCCGGGGGCAGCAGTTGCGCGAGGGTGCCGTCCTGGATGAGTTGCTCGGTGTCGCCGTGCCGCACCCAGGCCTTCAGGGTGAACTCGTCCAACTCGGCCTCGATCGCGGCCAACGGCCAAGCCACGTCGCCGAGCAGGTCGGGCGCCGACTGCTTGCTCCAGGCCACGCCGTGCACCTCGAGCGCTCGATCAGTGTGATCGCAAGCGGCCGTCAGCAGGAGGTCGTCCGGCCCGTCCCCCACGATCAGCGCCCATTCCGCCTCACCAGAGGTCTTGCCGTGCGCGACCTGGACGACCTCCGGCCGGCTCACCAGGCTGGCCGACAGCGGGTAGAGCGTCGGAATCCGCTTCGGCGCCTGCACGCCCAGCTCGGCGAGCTCGTCGACGTGATGCTGCACCTGCTGGGTGTCCCGGCCGGCGTACCCGGCATTGAGTGCATAGCGGACGTCGACCTGCCGCTCACCGCCGTCCGGCAGCGTGAATCGCAGGGTCTGGGACACGGGAAACCTCCAGTGATTCTCAATCAGCGCTTGCGTGAACACGTTGTATACAGCAAGTATGGGGCAACGACGCGAGGAGGTCCACCCCGATGCCCACCCCCACCGCCCCTGCCGCTGACCGGCGGAGTCTGTACAAGGCGTTCGCCGCGAGCCTGTCCGGCACTTCGCTGGAGTGGTACGACTTCGCCGTCTACAGCTCCGCTGCTGCCCTGGTCTTCGGCGACCTGTTCTTCCCCGGCAGCGACCCGCTCACCGGGACGCTGCAGGCCTTCGCCACGTACGCCGTCGGCTACGTCGCCCGTCCGCTCGGCGGCATCGTCTTCGGCCGCCTCGGCGACGTGATCGGCCGCAAGAAGGTGCTCGTCGCCACCTTGCTGCTCATCGGCGTCGCCACCTTCTTCATCGGGTTGCTGCCGACGTATGCGCAGGCCGGAGCTCTGGCGCCGACCCTGCTGGTCTTCCTGCGGTTCGTGCAGGGCGTCGGCGTGGGTGGCGAGTGGGGTGGAGCTGTCCTGTTGAGCAGTGAGTTCAGCGAGGCCGGGCAGCGAGGCTTCTGGGCCTCGGCTGCTCAGGTGGGTCCGCCGCTCGGCACGTTGATGGCCAACGGCGTACTGGCTCTGCTGGCCGGCTTCCTGTCCGAGGCCGCGTTCCTGAGTTGGGGTTGGCGGATTGCGTTCCTGCTGTCCGCAGTACTGGTCGCCTTCGGGCTGTTGATCCGGTCGAAGCTCGAGGAGACGCCGGTGTTCCGGGAGCTGGAGGCACGCGGCGACCGGCCGACCGCACCCGTGACGGAGGTACTACGCACGCAGTCCCGCGCGCTCGTCGCGGCGATTCTGGCCCGGGTCGGACCCGATGTGCTCTATGCGATGTTCGCGGTGTTCGTGCTGACCTACGCGACCAAGAACCTGGGGATGAGTCGCGGCCAGGCGGTGACCGCGGTACTGGTGGGCTCTGCGTTCCAGGTAGGGCTGATTCCCTTGTCTGGTTGGCTTTCCGACCGCTATGGGCGGCGGCTGGTGTACGGGATCGGTGCCGTCGGCGGGGCCGCTTGGAGCGTGGTCTTCTTCGCGATGGCGTCCTCGTTCGCGACCGTACTGCCGGGCGTGGTGATCGGCTTGGTGTTCCACTCGCTCATGTACGGGCCGCAGGCAGCCTTCGTGTCGGAGCAGTTCACCGCGCGGCTGCGCTACACGGGCAGTTCGCTCGCCTACACGTTCGCCGGCATCATCGGCGGCGCACTGGCGCCACTGGCCTTCACCTACTTCCTGGCGAAGACAGGCACCGGCTATGTGATCGCGGCCTACATCGTGGTGGCCTGTGTGGTCACCATGGTCGGTCTGCGGCTCGGCCGGGCGGTGCAGGACTCCCCGGTGCCCGAAGCTGCGGTCAGCCCTGCATGAGGATAGAGCCGGTGGTGTCGAGGTGGCGCAGGATCGCCGCCTCGGCCTCGGCTGGGTCACCTGATGCCAGGCCGTCCACTATCGCCTGGTGCTCGGCCAGTACCTCCTGGCGCCTGGTCGCGCTCCGCTGGAGAGCCACAACTCCCAGGAGCACGTGCCTCGCGCGCAGGCTGTCGTACAGCCGGCCGAGCACGGTGTTGCCTGCCGCCTCGACCAGTAGCGCGTGGAACTGGCTGTCCAGCTCGATGAACGCCTTGGCGTCGCCTGCTTCGACAATGGCCCGCTGCTGGTCGAGTACTGCGGCCATGGGCGCCACTGGGGCGTCGCCTGTGCTCAGGCAGGTGGTCGCGGCCCAGCACTCGATGACTCCGCGGGATTGCATGATCTCGGCGATCTCCCGGCCCGGCAGGGGCGCCACGAAGGCGCCGCGGTGCGGGACGAGTTGCACCAGGTCCTCAGCGGCCAGCATGAGCAGGGCCTCTCGGACCGGAGTACGGGAGATTCCGACCTCGGTGGCGACGGCCTGCTCGTTGATGAACGTCCCGGAGACCGCGGGGTCGCTCAGGACGGTCCCCCGCAGGTATTGGTAGGCACGGTCTCGGCCGGAGTCCCCACTCAATTGCATACTCAATGTATACAGCCTTGGAGGGTTCATGACAGCTCTACGCGTCGCGGCGGCACAGATCAGTACCGGAGCGGATCCGGAGGCCAATCTATCCACCGCCACAGAGGCCGTACGCCGGGCCGCTGCCGCCGGCGCCTCGCTGGTCGCTCTCCCTGAAGCGACCCTGGCCGCTTTCGGCACCGATCTGCGGGCTGTCGCGGAGCCGTTGGACGGACAGTTCGCCACCGGACTGCGCAAGGTCGCGGCGGAGCTCGGCGTGGTCGTCATCGCAGGCCTCTTCGAACCAGCCGCCGACGGCCGGGTGCACAACACACTCCTCGCGACCGGCCCCGGCGTCGAGGCGTCGTACCGGAAGATCCATTTGTACGACGCGTTCGGGTCTCGCGAATCCGACCTGGTTGCACCCGGCAAAGACCTGGTGACGATCGAGGTCAGCGGCGTACGCGTCGGCCTGGCAACCTGCTACGACCTGCGCTTCGCTTCGCAGTTCACGGACCTAGGCCGAGCCGGAGCAGACCTGATCGTCGTACCGGCCTCTTGGGGCGCAGGCCCCGGCAAAGAAGAACAGTGGGACCTACTGACCCGAGCCCGAGCCTCAGACGCCCAGTCCTGGCTACTGGCCTGCGACCAGGCCTGGACTCCACCACAGGGCACCGACCCCCTAGGCATCGGCCGCAGCGCCCTAATCGACCCACTAGGCCACCCCCGAGCTCGCCTAGCTTCCGACGCCGACCTCTTGATCAGCACGGTAGACACCGACCTGACCACCGCCGTACGCGCCCGCGTACCGATCCTGTGACTCCTGGGGCATCTAAGGTTGATCGATGCCATCAGTGTCACTAGCGTTGGCAAATACCCAACGATTGTGACAGTCATGCCGTATGCAGCCGGCCGGATTCCGCCGGATCTAGTTCGACGCGGGCGGGTACTACGCCCGGTCGATGCCGAGGGGATCTATGTCCAACCGAGGCCGGAGTTCAAGCGGCTCGAGCAGGCAGGGGCCCTCCATCGCTTGGCCAACGGCCACTACGCCGTCGTGCCCGATGACGCGGTGGGCACGAACTGGCTGCCTGACCTCGAGGCAGTGGCGATGGGCGTTGCGACCACCGGGGGTCGTACGAACGCTGCGGCATTGATGGGGATCAGCGCGGCTCGCCTGCACGCCGCGATCCCCAGAGTGGTCAATGTGGCCGTTGTCGCCGTCGCCGACCACCGCAGCAACATCAGGCTGGTCGACCGGGATGCCGAGATCCAGTTCGTCCGCCGCACCGTCGACAACCTGGATCTGCAACGTCAGGACACTGAACTTGGCAGCGGCTGGGTGACGACAGTCGAGCAGACAACGCTCGACTTGATCGCCCGTCCACACCTAGGCGGTGTTGCCGAGGCAGCAGAAGAAGCTGTCGACGCCCTGCTTGGCCGCGCCGATCATGAACTCCTGCGCGATCTGGCCCAGAAGCAGCGACATCTTGCTGCCCTGAAGCGTGCGCTGTCCGCGAGGAACTAGCCGATGTTGAACTCAGCCGAAGAGCGCGCGATCGCAGATCGTTTCGGGGCCTCAAGACGACAGCATGGTTCGACCGAGCCGCTGCGCGAGATCTGTACGACCTCTGGGCGCTTGCGGCGATCGGTCAACTCACCGCCGAGGCTGGGCGTCTCTTTGTCCGGTACGGGCCTACCAACCGGCCGCCCGACGACAGCCTGTTCGCCAAAGCACCCGATGAGGATCGTTGGCGTCGCGACCTCGGCGGGCAGTTGCGGCTCGAGGTCACCGCAGCTGACGCACTGGTGGCGGTCAGGACGGCGTGGGCCAAGGCACGCGCAACGATGTAGCACCCCGTCGCAGGTGGGCGATGTTCAGGCGAGGCCGTTTTTCTTCATTCGGGCGTTGTACTCGCGCATGCGGGGTGGGTAGCCGACGACGGCGGCGTCGTACGAGGGGATGCCCAGCTTGTTGAGGAAGGTGTGTGCCCATTGGACCGACGGCACCCGGCGGCGGGTCCACTCGCCGTCGATCGCGACCAGCAGCAGCGTGTAGTCGGTGACCGCGGTACGCGGCTCGACGAATCCCTCGACACCTTGCCGTGTCTGGGCGAATTCCCTCAGGTGCGCCTGATCGGGCGTGTCCGACTTGCGCATCGTGCCCGGCTTCTGCCGGCGACCGAACCACTTCATGGGAGCAAGTGTCCACCATTCCCGCAAATCCGGCCCGGGAGCGACGCGAGCCGACGACGGTGACAAGATGTCGCCCGGGCCGGAACTCCGCGATCCGGGGCCGCCCGCCGACCTTGACGCCCACGGAGGAACTCGTGACGAACACGGCAGACAGCACCACGACATACGACCTGCTGATCCTCGGCGGAGGCAGTGGTGGCTACGCCGCCGCGCTGCGCGCCGCAGTACTGGGCATGTCGGTGGCTCTGGTGGAGAAGGACAAACTCGGCGGCACCTGCCTGCACCGCGGCTGCATCCCGACCAAGGCGCTGCTGCACGCGGCCGAGGTCGCGGACTCGGCCCGCGAGGGCGAGCAGTTCGGGGTCCGGACGACGCTCGAGGGCGTCGACATGGGCGGCGTGAACAAGTACAAGGACGGTGTCGTCGACCGGCTGTTCAAGGGGCTGCAGGGACAGATCAAGTCCCGCGGCATCACCGTGATCGAGGGTGAGGGGCGGCTGACCTCCCCGACGACGGTCGCCGTCGGCGGTACGACGTACACGGGTAAGAACGTCATCATCGCGTCCGGCTCGTACTCGCGGTCGCTGCCCGGGCTGGAGATCGACGGCAACCGGGTGATCGCCAGCGAGCACGCGCTGACGCTCGACCGGGTGCCCGAGTCCGCGGTGGTCCTCGGCGGCGGCGTGATCGGTGTCGAGTTCGCCAGCGCGTGGACCTCGTTCGGCACCAAGGTGACGATCGTCGAGGCGCTCCCACGACTGGTGCCGGCCGAGGACGCCGACTGCAGCAAGACGCTCGAGCGGGCCTTCCGCAAGCGCAAGATCGGCTTCAAGACCGGTACGTCGTTCGAATCGGTCGAGGTGGTGGACAACGGCGTCCGGGTGACCGTCGCCGGTGGCGAGGTGATCGAGGCCGAGCTGCTCCTGGTCGCCGTCGGTCGCGGCCCGAACACCGCCGGGCTGGGGTACGAGGAGGTTGGCGTCGCGCTCGACCGCGGCTTCGTCACCGTCGACGAGCACCTGCAGACGAGCGTGCCGGGCGTCTACGCGGTCGGCGACATCGTTCCGGGCCTGCAACTCGCGCACCGCGGCTTCCAGCAGGGCATCTTCGTCGCCGAGCACATCGCCGGGCTGAAGCCGGCCCTGATCGACGAGGCCGGCATCCCGCGCGTCACGTACTCCGAGCCCGAGGTCGCCTCGGTCGGGCTGACCGAGGAGCAGGCGAAGGCGAAGTACGGCGAGGTCGAGATCCTCAACTACAACCTCGGCGGCAACGGCAAGAGCCAGATCCTCAAGACGCAGGGCTTCGTGAAGCTCGTCCGCGCCAAGGACGGCGCCGTGGTCGGCCTGCACATGGTCGGATCCCGGGTCGGCGAACTGATCGGCGAGGCGCAGCTGATCTACAACTGGGAGGCCTTCCCCGCCGACGTCGCCCCGCTGGTGCACGCCCACCCGACCCAGAACGAGGCCCTCGGCGAAGCGCATCTCGCGCTGGCTGGAAAGCCTTTGCACTTTCATGAATAGATGACAGCCACGAGTAGTTTTTGACCGTATCGATCGGCGGGACTCGTGTGACCCAGATCCCGCCGGTTCGAGCGGCACCGTAGGCTGACACTCGACCGATCAGACGAAGGAGCAACGACCGTCATGCCGACCTCTGTATCCCTGCCGGCCCTCGGGGAGAGCGTCACCGAAGGAACCGTCACCCGCTGGCTCAAGCAGGTCGGTGACACGGTTGCCGTCGACGAGCCCCTGCTGGAGGTCTCGACCGACAAGGTCGACACCGAGATCCCGTCACCCGTGGCTGGCACGCTGCTGGAGATCAAGGCCGCCGAGGACGAGACCGTCGAGGTCGGTGCCGAACTCGCCGTCATCGGCGACGCCGGCGAATCCACGGGTTCCGACGCGTCCGCCGCTTCCGCTCCCGCTTCCGCTCCGGCCGAGCAGGCGCCCGCCGCTGCTGACTCAGCTCCTGCGGCAGCACCTGCCGCTGAGCAGGCCGCGCCTGCTGAGCAAGCTCCGGCGCCGGCCGCTCAGGCCGCACCCGAGGCACAGGCCGCACCGGAGGCGCAGTCTGCTCCGGCCGCGGAGCAGGCCCCGTCTGGCGGCGCCTCTTCCGGTACGTCGGTCACGCTGCCGGCGCTGGGTGAGAGCGTCACCGAGGGCACGGTCACCCGCTGGCTGAAGCAGGTCGGCGACGACGTCGCGGTCGACGAGCCGCTGCTGGAGGTCTCGACCGACAAGGTCGACACCGAGATCCCTTCACCGGTCGCCGGCAAACTGCTGGAGATCAAGGTCGCCGAGGACGAGACCGTCGAGGTCGGCGCCGAGCTCGCCATCGTCGGCTCCGGCAACGCCGCACCTGCGGCAGCCTCTGCGCCCGCCGACTCCGCTCCGGCTGCTCCCGCCCCGGCCCCCGCCGCTGAGGCACAGGCTCCGGCCGCGCAGGCTCCGGCCGCCGCACCTGCGGCAGCTCCCGCCCCGCAGTCGGCTCCCGCCCAGGCACCCGCACCGCAGAGCGCTCCGGCCGCGCAGCCCGCTGCTCAGGCTCCTGCTCCGCAGACTGCCCAGCCCGCAGCTCAGGCTCCGGCCCCGCAGGCCACCCAGACGCAGGCTCCCGCCGCGTCCGCACCTTCGGCTCCGGCGGCTTCGTCGAACGGCTCCTCCTCCGACGGTCCGAACTACGTCACGCCGCTGGTCCGCAAGCTGGCTGCGGAGCACCAGGTCGACCTCGGCGCAGTACAGGGCACCGGTGTCGGTGGCCGCATCCGCAAGCAGGACGTGCTTGCTGCAGCCGAGGCCCAGAAGGCTGCGGCCGCCGCAGCTCCGGCACCGGCCGCCGCTTCCAGCTCCGCCCCCGCGGCGAAGTCGGCTGCAGTGGTCAGCCCGCTGCGCGGTACGACCGAGAAGATGAGCCGGATCCGCAAGGCCATCGCCAACCACATGGTCAACTCGCTGCACGTCTCGGCGCAGCTGACCACGGTGGTCGAGGTCGACGTCACCGAGATCGCCAAGCTCCGGACCGCGAAGAAGGCCGAGTTCGAGGCCCGCGAGGGCGTCAAGCTGTCCTTCCTGCCGTTCTTCGCGCTCGCCGCGGTGGACGCGCTGAAGCAGTACCCGAAGCTGAACGCCTCGATCAACGACGAGGCCGGCGAGGTCACGTACCACGCGGCCGAGCACCTGGGTATCGCCGTCGACGCCGAGAAGGGCCTGATGGTCCCGGTCGTGCACAACGCCGGTGACCTGAACATCGCCGGCCTGGCGAAGAAGATCGCCGACCTGGCCGACCGCACCCGCAGCAACAAGGTGCTGCCGGACGAGATGGCGGGCGGCACGTTCACGATCACCAACACCGGTAGCCGTGGCGCGCTGTTCGACACCCCGATCCTGAACCAGCCGCAGGTCGGCATGCTCGGGACCGGCGCGGTCGTCAAGCGCCCGGTCGTGATCACCCACCCGGAGCTCGGCGAGACGATCGCGATCCGGCAGATGGTCTACCTGGCGCTGACCTACGACCACCGCCTGGTCGACGGTGCCGACGCGGCCCGCTACCTGACCGCGGTCAAGCAGCGCCTGGAAGAAGCACAGTTCGACGTCTGATCCACCCCGAGAAGCCGGAGCTGACCGACTCGTGAAGTACGTGCTCGCCGGTTCCTCCGGCTTCCTCGGCAAGTCCCTCGCCCGCGACCTGGTGGCCGACGGCCACCAGGTCATCCGGCTGGTCCGGCGCGAGCCGTCCCAGCCGAGCGAGGTCCGGTGGGACCCGGCCCGCGGGCAGTTGGATCCCGCCGTACTCGAGAACGCCGACGTCCTGGTCAACCTGGCCGGCGCGAACATCGGCCGGCCGTGGACTCCGACGTACCGGAAGACCATCCGCGAGAGCAGAGTCAGTACTACAGCCACGCTCGCCGCGGCCGCTGCGCAATTGGAGCGGCGACCGGTGTTCATCACGCAGAGCGGCGTGGGCGGCTACGGCAAGGATTGCGGCGACCGAATCCTCACCGAGGAGTCCGAACTCGGCGACGGCTTCCTCGCCGACGTCGTACGAGTCTGGGAAGGCGCGGCCGACCCCGCACGCGAGGCCGGCTGCCGCGTGATCGCCTTGCGTACAGGCGTCGTCCTCAACCGCTCGGCACCTGCCTTCCAATTGCTGTCGCTGCCGTTCCGCCTGGGCGTCGGCGGCCGCCTCGGCTCCGGCAAGCAGTACTTCCCCGTCGTCTCCCTGACCGACTGGCAACGCGCCGTCCGCCACTGCGCCGAAAACGACCAGGTAAACGGCCCGGTCAACGTGACGCTCCCCGAGCCCACCACCAACCAAGAACTAACAAAGGCCCTGGGCGCAGCCCTTCACCGCCCAACGCTGATCCCCATCCCGTCCTTCGTCCTGACCACAGTGTTAGGCGAATTCGCCTGGGAACTCCTCGGCAGCAACCGAGCCCTCCCCAACGCACTGCTGACCTCGGGCTTCACCTTCAACCACCCGACAGTGACCAGCGCCCTCGAGTCAGCCCTCACTTGAGGCTTATTCCCAGCTGACGCGGTACACAAGACACCGCGCACAGACGCCACGCACACCCAGCGCCGGCGAGACACCACGCAGTACCGCGGCCGGCGCACGCATGCCCCCGATGCCTCGATGCCTCGATGCCTCGATGAACGACCGCACATCCGATGCTCAGCTAGAACTGCCGTGCGAGGCCGCCGGGCGATTGGGCGCGGCGACGAACTGCGTGGGAGGGCCACCGACGTTTGCGCTCGGAGGCACGCGAGGCACACCCACCGCACTCAACCCGCCCACTCAAGAGAGCCAGCGCCACCGACGCAGTTCATGAGCCGCGACGAAGGAGCTGCGAACCGGGCGGGCGCGTGCACTTCTGTGGGCTCAACCTCTCGACGGATGGTTCGCCCGCTGGTCTGCCAATGGGCGAACCCCTCGAACCGGGGTTGACCCCACGCATCGCGCGGCCAATGGCACCCAACCACCCGGCGGCCGGGCAGTTGAGCCGCCGGGCGCGGCGACGAAGGAGCTGCGTGGGGAGGCCACCGACATTGGCGCTCGGAGGCACGCGAGACTCGCCCACCGCACTCAACCCTCCCACTCAACAAAGCCCGCGCCACCGACACAGGCCATGAGCCGCGACGAAGGAGCCGCGAACCGGGCCGGGCGCGTGCACTTCTGTGGGCTCAACCTCTCGACGGATGGTTCGCCCGCTGGTCTGCCAATGGGCGAACCCCTCGAACCGGGGTTGACCCCACCCTTCACGCAGCCAATGGCACCCAACCACCCGGCGGCCGGGCGGCATGGAGCCGCGTGGGGGGTTGTTGCCCCCGTCGTACTCGCTCAGTCCAGTCAGCGGGCCCAGCCAGACGCAGTCACGAGCGGCGACGGAGGGCTGCGTGGGGAGGGTACTGGCCTTTGGGGTGGTCAGGCTTTGGTGATTGTGGAGATGCGCCAGGTGGTGGTGTTGGTGGTTAGCGTTAGGCGGCGGGCTGTTGGTTGGCCGGGTGGGAGGGTGGTTCGCTGGCCGGAGGCGGTGACTGCTACTCCTGAGATCAGGCGGTCGACGATTCGTAGTACGACGGTGGTTTTGCCTGGGGTTTCTACTGTGACGGTTTCGATCTGCATGCGGAGGCCTTCGATGCGGATGTGGCGGTCGCGGTAGGAGGTCAGGAGGGCGCGGTCGGCTGACCAGGGTGGGCTGCCGGGGACGTAGATGGCGTTCAGGTCGGCTGGGTTGAGGGTGGAGAAGGCTCGGGAGCGGCGTGCGTCTAGAGCCTGCAAGGTCTGCATCCACTTCTTGCTCTCCCCCGTTTGGGTCCGCTGGTGCGGGGCGGGGGTTGAGGCGCTGGTCGTGGCGGAGGTTGGGGAGCTGGTCGCGTGGGGTGCTGTCGGCGTGGGCGGTGGGGGTGGAGGGGTTGATTTGTCGGCCGCGGCGGTCGAGCTGGTGGCGGGGTGAGCTAGGACGCCGAGGGTTGCCAGGCCTATGGCGACGGTGACTAGAGCGCCGGCTCCGCAGGCCGCGAGGATTCCGTAGGCCGCACGCTTCGTACGCAGGAGCTGGCGGACGGATTGGCGGCGAGTGGATTGACGGCGGGCCGATCTGCGATGAGTTGGCCGCGACAGGCGGCCGCTCGCGCTGGCGGCGCGGGCGGATCGCAACGTGCCAGGTGCGGATCGCGTGGTGTCAGGGGCGGATCGCGATGTGGCGAGGGTGGGGCGCGGGGTTGTGGGGGTTGGATGCGGGGTGGTGGGGGTTGCCTGCGTGGGCGTGGGGGTTGGCTGCGGGGTGTTGGTGGGTGGTGGCGGGCTGGGGTGTTGGGTGGCTGAATCCGTCGGGGTTGATGGGTCGCGGGGAGGGGGTGGTGTGGGGTGGTAGTCCTGGGTGAAGCCGAGGTCTATGGGGAGGGGGTGGGCGCGGTGGAGGGATTGTTGGGCTAGGAGGTCGCCGTTGGTGGTGAAGAGGGATGGGGGGAAGGTTTTGGTGTCGCCGCCGGCTTCGTGGGCGATGGTGCCGAGGGCTGCGAGGTCGGCTTCGGGGGTGCTGGGCGGGGCATGAGTGCGGAGGCCGGCGTCGGTGATGACGGGGCGGCCGTCGGCGTCGAACATGATGTCGTCGATGCCGAGGTGGCCGTGAGTGAGACCGACTTGGTGCAGGGCGGATAAGCCCTGGGCGAGCGGGCTGATCAGCGTCACCAGTTCGCCGGGTGACAACGCGCCCCGGCGCTCCAGCAGAGACGCAAGCGTGCCGGCAGCGACGTACTGGCTGAAGAGGAGCCATTCGCGGTCGGACTCTCTGACTTCGAGTAGGCGGGCGACGTGGGGATGGTCGATGGTGCGGGCGAGTTCGAGGTCGCCGAGGAAGTCGCTCTTCACCGCGACGGCGGCCTTGGGGATGCGTTTGAGCACAGCGTGCCGCCCGGTGGCCAGGTCGCGGAGCAGCCAGACCGTGCCGGCTGATCCAGACCCGAGCCCACGGCGCAGGCTGTAGCCGGAGATGTCTTCGAGTGCCATACCCAAGAGAGTGCCCGGATCGGCGCCGGCACTCCGGAAGTTATCCACAGCCACCGCCCCGACCGGCGTCCTGTGGATGGCGGCGAACGGCCGCCGATCGGTCCGCCTACACTCGAAGGCGTGAGGGCTATCAAGTACGTCGAGGCCGGCTTCGGCGCCGATGCGGTGGACTATGAGCAGGCGTGGGCCGAGCAGCGGCGGCTGCATGCCCAGGTTGCCGAGGGCACCGGAACCGACACGGTCATCCTGCTCGAGCACCCGCCCGTGTACACGGCCGGCAAGCGCACGGAGCCGCACGAGCGACCAGTGGACGGTACGCCGGTAGTCGACGTCGACCGTGGCGGCAAGATCACCTGGCACGGGCCTGGCCAGTTGGTCGGCTACCCGATCGTCAAACTCGCTTCGCATGTGTACGTCGTTGATTACGTCCGCCGGCTGGAGGAGGCGCTGATCGCGGTCTGCGCCGAGCTCGGTGTCCGGACCGGGCGGGTCAAGGGGCGTAGCGGGGTGTGGGTGCCCGCCGACGAGCGCGGCCGGGAGCGGAAGATCGCCGCGATCGGGATCCGGGTGGCACAAGGCGTCACCATGCACGGGTTCGCGCTGAACTGCGACAACGACCTCACCTGGTTCGACCGGATCGTGCCGTGCGGGATCTCCGACGCCGACGTCACCACGTTGTCGAGGGAGCTCGGTCGCGACGTCAGGACCACCGAAGTGCTGGAGTCGGTCCGGCGTCATCTGGACAAGTTGCTGGCCTGGGAAGAGTACGAGCGCACCCCGGACCTGGACCATGAGGACGACCCGACCCCAGCCGGTATCACCTACGGCCTGACCGTCTGACGGTCGGCGAAACCGGCCGATCCACACGCGGTCGGAGCAAAGGGCCTCGATGGCGAAAAGCAGTAGGTACGGCTATCTCCGGGCCCTAGCATCGCTGGATGAAGTCGTCGATTGCCGGGCCGCCGGCAGCAGTGTTGAGGGCGTTCGAGGTCACCGAGGCGCCCGTTGCGCTCGCCGGTGGTAAAGGTGGGACTTGGCGGGCCGGGGAGCTGATTCTCAAGCCGGTTGAGTTTGCCGCCGAGAGCAACTGGCGGTCCGAGGTGCTCACCGCCCTGCCGGAATCGGACGACTTTCGAGTGGCACGGCCGGTACGGGCGCTCGACGGGACCTGGATGGTCGAGGGCTGGGAGGCGAGCCAGTTCGTCGCAGGAGCCGAGGACGTCAGCAGGCTCGACGACGTACTGCGAGCCGGAATCGCCTTCCACGCAGCCATTGCCGACCTCGCCAGACCCACCTTTCTGGATGATCGCGATGACCCATGGTCGTTCGGGGATCGGGTGGCCTGGGAGGAGGTTCCTCTCCGGGCTGGTTCCACGGGTGAGGAATTGCTGCGCCCGTTGATCAGAGCCCGCCGGCCGGTTGAGCTGGCGTCGCAGGCTGTGCACGGTGATCTGCCTGGCAATGTGCTGTTCGCCGATGGGATGCCACCCGCGATCATCGACTGGCCGCTCTACTGGCGACCTCCGTCGTGGGCCTCCGCGGTCGCGGTTGTCGATGCACTGTGCTGGTACGACGCGGCTCCCGGGCTGGTACTTCGGTGGTCGCACCTGCCGGGCTGGGGTCAGATGCTGGTGCGCGCGCTCATCTACCGGATCGTTACTGACGAGGCGGTCTTCGGCTCGGCGGGCTGGACGTCAGGGCACGCCGACGCGTACAAACCGGCGATCGATGCCGCGGTCAGGTGCGCCGAGCGAGAGGCCGAAGGCGTGGAGTGACTCGGCATACACGCCGGTGGAGACGTAAAGATTGAGCGAAGTGTCGGCGCTGTGCGGAGCGTAAACGTCGCTACGGTGTGAATGTGTCCAAATTTCTCGGCTTCCTCCTTGGCATCGCGGTAGCGCTCGTCGGGCCGGCCATGTTCGGCGTTCTCGCGGCGGACGGCGGTATCAAGCTGAACGTGAAGGAGATGGCGCTTGCCTACGGCATCGGTGCGCTGATCTTCTGGGCCGTCGTTTCGTACTTCTCGGGTGCGGCGGCGCTCGGTGCGGCGCTGACCTTCGGCGCGATGATCTACACCGTGCACTGGATTCCCAACCGGATGACGAACTTCCTCAACGACGTTCCCGGTGTGACGACGGGGATGATCGACGGGATCAAGCAGTACACGCAGAACGGTGTGGTGCCGATCCTCGCGGTGATCTCGCTCGTCTTCGGCATTCAGCTGATCGTGCAGTCGGTGCGGAAGCGCCGGCGCGAGCGGGCCGAGGCGGAGCGTCTGCAGCGCGAGCAGGAGGCTGCTGTGCAGGCACAGCAGATGCCGGTGGCGCCGGCGCCGTATCCGGTTGCCGGGGGCGACTATCAGCCGGACAGCCGGTTCGGTAGCAGCTTCGGGAACAACAACTACGACGATCTGTTCGAGGAAGAGCCGGCGCCGGTCCAGCCGCGCAATCAGGCGGATGAGCAGACTGCGCAGTTCGCGCCGGCACCGTACTCCGAAGCCGAGGCGGACGAGACGCGTCTCGTGCCGACGGATGCCGACGAGACGGTCATGGTGCCGACCTCCGATCCCGGGAAGACAGTTGCCGATGGCACCGAAGTAGCTGCTACTCCCCCGCAGGCTGCTGAGCCGCAGGAGGAAGAAGCTACGCAGCAGACGCCGGTACTCCGGCAGGAGGGTGCTCCGGAGGACGCTGCTACCCAGCAAGCTCCGGTGAGCGAGCCCGAGGCTCCGGAGCCCGCCGAACCGCAGAGCGAGGCACCGCAGCCGGATTGGCCGCAGGGCGGTGGGCCGCAAGCGGGTGGAGCTCAAGGCGGGGGCGCAGCAGGTACTGCGCCGCAGGCGGGTGGAGCTTACGGCGGGGTTGCGCCGGGTGGCGCGTCGCCTGCGGGTGAGGCAGAGCAGGAGGCTACGCAGCAGATGCCGGCCTCCGAGCCCGAAGGCCCCAAGCCCGCAGCGCCGCAAGCGGGTGCCGCGGACGAGACTGCTACGCAGCAAGTTCCGATGGGCGAGCCCGAGGCACCGAAGTACTCAGCACCGCAGGACGGGGCACCGCAAGGTGGTGGACCACAAGGCGGGGCACCGCAAGGTGGTGGACCACAAGGCGGGGCACCGCAAGGTGCAGGGCCGCAGGCTTGGGTGCCGCAGAGTGGTGGGCCGCAAGGGGGGCCGCAGGCAAGTGGGGTGTCGCGGGGTGGGGCCACGGTGGCGCCGCAGGTGGGGCGGCAGGAAGAGGTGGGGCAGCAGTACAGGGAGCGGATGGATCCGCCGGATGTTGATGACACCGGGGAGTTTCAGCTGGGGGCGTTCGAGAGTCCTGGCGGGGCTGCGCCGATGGAGCTTCCGGGGCGTTTCCGGCCGGCCGGGACCTGACACAAGCAGACGTAGCAAAGGAACAGCCTCGCTGGGATGGATCAGCGGGGCTGTTTCACGCTACGTGCATGCGTTGACGTTGCCCCCAGCGCGCGTGCTCGGCGAAGGCTTCGTCGTACGCGTGGATGGCCATCTGGCAGACATCCGCGGCCATCTGGGCGCGCGGTGATTCGGTGCTCCAGGCAAGCATCAGCCGGCGGTGGATCGGGTCGCCCACCAGCGGCCGGGTGGTGACGTCGCTGGACAGCATCCGGTACGACGTCGGCGAGATCAGCGCGACGCCCTGACCACTCGTGACGAAACCCATCAGCACCGAGGTGTCCACCGAGTGGTGCTCGATCTTCGGCTGGAAACCGGCCTTCTCGCAGGCCGCGCGGAACAGCACGTGGAAGCCGCTGTCGTCCGGCGGTTCGCCGATCCATTCCTCGCCGGCCAGGTCGGCCAGGTCGATCTCGCCGCGCGGCCGGCTCACCGCCGCCATCGGGTGATCGGCCGCCATCACCACGTACGCCGATTCGGACTCGACGATCGTGCACGCGTCGACCCCGGTCGGCAGCCGCAGCTCGAAACCCGGGAACTCACGCAGCAAGGCGAAATCGAGGCGCCCGTTCTCCAGCTGCTGCAACAGCACGCTGGTGGCCCACTCGACCTCGATGCTGACCTGCTCGATCTCGCCGTGGTCGCGCAGCCGGCTGGCGATCCCCGACATCGGTGCGGTCGGGAAACCACCCAGCCGTACTGCGCTCGACTCCACCGCGGTCATCGCCGACACCGTCGCCGACAGGTGGTCGACATCGACGAGGATCGCGCGGGCCCGGTCCACGGCGTACCGGCCCAGTGCGGTCGGGGTGACGCCGGTGCGGGAGCGTTCGAACAGCTCACCGCCGAACGCCGACTCGATCCGCTTGAGCTGCGCGGTCAGGCTCGGCTGGCTGACCTTCAACCAGCGGGCGGCCCGACCGACGGACCCCGCTTCTGCCACCAGGACCACCACCCGCAGGTGGCGCAGCTCGACGTTCATGCGTTGTGACCGTAGTCCAGGTCCGGGCTCCGGACACAGCGGTCCCGTGTTGCGGTTTTGTCACAGGGTGCAAAATTTCTGTAACGCTCGCCGCTCCAGCACGATAGGTCATGACGCCTTGATCGAAATCGCCTCTCGGTAGCCGAGCCGCCGGCCGGTCCGCAGCAGCGTCCGCTCGTAGAGCCGGGCCCCCAGCCGGACGATCAGGACCGTTGCCACCAGCAGGAACACGATCGCCAGCAGCGGCTGCCACAGCGGCACGTGCTCGGTCAGCATCCGCCCCGGCATCGCCATCGACGACGCGATCGGGATGAAGGACGCCACCGACTTGGCCTCGGCGCCCGCGAAGACGGAGAAGAAGAACGGGATCATCAGCACCATCTGCCCCGGCAACGTCGTCGAGCCGAGGTCCTCCTGCCGCGTGGCCAGCGATCCCGCCACCGCCCAGAGCCCCGCCAGCGCAACGAAGCCGAGTACGAAGAACACCACGAACCAGCCCGCGACCGGTGCGATCACCTCGAGGATGTCGGCCTGCCCTGTCGCCAGCAAACCGAGCAGCGACGCGGCCGCGATCACCACGATCTGGGTCAGCGCGAGCACCGTGTTGCCGATCACCTTGCCCCACAACAGCGCCCGGATCGGTACCGCGGCGGCGAGGATCTCCACCACCCGGCTCTCCTTCTCCTGGACGACGCTCTGCGCGATCATCATGCCGAAGCCGAGCGCGGTCATGTAGAAGGCCAGCGCGAGCCCGATGTTGACGAAGTTGGCGACGATCTCCGGCAGCGGCCCAGGATCGAGCAATCGCTCCTGCAGCTGACTCCCGGCCCGCAACTGCTCAGGCGTCAACCCGGCCCGCGCAGCGTTCTGCTCCATCCCGAGATTGGCCGCAGCCTCCCGCAGACTGTCCTGCAGACCGGAGTCGACCCGCTGCTTGCCCAGTACTTCGAACCCGTTCTTGCCCGGCAGCAGAGCCGCCTCCACCTCACCGTCCTTGACGAGCTGCTCAGCCGCCGCGACGTCCGCAGTACGGGTGGCTTCGTAGCTGTCGCCGCCCTTGATTCCGTCGGCGACTGCGACGACCTTGGCACCCGAGTCGTCCAGTACTGCGATCTTGTCCGGCCCGGAGTTCCCGGCGACCAGCGCCGGAATGATCACGGCGGCGAGCACCACGAGCAGCATGAACGCGGTCGAGCCGATGAATGTCTTGTCGCGGATCTTGGTACTGATCTCGCGCTGGGCCACCAGTTGCCACGGGTGCCGCAGGGTCTCGTTGCTCATCGGGTCGCCTCCCGGAAGACGTCGCTCAACGCCACGCGCTCGGGCCCGAACTCGAGCACCCGCCCGCGGCTCATCGCCTGCTGCAGAACTTGTTGCACAAGGCCCCCATCGGGATCGGTGACGACATCGAAGAGCGCCGTCGCGCCGGCCACGTCGCGGACCTTGATCCCCGGTACGTCGCGCAGCCAGCCGGCGTCCCCGTCGACCACCAGCCGGTACGTCGCGGCCGGTCCGGCAGCGAGCTCCGCAACGGGGCCGGCGGCAACGACCTTGCCCCGCGACAGCACCACCAGGTCGTCGCACAACCGCTCGACCAGCTCCAGCTGATGGCTGGAGAACAGCACCGGAACCTCCGGCGTGACCTCTTCGCGCAACAGGTCGACCATCGCGTCGACGGCCAGCGGATCGAGGCCGCTGAACGGCTCGTCCAGCACCAGCGCGATCGGCTCGTGCACCAGAGCCGCGGCGATCTGCACCCGCTGCTGGTTGCCGAGCGACAACGTCTCCAGGGTGTCCCCCGCCCGTTCGGCCAGCCCGAGCCGGCCGAGGATCTTGTCGGTCCGCTCAGCCGCCCGCAGCGAGTCCAGCCCGTGCAGCCGGCCGAAGAACACCAACTGCTCGTGGATCTTCATCTTCGGGTACAGCCCGCGTTCCTCGGGCATGTAGCCGAAGTCGCGCCGCACCTCGTTCGACAACGGCTCGCCCTGCCAGGTCACCGCGCCGCCGTTGGCGGCCAGTACCCCGAGGATGATCCGCATCGTCGTCGTCTTGCCGGCCCCGTTCGCGCCGACGAACCCGGTCATCCGACCGGGCCGTACGTCGAAGCTCACGTCGTCCAGCGCGAGGTGCTCACCGAACCGCCGGGTCAACCCAGCCACGCTCAGCATCCCGTTCACCGTTCCTCTACTACTCCGGCCCCCTGAACCGGGCGAACGCCCGGGCCGCTCCCGCCACGGGGAGTAGGCACCACGCTAGCCAGCCAGGACCCCGCAGTACGTCGGCCCGCAGTGTGATCGCGCAGGTCATCCGCAGGGGGGAGCAGGCACCCCAACCACCTGATCATTCGCCCCCTTTTCACCCTCTGTGCGGGCCGTCCGTTCCCATGCGCAGGGCGAAGAGGGTGAAAAGGGGGCGAATGATCAGGTGAGTTGGACACTCGGCAACTCCGCGGAGGATCCCCTGCCGCCCCTAGAGTTGGCAGGTGAAGTCAGTTCGTGTGCTCCTGCGTTCCGCCCACCGTGCCCTGACCGACGAGAACGTCGACCTCTGGCTGCTCACCGCCGCAGCCGCTGTCTTCACCATCCTGGGCATCATCGACGTAGCCAAGATGAACGTCCTGAGCTCCGCGATCCTCGCCCTGCTCGCCGCCCTCGCCTTCGCCCAGATCAAGTCCCGCAAACTGGTCGCCCAGCTCGCGACGGACCGCGACGGCACCAAGGAGATACTGCTGCGCGACTTCCCGGACGATCTGATCCGCCGCCGCGCCGAAGCCAACGACATCCTCCTCATCGGTATCTCGATGGCGCGCACCATCCAGGGCGCGCGCCTGCCGAGGTCGACTGAAGCGAAGCTCAGTGTTCGTCGCCCGGTACTACGAGGCCGCACTCGTAGGCGAAGACGACTGCCTGGACTCGGTCGCGGAGGCCTAGTTTCAGGAGGACTCGGGAGACGTGGGTTTTGACTGTGGCCTCTCCCACGAACAACGACGTGGCGATCTCGGTGTTGGTCAGGCCGCGGGCGATCAGGCCGAGCACTTCGCGTTCGCGTTCGGTCAGGTCGGCGACCAGGTCGGGGCGGTAGACGCGTTCGCCGCCGCCGGTGAACCGCTTGATCACCCGTCGGGTCACCTCGGGGGCCAGCAGCGCGTGGCCGGAATGGACCACCTGGATGGCCTCGACCAGGTCCTCGGGCGCGGTGTTCTTCAGCAGGAAGCCGCTGGCGCCCGCGCCGAGCGACTCGAACAGGTAGTCGTCACGGTCGAAGGTGGTCAGGATCACCACCTTGCCCGCGTCGGCGGCCACGATCCGCTGGGTCGCGGCGATCCCGTCCAGGCCGGGCATCTGGACGTCCATCAGGACGACGTCCGGCCGCAACTCCAGCGCCAGCTCGACCGCCTTCTCGCCGTCGGCGGCCTCGCCGATCACCTGGATGTCCGGCTCCACCGACAGGATCATCCGGAAGCCCGCCCGGACCAGGTCCTGGTCATCCACCAGCAGGACGCGCATCGGCGTACCGGCCTCACTCATGTCTCTGGTTCTCCTTCGGGAAGTACTGGCTGCAGCGGGATCCGGGCGCGGACCCGGAAGCCGCCCACCGGGCGGGGACCGATCTCGCTCTCGCCGCCGAGCAGGCTGACCCTCTCACGGATGCCGACATGTCCCAGCCGGCTGCCGACCGGCGCGTGCTTCGGGCGGCCGTCGTCGATCACCTCGACCTCGACGGCGGTGTCGGCCAGATAGCGCAACGTGACGTGCGCGCTCCGCGCGGTCGAGTGCCGCCGCACGTTCGTCAGCGCCTCCTGCGCGATCCGGTACACCGACACCGAGATCGTCTCGGGCAGCTTCACCGGCTGGCCGATCTGGTGGAACCCGACCGACAAGCCCTCACCGTTCGCCGTCGAGACCAGCGCCGGCAGCCGGTCCGCACCCGCCTGCGGAGCCTTCCCCACCGGTACGCCGAGGTCGTCGTCGAGCTCGGGATCGGCGGCCCGGAGCATGCCGAGCAGCTGCCGCATCTCGTTGACCGCGGTCCGGCTGGAGTCCTCGATCACACTGAGCGCGTTCTTCGCCGCCTCCGGATCGGAGTCCATCACCCGGCGGGCACCACCGGCCTGGATGCCGATGCTGCTGATGTGGTGCGCGACCACATCGTGCAGCTCACGCGAGATGCGCAGCCGCTCATCGATCACGGCCCGCCGGGCGTTCGCCTGTTGCTGGGTGGCCAGCTCGACGGCCTGCTGCTCGAGTTCGTGCCGCTGCCGGGCGATGCCCCAGGCGGCCCGGCCCCAGAAGTAGGCGCCGAAGAAGTACAGGACGTTGACCGCGATGTTCAGCAGCACGAACGACACATACGGCGACAACAGGCCCTGGTTGGCGCCCGTGATCGCGTCGGTCTGCAGCGCCTTGACGAATCCGTAGAACAGCCAGCAGAACATCTCCAGGAAGACGACCACTATCGCGATCTTCATCCGGCGGCGATCCTGCGCCCAGGCCACCGCGGTGTACATCGCCATGAACTGCGAGATCTGCGTCACAAGGTTGCCGGCGAAGGCGAACGGCACCCGCTCCCCCGCCGTGAAGAACAGGATCGACACGACCAGTACGACGGTCAGCGGGTAGCGGCGGCGGAAGCACAGCGGCAGGGCGATCGCGGCGCTCAGGACGTACGCCTCGATGCCTCCGGCCCCCATGTCGACCTGGCCAGGCGCGGTCGACTTCGCCAGCTCGGTGCCGATCAGCCCGGCGACGGCCATCCCCAGCCCCAGGGCGATGTCCCGGTTCAGGCCGCGACGGTCCGGTACCGGGCGGAGCCAGACGGTGTTGGGCGTACCGGTCCCCGGGGGTGTGCCGGGCTGGGAGGTGGACATGGCTGCCCAGCCTACGGGTGGGCTCGCCGATGCTCCGGGAGCGCCGCGTACTCTGGTGGGCGTGACGATCGCCCCAGAAGGACGGAAGCTACTCAGACTCGAAGTGCGCAACGCGGAGACCCCGATCGAGCGCAAACCCGAGTGGATCAAGACGCGCGCCAAGATGGGCCCGGAATACCAGAAGCTGCAGGCGCTGGTGAAATCCGAAGAGCTCCACACCGTGTGTCAGGAAGCCGGCTGCCCCAACATCTTCGAGTGCTGGGAGGACCGCGAGGCCACCTTCCTCATCGGCGGTGACCAGTGCACCCGGCGCTGCGACTTCTGCCAGATCGACACCGGCAAGCCGGAGGCCCTCGACCGCGACGAGCCCCGCCGCGTCGCCGAGTCCGTCGTCAAGATGGGCCTGCGCTACGCCACCGTCACGGGTGTCGCCCGCGACGACCTGGAAGACGGCGGCGCCTGGCTGTACGCCGAGACGATCCGCCAGATCCACGCGCTGAACCCCGGTACCGGAGTCGAGATGCTCGCGCCGGACTTCAACGCCGTACCGGAGCAGCTGGCCGAGGTGTTCTCGTCCCGCCCCGAGGTGTTCGCGCACAACGTCGAGACGGTGCCGCGGATCTTCCGCCGGATCCGGCCCGGCTTCCGCTACGAGCGCTCGCTCGACGTGATCACCCAGGCCCGCGACTACGGACTGGTCACCAAGTCCAACCTGATCCTCGGCATGGGCGAGACGCGCGAGGAGGTCAGCCAGGCGCTGGCCGACCTGCACGGCGCCGGCTGCGAGATCATCACCATCACCCAGTACCTGCGCCCGTCGGTGCGGCACCACCCGGTCGAGCGCTGGGTGCGACCGGAAGAGTTCGTCGAGATGAAGGAGGAGGCCGAGGAGATCGGCTTCGCCGGAGTCATGTCCGGGCCACTCGTGCGTTCGTCGTACCGGGCCGGTCGGCTGTACCGTCAGGCTGTGGAGTCGCGGATGACCTCCGCGACCCAGGATGCTTAGGACCTCGCTCAAAAACGGACAAAGGTAGAGATGGCCAAGAACGACGCGCCCGCCGAGAAGACCAGCCGGCTCAAGCAGATCCGGTCGGCGTACCAGCTGACCAAGAAGTCCGACCCGCGGATCGGGCTGATCCTGGCCGGGATCTTCCTCGGCGTGGTCGCGATCTTTTTCGCCCTCGGGTGGTTCGTCGGCCCGCTGATGGTCTGGATCCCGCTGGGCGTCGCGCTCGGCTTCCTGGCCGCGACGATCATCTTCGGCCGCCGGGTCGAGAAGGCGGCGTACAGCCAGATCGAGGGCCAGGCCGGTGCGGCCGCCTCGGCGCTGCAGACGCTGCGCCGCGGCTGGAACGTGACGCCCGCCGTCGCGGTCACCAAGAACGCCGACATCGTGCACCGGGTCGTCGGCCGGCCGGGCATCGTGCTCGTCGGTGAGGGCCAGGCGAGCCGGGTGAAGAACCTGCTCGCCGCCGAGGGCAAGAAGCACAACCGGGTCGCCGGTGGCGCGCCGGTGATCCAGATCGTCGCCGGTACCGGCGAGGGCGAGATCGACATCCGCAAGCTGACCAAGCACGTGATGAAGCTTCCGCAGGCGCTGCAGCCGTCGGAGATCACCGACCTGCTCCAGCGGCTGAAGGCGCTGGACGCCGTCCGGCCGCAGGTGCCGATGCCCAAGGGTCCGGTGCCGACCAGCATGAAGGGCGCCCGGCAGGCCATGAAGGGCCGCTGAACCGCGTCGATCGGCTCGATCCTCGTTCGTCAATCAGGGTGAGAAACATCCTTTTTCGAGCGAGGAGGTAACGCAATGGTGGTTGACGACGTTTTCCCTATCGTGACCAGTGCTGATCTGGAGCGGCTGCTGCCGTTCTACACCGACGTGCTCGGCGGGGAACGGGTTTACCAGTTCCCGCCGCAGGGCGCACCGGCGTACGTCAGTCTGCGCTTCGGCACGGCCGCGCTGGGGCTCGGCCACGACCCGGAGTACCAGCCTGCCCCGGGGACGCCGGCGATCTCGCTGTGGCTGTACGTCGACGACTGTGACGCCACGGTCGAGCGCGTCCGGGCCTCGGGTGGACGGATCACCGAGGAAGCGACCGATCAACCGTGGGGCGAGCGGATAGCGCGTGCCGAGGACCCCGACGGCAACCTGCTCGTCTTCGGCCAGCGAGCCGCCGAGCCCGCCACCTAGCAATGCCGTTCCTCGTGTCGCGCCCGCTGGTCATCGTCCGGCCTTAGGGTGCGACCAGGAACGGATGAAACCTGAGGTAGACAGATGACCGATCTATATCCCGCGGTGCACGAACCGGCGGTGGAGACGTGGCCCTCCCTGGCGCCACCACGCTCCAATCCGGTACGCCGGGCCGGCGCGCTCACCGCGCTGCGCTTCATCGCGCGGGATCTGCCTGCCACGATCTCGCTGGACAACCGCCGGTACGGCCAGGGCGGTCCGGCGATGCTGGTGCACCGCACGGGCCCGTTCCTGGACCGGCTCGGCAACGACGCGGGCTCCGGCTTCGGCGAGGCCTACCTGGCCGGCGACTGGGATCCGGAGCCGGGGACCGACCTGGCCGATCTGCTGGTGCCGTTCGCGGAGCGGTTCAGCTCCGACCAGGACCGGCATCTGCTGCCGAAGTGGGCGCAGTCGCTGCGCTGGCTGGTGACGCGCTCGCAGCCGTCCGACCAGGAGAACGACCGGGCCGGCGCTCGTGAGAACGTGAGCCGCCACTACGACCTGAGCAACGCGATGTTCTCGGAGTTCCTCGACCCGTCGCTGACCTACTCGGCGGCGCTGTTCGACCAGCAACCCGAGTCCGACCTCGCGACGGCGACGTACGAGGAACTGTCGAACGCCCAGTTGCGCAAGCTCGACGCGATCCTCGACGCGGCCGGCGTACGGGCCGGCTCGCGGGTGCTCGACATCGGGTGCGGCTGGGCCAGCCTGGCGATCCGCGCGGCTCAGCGGGGCGCCTGGGTGACGGCCATCACGATCGCGTCGCAGCAGGCGTTGCTCGCCCAGCGCCGGATCGCCGATGCCGGCGTGAGCGATCGCGTCCAGGTCGCGCTGCGTGACTACCGCGATCAGATCGGCGTCTTCGACGCGGTCCTCAGCGTGGAGATGATCGAGGCGGTCGGCGAGAGGTACTGGCCCGTGTACTTCGACGCGATCGAACGGCGGCTCGCGCCCGGCGGCAAGGCCGTCGTCCAGGCGATCGTGATGCCGCACGAGCGCATGCTGGCCACCCGGAACACGTTCACCTGGGTGCAGAAGTACATCTTCCCGGGCGGCCTCATCCCGTCGGTGGACGTGATCCAGCAGGTCACCGCACAGCACACCGGCCTGCAGGCGGACGTGCTCCGCCACCTCGGCCCCGACTACGCCCGGACCCTGCGAATCTGGCGCAACCGCTTCATCGACCGCTGGCCCGCCATCGCCGACCTGGGCTTCGACCCAACCTTCCGTCGCATGTGGGAGTTCTACCTCGCGTACTCCGAAGCCGGCTTCCGCGCCGGCTACCTGGACGACGTCCAACTGCTGCTCACCAAGCGCTAGGATGACCGCTTTCCTTAGGCCAGTCTTAAAGCAGGCTTAGGAAAAGTCGCCCATTGACCGCCTGCTGAATCACCCCGCACGCTGGAATCTCGTTCGACGAGATTTCAGGGGGGCTGGGGAAATGGCAGATCAGGAACGTACCATTCCGTTTCGGGACGGAATGGCGCTCGGCGTCGGCATCAACGACCTGACCGGCGCGGTGGGGACTTTACCGGCGATCATCTTCGACACCTCGGCGGCATCGGCGGCCGACGAGGGGATGGAAGGCCGGTTCGACACGTCGCTGGTGAACTCCAGCGAGCAGATGTACAGCTCACTCGGCGTGAATGTGTCCGCGGAAGGCCGGTACGGGCTTTTCAGCGCCGAAGGCAAATTCACCTTCGCCGAGGAATCCCGGTTCAACTCGAGCTCGACCTTTCTGGTCGCCCGGGCGGATATCCAGAACGCGTTCCAGCGGGTCCAGAATCCGAATCCGACCCAGGACGCCCAGGACCTGGTCCGCGACGGCAAGACCGAGTTGTTCCGCAAGCGGTACGGCGACCTGTTCATCCGGGGTGTCAAGAGCGGTGGCGAATACATCGCCGTCTTGTCCATCACCAACGAGTCGCAGGCCGACCAGCGCGAACTCGGCATCGCGCTGAAGGCCAGCTTCGACGGCATCGCCGCCGGCGGATCGGTGTCCACCGAGATCCAGAGCACTGTGTCCAAGCTGCGGGAGACGTCCGAGATCAGGGTCTCCACCTATCAGCGGGGTGGCAGCGGGGCGCAGATCTCCTACACCGGCACCGTCGAGGAGGTGATGAACCGGCTGAAGACCTTCGCGTCCGCAGTACAGGAGAACCCGAAGGCGTACTCCGTGCAGGCCGCTTCCTACGACACGCTGATCTTCCCGGCCGAGCCGAACTGGTTCGACATCCGGCGCCAGCAGGACGTGCTGGAGGACTGCCTGAAGAAGCGACTGCAGCTGAACACCCTGCGCAACGACATCGAGATGGTGCTGCTGCATCCCGAGTACTTCCTCGTCCCACCGGCCTCGTCGGTCCTGACGCGATGGAGCAGCGAGATCACCGACACGCTGAACCGGCTGGACCAGCACACGTCGGAGGTGGTCGACAGCATCTCGGCCGCGGACTTCTTCCCGCTCGCTCTGCCGGACGGACTCGCGTTGCCGCAGCGGAACCTGCACTCCTCCGCCCAGGTCGAGGTGTTCAACCACTCCGACTTCAGCACGGAACCGTGGCAGGGCATCCCCGCACGCTCGCAGAAGCTGGCTCCCGGCTGGTACGACGATGCCAAGAACCAGCTGCTGATCGGCAACGACCAGCTCAGCTCGATCAAGGTACCGGAGGGTCTGGCGGTGCGCGCCTACGCGCACGCCTGGTTCCAAGGTCAGTTCATCGACTTCACCGCCGACGTCCCCGCCGTCTCGATGGACTGGAACGACCAGGTCTCGTCCCTGGTGGTCTATCGCGCCGACGAACCGCCGCCGGTGGTCGACCACATCGTCGCCCTCGACTTTCTCTGGGGCCGCTGGCTGGTCCTGAAACCAGGCCGGTACGACGACCTGAACGCCACCTCGCTCGGCGCCGCGACGCTCAGCGCACTCCTGATCCCGCGCGGCATGATCGTCCGGCTCTGGGACTCCCCCGGCTGCACCGGCAACACCACCGACTTCCTCGCCGACACGCTCGAACTGCCGGCCGAATGGAACAACCGCGCCGCCTCGCTCGAGGTCATCGACACGAGGCAGCCGTGAGCGCCACTACTTCCGAGAGGGAACTGCCATGCTGACTTCTGTCTTGTTTGCCGGCGACCTGCTACTGGAGGACATCGCTGCCGATCGGGTGGAGCCGGATGGGCAGCGGGCGCGGATCTCGGTCAGCCGCCACCGCAACGATCCGGCCGTGCGCAAGATCCAGACGGCACTGCTCGGCTGGGATCCGGACTGTCTGCCGGTGCACGGCGCGGACGGGGACTTCGGGCCGGAGAGCGCCGACGCGGTCGGCCGGTTCAAGGCCGAGGAGCTGCAGGTTCCCGCCGATCAGATCATCAAGGACGTCGGCCCACAGACGGTGACCAGGCTCGACCAGCTCCAGGCGGGCGTGGATCCAGGACCGGGGCCGGCGCCCGCTCCCGAGCTGCACGTCGTCACCTTCTGGATCAACGGCTTCATCCCCGATCCCGGAATGACGCCGTTCGTCGTCCCGGCGCCGGGGCCGGGTGATCGCTCGATGATCGTGATCCCGGACGTCCCGTTCAACCGCTTCTTCCTCGGCGACAACCGCGGCTTCAGCCAGGCCGTCGACGCCCCGGCGCGGATCCACTCTCTGGTCGAGATCACCAACCTGGAGACCGGCACGCCACAGCTCCAAGCGGTCGACCACAAGTGCGGCGAGAGTCACGAGCTGGACGGCACCGGGCAGATCATCCGCAGCGCGACGGCGCCGATCGACCGGCTCCGGTTCCTGCGGCTGCGTGGGAACTCCTCTGTCGATCCGGAGGGTGGTGTGATCGTCGACTCGCCCAGCCTCCGATTCGTCCAGCTGGACTATGAGGCCGCGGCCAGCCTGCCGCTGCTGGCGGCCGGGCCGGACATCGACCTCGTCGGCGTCCTGCAGATCGACCGGGACGCGCGGACCTTCCGCTTCCGCGGCTCGGTGGACGGCTTCCCGGCCTTCGAGGCCTACGTCTCGTTCAATCTCGGCCCACCCGTCCGTCTCTTCGCGCTGCCACCGATCTCGCCGATCTTCATCATCGGCGACGTCAAACGGCCGATCGACGTCACGGTGCCGGTGACCACCTAGTCAGCGGCGTACGACGATGGTGTGGGCGGCTAGGTCGTGCAACCCGCGGTGGTCTTTGTCGAAGATGACTGCGGGTAGCACCAGGCAGACCAGGAAGGTGCGGATCGCGCCGCCCAGGAGGCCGACCTGGGCCGCGTAGCCGACCCCGCCGCCTTTCGTGCGGATCACCCGCATGCCCAGCAGCCGGTGGCCGATGGTCGCTCCGGCCAGGCCGGTCAGGATTGCTGACATGGCGAAGAAGATGACCAGCTGGGCGGTGTTGAAGTCATTGCCGCCGGCCCAGATCGGCTTGCCGACCACCGCGGAGGCGATCAGGCCCGCGATCAGCCAGTCGACGAAGAGTGCGACGAAGCGGCGGCCCCAGCCGGCCACTGAGCCCGGTCCGGCCTCGGGCAGACCGAGGCGATTGCCCGGATATCGGTACTCCTCGGTGGGTCCCGCCCCGGATTGCGCAGATGATGCCATGATGACGAGGCTACCGAGGCGGCCCGGGCTCTCACTGCCCTGCCCGCCCATACCAGTGGGTCAGCGCGGACACGCTGGGCGTAACATCCGCGAAACATTGGGGTCACGGCCGAGTAATCGGCAGGGCCTACGTTCAGAACAATCTCTGAGCCACCCCGAGGAGTGTGTATGTTTTCCAGCGCTGAGGAGCTGCTCGCCTACGTCAAGGACGAGGGCGTAGCGTTCATCGATGTCCGATTCTGCGACCTTCCGGGCATCATGCAGCACTTCACCGTCCCGGTGTCGTCATTCGGTCCCGAGGTCTTCGAGGACGGCCTGCAGTTCGACGGCTCGTCGATCCGTGGCTTCCAGCAGATCCACGAGTCGGACATGTCGCTGCTGCCCGACCCGACCACGGCGTACCTCGACCCGTTCCGCCGGGACAAGACGCTGATCGTCAACTTCTTCGTGCACGACCCGCTGACCGGCGAGGCCTACAGCCGCGACCCGCGCAACATCGCCCGCAAGGCGCAGGAGTACCTGAAGTCGACCGGCATCGCCGACACCGCCTTCTTCGCGCCCGAGGCCGAGTTCTATGTCTTCGACGACGTGCGGTTCGAAACCAAGCAGAACGAGAGCTACTACCACATCGACTCCGTCGCCGGCGCCTGGAACACCGGCCGCGTCGAGGAGGGTGGCAACCGTGGCTACAAGGTCCGCTACAAGGGTGGCTACTTCCCCGCGCCGCCGGTCGACCACTTCGCCGACCTGCGCAACGACATCACCAAGCACCTCGAGCTCAGCGGCCTGACCGTCGAGCGCGCCCACCACGAGGTCGGCACCGCGGGCCAGGCGGAGATCAACTACCGCTTCGACACCCTGCTCACCGCGGCCGACGACCTGATGAAGTTCAAGTACATCGTCAAGAACACCGCCTGGGAGGCCGGCAAGACCGCGACCTTCATGCCGAAGCCGATCTTCGGCGACAACGGCTCGGGCATGCACTGCCACCAGTCGCTGTGGAGCAACGGTGACCCGCTGTTCTACGACGAGTCCGGGTACGGCGGCCTGTCGGACATCGCCCGCTGGTACATCGGCGGCATCCTGAAGCACGCCCCGTCGCTGCTCGCCTTCACCAACCCGACGGTGAACTCGTACCACCGCCTGGTGCCGGGCTTCGAGGCGCCGGTCAACCTGGTCTACTCCCAGCGCAACCGCTCGGCCTGCATCCGGATCCCGATCACCGGCTCGAACCCGAAGGCCAAGCGGATCGAGTTCCGCTGCCCCGACCCGTCCTCGAACCCGTACCTGGCCTTCTCGGCCCAGCTGCTGGCCGGCCTGGACGGCATCCGCAACAAGATCGAGCCCGCGGACCCGATCGACAAGGACCTGTACGAGCTGCCGCCGGAGGAGCACGCGTCGGTCAACCAGGTCCCCACCTCGCTGCCGGCCGTGATCGACTCGCTCGAGGCCGACCACGACTTCCTGCTCGAGGGTGACGTCTTCACCGGCGACCTGATCGAGACCTGGATCGACTTCAAGCGCGAGAACGAGATCGCCCCGATCCAGCTCCGCCCCCACCCGCACGAGTTCGAGCTCTACTACGACGTCTGAGTTCTCAAGCTCCGAGCCCCATCCGCAGCACTGCGGATGGGGCTCGTTGCTTTCCGGCTGGCGAGACGGCGTATGTCTAGTAAGTTCATTGGAATAGATTTACTGGGTATGAGCCTCGAGACGCTTTGGTACATCCCCAATCAGGTCGAGCCCGGGCATCGGGGTGACGACGCAGTACAGGATCACAACAGCTTGGATCGACTGACGGAGCTGGCCTTGCTCGCCGAGCGGCATGGGTGGGGTGGCGCGTTGCTTGGTACCGGGTGGGGGCGGCCTGACACCTTGACGGTGGCGACCGCGCTCGCTGCCCGTACTACGACCTTCCAGCCGCTGGTCGCGATCCGGCCGGGGTACTGGCATCCCGCGCATTTCGCGTCGGCGTCGACGACGTTGGACCAGCTGTCCGGTGGGCGGTTGCTGGTCAACATCGTGTCGGGTCAGGACAACCTCGCGGCGTACGGCGACAGCGAGGGCGATCAGGCCCAGCGGTACGCGCGCACCAAGGAGTTCCTGCAGCTGGTACGACGCCTCTGGACCGAGGAGGACGTCACCTTCACCGGCGAACACTTCTCGGTGAGCGGGTCGACCGTCGCCACCCGCCCGGTCGTCCGCGAGGGCCGGCCACACCCACGCCTGTACTTCGGGGGCGCCTCGCCCGCCGCCGAGCGAGTCTCCGCCACCGACGCCGACGTACAGCTCTTCTGGGGTGAGCCGTTGGACGGCATCGCCGAGCGCATCGACCGCCTGAAGGCGCTGCAATCCGAACTGGGTCGCGAGCACGCGCCACTCGAGTTCGGCCTCCGCATCACCACGCTGATCCGCGACACCACCGACCAGGCGTGGGCGGACGCGGAGGCCAAGGTCGCCAAGATGTCCGAGGTGGACTACTTCCGCGACGAGCGGCGCTTCAAGGCGGTCGGCCAGCAACGCCTGCTGGAGCTGGCCGATCGAGGCGACGTCCTCGACGACATCCTCTACACCGCCCCCGGCAAGTACGGCGGCGGAGGCGCCGGCACCACCTGGCTCGTCGGCTCCGCCCAAGACGTCGCCAAGGCCCTCCGCAAATACCAGGACCTGGGCATCACCCACTTCATCCTCAGCGACACCCCGTACCGCGAAGAGATCATCCGCGTCGGCGACCAACTGCTACCCCTGCTCACCAACACACCGAACGCGAGTTGAGAAGTCAGCAGCGTTCGTTCGCTTCTTCCTCCGACATGGCCGGGCCCGCAGGGGTCGTCACTCCGCAAACGTCCTCGCTCGCGGAACCAGCGCACGCAGTACAGGCGCCCAAGGCAAGGAGCACGACGGCCACTGCCTCAACAACTCTTCGGTCCATGACAGGTCCTCCCCCATCAGGGTTGGGGCCGAAAGGGTGACGGTCAACACCGGCGCGGACACGAAGGGGCAGAATCGCTCGACTGGATGCGTTGTGGGTGGGTAGGTTCTGTGGGGCTTCGCGGGCTGATCCGGGTTTGGTGGGTTTGAATCGTGGGCTAGGGTGGAAATCACCGAAAGTAGGGGAACCGCCACTCCCTGTCGCCGGAGGGTGGGACTCGCACCGCCAAATGCAAGGAGTCCCGATGGTCGACTACTTACCCCGTTCCGCGTGGGGTGCGCGAGCGCCGAGTTCCGGCCCTGGCCGGCTGCTCGCCTCGAGGGTCCGTGGGGTCGCGATCCACTGGCCCGGTACCGGATCAACCCGCCCGATCCACACCCGGACCGCGGTCGCGTCCGCGTTGCGCGGCTGGCAGGCGTTCCACATGGACGACCGCGGCTGGTCCGACATCGCCTACCAGGTCGCCGTCGACCAGGCCGGCCGGGCCTGGACGCTGCGCGGCCTGCGCACCCAGTCCGGCGCCAACGGCTCCCTGACCCTCAACCAGCAGTACGGCGCGATCCTGCTCGTGCTCGTCACCGGCGAACAGCCGACCAGCGCGATGAAGGCGACGGTCCGCGGGGTCGTCGCCGACTTCCGCCGGTCGTTCCCGGGCGGCACCAGGATCGTGCCGCACTCGGCGATCCGCCCGGGGGGCACCGACTGCCCAGGACCCGCCGCCCGCGCCGCGATCGCCCGTGGGGACTTCACCCCGAACAGCTCACCGGAGGACGATATGACTCCCGCCCAGATGCAGGAACTGAAGAACTTCATCGAGGCCCGCAACAAGGCGTACGCGCTGTGGGTGCACAAGATGCTGTCGCGCCAACTGGTACAGGTGGCCAAGGCGTACACCACCGACATGAAAAACTTCGAGCGGCAGACCGACGCCGCCGACGCGGCCCGCGCCGCCGCAGCCGTCTGGGCCACCCAGCCAAGGCCCGGCCAGGAGCCGAGCGACCCGATCGACCCGAATGATCCAGTCGACCCGGTCGACCCCACGGAACCGCCCCTCCCGGACGAGGACCCGATCCCCTTCCCACCGCTGCCCGAAGAGCCGGCCACCCCCGAAGAGCCCGGTACTCCGGAGGAACCCGGTACTCCGGAGGAGCCCGGCATCCCCGAAGAGCCAGGCGCCCCCGAGGAGCCCGGGACGCCCGAGCAGCCGGTCGACCTGGAGGAGCCCGCCAACCCCGAGCCCACGCCCCAGCCCGAGAAGTAGACACCACCTCAGCAACGCAACGGCGCCTCCGGTCGACACCGGGGGCGCCGCGTTGCGTTGCGGAGTACCGGAAGCGGTTCCGAAACCTGGGCTGACTTAGTCTGACTCTTGAATTAAGTAGGGAAGTTAGCTTTCCTTGGGGAGCGCCGCTGCGAATGCGCATTCCCGCCCCATAATTTCAGAGGAGAGTCAGATGACTCCAGGAGGCGCCCCACTCCGCCCACCGCCGCGAACTCGCCGGTTCGCGGCGATCGCCGTGGCCTTGGTGGCCGCGATAGTCGCGACAGGGCTGACGGTGACCTACTCGTCCGATGCCAGCGCGGCGATCTCGCCGACCGGGTGGAACACCGTGGTCAACAAGTTCAGCGCCAAGTGCGTCGATGCGCGCGCTGCCGCGACCGTCAACGGGACGGCTGTCCAGCAGCAGAGCTGCAACAGCAGCACCGCGCAGCAGTGGCAGTTCCAGCCGACCAGCGACGGCCATGTCCGGATCAACGCGCTGAACAACGCGGCCCAGGCCCTCGACGTCACGAACGTCTCCACCGCCGACAGCGCCCCGATCCAGTTGTGGGCCTACGGCAACGGCAACAACCAGCAATGGCGGCCGGTCGAGGAAGCCGACGGCGCCTACCACCTTGTCAACCGCAACAGCGGCAAGTGCCTCGACGTACCGGGCGCCTCGACCGCTGACGGTCTCCAGTTGCAGCAGTACACCTGCAACGGGACCGCTGCCCAATCGTTCAGGATTCTCCCTGTGGACGGCACTCCCCCGACCGACCCGCCGGCGGGTCAGCCCGACCTCGGCCCGAACGTGTCGATCTTCGACCCGTCGATGCCGCAGAGCACCATCCAGAACAAGCTCAACTCGGTCTTCAGCCAGCAGGAGACCAACCAGTACGGCGAACAGCGGTACGCGCTGCTCTTCAAGCCGGGCACCTACAACGTGAGCGCCAACGTCGGCTTCTTCACCCAGGTCGCGGGGCTCGGCCTGACGCCGTCCAGCGTGACGATCAACGGCGCCGTCCATGTCGAGGCCGACTGGTTCCCGCCGCAGAACGCGACGCACAACTTCTGGCGTGGCGCCGAAGGCCTGACCGTCAATCCGCCGGGTGGACTCGACCGCTGGGCCGTCAGCCAGGCATCGGCGTACCGGCGGATGCACCTGAAGGGCAATCTCGCCCTGGACGACGGCGGCTGGGCCAGCGGTGGCTTCATGGCCGACACGCTCGTCGACGGCCAGGTCCGGTCGGGCAGCCAGCAGCAGTGGCTGTCGCGGAACACCAACTGGGGCAGCTGGACCGGCCAGAACTGGAACCATGTCTTCGTCGGCGCGCAGAACGCACCCGCCGGCGGCTTCCCGGATCCGGGGTACACGAAGATCGCGCAGACCCCGATCATCCGGGAGAAGCCCTATCTGTACATCGATGCTGCAGGCAACTACAAGGTGTTCGTCCCGGCACTCAAGTCGAACTCGGCCGGCCCGGGCTGGACGAACGGCAACCCGGCCGGTGAGTCGCTGCCGATCGATCAGTTCTACATCGCCAAGCCGGGCGTGACCGCGGCGACTCTCAATGCACAGCTTGCCGCCGGCAAGAACCTGCTGTTCACGCCAGGCGTCTTCAAGCTCAGCGACACGCTGCGGATCACCCGGCCGAACACCGTCGTCCTCGGTCTCGGCCTGGCGACCCTGATGCCGACCAACGGAAACCAGTCGATCACGGTCTCCGACGTCGACGGCGTCAAGCTCGCCGGTCTGCTGATCGATGCGGCACCGACCAACTCAGCCCTGCTGATGGAGATCGGTCCGGCCGGCTCGTCGGCCAACCACTCGGCGAACCCGACCTCGCTGCACGACGTCTACTACCGGATCGGCGGTTCGGCCGTCGGCAAGGCGACCGAGACGTTGCGGATCAACAGCAACAACGTGATCCTCGACCACGTCTGGCTGTGGCGGGGTGACCATCGCGACGGCGTCGGCTGGAACGTGAACACGGCGGCGACCGGGTTGGTTGTCAACGGCAACGACGTTACGGCGTACGGGTTGTTCGTCGAGCATTACCAGAAGTACCAGACGATCTGGAACGGGAACGGCGGGCGGACGTACTTCTACCAGAACGAGCTGCCGTACGACCCGCCGAACCAGGCTGCCTGGATGAACGGCTCGACCCGCGGCTATGCGGCGTACAAGGTCGCGGACTCCGTCACCACCCATGAGGCGTGGGGGCTGGGCAGCTACTGCGTCTTCACCTCGGATGCGAGCATCGTGGCCGAGCGGGCGTTCGAAGCACCGGTCAAACCGGGCGTGAAGTTCCACAACATGATCACCGTCTCCCTCGGCGGTCGCGGAACGATCGCCCACGTCATCAACAACACCGGCGGCCCTTCGAACTCGACCAGCAACGAAGCCACGGTCGTGAACTTCCCCTAGGGGATCCGATCAAGGGCCTGGCCGAGATCTGCCCTTCGACCAGGCCCTTTCCCTCAACGCCCTGCTGCTGTCAAGGTCCGCAGGGCGTTGAGGGTAACCATCTCGTTCGGCCCGGCACGCCCCCAGTCCACGACCTCCTGGGCCAGGGAGCCACCAGCAGGACGCCACCACTGCAGCCTGGTGTGCCAACGACCGTCCGGTTGCCGCCGCCGCTCCAACTCGTCCAACGCGTTGCCCGCTCGCCCGTCCTTGATCAGACCGAGCCGCGACAACACCAACAGGGCTTGAAGAATGTCGTAGTGCCAGTACGGCGGGTAGCTCGGCTGCAGCCATCGCTTGTTGATCACCTCGCCCGTACCAAGACTCCGGAACACCCGGTGCTCCAGGAACAACTCCCCAGCCCGTACTGCGGCGTCGCGCGCCGCCGTGTCGCCGGTAACCCGGCTGTACTCGTGCAGACCCCAGGCGGCCGCATGGGTCTCGTGGAACGATGACCGGTGAGCAGCAGGGTTCCTGTCGCAGTTCCAGCCGCCGTCGGGCCACTGCCACTCCAGCAGCCCCTCCGCCAGCCTCTGTACGCGCGGATCCTCTGCTAGCCCCAGCCGGGAACAAGCAGCCAACGCATTACCCTCGATCGACGCGCACCGACGCGCCAGCCCCTCTATGACCGGCACCTTGTAGCGCAACGACGCCATCAGGTCCTTCAGCACCTGTTCTGCCGCAGCAACCGCTCGCGGCTCCCCCGCCGGTACCTCGAGCTCCACCAGCGACACGATCCGCCAGTGCGCACCCTTCCACTTCTGGTACGAACGCCGCTCCGGAGGCGCCGCCAGCAACGCCTCCACCTTCGCGCCTCGCAGTACGTCCTCACCGAACGGCTCCCCCAGCAAGTCCCGGCGTGCCATCCCGCGCACCGCCGGCTCGTCCGACTCCAGCAACCACTCGACCGCTGTGTCCATCTGACCAGTTTGTCGGATGAAGGTGCTTGGGTGGTGGCGTGGAGATCAGTGAGTTGTCCGAGCGGGTGGAGAAGTTGTCGGCCAGGTATGGGGAGTATCTGGGGATCGAGCGGGACGGGGACTGGTTTCTGCTGAAGTTTCAGGAGGAGGTCGGCGAGCTGACGCAGGCCTACCTGCAGGTGACCGGGCGGGCGCGGACGAAGGGAAAGTCCGCCGATGAGATCCGGGACGCCTTCCAGCTCGAGTTCGCGGATGTGTTCTGCCAGTTGCTGCTGCTGGCCCGGCATTTCGACGTCGACGTACCGCGGGAGATCGAGCGCAAGTGGCTGTCGCACGAGTGAGCAAAGCGAGGTGGTACGCCAGTGACCGCAAAGGCGATTGACCGCTCAGTTTTGTTTCGGTGAGATGGCGAAGAGGATCATGCCGATGATCGACGGCACGATCACCACCCACATGTCGCTCAGGCCCAGGAGCACCGGCGCCAGGCAGATCAGCAGCAGGTCGAAGCCACGCATCGGCGTCGAGAACAGCCCGGGCGGGATGGCGCCCATCGGGGATGCGACAAGCGGCCCGCTGTACGACGGCGGCCGGGCCGAGGCCTGCCGGACCGCACCCGTCAGCATCCCGGCCGCGACGGCAAACGCCACCGCCGGACTCCCGAGCGCCGGCTCGGCCAGCGCAGCCCACACAACTGCAAACCCACCCGGTACTACGGACATGATCACGCGCAACTCGCGGAGCTCCATGCCGAGTGCTCGGACTAGGCCAATGGACCGGCATACCGACCGCAGCCCGTCCATCAACGGGCGAACGGCTCCAAACCCGGCCAGCCCGGCGGCGATGGGCACCAGTACGTCGTACCCGGTGCCGGCGACGGCGTACGGGACGACCAGGAGGGCGAAGGCGATCACCAGCCGCCGGGGCCAGCGCAGTACGCGGAGGAATTCCCGGTGGATCATGGCGACCGCGTTGGAGCCACGGCCGCGGCGCGACTTCAGGCGACCCTGCAGCCGCCAGTGACGCCCGGCAACGACGTCAGCGAGCAGGCTGACATCCAGCGTGATCGCAGCACCGGCCAGCCCAGCCAGGAGGTCTCCCCCAGCTACCACGGTCTGGCGACTGAGCCGGCCCAAAGTGCGTCCGGCAAGCACTACGAGTACCACCGCGACAATCAACGCCACCGCACTGAGCACCAGCAGCCGTGCGTCCAGTGCGGACGTCTCGGGCTTGTCGCCGTAGGAGTAGACGGCGATGGTCATGGTTCTTGTCGCAGCGTCGGCCTGAGGCTCCTGGCGCACGGCTAGGAGCAGAGCAGGGATCGCGGCAGCAACCAGAAGGCCGTCAGCGATCCACAGCGCCCAGCGGGAGCGCTTCGCCGTCTGCTGCGCCCACACCGTGGCACAGGTCGTGAAGAGCAGCAGCACTGTCGTCAGCAGAGCCGCCTCGCCCACAGTCGACCAGGCGGCGCCGAAGAGCGCCCAGCCGACTGCTGCCGCCACCGCACCGACCACAGCGGCCGCAGTGACCACCAGCCGGTACGACGGTCGCAGTAGCGCGGCACGGTCCACAGGTGTCGCCAGTAGCCAGAAGGCGGTGGCGCGGGAGGCCGAGACGGGTCCGATGCTCAGCAGCACGCGGAGCATGGTCGAGACCAGCAACGGCACCAAGATGTACGGCACCGTGTCGAGCAGCCAGGAGCACGAGCCCGACGTACAGGCTGCTGACTTGTCGTTGAGGTTCAGCAGTACGTTGCCACCGGTCGCGCCGAGCATGGCGACAGCGAAGACGATCAGGTAGATGTCCTCGAACTGCTGCCAGAACGTGCGATCCGCCTTACCCCGCCGGACCTTGCGCATCCAGCGACGCAACACCCGCGACGACGGGATCGCGCCGAAGTCCGCCGGGTCGAAGACGACCGGGCCGTCGGCGGTACTCATGACAGCGGGGTGAGGGTGACGGTCTCGTCGGCGACGGCGTCCACCAGCGCCGCGTCGTGGCTGGCGAACAGGATCGACGTACCGGCCTTCTTCTCCGCGACCAGCATCTCGGCCAGCCAGGCGACACCTGCGGCGTCGAGCCGGGCCTCGGGCTCGTCGAGCACCAGCAGTTTCCGCGGCCGGACCAGCGCCGTCGCCAGCGCGAGCCGCCGCCGCTGACCCGACGACAACGAACCGGGGAGCTGATCCGCGGCACCGAGCATGCCGACGGAGTCGAGCACCGTGTCGACCAGATCCTCCGGTGTCGGGTTGCCGTGGGCACGGGCGAGCAGGTCCAGATGCTCGGCGACGGTCAGGTCCGGGAAGAAGTCGAGGTCGTCGAGCAGCGAGGCCACGTCGCGGCGTACCGTCTCGGCGCGCTCGTCGATCGGCGCGCCGTCCAGCAGGATCTCGCCGGCGGCCGGCTCCGCGGACCCCACGATGCACTTCAGCACCGTGGTCTTGCCTGCGCCGTTCGGGCCGACCAGGGCGATCGCCCGGCCGGCCCGCAGGGTGAAGGTGAGGTCCTCGATCACCGGGCGCTCGGCGTACAGGTGCCGCAGGCCCTTCACGGCCAGCCGGGGTACGGCCTTCGTCACCGCTTCCGGACCAGGGTCAGCCCGTCGCCGATGCCGAGGATGACCACGTCGACGCGCTCGTCCGCGGCGATGTGCGCGTTGAACTCCTTGCGGTCGACCGGGTCCTGCTCGTGCTCGCCGACCACCCGGCCGCCGGCCAGCGTGTTGTCGAACAGCAGCAGGCCGTTCGGCTTGATCTTCGGTACGAGCTGCTCGAAGTAGTCGATGTAGCCGGACTTCTCCGCGTCCACGAAGGCCAGGTCGAACTCGCCCTCGAGCTTGGCCGCCGACTCGTGCGCGTCGCCGATCCGCAGGTCGATCTTGTCCGCGACACCGGCCCGCTGCCAGTACCGGCGCCCGATCGAGGTCCACTCGTCGCTCACGTCGAGGCAGATCAGCTCGCCGTCGGCCGGCAGCCCGCGGGAGATCGCCAGCGCCGAGAAGCCGGTGAAGGTGCCGATCTCGACCGCGCGGCGCGCCGACACCAGCCGGGTCAGCGTGGTCAGCAGCGCAGCCTGGTCGGCGGTGGTCAGCATCTCCGAGATTCCACCCAGTGCCCGGGTCTCGGCGACCAGGTCGCTCGCGACCTCGTCCAGCGGCATCCCGTGCGCGACCATGTAGTCGTGCAGCTCATCGGTGACCAGAACCTGATTACCCATCGAAACCGCCATCCTGAAGTCGTCGTCGTTGTCTCGCCTGTAGTCTCTACGGGTTGTCCAGCAGCTCGACACCCACCCCTCCGAGGAGACCTCCGTATGCGCATCGCCGTCGCTGGATCGATCGCGACCGACATCCTGATGACCTTCCCCGGACGCTTCAAGGACCAGTTCCTCGAAGAGCAGATGCACAAGGTCTCGCTGTCGTTCCTGGTGGACGAACTGGTCGTGCACCGCGGCGGGGTCGGCGCCAACATCTGCTACGGGATGGCGCAGCTGGGCCAGCCGTCGCTGCTCGTCGGCTCGGTCGGATCCGACTTCGCGGAGTACGGCGCCGCGCTGGTTGCCGCCGGCGTCGACATCTCCCAGGTCCGGATCTGCGAGAACGTGCATACGGCCCGCTTCACCTGTACGACGGATCTCGATGCCAACCAGATCGCGTCGTTCTACACCGGCGCGATGGCTGAGGCCCGCGAGCTGGACCTCGGCGCGATCCATGGGACGACCGGCGGGATCGACCTGGTGCTGATCGGTGCGGACGACCCGGACGGCATGCTGCGGCACACCACCCTGGCCAAGGCCAACGGGATCGACATCGCCGCTGATCCGTCGCAGCAGCTGGCGCGGATGGACGGCGAGCAGATCCGCGAGCTGATCGACGGGGCGACGTACCTGTTCAGCAACGAGTACGAGTCCGGCCTGATGGTCCAGAAGACCGGGTGGAGCCACGACGAGATCTTGTCCCGGGTGGGCGTCCGGGTGACGACCCACGGCGGCGACGGAGTCGTGATCGAGAACGCCGGCGGCATCCTCGCCAAGGTCCCGGCCGTCCCGACCTCCGCCCTGGTCGACCCGACCGGCGGCGGCGATGCCTTCCGCGCGGGCTACCTGACCGGCCGCGCCGCCGGCCTCGACCACGAAGCCGCCGCCCAGGTCGGCTGCACCCTGGCGACGACGGTCCTCGAGACGGTCGGCACCCAGGAGTACACCCTCGACCGCCCAGCCTTCTTGACCCGCCTCGCCTCGGCGTACGGCGCCGCCGCCTCCACCACTGCGGCGACCACGCTCAACCTCAACTGACTTGTCTGGCGAACTAAGGTGAACTGTACGTTCAGTTCACTTGAGGAGACAGGTATGACTGAGGCAGTCGCGGTGGCGTCCGGCGAGTTCACCATCGGTGGGGATCTGACCGTCCGCCGGTTGGGGTACGGCACGATGCAGCTTCCCGGGCCGGGGGTCTGGGGCGAGTCGCGCGATCCCGACGAGGCCGTCCGGGTACTGCGCCGCGCGGTCGAGCTCGGCATCAACTTCATCGACACCGCCGACGCGTACGGGCCGTTCACCGCGGACCTGCTGCTCAAGAAGGCACTGCACCCGTACGCCGATGACCTGGTGATCGCCACGAAGGCCGGGTTCACCCGGAGCGGCCCGGGTCGTTGGGCTGAGGTCGGTCGCCCGGAGTACCTGCGGCAAGCCGTCGAGCTGAGCCTGCGGCACCTCGGTCTCGAGCGGATCGACCTGCTCCAACTGCACCGGATCGACCCGAAGGTCCCGGTGGCCGACCAGGTCGGCGAGCTCGCCGATCTGCAGGCCGAGGGCAAGATCCGGCACATCGGCCTGTCCCAGGTCAGCGTCGAGGAGATCCAGGAAGCGGCCAAGACGGCGACGATCGTCTCCGTGCAGAACCTCTACAACCTCGCCCAGCGCGACGACGAACCGGTCCTGGAGTACGCCGAGCAGAACAACCTCGGCTTCATCCCCTGGTTCCCGCTCGCCACCGGTGAACTGGCCAAGGCCGGCGGCCCGCTCGACGCGATCGCCAAGGACCATGAGGCCAGCCCGTCGCAGCTCGCGCTCGCCTGGCTGCTCAAGCGCTCGCCGGTGATGCTGCCGATCCCCGGCACCTCCTCGGTCGTCCACCTCGAGGACAACGTCGACGCCGCGCGTCTCGAGCTGACCGACGAGGAGTTCACCAAGCTCACCGAGGCCGTCGGCCGGTGAGCCACGATGACGCCTGAGCATCCCCGCAGCCTGAAGGCCAAGGATTCGGTGCTTTGCGCAACGACCGAACTGCTCACCGAAGGCGGGTTGCCGGCGGCAACGGTCGACGCGATCAGCGCTCGATCAAGGGTGAGCAAGGCAACGATCTACAAGCACTGGCCGTGTCGTACGGCGATCGCTGCCGAGGCGTTCGGCAAGCAGATGGCGGCCGCGATCCCCTTGCCGGACAGGGGAAACGCGGTCGACGACCTGACCGAGCAGGTCCGCTTGGTGAGCGCCTTCTCCGCGGGTCCGCACGGTACTGTCTTCGCCCAGTTGCTCGCCGCGTGCGTCGCCGACCCGGCCGGCTCGCCGTACTTCCGGGAGTACTTCCTGGACGCCCGGCGAGCGGCCGTTGCCGAGCTTTGGCAGCGGGCGCTCGACCGTGGTGAGGTCGACCCGGAGATCACCGCGGATACGGCGACCGACGTACTGTTCGGGCCGTTGATCTTCCGGCTGATGACCGGTCATCAGGCGCTCACTCAGGAGCAGGCCGATGCCCTTTCGTCAGCGGCCCTGCGCGGTCTCCTCAGCTGATTCTTTGCGGGCCCAAAGTCCGCGGACGTGGCCGATGTGGCGCAACATCAACTGCTCCGCGCCGGCCGCGTCGCGGGCCTCCACGAGATCGACCAGCACGTGATGCTCGGCAGCGGACTGGACGAGGCGGCCGCTCTTCACCAGCGGGGTCAGCCCGAGCAGCCTGGTCTGCGAGCGCAGATCGGACACGACGTCGACCAGCCGCGGGTTGCCGCTGTAGGCGAGCAGAGTGACGTGGAAGACCCGGTCCGCCTCGATGTACTCGATCAGGTTGCCGGCCTTGGCCGCGACCACGATGTCCTCGGCCAGCTCCCGAAGCCTGGGGATGTCGGCCGCCGGGATGAGCGGTACGACGTCGCGCACCGTCGGCGGTTCGATCAGCAGCCGCAGCTTGGTGACGTTGTCGAGGTCCTCGTCCGACATCTCGGTCACCCGGAAGCCCTTGTTGGGCAGCGAGATGACCAGCCCCTCCTTGACCAGGTCCAGCATCGCCTCCCGGACCGGGGTCGCGGACACACCGAACTTCGCCCCGAGCATCGGCGCGGAGTACACCGTGCCGGGCTCCATCTCGCCGGAGATGACCGCGGCGCGCAGCGCGTGCGCGACGCTGTCCCGCAGATTCTCCCGCTTGAGCCTGCGCACGCTCGGCAGCGGATGGACCGATTCCGCGCTCATCCCCGTCACTCCTGCACCGCCCCTACTCAAGGTTGACACGGCCACATTGTCGGACATGACCTGGCCGGGAACGAAACCCCCGCGCGGGTCAGACGCCGCCGCCGATGGATCGGACCAGCTCCGTCAGCCGGCTGAACACCGTGTCGGACATCCGCAGCCCATCATGCTCGTACTCGTTCGTCACCCACGGCTGCAGGTTCCCGACCCGTCCGGCCGTCTCGAGTTGCAGACCGGAGTCGACGTACATGTCGTCGAAGTACACCGCGGCAGCAACCGGTACTTCGTTCGCGGCCAGCCGGTCCAGGTCGTACAGCGTGCTCCACTCCGTGCGCTTCGCGAGCAGCTCCACAGCCGCCTGGAACGGCCGCAGTACCCGGATCTCCTCGAACATCCAGGGGTACATCATCTCGCCCGTGAACAGCAGGGGCCGTGCCGTCTCCTCGAACTCGGGACGCAACGCCCGCTCCCGCTCGGCAGCCCAGCCCGTCGCGCCCTCGCCCGAGCCGTAACAGCCCTCCTGCAACGCCGCGAACAGCGGACCATCGGCGTACGAGCTCAGAGCCATCACCTGGCTCAGGAACGTGTCGGACAGCTCGTCGCCGGCGAACGCCTCGTCGATCAGCCAGTGGATCCGCTCGTACCCCGGCTTCATCCCGAAGTCGATCCCGAGCGACTGGAACCGGCGTACCGTCAGCAGGTCGCCATCCGGCAGCCGTACGTCGCCGGCGGCCAGCCGGTCGGCGATCGCCGCCACCCGCTCGATGTTGTGCGGATACCGGCGGTAGAACTCCCGATTCTTGGCCTCGACCCGCGTATACGTGCGCCGGTAGACGTCGGCGGCATCCGGCGTCACCGAGGGCAGTCCGCCAGTGACGTAGCAGGCCGTCAGCCCCTCGGGCGCCCGCGACAGGTAGGTCATGGTGATGAAGCCGCCATAGCTCTGCCCCAGCGTCGACCACTTCGCGCCGCCGAACACCGTACTGCGCAGGTGCTCCGCGTCAGCCACGATCGAGTCGGCCCGGAAGCACGCCAGGTAGTCAGCCGCTTCCTCGGCCGTGGCGAAGGAGCTCATCCGCCGCCCGTTGACCGGCGTACTGCGCCCGGTGCCGCGCTGATCCAGAAGCACGACGCGGTACGACTTCAACGCCTGACCGATCCAGCCCGTGGGGTCGGTAGGCCGTGGCGACTTGCCGCCCGGGCCGCCCTGCAGGAACAGCAGGCAGGGCAGCTCCTCGTGCTTGCGCGTGGGATCCACGAGCTCGCGAGCGAAGACCGTGATCCGCCGCGGATCGGCGCTGTCCCACCAGTTCAGCGGGACCTCGACGGAGTGTTCGCGGACGTGCATGCCGGGAATCGTGTAGCTGGTCATCTGCTCTGCATCCGTTCCTGTTCTCGCAATCGCCGCCGCCGGTCCCATTCCGGGTTGATCCGCGGAACCGCCGCCAGCAGCGTCTTCGTGTACTCGTCCTGGGGCCGGTCGAAGACCTGGTCGCGCGACCCCAGCTCGACGATCCTGCCCTTGTTCATTACAGCGACTCGCTGGGCGATCTGCCGGACGACGGCCAGATCGTGCGCGATGAAGATGTAGCTGAAACCGCTCTCTCGCTGCAACCGCACCAGCAACTCCAGGATCTGCGCCTGGATCGAGACGTCCAGCGCCGACACCGCCTCATCGCAGATCACCAGCTTCGGGCCGACCGCGAGCGCGCGGGCGATGCCGATTCGCTGCGCCTGGCCGCCGGAGAACTGCGACGGGTACCGCGTCGAGTGGTCCGGGTTCAGCCCGACCCGCTCCATCAACTCCTTGCTGAAGGCCCGCCCACCGCCTTTCGGCGAGATGCCTTGGTAGGCCAGCGGAGCGGTGACGATCCGCTCCACCGTGTACCGCGGGTTCAAGGATGAGAACGGGTCCTGGAACACCACCTGGACATCGTTGCGGAACCGGGCCAGCTGTTTCCCGGTCGCCCGGGTGATGTCCTGATCCTCGAACTCCAGCGTGCCACTGGTCGGATCCAGCAACCGGGCGGCGATCCGCGCGGTGGTCGACTTGCCGCTGCCCGACTCCCCCACGACCGCCAGCGTCTCACCGAGCTCGACGTCGAAGCTGACCCGGTCTACCGCGGTGAACGGCGCCTTCGGTGCCAGGAACCCACCCTGGCCCCGGGTGATGAACTGCTTGGTCACGTCCCGTACCCGTAACAGCGTCATCCCGCCACCTCCTCGGCCGCCGGAATCAGATCGTCGATCCTCGGTACTGCGTCCAGCAACGCGCGGGTGTACTCGTGCTGCGGGTCGGAGAAGATCTGCTCGGCCGTACCGTACTCGACCGGGTCGCCTTTGCACATCACCAGCACCCGTTGCGCGATCGAGCTGATCACCGCCAGGTCATGAGTGATGAAGATCAGGCCCGTACCGGTCTCGGCCTGCAACTCGGCGAGGAGCGCCAGGATCTGTGCCTGGACGGTGACGTCGAGTGCTGTGGTCGGTTCGTCCGCGATCAGCAGTTCGGGCGAGCAGCACAGCGCCATCGCGATCATGATGCGCTGCCGCTGACCACCGGAGAACTGATGTGGGTAGTGATCGATCCGGCGGGCCGGGTCAGGGATCTGCACTCGTTCGAGCGCCTCGATCGCGACCTTGCGGGCCTCGCGACGGGTTCCGCCCCGATGAGCCCGGTAGCCCTCCTCGATCTGCAATCCGACGGTGTAGTAGGGATTCAGGGACGACAATGGGTCCTGGAACACCATCGAGATCGCGTTCCCCCGGATGCTCCGCAGCTCCGCTTCGGACCGGCCCAGCAGCTCCTGCCCGTTCAACCGGATGCTCCCGGTGGTCCGGCCGCCTCCCGGCAACAGGCCCAGTACGGCAAGAGACGTCATCGACTTGCCGGAGCCTGACTCGCCGACGATGCCGACGGTATCGTCCCGGTCGACCGTGAAGGAGGCGTTCTTCACCACGTCGACCGGCCCACGGCTGGTGGGCAGCGTGACGGTGAGGTCCTCCACCACGAACAGTGTTTCGCTCATGCCGATGTGATCCTCACTCTCGGATCGAGGGCGGTGTAGACGAGATCCACCACGACGTTGCCGATGACAACGAAGAACGCCGCCAGCAGGGTGACCGCCATGATCACCGGCTGGTCGTTCTTCGCGATCGAGTCGGCAGCCAGCTTGCCGATCCCGTTCAGGCCGAACACCGTCTCGGTGATCAGCGCACCGCCGAGCAGCCCGGCGAAGTCCATCCCGAAGATCGTCGTGATCGGCGTCAACGCCGGCCGCAACGCGTGCCTGCGCAGGATCAGCGAGCGCTGGAGTCCCTTGGCCCGGGCGGTCCGGACGAAGTTCTCGGCCAGGGTGTCGATCACGTTCGCCCGAGTCAGCCGGGCGTACAGGCAGGCATAGCCGATCGCCAGCACTGTCCACGGCATCAGGTACGACTCGAACCACAGCCCTGGGTTGTCAGAGAAGGCGGGCGCTGACGGGAACGGCAGCACCTGCAGCTTGACCACCAAGAGGTACTGCAGAACGAGCGCCAGCACGTAGTTCGGAACGCTGACCCCGGTCAGGGCCAGAGCCATCGCGCTCCGGTCCCACCAAGTGCCCTGCCTGACCGCGCTGATCAGGCCACCGGCCACCCCGGCGAGAAGCCAGAGGATCGCAGCGCCGACCGCCACCGTGATGCTGACCGGAAGCCGGGCGGTGATCATCGTCCAGACCGACTCGTTGGTCTGGAAGCTGTACCCGAGGCAAGGCGCGGAACAGTGCGCCGTGCCGTAGTCGCGGCCGGCGACGATCCCCTGCAGGAACTCCCAGAACTGGGTCAACAGCGGCTGGTTCAGGCCCAGGACGGTACGAATCGAGTCGATCCGGTCCGGAGTACAGGTCTTGCCGCAGATCATCACCGCGGGATCCGGTGAGAGCTTGAAGAAGATCAGATAGGTGAACAGGCAGACCGCCAGCAGGATGACCACGACGCCACCCAGCCGGCCGATCACGTACCGCGTCATCAGGCTGCCTCCCCGGCGTCGATCACCGAGCGGATCTTGTCGCCGAGAACCGTCAGAGAGAGCACGGTGAGAAACAAGAACGCGCCCGGGATCGCGAAGAACATCGGGTCTACGGAGTACCAGCTGACCGAGCTGGAGATCATCTGGCCCCAGGACGCGGTCGGCGGCGTGACGCCGACGCCCAGGAACGACAGGCCGGCCTCGGTACCGATGTAGCCCGGTACCGCGAGCGTCGACATCACGATGATCGAACTCCGCAGATTCGGCAGGATCTCCCGGAACACCAGGGCGAGGTTCTTCGCGCCGGACGCGCGCGCCGCCTCGACGAACTCACGGTTGGCCAGCGTCATCGTCTGGCCGCGGATCACCCGGGCCAGATACGGCCAGCCGAACGCGCTGATCACCACCACGAGCAGGACCGGACGGTTCCCGGCCGGCAGCGAGGACAGGATCGCGATCATGAAGATCAGCGCCGGGAACGCCATCAGGAAGTCCATCACCCGCGAGATCAGCTGATCCACCCAGCCGCGGTAGAAGCCGGCCAGCATGCCGAGCACGACCCCGAGGATCCCGGTCAGCACGGTCGCCGAGATCGCGATCGTGATCGAGACCCGGGCGCCGTAGACGATCCGCGCGAACAGGTCGCGCCCGTTCTGCGGCTCGACGCCGAACCAGTGCTCGCCGCTGATCCCGCCGAGGCTTCCGTTCGGAACCCCGCCGAGGGCGGAGTTGATCGCGCTGGAGTCGAACTCGTACGGTCCCCAGCCGCTGAGTTTGGTGATCAACGGCGCGAACGCGGCCATCAGGACGACGATCAGCAAGAAGGCGAGGCAGAGCACCGCCGCCTTGTCATGCACGAGTCTGGTCAGGATCCGCTGGGTCGAGGTCGGGGGGCCACCAGCGGCGGCCCCCACTTCCTCGACCTCGAGCAGCGTGGGGGTCGTCGACATCGGCTACTTCCCGGCGTCCGTCAGACCGACCGAGACCAGGTCGATACCACCGGAGAACCCGTCGTGCAGATAGGCACCGGCGATGTTGCTGCCGACAACCATCAGGACCTTCTCGTACAGCAGCGGCACCATCGGCGCGAGCTTCATGATCTGCTTGTCCAGTTCGCCGTACGCCGCGTTGGCGGCCGTGACGTCCTTCAGCGCGGCGATCTCGTCGATCGTCTTGTTGACGCCCGGGTCGTTCAGCTGCGACAGGTTCGAGTTGCCCTTGGCGGTGATGTTGCGACCGTCGAACAGCGGCGGCAGGAAGGTCGCGCCGGACGGCCAGTCCGGGCACCAGCCGGTGATCGCCGCGTCGTGCTGCTGCGACGGAGTACCGATCACCTCGTAGTACGTCGAGGTGTCGATGATGTTGATCTTGACGGCGATCTTCAACGGCTGCAGGGCCTGCTGGATCGCCACCGCCATCGCCTGCATCTTCGGCTGCGCGCGGGTGTCCAGCGTCATCGTGAAGCCGCCGGCCTGACCGGCCTCGGTGAGGAGCTTGCGTGCGGCCTCGACGTCACCCTTGCCGTCCGGGCTCGGGTACGGGTCGTAGTCCGCCCGGCCGACGATGGTCGGCGGCTGGATGCTGGTGGCCAGGTCGGCAAGGGTCGAACCGCCGACGGCATCCCGGACGGTCTGCTTGTTCACAGCGAAGTTGATCGCTTGCCGGACTCGCACGTCGTTCAGCGGCTTCTTGGTGGAGTTCAGCCCCATGTACGTCGTACAGCCGCCGAGGCCGGAGAGCGTTCTCTGCTTGAGCTGCGGGGTCTGGATGCGGGCCACCGAGGCGGCCTGGATCGTGCCCGCGATGGCGTTGGCGTCCGTGCCCTGACCGGCGATCATCCGCTCGTCGATGGTGGCCGGGTCCAGCCCGAAGGTCCACTGGAAGCCGTCCGGCTTCGCCGCGCGAATGGAGTCGGTCTTGGCGTCCCACTTGTCGTTGCGGACCAGCTTCAGCGAGGCACCCGGCTTGTACGCCGAGACCTTGTACGGGCCGGAGGCGATCGGCTTGCTGTCGAGCTCGGTGCCTGCGCCGGTGCCCTTGGGGACCGGGACGAAGGTGTTCTGCGCGACCACACTGCCGAAGTCGGCGTACGGCTTCTTCAGGTGGAAGACGACGGTCTTCGCGTCCGGCGTCTCGATGGTCGGCATCTCACCCGACTTGTACGGCCCCTGGTAGCTGGCCGGTGCGGCGATGATCTGCTTCGCGTACGGCGAACCGATACCGATCTCCGGATCCCAGGCCCGGGACACGGCGAACTTCACGTCGGCGCTGGTGATCGGAGCGCCGGTCTCGAACGCGACGCCGTCCTTCAGCGTGAACGTCCAGGTCTTTCCGCCGTCGCTGGGCTTGCCGGTGTCCGTCGCGAGGTCGGGCACGATCTTGGTCCCGTCAGCGCCGGGCGCTGCACCCTGGGTGGTCAGCGTGCGGTAGATCAGCCGGTAGAAGTTGTTCACTCCACCGTCGAAGCCGCGCACCGGGTCGAGGTGCGAGAACCCGGCGTTGGCGAGGACCTGGACGGTACCGCCCGTGGCGGCCTGCCCGCCCGGGCCGGCCGAGGTCTTGTCCGCGCCGGCCGCGTTCCCGGAGCAGGCGGTCAGGGCGAGTGAGCCGGACAGCAGCAGTCCTGCCAGCATCGTCGATCTTTTCATGGGCTCTTCTCTCAATCAGCTCTGTCGGAGCCAGACGCGCATCGACTGCGCCTGGCGGTTGCCCCAGAGGAAGTACGGAACGAACGTGGCTACTACTTCGCTGTCCGGGCTGCCGAGCGCCGGGCGATCCCGCAGTACGGGGTAAAGTTCGTCGGGCGGCGGCGCGGCTACTCCGGCCGCGATCTCCAGTACGACGGCGTCTCCGTCGACGAGAGGCTTCGATACAGCCCGGGCGCCGGCCACTGCCGACGGGGTCAGCAGCAGGTCATCGATCGTTGCCCGGACATCTTGTTGCTCGACGCAATAAACGAGCGGTCCACGGGCCACCGCGACAGCGCCCCGAGTCGCGTCGAGGTACGGGTGCGAACCGTGCGCCCGCGCCGGCATCCGCAGTACCAGCCGGACCTCGTCGCCGGCAGCGAAGATGCGGCTCAGCGTCAGCCATCCGCCCTCCACCACATCGTCGGTCGGCACATCGTTCACGAACAGATAGGCCTCGTCGGCCCAGCTGGGAACACGCAGTACGAGGGTCTGCTCGTCGTCCGGCGCGCGATCGACCGTGATCCGGATCTCGCCGTCCCACGGGTACGCGGTTTGCACCTGGACGGCGAACGCGCCGGCGTCGATGCGCGCATCGGCGTACAGGCCGATGTAGATCGCGCCGTTTCGCTGCGCTGCCACGTAGTCCTGGAGCTGCGCCATCCAGCGGACGATGTTGGGCGGGCAGCAGGGGCAGCCGAACCATGACCGCCGCAGCGGCTCACCACCGCTCTCCGCACCGCTGCGCTGCTCGTGATCCGGGCGGCGCTGCAGCGGGTTGTCGTAGAAGAACGCCGCGCCGTCCGCCGAAAGCCCTACTGCATAAGCGTTGTAGAGCACCGTCTCGAAGACATCCAGGTACTTCGCTGCGCCGGTGGCGAGGAACATCCGCCAGCCCCACTGCATCGTCGCGATCGCGGCACAGGTCTCGCTGTACGCGCGTTCGGACGGCAGCTCGTACCGGTCGCCGATCGCCTCGTCGGAGTGCCGGCTGCCGAGGCCGCCGGTGACGTAGAGCTTGGTCGCCACCATGTCCGCCCAGAGCCGCTCCAGCGCCACCAGCAGCGACGTGTCGCCTGTCTCCAGATGGACGTCCGCGGCGCCTGCGGCGAGGTACGCCATCCGTACTGCGTGCCCGGTCACCGACGGGAGGTCCCGGAAGGGCGCGTTGTCCTGGAAGTACTCCGCCGGGAGGAGGCTGTGCTTGAGGTTGCCCTGGCCGCGACGGTCCACGAACAGCTGGGCCTGTGTCAGGTAGTCGCGCGTGCCGGTCTCGCGGTACAGCTCGACCATCGCCATCTCGATCTCGGGATGACCGCAGACGATCTCGTCACCGTCGGCGCCGAACTTGCGGACCACCAGGTCCGCGAACCGGCAGGCGATCGTGAGGAGCCTGGCGTCGCCCAGCTGGCGGTTCGCCGCGACAGCCGCCTGGATCAGGTGACCGAGGTTGTACAGCTCGTGACCCCAGGCGATGTCCTCCCACGGCTGCTTGGCGGACTCGGGGTCCTGGAAGAACGAGTTGAGGTAGCCGTCGTCGGCTTGCACCTGCTCGAGGAGCTCGATGGCTTCCTCGAAGAACTCCCGGGCGCCGGTCGGCTCGTCCTCGCTTCCGAGCTCGTACGCGAGGCCCTCGAGGGTCTTGTAGATATCTGTGTCCAGGAAGGGGTAGCGGCCGCGGTACGGGCCGGCGGACGGGTCGAGCAGGCGGCGGAGATTGTCTAGATTGCCCGCCTTCCGGAGCTCGGTCAGCGCATGCGGGATGGTCGCGAGACGGTTCCGCCGTTGCCAGTCGGCCAGCAGTCCGCCGGTCAGCTGGACCGCGTCGGTGGCCAGTGGCTCGACTACGCCGGCGCTCGTCCGGACCGCCCCAGGACGGCTCTTTGTCATCAGGTTCCTCACAGTGCCGTGTGACATTGCACTGACCCTAGAGGGAAAACCTTTGCCCTGACAAGCGATTCCGAAAACGAGCGCCCGCACGGCCGGGAACGACGCGGGTGCCCGGGGGTCGCGGACCGCCAGCACTCACAAACGTCACCCGGGCAGTCCTGGTCAGGCGTGGGCCGCTGTGCCCTGGGCTCCGCAGAGCAGGTTTGTGAGTGGGGGCGGTCCGGGCCCTAGAGGCGCGGGTCGACGGGCTCGGACTCTAGGGCCAGGACGGCGAAGACACATTCGTGGATTCGCCAGAGCGGCTCGCCGCGGGCTGCCCGCTCCAGCGCCTCCAGACCGACGGCGTACTCGCGCAGGGCCAGCGATCGCTTGTGGCCGAGCTTCCGGTCACGCAGCCGGCCGAAGTTCTCCGGCTCGGTGTAGTCGGGACCGTAGATGATCCGCAGATACTCCTGCCCGCGCACCTTCAGCCCCGGCTGCGCCAGCCCCTTCCCGGTCCGGACCAGGTTCGCCGCGGGCTTCACCACCATGCCCTCGCCGCCGGCACCCGTCAGCTCCTCCCACCAGGAGATCCCGGCATCCCACGACTCCAGGTCGACGTACAGCCGCCGGGTCGGCGTGATCAGTCCGGGGCCTGCGGCAACCATCCGATCCGCCACCGCAAGGTGCCAGGCGTGTGGCTTCTCCTGGTACGTCGCCCCCTCCGACGCCAGCAACTGGAACGGCGCCAGCCGCACCCCATCCAGCCCCTCGGTCGGCCAGCAGTAGCGCCGATACGCCTCGCTGAACAGATCCGCGTTCACCGTACGCCGCTGGGTCCGTGCGAGCATCTCCCCCACGTCAAGCCCTGCTGCAGCAGCGGATTCCAACGCAACGGTTGCCGCAGGCAAGGAAGATCGCGCGGCCGCACCGACAGCGGCGTACTGGTTGCGGAGCAGGTCGCCGGCCTTCGCGCTCCACGGGAGCAGCTCGGCGTCCAGCAGCAACCAGGAGGTGTCCAGCTCCTCGAACAGCCCGGCTTCCTCAGCTACGGCACGGAGCCGGAGCAGCAGGTCATCCGTCAGCGCCGTACCGAAGAACGACCGCCCGGTCCGCGTGTGCACAGCACCTCGTCCAGCCAGCCCGAACCGCTTCTCCGCGACCTCGTCGTCCCGAGTCAGCAGTACTACGGCGCGCGAGCCCATGTGCTTCTCCTCGCACACCAACTCGGTGACGCCCTGACCCTTGTACGCCTCGAACGCCTGCGCCGGGTGCTCCAGCAGTCCCGGCATCGGCGAGGTCGCCACCGGGCTCATCGTCGGCGGCAGGTAGAGCAGGAAGCGCGGGTCGATCGCGAATCGGCTCATCACCTCGAGCGCGGCGCCGGCCTGCTCGGCCCGGACGCTGATCCGGCCATGCGTGCCGGTCTCGATCACCCGCCGTCCGACCACGTCGGTGATGTCCAGGACATCCGGCTCACGCTCCGGCGCGGCCGGGACGTGCAGCGGCTTCGCGGGCTTGTAGTACTGCTCGGCGGCGTCCACCTGGACCAGCTCGCGCTCGGGATAGCGCAGAGCCGTCAGCGCTCCCCCGAACACACAGCCGGTGTCGAGGCAGATCGTGTTGTTGATCCACTCCGGCTCCGGCGTCGGCGTGTGGCCGTAGACGACCATCGCGCGGCCGCGGTACTCGGTCGCCCACGGGTAGCGGATCGGCAGCCCGAACTCGTCGGTCTCGCCGGTGGTCTCGCCGTACAGGCAGAAGGACCGGACCCGGCCCGAAGTGCGGCCATGCATGCGCTCGACCAGGCCTGCGTGCGAGACGACCAGGTTGCCGCCGTCGAAGACGTAGTGCGAGATCAGCCCGTCGATGAAGGTGGCGACCTCGGCCCGGAACTCCTCCGGCTCGGCGGCGAGCTGCTCCAGGGATTCGGCCAGACCGTGGTTGATCCGCACCTTCTTCCCGCGCATCGACCGGAGCAGCTTGTCCTCGTGGTTGCCGGTCACGCAGTAGGCGTTGCCGGCGGCAACCATGCCCATCGCCAGCCGCAGTACGCCGGGGGTGTCCGGGCCGCGGTCGACCAGGTCACCGACGAAGATCACGCGTCTGGCGGGGTGCACGGCGTCGATCGCGCGGCCTTGCTCGTCGCGGGTGATGGTGTAGTCCAGCGCGGTGAGCAGCTGCTCCAGCTCGGCCCGGCAACCGTGGATGTCGCCGATGATGTCGAACGGGCCGGTCTGGTCGGTGAGGTCGTTGAACAGCCTGGTCCGTTCGATGCTGACGGCATCGATCTCCTCGACCGTGGACAGCACGTGGACGCTGCGGAACCCCTCGCGTTTAAGGCTTTTCAGCCCACGCCGCAGCTGGGACCGCTGCCGGATGACCACCTGCTTGCCGAACTGCCGGTCGGGTCGCTGCTCGTTGCGCGCCACGCAGACCTGCTCCGGCGGATCGAGAACGATTGCCACCGGCAACACGTCGTGCTCGCGGGCGAGGGCGACCAGCTCCTTGCGCGCCTCCGGCTGCACGTTGGTCGCGTCGATCACGGTCAGCCGGCCCGCGGCGAGCCGTTTGCCCGCGATGAAGTGCAGTACCTCGAACGCGTCCTTGGTCGCGGCCTGGTCGTTCTCGTCGTCCGAGACGAGTCCGCGGCAGACGTCGCTGGAGATCACCTCGGTGCCGAGGAAGTGCTTGCGGGCGAAGGTGGATTTCCCCGACCCGCTCGCGCCGACGAGGACGACCAGGCTCAGTGCCGGTACGCCGATGAGCGCCATCTAGACCGCCTCCTTCCGGCGGAAAACGGCAAGCTGAGTCGGCGGGCCGACCTCGGGATCGTCGGGTCCGACCGCGCGGAACTCGACGGAGTACCCGTACGACCGGCAGACCGCCAGCGCCCACTCCTGGAATTCGGCCCTGGTCCACTCGAACCGGTGATCGGGATGCCGGAAGGCGCCGGCCGCGAGCTTCTCGAACCGCACGTTGTACTCCGAGTTCGGCGTCGTCACCACGACGGCTCCCGGTCGCGCCGCCCCGAACACCGCCTGAGCGAGCGCGGGCAGCCGAGGGGGGTCGACATGCTCGACCACCTCCATCAGCACGGCGGCATCAAGCCCGGCCAGCCGCGCGTCGGCGTACGTCACCGACGACTGAAACAACCGGAGGCGCTCCCGCTGCCGATCAGACATCTGAGCCACCTGCAGCCGCCGCTCGGCAAACCCCAACGCCCGAGAAGACACGTCGGTGGCTACCACCTGGTCATACCGCCCATCCTTCAAGAGTTCAGAAACAAGAACCCCTTCCCCACACCCGAGATCACCCACGCGGTGCCCGCCGATCTCCCGCAGTACGTCGAGTACCGCCTGCCGACGCTGAACCACCAACGGAATGGGCTGAGTGTCGTCGCCAACCTCGGTGAGGGGCTCGTCTTCTGTGAGATCGCCGTCGGCTTCGGTTAGGCGGTCTAGGGCTGAGTCGGTGAGGTTGCGGCGGTGGGCCAGGTAGCGGTGGGAGATCTGTTGTTTGTCTGGGTGGGTGGCCAGCCAGCCTTCGCCGGCTCGGATTAGTTTTTCTACCTCGTCGGTGTCGACCCAGTAGTGCTTTGCGTCGTCGAGGACGGGGAGCAGGACGTAGAGGTGGTTGAGGGCGTCGGCGAGGCGGAGGTTGCCGGTTAGGCGGAGGTCGACGTAGCGCGAGTCGCCCCACTCCGGGATCTCCGGATCGAGCGGGACCGGACGGGCATCGACGGTCCAGCCCAGTGGCCCGAAGAAGCGTGCGGCCAGCGCGGTACCCCCGTTGCATGGGAGGGCGGGGATGTGGATCTCCAGCGGGATCGGCCGGGTCGCGAGCTCGGGGCGCGCGTCGCAGCGGCCGTTCATCGCAGTACGGAAGAGTTTGCCGAGCGCGACCGCGAGCAGGCTCGACGCGGCGTACGGGCGGTCGCTGACGTACTGCCCGAGCGTGAACCCCTCAGCCGCCTTACCCTTGCCCCTCCCCGAGCGGACCAGCGCGATCGGATCGACCTCCAGCAACACTGCCGCCGTACACCGTTCGACCGTCGCCTCCGGGTAGAGCACATGCGCCACCCCACCCGCGACCTCCACCGACTGCGGTCGCGCCGGATTCTTGTGCAACAGGAATCCGAGGTCGGTAGCGGGAACATCTGGGCCGGCCGAGCGAGTGGCGATGGTCAGGAACACTTCCGTATTCGACCACGCGGAGCGTCCATCCACCGCCTCATTTGTCAGTAGTTAACAGGCACTTGTGGATCGAAGACTGAGACACGCCCGATCACCTCTGGCGTGTCCGGCCGGTTGGTTCTACCTTGATTTGCAGTGAACGAGTCGCTACAGGCCGTCCTTCCCCGCTGACAGTCCGTACCGGTCCCCGGTTTGTGGCGAATGCCCTGAACCACGCCGACACCCGGGGAAAGGACCATGGCAACTCCCTCAGGCCATCCCAGCACCAGTAGCAGTTCCACCGGCAGCAGACAGCGGTCCATGCGTACCGAAGAGGTCCGCCGGTGAAACCCCAGACCTTCGAACTCGTCAGGTACGCGGATATCAGCGGAGTCTCCGGCACCGGCACGGTCGCCGAAGGATGCGTCTTCACCGACGGCTCGGTGGCGCTGCGCTGGCACGGACAGAACCCCTCCACCGCGGTCTGGCCGGACCTCGACTCCATCCTCGCCGTCCACGGCCACTGCGGAGCGACCGTCGTCCGCTGGCTCGACGTCTCCGAGATGGAGACGGTCCCCGGCACCGACCTGCTACCTGGCGAGGTCGCCCACATCCTGGCAACCGGCCGCCACACCCATCACTCACCAACCCACACGCACCACCCACCGGCAATAGCCACAGCCTGACCGTACGCCGGTACGCCGCGGAGTCAGGCCGAGATGCCGGTGAGGGCGAAGAACTCCTGGCGCGAGCCGGGGCTGTCGCGAAGCATGCCGTGCAACGCCGAGGTGACCGTTCGCGAGCCGATCGCGCGGACACCCCGCAACGACATGCACTGGTGCTCGGCTTCGATCACCACGCCCACACCCTTGGGCGCGAGGTGGTCCTGCAGCCAGTCGGCGACCTGCTTGGTCAGCCGCTCCTGCACCTGCAGGTCACGCGCGAACAGCTCAACCACGCGGGCCAGCTTGGACAGCCCGAGGATGCGCTCGCCCGGCAGATAGCCGACGTGCGCGACGCCCTCGAACGGCAGCATGTGGTGCTCACACAGCGACTGGACCGGGATGTTCTTGGCCAGCACGAGCTCGTCGTACCCCTCGTCGTTCGGGAAGGTCGTCAGCTCGAACTCGCGCGGCGTCAGCATCTCGGCGTACGCTCCTGCCACCCGCCGCGGCGTCTCGGCCAGGTGGGCGCTGTGCGGATCCCGCCCGAGTGCCACCAGCAGGTCCGCCACCGCGCGCTCAGCCCCGGCCAGGTCGATCTCCGGGCGCCGGCCGACGACGTGCAGCGGCACCGTGCGGCGGGTTGTCGCCGGCTCCAGGGCGGCCGGCTCGTCTAGCCCGGCAGGGTCCAGCTCGGTTCGGATCGTGGTCATCTGGGCGCCTCCAGCGTCGAGAACGGTTGACCTTAAGAGCCACCTTACTGTTTCGTCAACAACAGTTGGCGATAGAATCACGGTGTGGACCAGCCGACGGACGCGAGCATCCAGGCGGTCGCCGCGCTCGACGAACCGACCCGGCGCCGCCTCTACGACCATGTGGTCGCCGAGCCGGCACCGGTCAGCCGCGACGAGGCCGCCACAGCCCTCGGGGTGCCCCGGACGACGGCCGCGTTCCATCTCGACAAGCTCGTCGAGGAAGGCCTGCTGACGACCGTTTTCGCCCGCCGTACGGGCCGGACCGGACCAGGCGCGGGCCGCCCGGCCAAGCTCTATCGCCGCTCCGACCTCGAGATCGGGGTCTCCTTCCCAGAGCGCCAGTACGACGTCGCCGGGCGCTTGCTCGCGACCGCGCTGGAGGACGCCGAGGCGTCGGGCTGCTCACCTCGGCAGGCGCTGGAACGACGCGCGCGCGAGTACGGCGAATCCGCCGGCCGGATCCATCCCGGCGTTCCGCTCGCCGAGGTTCTGCAGGCGCACGGCTTCGAGCCCCGGCGGAACGGCCCGGCTCTCGACCTCGCGAACTGTCCGTTCAAGGCGCTGGCCAAGGACCATCCCGACCTCGTCTGCAACATGACGCTGCACCTGCTCGGCGGCTTGCTCGACGGCCTCGGCGGGACAGGGCTGCAGGCCGTCCTCGAGCCTCAACCCGCCCATTGCTGCGTGCGCCTCACTCCCGCACCGCACTAGGGTTCGGGGGTGGCGAAAGGTAAGCAGAGCGGACAGGGAACGCCGGCAACGGTCACGCTGACGAAGGCGGGCGTGACGTTCACGACGCATCTGTACGAGCACGATCCCGCGGCCAAGTCGTACGGACTCGAGGCCGCGGAGGCGTTGGGGCTCCAACCTGGGCAGGTGTTCAAGACGCTGCTCGTCGAGGTGGACGGGAAGCTGTCGGTCGGCGTCGTGCCGGTCGACAAGCAGCTGGATCTGAAGGCAGTGGCCGCGGCCCTCAACGGCAAAAAGGCCACGATGGCAGACCCCGCGGCCGCCGAGCGGATCACCGGCTACGTCGTCGGCGGCATCAGCCCGATCGGCCAGAAACGCCTCCTGCCCACAGTCGTCGACGAGACGGCGACGATCCACGAAACCGTCTACGTCTCCGGCGGCCGCCGAGGCCTAGATCTCGGCCTCTCCCCCACCGACCTGATCAGCCTGACGTCGGCCCGAACCGCCCCCATCGCCCGCTAGCGTCCCGACCGACAGGACATAGTCGGTTCCGCGCCGGGAAGCCACGCTCAAGCGAGGTCCCGGCGGACCGGAATCAGGCACTATGTCCTGTCGGTCGGGACGGTTACCTGACGGTGCGGAAGAAGGCGACCAGGTCTTCGGCCAGTAGTTCGGGTTCCTCCCAGGCGGCGAAGTGGCCGCCGCGCGGCATGGCTGTGTATCTGGTGACGTTGTAGGTGCGCGCCGCCCAGCTTCTCGGCGGCCGGACGAGGTCTTCGGGGAAGACGGCGACCGCGGTCGGCACAGACACCGAGGTGACCCGCTCGCGCATGCCGTGGTGGTATTCGTAGTACGGGCGGAAGGACGTCGAGATCGAGTTCGTGAACCAGTACAGCGACGCCTGGGTCAGGACGTGGTCGTCGCTGAAACGCGTGCTGAGGTCACCGTCGCAATCCGTCCAGGCGCGGTACTTCTCCAGCAGCCAGGCGAGCAGTCCGGCCGGAGAGTCGGACAGGCCCGCGCTCAAGGTCGCCGGGCGGGTCGCCTGCTCGTGCTCGTACCCGCCCTCCTCGGCGGTCCACTCGGCGTCGGCGTCGAGGTAGGCCTGCTCCTCCGGCGTCACCTCGTCGGGGTCGTACTTCGCCGGGTTCGCGACCGCGAGCAGATGGATCCCGGCGACGGAGTCGGGATACGTCTGGCCGAGCAGCGAGCTGATCCCTGCACCGAGATCGCCGCCGTGCGCGCCGTACCGCTCGAAGCCCAGCTCGTCCTGCATCAGCCGGTGCCACAGCTCGTGCGTCGAGGTTGCCGGTGGCAACGAAGGTCGTTGCGGCGAGAAGGCGAACCCGGGCAACGAAGGCACGATCACGGTGAAGGAGTCCTCCACCGGCCGCCCGTACTGCGAGGGCGTGGCGAGCCGCTGAGCCAACTCGGTCAGCTCGAGCACCGAACTCGGCCAGCCATGCGTCAGCACGATCGGCAGGGCGCCGGGGTGCTCACCGTCGTACCGGAGGTAGTGCACCGGCACGCCGTCCAAGTCGGCGAAGTACGAGGGCAGGGCGTTGACAGCCGCCTCCTGCTTGCGCCAGTCGAAGCCGGTGGCCCAGTACTCGACCAGCCTGCGCAGTTCGGTGCCATCGGCGCCGGCCTCCCACCCGGCACCCGGCCAGCTAGTTGCCCACCGCGTCCGGCGCAGCCGCGACCGCAGGTCTTCCAGTTCGTCGTCAGGAACAGCGAGTACAGCAACCACGCGAACGATCCCTCCCCAAAAATCGCCCCGAAGAGGACCACCCTGCCGCAGATCGTCAGGAACCGCTAGCGGCCGTGGTCAGTTAAAGTGAAGATGAACCTTTTCACCGATCTTCGCCGACAAGATTGCGTGGCGCGCCGTCATCGCCGACCTGGAGTGCGCCGGTCATCAGCGAGACCACCTGGCTCATCGACGCGTCGGCGGGGCTGACTACCGCTGTCCTCCGGCCGAGCCGGTGGACATGGATGCGGTCGGCCAGCTCGAAGACCTGCGGCATGTCGTGGCTGATCAGTACCACCGGCAGGCCGCGGTCGCGGATCCGGCGGATGAGATCGAGGACCAGCCGGGACTCCTTCACACCGAGTGCCGCGGTTGGTTCGTCCATGATGACGAGCCGGCTGCCGAACATCGCCGCCCGGGCGACCGCCACCGCCTGGCGTTGACCACCGGACAGGGTCTCCACGATCTGGCCGATGTGCTGGACAGTTTCGATGCCTAGGGGGCGCCGGTGTCCTGGAATCCGCTCGGCTTGCCGCCATCCTTGCCAAAGGCAACCACAGCGTCGACCCCCTGCTCGGCCATCTTCTTCGGGAACTGCATCACCGTCGCCAGGTATTTGCCCGCCTTCACATCGGCAACAGGCGAGCTGGGCCAAGGCGCGGACGGCCACCACTACCTAACCTCGCTACCAAGCACTTTTCCTCGGCGTGTCGCGCCGTCTGAGCGGGTTGTGTAGTGGTGGCGATCCGCAACGCTCAGCCGGTGACGCTGGGTGTGCCGGATTCCAGGTGGCCGGTGAGGCGGCGGCGGTAGGTGGGGTCTTCGGTGGTGGTGACTTCCACGTCGTACCAGCCGTGGTCGGTCGGCCAGATGAGTGATCGCGTTTGCCTGCCGCGGACGTCCTGGTGGATCGTCCGGCTTCCGTAGCCGCGCGCCTTGAGCTTGACGCTGAGTGGCTTGGTGCCGGTGTTCTCGAGTTCCACCTGCAGCGAGTTGCCGGACTTGCTGACTCGGACGTCGAGGCCGGCCGCGACGCCTTCGACGGAGCCGGCCAGTTCGACCCAGAACCGGTTCGGGCCCTGGACGGCGAGCTCGTACGGGCCGCTCACCGGAACGTCCTGGAACAGCAGTCCCCGTACGTCGAGATGCGCCGGCGCGGGCAGTTCCCCGCCGTACGGGTAGATCGCGAAGTGCGCGGCACTGTCAGCTTTGTTGCCTAGTCGCAGTTTCAGCTTGCCATCGGCAACAAAGCCCGAAACCGACGGCTGGTAAGGCAATGCGCGGGCCGGACGCCGACCTGGTTCTTGCAACGGAAGTGCTTGAGTGACCGGCGGCGTCGGCTTCCAGCGTGAGACCGGCGCGGGTACCGGTCCAGGTGCGTCGACCGACGGCTGACGGTGCGACCGCTTGAAGTCGAAGGCCGACGTCAGGTCACCGCACGCGGTCCGCCGCCAAGCGCTGATGTTCGGCTCCTTGACGCCGGTCCACCGCTCGAGGAACTGGACCACCGACGTGTGGTCCGACACCTGCGAGTTCACGTGCCCGCCCACCGACCACGGCGAGATCACCGTCATCGGGACGCGCGGACCAAGACCGATCGGGCGGCCGGCGTACCAGTCGTCGCCCTCACCCGACGAAGGCCGCGGCGCGACCGGCGGCGGGACGTGGTCGAAGTACCCGTCGTTCTCGTCGAAGTTGATCAGCAGCACCGTCTTGGACCAGGTCTCCGGGTCCGAGGCGATCGCGTCGAGCAGGTCGTAGACGAGGTTCGCGCTGCCGATCGGCGTCGACGAACCGGGGTGTTCGGAGTCGATGGCCGACGGGACGAGCCAGCTCACCGCGGGCAGCTTGCCGGCCTTGATATCGGCACGCAAGCGCGGTACCAGCGACTCGGGCTCGCTGCGGTACATCGCCTTGTGGAAGAGCTTCTGGTCGGGCAGCGGCTGCTTCGCGACCGCCGCCTCGAGCAACTTCAGCGCGGCGGTCTGTTCGGCCGGATCCTTCTCGAAGAGCTTGTCGTAGAACTCCTCGGTCGTGCGGTAGCCGGGCACCGAGGCGAGGATCCGGCGGCCGAGTTCCTTGAAGGTCTTGAAATACTCGACCGCGTTGTCGGTGAAGTTGTCCCACTCCTGGTAGATCTGCCAGGACACCCCGGCCGCTTCCAGTCGCTCCGGGTACGCCGTCCAGTCGTAACCCTTGTGGTCGTACGAGTACGCCGCGTTGGTGACCGCGCGTTGCGTCGTACCGGGCTCGTACCCCGTCGTACCGGACCACAGGTAGTTGCGGTTCGGGTTCGTCGAGCCGTTCACCGAGCAGTGGTAGGCGTCGAGGATGGTGAAGGTCTCGGCCAGCTCGTACTGCAGCGGGATGTCGCGGCGGTCGTAATGCGTCATCGACGCCGAGGTCTTGGCCTGCACCCAGTCGTCGTTCCAGCCGTTGCCCCACGCCTGGGTCGCGTCGGTGTAGCCGTGCGGGAGCGCCCCGAGGTACTGGATGTCGTCCGGATCGCGGCCGGCGTCGGCGGCTGCCTTGCGGATCGAGAACGGCAGTACTTCGCCGCCACCGCTCACCGGCTGGTGGAACACCGACTTGCCGTTGCGCAGCCGCAGCGGCAGGCGGTCGCCGAACCCGCGGACACCGCGGAGCGTGCCGAAGTAATGGTCGAAGGAACGGTTCTCCTGCATCAGCACGATCACGTGCTCGATCGCGTCGAGTCCACCGGGTCTGATCGGTTGCGCCATCGCCGCGTGCAGCGACGGTGGGAGCAGCGACAACGCTGCCCCACCGGCTGCGGATCCCAGAACCAGGCGGCGGGAAATCTCAGTCATGCCCCGGACAGTAAGTCAGGACGTGGCCCTGACGGGATGCCTCAGGGCCGACATTCTCCTGAAGTTCACGCGCCGGTACGACGCAAGATCGCGGCGTCGCGCAAACCCTCCAGCACGGTCTCGGTGGTCTCCCAGCTCAGGCACGCGTCGGTGATCGACTGTCCGTAGGTGAGCGGCTTCGTCGGGTCGAGCTCCTGGCGTCCCTCGACCAGGAACGACTCCAGCATCACACCGACGATCGCCTTGTTGCCGTCGGCCACCTGCTGCCCGATCTCGGCCGCCACCGCCGGCTGACGGCGGTGGTCCTTACGGCTGTTCCCATGGCTCGCGTCGATGACGACCCGCTCGGCCAGGCCGCCCTTGCGCAGCAGCTCGGTCGCACCCGCGACCGACTCGGCGTCGTAGTTGGGACCGGCGTCGGAGCCGCGCAGTACGAGATGGCAGTCGGGGTTGCCGCGGGTGTGCAGGATCGCGGGAGCGCCGTCGTGGTCGATACCGGTGAAGACGTGCGGGACCGCTGCTGCCTTGATCGCGTCGACCGCGGTCGCGATGCTGCCGTCGGGACGGTTCTTCATGCCGATCGGCATCGAGAGCCCGGACGACAGCTGCCGGTGCACCTGGCTCTCGACGGTCCGAGCACCGATGGCGCCCCAGCCGACGGTGTCCGCGATGTACTGCGGGGTGATGGGGTCGAGGAACTCACAACCGACCGGCAACCCCTTGGCCAGTACTTCGAGCAGCAGCGCGCGGGCGGTGCGCAGACCCGTGTTGACATCGCCCGAACCGTCGAGGCCCGGGTCGTTGATCAGGCCTTTCCAGCCCAGCGTCGAGCGCGGCTTCTCGAAGTACACGCGCATCACCACGAGCAGGCCGTCGGAGAGTCGTTCAGCGACCGGGCGCAGGCGTTCGGCGTACTCGAGGGCGGCCTTGGCGTCGTGCACGGAACAGGGGCCGACGACAACGAGCAACCGGTCGTCGACACCGTTGAGCACATCGGTGACGGCCTGCCGGCCGCTGACGACGGTCTCAGCGAGCTGCGGACTCAGCGGCAACTCGTCGTGCAGCGCCAGCGGTGTGATCAACGGGACGGTCTTCTCGATCCGTCGGTCGACGACCGCGCCCTGCGGTACGGCCTGCTGCGGGAGGGTGTTCATGGGGGACCTTTCCGCCGGTACTCCGCGGTGGACCCGAGGACAGCGCCGGCTGGGAATGAGAAAAGGCAAGGACGAGTGTCCTTGCCTTCGAGCCGGCTCTGGTTCTTCGCGTCAGGCGTCAGCAATCAGCTGAGCAACCCGGCACCACAGCCGGCCACTCAAAAAATCGCCAATAGCAACGCTTCACGGCACCGACGATATCACCCACCGCAACCGGCCCCGCAAACCTGGTGGCCCCGCCGCCCCCACCATGGTTGCCTCAAGACATGACCGACGCCGCATCCCCGACCCATGCCGACGCCGTACCCGCCCCTGCCCGGACCGACGCCTTGCCCGCTCGCGCGTCCGCGCCCGGGACTGACGCCGTGGCCGTCCGGGTCGCCCGCGCCGGCGAGCTTGGCGATCTGCAGTCGATCGAACTGGCGGCCGGCGAACTGTTCCGCGCGATCGGCATGGTCGACGTCGCCGAGCATCCGCCGCCGGAGATCGAGGTCCTCGATAGTCACCGGCGCGCTGGCCACGCGTGGGTCGCGGTCGGTCCGGACGACCGGCCGATCGGCTTCGCGTTGGTCAAGCTGGTCGACGGCGCCGCGCACCTCGAACAGATCAGCGTTCATCCGGACCACGGCCGCCAAGGGATCGGGCGCCGGCTGATCGATCACGTCGACCGCTGGGCAGCGGCACAGGGCATGCCCGCGATCACCCTCACCACCTGCCGCGGTGTCGCCTGGAACGCGCCGTACTACGCACGCCTCGGCTTTCGCGAACTGAGTACCGCCGAGCTCACTCCAGGGCTGGTCGAGATCCGGGACAAGGAGACGGCGATGGGGCTGGATCCGGCCGAACGTGTCGTCATGCGGCGGGAGATCGAGACTCCCGATGTCACTGGGTGAGATGCGGATTTTCCGGGGTGTAACCGGGAGCGGCCGTGGGTCGTTGAGGGTCGCAACAGGTTGAGGACTTCTAAGGGGTGCAAGCACGGTGGCAGTTCCGCTCGGGGGTCAGGGTTTACTGGTACCGCGGGTCGAAGGTTGCGTCAGCGGTAGCTGCGCGCCCCTCGGTAGTCGCCCGGCCGGGGCCGGGCGGTGAGGCCGCGGACTTTCGAACTGGTCCGCTACCGCGATCTGAGCGGGGTCTCGGGCACCGGCGTGGTCGCTGAGGGGTGTGTGTTCACCGACGGGTCGGTGGCGCTGCGCTGGCGCGGCAACAACCCTGCGACCGCGGTCTGGCCGGACGTGGAGTCGGTACTGGCCGTCCACGGCCACCAGGGCGCCACCGAGGTCCGCTGGCTCGAAGACGAACTGTCCGCCGCCTACGCGAGCACTGACACCGACGGGTTGGCTGCGCCGGCGGCTTGGTCTGAGCCTGCGGGTGATACTGCGTCGGATGCTGGGTTTGACCTGGAGCAGTTGTTCGGCGGCCAGCACAACGTGCGGCCGCCCAGTTCGATGGCCGATCCTTCCGCGCTCCCGCCCAGTCGCGCCAGAGGCTGGGCGGGAGCGCGACACCTCAGGTAGAACGATCTCGTGACCCAGATCTACCTGGTCCGGCACGGCCAGCCCGACTACGCACCGGTGGATAGCCGTGGCTGGCCCGGAATGGCCGCTGACGCCGCTCCGCTGGCTCCGGAGGGCACCAAGCAGGCCGAAGCCGTCGCGGACCTCCTGAGTGGCATCGGTGCCACATACCTGGTCAGCTCGCCGTTCACCCGCGCCCTGCACAGCGCCGCGATCATCGGCCACCGGCTGGCCCTCGGCGTACGGGTCGACTACGACCTCCGCGACTGGCTGCCCGACAGCACGGGTTCCTGGCGCGGCGTAGCCGACGTACGAGCGGCTCAGGCTGAGCTCGACGCGTACGACGGCGAGTGGCCGGCCGGGATCGTCCGACCGTGGGAGCCACTGTCGGCAGTACGTGCTCGCGCCCGAGCCGCCCTGGCTCGGCACACGGCCAGCACCGATGGCCCGGTGCTCGCGATCACCCACGAGATGGTCATCCGAGCCCTAACCGGCGAACGCGACACCGCCCACGGCAGCCACCGGTACTTCCGTTACGACCCCGACTAGCCCGTACTTCGGCGTGCGGGTGCCCTTGGCAACAGAAGTGGCGGAAGTCACAGCGGGTGATGGGATCGGGTTGATCCGGTCACCAGTCTTCGGCCGGTCGACGACTTCCGTTGGCGAGTCATGGCGTTGCCAGGCGGAGGGCTCCCCTCCGATGTGACCTGCGAGTAACCACCTGCTGACCGTGTGTTTTGGCTCAATCCGCGTCCGCGCTTCCGGCTGCGCAGGGTGGTCGCGGTGATGCCGAGCCGGCTCGCGGCAGGTTTTTCGAAGGGCGGTCCGGATGGCCATTCCACGCTCCGGAACGGCGTGAATCGCCACGGGCCGATAACAACTCGACCGAAGTTCGAGACAACAAGGGTTGAACTGCGCAGGAGTTGAGCATAGTTTTCACCGAGCGCCCGTCCGCGCTCACGGTGAGTCAAGGAGGTTGCCATGTCGAGAGGGATGCCTCGCCTACCCCGCCCGCTCATGGATCTGTGGGACTGGCAGTCGCAGAGTGCTTGCCGCGACGTCAACCCGGAGCTGTTCTTCTCCCCCGAATCGGAGCGTGGCGTTCGCAAACGCGCTCGCGAGATGGTGGCCAAGTCGCTCTGCGGTACCTGCCCGGTCCAGCCCGAATGCCGTCAGCACGCCCTCTCCGTCGGAGAGCCGTACGGCGTCTGGGGTGGGACCACGGAATCCGAGCGGGACAACGTCGTACTCGCCGAACACAGGAAGTCCGCCTGACGGCCGCCGGGAGCTGAACCACCCGACCCACCCGGGTCCGGCCTCTGGCCGGACCCGGCCCCGACCTTCCAGCGGCCTCACCCGCCGCTAGGTCGGCCCAACACCTCGCCCCAGGCTCCAGCCCAGCTGGATCCGTCGAGATGCGCCTCCGCCTGGCAACGATTGCAGGCGGCCACGGCGCGGCTCGCGACGCCCGCTTTGACCGCGCCAGGGCGTCCGGCGTACGGGTCGCCGCTTGAAAGAGGTACTCACAGACCCCTGAAGAGCAGGGCCTCTTTGGCGGGAACGGACGACGGTCCGTCCGTGGTTACGTGGACAACAGGCAGAGCACGCGCCTGGACACAGAACCGCAGAAACGGAGCCTTTGATGAAGCACGTCTCCCTGGGTGGACTGGACGTCTCCCGGATCGGCCTCGGCGCCATGTCGATGTCCGGCTACTACAACGTCGGCGAGGGTAGCGAGGCCGAGTCGATCCGTACCATCCATCGGGCGCTGGACCTGGGCGTCACGTTCCTCGACACCGCCGAGATCTACGGCCCGTTCGCCAACGAGGAACTGGTCGGCCGAGCCTTGCGGGGACGCCGCGATCAGGTGGTGCTGGCAACGAAATTCGGCCTGGTGTCCCACGCCGGCGACGGCCCGGGACACCTGGACAGCAGCCCGGCGAACATCCGTACCGCGGTCGAGGGCTCGCTCAAGCGACTCGGTACGGACCACATCGACCTGTACTACCAGCACCGGGTCGACCCGAACACCCCGATCGAGGACACCGTCGGCGCCGTCGCCGAGTTGATCGCCGAAGGCAAGGTCCGCCACCTCGGGCTGTCCGAGGCCAGCGCCGCCACGATCCGGCGCGCCCACGCCGTCCACCCGGTCACCGCTCTGCAGACCGAGTACTCCCTGTGGACCCGGGACGTCGAGGCCGAGATCCTGCCACTCCTCCGCGAGCTGAACATCGGCTTCGTCCCCTACTCCCCACTCGGCCACGGCTTCCTCACCGGTGAGATCCGCTCCACCGACGACCTCGCCGACGACGACTGGCGCAAAACCAACCCCCGTTTCACCGGCGAGAACTTCCATCGCAACCTGCTCGTCGTCGACGAGGTCAGAACCGTGGCCACCGAAGTGGGCGCCACCCCGGCCCAGGTCGCCCTGGCCTGGCTGCTCGCCCAAGGCAACGACATCGCCCCAATCCCCGGCACGAAGCGGGTCTCCCGCGTCGAAGAGAACACCGCCGCAGACGGTGTTGAACTCACCGCCGACCAGGTAGAACGCCTCAACAACCTCACTCCGGCCGCGGGCGAACGGCACGAAGAAGCCGTCATGGCGTCCATCGACCGCTGACGGGCGAGGGCCAGCCAGCGAGGCGCAGCGCAGGCCTCGCGAGCCCGACCGCGCCCCACCCAATCCGAGCACCACCACCAGCTCCAGCATCCACCCACGAAGCAGCCGGCGCAGCGCAGCGGAGCAGGCGTCGCGAGCCTGACCCGTGGCCGGCACACCGGGCATCGACGCCCGCACCCCGCGCCGATCCGCGATGCCGGTGAGTCAAGACCGGCGCCTCTGGCAGGAGGTTGCTGCAGACGAGTTTGGTCAAGTCGCCGCGGCACCTGCAGGGCAGCTGAGCCGGGTTACCCGCATCCCCGAGGGGTTCGCTCCTCGGCGTGGGGATAGCCCACTGCTCTACCAGTGGGTGATCCCTTCGAAGCGGGGTGAAGCACGCCGATTGGTAGCTGGACCCCGATGGCCGGCGCGGCGACCTGAGCTGGGTTACCCGCACCCTCGGAGGGTTCGCTCCTCGGCGCGGGGTTAGCCCATTGCTCTACCAGGGGGTGAAGCCTTCCAAGAGGGGTGGAGCACACCGACTGCAAGCTGGCGGCGCGAGGTAGCGGTTAAGGCTTGCCGTCGTCTGGTTCGGTGGGGGCGTCTTCGGCGTCAGTCGGCTTCGTGTCGTCCTCGGCCGGTTTGTCCTCGACCCTGTCCTCGGTCGGCTTCTCCGGCTCAGGCTCCGGGGGCGGCGCCGTTGTTCTCGGGTCCCGGTAGCGATCCAGCGACGCCAGGAAATCCGGGTCGTCGTCAGGCGCCACCGGCCGACCACCCGGTTTCGGCTTCGGTGCGGCGGCTCGGTCGCGGCGGGCGGCTTCGGTGCGGGACATCAGCAGCCAGACGATCGGGCCGACGAAGGGCACGAAGACGATCAAAACGATCCAGACCAGTTTGGGCAGGTACGGAACGTCTTCATCGCGTGTCTGGATGCAGGAGAAGAGCGCATACACGCTCAGCACCAGGCTGATCAGGAACGGCAGAAATCGGACCACGCTCCAACAGTACGGCGCTGGTCAGGTCGCGCGGGTCAGACCGCGCGCCCGCAGTACCGAGTTCTCCAGCGGACGGAAGACCAGCAGCTCGATTCCGACGCCTACGACGAAGATCAGCAGCACGCCGGCGAACACCATCGAGATGTCCGACAGCGACATCCCGTTGTGCAGGTACTGGCCCAGTCCCTCGCCCAGATCCGGCGACGTCGCGATCAGTTCGGCCGCCATCAGAGAGCGCCAGGAGAAGGCCCAGCCCTGCTTCAGCCCACCCAGGAACCCGGGCAGCGCGGCCGGCAGCAGGATGTAGCGGATCCCGCCCAGCCGCCCCGCCCCGAGCGCCTTGCCGACCCGCGGAAGGATCGGCGGAACCTGGTCCAGACCGGATACCAGGCCGTTGGCGATGGACGGTACTGCGCCGAGCAGCACCACCCAGTAGATCGCCCGGTCGTTGAGTCCGAACCAGAGGATCGCGGCCGGCACCCAAGCCACCGACGGCAAGCTTTGCAGCCCAGAGACGAGCGGCCCGATCCCCCGCCGTACGACGATGATGTTCGCGATCGCGAGCCCGAGCGGTACGGCGATCATCAGCGAGATCGCGAACCCGATCACGGCCCGGTGCACCGAGGTCCAGAACAGCTCGATGATCTTGCCGGTCGTCACCAGTTCCCAGATCTGCGCCCACACGTCGACCGGCGCGGGCAGCTTGAACTCGGGCCAGAACGCCGCCGCCCAAAGCGCCTGCCAGACCAGCACCAGCAACGCGATCGCCACGATCGGCGGCAGCGCCTTGCTGATGAAACGCCCGGCACCACTCTCTGGCGGATTGACCGGCGTGTCGAGCGCGTCCAGGCCGGCCTCGACCGATCCGAGGTCGTCGGGGACGCGGTCCTGCACGGTGGAGTCAGGCTGCGGCATGACTGCTGATCACCTTTCGCAGCGCGGCGTTGATCTCGTCGACAGCCCCGCCTTCTTCCGCGCTCGACAGCCCGTCGACATCCCACTGCCGCACGACCCGCCCTGGCCGCGACGACAGCAGTACTACGCGTTGCCCGAGCCGCACCGCCTCGCGCACATCGTGCGTGACGAACAAGATCGCGGTACCGGTGGCGCGCCAGATCCGCAGCAACTCACCCTGCAGCACGTCCCGGGTGATGGCGTCCAGAGCGGAGAACGGCTCGTCCATCAGCAGCAGCGACGGCTTACCCGCTCCCGACCCCGTGTTGTCGGTCGTAGAAGCCAACGCCCGAGCGAGCGCCACCCGCTGCCGCATCCCGCCGGACAGCTCGTGCGGTCGCTTGTCGCCGAGTCCGCCGAGCCGTACCAGTTCCAGCAGCTCCGCCGCCTTCGCGCGACGAGCGGACTTCGGCACGCCGGCCATCCGCAGCGGCAACTCCACGTTGCCTGCAGCGGTCAGCCACGGCATCAGCGCGGCCTCTTGGAAGACCACTGCGGGCCGCGACGAGCTCAGCTCGATCCGCCCAGTGGTCGGCTTGTCGAGCCCGGCCACGAGATTCAGCAGGGTCGTCTTGCCGCAACCGGACGCGCCGAGCAGGCAGACGAACTCACCGGCCCCGACCTCCAGGTCGACCTGCTCGAGCGCGACCACGGCCTTCCGCCCATGCCCGAACGCCTTCCCGACCTGGTGAAACCGCACCGGCCGTACTTCGGCCGTGGTGCTGCCGGTGGCGCGGATCGTCGTCTCGCTGGCTTCGACTGTCGCAGTCATCGTCTGCCTCCTCGTTGCGGAACCGTCGTACCTGTAGGCACTTCGGGGCGAGCTACTTCTTGTCCAGGCCGGCTGCGTCGACAGCGGGCTTTCCGGCTTTGGCCAGTACTTCGTTCAGCGGGCCGAGGTCGGCGAACCCGGAAACGCCCGGCGCCTCCTTGGCGATGCCCGCGGTGACCTGGTCCTTGGCGAGCTGCGGAAAGGTCGCGGCGATCGGGTCGGCGGTGATCTCGATCTTGCTGAACGCGCGGTCGATCACCTCCGGCTTCAGCGCCTTGCCGGTCAGCTCGAGCAGCTGCTTGTTGACCACGGTCTTGGCGGCGGCCTTGTCCTTGGTGCTGAAGTCGATCGCCGTGACCAGCCCGGTGAGCAGCTGCTTGACCGACTCCGGGTGCTCCTGCAGGAACTGGGTCCGCACGATCAGCACGGTGGTCGGGAACTTGCCACCCGGCCAAAGCTCGGCCTCGTCCAGCAGCACCTTCGCGCCGGCGTCCAGGACCAGCCGGGACGACCACGGCTCGGGCAGCCAGGCCGCGTCCACCTCGCCCTTCTTGAAGGCGTCCAGGGTCTGGGCGTTCTCCAGGTTGGTGACCTTGACCTTGCCGGTCAGGTTCTTCTCGGCCAGCCACTTCTTCAGCGAGACGTCCTGGGTGTTGGCCAGCTGCGGGGTGACCACGGTTTTGCCGACCAGGTCCTCCGGCTTGGTGATCGTCGGCTTGACGACCAGCTGGGCGCCGCCGGACGTCGTACCGGCGATCAGCCGGACGGCTTCGCCCTTGGACTTGGCGTAGGCATTGAGGGCCGGGCCGGAGCCGATGAAGGACGCGTCCAGCGAGCCGCCGAGCAGCGCACCGACCGCCTCCGGGCCGGCGTTGAACTTCGTCGGGACGAGTTTGGTGCTGCCCAGTTCCTTGCTGAACAGACCCTTGTCGAGGCCGACCAGAGCGGCCGCGTGGGTGACATTCGGGAAGTAGCCGAGCCGCAGCTCGGTCGCGGGGCCTTTGTCGGACGATGCGGCCGGCGTGTCGCCGCGGTCAGCGCGGGAGCAGCCGGCGACAGCAGCGACGAGACACAGGACGGCGGCCGAGGCGGCCAGAACACGGGCAGGGCGGAGGTTCGTGATGCTCACAAGGAGACCTTCGGAGGTGCGGGCGACCAGGGGTCGCGGGCGGGATCAGAGCAGGCTGGAGGAAGAGCTCAGACAGCGGGCTGAGATGACGCCTAAGGTCAACAGGTTGCGGAAGCGACACGCAGCAGGTCGACGTGCCGACGGCGGGTGAGCGCGTCGGCTGGTCGGTTGGCGGTGACCTGCATGTCCACCATGAAACAGGACAAAGTCCATCGACGGGCTCTGGTTTCACGATGCGAGACGAAAAATCATTTACTGAGACGGATCAGCCACTTCACCAGCGTGTCGGTGTGAGCGGCCTCTCAGCCCTCGGTCCTGATCTGTCCAGATCAGGACATGGCGGTTGCTCAGCCGCCGGGCGGCTGCGTACGGTCCTGCGGGACCGTCTACGCGTCGTTGAGGAGCTCGCCTGATGCCCGTCGCCCCGGACAGCTGGACCCCTGGTGGACCATTGACCGCGGACAAGCTCACCACCGAGTACGCCGATCGCCCACTCGGCACCGACGCCACCCGGCCCCGGCTCGGGTGGATCGCGACCGCACCCGGCTACGGCGCGACCCAATCGGCGTACCAACTGCTGGTCGCATCGGATCCTGACCTGCTGACGCCGGAGATGGCCGACGTCTGGGACTCCGGGCAGGTGGCGTCCGCCAAGACCTTCGGCATCGAGTACGACGGCCCGGCACTCGCCCCACGGACCTGCTATCACTGGGCCGTCCGACTGTGGGACGGCCTGGACCGGATCGGGCGCTGGAGTCAGCCGAGTTGGTTCGAGACCGGGCTGCTCGGCGAGGGCTTCGGTGATGCGGAGTGGATCGGCGCTCGCGACGAAGTACGCGACGAGGACGTCCCGGCACCCCTGCTCCGGCGAGCTTTCGCGCTACAAAAGCCGGTGGAGCGGGCGCGGCTCTATGCGAGCGGTCTGGCCTACCAAGAACTACGGATCAACGGTCAGCGCATCGGCGACTCGGTACTCGATCCGGGGTTCACTGACTACGACGACACCGTGCTATCGGTCGCGTACGACGTGACAGAGCTGCTGCGGTCCGGCGACAACGTGATCGGCGCCGAGCTCGGCCGAGGCTTCTTCGGGCTGAACACCCCCAACACCTGGCGCTGGCACCAGACGCCGTGGAACGCCGAGCCGCGCCTGCTCGCCCGGCTCGTGATCGAGCACACCGACGGCAGCGCGACCGAGATTGTCAGCGACAACGCATGGCGAGTCACCGACGGGCCGACCCGCTCCGACTCGTTGTTCTGCGGCGAGACCTACGACGCGCGGCTACACCCGGCCGGCTGGGACGACGCGGGCTTCGACGACTCCGGATGGGCGACGGCGCTCGTCGTACCGGCGCCGCGTGGTCAGGTTCGGGCGCAGGAGCATGAACCGATCCGGGTGATCGAGGACGTCGCACCGGTGGCGTTCACTCAGCCAAGGCCGGGTGTGTGGCTCGCCGACTTCGGCCGGACCACAGCGGGCTGGACAAAGCTGCGGGTAACCGCCCCGGCTGGTACGACGATCAGCCTCACCCATGGCGAGTGGTTGCTTGCCGACGGCACCGTCTTCGCACAGAACAAGCACGTACACAAGGATCGCTTCCAGCGCGACGAATACATTGCCGCAGGCAACGGTGTCGAGGAGTGGGAGCCGCGCTTCTCGTACAAGGGCTTCCGCTACGTGCAGCTCGAGGGCTTCCCCGGCGAACCGAGGGCCGACTCGGTGACGATGCGCGTGGTGCACTCCGACGTCGCGGAGATCAGCCGGTTCAGCGCGAGTCAGCCGCTCTACGAGCAGATCGACCAGGCGATGCGACGGACCGTGCTGAACAACCTGCACGGCATCCCGACCGACACCCCGAAGCTGGAGAAGAACGGCTGGACCGGCGACGCCCAAGTCGGTGCCCCGACGATGGCAGGCACGCTCGGCATGGCTCGCTTCTTCACCAAATGGCTCGGCGATCTCCGCGACAGCCAGGACTCCGAGGGCCGGCTGCCAGTGATCGTGCCGACCGGCGACTGGGGCTACACCGAACTCGCCCCCGCCACCGAGTGGTCGACCGTCTACCCGTTCATTCTGCGCGAGATGCACCGCTGGTACGGCGACGAACGCCTGCTCGCCGACCACTGGGACGCCGTACTGCGCTATCTCGACTACGAACTCGACCGGGTCGAAGACGGGTTGTCATTGAGCGTCCTCGGCGACTGGATCCCGCCCGGCTACCCCGACGGCCCGCCACCCGAGGACCGCCGCCTCACCGGTACTGCGTACCTGTACCGCGCCGTCCTCGCGACGGCTGAGATCGGCGAGATCCTTGGCCGGCCTGCTGATGCCGATCGACTGCGCAAGGCCGCCGGTGAACTCGCTGACGGTCTGAACCGCGCCTTCCTGGACCGCTCAGCCGGCATCTACCGGTCGCAAGAGGATCCGGACTATCGGCAAACGTCGAACGCAGTACCGCTCGCCTTCGGGCTGGTACCCGAAGACCTTGTCCCCGCGGTCGTGGCGAACCTGGTGGCCGACATCGAGTCGCGTGGATTCCACCTCAACACCGGCTGCCTCGGCGTCGGCGTACTGCTCCCGGTGTTGACCGCACACGGTCATGCCGACGTGGCGGCCAAGGTGGCGCTGCAGCGGTCGTATCCCAGCTGGGGTTACTGGTTCGACAACGGCGCCGACACGATGTGGGAGATGTGGGAGACGGACACACGGTCTCGCAACCACTACTTCCAGGGCACAGTCGCGCAGTGGCTGCTGGAGAACGTGGCCGGCCTGCGCAACCTGGAGCGCGGCTGGGAGCGCATCCTCGTCCGGCCGGACGCACGCTCACAGGTAGCCTCGGCATCGCTGCGGACCGACACGGTTCGTGGCCGGGTCGCGGTGTCGTGGCGGCAAATCGGGCGGGTGTTCCAGCTCGAAGTACAGGTGCCGGTTGGTGCGACTGCCGAAGTACACGTGCCGTCGGAGACAGCTAGCGACGTAACGGCCGTACCGGCGCCTTATGTGGGTGAACCGGTCCACCGCGACGGCTACTGCGTCTACACCGTGCCGTCAGGTCACTGGAACTTCACGTCGCGGACTTCGTGAACATCAGGTCGCGGCAGACCCTGCCCTCAGCATGCGCCCGGGACTCGAACTTGGTGACCGGGCGCCACTCGGGACGCGGGGCCCAGCCGTCGTACTCGTTGACCAACTGCTTCTCGGCGGTGCAGATCGCCAGCATGTCGTCGGCGTAGTGCTGCCAGTCCGTTGCCAAGTGCAACCTTCCGCCCGGGCTCAGCCGGGAGGCCAGCAGCTTCACGAACGGCGCGGTGATCAGCCGGCGCTTGTGGTGCCGCTTCTTCGGCCACGGATCCGGAAAGAACACCCGTACTCCGGCCAGTGACTCCGGCGGCAAGTGGTCCCGCAGGAAGTCGAGCGCGTCACCATGCAGGAGCCGGACGTTGTCGAGTTCGTACTTCTCGACCCACAACATGAGCTGCCCGAGACCGGCCGGATACACCTCGGCGGCGAGGTGGTTGACCTCCGGCGCCTGCTGGGCGAGCTGTGAGGTGCCCTCCCCCATCCCGGAGCCGATCTCCAGCACGGTAGGCGCTTCCCGCCCGAACCACGCGGCCAGGTCGACGTCACCGGCCGGCAGATCCTCGAGCTTGCGCCCCAACTCACCCCAGTTGGTCTCCCAGACCCGCTGCTGCCCCACCGTCATCCGAACACTCCGCCGGACATGGCTGAACACCCCAGCCTGCCTGACCTGATCCACCGTCTCCACCCGCCAATCGTAGGGCGAGTGTCCCGACCGACAGGACATAGTGCCCTTACTCCGCTCCGCAGGACCGTGGCTGAGCGTGGGAGGCCGAGGTCAGCCGGACTATGTCCTGTCGGTCGGGACAAAGTGGCCGACCGGCTATGCGTCGATGAACTGGAACGGCGCCGGCGGTCAGTCGCCCCAGAACAGGCGATCTACTACGTTGCGGGCCTGGCGGGTTCGGCGGAGGTAGGCGTCGGAGAAGCGGCCGGTTTCGTCGGCGTTGTAGCCGCAGATCTGGGCGACGGCGGCGAGGTCGCGGGGATCGCGTGGGAGGGAGTCGCCGGGGCGGGCGCGGACGAGCATGATCGCGTTGCGGATCCGGGTCGCCAGCTCCCAGGCGCGACTCAGGATGTCGGCGTCGGGCGCTTCGACCAGGCCGACGTCGACGGCAGCGCGGACGGCACCGAGGGTGCGGGTCGTGCGGAGCTCCTCGACCCGGTGGGCGTAGCGCATCTGCAGCAGCTGGACGGTCCACTCGATGTCGGCCAGTCCCCCGCGGCCGAGTTTGGTGTGGGTCGCGGGATCGGCACCGCGCGGAAGGCGCTCGGCGTCCACGCGAGCCTTGATCCGGCGGATTTCCATCACGTCGCGTTCCTGGATGCCGCCCGCCGGGTAGCGTAGCGGGTCGATCAGCTCGCGGAATGCCTTGCACAGCTCGGCATCGCCGCACAGCGGGTCGGCGCGCAGCAGCGCCTGCGCCTCCCACACGGCCGACCAGCGGGCGTAGTACGACGCGTAGGAAGCGAGGGTGCGCACCAACGGTCCCTGACGGCCCTCCGGTCGCAGGTCGGCGTCGATCGCGACGGCTGGGTCGGCACCGGGCAGAGCCAGCAGCCGTCGCAGCTCGGTCGCGACCTGGGTGGCGAAGTCGGTCGCCGCCTTCTCGGAGGCGCCGGGCAGCGGGTCGTGCACGAACATGACGTCGGCGTCGCTGCCATAGCTCAGCTCATGCCCACCGAACCGGCCCATCGCGACGATCGCCATCCGCGTCGGCTCAGGCTCGCCCTTCGCCACGGTCCGTCGGGCGACCTCGAGAGCGGCAGTCAGCGTCGCCACCGAGATGGTCGTCAGCGCCTCGCCCACGACCTCGACCTCGAGCAGCCCCGACAGATCCGCCGCAGCAACCCGGAACAGCTCGCGCCGCCGAGCTCCACGAATAGCCGCGACCGCCGCCTCGGGCTCATCCTGGCGACGGCCCGCCGCGGACATCTCGGTCAGCAGCGACTCCTGCGCACGCGGCGCCAGTTCGCGCTCGTCGGCGAGCATCGCGGTCGCCTCCGGAGCGCGCTGCAACAGGTCAACGGCGTACCGGCCGCTGGCGAGCAAGTGAGCGAGTCGCTCGGCCGAAGCGCCCTCGTCGCGCAACTGACGCAGGTACCAAGGGGTTGAGCCCAGCGAATCAGAGATCGTCCGGAAGGCGAGCAACCCCGCGTCCGGATCCGGCGACTCGGCAAACCACCCGAGCATCGCCGGCAGCAACGCCCGCTGGATCGACGACCGCCGCGAGACCCCCTCGGACAAGGCCTCGATGTGACGCAACGCGGACGACGGATCGGCGTACCCGAGGGCGGTCAGCCGCTGCTTGGCGGCCTCGGGCGTCAGCCGTACTTCGCCACCCGGGATCCGCGCGACCGCGGCGAGCAGGGGCCGGTAGAAGAGCTTCTCGTGCAGCCGCCGTACTTCGAGCGCGTGCTTCTTCCACGCCGAGGTCAGGTCATCGACGGGATTCTTCGTGAACCCCAATGAGCGCCCGAGCCGGCGCAGATCGTCGTCGTCCTCAGGAACCGAATGCGTCCGCCGCAACCGATACAGCTGGATCCGATGCTCCATCGACCGCAGGAACCGATAAGCATCAGCCAGTACTGCGCCGTCGGTCCTGCCCACATACCCAGAGCCGGTCAGTTGCTCGAGCGCGACCAACGTCGTCCCACTCCGCACCGACTCGTCACTGCGACCATGCACCAACTGCAGCAGCTGTACTGCGAACTCCACGTCCCGCAATCCACCGGGCCCGAGCTTGAGCTGGCGATCCGCGTCGGCGGCCGGGATGTGGTCGACCACCCGCCGCCGCATCGACTGGACGTCGTCGACGAAGCCTGGACGGTCAGCGGCCGACCACACCAGCTGGCGCGTTTTCTCGGCGTACTCCTGACCGAGCTCGGCATCGCCGGCGACTGCACGCGCCTTGAGCAGCGCCTGGAACTCCCAGGTCTTCGCCCAGCGCTGGTAGTACGCGAGGTGGCTGTCGAGCGTGCGCACGAGTGGACCCGACTTGCCCTCTGGGCGCAGCGCGGCGTCGACCGGCCAGAGGGTGCCTTCGGCGGTGTGTGCCGAGCAGATCCGCATGGTCGCGGAGGCCAGCTGGGTGGCGGTCTTCAGGGCAGGTGCTTCCGGCTCGCCGGTTAGCGGTTCGGCGACGAAGAGTACGTCGACGTCGCTGACGTAGTTCAGTTCGCGGCCGCCACACTTGCCCATAGCAACAATCGCGAGGCGGCAGTCGGCGGCGTTGGGATGCAGGGCGAAGTACTCGTTGCGGGCGATCTGGAGCGCCGTCTCCAAGGCGCCGCCGGCAAGATCAGCCAGTACTGCGGCCGTCTCGTCGACGAGCAGTCCTTCGGCGAGATCCCGTGCCGCCAGTCGCAGCAACAGCCGGCGGTACTCGACCCGCAATTCGTCTACCGGGTGCTCTGCGTCGACGGCCGTCGCGAGGCAGGCGGCGACATCGTCGAGAGTTGGCCGGGACGCCGCCAACGCGGGGTCTGCCAGGTCGTACCAGTGCCGTGGATGCACGCTCAGGTGCCGCCCGAACGCCTCGCTCGCGCCGAGCACGTACACGAGTCGCCGGCGGAAGTCGCCGTCCATGTCGAGCGTGCGTGCGAACGCGGCGAGATCGAAGCCGTTGGCGTGCAGCGACTCGGCCATCGCGAGCAGACCGGTCAGCGCGAGGTCGGGATCGGCAGACTCCGACAGCGAGGCGATCAGGTGGTCGCCGGCCATCGGGCTGTGCTCACCTGGCTCGCTCGGAGCATCCAGGGCGTCCAGCTGGTCGAGCATCCGCCCGGCCCGCGCCGAGTCGGCAAACCCAGCCCGCGCCAACCGCCCCGCCCCAGAAACCCTCCGCACCTCCGCCACCCCGCAACTCTAGTGGCGACCACCCCCGCACGACCCCGCCCACCGTGTCGGCGGCCAGCCGCAGCTCCAGGGGAGGCCAGCCGCAGCGCCAGGGCAGGTCGGCCGTCGTGTTGGGGCGAGTCGGACGGTCGGTCGGCTCTCCCGAGACAGATCTCGGCCAGCGCGCGGGGGGATTGCGGCGGGATTGCGGTCAACACACGGAGTTGCCTGGCATATTCGGGCTGTAGTCGGCATGATGGCTGGTTATGGTCATGATGACGGGGTCGCTTGCTGTTCGGGGCACGGTGGTCTGGTTGACGCCCCAGCAGGGTGGGCGAGTGTCCGGGCCGCCTGAGCCGGACTACGACTACGACTACTCAGCTACCGCTTACCTCCCACCGAGGACGCCGGAAGACGGGCAGGCCGGGCTCTCCTTGCGCCGGTTCGCGCCAGGCGCCTGGCGTACTCCGGCGGAGGGCATCCTGGTGCCCGCCAAGGGCAACCGCGCCCAGCAGGTGGTGCCCGGCAACATCGTGGTGATCACCGAAGGCGTCCGCCCGGTCGGCCTCCTCACGGTCGAGGAGGTCAACGCACTCGCCCCCGACGGTACGGCGGTGGTCGAACGCGCCCCAGAAGTCGACATCACCGGCCTCACCGCACTACGCGCGCCGGACGCCGACACGCCGTACCGCCACTCCACCGCTTCCTCACGGTGGAGCACGCACGAACGCGCCGGCGCCGGCTAACTACTGAGCAGCCATCTGGTTCAGTACTGCGAACTTGTCCGCGGCGCCGCCGTTGGAGGCGACCACGATCTTGCGCGTGATGGTGTGGCTGCCGCCGGCGGGAAGGTCGAGCTTGAACTTGCTCATCGTGAAGTTGCTCTGCGAGTAGCCCGTGAAGGCGCCGCTGTCAGTGCTGTAGATCAGGCCATAGGTCTGGTTGTCCGGCCCCGTGCCCGCCTGCCCGATCCACCGCTTCGCGTTCGGAACCTGGCTGAACGGACCACCGCTGGTGATGACCGGGAAGCCTGACACAGCCGAGCGCGAGCCCGCACCGTCGTGGTCGAGTGCATCTCCTGCCCACACCGGCAGCGCGGCGGCCGAATCGTTGGTGAAGGTCGTCGAGGCGGTGATGAACTGGTCGTCCGCCGTCGCCGTGTACGTGGTCACGAGCTTCAGTCCGGGGTGCTCGGCAGACGTCCCGGTCACCCGCACGACCGCCTTCGAACCGGTGTTCTCGACGACCTGTACGTCGTTCGACCGGGTCTGGAGCTGAGCGACCAGGTTGGTGTGGTCGTCGGCGACGGCATCGGCGTCCTGGAACACCTTGTAGAGCAGGTGGAGCGAGCCAGTCGAGCCTGGGCAGGAGAAGGTCAGCGCCAGCTCGGCGTACGGTTTCCCGGCGCGGCTCGCGATCGACGTACCGGCGAGCCCGGGCTCGCAGGCGGCGCCGTCGAGCGAGACGACCAGCCGCTCATCGAGGTACTCCGTGAGCCTCGGCCCGGCCGCCTCGAGGGCCTCTTCCCGACGAGCGTCATCGTCAACGGGAGCACCGAGGTCGACCGCCCGGGCCAGTACGGCGTACTCGAGGCTGAGCAGGTAGTTCACCCGCTGGCCGTCCTGGGTCACGGTCGAGTACCCGGTCGACGCGATCACGTGCGCGTCGGCCGTGGCCACCCCACAGCCGAAGAGGACCAGCACCAATCCGGAGAAAATCGCCCACCGCCGCATGAGATGACATCTCACGCGATCCGGACGTCCATTGAGTGACGGATCAGGAAACTATCTACCGCGCCAGCACGGCAAATAGTAACTATCTGCGATCCTGTCGCAGGACTACACAGAGTGCTATTTTCGTCACCATGCGTCGATGGAAGCGGGTTGTCGCCATCCTCTTGATCGCCACGCTTGCCTTTGTGGTGGAGGGGTGGCTGTCCAGCGCGCAAGGCGCTCCACTCCTGTTCAAGACCTGCACCTACACCCGTACTGCGGATGGCGTGCGGCCGCCGTTCTCGCTGGTGCGCCACGACGTCACCCGGCTACCGGTTCGCACCCGAGCTGACCGGCAAGGAGACCTATCCCCACGGCACAGTTGCTCTAGGCAACGTTGACGGCGGCAACGGTGCGCAGTTCCTGCTGGTGCACAAGGGCTCGAAGCTGCCGGCGAAGTACACGGTCATCGGCAAGGTGACCGCGGCCTGGACGTGCTCGACAAGATCGCCGTGCGCGCAGGCCGGCCGGGCACACCGGTGTGGATCACCGCCGTACAGATCGGTTAGAGGACGGGTAGGAGCTTGTTCAGTTCGAACGGCGTGACCTGGCGGCGGTAGTCCTGCCACTCGGCTCGCTTGTTGCGGAGGAAGAAGTCGAAGACGTGTTCGCCGAGCGTCTCGGCCACGAGCTCACTGTCTTCCATCGCCTGGATCGCCTCGGCGAGGCTGCTCGGCAGAGGCTTGATGCCCAGCGCCTTGCGCTCGCGCGGGGTCAGCGACCAGACGTCGTCCTCGGCCTCGCGCGGCAGCTCGTAGCCCTCTTCGATGCCCTTCAGCCCGGCCGCGAGCATCAGCGCGAACGCGAGGTACGGGTTCGCCGCCGAGTCCAGCGACCGGAACTCGACCCGCGAGGACTGACCCTTGTGCGGCTTGTACATCGGCACCCGGACCAGCGCGGAGCGGTTGTTGTGCCCCCACGAGATGAACGAGGGCGCCTCGTCGCCGACCGCGAGCCGCTTGTAGGAGTTCACCCACTGGTTCGTCACCGCGGTGATCTCGGCCGCGTGGTGCAGCAGCCCGGCGATGAACGCCCGCCCGGTCTTGGACAGCTGGTACTGCGCGCCGCCCTCGAAGAACGCGTTCCGGTCACCCTCGAACAAGGACATGTGGGTGTGCATGCCCGAGCCCGGCTGGTCGCTCAGCGGCTTCGGCATGAAGGACGCGTAGATGCCCTGGCTCAGGGCCACTTCCTTGACCACCACCCGGAACGTCATGATGTTGTCGGCCGTGCTCAGCGCGTCGGCGTACCGCAGGTCGATCTCCTGCTGGCCCGGGCCGCCCTCGTGGTGGCTGAACTCGACCGAGATGCCCATCGACTCCAGCATCGTGATCGCCTCGCGGCGGAAGTCGTTGCCGATGCCCTGCGGGGTGTGGTCGAAGTAGCCCGACGAGTCGACCGGTTCCGGGTACGTGCCGGGCGCGCCGGACAGCGACTTGAACAGGTAGAACTCGATCTCGGGGTGCGTGTAGAAGGTGAAGCCCAGGTCGGCCGCCTTCGACAGGGTCCGCTTCAGCACGTGCCGCGGGTCGGCGAACGAGGCCGAGCCGTCCGGCATGTTGATGTCGCAGAACATCCGCGCGGTGCCCATCGTCTCGCCGCGCCAGGGCAGGATCTGGAACGTCGACGGGTCCGGCTTGGCCAGCATGTCCGCCTCGGTCACCCGGGCGAAGCCCTCGATCGCGGAGCCGTCGAACCCGATCCCCTCGGCGAACGCGCCCTCCAGCTCGGCCGGCGCCACCGCCACCGACTTGAGGAACCCGAGCACGTCGGTGAACCAGAGCCGGACAAACCGTACGTCGCGCTCCTCGAGCGCGCGCAGCACGAACTCCTGCTGCTTGTCCATCGGCGGTTCACCTCTCCTGATCCAAAACGCTGGAAACTCCACGGCCTCACACAGTCTGCCCCGGGCGTGTTAAGCAGACGTTACGTGTTGAAGGAGACATCGCTCGCATCCGGCCCCGCAGTACCGTGGTGGCGTGCCCAACAGCAGCCACGACAGGCCGATTCTGATCTTCGACGGCGACTGCGCCTTCTGTACGACGAGCGCCCGCTGGCTGCAGGGCGCACTAGGTGGCGCGGTGCCGGTCGAGCCGTGGCAGTTCACCGACCTGGCGGCGTACGGGACGACGGCCGAGCGGGCGCAGTACGAGGTGTTGTGGGTGGATCAGGACGGGAAGATCCACGGTGGCGCGCAGGCGTTCGCGCGCTGGCTGATCCACAGCGGGGGTCTGTGGCGGGTGGCCGGGACGATGTTCACGTTCCCACCGATCCGCTGGATCGCGGCCGGGATCTACCGGCTGATCGCCAGCAACCGGGACAAGATGCCCGGCGGTACGCCGGCCTGCGCCCTGCCAGATGACAGGCCGCCACATAACAGCTAGAACACAGGACGCGGGATCTGCCGGAGATGGCCTAGTCTCCTCCCCGTGCGGACGATTTTTCACGCGGCTCTGATCGTTGCTGCGATCCTCTGCGCCTCCGACCTGCTGCTCAGCACCGGCCGGTTCATCCGGTCCATCCAGCGCAAGCGCCCTGCCGAGCTCGACGTGCTCGGCAGGCGCTGGCTGCCGATCCCGGAACTCGGGTTCGGCATGTTCGCGTTCTGCTGCCCCGGGCTCGTCACGCTCGGACTGACCCACTCCGACGCCGCCCTGCCGACCAAGCAGATCCTGCTCGCCGCGCTCGTCTTCGGGTACGCCGGTGCGGTGCTGTCCCGCGTCGTGCGGACTCCGGGCCCGGGCGGGCGCCGTTTCCGGCTACGCGCCGGCCTGCTCCTTGGCCTGCCGGCTGTCTTCGGCCTGGTCTTCGGGCTCTCCGGCGTCGCGGTCTGATCTGCCCTTTGCCTGGCGGCGCACTGATCGGCGCCGCTGGAACCACGGCACGATCCGCTCCAGCGGCGCGAACGCCAGCCAGCAGACCACCGTCGGCAGGAAGTGGATCATCAGGATCGCCGTGTTGGCGACGTGGAAGCCGATGAAGAACAGCGCGCCCAGCAGTTGCCAGCGGCCCTTGAGCCAGAGGATGACCGGCGAGCAGAACTCCCCGATGATCCCGGCCCACTGCATCGTGTGCAGCATCCACGGATACTGCAGCAGCCACTCCCCGACCGGATGCGGCCGGCGCACGATCGCCCAGGTCAGGATCGCGCTCCCCGGCCAGCCCAGGGTCCAGCCCGCGCCGCGCAGCTTGGCGACCGCGGACAGGAAGTACGTCGCGATCACCGAGATCTGCACGCAACGAATCGCCCAGCCGGCCGCCTCGGACCGGGTCTGATCCGCGTACGGCGACACCTCGCGCCGCCACTGGAAGGTACAGCCTTTGGTGCCGTGTTTGGTGCCCGGCGCAACGGTCGGCAGCACCCAGAGGGCGACCACGAGCGCGAGGTGGTCGTGGTCGACCTTGCCGTCGCTCATCCCGATCAGCACCCACCAGGTGAACGCCGGCGCGACGATCCAGCCGGCCAGCCGGGGCATCCGGTTGGCCGCTCCGATCAGGCAGAACACGATCAGTACGACGTACAGGGTGGTCGTGTTCGCGACGGACGGCTTCGGGAGCTCGAAGAGGCGGGCCAGGAAGAGCGGCTGGTAGAGGCCGGGATGCTCGCCCTTGAGCCGGGTGTCGCGGACGAACGCGTGCATGTCGAGGATGACGAACAGGTAGAGGATCGTCCGCAGCCACGCGATCCGGGCGAGCGCGATCTTGGGGGTGAACCAGTTGGCGACCCGTTGCCCGCGGGAGATCTCCGGCGCGGAAGTGCTCGTCGGCGTAGCGGCGCTCATCGGCGGACCCGCCAGGTCGCCAGGACCTCCGGTACCGGGTCGCCAACGACCCGGCCGTCCACCAGCGTGGTGGTGTCGCGGATCAGCTCGAGCTTCACGTACTTCGGTTTGTCCGGGTGCTTGCGGGCCCAGCCGTCAGCGACCGCTTGCAGCAAGGACGGGTCCTTCACGATCTCGCCGGTCCGCGCCTCGATCTCGGCGCGGGCCACGCCGGCGCCCTCGATGTTGAGCGGCACGTCGACCGTCGTACCGGCGTCGGTCCGCGCGGTGATCCGGGTGTAGGTGATCGAGGCGTCGTCGGCGATCATTCCGGCGTACTGCGACATCGGCCCGAACGGCCAGGCGTCGTCACTCGCGCGCACCGACCCGTTGATCAGCAAACCGATCCCGGCCAGGGCCACCAAGACGCGGACGCCCTTGCCAATTCTGCCCAGCCGGACGTCCCCAGTCCGCTCCTGCTGCTTCGTCACCACGCCCGCCATTACACACCAACGTGGAGGTTACCCGGCGTTACTCGAACCAGCGACCGCGGCTTTGCGCATCGGGGACATCTATGCCCTGCTGCATCGAGGATCTCGGCGATGTCTCGATCCACGCCGTCGCAGGCCTGCAGAGGCTCATGCCGTCCGCCGGGGTCGTCGGACCATTGACACAGGCGTTCAGACCTACGTAGTGAAGACGCGTAAACAACACCTTGAAGCATCAGCGAGCGGTCGGCGTCGTCTTGGAGCAGTTCGCACAACGAGGCATCTACCTGACGCCTCGGGAGAAAGGGAGTAGCTACCGACTGGACACCAAAGGTCAGAAACACCGCCTCCGGGTGTTGAGCCGATTCTCCAAGGAAGGCACCTGGCAGTTGGACGACTGGCGCAGGGAAGTCGAGGACGATTCCTACACCATCGTCGTACTGGTGGACTTCACTGAACCCAATCCACTGCTCTTCATCATCCCTGCCGACGTGTGGCGCGCCGATGTTCGCGAACACTCGATTACCGACAGGGAAAGCGGCCACCAAGCCATCTCTCGGGAGCGTGTTGTGCAGCACCTCTACCGATGGAGCGTTGTCGACGCGTAGCGGCACCCAATCGGCTCACGGGTGGTCGCCTGCGGTGGTCTGACCGCCGGTCGACGCGTCCCCGCAGGTCACGCGCGAGGCCGACCCGGTTGTGCACACCGATGCACTAGCTGCCCTCCCCGTGCGGCCTCGACCTGCTCGCTGCTGTACGCCGATCTGTGCCAGGACATCCCATACTCGGTCCACCCGAGGCAGCCCGTGCTCCAGCGTTCTACGCCCGACTGCGCCGATGCTGTGGCCGACACCAGCCGGCGACACGCTATGCGGCAGTGCTTGAGGCAGCAGGTTCCGGCCGTACCCTCGATACCGGGCCTGTACCGAGCGACGCAGGTCAACACAGAAGACTGTGCGGGCAAGGTCCATATCCGACAACGACCGATGGACACAACTCCAAACCCGAGCTACCGGCAGCCCGCACCCGGTGGAAATACTCGGAGGAGAGGTAAGTCCAAAATCGTTGTTGCGGTGGTGCTTGGCCTTCTGGTCCTGATCGTCCGCGCTCCGGGCACTGAAGCATTCAGACGTCCCGTACTTCGCTCCCATGGTCGAAACCGGCGAGGGGCACATCATGATTGTGGGTGCGCCAACCGGCCATGCTCGTCGAGTAGTCGGCGCCTGGCCCACGCCGGAGAGTCTGGCAGATCGGATCATCGCCGCCCTCAACGACGCCGCAGACAACGAGCCGGATGAAGCGAAGAAGGGCAAGCTCCGCCGGGCGGCCGAAGCGGTGGCCGGTGTCGGTCGGGACATCCTTACTGACGTGACGGCTCAGGTCATCACGAAAGGCATGTACGGCTAGATCGCTCAGTTGGTGGGCGGGGCGGGCGCGGATGCAGGGGTCAATACGCACGCCCCGCCGGTCTAGGTGGTGCGCAGCCGGGCTCCGGTGACCATGCGCCACTCGTTCTGCCGATACCTGCGGGTGGACATCCGCGGGCTGAGAACGCTCTGCGCTTCCAAGTAGGCCTCCAAGCACCATGGGAGGACATACCCGAACCCATTCGGGCCGTACCCGTCCTCGTCCACGCCGTTGCGGCGTCCCGTCGTTTCGTGCCGGATTAGCCAGCGGCGAAGCTGACGGGCGCGGACGTTGCGCGTTCTACTCATCGTCCAGCCACTCCGCGCCGGACGCGTCGCGGTGGTAGCCCTTGTGGTGACCGTTGACGCAGGCACTACCCTTCATCGGGTTCTCACCATCGCAGCGCTTGCTGGGCCGCAACGTTGGCCAGCCTGTCTCGTTCGGCTCGCCACCCCACTCCACCGCAAGGCGCGAAACGCTTCCTGATGCCATGTTTGAACCGTAGGAGCGCGCCTCGCACCTCAGCTAGACAGTTGCGATTAGATGCGGTCGGCGAGTTCGTCTTGCATATCGATGATGAGTGCGCGGGCGTCCTTGCCGTAGAGCGCGCACTGATGGAGTAGATCGAACATGCGACCGTACAGGGCTACCTCCTGCGGTGCGGTGACTTCGATGCTGGCGGTGGGGGTTTCGAGGCTGAACAGCTTGTCGTCGAACATCCAGAAGCTGACCTGCCCGACTGCCTCGCGTTGCCGCGTGGAGGGCACGATGCCGACCGAGACGTTCGGCAGGCTCATCACCGACAGCAGCCGATCGAGCTGGCCGGCGAGCGCGTCAGGTTCACAGAATCTCGTCGTCAGGACCGACTGTTCGAGGACGACGGCGAAGGTCTTGGTGTTGTCGTAGAGCACGTGCTGGCGATCCATCCGAGCGGCAACAGCCTCGTCAACGTCGCTCTTGACGTCCAGGAAGCCGGACCAGAACTTGAGAATGGCGCTGGCGTAGCTGCTCGTCTGGAACAGTCCGGGCATGACGCGATGCTCGTAGATTCGGAAACGACGGGTGCGCTGATACAGCGGCACCGGCTTCAACATGAGTTGCTTCATGCCGGCGCGAGTCTGGCGCTTGTACTCCAGGTACATCGACTCGACTGCTCTCGCTTGGGCGGTCAGGTCGGTGTACTGGTCCTCGGCAGAGCACGCAGCGCACCACAGGCGAATGTCCTCGTTGGACGGTGCCTGTACGCCGTGCTCCAGTTTCGAGACACGCGTGAAATGCCAACCGGTCGCGGCGGCTAGCTCGCGACCGGTCAGCCCGGCATCTTTGCGTATCTCCCGAAGGCGCAGCCCGAGTGCCTCCCGCGCCTTCCTGGCCGCGTCAGGAGGCGTGATAGTCACGTTGCAGGATGGACAGCGCCCAGATCTTCTCGAAAGCCGTAGAGCACATCTCGATGACTGCTGGGTCGGTTGTAGTAGTGAATGCGGTGTTCAGGCCAGACCCGGCGTAGTGCAGGAACACTGCCCGCTCATCATCGAACAGGTAGAAGTCATTGCCGGGGATGCACAACTCCGAGACAGATCGTCGCTGCACCCATCGGATATCTTCCCCAGCCTCAACGATGGGCGGGATGATGTCGTAGGTCCAGCGTTGGTAGTCGCTGAGCGGTTCGGAGATGATCTTGGCGCGCCTCGCGGTTCGGCCGGCTCGGACGTGACCGCGAATCTTCTCGCACCAAGCTTCCAGCCAGGCAAAGTCGTCCGGCTCGCCTCTTTTCCACTTGGCCATGTGCGGCAGTTCGACCTCGGTGCCGTAGGCATCGCGAGTCTCAAGGTGCACCATGTGGGACTTGAAAGTGCCGGTGAGGTTGCTCAGGTCGGTCGCGGTGATCTCCTCCACGCCGTCGCCCTACGGGTTCGTGAAGAACGGAATCATGCGGTCCGGGATCTCGACCACAGTCTCGCCCTCCGGGGTGTTCAGCTGGGACAGTGCTTCCGGGTCGGTCACGACCCAGCCCTGCACCACCCAGCTTCCCCGGTCCGTCTTGTAGAGCGTGGGGCTGTTCTCCGGGTAGGAGTTCGGGTCGCCAGCCACCAGAGTGAGCTTCATGATGATGTTCCCCTGTCTGCATCGGTTGCGTGGACTTGCCTTGCCAAGTCTGGAGTTCCGAGAAGTTGCCTGTCACCGATGTTGCGGAAAGTTGCTAGTCTCCCATGCAGTGCCCGCTCACAGCCTCGCCACGCCCCAGGCCTGAGCGAACACCGGCTTGTTGGCGGGCTTGCGGCTCCGGCGCGCCAGCACCCCCGCTGAAGCGCACCTGGCGACCACAACTCAGGTCGTATCGGGCCGAACCAGACCGGTCCTAAGTACTCCAGCCGGAGTTCGTGATGTTCAGGGTGCGGTCGTCGCGTTGGGCCGGACCGCCACCACTCACAAACCTCAACTGATCGCACCCCGCCAGGCGTGCACAGGCATGCTCCCGCTGGGAAACGGGAGGTTTGTGAGTGGCGGAGGTCCGGGCCTGCCGCCCAACATCACGAACTCTGGCTGTAGCACCAGCCGAACACTCGAATTCGGCTACCACCTGCCGATTCCCTTATTTATAGGGCGAAACGCGAAGCGGTCTGGTCGGTTTCCTAGACTGGCTGAGCGTCCCCTGACAGAGCAGGGCTACCCCGACCACGACTTCCGGCCAGGCATCAACCCCGAGCGCAAGCTTGGCGGCGTGAAGTTCGCCGGAACGGTCGACGGGGCAACAGGCGTTTGGTATGCCGCCGGGCACCGGCACAACACGAGGACGTTTCCTACGAGTACGCCGGCCACCCGGAGGCCTTCCCGACGGATTCCGAGATCTCGCTCGACCAGGTCCGTTCGGCGTTCAAGGAGTTCCTACGCAGCGAACGCCATTCCTCGATCGAGTGGCAAGCCTGGCCAAGGGGCACCGCCTGAGGATCGGCCGCCCTCGGGAATCACGGGCAGGCGACAAGGCACGCATCGACAAACACCGCGACGAAGGAGCGGCAAATACGGGTGGGTGGGAGCGGCCAGAGCTGGGAGCGACGGAGGAGCGAGTGGCGGCGGGCGCGTGGGTGCTCGTACGTCGTACAAGCAGGCCGGGCTTAGGCCTGTTCGTCGGCCCGCGGTGGGAGGGTCGGGTAGTCGGCCATCGGATAGAGACCGACAGTGAACCCGTACGTCGTATCGCCCGAGCGCGGCAGCTTGTCGAAGTCGTGGATGACCTGCTCGACCTTCTGCCAGAACTCCCGGGCCCGTTCCTCGGGGATCCTCGCGTGCCGGATGAAAGACCGCAGCTCGCCGGCGTCGTACGCGGCGACGGATTCCGCGGCCGCGACCTCGAAGTCGTTGAAGTCCTGCGGCAGCTCGACGCCGTCCTTGGTGCGGCCCAGACCGACGTAGAACATCCGCGCGGCGCGGCCGTAGTACCGCTCATCGATCGCCCGGACGCGGCGGGTCCGGACGACGCGCAGCAGGCCGGCACCGGCGAGCACGTTGACGTGGTGCGCGACCGTGCTCTTCGGGCGTTTCACCGCGGCCGCCAGTTCGGTCACGGTCGCGGCGCGCTCGTGCAGCATCTGCAGGATCGTCGTCCGCAGCGGGTCGCTGATCGCCCGGACCTGCTCGGCGGTGGTGAGCTCGATCGTGTCCTCGAGCTCGTAATCCGGGACCTGGGGATTGATCGCCATGGTCCGATCAGACTAACATCGCAGAACGTTCGAGATTTTTGGATCATTCATCGCTGAGAGAGGGCCGACGATGGCCGAGATCGTCTTGTTCCACCACGCGCAGGGACTGACCGAGGGGGTGAAGGCCTTCGCCGAGGACCTGCGGCAGGCGGGCCACATCGTTCACCACCCCGACTTTTTCGAAGGCAACGTCTTCGAGAAAATCGACGAAGGGATCAACTACGCGCGGCAGGCCGGCTTCGGCGTGGTGAAGGATCGCGCCATCGCGGCCGCCGACGCGCTGGGCGACGGCCGGGGGGATGGCTTGGTCTATGCGGGCTTCTCGCTCGGCGTGATGCCCGCGCAAGAGCTGGCCCAGACCCGCGCCGGAGCGCGCGGCGCGCTTTTCCTGCACGGCTGCCTACCGGCATCGGAGTTCGGCGACGCCTGGCCCGCCGGCGTCCCCGTCCAGGTACACGGGATGGACGAAGACCCGTTCTTCACCGAGGAGGACGGCGATCTCGACGCTGCGAAGGCACTGGTCGCGTCCACCGAAGACGCCGAGCTCTTCCTCTACCCAGGCAAGGGACACCTCTTCACCGACTCCTCGCTACCGGACTACGACGAGGCCGCGGCGACGCTTCTCAAGAGCCGGGTGCTCGCCTTTCTCAAAAGCTGACGCTGCCTGGAAGAGCTAGCATCGGCGGATGCCGACGATTCAGCAGGTGGCTGAGGCGTTCTCGAGCCATCAGTTCCGGGAGATCTACGACTTCTTGCATCCTCGGGTGGAGTGGACGCTGGTCGGTGCCGCGCGGCTCGAAGGGATCGAGCAGGTGCGCTACGCCTGCGAGCAGTCGCTCACCCAGCTCGAGCAGACGTCGACCCAGTTCCTGCGCTTCAAGACGATCGCCGGACCGGACGCCGTCGCCATCGACTCCGTCGCGAAGTACGTCGACGCGAAGTGGCAGCGTTCGTTCGTCCGGTCCTGCGACATCTACGAGTTCACCCAGGGCTATCTGACCGCGATCACGTCCTACACTGCCGAGATCGACCCGGAGGACCTGCCGTAGCTGAACCTGCGGATCAGGAGCTCCATCGGACCGCGGTACGACCTCAGGTGCAGCTGGTACGCGAGCACGACCGTGCCGAGCCAGGTGGCGATGGCGAGCAGAGCTGTCGTGACGACGGTCAGGTTGTCGGACAGGTCCGCGAAGTACGGAGTGAAGGCAACGGCCCAGACGACGGACTGGACCAGGTAGCAAGTGAGCGACCGCTGCCCGACCGCGGCCACCGGTTGGGTGATCCGGCCGTGCTCGCGACCGATGCGCAGTGAGATGAGCGCGATCAGGGACGCGTAGCCGAAACCACCCAGTACGCCGGACACGTCGTGCAGCGGGCCGAGAACATGCAGGACGTCGGTGCTCGGTTTGTCGACGATGCCTGCCAGGGTCAGCGACACGGGCAGGGCGCCGGCGATCGACACGGTGATCCCGACGGCGGCGGTCCAGGTCAGCAGCCTGAGGTGCTTGGCCGGCTGTTCGAGAACGCGTCGCCGGCCGGCCCACAAGCCGATCAGAAACGGGCAGACGAAACCGATCGGGCCGAGCAGGGCGATGATCGCCCAGATGCCGATTCGTCCTTCGAACGCGGCGAACAGGTCTGGCGGCAGCATCGAGACATCGGGGCCGTCGGCGCTGGTCGACATCGAGCTGTCACCCGGCAGCGCGTTCACCGCGAACAACAGCAGCGCGACGATCAGGAGTGCGCGATCCTTCCAGCGGATCGCCCAGACGCCGAGGAACAACAGCACGCCGTACGCCGCCAGGATGTCGCCGACGTAGAACAGCATCGCGTCGACGAACCCGAACACGATGAGGAAAAGACTCCGCCGCCAAAGCACCCGCCGGGTCGTCTTGCGATCACGGCCGGCCTCGCTCTGCCGACGCGCGATCTGCGCGACGCCGTACCCGAACAACAGGCCGAACAGCGGGAACGCCCGGCCGTCGACGAAGGTCGCGATCAGCAGGATGACTGCGTTGTCGACAGTCGAACCGTCCTGCGGAAAGCCGCCGAGAATCGTGCTGCTCTGGAGGAAATAGTGCGAGTTCGCCAGGGCGATGAAGAGCAACATGAATCCGCGGGCAAGGTCCGGTCCCAGGGCCCGTGCCTGCAGCCCGGTTGGTCCGCCGTCGGCCGTTCTGCTGTCGAGTGAAGTCACTCCCCCACTGAACCGCCGGACTACCTCGTCCGGCAGCATCACAAAGTATCTGGCTCCCTGACCTTCGGATAGGACCGCCAACCAGTAGGGTGCTTCCGTGCCTCAGCTTCGGGTTGCTCTCGCCCAGCTCAACGTGACGGTTGGTGATGTCGACGGCAATGCCGAAAAAGTCGTCACCTGGACCCGGAACGCCGTTGAGCGTGGCGCCCATGTGGTCGCCTTTCCCGAGCTGGCACTGACCGGATATCCAGTCGAGGACCTCGCCCTGCGCGCTTCGTTCGTAGACGCGTCGCAGGCCAAGATCAAGAAGCTCGCGCAACGGCTGGCCGACGAGGGCCTGGGCGAGATCGTCGTCATCTGCGGCTACCTCGACCGCGCAGCTGGTACGGCGATGGGCATCGACCGGCTCGGCCGTCCGAAGGGTTCGCCGACGAACTCGGCCGCGGTGATGCATCGCGGCGAGGTCGTGACGTCGGCGGTGAAGCACCACTTGCCGAACTACGGCGTCTTCGACGAGTTCCGGCATTTCGTTCCCGGCGACAGCCTGCAGGTGATCCGGATCCACGGCGTCGATGTCGCGCTGGTGATTTGTGAGGACCTTTGGCAGGACGGCGGCCCGGTGGCCGCGACTCGGGCGGCCGGTGCCGGGCTGCTGCTCGTCGTCAACAGTTCGCCGTACGAGGCCAACAAGGACGACGTACGCGGTGAGCTGGTCACCCGGCGGGCCCGCGAGGCCGGCTGCTCGCTGGCCTACGTGAACCTCGTCGGCGGTCAGGACGAGCTGGTGTTCGACGGCGACTCGCTGATCGCGGATGCCGAGGGCAAGGTGTTCGCCCGGGCGCCGCAGTTCGAACAGGGCAGCATGGTGGTCGACCTGGACCTGCCCGCCGCGACCGGTACGCCGGATGGCGAGCGCTCTACCTTTTCTGCCCCGCCCCACCGCCCCGGACAGGGGGACATCCGGATCGAGCACACGATCTTGCACGAGGATCCGCTGCCGCAGTACGAGCCGATCGCCTCGGCGCAGGCGCCACGACTGTCGGACGAAGCCGAGATGTACGGCGCTGTCGTGCTCGGGCTGCGTGACTATGTCCAGAAGAACGGGTTCAAGTCAGTTCTGCTCGGACTGTCCGGTGGGATCGACTCGTCGCTGGTCGCCGCGATCGCCTGCGACGCGATCGGCCCGGAGCACGTGTTCGGCATCTCCAACCCGAGCGTGTACTCCAGCGACCACTCCAAGGACGACGCGGCCGAGCTCGCCGCCCGGACCGGGCTGAACTACCGGGTGGTGCCGATCCAGCCGATGGTGCAGCCGTTCCTGGACACTCTCGGGCTGACCGGCCTGGCCGAGGAGAACCTGCAGGCCCGCGTCCGCGCGGTGGTCTGGATGGGCCTGTCGAACGCCGACGGCCACCTGGTGCTTGCCTGCGGCAACAAGTCGGAGCTGTCCGTCGGCTACTCGACCATCTACGGCGACGCGGTCGGCGGTTATGCACCGCTGAAGGACGTGCCGAAGACCGTGGTCTGGCGGCTGGCGAAGTGGCGCAACGCGGATGCGAAGGAGCGCGGCCAGCAGCCGCCGATCCCGGAGAACGCGATCGCCAAACCGCCGTCGGCGGAGCTCCGGCCGGGGCAGGTCGACACCGACTCGCTGCCGCCGTACGACCTGCTGGACGACATGCTCGACGACTACGTCGAGCAGGACCGCGGTACCGCCGAACTGGTCGGGGCCGGCTTCGATCCCGAGCTGGTCAGCAAGGTGATCCAGCTGGTCGACAAAGCGGAGTACAAGCGGCGGCAGTATCCTCCAGGCCCGAAGATCACCCACAAGGCCTTCGGCCGCGACCGGCGGCTGCCGATCACGAACGCATGGCGTGAGGACGCGAGCAGTATCTCAATGAGAAGGGTGACCTAGAGCTGAGCGGATCCTGGCGTAACCGCCCTTTCAACGACAGTCCGTTCTTCCCGCCCGAAGACCCGGAGCAGGTGGACTCCTTCGGCGTGCCCGGCAACCAGGCACCTGACGCGTCAGGTGTGAGCGATCCCTCAGCGGCGGGCGGTAGCGCTCACCCTCCGCAACGGTGGGACGATGAGCCCATGGTTGACAACTTCATGTCGGCCGGTACCAACGGCGACGCCGACGACGAACTGCCGGCGCCGTACGGGACCGGACCGAAGAACCGGACAACCGAGGATCAGCACCGCTCGGATTACGGGTACGCCGAGAGGCCCGGCGATGGCGGGTGGCGTGAGCGCTCGACCGCGCTGGACGGGCTCGACCCCGCGCCTTCGCTGCCGAACGCCCCGAGGTCGTACGAGCGCGGGCCGGTGCCGCAGCAGCCCTACGTACCGAAGCCGCCGTTCCAGTCGGATCGCGACTACTCGGCCGGCGGGTATCCGGAGCAGGTGACCGACCCGTCCGCGTACGGCGATTCGCCGCCGTGGGGTGAGCGGGAGGCGCGTCAGGAGTCTGGTGGGTACGAGGAGTCGCCGTTCGCGCCGCGACCGCAGTACCAGTCGTCACAGGAGCGGGCGCCTCAGGATCGCGTGCCGCAGGATCGTGGGCCGCAAGACCGTGCTGCTCAGGAGCGCGCTGCGCAAGAGCGTGCTGCTCAAGAGCGTGCTGCTCAGGAGCGGGCGTCGCAGGAGCGGGCCGTGCAAGAGCGTGCTACTCAAGAGCGTGCTACTCAAGAGCGTGCTACTCAAGAGCGTGCTACTCAAGAGCGTGCTACTCAAGAGCGTGCTACTCAAGAGCGGGCTGCGCAGGAGCGGCAGGCGTTGGAGCGGCAAGCGCTGGAACGGCAGGCCTTGGAGCGGCAGCAGCAGGAGCGGTATCAGGAGCGCGGCTATGCCGAGCAGCCGCCGTTCCGCCAGCCGCCGCCGGGACCGCCTCAGCAGGGCCAGCAGAACCCGTTCGGCCCCGGCCGCAACGGGACCAGCGGTCCGCCACCGGGCCGACAAGCACCCGGTACTCCGCCTGCGGCTGGCCCAGGTGGGCCGCCACAGCCACGCCCTGGCGGCCCTGGTCCGACAGGCAACGGTGTCGCCCCGCACACCTCCAACGGCGCTCCCGCCAACAACGGCTGGACGCAGGCCGGCCCTGAGTCACGTTCGGCGGGCTCCAACGGCCTGTCGGCGCCGACACCGCCTCCAAGCCCCGCAGGACCGCCAGGCTCCAACGGGCTGCGCTCGTCGAACGGGCTCGGCAGCAGTGGCTCCAACAGCGTTGCTGCGAGCAACACCAACCAGGGCGGTCCCTTGCAGAACGGCCCAGCAGCACCCAGCAACCCCAGCGCCCCGGCCAATCCGGCTGGACCAGCCAACCGGCCCGGACCTGGTGGCCAGGGCCCGACCGGATGGACCGGTACTGCGCCAACCCCCGCTTCGCCACCGCCGGCCAGTGCGTCCACCTCTGCCAACGGCTACCCGTCGGACCCGTCCGCGGAGTACGAGAGCAACACGCCGCTAAGCTCGGCGCCATCGTCGAGCACTGCCCAGCAGGAGAGCTCGCAGCGACCAGCAGGCGCGAGGCGGCGGGCCGACGTACAGCAGGATGCGCCGAGCCAGGTGCAGCAGGACGCACCGATCAGCTCTCACCGCGCCGCTCGTCGGGCGCAGGCGTCACCCGCGAAGGCTGAGACCTCCGCGGAGACCAATGCACCCAAGGAAACAAGTAAGGCGAGTGCCGTGAGCAACAGCATCAGCGGTGACGGGGGCGGCTCCGCACTGGGTTCGCCCGGTGGGAGCAGCACGTCTTCGGACGCGAGCAAGCGGCCGCGGCGCTACCGGATCCATCACCTGCGCGACATGAAGAACCGTGGCGAGAAGTGGGCGATGCTCACCGCCTACGACCAGTACACCGCCGAGATCTTCGACCAGGCCGGCATCCCGGTGCTGCTGGTCGGCGACTCCGCGGCGAACAACGTGTTCGGCTACGAGTCGACTCTGCGGGTGACTGTCGACGAACTGATCCCGCTGGCCCGTGCGGTTGCGGGCGCCGTCGACCGCGCGCTGGTCGTCGCCGACCTGCCGTTCGGTTCGTACCAGGCGTCGCCGGAGCAGGCGTTCCACACCGCCGTACGGTTCATGAAGGAAGCCGGCGTGCACGCGGTCAAGCTGGAGGGCGGGCGGACCGTCGTACCGGCGGTGGAGAAGCTGACCCAGTCCGGCATCCCGGTGATGGCGCACATCGGCTTCACGCCGCAGAGCGAGCACACGATCGGCGGGTACCGCGTGCAAGGCCGCGGCGACCAGGCGGCCGCGCTGATCGACGACGCGGTCGCGCTGGCCGAGGCGGGTGCCTTCTCCGTGGTCCTCGAGATGGTGCCGGGTGATGTCTCCGCGGAGATCACCAAGCGCATCTCGATCCCGACCATCGGCATCGGCGCGGGTCGCGACACGGACGCCCAGGTCCTCGTCTGGCAAGACATGGCAGGCATGCGCTCCGGCCAGATGCCCCGCTTCGTCAAGCAGTACGCCGATCTGCGCGGCATCCTCACCAACGCCGCAGCCACCTTCGCGGCCGAAGTAGGCTCCGGCAGCTTCCCGACCGACGACCACACGTTCTAGATCCGGCGGGCTAGATCCAGGGCAGGGCTGAGCGCTCTGACCAGTACTCGTAGGGCTTCTGGACGAACTCGGTCAGAGGCCCCTGTACTACGGGCGCGAGGTTGCTCGTGAGTTGCTCGGCGGTGGTTGCACCGCTGAGCACGACGTCGGCCCACGGCTGAGCGGCCGCGGCGCCGATGGCCAGTGAGTCGGGTGGCACGCCGTGCTGGGCAGCGAAGGTGTTGAACGGCGTCTCCCCCGCCTTCGCCGTGAGCCGCCCGTTGGCAACCGCTTCCTTCACCACCACGAACCAGCCCGCATCGTGCGCCTCGGACAGGGCTTCACCGGCGGACGGCTCGAGCACGTTCCAAGTGGACTGGACCGCAGTGAAAGGGGTTTCCAAAGCCAGTGCCTTGCGCAACGTCTCTGCTTGCTGCGGGCCACTGGTCGACAGACCAACCCGTACTCCGCTGTCGGCAAGCTCACGCAGCCGGTCAAGAAGCTTCGCGTCGTCAAGAGCAGGACTGTCCGACGTGAGGCTGTGAACCAGGTAGAAGTCCGGCTGGCCGCCCAGCGCCTGCAACGTCTCAGGCCATTGCCTTTCGAACGTCGCCAGCGAGTGGTCCTTCACCTCATGCGTATCCGCGTCGTGACGCCAATCGGCAACGTAGGTGTAGCCCCACTTCGAACCGACCGTCAGTTGGCTCCGCCGCTCCGGCGTCAACCACTCCCCCAAGAACACCTCGGCCAAACCATACGAACGCGCCGCGTCGAAGTAGCGAACCCCGGCTTGCCAGGCCAGCTCCAACAAGTCATGCGTCCGACGGCGAAGATCGTCGACCTCGCGCCCCGGCGGCAAGTCCTCGTCGTGCCCGAGATTGATGTACCCCGGTCGCCCGAGTGCCGCGAGCCCGAGCCCAATGCGCGAAGTCATACCTCGATCGTCTCACCGAGGCACAGAGCCGTTGCCGTGTCCCCGTATTTGGGACAGTGCTGCGGGACGCGCCGCGCGACGCGTCGCAGTACCGGCAGTGTCGTCTAGCGTTTTGAGGTGTGACTGAATCCCGCCTGCCACCGCCCGGCACCGTCGTCCGGCGTACGACGGCCCGCGTCCTGCCTGTCCGCCCGGACGGCAAGGTGTTGCTGCTGCACGGCTGGGACCCGCTGAAGCCGCAGACGCCGTACTGGTTCACGATCGGCGGCGGCGTCGAGACGGGTGAGACGGTCGAACAGGCCGGCAGCCGCGAACTGCGCGAAGAGGTCGGCATCCTGCTGCCCGCCGAACAACTCGGCGCACCGGTGGCGACGAACACGATCGAGTTCGAGTGGGGCGGCTGCCCGATCATCCAGCACCAGACGTTCTTCGCCGTCGGCGTCGACACCGTCGAGGTCAGCTTCGCCAACCAGGAGCAACTCGAACTGGAAACTATCAGCGCCCACGGCTGGTGGCACCCCGACGAACTGGAGGCAACCGGCCAGGCCGCGCACGTCAGCATCCCAGACCTACTCCGCCAGGCAATCGAAGCGATCCGCTACCGCGAAGCTTCCTGAGACGAACAGGTCAGCGGGCGCGGAGCTTCTTCAGGAGTTTCTTCGGCAGCTTCTTGTCCACGACGTAGTGGCGCAGGTCTAGGCGCTCCGCGCAGCCGGCATCAGCCAGCCGCTTGAGGACCACCGGGCACTTCTTGCACCTCGGCTTGTCCTTGCAGCACTTCTTCTTCGCAGTCATGGACGGCACGCGGTAAGCGTAGGTGAGGCTTCCCTAACCGTCTACCTGACAGCGCAGTTATCGTGTCGCACGTCACTGCAACTGTTCGATCAGCAGCGCCCGCGCCTCCACCAGCGACGGCCCGTACCAGGTCAGATGCCGCCCGCTGACGCAGTACGCCGGCCGCTCGAAAGCCTCCGGCCCATCCTCAGGCGAGAACGCATAAGGCTCATCCGGCAGCACCACCACGTCGTACTCCGGTAACGCCGCCAGGTCGATCTTCGGATACCGCTCGGGCGATTCCGCGAGCACATTGTCGACACCCAGCTTTTGCAACAGATCCCCCGCAAACGTATCCCGCCCCAACGCCATCCACGGCCGCCGCCAAATCGGAACCACCGCCCGCCGCCGCGCCCCGACGTACGGCGTACTCCAAACCTCCCGCGCCTGCGTAAGCCATTGCGGCACTTCCCCGACGACTGCACTCAGCATTCGTTCCAGTGAGTCCAGTGATTGCCCGACGGTAGTCGGCGCAGTCACCCAAACCGCGATCCCAGCCGCCCGCAACGCATCCAGATCAGCCGCGCGATTCTCCTCGGCATTCGCGATCACCACATCCGGGGCGAGCTCACGAATGACCTCGAGATCAGGATTCTTAGTCCCTCCCACCCGAGCCACCTCAAGCCCCTCAGGATGCGTACACCAGTCCGTCGCCCCTACCAGAACCCCCGGACGCGTCACCGCAACCGCCTCCGTCAACGACGGCACCAGACTGACCACCCGCCCCACCCGCCCCGGCAACAAAACAACCGTCCGAAGATCGTCGTGCATACCTTCCCGCTCCCTTCCACCCTGCCTCGTCCAGCCGATCAGCTGCCGCCAACCACGTCAACCGACAAACCCGTCAGACACCCCGGGACGGCTCACAGAGCCTCCGAAGCCGATCCACCGACGCTCCCAATCAGCCCCGCTCAAACGCGCCTTCCCCGACCACCCGCGCGGGAACGCGGGCTGACATTCTGCGCGGGTCGAAGGCGGCGTACGACGCGACACACCACTAGTACCCCCACCCCTCGGGCCGGCGACACCCGGCTCCGACCCACGACAGACCCCACTCCATCTCCACGGCCCGGCCAACGAACGCCAGCCCCACCCACGGCCAGCACCGACACGTACGTCGCCCAGCCCGAACACCTCGCCGCCGGCCACGATCGGCTGGCAGGCGTAGCGACCTCGGACACCTCCTGGTCACCGGGGACCCGCCTTGTCCGCGGTCACCACTTGGTGTCCGGACCCATCACGAGTGGGCCGATCGACCACCTCCCCCCGGCAGTCGACGGAAACCGGCCTCACCCTTAACCCGTCGATGCCGGAATACGCGTCTGGCTACTCCACTGCGGCGAAGCCATGGCGCCTTGGTCCATCACCACAGCCGGAGGCAACGCTCTGCCTTCGCCATAGCGGCGAAGGGCACGAGATCTGCCTCATCACCGCAGCAGGCGGACAACACACCAACCCACCGCAGGAAGGGCCAGAGGTCTTGCTTCATCACCGCAGCAATCGGAGAAAGCACCTGGCGTCACCGTCACTGGGCCTGCGGTACACCACTCTGCTGGACGCAACCCAGGCCCCCGCCCCCAACGACGACCGACAATGGCCACGCTGGATTCACCACTGCAGCGATTGGCGACGCCCAGCTCCGACCTCGCGGCGAAGGGCCAGGCGTCTTACGTCATCGCCTCTGCCAGCGGCAACGCACCTGGCTAGCCGCCGCAGGGAAGGACAACAGGTCTTGCTTCATCGCATGGCGATGTAGAGACGTCTGGCTTTGCGGCGGTCGGCTCGCCGTTCTGTCATGTTCAGGCCCGTTTCGTCCTGTCGTGCGTCGGCGACCGGATGATGACATGGGTCAGCGGCGCCCGACCGTGGTCGGTGGGCGCTTCGGACGGGCGGCGGGCTGCTGCGGGCGCACGCCGGCGGCTGGTGGGCCGCCGGCGATGCGGTGGTGCTACGGGCCCGCTGACGGGGTACTGCTGTCGCCCCAGGGGTCGAGCAGTGCGACCGCTTCCGGGGTGAGCCAGGACAGACCTCCGGTACCGGCCTGCGGCTTGGCGCGCGGGCTAGGCGGGGCGAAGAACCGGCCGGGATGTTCTTGGTGTGGGTCGCCGCCGCCGGGCCCGGTGGTGGGTGGGCCGAAGTATCGGGTGAGGTTGGTGAGGTTGGCCAGGTCGGCGGGGCTGGTGGGGCCGGGGTTGGTCCAGCCCGGGCGGGTGACCTGGACGACGCCTCGGGTGATGGTGATGGTCCAGTGTCCGGCGTGGACGGCGCGGTGGTGGGCGGCGCACAGCAGCGCGAGATTGTGGATGGCGGTGGGGCCGCCGTCGATCCAATGGATCAAATGGTGGGCGTGGCACTGCCAGGGCGGGGCCTTGCAGATCACGCAGCCTTTGTCGCGTCTCATCAGGGCGCGGCGGATCGCGCGGGTGACGTAGCGCTGTTCCATCCCGACATCCAAGGGCTGGGAGTCCGACCCGAGCACGATGGGGATGACGACGGCGTCGCAGGCCAGCCGGCGTACGGCCGAGGCGGACAGGTTGTCGCCGTAGACGAGTTCGCCGACTGCTTGGGAGGTGGCGTTGCGGAGGTCTTCGAGGTCGATGGTGATGGTGATGTGCGGCACCCCCGGCCCACCCGCCGCTCCACCTACTTCACCAGTTCCAGCCGACCCACCGCAGGTACCGCAGGCACCCGACGCACTCGGCGTCTCGGACACACCTGACCCATCGGATGCGCCAGACGCGCGGAAGCCGCTCCAGTCACCGGAGCCATCGAACGCATCGGATGTGACGGGGCTGCCCCAGTGGTCTGAGTCATCGAACGGATCCGCTGCACCGGAGTCACCCCAGTCGCCTGAGCCGTCGAACGGATCCGACGCACCGGACCCACCGGACATACCGGACGCGCCGGACCCACCAGACGTACCGGACCCACTGGATCCACCGGACATACCGGCCACGTCGGATGTACCGGGCGTACCGGACGTACCGGACGTACCGGGTGTGCCGGGTGTGCCGGACGTGCCCGATGGGTTGTGGGTGCGTTTGCGGGGCATGGTCGCGGCTGCGGCGTTGAGGAGGGTGGTGAGGGCGTCGGCCTGGCGTTTGGGGTGCGGTCGGGGATCCAATTCGCCGTCGACGGTTCGGCGGGGCTTGGACAGGCGGTTGATCTGGGTTCGGAGGAGTTCGGCGTTTTCGCCCGACAGGTAGCCGCTGATCTTCACGCCGCCGTCGGCGCGGCGCAGCGAGAGGGATTCGTTGGCGTGGGCGTCATCCTCGGCGGGTTCGGGGCCGTCGGTGTCCAGCCTGTTCAGGACCTCGCGGCCGAAATCCAGCAGACCGTCCGGGCTCAACAGCCGGCCGGCCTCGATCATCTGCTCCTCGGCCACCCGCAACTCGTCATCAGGCACCGTGGGCGGGACCTTCTCCAACGTCCAGACGATGGCGTCGGCCTGGCCCGGGTTCAGCACC
>NZ_AQUZ01000013.1 GCF_000372465.1 Kribbella catacumbae DSM 19601
CCCGCTCACCAAGGGCAAGGGCACCTTCAGCTTCAAGGCAGCGGGACGCGGCACCACGCGGTACTGGCGGGTGGCAGTGCCGAAGATGTCGTACTACGGCAAGCCGATCGTGGCAGAGCCTGTTGCGAATTGGCTCGGCAGCGGCCGATTGTGTACCGACCGACAGGAAGTAGTCGACCGTTCGGCCGCGCGCCACGCTCACGCAGGCCGCGGCCGGCCCCAGAACCGGCACTACTTCCTGTCGGTCGGCACACAACGCGAACCCCAGACCCATTTCCCAACAGGCTCGGCAACGGCAGCCGGGCCTTCAAACTCACTGTGCGTTGAGGTTTGCAACTAGGTGCAAGGGTTCTTACGTGGGTCGTACTGCGTGCGCTAGCTTGCTGGCCACGTGCCGGTGGCAGGGGTGCCCTGCAGTACTTCGACGGCTCGGTCTGGCGCCATTCGATGTACATCCCGCTGACCAACGGCAAGGGCACCGCGAGCTTCAAGGCGGCCGGCAGCGGGACCACCCGGAACTGGCGGATCACGGTGCCGGCGATGACCTACAACGGTCTGCCGATCGTGGCAACAGTCAGCAAGGTCTTTCCACTCGCTGTCCGCTGAGTCGCTACCGGACCGTGACCCAACGGGTGTTTTAGTCACCCTGGGTCACGGTTCCTCACTCAGTTCACCTGTTGGCCTCCTGACGGCACGCCGGGCGTCGCGAGGGCTACCGAAACCGTTCACCGCTCGTTCATCCGGGGCGGACCACCCGGTCACTTGCTCTCCCTACCGTCTGTGGAAGTTCAAGAAGTCTTGATTCCCGCAGAAGGGCAACACTCTCGTGTCCGTCAATCGCCTGCTCCGCGTCGGCACCGTCGCCGTGGCATCCCTCGGCGTCCTCGCTCTGAGCGCCTGTGGCTCCGACCCGGAGTCGTCCGCGAACCCCGGCAGCACCAGCTCGTCCTCCGGCGGCGACTGCCCGAAGGGCACCCTGAACGCCGAGGGTTCCTCGGCGCAGAAGAACGCCATCGAAGAAGTCATCTCCAAGTACAACGAGAAGTGCACCGACGTCACGGTGAACTACAACCCGACCGGTTCCGGTGCGGGCATCAAGCAGTTCAACGCGAGCCAGGTCGACTTCGCGGGTTCCGACTCGGCGCTGAAGACCGAGTCCAAGGACGGTGGCGAGGCCGAGGCCGCCGCGGCGGCCAAGCGCTGCCAGGGCAGCCCGGCGCTGAACCTGCCGATGGTCATCGGCCCGGTCGCGATCGCCTACAACGTGGACGGTCTGGACAAGCTGGTCGTCGACGGCGCGACCGCCGCGAAGATCTTCCAGGGCACCATCAAGACCTGGAACGACCCGGCGATCGTCAAGCTGAACCCGGGCGCCAAGCTGCCGACGGCCCCGATCGCGGTCTTCTTCCGCTCGGACGAGTCCGGTACCACCGAGAACTTCACCAAGTACCTCGAAGCGGCCGGTGGCGGTGCGTGGACCGGTAAGCCGGCCAAGAAGTGGACCGGCACGGGCGCCGGCAAGGAGAAGTCCGCCGGTGTCGCCGAAGGCGTGAAGAGCACCAAGAACTCGATCACCTACGTCGAGTGGAGCTACGCCGTCGACAACAAGCTGGGCGTTGCCCAGGTCGACACGGGCGCCGGCCCGGTCGAGCTGTCCGCCGAGTCCGCAGGCAAGGCGCTGGCCGCCGCGAAGCCGGCCGGTACCGGTAGCGACCTGGCCCTGAAGCTCGACTACGCGACCAAGGCGCCGGGCGCCTACCCGATCATCCTGGTCACGTACGAGATCGCCTGCAGCAAGGGCCTGCCGGCCGAGAAGACCGCTCTGGTGAAGAGCTTCCTGACGTACTTCGCCAGCGCCGACGGCCAGTCGTCGCTGGCCGACCTGAAGTACGCGCCGCTTCCGGAGGAGACCCGGACCAAGGTCGACGCCGCCATCCAGGCGATCAGCTGACCCGCACGAAACATCGCAGTACGGCGTGATGCGAGCCCCGGTCGTTCCGCGAACACGGACGGCCGGGGCTTCGGCCCGCCAGCTTGCCACCCCGCATCGACCAGGCGCTTGGAGCAGCATCGATGAGTAGTACAGACGGCACGGCCCCGCCCGACCGGCCGACCGACCGCAGTACCGGGCCGAAACTCGACCTAGGCCCGGTCGGGCATCTCGGCGACCGGCTGTTCGCCGGCCTCGCCCGTGGATCCGGCGGGCTGGTGGTCGCGATCGTCGCCTTCGTCGGCATCTTCCTGCTCGCGCTGGCGATTCCCGCGCTGGCCGACAACAACAGCAGCTTCCTGTTCTCGCGGATCTGGGAGCCCGGCGGTGAGACGCCGAGGTTCGGCATCGCGGCGCTGTTCTACACGACGCTGGTCAGCTCGATCATCGCGATGGTGATCGCGGTCCCGATCGCGGTCGGCGTCGCGTTGTTCACCACCTACTACTCGCCCAAGCGGCTGGCCGCGCCGGTCTCGCACGCGATCGACCTGCTCGCCGCTGTCCCTTCGATCATCTACGGCCTGTGGGCGATCATCTTCTTCGCCCCGATCCTGCGCCCGGTGATCGACGGCCTGAGCTCGGCGCTCGGCTGGCTGCCGCTGTTCGAGAAGCCGGCCACCGACAACCTCGGCGTCGTCTTCACCGCCTCCGTCGTGCTGGCGATCATGATCTTGCCGGTGGTCACCGCGATCAGCCGGGAGATCTTCGCGCAGACGCCGATCACGCATCGCGAGGGCGCGCTCGCCCTCGGCGCGACCCGCTGGGAGATGATCCGGATGGCCGTCTTGCCGTACGGCCGCTCCGGTGTGGTCAGCGCCTCGATGCTCGGCCTCGGCCGCGCGCTCGGTGAGACCGTCGCCGTACTGATCATCTTGTCGGTGCCGAACGGCAACGACCCGTGGGACTCCTCGATCTTCGCCGGCGGCGAGACGTTCGCGTCGAAGATCGCCAACAACGCCGCGGAGTTCGACTCCCCGGAGAAGACCGGCGCCTACATCGCGGCCGGTCTGGTCCTGTTCGTGGTGACCTTCCTGGTCAACTCCGCCGCCCGCCTGATCGTCGCGCGCAGCGGCCCCGGCAACAGGCGCCCGCGCCGCAACCGCCGGGCCGGCACCAACCCCGCTCAGACCGAAGGAGCCGCCACGTGAGCGAGCGCAGCGAGCGAACCAATAAGCACAGCACACTTTCGTCATCGGCGCCCGGAGCGAAGCGAGGACGTCGATGACGACCCTCGCCGCGAACAAGCCGGCGTACGACGGTAAGACTCTCGATCTGACCGGCAAGTCCGGCGCCCGGGCGTTCAAGAACACCCTGGCCACCGTGCTCATCGTCCTGTGCTTCCTGGTCGCTCTCGTTCCGCTGCTGTGGATCCTGTGGACCGTGATCAGCAAGGGCTACCACCTGCTGCTGGACCCGAACTGGTGGTCCCAGTCGCAGCGCGGCGTGACCGTACGCCGGGTCGGCGGCGGCGCGTACCACGCGATCATGGGCACGCTGATCATGGCGCTGATCTGCGCCGCGATCGCGGTCCCGATCGCCATCCTCGGCGCGATCTACCTGGTCGAGTACGGCAAGGGCACCAAGGCCGCCAAGGTGGTCAGCTTCATGATCGACATCCTCACCGGTGTCCCCTCGATCGTCGCCGCGCTGTTCATCTACGCGGTCTGGATCACCGTGTTCGGGTTCAACCGGGTCGGGTTCGCGGTGTCGCTGTCACTGGTACTGCTGATGCTGCCGGTCGTCCTGCGCTCCACCGAGGAGATGCTGAAACTGGTACCGGACGAGCTGCGCGAAGCGTCGTACGCGCTCGGGGTGCCGAAGTGGAAGACGATCCTGAAGGTGGTCGTGCCGACCGCGTTCGGCGGCATCATCACCGGCGTCATGCTCGGCCTGGCCCGGGTGATGGGTGAGACCGCGCCGCTGCTGATCCTGGTCGGCTACTCCAAGAACATCAACCTGAACCCCTTCGAGGGATTCATGGGCGCATTGCCGACGATGATCAACCAGGACCGCACCGAGCTCGCCCTGCAGCCCGCCGCGGATCGGGTCTGGGCCGCCGCTCTGACGCTGATCCTGCTGGTCCTCCTGCTCAACCTGCTGGCCCGCGTGATCGCGCGCTTCAGCACCATCAAGTCCAAATAGTCGAGAGGTTCTGAGTCGATATGGCAAAGCGCATCGAGGTCAGCGGCCTCAACGTCTACTACGGCGACTTCAAGGCCGTCGAGGACGTGTCGATGACGATCGAGCCCCGCTCGGTCACGGCGTTCATCGGCCCGTCCGGCTGCGGCAAGTCCACCTACCTGCGCACCCTGAACCGGATGCACGAGGTGATCCCCGGCGCCCGGGTCGAGGGCAAGGTGATGCTGGACCAGCAGGATCTGTACGCCAGCGGCATCGACCCGGTGGCCGTCCGCCGCGTGGTCGGCATGGTGTTCCAGCGGCCGAACCCGTTCCCGACCATGTCGATCTTCGACAACGTCGCGTCCGGGCTGAAGCTGAACGGAGTCAAGGACAAGAAGAAGCTCACCGAGGTGGTCGAGGCGTCGCTCAAGGGCGCGAACCTCTGGAACGAGGTCAAGGATCGCCTCGAGAAGCCCGGCTCGGGTCTGTCCGGCGGTCAGCAGCAGCGGCTGTGCATCGCCCGGGCGATCGCGGTCGAGCCCGAGGTGATCTTGATGGACGAGCCGTGCTCGGCCCTCGACCCGATCTCGACGCTCGCGATCGAGGACCTGATCGAGAAGCTGAAGGACAAGTTCACCGTCGTCATCGTGACCCACAACATGCAGCAGGCGGCCCGGGTCTCCGACCAGACCGCCTTCTTCAACCTGGCCGCGACCGGCAAGCCGGGCCGGCTGATCGAGATGGGCCCGACCAAGCAGATCTTCTCCAACCCCAACGAGAAGGCCACCGAGGACTACATCACCGGCCGCTTCGGCTGAGCCGATCCTCCGCAGTACGCCGCGCCCGCACCGCCGCGCCCTGGATCCCTTCCTGTGAAGGGCTTCGGGCGTGGACGGGCGGGCGTAGTAGTCTCTGTGCCTTCTCAACGTTCTCAGAAGGGACCGTGGTGAGCACTCCGACGCCTCCCGGCGACGACCCGAACGACCCAAACCGGCCCGAGGACACCCCGGGCAGCCCGGGTGACTACGGGCAGCAGCCGGATCCGTTCCAGCAGCCCGGCCAGCCTGGTCAGCCTGGGGGCTATGGGCAACAACCAGGGCAGTACGGCCAGCCCGGCCAGCCCGACCCGTACGGCCAGCAGCCCGGTCAGCCCGGGTACGGCCAGCAGCCGGGGTACGGGCAGCAGCCGGGCCAGTACGGGCAGCAGCCTGGCCAGCCTGGTCAGTACGGACAACAGCCGGGCTACGGACAACAGCCGGGCTACGGGCAGCAGCCTGGGTACGGCCAGCAGCCAGGTGGATATCCGGGCCAGCCCGGCGGCTACCCGGGCCAGCAGGGTGCGTACGGGTACGGCGGCGGGGCACCGCAGAGCAACACCCCGCAGACGCTGGCGATCATCGGTATCGTCTGCTGGTTCTGCTGCTCGCCGGCCGCGATCGTCCTGGGCTTCGTCGCCCAGAGCAAGTTCCGCGAGCAGGGCCGGCCGGACACTCTCGCCAAGGTCGCCTGGATCGGTGGCATCGTCGCCCTCGCGATCGGCATCATCGGCTACGCGTCGGGCGCCGTCGGGCGCTAGTACCTCGTACGGCGTCGCCTGTCAGTTCAGGTTGCGGGCGACGCCGTAGACGAGCAGGAGTACGGCCAGCGCCTTGATCGCCCAGTCGACGGCGCGCGGGCTGGGCCGAAGCCTGGGTAGCTTGATCAGCCGGACCCGTTCGAGTGCCCAGGCAAGGAATTGGTAGCCGACGGCAACACCGATCAGCGGGCCGAGCACGAGGACGACGGGGTTGAAGTGCCAGGCGGCGTTCAGATCGCCCTGGAGCAAGGCCGCGGCCATCCGGGTTGCTCCACAGAATGGACAGTTCAGGCCAGTGGTGGCGTGCAGCAGGCACGGGATGCCAAGGTGGCGTGAACCGGACAGTTGGTAGATCGCGGCCAGGGCGAACCCGCCCACGCCGACGGCTGCCAGTCCGAGCACTCGCCGGTCCAGCGGCTCGACCGGTCCGCTCGGGCGGAGCACCACTGCTTGCTGGGTCATGGTCACGCCTACCAAGGTAACTCCTGCCGCAGGCAACTTGATGGGATCCCCCGGGCTGGTTGATCCGTCCGAGCATTAGCCTGCAAGCCACCCCTCCATTTGTCAGTAGAAAGGATGTCGTGAGCACTCCGACGCCACCGCCGGGTTATGGCCCGCAAGATCAGAACCAGCCGGGTCAGCCGCAGCCAGGCCAGTGCGGCCAGCCCGGTCAGTACGGTCAGGAGCCGGAGCAGCCCGGGCAGTACGGCCAGCCTGGTCAGCAGCCGGGCTATGGCCAGCCGCAGCAGCCGCAGTACGGGCAGCAGCCGGGCTACGGCCAGCCGCCGGCGCAGTACGGGCAGCCGGGCCAGCCGGGGCAGTACGGCCAGCCTGGACAGCCGGGGCAGTACGGCCAGCCTGGGCAGCCGCAGTACGGGCAGCAGCCGGGATACCCGCAGCAGTATGGGCAGCAGCCCTACGGCTACGGCGCCGCTCCGCAGGGCAATCTGGCCGAGTGGCCGCTCCGCGTTGGTGGCACGCTCATCGACGGCCTGCTCATCGCAGTGCCGTACCTGATCGGCATCTGGCTCGGAGAGGCGACCACCAGCATCGTCGCGCTGCCGTTCACCCTGGTGGCCATCGGTGTGGCGATCTGGAACATCGTCATCAAGCAGGGCCAGACGGGTCAGACCATCGGCAAGGGCGTGGTCAAGATCAAGCTCGTCGACGGCGTGACCGGGCAGCCGATCGGACCGCTCAAGGCGTTAGTCCGCCAGCTCACCCACATCCTCGACGGCGCTGCCTGCTACGTCGGCTACCTGTGGCCGCTGTGGGACGACAAGAAGCAGACCTTCGCGGACAAGATCAACAACACGCTGGTCGTCAAGGTCTGACGCTGCACGCCTGCGGACGCCGTGGCCTGTGCGGGCCACGGCGTCTGCCGCGTCCGGAATACTCCTGCCCACGGATCCGGAACGCCCTGAAAGGAATCCCGTGAGCACTCCTCCCAGCGGCCCGCAGTACCCGGGCCAGCCAGGCCAGTACCCGCCGGGGCAGCCCGGCGACCACAGCAACAGCCAGTACGCGCCAGGCCCGCCGGTCTACACGCCAGGCGGCTCGCATCTGCAGGGCGGCTACGGCTACGCGCCACCCGGGCAACTGGCGGGCTGGCCGGTCCGGGTGGGCGCCTCCGTGATCGACTCGCTGGTACAGCTGCCACCGGCCGTCATTGGCGTCATCGTGGCGGTGGCCGTGAACGGCGACAGCAGGCAACTCACCCCGGCCGCGGCCACCTCGATGGTGCTGGGCGGCCTGCTCAGCCTGCTGGTCGCGATCTGGAACCGGGTCATCAAGCAGGGCAGATCGGGTCAGTCGATCGGCAAGCAGGTCACCGGGCTGAAGATCGTGTCCGCACGGACCGGGCAGACCATCGGCGTGGGCAGGACGCTCGGCCGGGAGATCTGCGCGAACATCTTCAACAACCTCTGCTTCCTGAACCTGCTCTGGCCGCTGTGGGACGCAAAGCAGCAGACCTGGCACGACAAGGTCGTTTCCGACCTGGTGATCAAGCTCTGATCTGGAGCGCCGAGAAAGGAATACCGTGACCACCCCTCCCCACGGCCCCGAGGACCGCCCTCAGGACCACCCGACCCAACCGCCGGCTCAGCCCGGCCCTGGGCAGCCGCAGTACGGGCAGCCGCCGCAGTACGGGCAACCTGGCCAGTACGGGCAGCCCGGCCAACCTGGCCAGCCGCAGTACAGGCAACCCCAGTACGGACAACCGCAGTACGGGCAGCAGCCCGGCTACGGGCAACCTGGCTACGGGCAACCCGGTTATGGACAGCAGCCCGGGCCCTACGGTCAGAACCCGTACGGACAGGGCTACGGCTACGGCACTCCCGGCGGCGCTGAACTGGCCGGCTGGGGCTCACGCGTCGGTGCCGCCGTCCTGGACGGCCTGGTCTGCGGCGTACCGGCCATCGTCGGCTATGGGGTCTTCCTCGGCCACATCGCCGTCCGCGAAGGCAACCGGTACCCCGACGACCAGCCGCAGGCGTGGGCCGTCATCGTGATGGTGGTGGGCATCCTGGCCAGCATCGGCCTGTGGATCTGGAACCGGGTAGTCCGGCAGGGCAACACCGGTCAGAGCATCGGCAAGAGCGTGCTCGGCATCAAGCTGGTGGACTCCCGGTCCTTCCAGGTGATCGGCCCGGGCAAGGCGTTCCTCCGCGACTTCCTGCGCGGGATCTTCGACCAGGCCTGCCTGCTCAACTCGCTCTGGCCGTTGTGGGACGACCAGAAGCAGACCTGGCACGACAAGGTGATGTCCACCTACGTCATCAAGGTCTAGCCCTCTCCGTTCATTCGCCCCCTTTTCACCCGTTTGGTGTCGATCACCTCAGGCGAGAGGCTGCGACGGGTGAAAAGGGGGCGAATGAACGGAGGACGTGGGGGCTAGCTAGTGCGACAGGGTCAGGCCGGCGCAGGTGACGGACCAGAGCACGCTGGTGAAGGTGCCGATGATGAATCGCTCCGCTACCGCCGTGGGCGTCACCGACGCCGGCTGGTCCGGGCTCCTCAGCTCGGGGTAGCGCGCCAGGCCCTTGATGGCCAGCACGATCGCCACGCCCTCGGGCCAGCCCGCCACGATCGAGCCGTAGATGGCGCCGCGCTCCAGCGCACCGATCAGCGCACCGCCTCGCAGTACCTCACCGGCCTGCTGGGTCGACTGGGACCTGGTGTTGCCGCGGTCGACCAGTGCCAGCACTGACGTCGTCAGCGGGCCTCCACCGGCCACTGCGAGGCTGCCGGACGCCAGCAGGAGCAGGTTCCACCAGGCCTCCCGCCAGCCCTGTACGCCGTCTCCCGCCAGCAGCAGGATGCCGACGGCAACCAGACACGCCAGCATCACGCCACTGATCACGATCTCCAGCGTGGAGCCAGACCTAGGCACCCATGCCAGTATGGCGAGCAGCAGGCCGAGCGCGGTCAGCGCCAGAACCACCGCCGTCATGCAGCCTCCCCAGCCTCGAGCAACTCGGCCGCAAGCACCCGTCCACGCTGTTCCTCCGCGAACCCGGCCGCTTGCGCCCGCTGGGTCACAGCGGACTGGCTGATCCCCAGCTTCACGCCGATCTCCCGCCGGGTCAGCCCTTCGGCCAGCAGGTCGGCCACTGCCCAGCCGCGGTCGCTGCGGCGACGCAGTACCGAGGCCATGAGCCACAGGACGCTCTCTGCTTGCTCGGCGGCGTGCTCGTTGGTGCCGACGACGTTCACGTGATGGGGACTGGCCTTGGCCCGGTTGACCGCCTCACGCGCCAAAACGAACGCGGCCCCGCTGCCTGCCCTGGTACTGCGCGGCAGCGGCTGGTCGACCTCGCCGACGCCGAGACCGACGTACCAGGTGTCCGCGCGGAGCAGCTGGACGATCACGTCGACGGTGGCGCGTGCCTCCGAGAGCACGCCCTGGACCTCGTCGCCCGCCGTGCGCTCGAACTTGCGCAGCAGACCGATCCGTCGTGGCCGGCGATTGAGCGTATTCAGCAGCTCGGGTACGAGATCGCCCATGCTTCGGCTGCCTCGCTGATCTACCGTGAGAACGAAGACCACCGCACCTGCACCTCCTTCCCAACGCAGATTAAGGCTACAGTCTTATTCACGCAGAGTGAAGGGAAAAACCTGAACCGGTTCGCCCAATCACTCACCGTGATCGCCCCGTTGGCCACCGATCCACCAATTCTCCGCTGTATCCGGGCCTTCGCGCATCCCGACTCACCGCAATCCTCACACGGAGTCAGGATGTTTCCGGGCTCCCGCGGCCGGTTTCGGCGGCGGACCGCCCGGTCTCGATTTCTTGCCGGGCAACGGCATCCCAGGCCCGTCCCGGGCTGTCAGAGATAGTCGAAGAACCGGATCCACCAGTCCGGCTGACGGTCCGGCGGATAACCCAGCTCGCTGATCCCGTCGTACGGGCGGGTGAGCAGCTCCTCCGGGATGACCCGGTAGCCGAGTTCGTCGAGCGCCCGGCGGACGGTCTTCAGATCCGGGCCGGTGATGGCGTCGTCGGCCAGTGCCTCGGTCAGATCGAGGTAGGCACCGGGATTCTCGGCCGAGATCACCGCCATCGAGCCGAAGTTGCTGACCGACACGACGATCTGCGCCGCTCCCCCTGCCTGACCGGGGTGGTGGGGTGGGGTCCGAGCGTGCAGAGCTTCGACCGGGATCTCGATCCGGCCGTGCAGGCTGGCGTCCTGGACGTCGCGATCGGCCCGGCAACTGGTCGCGAAGTCGGCGTCCAGCCGGTCGACCAGCGCGTTGAACGCCGCCCGGGTCTTGCGATGGTTGTAGAAGGGCGGGTGTTCGAGCCCACCCGCCTCGTCGTACTGGTGCAGCAGGTCGCGTAGCTCCTGCTCGTCGTCCTCCATCCGCCCATGATGCTCCTGCATCCGGAGTACCGGGAGGTTTGGGACCCCGGTACTCCGGACAGGCGCTCAGCGGCCGGTCGTCAGTCGGCCAGTGGCAGGTAGAGCTTGGAGTCCTTGGCCTTGAAGGTCTCCGACATCTCGGCGAAGCCCGCCTCGATCGCCTCGGCGGAGTCCAGGCCGTGCTCCTCGGCGTACTTGCGGATGTCGGCGGTGATCCGCATCGAGCAGAACTTCGGCCCGCACATCGAGCAGAAGTGCGCCGTCTTGGCCGGCTCGGCCGGCAGCGTCTCGTCGTGGTACGACCGGGCCGTGTCGGGATCCAGCGAGAGGTTGAACTGGTCCTCCCAGCGGAACTCGAAGCGGGCCCTCGACAACGCGTCGTCCCAGTCCTGCGCGTGCGCGTGTCCCTTGGCCAGATCGGCCGCGTGGGCGGCGATCTTGTAGGTGATCACGCCGGTCTTCACGTCGTCGCGATCCGGCAGGCCGAGGTGCTCCTTCGGCGTGACGTAGCAGAGCATCGCCGTACCGAGCCAGCCGATCTGGGCCGCACCGATCGCACTGGTGATGTGGTCGTACGCCGGCGCGACATCGGTTGCCAACGGCCCCAATGTGTAGAACGGCGCCTCGCCGCAGAGCTCCTCCTCGAGCCGGACGTTCTCCGCGATCTTGTGCATCGGAACGTGTCCGGGCCCTTCGATCATCACCTGGACGTCGTGCTCCCAGGCGATCTTGGTCAGCTCGCCCAGCGTCCGCAGCTCGGCGAACTGGGCCGCGTCGTTGGCGTCCGCGATGCAACCCGGACGAAGCCCGTCACCGAGCGAGAACGTCACGTCGTACTGGCGCAGGATCTCGCACAGCTCGGCGAAATGCGTGTACAGGAAGGATTCCTGGTGATGGGCGAGGCACCACGCGGCCATGATCGAGCCACCGCGCGAGACGATGCCGGTGATCCGCCTGGCAGTCAGCGGCACGTAGCGCAGCAGTACGCCGGCGTGCACGGTCATGTAGTCGACGCCCTGCTCACACTGCTCGATCACCGTGTCGCGGTAGATCTCCCAGGTCAGCTCGGTCGGGTCACCCTTCACCTTCTCCAGTGCCTGGTAGAGCGGCACGGTCCCGATCGGCACCGGCGAGTTCCGCAGGATCCACTCGCGGGTCTCGTGAATGTTCTTGCCGGTGGACAGGTCCATCACCGTGTCGGCGCCCCACCGGGCCGCCCAGACGAGCTTCTCCACCTCCTCCTCCACCGAGCTGGAGACGGCGGAGTTGCCGATGTTGGCGTTCACCTTCACCAGGAACTTCTTCCCGATGATCATCGGCTCGGACTCGGGATGGTTGTGGTTGACCGGGATCACCGCCCGGCCCCGGGCCACCTCGGCCCGGACGAACTCCGGATCGACGCTCTCGCGGATCGCGATGTAGCGCATCTCCTCGGTGATCGTGCCCGCCCGCGCATGCGCCAGCTGGGTCAGCGGCTCACGCCCGGCGACCCAGTCCCGGCGTACCGGGGGGAGGCCCGTCTGGACGTCGATCTCCGCGTTGACGTCGGTGTACGGCCCCGACGTGTCGTAGAGGTCGAAGTGCTCCCCGTTGGTGAGGTTCACCCGCCGGAGTGGGACTCTCAGATCGCCGGTGTAGACCTTTTCCGACCCAGAGATCGGGCCGGTGGTCACAGTGGGGCGGACAGGGTTGTCGATAGTTGTCACGATGCTGCTCCCTACGCCGGAATTACCCGGACAGGTTCGGCGGTCGGCGGCGCCGGTTTCACCCAGCCGCCCTCTCAGCCCGCTACAGCGCGAGCTCCCGCGGTATCAACTTGTCGCGGTCACTCTAGCCAACGATTGCGTACTGCGTACTGGATCCGTGTGGCCCGCCCAGCTCCAGCGGCCAGTGTCACAACGCCGGACGGTGTGGCGTGGCCGGACCCGGTAGCGTCAGGTCATGCGCGACATCCTGTACCCGCCGGTGATCGGCTTCGCCAAGACCGCCTTCAAGGTGCTCGACCTCGGGTTCACGATGGTCGGGACGGAGCACATCCCGCGCACGGGTGGGGCCGTGCTGGCGCTGAACCACATCAGCTACGTGGACTTCGTGATCGGCGGGTTCGGCGCCCAGCCGAGCAAGCGGCTGGTCCGGTTCATGGCCAAGGAGGTGCTGTTCCGCAACCGGTACTCCGGTCCGCTGATGCGCGGCATGCACCACATCCCGGTGGATCGCGGCGCGGGCGCCGGGTCGTACCGGGAGGCGATCCGCTGTCTCGGCGAGGGCGAGATCGTCGGTGTCTTCCCCGAAGCGACGATCAGCCGGTCGTTCGAGCTGAAGGAGTTCAAGTCGGGCGCGGTCCGGATGGCGGCCGAGGCCGGCGTACCGGTGATCCCGATGGTCCTTTGGGGCACCCAGCGGATGATGACCAAGGACCATCCGCGCGACTTCTCCCGGCACCAGCGGGTCTCCATCACGGTCGGCGAGCCGATGCCGGTCAGCCCGGACGAGGACGCCACCGAGGCCACCGCCCGGCTGCGGACCACGATGGCCGGGATGCTCGAGCGGACCATCAACGCCTCTGCGGACAAGCCGGCCGGCGCCTGGTGGTTGCCGGCGTCGTACGGCGGGGCCGCGCCGACGCCCGAGGAGGCCGACCGGCTCGACGCCGAGGAGCTTCGCGAACGGGCCGCGCGCCGGCGCAAGTAGGTTTTTCACAAACCCTGCGGTAATCGCATTCCGGACGAAGGGTTGACCGAGGGGCCAGCCGGGGGTACCAAGAGCCTTTGGATGTCGAAGCAGGACCTGGGGGGTCCCTCTCGACGGCAGGCTGATCACGTTCCCGCCCCGGACGCTCAGCTTGCGGTCATCGGGCTGGGCGGGGGAATGACAATTTTGTACGGACAAGACGAAGAGCTGCATCTCTTCGAACCGGGGCGGCTGAGCATCCCGGACAATGTGGCCGAGGAGATCCCGGACGTCGGGGTCTACTTCCTGTACTGGGCGACGCAGAATCTGCGCCCGGAGCAGGCTCGGGAGATCGAGTCGGCGGTGAACGGGCGGCGCTGCCAGAACGGCTGGTTCCCGCTGGACAGCCTCGACGGCGTGGGCCGCCGCGGCTCTTGGCGCGGGCCGCTGGCCTTCCTGGCCCAGATGACCGCCAAGGACTCGGCGATCGTGAAGGCGTGGGCCACCATCAACATGGCGCCCGACGGCGACAAGGCGCGGATAGAGGCGACGGCCGACCGGCTGCTCTATCAGCAGGGACACGCTGCCGCCGCGACCTGGGTGATGGCGGTCCGGCCGCAGGCGTTCCTGAGCCTCACCCTGCTCGGCGACTCCCTCTACAACAACTGGGAGAGCTCGGTCGCCTCACTCCGCCCGAAGGACGTCGCCCGCTCCGTACGCCGCTGGAACCGCTGACAGCCCACTCGCCTACGGCCGGCCTCCTCGAGAGGGCCCCTCGCCTACGTGCGCCTACTCGGGAGGCCCGCTCGCCTGCGTCTGCCTACTCGAGGATCAGGTGGGCGACGGCGTAGACGCCGGCGGCGACGAGGCCGGCTGCTGGGATGGTCAGTACCCAGGCCGTCACGATGGTCTTCGCGACGCCCCAGCGGACCGCTGAGAGCCGTTTGGTGGCGCCCGCACCCATCACTGCCGAGGTGATCGTGTGCGTGGTCGAGACCGGCGCGTGCAGGCCGATCGCCATCACGTACAGCACGGTCGCCGCGACCGCCTCGGAGGCGAAGCCGCGAGCCGGGTCGAGGTGGATGATCCGGCGGCCCAGGGTCCGCATGATCCGCCAGCCACCGGCGTACGTACCCAGCGAGATCGCGGTCGCGGCCGAGATCTTCACCCAGGTCGGGATGCCGTCACCCTTGTCGACGTGCCCGGCCGTGAGCAGCGCCAGGAAGATCACGCCCATCGTCTTCTGGGCGTCCTGCAGACCGTGTCCGAGCGCCATCGCGGCCGCCGAGAGCGCCTGCACCATCCGGAAACCGCGGGTGGTCTTGCCCGGGTTGCTGCGCCGGAAGATCCACAGGATCGCGGTCATCACCAGGAACGCCCCGAGGAAGCCGATGGCCGGCGACAGAATCATCGGGATGACGACCTTGTCGAGGATCCCGCCCCACAGCACCACGCTGGTGGAGGCCAGCCCGGCGCCGACCAGGCCGCCGATCAAGGCATGCGAGGACGACGACGGCAGGCCGAAGTACCAGGTGATCAGGTTCCAGGTGATAGCGCCGACCAGGGCCGCGATCACGACCACCAGGCCGTGCTCACCGGTCGGCACGTTGATTATGCCCTTGCCGACGGTGCTGGCCACCTCGGTGCCCAGGAAGGCGCCGAGGAAGTTCATCACCGCCGCCAGCACCAGCGCCACCCGGGGCGTCAGGGCCCGGGTCGAGACCGACGTCGCGATCGCGTTCGCGGCGTCGTGGAAACCGTTGGTGTAGTCGAAGGCGAGCGCGATGACGATGACCGCGATGACGAGCGCGAGCTCCACGCTCAGCTCTCCTTGACAGCGATCTGTTCGACCGAGTTCGCGACGTGCTCGAAGGCGTCGATGGCGGCCTCCAGCAGGTCGACCACGGTCTTCACCTTCATCACCGTCAGCGCGTCGAACTCGCCGCTGAACAGCTTCGCGATGATCCGCCGGTGGACCGCGTCACCGGTGTTCTCCAGCCGGTTGATCTCGATCCAGTACTCCGCGAGGTCCTTCATCGTGCGCAGCCGGGGCATCGCCTCGGCGGTCAGTGTCGCCATCCGCTGCAGCACCTCGATCTGCTCGGCCACCTCGGCCGGCAGGCTGGTGAGGCCGAAGAGGTGGACGTTGTCGACCGCCTCTTCCATGTAATCCATCACGTCGTCGAGGTCGGAGGCCAGCCGATAGATGTCCTCGCGGTCGAACGGCGTTACGAACGTCGAGTTCACCCGCCGGATGATCGAGTGGGTGGTCTCGTCCGCGGCGTGCTCGGCATCCTTCATCTGGACGGCGATCTGATGACTCGCCGACAGTCCTGTGCCCGCCGTACTGCCCAGCAGTTCGGCGAGGATTCTGGCTCCGTCGACCAGGTGGTTGGCTGACTCGGTGAAAAGGTCGTAGAACGTCGGGTCGTTCGGACGCAGACGTAACGGCACTTCAAGCTCCGGGTGAACGAGGGACAAACCGTGAACATGCTAGGGGCAACGGACCGCTGACGGAGCATCCGCCTGCTCAAGGTACCGCGAGATGATGAACACGTTGACTCAGCATATCCGGAAAGTGATCGGAAAACTTCAGCGTGTCACCACCGCGTAGAGGTCGAAAGCGCCAACGACGAGCACCAGCCCGGCCGCCAGACGCAGGACCCGCTGGGAGCCGAGGGCGGCGGGTTTGATGCCCCGGCGGTAGACGGCGCTGACGGCGGCCCAGCAGGACAGGGCCAGCACGATGACGACGACGCCGAGGCCGAGCCGGACGTCCGACGTACCGTGGCCGGACGCGAGCAGGAGGCCGCCGTTGGCGACCAGGCCGAGCGACGTACGGCGCCAGGCGAGCAGCGTGCGCTCGGGCTGGAGGCCTGGATCGCGGTCTGAACTCATCGCCACAGACTGAAGATGAGGCCGATCAGGCCGACGACGGCGATGGTTGCTCCCAGCACCAAAGGAAGCCTCGTCACGGGCAGTGGTCCACCCGTTCGCATGGCGATTTGGTTCGCCTGCCAGCGGCGGAAGGCGCCGGCGGTGGTGACGATCCCCGCGGTCACGAGGACGACGCCGATGATCCGTGCGGGCCAACGGTCGGGGCCGAGGTCCAGGAACTGTACTGCGGACAGCCCGCCCGCGTAGCAGGCCAGCGAGGTCCGCAAGTAGGCCAGATAGGTCCGCTCGTTGGCGAGACTGAACCGGTAGTCGGGCTCCTGCTCGGGTGTGCTCATCCGCAGCTCAACAGGCCGCGGTTCTGCTTGAGGGTGAGTACCCGGCGGACGCTGCTCTGGAGCTGCGCCGCGAAAGCCTTGTCCTGCTGGGCTTTGGCGACCAGGGCGGTGACCATCGTCGAGGTGAGCGAGGCCTTGGCGGTGATCACGATGTCACCACCTGCTGCAACGAACCGGGTCGCCCGCTGGCCGGCCGGCACCGACGCGACCTCTGCCGCCGCACCGACGTCGTCAGTGATCACGACACCGCCGAACCCGAGGTCGCCGCGCAGCATGCCGCCGATGATGGTGGGCGAGAACACCGCGCGGTTCTTGGGGTCGATCTTGGTGTAGGTGACGGTGGAGATCATCACCAGGTCGGAGCCTGCCTGGATTCCGGCGGCGAACGGCGCGAGGTCGTCGTCGTTGCGGGTGGTCACCGTGTCCACCACGCCGGAGGAGAAGTCAGTGTTGCCCTTGACCCGGCCCAGGCCCGGGAAGTGCTTGACCGAGGTCATCACCTCGGCCTCGTGCATCCCTTTGATGAACGCGACGACATGCGGGCCGACCTCGCCGGGCGTGTCGCCGTAGCCACGGTCCAGCGCTCCGATAGGCGCATTGTCATCCCCAAGAGACGCCGGTACTACGTCCGCGACCGGCGCGAGGTCCATGTTGACGCCTGCCTGCTTGAGCTGGGCGCCCCACGTCTTGGCGCGGGTGGCGAGCTTGTCGTCGGACCAGGTGGCCTGCACTGTCGCTGACGGGATGCGGTCGAAGCCGGAGCCCTTGAGGCGCTGGATCTTGCCGCCTTCCTGGTCTGCGGCGATGAAGGGGCTGATGCCCTTCACCGTGGCCGCCGTGGTGGCGGCGGCCATCGCAGTACGGGTGTGGGAGGCGCTGCCGCCTGGACCCATGAGCAGGAGGCCGCCTGGCTTCTGGGCGCGGGCGATGGATCGCTCTGCCGAGTTCATGCCGTTGGTGCTGATGCCGGTCATGATCAGCTGTGCTGCCTGCTCCCGTGGGGTCAGCTGCTGCAGCTTCTGATCCACGCAGCCGGCGACGGTCGGGGTCGGCGTCGGCGTCGGTGTTTGAGCCGGGGTCTGGGTCGGCGTGGTTGGCGGCTTCTGAGTGGTGACGGGGACCGACGACGATGGGACCGTGCTCGGACCTGCGGTAGGCGTGCCGGAGTCGCTGCATGCATTTAGGAGGAGTGCTGCGACTGCTGCTGCCACTACCCGGCTTCCGATGGTCTTCATCGCGGCCATTCTTGCCGACGTCTTGGCTAGGCCGAGGTACCGGAGGGCTTTCCTTCCCAGATATCGCTGTCGTACGTGCCACCGGAGTGCCGCGCCAAGCTTGCGCAGATGCCCAGCAATTGGTCGACCTGCTCGCTGGTGAGCGCGTCGAAGACGGCCTGCCGAACAGTCTCGACATGGCCGGGCGCTGTCTCTCTGAGTTTTTCGCGGCCATCGTCGGTGATGATCGCGACCTGTCCGCGGCGATCCGCTTCGACACCTTCGCGACGAACCCAGCCGACCCCTTCCAGCCGGTTCACCGCATGCGACAGGCGGCTGCGCGAGCCGAGTGTGGCCAGGGCCAGCTCACTCATCCGCAGCCGGCCGTCCGGCGATTCCGAGAGCCGGACCAGGATCTCGAAGTACGTGTGTGGCATCCCCGCGTCGCGCTGCAACTGCTGCTCGATCCGGCTGTTCACCACCCGCTGGGCCGCGATGAACGCTCGCCAGGCCCGCTGCTCTTGGTCATCCAGCCACCGTGGTTCCGCCATTGTCGCAGCGTAACGAGATCCTGGCGTTCCCGCCGCCTTGGCGAGCCGTGATCAGCAGCACGGCAAGCGCGCAGACCACCATCCCACCTGCCGCGAGGGCGCCGATGGTCTCGCCGAACATCAAGAACGCGAAGACCATCGTCGTCGGTGGCACCAGATAGAGCAGACCGCTGATCCTGGTTGCGCCGGACAGCCGGAGCTTGACGAGGTACAGCCCCCATCCCCCGCCGGTCGCCAGCACGACGAGGGCATGCCACCGGGCGCCATCGCAGACGCCCGCACGCCCGCACGCCCGCACCGCCACGCACACAGAACCTCGCGCCAGCCGCCCGACACGCCGAGGTAACCGCTTGCCCGCCGACTTGGGTATGCGTGCGGCGTACATCTCGCGCAGTCGTTAGCGGTGCTGGTACCGCGCAGCACGCAGGGAATTGCCAGAGATGCCCTACGCGCGCTTGGCGACGGTCAGGCCGACCAGGCGGGAGACGACCATGGCGACGTAGCCGAGACCGGCAAGTTGCTCGATCATCACCACTGAGCGTCCCCAGGACGTGATCGGCACGATGTCGCTCAGGCCGGTGCTGGACAGCGTGGTGAAGCTGAGGAACAACAGCTCCATCCAGTTTCGGTCGTGCGTCGGGTTGACCGCCGCGGTGAAGCTGCCCGGGAGCAGCGCCTGGACGAAGACGAACAGGTAGGCGAAACCCCAAGCGACCAAGGTGAAAGTGGCACCAGTCGCATAGAGTTCATCAGTGCTCACGTCGTGGTCGGACAGCATGTACCGGAGCAAGCTGTAGGCGGCGTAGAAGTAGAAGGCCGCGTGCAGCACGCCGGAGATCGGCACCATTGCCTCGGTCGGATGGAAGGCGTCCACCAGCGACATCGCGACCGCGGGGATGCCCAGGCAGACGCTGACCCAGGTGAGACCTGGCGTCGACCGCACCGAGAACACAGCGAGTACCAGTACGACGATGCCGAGGATCTCGAAGGCGACCCGGCCCCCGCGGGAGCCCTCCATCGCAGGGTAGACCAGCACACCGAGCAACTGGACGACCAGCAAGATGGCGGACGGGTGCCGCCGGGCGCTGCCCAGCAGATTCATTCGGTCCCCTCGCGGGAGGAGATGATCGCCTGCCGGCGGGCCAGCCGGTGACTCCGGCGGATCTCGGCCTCACGCATCCGCCGGTGATCCTCGTCCGTCTCCGGCACCACCTGCGGTACTGCGCGCGGCTTGCCTTCCTCGTCGACCGCCACGAACACCAGGTACGCCGTCGCGACGTGCACCTGCGCGCTGACCGAGTCCCAGCGGTCGGCGGTGATCCGCACGCCGACCTCCATCGAGCTACGGCCGGTCCAGTTCACCTGCGCGGTGAAATGCACGACGTCGCCGACCCTGACCGGGACCAGGAAGACCATCTCGTCCATCGACGCGGTCACCGCCGGACCGCCCGAGTGCCGGGCCGCGACGACGCCTGCGACCGAGTCGACCAGCGTCATCACCACGCCGCCGTGGACGGTGCCGAGCAGGTTGGTCTCGTTCTGGGCGGTGATGTGCGACAGCGAGAGCCGGGTGGCCGAAGCGGGGCGGCTCGTCACCTGTTCGTGCGCGACACCCCTGGCCGGCGTGTGGTCTGCGCTGGGGGTGGCGGGCATCGGGTCGCTCCTCGGGGTGGTGGTCTGCGGCTGACGCAGAATAACCGGCCGGTTGTCCACAGGCTGCGAAGTACCGGCCGTCAGAGCGGCGAACGCTCGTACTTTCTCTGTCGAAGGAGGTGGACAGCATGATCATCGACGAAGACTCCACCGAATGGGCCCTAGGCAACCAATCCGGCGCGCTGGCGCCGTTGTCCCAAGCCGAGGCCGCACACCTGGTGCGACTGAGTCTCGAGGCCGCGGCCGCCCGCGCCCTGCACGGCCGGTACGACGGCGCCGGGGCGCTTGTCCTACAACCCGGGGCCGGATTCGCCGCCGGGGCGCCACCAGGCGAGCACTTCGAGGCGGGCCTGACGAACCTGGCGAGGATCGTGGCCGGCCTGCGACCGGACCACTGGCCGCGACTGGTCGGCGAGCATTTCGACCGATTGGCCCACACTCTGCGCCACGGGCCACCACCGATACCGGCGGATCCGCAGCGCGAGCTCCTCCAGCGACTCGTCCCGAAGGACTCACTCGAGCCACGCCTGCTCAGCTCGGCACCGGAGTTCGTGCCAGGCCTGCTGTCGGTGCCGGCCACGAGCACCGATGGCACGATCACCATGTACTTCGATCCGGTCGCGGACCTCGGCCTGACCTGGGCGGACGCCGAGTCGTGGGGGCTTCGCAACCTGCGTTCGCTGACCGACACGGTCGCCTACGCGGAGTACGAGGGCACCCTGGTCGCCATGATCAGCGGCAGCGACTTCGCGGCCTCCCGGGCACTCGTGCTCGACACGGTGCTGCGTGAGTCCCTCCACGTCGAAAACCCGCGGTACGGCGTACTGGCGGCGATGCCGGTCCGGGACCTGCTGCTCGTGCACGTGGTCACCGATCTGTCCGTGCTCCCGGCACTCGGGATGATGCTCAATCTGGCCGGCCGGGCGCATGCCACCGAGCCGGGACCATTGAGCCCTTGGGTCTATCTGGTCGCGCCGGACGGCTGGCATCTGGCGACGCGAGCAGCCGGTGATCCCAGCCCTGGCCTCTCCCCACGATTCGTCCGCCTCCTCCACGAACTCGACCAGGACTCGTGACGCGATGAGGCAACCGTCAGCCGTCTCGGCCCTGCCATGTGGTCACGCAGGCCTCGTTCCCCTCCAGGTCGGCAAGCACCCAGAAAGCGGGGGCACGCGTCGCGGACACAAGTCGGCCCCCAGCCGCCAGTGCGGCCTCGACGCGCCGTGGTGCCTCGTCATGCGGAACACAGATGTCGAAGTGGATGCGATTGCGCTGCGGGCGCGCCCGGTGCATCTGCTGGAACCAGATGGCCGGGCCCTGCCCGACCGGGTCGACGAGCGGATCCTCCGGTCCGTCGGCACCCGCCTCATCGGTATAGCCCAGCACCGCCTTCCAGAACGCCCGAATCCCGGCAATGTCCAGCGCATCAATCGCGATCTCCAGAATCTGGACGGATCGCGGTGCCCCCGTTCCGATTTCGGGCTCCGCCAGAAACCCGGACCTGTTCGCGGTGGCAGAGATCCGAAGCGCGAGTTCGACATCCCGGGTGGTCACCGCTGCGTGCTCCAACGACTGCAGAGTGAAGACGACCCGATCGGGGCGGGCATCGACCTGAAGGTGCCGGTCGGCGTCGTCGCCGCACACCGCGACAGCGTCCGCTGCCAAGCCGATCGCCCGAGCCAACGACCCGACCGGGACCGACGTTCGCAAAGCGCCCAGTAAGAAGCGCCACCCAGAGTCCTCGACCGCCTCCGACGCTTCCTGCCGATTCACTACCTGTTCCATGGCCGCATCCTTGCAGCCCCCACCGTCAGCCCCGCCTGCCGCTACTTCTGAAACAGTCCCTAGATGGCACAGTCGAGAGCATGGGAGAGCCGATGCCAGAGAAGTCAGAGTCCGATCTGCGCGAGCTGTTCGGGAGAGCCGCCGCGGAGGCCGCGGAGTACCGGGAGTCGTTGGGGCGGCGGCGAGTCGGTGCGGCCAAGAGTTCCGCCGAGGTGCGAGCTGATTTCCGGCGACCACTCGGGCAGGAAGGGCGACCGGCGGCGGAGGTGATCGAGGAGCTCATCACGCTGGCCGAGGGCGGACTCGTCGCGAGCGCCGGACCGCGGTACTTCGGCTTCGTCGTGGGCGGTGCTCTGCCTGCCGCCAGCGCGGCCGACATCCTGGCGATCGGCTGGGACCAGAACGCCTGGAACAGCGTGCTCTCGCCGACCGCGGCGGCTGCTGAGGCAGCGGCGGGCGAGTGGCTCAAGGAGCTTCTCGATTTGCCTGCGACGGCATCGACCGGTTTCGTCACCGGTGCGCAGGCAGCCAACACCGTCGGGCTGGCGGCGGCTCGGCACCACGTGCTGACCAAGGCGGGCTGGGATGTAGAGAAGGATGGGTTGGCCGGAGCTCCCCGCGTCCGGATCCTGGCCGGCGACGAACGGCACGCCACGATCGACCGATCGCTGCGGTTGCTCGGATTCGGCTCGGGTTCACTGGAACCCGTTCACAGCAAGGAGAACGGGGTCATCGACCTAGACGACCTGCGAACCCGCCTGGACGGTCACGAGGGCCCGCTGATCGTCTGCCTTCAAGCAGGCAACGTGAACACCGGCGCCTCGGACTCCCTCGGCGACGCCTGCGAACTGATCCACGAGTACGGCGGCTGGGTCCACGTGGATGGCGCCTTCGGCCTCTGGGCCGCAGCCAGCCCCACCCACCGGCACCAAGTCGCGGGCCTGGAGCTCGCCGATTCCTGGGGCTGCGACGGCCACAAGTGGCTCAATCTCCCGTACGACAGCGGCTTCGTCTTCTGCGCCCATCCTGAATCACACGCGGCGGCCCTCGGCTACAGCGCCTCCTACCTGGTCAGGTCCGAAGACCCCGAGCCAGGCGACTACGTGATGGAATCGTCCCGTCGAGCCCGAGGCTTGGCAGTCTGGGCCGGCCTCCAAGAACTGGGCCGCGACGGCGTCGCCCAACTCGTCGACAACTGTTGCACCCTGGCCAAATCCCTAGGCGACCAACTGGCCTCAGCGGGGTACGACCTCGGCAACGAGGTGGTCCTCAACCAGATCCTCGTTTCCTTCGGCGACGACACGGAAACCGATCGAGTCATCGGCGCACTCCAAGCCAGCGGCACCTGCTGGATGGGCGGCACCACCTGGCGCTCCAAGCGCTACATGCGGATCTCCGTCTCCAACCACCAGACCACCCCCGACGACCTGACCCAAACCTTGCAAGCCATCGAGGCGATCACCCACTGAGTTGGCCCGGCAACTCGGTGATGTAAGCCACCCCTCACCACGGCCTTTGCCTGACCTGGACCGACCACTGGCTGAAAGGCCCGCTCGACATCTGCCGGATCACTCGCTACCGGCCTGCGGGAACCCAGCGCCCACAACTCCTTGGACGACCCTCCTCAAGACAATCCATTCCTTGCCCCCGGCAACTCCACATAGCCCGACTCCCACGCCCGGATGGGCACTCCAACCATCCCTTCGGGCAGGTTCCTCGCGAACGACCTCCTGCAGGACCATCCAGCGCGTCACCTAGTAGAAGGCTTGTTTTCTTGGGCGGTCAGAGGAGAGGTTTGATGGCGGTCATCGGGTTCATCGGTAGCGGTTTGGTTGGGAGCGCGGTGGCTCGCCGGGCGTTGGCTGCTGGTCATCAGGTGGTGATGAGCAACTCACGCGGGACTCGGAGTCTTCAGCGATTGGTGCGCGAGTTCGGCCCTGCGGCGCGCGCGGCTACGCCAGGCGAGGCGGCGACCGTGGCCGATCTGGTGGTGCTGGCAATCCCCTACGGTCGTTTCCCGCGACTCCCCCGGGACGAACTGATCGGCCGAATCGTGCTCGACGCGTGCAACTACTTGCCGTACCGCGACGGACGCGACCCCGCGATCGACGAAGGCCGCACGTCAACCACCGAGGTACTCGCCGACCTCTTGCCCTACACCCGCGTCGTCAAAGGCCTCAACACCATCTCCGCCGGCCAACTCCTCGCCGACGCCACTGCCAAACAGATCGTCACCCACTTCATCAACGACCTCGGCTTCGACGCGGTAGACACCGGCCCTCTCTCCACCAGGCGAGCCCCCCACTTCGACCCCGCACCGCCTGGCAACCCCCACTAACAGCCCTAGCTCTAACTGCCACTCTCACCTAGTCCCGACCCACCGCGACACCCCTCCCCACCAAACGCCAGCAGCAGCCATCCGGGTGGTGTCCAGCAGAGTGGTGTACGAGGTCTCCTGCCCGCCATCCCAGTCCTCGCCAGCCCAAGAGCACCTGATCATTCGCCCCCCCTTTGACCACCGCCAGCCACCCTGTGCACCGGCCAGGCATCCCCCAACAACGCCAGCCCGTGCCCAAAGCCGATCACCCCAGTCCAGGCGGGGAGGAAAATATCCCAGAACCGGCGCAAAATCCGCCCCGAGTCCAGCGAAAACCCTCCCCAACCCCAACCCCAACCGCACCACCACCAACCGACGGACAGGCAGCAGAGATCCCGGCCATCACGGCAGGTCGCCGACTCATGTGCCAACACGCCGTGCGTTCCGTGGCCGGTCAGCGACCGGATGACCCGCCGGCCGGCCCGCCCGCCGCAATCCAGCCCACCTCGCCACACACCCCCTTCGTGAGAGCGGTTGCCGGGCGGGCGGGTGTTGATTGCTGGGGGCAACTGGTGCGGCCTTGGTGTCGGCTGGTGGGGCCGGTGTCAGGCGGCTGGGGGCATCAGGACGGTGTCGATCAGGTAGACCGTGGCGTTGGCGGTTTTTACGCCGCCGCAGATGACCTTTGCGTTGTTGACCATCAGGTTGTCGCCAGAGCCGGTCACCGTGACGGCGCCCTTCTCGACGGTGGTTTGCTTGCCGACGACCGCGTCAGGTGCCAACTGGCCCGGGACGACGTGGTAGGTCAGGATCTTGGTCAGCAAGGCGCTATCGGTCTTCAGCGTGTTGATCGTGCCGGCCGGGATCTTCGCGAACGCCGTGTCCACCGGCGCGAAGACCGTGAACTCGCCGCCGTTCAGCGTCGACACCAGATCGACCTTCGGGTTGAGTTTGCCCGATACCGCCGCCACCAGCGTCTTCAGCAACGGGTTGCCCGACGCGGCCGATGCCACCGGCGCGGCGGCCATGCCGTCGACCGAGCCGGCGCCGGTCGGGTTCGCCTTGGCGTAGTCGGCGCATCCCGGACCGACCAGTCCGGACGCGTTGTCCGCGGACGGGGCCGTGGAGGGTACTTCCGCCGGCGTCGTCGCGCTCGACGAGGCCGGCGGCGTACCGCTGGACTTGTCGTCGCCGCCGCAGGCAACGGTTGCGAAGAGCAACGAAACGGCGGAGGCGGCCAGAGCGACTCGCTTGATGGTGTGGGACATGACGATCCTTCTCCTTCGGATTGAATTTCCCGGCGCGATCACTGCTGTGACGCCAGGCGTTCGGGGGATACGGCCGGTACGGCGTACGCGCAGCGCGTCAGCCGAAAGGTCGGGCAGGCCGGTTACTCGACCATCACCACCGTGTTGTGCAGGCCGCTCGACCCGTTCGGTCGCGGCGCCGCGCGGTCGGCCGTCTGCACCTGTCCGGTGGCATCGGTCGCTCGCACGGTGAGTTTGTGGTTGCCCGGCGTCGCGTTCCAGCGGAACGTCCACTGCCGCCAGGTGTCGATGGTGTCCTCGGCCGCGAGCGTCGCGGGCTGCCAATCGCCGTCATCGACCTGTACTTCGACCTTGGCGATGCCGCGGTTCTGCGCCCAGGCGACGCCCGCCGCGACAGCCGGTCCGGCCTTGATGCTGGCGAAACCCTTCGGTACGTCGATCCGCGAGGAGGTCTTGATCGGGGCCTCGACGGACCAGCCGCGATCGGTCCAGTAGGCGCTGAAGTCCGAGAACCTGGTGACCTCGAAGTCGACGATCCACTTGGTCGCGGACACGTACCCGTAGAGCCCGGGTACCACCATCCGGACCGGGAAGCCGTGTTCGAAGGGCAGCGGCTCGCCATTCATGCCGACCGCGAAGATCGCGTCTCGCCCATCGGTCAGCGCCTTCAGCGGCGTACCGATCGTGAGTCCGTCGACGCTGGTCGACCTGACCGCGTCGGCGCCGTCGCGGACACCGGCTTCGCGGAGGAGTTCGGCGATCGGTACGCCGAGCCAGCGTGCGTTGCCGACGTACGGGCCGCCGACTTCGTTGGAGACGCAGGTGAGAGTGATGTCGCGTTCGATCAGCCGGCGGTTGAGGAGGTCGGCGAAGGTCAGCCGGAGTTCGCGGTCGACCAGGCCGTGGATGCGCAACTCCCAGGTCCGTGGGTCGACCTTCGGGACGGTCAGCAGGGTGTCCACGCGGTAGAAGCTCGGATTCGGCGTGACGAACCGACTCACGCCCGGCACCTCGGCGGCCACTCCCGCCGGCAACACTCGCGCCGGACTCCCCGGCGCCGGCAGCTTGATCCCCCGCCGGGTCGCCTCACTCACTCCATCAGGCAGGACGAGCGAAGCACCAAGCCCACCAGCCCCGGCGACGCCCAACGCCATCGCAGTCCCCAAGAACCTGCGGCGATCGAACCCAGCAGGCGCCTCGGCAGCGCTGGCGCCTTCCCCGGAGCTGGTGCCTTCCGCGGGGCTGGTGCCTTCGGCGGAGCTGGTGCCTTCCGCAGGGTTGGTGCCTTCGGCGGCGGGGGTCTTCCGGCGCCCGCCGCCGCCGAAGGGATCCGGGGAGAGCGCTCGGAGTACGAGCAGGATGCCGATCGTTGCCACTAGCAACGTGATGATGGCGGGGAGGACCTGGACGAAGTAGTTGGTGGCGAGGGTGCGGCCGGTGGCTGCGGCGAGGATTGCCAGCAGGCCGAGAAGTGCCGTCATCGCGACCGCAACGCGCGGGGCAGTCGCGCCGATCGCGCCTGCCAGGAAGGCGAAGACGGTCACAGCCAGCAGGACGACACCGATCAGGACCGGCTTGTCGGCGGTCCCGAGGTTCTTGACTGCGAAGTCTTTGGCCGCCCCCGGTGCGAGGTCGATCAGCTGGGTGCCGACGCCGACCACAGGCGAGGTGCCGCCGGCCAGTGCGGCGGTCAGTTCGCCGAGGCCCAGTCCCGCGCCTGCGGCGAGCACACCCCCCAGCGCTGCCAGGGCCCGGCGTTTTCTCGTGGTCATGGCTGTGCTTCGGATCAGCCCGAAGCACGGATGGGTGCAGAACTCAGAAAGTCGAGCTGGGCCCCGCGTAGTCGCCCGGCCAGTCGGCGTACCGGATCCGGCTGATGTCGCGGATCTCGCCGATCGTGGACCACTCGTTGCGCCCCAGCCGGGCCAGCGGCTGCAGCCTGGTGATCTCGGGATGGTTCCCGTCCAGCACCGACTCGTCGATGCTGATCTGCCGCACCCGGCCGATCACCACGGTCGAGTCGCCCAGTTCCAAGGTGGTGTGCAGCGTGCACTCGATCGCGACCGGCGACTCGGCCACCCGCGGTACGGCGACCGTCTTGCCCGGTTCGGTGTGCAGCCCGACGGCGGCGAACTCGTCGATCTCCGGCGGGAAGTTCGTCGCGCTCGCGTTCACCTGCTCGAACAGCGGCTCGGCCGCGAAGTTGACCACGAACTCACCGGTCGCCTCGACGTTGTTCAGGCTGTCCTTGCGCCCGACCGAGGTGAACTGCACCATCGGCGGCTCGACGCATGCCACGGTGAAGAACGAGTGTGGCGCCAGGTTGAGTACCCCCTCGGCCGAGCGGGTCGAGACCCACGCGATCGGCCGCGGCACGACCACCGCGTTCAGCACTGCATAGAAGTCTCTGCTGCTGATGGTCTCCGGATCCACGTCTCTCCGCACACCCGCCAGTATCCAGCAGGAGAGAATCAGTCCGATGAAGACCTCACTCCGCGACGCCCTGGCCAGCCGGTACGCCGTACCGCCTGCCGCGATCCGCGAAGTGCCCGGAGGTGTCGCCAACCGCGCCTACGCGGTGGGTGACAACCTCTTCCTCCGCATCCCCCGCAGCAAGCCGTTTGAGCAAGACCTGCTCAAGGAGGCCGCGGTCATCCCAGTCGCCCGCGCAGCCGGGGTACGGACTCCCGCAGTCGTCGACTTCGACACCACCCGCACCCTCGTTGACACGCCGTACATGGTCCTCGAGCGAGTCCACGGCACCGACCTGGTCGACACCGCCACGCCGTCACCGGCCTTCTGGCAGGAGGTCGGCAGCCAGCTCGCGCTACTCCACCGAGTCGACCAACCACCAGCGGGTGTGGAGCCAGACGACGGCGGCGGAGACCCCCACCCAACCGTGGACAAGCTCGCCACAGAGGGCTACCTAGACTCCGGTACTGCGAACTGGCTCCACGACTGTTTCGACCGCCTGGCCGCCCACGTCCCGCAGGACCAGCCGCACGTGCTCCTGCACGGCGACCTGGCTCAGCAGAACCTCATGGCCCACGGCAACCAGTTGCTGGCCCTGATCGACTGGGGCGACGCCGCCTGGGGCCCGCCCGGGATGGAGTTCGCCAAGCTGCCCTTGGAGCAAGTGGCAGCCACCCTGCGCGGCTACAACGGTCAGGAAGGGCTGGAAGCCGCAGCACTGTGGTTTCACCTCAGCTGGGGCCTCAGCAACCTCACCAAAGGCCCGCAACCCGGCCAGCGATACTGGACCGCCCCGCCCGCCAGCCGGCTACTCGGCGTGCTGCGCTTCTACGCGTCGTCACCGCCGCCGCCCTGGGCAGGGCTGATCAAGAAGGCCCGGAACTGACACTGATCGACCGTGGTTCTGCTTAAAAACAAGGGTTCGCGGACTTGTCACGACATGAGGCAGACTGAGGACTTGTGACTGACTATGTAGCCGCTCAGGACCGGTACGACGACCAGATGACCTATCGGCGCAGTGGCCGCAGCGGACTGCAGCTGCCGGCGATCTCGCTGGGGCTCTGGCACAACTTCGGCGGTGACAAGCCGCTCGACACCCAGCGCGACATTCTGCGCCGCGCCTTCGACCTCGGCGTCACCCACTTCGACCTGGCGAACAACTACGGCCCGCCGTACGGCTCGGCCGAGACCAACTTCGGCGGCCACTTCGCGCGCGACTTCAAGCCGTACCGCGACGAGCTGCTGATCTCCACCAAGGCCGGCTACGACATGTGGCCCGGCCCGTACGGCCAGGGCGGCGGCTCCCGCAAGTACCTGCTCGCCTCGCTCGACCAGTCGCTGGACCGGATGGGCCTGGACTACGTCGACATCTTCTACTCGCACCGCTTCGACCCGGACACCCCGCTGGAGGAGACGATGGGCGCGCTCGACGCCGCCGTCCGCTCCGGCAAGGCGCTGTACGCCGGCATCTCGTCGTACTCCGCGGAGAAGACCCGCGAGGCGGCCCGGATCCTCGACGAGCTCGGTACGCCGCTGCTGATCCACCAGCCGTCGTACTCGATGCTGAACCGCTGGATCGAGGAGGACCTGCTGGACGCCGTCGGCGAGCTCGGCGTCGGCGTGATCGCCTTCTCCCCGCTGGCGCAGGGGCTGCTCACCGACCGGTACCTGAACGGCGTACCGGAAGGATCCCGGGCGTCGCAGGGCAAGTCGCTGAGCACCGACATGCTGACCGAGGAGACGCTCAAGCACGTCCGCGCGCTGAACGAGATCGCCCAGCAGCGCGGCCAGTCGGTGGCCCAGCTGGCGCTCGCCTGGACGCTGCGCGACGACCGCGTCACCAGCGCCCTGATCGGCGCCTCCAGCGTCGCCCAGCTGGAGAACAGTCTGGCGGCGGTGCGGAACCTGAAGTTCAGCCAGGACGAGCTGGACGCGATCGACGCCGACGCCGTCGAGGCCGGCATCAACCTGTGGAAGAAGAGCTCCGACGCCTGACGGTTCGGTAACAGGCTGTGCCGGGGTTGTGCCTGGCACAGCCTGGGCACAGAGTAGGTAGTACCCCCCAGGAGGTGGTTGACGATGACCGCTTCGACGCTCGAACTGGCCCTCACCTACGAACACGCAAAGATCCGCGAGCTGGCCGCCCCGGCGCACGAGCCGTCCACCATGCGACCCGATCGCCGGCACGAGACCGACTGGTTCTACGCGATCGCGGCCCAGCACCTGGCCGCCGCGGAGGACATCCTGCTCCCGCATGTCCGGCGGCTCCCGGACGGCCCCAGCCTGGTTGGCCGGTACGTCGGCAACGCCCGGCAGCTGGAGAGAGCGCTGCGCTTCCTCAAAGGCCGCCAGTACGGCGACAGCCGGGTGCAGCACCTGAGTCCGGACGACGTCTGGCAGGTGATCGACCGGCTGCTCGACGAACACGAGCTGCTCGAGATGGAGTACAGCCGGATGATCGGCGAGGAGCTCGACAGCGAAGGCGTCAACGCGCTGACCGAAGAGCTGCTCACCGCCGAAGAGGTGGCGCCGACACGCGCCCACCCGTTCACCCCCCACACCGGTACTGCGGGCCGGCTGGCGCACCGGATGTGGCGGCTGGCCGACAACGTGTGGGACAGCGCCGAGGGCCGGGTAGTGCCGACGAAGTACCACGCTCACCCGAAACGAGACTCGGCCCTGTCGCACTACCTACGCGGCACCCCGATGGAGGATCTGCCGGAGCCCCGCGAAGAATCCGGGAGCCCCGAGCTGCCAGGAGAGCGGTAGCTGGGTAGAGCCGGGGCAGGTATTGCCAGGACAGCGGAGGCTGGGTGGAGGGGTGCTGGCAAGCGATCGGGCCCGCCACCACCGGATGCCTCCGGTAGGGCGGGCCCGACCTGAAACCCTCCCCCACTGCGCCTGGTTGTGAGGGTGGGCCTGGTTCCCGCCGCCGCTGCGCCTGGATTGCGGCGATGGGTCCCTGCGCCCTCCCCCGCTGCGCCTGGTGTGCGGGGGAGGACGGTTCGTGGGTTACTTCAAGGCGTCGATCGCCTTCTTGGCGCCGGGATGCAGCTCGACCGGTGCGGTGTTGGCCGCGTCCTCTATCTTGATGCCCTTGGCCGCGGCGTTCACCTGGATCAGCGCGTCCTTGTTCTCGTAGATCGCCTTGGTCAGCTTCTCGGCCAGCTCGTCCGACATGTTCTTGCGGACCAGCAGCACGTTCGGCACGATGATCGTCGCGACGTCGGCCGGCTGCTTGTAGGTCGCCGCCGGAATGTTGCCCTGGGCATAGATCGTGCCGTAGGTCTTGTTCAGCGCGGGCAGCATGTCGGTGATCGGGATCAGCTTGACGCCCTTGCCCAGGCTCGTCGTCAGGTCGGTGATGCCGCCGGTCGGCAGGCCGCCGGACCAGATCAGCGCGTCGATCGTGCCGGCCTTCATCCCGTCGACCGACTCCGGCAGGCCGAGCCGCTGGGCGGTGACGTCGCGCGCCGGGTCCAGCCCTGCCGCCTCGAGCAGCCGCCGGGCGATCACCTCGGTGCCCGAGTTCGGCGAACCGGTGGAGACCCGCTTGCCCTTGAGATCCGCGATCTTGTTGATCCCGGAGGACGCCCGGACGGCGACCTGGGTGTAATTCGGGTAGAGCCGGGTCAGCGCGACCACGTCCTGCTTGGTCTTGAAGCTGTGCTCACCGTTGACCGCGTCGGCGGCGGTGTCACCGAGCGAGAACGCGATGTCGTAGTTGCCCGCCACCAGACCCTGGACGTTCTGCACGGAGGCGCCGGTCTCGCTCGCGGTCGCGCGGTAGCCCTCGACCTTCTCCGAGAACACCTTCGCCATCGCGCCACCGAGCTGGTAGTAGACGCCGGTGGTGTTGCCGGTCGCGATGGTCAGCCGGCCGCCATCGGTTCCGGCGGCACCGCCTTCGGGCTCTCGTTGCCCTCCGCAAGCGACCAGCGAGACGGCAGCAGCGAGCGCAACCACGGCGGCGGGGAGGCGTCGACGAGTTCTCATGAGGTGACGGGTCCTTCCGTTGGTGTAGCCAGACGACGCTGCCGCCGGACCACATTGATGACGACGGCGACAAATAGCAAACCGATTCCGGCCGCGATGGTTACGGGAGCCAGATAGAGCAGCAGCAAAGCGGCCGGAATGCACAGCGACCGCTCGACCCAAGTGGTGGCGATAAAGATCCAGCCGCCCGTGACGACGGCCAGCGCGGCGACGGCGAGCATAGAGACCACAAGGGTCCACACCATGCCGATCAGGCTGCCCTGTCCCAGCAGGTGGGCACCGTTCTCGGTCAGCACGAACGCGAACGGCACCAGGAACGCGGGCAGCGTGTACTTCCAGGCCTGCCACATCGTCGGCATCACCTTGCCGCCGGTGATCGCGGACGTCGCGACGGCGGCGAGCGCGGTCGGCGGTGACACCTCGGACAGTACGGCGTAGTAGAAGATGAACATGTAGGCCTCGGCCTGGGTCACTCCCAGCTGCACCAGAGCCGGCGCGATGATCACCGCCGCGATGATGAACGACGCGGTCACCGGTACGGCGAGTCCGAGCACCAGTACTGCGAACGCCGACAGCACCACGGTCAGGATCAGCACCACGGTCTTGTTGTCGGTCAGCCCGGTGGCCGCTTCGACGATGATCTGGGCCAGGTTCAGCCCCAGCCCGGTCTGCGTGGTGACCGCGACGATGATGCCCGCCGTCGCACAGGTCGCCACCACCGGCAGCACCGAACGGGTGCCCTGGGCAAGCGCCTTGAACAGCGGTACAGCGGTCAGCCGGTGTTCCTTGTCCAGGAACGACAACGCGAGCTGGATGAGCACGGCGTACACGACGGCCTTGAACGGCGGCACGTCCACCGCCATGAAGCCGATGATCACGAACAGCGAGAGGAAGTGGTAGCCGAACCGCAGGAGCAGCTTCCACGCCGACTGGGTGGACGCTTCGGCTTCCCTGGTGCCGTGCCGGCGGGCGTCGATCTCGATCGCGAGCAGGATGCCCAAGTAGTACAGGATCGTCGGGATCACCGCGTAGCCGAGCACTGTCAGGTACGAGACCTGCAGGAACTCGGCGATGATGAAGGCGGCGGCACCGAGCGTCGGCGGCGACAGGATCGCGCCAATGCCGGCCGCGGCGAGCATGCCGCCCGCGGGCTCTGGCGGGTAGCCCGCGCGACGCAGGATCGGCCACGAGACGGTGCCCAGCGAAACGGCGGTCGCAGTACCGGAGCCGGAGACGCTGCCGAGCAGGAAGCCCGCCAGCGTGACGGTCCGGCCGGGCGCGGCACGGCTGCGCTTGAAGGCCGCGAAGGAGAGGTCGATGAAGAACTTGCCTGCGCCGGAGTAGTCCAGCACCGCGCCGTAGATGGTGAAGAGCACGATGTAGCTGGCGGCAACATTCAGCGGCGTTCCGTAGAAGCCTGCGGTGCCCATCGTGAACTGCCCGATGATCGCGTCGAAGTTGAAGCCCTGGTGAGCCAGCGACCAGGTGTAGGGCAGGTAGCCGCCGTAGTACGCGTAGGCGATGAACAGCAGGCTCACCAGCGGCAGCACCCAGCCCGTCGTCCGGCGGCACGCCTCGAGCAGCAGGACGAGGAGGAGGGCGCCAGTCAATACATCGAGAGACGTCGGTGCCTGCCGGCGTTCGAGGAAGCTGTCGAAGTCGAGCAGCGGATAGAGGCAGACCGCCAGGGCGGCCACGGCCAGCAGCCAGTCGGTGAGGCCGGGGTTGTCGGTCGCGCGCGCCTCTAAACGGGCGCTGAACGGATTGAGGAACGGCGGCACCCGCCAGCCCCGATAGCACAACAACGTGATCGGCAGGGTCGCTGCGAGAAAGATCACTAAATAGAACTGCGTCCCCGACGACAGCGGGAAGAAGACCTGGAGCAGGACGCCGAGGCTGACCACCGCGCACCAGGCCGAGATCACCCGGTCCAGGGCAGGGCGAAGCCGCCGAGCGGGCTTTTCCTGCTCGTACTCGGCAAGTTCGGACTCGGAGAGCGTGGCGCTGCCACCCCCCGTTGTTGCACCGACAGTCATCGACCGGTTCCCTCCTGTGCCCGAAGGCTAGTGTTGGCGACCACTCCATGGAGTCGCATGGTTACGTCTTTACCAAGATCTGACACATAACCCCCGTACCTGCCCTACGATCACGGCATGAGCGGCGCCGTCAGGATTTTGTTGGTCGAGGACGATCTCGATATCGCGAACGCTCTGATACCTGCGTTGCGCCGGTACGGGTTGATGGTGACGCATGTCAGGACGGCCGCGGACGCACTCGCGGCCGACCCCGGCGACCTTGTGCTGCTGGACCTCGGACTGCCCGACGGCGACGGCATCAACGTGTGCCGGCAGATCCGTACGGTGTCAGACGTCCCGGTGATCGCGGTCACCGCCCGCGGCGAAGCGGCCGACCGGGTCCGCGGATTGCGCAGCGGTGCCGACGACTATGTGGTCAAGCCGTTCGCGATCTCCGAGCTACTGGCCCGCATCGATGCTGTACTTCGGCGTACGGGCCTGTTGCAGCCCCGCCCCCGGGTGACTGTCGGGGACCTGACCGTCGATATCGAGGCACGCACGGTCCAGGTCGCGGACAAACCCATCAGCCTGACCCGCAAGGAGTTCGACGTGCTAGCTGTGCTGGCCGCCCACCACGGCCGGGTGGTGCCGCGTGAACAGGTCGCGCTGTACGCCTGGCAGTCCGTCTTCGAGGCCTCCTCGCGGACGATGGACGTACACGTCGCGAGCCTGCGGGCCAAGCTAGGCCGGCCCGAACTGGTCCAGACCATCCGCGGCGTCGGCTACCGCCTGGGTTCGGACTGACCGTTGCGCCGTCGACTGTTGCAGTCCCTCGTCCCGATGGTCGTCATCCTCGCCATCGTCGCTGCCGTCCCGCTGGCCAACTTCATCGCGACCGGTGCGTCGCGCACTCTCTTCCTGTCCCGCAGCAACGACGCGGACTGGTTCGCCACCATGGCCGAGGCACCGCTGCAGTCCGGCGACATCGCCAGCCTGCGTGAGCTCGCGGTCCGCTACCACCAGCTCTACAACACCCCGGTGTTCATCGTCGACGTCGACAGCCGGGTGATCGCGACCTCGCGATCCGGCGTGAACGTCAAGGAACCCGAGCTGGTCACCGCCCTGGCAAGCACCCTGGCCGGCCGGCTGCCCGCCGAACCACCGGCCATGTGGCCCTGGCGATCCGGCGAGATGGTCGTCGCCCGCCCGGTCGTGAACAACGGCCGCGTCCTCGGCGCCGCAGTACTGCGGGTGCCGACCGAGCGTGCCCGCGACCAGGTGCAGAACGGCCTGCTGCTACTCCTCGGCGGCCTGCTGATCAGCATCGGCGCCGTCGTCATCGGCATCGTCCGCCCGGTCACCCGCTGGGTACTGCGGCCGCTGAACGACCTCGACAACGCGACCCACCAGGTCACCCGCGGCGCACTCGACACCCGGGTGTCCACCGACGGCCGCGCACCCGAACTGCGACGACTCGGCGACAGCTTCAACTCGATGGCGCTCAGCCTGCACCAGGCCCGCCAGCGTGAACGCGAGTTCGTCGCCGACGCGTCCCACCAGCTCCGTACGCCGCTGACGTCCGCGCGGATCCACATCGAGGGCCTGTCGCGCTTGTCGCCGACCGCGCGGTTCGCACTCAGCGACATCGACCGGCTCGGCCGGATCGTGCAGCGGCTGTCCCGGCTGGCCGGCTCAGACCGCCCAGGTGATGCCGAGGGCAACGAAGAGCCGCTGGACCTGGCCCAGGCGATCAAGGAGCGGCTGGTCGGCTGGAAGGCCGTCTACGCCGCCGACGACCTGGAACTGATCATCGGCGAGATGGTGCCCGGCGGAGTCGCGTCGGAACTCGAGGTCGACGACATCCTCGACGTCCTGCTCGACAACGCCTCGAAGTACGGCGCTCCGCCGGTCGAGGTGTCGGTCCTTCGCGACGGTACGGAGGTAGTCCTCTCGGTCCGCGACCACGGCCTCGGCCTCGGCTCCCGCGACCTCAAGAAGGTCGGCGAACGCTTCTGGCGCAGCGCCCACCACCGAGAGATGCCCGGCACCGGCCTAGGCCTAGCCATCGTCCGCTCCGAAGCCGCCCGAGTCGGCGGGCGAGTCGTGGCCCGCCCACCCATCGGCGGCGGCCTGGTCATCGAGGTCCGAGTCCCCCTGATCGACGACTACGAACTCTAGGTACTACGCCCCACGCGGCCGGCTGCTCGCTCGCCGTCAAGACGCGGCGACGTCGGCACGGCAGCGCGTCGCGTGCTGGCGTCAGGTGCCGCGCGCCGCGGACCGCCACCACTACCCAACCCGGTGCCGACGCCCCGACACGCCGGGGGAAAGCGCTTGCGAGCGAGGTTGGATAGTGGTGGCCGTCCGCAAGCCGCGCCAGCGGGTTGCCTAGCGGCGACGGAGCAGCCCGCGTGCCGGGGTGGGCGGGAGCCGGCGACGGGGCGAGTACTAGATGTGGTTGGTGCGGTACCAGCGTTCGGCGGCCGGGTGGAGGGGGATGGGCATGGTGGCGATGGCGGAGCGGGCGTCGAGGGAGCCGGCTTCGGGGTGGATCTTCATCAGGTCGTCCTGGCGGCGGAACATCGTGTTGAGGGTCCACCAGGCCCATGAGTCGGACAGGCCGCGGCGGGCCAGCAGGTAGTTCGGGACGGCCAGGGTCGGTACTGCGCTGGCCAGGGAGTAGACCGACGGCGGGATGGACGACAGGATGTAGCCGCCGAAGCGTCTGAGGGCTATCCCCTCGGCGACCTCGCCGATGTCGACCAACCGGAAGCCGATCGTCCCCTGCAGCTTTTTGATCGGATCGGTCGGCAGGCCGCCGCTCCAGATCAGCGCGTCGATGCCGCCCTTGGCCTTCTCGTTGCCCGCTTTGGCGGTGAGCATCTCCACCGCGGTCGTGAGGTCGTAGTTGACCTTCAGCACGCCCTTGAGCTTCGCGGCCGCGAGGATCCGCTCCGCCACGACCCTGGTGCCCGACAGCGCCGGACCGACGCTGACGGTCTTGCCCGCCAGATCGGCGAAACTGCTGATCGGGGAGGCAGTCGGCACCACCACGTGCACGTAGTTGTCGTAGGTCCGCGCCAGCGCGGTGAACCTCAGGTTGCCGGTCTTGAAGCTCTCCAGCCCCTCGTAGGCGTCCAAGGCCGAGTCCGACAGGCTGAAGGCGATGTCGGCCGACCCCTTGTCCAGCATCTGCAGGTTCGCCACCGAGCCCTGGGTGGGTACCGCCTGCATCTCGACCCCGGTCACCTCGGTGACCAGCTTGGCCAGCCCCGCGCCGTAGATCGAGTAGACCCCGCCGAGGTTCCCGGTGGCGATCTTGGCCGGCCCGGCCGGCGCCGGCTCGTCCGACTTGCCCCGGGAGCAACCCGGCATCACCAGGGTGGCCGCGGCAGCGGCTCCCATTCCGAGCACACTGCGGCGATTCAGGAGGTGGGGACGGTCCATGGAGACAACCTAGAGGGGAAGTGGTCTAACGGCTACCAAGCGTGGTGGAACAGACAGCGTCTGGACGGGCCCCCGCTTGGTGTGACAGCGTTGTCATCGCATCGGCCGCGAGGGCCACGCCAGACCGTCATCGGAGGATGATTTCGTGCACGACGACCGTCAACTCATCGAGGAGCGGCTCCAGCGCGCCCTGCGGGAGCGGATCCGCCCCGCGATCTACGGCGCGGCCGTCCCGCTGGACATCAAGGTATGGCACGCGCCTGGTGAGCCGGTGTCGCCCGCCGAGGCGCTCGCCGCCTCCTACGAACCCGCCGCGATCGGCCTGCCCTGGGGTCCGGCCTGGGGCACCGCCTGGTTCCACTTCAGCGGTCAGGTCCCGGCCGAGTGGTCCGGCCAGGAGATCGAGGCCGTCATCGACCTCGGCTTCAGCGGCGGCCCGGGCTTCTCCGCGGAGGGCCTGGTGCACACCACCAAGGGTGTCCCGCTGAAGGGCCTGCACCCGCGCCAGACCTACGCACCGCTGTCCATCCTCGGCCCAGACGGTACTGCGGCCTCGGCCGGCGACCAGATCGAGTTCTACGTCGAGGCGGCCGCCAACCCCGAAGTACTGGGTTCGAACGCCTTCGCCCCGACCGACGTCGGCAGCAAGCCGGAGCCGGGCGGCAAGCCGATCTACCAGCTGACCCGGGCCGACCTGGCTGTCTTCAACTCCGAGGTGTGGGACCTGATCCTCGACCTGGAGGCGCTCGACGGCCTGCAGCGCGAGCTGTCGCCGCAGGAGCCGCGGCGCAAGGAGATCCTGCGCGCCCTCAGCCGCGCGCTCGACGCACTGGACTATGAGAACGTCGCCGGCACTGCCACCGACGCCCGCGCCCAGCTGACCGACGCACTGAGCCGGCCGGCGCATGCCAGTGCGCACCAGCTGTCCGCCGTCGGGCACGCGCACATCGACTCGGCCTGGCTGTGGCCGCTGCGCGAGACCCGCCGCAAGGTGGCTCGTACCGTCTCCAACGTCGCCACGCTGGCCCAGGAGCACCCGGAGCTCGTCTTCGCCTTCTCGCAGGCCCAGCAGCACGCCTGGGTGAAGGACAACTACCCGGAGGTGTGGGAGCGGCTGAAGAAGGCCGTTGCCGACGGCACCATCGTCCCGGTCGGCGGCATGTGGGTCGAGTCCGACACCAACCTGCCCGGCGGCGAGGCGCTGGCCCGGCAGTTCGTGCACGGCAAGCGGTTCTTCCTGGACGAGTACGGGATCGACACCCAGGAGGTCTGGCTGCCGGACTCGTTCGGCTACACCGCCGCGCTGCCGCAGCTGGTGAAGCTGTCCGGCTCGAAGTGGTTCCTGACCCAGAAGATCTCCTGGAACAAGGAGAACCGCTTCCCGCATCACACCTTCCAGTGGGAGGGCCTCGACGGCACGCGGGTGTTCACCCACTTCCCGCCGATCGACACCTACAACTCCGACCTGTCCGGCCGCGAGCTCGCCCACGCGCAGCGCAACTTCGCCGAGAACGGTGCCGCGACCCGCTCGCTGGTCCCGTTCGGGTACGGCGACGGCGGTGGCGGCCCCACCCGCGAGTTCGTCGCGGCGGCCCGCCGGGTGGCCAACCTGGAGTCCTCGCCGCGGGTGACGATCGAGTCCCCGACGGAGTTCTTCAGCGCCGCCGAGGAGGAGTACGCCGGGCACGCGCCGGTCTGGTCCGGTGAGCTCTACCTGGAGATCCACCGCGCGACGTACACCTCGCAGGCCAAGACCAAGCAGGGCAACCGGCGCAGTGAGCACCTGCTCCGCGAGGCCGAGCTGTGGTCCGCGGCGGCCGTGGTCGCGGGCAAGCTCGACACCTACCCGTACGAGGACCTGGACCGGATCTGGAAGGCCGTGCTGCTGAACCAGTTCCACGACATCCTGCCGGGCTCGTCGATCTCCTGGGTGCACCGCGAGGCCGAGGAGACGTACGCACGGCTGGCCGAGGAGCTCGAGGCGATCATCGCGAAGGCTCAGCAGGCGCTGGCCGGCTCCGGCGACGCGCAGATCGTCTTCAACGCGGCGCCGCACTCCCGCGGTGGCGTGGCCGGCCTCGGTGCCGGTATCGCCGTCGGCGAAGGCCAGGCGGCGACGATCGAGGGCGGCGTCCTCGACAACGGCGTACTGCGGGTCACGATCGACGACCGCGGCCTGATCACCTCCCTGTACGACGTCGCCGCCGACCGCGAGGTCGTAGCACCGGGCAGTACTGCGAACCTCCTGCAGCTACACGTGGACACCCCGAACCACTGGGATGCCTGGGACGTCGACTCGTTCTACAAGAACAACGTCCGCGACGTCACCGAGGTCGACAGTGTGGAGTTCAGCACCGTCGACGGCGTCGCCACCGTGGTCGTGAAGCGCTCGTTCAACCGGTCCAGCGTCACCCAGACGCTGCGGCTGCGGCCAGGCGCGAAGCGGGTCGACATCGAGACCTCGATGGACTGGCACGAGTCGGAGAAGTTCCTCAAGGCGGCGTTCCCGGTCGATGTGCACGCGGACCGGTCCGCGTCGGAGACGCAGTTCGGGCACATCTTCCGGCCGACCCACCAGAACACCTCGTGGGATGCCGCCAAGTTCGAGATCGCGGCGCACCGCTGGGTGCACGTCGGCGAGGCCGGCTATGGCGTTGCCGTGGTCAACGATTCGACGTACGGGCATGACATCAACCGGACCGCGCGCGAGGACGGCGGCACCACGACCACGATCCGTACTTCGCTGATCCGGGCGCCGCGCTTCCCCGACCCGCTGACCGACCAGGGCGTGCACGTGGTCAACCACTCGCTCGTCGTCGGGGCCGGCATCCCGGACGCGATCGAGGAGGGCTACCGGATCAACCTTCCGGAGCGCGTCGTCACCGGAGCCGGTGGGGCCGAGCCGATCGTTGCCGTTGACAACGGCAACGTGATCGTCGAGGCACTCAAGCTGGCCGACGACCAGTCCGGCGACGTCGTCGTCCGGCTGTACGAATCGTCCGGCGGCCGGTCCCGCGCCACCCTCACCCCCGGCTTCGCGGCCGCGTCGGTGACGGAGGTCGACCTGCTCGAGCGTCACCTGGCCGACCGCGACCTCAAGGACGGCGGAGTGAGCTTCAAGCTCCGCCCGTTCCAGATCCTCACCCTGCGCTTCAAGCGCGCCTGATCTACCCAACTCCCACCCCGCCATACCTGTTCATTCGCCCCTTTTTCACCCTCATCAATCTGCGACAGCGCCGGACGGCCTGCATGGAGGGTGAAAAAGGGGGCGAATGAACCGATGGTGGGTGGCGGCGTCAGCCCGCTTTGGCGTTCCGCCGTACGTCGATCCACGCCAACACCGTGGACTACCGCCTCCGCCAGGTCGACAAACTCACTGGCCTCGACCCCGCCCAGGCCGAGCAACTCCCGCGCCTCGTAGCCGCGCTGGCCGCCCACGACGCCTCCTGACCCAGAAGAACGCCTCCTGGAAGACCGACGGTGTTCACGCTGCTGACGTAGCGTTGCTGTCAGACCTGGGAGGTGCAATGACCCCGCCTACGCCCTTGCTCGGAGCGCGCACGCTCGATCGCGAGACGGCGCGAACGCTGCCGCCGGGACCGCGACTGCCCACGCTGGCGCAGACGGTCCTGTTCGCCGGTCATCGCACGACGTTCTTCCCGCGGATGCGGGCGCGGTACGGCGATGTCTTCACGATCCGGCTGGTGCCGACCAGCCGGGTCGTCGTGGTGCTCAGCCGGCCGGACCACATCCGCGAGGTGTTCGGTACGCCGCCGTCGATCGTGCACGCGGGCGAGGGCAACACCGCGCTCAAGCCGATCATGGGGCAGCACTCCCTGCTGCTGGTCGACGACGACGATCACGTCCGGATGCGCCGGCAGCTGATGCCTGCGTTCAACGGCCATGCGCTGCGCGGGTACGCCGAGATGATCGCCCGGCTGGCGCGCGCCGACGTCGAGGGCTGGCCGGTCGGCATGCCCTTCCGGCTGCACGAGCGGATGCGCGATCTCACCCTCGAAGTGATCCTCCAGGTGGTGTTCGGGGTGACCGACTCCGACCGGCTGGAACAGTTGCGCCCGCTGGTCGACAAGGTGGTCTCGGTCCGGCCGATCATCATGCTCGGCGGCTTCTACCCTCGCCTGCTGAAGCTGCCACCGTGGCGCACCTATCTGCGCGTCCAGCAGCAGGTCGACGAGATCCTGTACGACGAGATCGCGCGCCGCCGGACCGACCCGGAGCTTGCCGAGCGCAACGACGTACTGTCGAAACTGCTTGCCGCGGGCACCTGGACGGATGTCGAGCTGCGCGACCAACTGGTGACGCTCTTGCTGGCCGGGCACGAGACGACAGCGACCTCACTCGCCTGGGCGTTCCACGAACTGGCTCGCAAGCCCGACCAGCTGAAGGCCGGACAGCAGGCCGCGGACGACGGCGACGACACCTATCTCGACGCGATCGGGAAGGAGTCGCTGCGGCTGCACCCGGTCGTCTACCAGGTCGGCCGGCGACTCACCGAGACGACGGAGCTGGCCGGCTACCGACTCCCCCGCGGGACGACACTGATGGCCGCGATGGGCCTGGTGCACGGCGACGAGCAAAACTTCCCGGAGGTGCACGAGTTCCGCCCGGAGCGCTTCCTCGGCGACAACCCGCCGGCGCCGGGCACCTGGATCCCCTTCGGCGGCGGCACCCGCCGGTGCATCGGAGCCGGCTTCTCGTTGCTAGAGGCCACCGAAATCCTCCGCGCGGCCCTCACCCGGTACGACGTACGCGCAACAACCCCCAAACCCGAACCAGCCAAACCCCGCAACGTCACCCTGGTCCCAGCCAACGGCTGCACGCTCATCGCTACCCGTCGGGTCAGTCCTCCAGGTCGGTGACGTCGCCGAGGTCCACGTTGCGGACGTTGGCGATGCCTGCCTCGTCATCGCCGTCGAGTTCGAAGGGCTCGTCGTCGTTGACCACGTGGACCGCAGCTTCCTCGGCGCTGGCTGCCGCGCCGTCGAAGCCGACGTCTTCGGCGACCAGGTCCTTCTCCTCGTCGTCGTGGGCGCCCTCGTCCGGCGCGACCAGCCGGCCGGAGCGGACCTGGCCGACCTCCGGACCGCCGACGTTCTCGCCTTCCTCGGCGTACGGGTCGACGTCGGGCTCCTCCTGCGCGATCCGCTGGTCCAGCGTCTCGCCCTCCAGCGCCTCGTCGGCGGTGGTGCCGAAGCCTTCACCCGCGGACCACTTCTCCGGTGGCGAATAGCCCTCGTCGAGCAGGTCATCCACACCCCGGTCGTTCAGGGTGTCTCCCGGCTGCAGCTGGTCCTCGTCGTCGACGCTGTAGCTGCCGTAGTCCTCACGGTTGTTGTCGGTCATGGAACCACCCTGACCTTCCTGGCCGTGCTAATCAAGGCAGAGCGCGCGCCCCACCTGGTGTTCATTCGCCCCCTTTTCACCCTCCGGCGAGCCCAAGGCGGACAGACAACCGGTGGCGAGGGTGAAAAGGGGGCGAATGAACACGGGGTGGGTGCAGCATGATGGGCGTCATGGATCCGGTCAGGCTCACGCTGGAACAGCTACGCGAGCTGCGGGACGACGTCGCACCCCGGGCCGCACGACGCTCCAGAGCCTCCGTGCGGCGCCGGATCGACCGCTGGCGCAACCGGGCGTTCTTCATTGCCCAGTGCGCGCTGGCCGCCGCCACCGCCTGGGCCCTGGCCCGGTACGCCGTCGGTCACCAGCAGCCGTTCTTCGCCCCGGTCGCCGCGATGGTCTGTCTCGGCTTCAGCTTCGGTCAGCGGCTACGGCGAGTCGCCGAGGTGATGGTCGGCGTGGCCGTCGGGGTCGGGGTCGGCGACCTGTTCGTGAAGTTCTTCGGTACCGGCGTGGTCCAGATCGTCTTCGTCGTGGCACTCGCGATGAGCATCGCCGTCCTGCTCGGCGCCGGGAACCTGATGACCACCCAGGCCGGCGTCCAGGCCGCGATCGTGACCACGCTGCTGCCCCACGCCGGCGCCGGCTTCAGCCGCTGGGTGGACGCCGCTCTGGGCGGTGTGGTCGCACTGGCCGCGGCGACCATCGCGCCCGCCGCCGCCATTCGTCGCCCACGGCAACAAGCCACGGACGTCCTCAACGAGCTCGCCGCCATCCTGATCGATACCGCCGACGGCCTCCGCGCCCACGACGCCGAGGGCCTCACGGACGCGCTGCGCCGGGCCCGCGCCAGCGAGTCCCTGCTCGACGACCTGCGCAGCGCGGCCGACGAGGGCGTCGCCGTCGTCCAGCTGTCACCGTTCCGCCGCCGGCATAGGGGCCGGGTGCAACAAATCGCCGACCTGGTCATCCCGCTGGATCGGGCAATCCGCAACGTCCGGGTGCTCGTCCGCCGGGCAGCGGTTTCGGTCTGGCGCGACGAGCGGATGCCCGACGAGTACCCATTGCTGCTGGATCGCCTGGCCGACGGCACCCGCCTGATCGCCGAATCCCTGTTCGAACCCGCCGCCGACGTCGCCGCCCACCGCGTCCTGGGCGAACTCGGCCGCCGGACCGCCGAGCTGCCCACCCCACCCGGGCTGTCCGCCGTCGTGGTCCTCGGCCAGATCCGATCGACCATCGTCGACCTGCTCGAACTGACCGGTACGACGTACGACGAAGCCCGCGAACTCGTCCCGCTCCGCCCCGACGGCCTGGATGAGAAGTAGGTCACAACAAAAAGTTTGCGGAAATCTCCGTCATATCGCCGGGGTGCGTGCGTCTCACTGGCATGACGATCCACCGACTGATGACAGTCATCGCCAGCGAGCAGGTTCACCTGCGCCCCGATGACTCGAGCGACATGACGGCCCCCGCGGCCGCCTCAGTGGTCCCCACCGACGACCGGAGCGACGCCGCCGCCGAGCAGTAAGGCGCGAACCGGACGGACGGGCAGGCGGCGCACCCGGACGGTCTTCCCCACCGAGGTAGACCGCACGGAAGTCGCATGACGCACGAGGCGCCCCTATGCGAGGCGCCGCCTGCTCCGTCAGTGCTCCGCCACAGCGGAGCACCGAAGAACCACCCGCCGACTGTCCTGACGCCGATTGCGCGAGGCTCAGGCCAGCCGGCCGGGTGGTTCTTTACTTTTCTACGACGACTTCGGTCGTCACCGAGTTGGCGATGAAGCACTCCTGGTGCGACCGGTGGTGCAGCCGCTCCAGTGCCTCCTCGTCCGGAGTCTCACCGGCGAAGGTGATCACCGGATGCAGCGTCACCTTCGTGATCGCCAGCCGCCCGGCCTCGTTCTTGGCCATCACACCGACCGCGTGGTCGACGTACGAGTCGACGACCAGCCGCTTCTTCGCCGCGAGCGCGAGGAAGGTGAGCAGGTGGCACGACGACAGCGCGGCCACGAACGCCTCTTCGGGATCAACGGTCCCGGAGTCTGTGCCCAGGTACGCCGGATTGGCGGACCCGGCCACGGTCACGCCGCCGTCGAAGCGCCATTCGTGGTCCCGGCTGTACTTCTCGTAGGTGAACTCGTACTCACCACGGCTCCAGCTGACATCCACGACGTGCTCCGACATCGACTCACCTTTCCGAGACGTTCCCGCGGCACCAGGACGGCGCCACCACAGGGTTGCATCGTACGGCGGTGTCGCCCGGGAGCTTGGCGACGAAGTCACTGTCGTACCGCGCTGCCATCCCGGCCACCGGGAAGTCCGTGGTGACCCACTGAGCGCCGCTCCCGAGGGCGATCCCGACTCGGCTGGTCTCGTTCGTCAGCACCGTCGACATCGGCTCATCAGACCGGGTGCGGACCATGTACCCCTTCTTGACCAGCCGCTGGATCTCGGCCTGGTTCGCGCCCCGCGGGTCGTTCACCATCGTCACTGCGGCGTCCGGCTGACCTTCCGGGCCCCGAGTGAACACGGCCCGGCCCTCGAGGTTCGGCTTACCCCCGCGGTAGAGGTCGCGGATCTCGCCAGGACCGCCGTTGTCGAAGAAGAACATCACCTTGCCCTGGGCCTGGCCAAGCGTCGGCCAGCCCTTGGTCAGCACGGACTGCTCCAGCGTCAGGCCGCCCCGCCGGACGTCGTCGGGCGACAGCAACTGACCCTCGGAGAAGACCGACCGGATCTCGGCGTCGATGCTGTTCAGGTTGCCCAGGTCCCACGGCGGCGCCTTCACGCCCCCGGCCGCGACCAGCCGCGGGTCGGACTGCTTCAGCTCCAGCTGGATCGTGATCGGGGCGTGCTCCGGGTGGGCGTCGGACCAGCCCTTCACCTGCGTCAGGCACTTCACGAACGTCGAGCAGGTGGTGTCGTAGTCGAAGTCGGCCCAGTGCAGCACCTTGATCCCGGGCTTGGCCAGGTCCGGATCGGTCAGCGGGCCCTTACCGGCCATCTTCCGGATCAGCGGATAGGTGTAGAGCCCGCCCTGCGGGTCCGGGAACAGGTCGAGCTCGACCATCCGGATGTTCTGGTCCTCCAGCTGGGCCGGGATCGAAGCGTGCGAGTAGAAGAGCCCGACCGCGCCGGGGTCCTGCGCGAGCTGGATCTTCTTCTCGTCGTCGGGCGCCTCGCGGTGGTAGGCGTTGTGCGCCCCGATCTGCTGAAGCTGGTTGATCCGTACTCCGTGCCCTCCCCTGGCCCCGCCGTCGGCGCCGGTGACCGAGTTGTTCTGGTCCGGAGTCACCGCGGACCCGGCCAGGCCGGCGGCCGCGACGCTCAACGACGCGAGTCCCGCGATCCACTTGCTGCTGATCTGCATGCTGATGTTCCCCTCGACAGGCTTGGCGGCAGTCCTTCCGCGATTCTCGTCAGCGGAAGGTCACCTGAAGCCTGCATCGAACTGTCATACAAGTGAACGGCTCGGGGTTGGCAACGTTGTCCCTGTCCGGGGGCACAATGACCCCATGGTCACCACTTCTGCCGGCGAGGAGCCGGGCACGGAGGCCGGTACGGCGTACCCGTTGCGCCGGACGCCGACCCAGGACCGGGCCAACCGCCAGGTCGAGCGCATCCTCGACGCGGCCTGCGCCGAGGTGGTCGAGCGCGGCTACGACGCCGCCTCCACCAGCAGCATCGCCCGCCGGGCCGAGATCGCGGTCGGCAGCGTCTATCGGTACTTCCCGGACAAGCGAACCCTGGTCCAGGCGATCGAGCGGCGCAACCAGCATCGCTACACCGAGGCGGTCCGCGAGCGGCTGGCGATGGTGGCGAACTGGCGCGAGGCTGTCGATGTCACCCTGGACACCTTCCGCGAGATGCACAGCACCGATCCGGGGTTCCGCGCGGTGGTGCTCAGCGGTCTGGGTGATCCGGACCTGGAGACGGCCCCGGGTGAGTTCGACGACCAGCACGCGGGCGAGTTCGCCGAACTGCTCGCGCTGCGGTTCGGAGCCCAGGACAGCCGCGAGTTCCGGATGACCGTGACGCTGGCGATCGCGATGGGCGAGGCGCTGGCTCACCTGGCCGACCGGCTGCCGGCCGACGACGCGGAGTACGTGCTGGGGCAGGGCCGGCCGGCGCTGCACCGGCTGCTCGAACCGCATCTGCCGGGCAGCCCGCCCGAGCACCAGCTGCCCTGAAACCACCAGTTGCCCGAGCCACCCCCGGCTCGAGCAACCTTGTCAAAATCAGAAGACCCCCGCCACCGTGGCGAGGGACGAGGTGCGCACCGGCGTACCGGCCGAAGTTGAGCGATCTAGGGCTGCGGCACCGGTGACCGCGGGCCGAGCTGCGGCCAGTGGCTCACCCGTCCCGCGATCCGGGCCCGGCGGGGCGCCCGGATGTCGTAGCTGACGATCACCCGGTCGTTCTTGCTGTAGCTGCTCGCCGAGGTCAGCGGGATCATCCGCTGGACCTGGAACGGGCCCTCGCCGTGGCGCGTGTAGTACTCGACGGTGATCTCCAGGCATTCGGCCGTGGCGCCGCTTTCCAGCTGCCCACTGACCGGTCCACGCACCCGGGTCACTCGTCCGGCTGTCTTCTCGATCCCATCGCTGCGGCGCCGGACGCCCGCGACGATGTCTGCCACGATGCATGCCGTGACCAGCAGCACCAGGCTTAAACCACCGAATACAACGATAGTCAACATGGCACTCACCCCCGACGCGCCGCCCGCTTGCGGCGCGGTCGTCGTTGTCGAAACTGCCTTGTGCGGGCCTTCCCGCACAACGGTGAGACGACGCCTGAGGCCAGTCGGTTCCCAGGTTCTGACAAATGTGTTTCAGCTGTCGCCGAACATGCCGAACTGGTACCGCGCGGGCACCGGCCGTGACGTGCCCAGTTCGCGCTGCGCCCACTGCCAGTACTCCGCCAGCGGGTTCGTGCCCTCCTGTACTCCGGCCAGCTCGATCCCTTCATCCAGGAGCGCCTCCGCGCCGGCGGCATCACCGGTCTGCAGCAACTGCCGGACCCTGGCCAGCCGGATCCTCGGATGCGCACGAACCTCCTCCGAGGCCAGTCGATAGATCTCGTCCGCGAGCTGGCCGTCCTCGTCCTCAACGGCCGCGCTCAGCGCCTCTGCGAACAGCGGCACGAAGTCGCCTGGCACCAACGCGACCGCCCGCCCGTAGTCGCGTGGACTCTTCGTACAGAGTGCGAGGTTGCGCAACGCCCAGGCGGTCTCCTGGTGCAGCCGCGACTCCTGCCACGCGACGACCGCGCCCTCCTCGTCGCCGGCGTACCAACGGGCGACACCCCGGTGGTACCAGACCAGCCAGTTGTCGTCCTCGACCGCTTCGAGCAGGTCCTTCCAACCCACCAACGTGCCGTCAGGCGGGACGCTGATCGACGCCGGAGCGGCTAGCCGTCCGTCGAGTACCGGCAACCAGGCCCGTTCGCGCTCGGTCATGGTCTCCTCGGCGAACGGCGTGCCGGCGGAGACCTTCCAGCCCGTACGCCGCAACTCCAGCGCTCCCCAGCCGGACCCGGTCGCCAAGTGCTCGGCCGGCTGGGCATCGATGACGGTCAGCCACTCCTGCTCGCGCTCGGCCAGCGACGCCAGTACGGGTTCCAGTACTGCGCCCGTCCCGGCGCGAGCCGTCGTCCAATCCTCCGCATGCGCCGTCGCCGGATCGACACTCACCCGCCCATAGGCTTCGAGCCAGTGCCAATTGGTTGCTGCAGGCAACTTGAGGTGCTCCAGCTGGGTCCTGGCCAGCCCGGCCTGGATCTCGGCGTACCCGTGTCCCTGCAGCCCCGGCGCGAGCCACTCCTGCCAACGCCGGCCGCCGCGCGCCTCGCCCCAGACGAACAGCTTCCGCCCACGCAGCCGATCCGTCGACGCCTGCGCCAACCCGTTGCCCTCGGCATCGAGTGCCGCGATCCACGGCCGCTCTTCTGGCGGCAGCTCGAAGAAGAAGTCGATCGCCCGGCGATGCCGCATCGGATAGGTCAGATCGATCCCGTCGTACTCCGGTACGCCGACCAGGTCGAGCCGGTTGCCGTACTCGAACCGCCAAGCCTGATCCGCCGGGACGAGAACCCGCGTCTGCGGCGACTGCTCGACGGCGATGTTCGACCACCAGTACGCCGGAACCGTCTCCCTGGACGGGTTCTGGATCCGCGCCCCGACGTACAGCTGATCGGAGTCCTCGGGGAGCCAGAAGTCCAGCTGGGTGACCAGGTTGCGGGTGCGCTCCCATTCCCACAGCCGCAGCATCGGCGTACCGTCCGGGCCGTCGACGCGGGCCGCGTGCATCGGCGAGCAGGTGCCGGTCCAGTGGCCGGTGCTGCCGAGATTCCACTCGACGCCGCCGGCGAACCAGGCGTTGCGCAGGCCAAGGTTCGCCGGCTGGAAGACCGGGTTGCGATAGAGCAGTTCATCGCCGCTGGCCTTGTGCACGAGCGAGTAGAGGCGGCCGCCGAGGCTCGGCAGGATCGTCGCGCGGAGGTGCGCGTTCTCCAGGACCAGCGAAGGCAGCGCGCGCTCGACGAGTTCGCGGTCAAAGCCGTCCTGGTCGAGCGTGGGTAAGGTGCTGGACAGTACGCCGTAGCCGATGTCCTCCTGCATCTGCGGCGTCAGTTCGGCCACGTTCTCGACGCGATGCAGGTCCTGCTGACCACCCAGCGACGGAAGCGGGTTCTCCTCGCCGAGTGCGGCGGCGGGCAGCGTGAGATCTTGCGCAATCATGGTCGTCACATGCTGAACTCTTGCAGTTCTACGCAGCACTGTCCATTGGTCCATCGTCCGGGCCGCCCAGTCGGCTATACATGGACGACCGATGCGAGGGGATGGGCACCGATGGACGCAGATGTGATCGTCGTGGGAGCCGGGCTGGCTGGACTCGCCGCCACCGCCGAACTGGCCGACGCCGGCAAGAAGGTGTTGCTGCTCGACCAGGAACCGGAGGCCTCCCTCGGCGGGCAGGCGTTCTGGTCGTTCGGCGGCCTCTTCTTCGTGAACTCACCCGAGCAGCGCCACCTGGGGATCAAGGATTCCCGCGACCTCGCTCTGCAGGACTGGCTCGGCTCGGCCGGCTTCGACCGGCTGGACGACGAGGACACGTGGGCCCGGCAGTGGGCCGAGGCGTACGTCGACTTCGCGGCCGGCGAGAAGCGCCCGTGGCTGCACGCCCAGGGCGTCCGGTTCTTCCCGATCGTCGGCTGGGCCGAGCGCGGCGGCTACAACGCCGACGGCCACGGCAACTCGGTACCGCGCTTCCACATCACCTGGGGAACCGGGCCGGGCCTGGTCGCGCCGTTCGAGCGTCGGGTCCGGGAGGCCGTCGCCAAGGGGCTGGTGGAGTTCCGGTTCCGGCACCGAGTGGACGAGCTGACCGTGACCGGTGGCGTGGTCGACGGCGTCTCCGGGAAGGTGCTCGAGCCGAGCGACGTGGCCCGCGGCGTCTCCAGCTCGCGGGTCGAGGTCGGTGACTTCGAGCTGAGCGCGCAGGCGGTGATCGTCACCTCCGGCGGGATCGGCGGCAATCACGATCTGGTCCGCTCGAGCTGGCCGGCCCGGCTGGGCAAGCCGCCGACGGAGATGATCTCCGGCGTACCGGCGCACGTCGACGGGCGGATGCTCGGCATCACCGAGACGGCCGGCGGCCGGTACGTGAACCGCGACCGGATGTGGCACTACGTCGAAGGCATCCGCAACTGGGATCCGATCTGGCCGATGCACGGGATCCGGATCCTGCCCGGCCCGTCGTCGCTCTGGTTCGATGCCATCGGCAACAGGCTGCCCGCGCCGCTGTTCCCAGGCTTCGACACGCTCGGCACGCTCGACCACATCATGAAGACCGGCTACGACTACAGCTGGTTCGTGCTGACCAAGAAGATCATCGAGAAGGAGTTCGCGCTCTCCGGGCAGGAACAGAACCCGGACCTGACCGGCAAGGACATCAAGGCCATTCTCGGCCGGGCCTTCGGCGGGCCGACCAAGCCGATCCAGGCGTTCATGGACAAGGGCGCCGACTTCGTCGTCCGGGACAACCTGCCCGATCTGGTCCGCGGCATGAACGAGGTGGCCGGCTCGGACCTGATCGACCTCGCCGGCCTCGAACGGCAGATCCGCGCCCGGGACCGGGAGATGGACAACAAGTTCACCAAGGACCTGCAGGTGACCGCACTGCGTGGCGCGCGCAGCTATCTGGGCGACAAGCTGATCCGGGTCGCGACCCCGCACAAGATCCTCGACCCCAAGGCCGGCCCGCTCATCGCCGTCAAGCTCAACATCCTGACCCGCAAGTCCCTCGGCGGCCTGCAGACCGACCTGGACTCCCGCGTACTGCGAGCTGACGGCACCCCGCTCCCAGGTGTCTACGCGGCCGGCGAGGTCGCCGGCTTCGGCGGCGGCGGCATCCACGGCTACCGCTCTCTCGAAGGCACCTTCGTCGGTGGCTGCCTCTTCACCGGCCGTACTGCGGGTCGCGCAGCCGCCAAGGCGGTGTCCTGACACACCATTGGCCGGCGGTCGCTTGTGTGGTGTGAGCCTCTGTCTGCGGGTCAGGACGCCTTCTAGCGTGTCGTCCTGACCCGATCCAGGAGGACCGCCATGCGCCGGTGCATCGCCTTGTCAGTTGCCGTTCTGCTCCTCGTTTGCGGCTTCGCAGTACCGGCTGAGGCGCAGGGATGCCCGCGATTGCGGGTGCCCGGCGCGGAGTACCAGGTGGTGGCCTGTCTGGCCGACCTGACCACGGCGGGGACGGTCGCGTCGGGGCATACGAATCCGGCGGACTATGCGGGGCTGACCTCTGCCGGTCTACCTCAGCAAGCGGGAGTGCCCGGCATACAGATTGACGGGTACTTCCCGGACTCGTCGCGGACGAACACGAATCACGGGTGGAACCACGACGCGCAGTACGTGATCCGGCTGCCGGAGAAGTGGAACGGCGGGCTGGTCGTGGCGGGTTCGCCGGGAGTGCGGGCGCAGTACGCGAACGACAAGGCGATCTCGGACTGGGTGCTGGCACACGGCTATGCGTTCGCGGCGACCGACAAGGGCAACACCGGCGTGAACTTCTTCGCCGACGGCGTGCGGCCTGGCGACGCGATCGTGGAGTGGAACCAGCGGACCACCCAGCTGACCCGTGCGGCGCGAGCGGTCGTTGCCCAACGCTACGGACGGCCTCCGCGGGAGGTGATCGCCGCGGGCGTCTCGAACGGCGGCTACCTGGTTCGCTGGCAACTTGAGAATCACCCAGAGCTCTACACGCGCGGCGTCGATCTCGAAGGCACCCTCTGGGCCGCCGACGGACCCAACCTGCTCACCTTCTTGCCCCCGGCAATCAAGGGCTACGAGCAACAGTCGCCCACGGCAATTGTTGCCGCCGGCTTCGACCCGCGATCGGACTTCCTCTGGGACTACCACTACACGGTCTACTGGAAGTTGACCCAGCGGATCTACACGGCCGAGCTCGACCCGACGTACACCGGCAAGGAAGCCGACTACGACTACGCGTCCCGCCCCGCCGCGCAGCACGCCGTACGACGGATCGCACTGACCGGCCGGATCGGGCGGCCACTCGTCACTCTGCACGGCACGCTCGACAGCCTGTTGCCGATCACCCAGGACTCGGACGTCTACGCCGCAATGGTCAGCCGAGCCGGCCGAGCGCGGCTGCACACGTACCAGCGGGTCGAAGCAGGCAACCACGTCGACGGCCTCGTCGACGCCTACCCCGACCGGCTGACACCCCTCGTCCCCCTTCTACAGAAGGCGATCTCGGGCCACCGCCCACTACCTGTTCATTCGCCCCCTTTTCACCCTCCACGCAGGCAGCCCGGCGCTGTCGCAAGCTGACGAGGGTGAAAAGGGGGCGAATGAACAGGTAGTAGTGGGCTAGAACACCATGGTCAGGAGGTCGGCGAAGAGTTCTTGTTCGTCGACCTCCAGGCCGCGGCTGGTGAACCAGGCGCACATGTTGTGGCAGTCGCGGAGCAGGAAGTCCATCCCCTTCGGGTTGCCGACGATGTCGACCACCTGCGGGAGATCGATCATCACGATCCGGTCGCCCTGCGCCAGCACGTTGTACGGCGACAGGTCTCCGTGGGCCAACCCCGCCCTGGCCAACTCGCGCATCCCGTCCCGCAGTTGCTCGAAGTACGAGCCGAGCAACTCCGGTTTGGGCCGGACCTGCGCCAACCGCGGCGCCGCGCCGCCGTCACCGTCGTCGATGAACTCCATCAGCAGCTCGGTGCCGTCGACCTGAACCGGGTATGGCACAGGGACACCGGCTTTCCAGAGCCGGCAGAGTGCGTCCCACTCCGCATAGGCCCATTGACCGGCCGCGACGCTCCTGCCGTGCGAGGTTTTCTTCGCCATCGCGCGACTGTCACGGCTGTTGCGAGTACGCCGGCCTTCGACGTACGACGTACTGCGGTGGAACGAGCGGTGCTCCTCGGAGCGATACCGCTTGGCGGCCAGGAGCGACCGCCGGGCCGGGTTGTCGCCGATCTGCTGCACTGCTCGTTCGAGCAGGAAGACATCGGCTTCCTTGCCGGTTTTGAGGATGCCGAGCTCGGTATCGATCGCGGCCTGTTCCGTCACTACCCAATCGGGCCGTGGCTGTGTCACTGAATGGGGACCGCGAGAGCCGCGCTCGACATCCAGCCAGGTTGACCAGCGTTGGTCCGGATCCAGTTCTTCTTCCACTTCGCTGAAGTGAAAGACGAAGGCATCGGCAACGTCTGGTTGGGACTCGTCGCTGGTCAGTGCCGCCCAGCGATCGTCGAGGTCAGTGGATTGGTGGTCCGTACGAAAGACGTCGGAAGACATCAGATGTGCTCCTGGAAGAAGAGGTGAAGCTGACGCGGACATGCCGCAGCACAGTGATCGACATCCGTCAGCCCTCCTTAGGTCCAGGCAGCACTCGTAGCTGCACAATCTGCTTCAGCATGCAGGCCGCTTCCCGGCACCGCAACTGATTTAACTAGCGGAACTGGGAACGCGCCGTCGGGCGCAGCCTGAGCTGCTGGGGCGGCGCGATCGAGCGGCAGATGATCTCGGGCAGGATCCTGGTCTGCCAGGCGCGCGAGGCGTCCAGCTGACGGCGATGTTCGGCGTACGCCGAATCGCTCGGGAAAGTCGCGAACCAGGCGAGCACTGTCTCGTCCCGGAGCGGGAGCGGCGGGAAGTTGTTCTCGGCCGCGAGCGTCTCGAAGGTCGCCACGAGATGGGCGCCCGTCCCGGCCAGGGCCGGCGCGATCTGCTCGGCGAAGTACGCCGGGAAGCTGTCGTCGACCGAGCCCCGGTGATAAACCGCTCCGGCGATCACCGATGGCGGGATCTCGGTGGCTCCGACCGGCGGCCGGCTCGCGTCGAGGTCCGGATACCCGTCGCCCAGCTCGATGGGCTTCAGCAGCAGGGCGTTGTCGGAGTCCTTCATCGTCACGTTGGCCTCGGGGCCGCGTGCCTTCCAGACCGGGCCGTAGTAGAAGCCGTTCAGCGCCGCGGCGCGAGCCGGCAGATCGTTGAAGCCGCGCAGCCAGACGAACCGGTCCGGGTCGTCCAGATCGCGGAACTGGCCCACGATGTGCATGCCGTGCTCCTCCTGGCCCTCGACCAACGCCTCGTCGAAGACCTGGATCAGCGCGTCCCGCTGCCCTGGATGCAAGGTGTACTGCCGCAGATCCACCACGGCACAGCACCCCGCCCGCTGTCCTACACCCATCACACACGTCCCTTTCGCCCGGCGGCTGACCCGCGACCCAGTCAACAGGCAAAAGCTGACATCAAGTGTCAGCTTTCAGAAGTGCCGCAGGCCCCGGCGCGTGCCGGGGCCTGCTAGCTGGAGGTGGCAGGGCGGTTACGTGAAGATGCTCACCCCACCCGGGCCGACCAGCAAGCCGACGACGATCAGGGCCGCGCCCATCAACAACTGGCCGCGGACGAGCGACACGATCCCGGCGATGACGAGGATCGCCGCGAGGATCCAGAGAACGAAGAGCATGGCCATTCCTTTCCCTACAAGCCGGAACTGCCTTGTGTCCGGCGGGCTGATACCCCGTACTGCCTCATCCGGTGCCCGCCGCCGGGGGCCGCAAACGGGTCCGGCTTCAACGAGCTGTAACGCGGCAAGGGTTGCGCGGGAATGGAGCGTTTGATCTTCTAGAGGTCAGTGGTTCAGCCTTGACGCCACTTGCCGCAGGCCGACACGACGAGGTTTCTCACCGTGACCATCGCACCTGTCCGCAGTACCGACTCCCCGCAGCTGATCGCCGACTCCACCCACGAACTGCTCACCGAGGCCGATGGCGTGGCCGACCCGCGGCGCCAGCAGCTGCTCGACCAGGTGATCATCCTGAACGCACCGGTCGCCCGCTCGATCGCGTCCCGCTATCGCCGCAAAGGCGTCGACACCGATGATCTCGAGCAGGTCGCCTACCTCGGCCTGGTCAAGGCCGCCAACGGATACCGCATCGACGCGTCGACGGCGTTCCTCGCGTACGCCGTACCGACGATCCGGGGTGAGCTGAAACGCTACTTCCGCGATTGCGCGTGGACGGTCCGGCCGCCGCGCCGGATCCAGGAGATGCAGGGCTCGATCGCAGCGGCCGAGCCCGTCCTGACCCAGCAGCTCGGCCATCTCCCCAGTGACGAGGAGACGGCCGACGCGTTGGGCACCGACCCCGGCGAGGTCGCCGAGGCGTCATCCGTCCGGGGCTGCTTCAACACGCTCTCGCTCGATGCCCCGGCCGCGGCCGACAACGGCGCGCGACTGGTGGACACGGTCGCCGACGCCGAGGACGGCTACGAACTGGTCGAGAACGTGCACACGCTGGCGCCGGCCGTCTCCGACCTCGGCGACCGCGACCGCAAGATCCTGGCGCTGCGATTCTGCGGCGGTCTCACTCAGGAGGAGATCGGCAACGAACTCGGCGTCAGCCAGATGCAGGTCTCCCGCCTGCTCCGAGGAATCCTCGAACGCCTGCGGGAAGACCTGACCAAGCCAAGGGACTAGCGGCCGACGGCCTTCTCCAGTTGGGCTTTGGTCATCTTCGAGCGGCCCTTGATGTTCTTTTCCCTGGCCTCGTTGTAGAGCTGGTCCCTGGTCCGGCCCTGCGCACCGCTGTGCGACCGCAGGCCACCGCGCCGGGCCGACGAGATGTCGTGGGTGGAGCTCCGGCTATTCTGCTTCGCCTCGCCGGACCGCGCGCGTTCCTTGTTGACGGTGCGCGCCGCGATCTCCTCGGCGGTGTCCTCACTGCGACCGCTCTTCTTCAGACCGGCCTTGATGTGCTGGTACTGCCGTTCACGTTTCTTGCTGGATCCCGCGGGCATACTGAACTCCTTTCGGCCCTGGGCCGGTACCCTGCGAATCCAGCCGGAAACTACCCGTCGATCTTCAGGCGGAAGACGTCTCCGTTGCCGAGGGCATGCTGATCCGCGGTGTCGCCGGCCGTCAGGCCCGAGACGTACGTCGTGCCGCGCTGCGCCGCGACGTACAGGTTGGCCTCCGCGAACGCGTCCGCGCCGTCGTCCTCGGTGGTGCCGAACTGCCGCAGCCAGCTGCGCGTCTGGTCCGCGCCGTACCTGACCAGGACCGCGTCGAACTTGCCGACGCTGGCCTGGAGTTGCCCGTCGGTGAAGCCCGCGACGGAGAAGCCCTCGGCGTCCCGGGCGATCGCCGCGCCCTTGTCGTTGCCCGGCGTACCGAGCTGGTCCTTCCACACCACCGCACCGGTCGCGTCGACGCGGGCGACGATGAGGTCTTGATCGCCGACCAGATCAGTCGCGAAGTTGCCTGCGGTGTAGCCGGTGAGGAGCACTCCGCCAGATCCGTCGGCCGTCATCGCCCAGAACTCGTCGGCCTGCTCGGCGCCGGCCTGCTTCAGCCAGCTGCGCTTGCCATCGCTGTCGAAGCGGGCGACAAAACCATCAACGCCACCGGCCGGCTCGCCGAGAGCACCCGCGGTCATGCCGGCGAGGTAGATCCCGTCCCCACTCACCGCCAGCGCCATGCCCTTCTCCTCACCAGCGCTGCCGAACTGCCGAAGCCAGACCTGTTTGCCTTCCTGATCCAGCTTGGCGAGGAAAACGTCCTTGTCACCAGCATTCGTCCCGGCCAGAGCACCCTTGGTGTAGCCGCCGACATAGACCGACCCATCCGCGCCAGTCGCCAGCGCATAGCCCCGATCCGCCGCACTGGTCGCCAAGTGGGTGAACCACCTTTGATCCCCCTGTCCGTCGTACTGGACCACGAACGCATCATCCGAACCACTACCCGTCGAGTAGCCGACGATCGTCGGGCGCCCCTGCGCATCCAGCGAGACGCCGTACGCACGCTCGGTTCCCGGCGTACCGAATTCCCGGGTCCAGAGCCTGACGCCATCCGGCCCGTACTTCGTCAACGCGACGTCCTTGCCCCCGGCGTACGGCTGCCCCTCGACCGCACCCTCGGCGGCGATGGCCTCATAGGTGTTGCCCGCGTCGTCGACGGCGATGCCTCCGGCGCGGTCCTCGCCCGGCGTACCGGAAAGGGTGGCCTTCATCGGAGTCGCGGGTGGCCTGCCGATGAACTGGAAGACGTACTTCGCGCCCTCGGCGAACGTCGGTCCCCACACATCCCAGTCATGTCCGCCGTCGACGACGCGCAACTCACTCGCCAGCCCTGGCACCCTGACCGCCTGGTTGAAGACCACATGCGCCTCGAAGTCGAGGTCGTGCTGGTAGTCCTCGGGTTTGGGGTTCTTGTACTCATCGTCGCCCACGGCAACGAACAGATGTGACGGCATCCCCTTGGCAGCAAAGGTTTTGAAGGCTGCCGGGTAGTTCAGCCTTCGGTAGACCGCCTCGCTGAAGACCCTCCTACCCTTGCCAAAGGCACCGAACTCCCGCGCGCTGGAGTCCTTCGGCGGCTGCGGCGAATAGACCGCCGGACTGAGGACGACCGCCGCCCCGAAGATCTCCGGGTAGGTCATCGAGTAGCGCAGCGCACCCGCGCCACCCATCGAGTAGCCGGCGATCGCCCGACCAGTCCGATCGGCCATGGTCCGGTACTTCGAATCGATGTGGGGAACCAACTCGCGGATCATCGCCGTCTCGACCGGCCGCCCCGGATCCTTGCCCCGGTACGCCGAATCGACGTAGTAGCTCGCGCGACTGCTCCAGGGCGCATCGGGCATGATCGCGACCGTCGGCGGGATCTCACCGGCTGCGATCATCGCGTCGAGTCGTCCCTTCACCTGCGTCCACGCGGACATCGAGTCGCCGCGACCGTGCAGCAGGTAGAGCGCCGGGTAGCGAGCCGTAGAAGCGTCGTACCCGGCCGGCAGGTAGACGTTGTAGGCGAGATCCTCGCCGAGCGTGTTCGACCGGAAGCTCGCGGCTGTGATCGTCCCCGGCTCTGGAGCCTTAGACGGGGTCGCCGGCCCGGCTGACGGCAGCAGGAAGTTGACCAGGAGGGCGGCGGCTAGCGCCGGGACAGTCATCCGCATAAAGTGCTTTGTAATCGCTTACGTAAACGATTACAAGAGGTCGACGGTTGAGAGCGGTTCTGCGGGGCACCGGAGGCGGGTCCAGATCCACCCGCACAGAGGAGGCGAACCCCATGGGTATCGGCGACAAGGCCAAGAACGCCGTCGACGCGGCCAAGGGCAAGCTCAAGGAGAAGACCGGCGACGCGACGGACAACGAGGACCTGCAGGCGGAAGGCCAGGCCGAGAAGTCCGTGGCCGACCTCAAGCAGGCCGGCGAGAAGGCGAAGGACGCGTTCAAGGACTGATTCCGGGCCGGCACCGACCCGGCGAAGGACTGATTCCGGGCCGGTGGTCCGGTAGCGTCGGGCTGTGGACTTCGAGGAGGCGGCTGACGCGTTGTACGCGGCGCCGTCGGCCGACTTCATCACCCGGCGCAACGAACTGGCCAAGGAGCTGAAGGCAGCCGGCGACCAACTCGGCTCGACGCGACTGAAAGCGCTGCGCAAGCCGACGGTCGCCGCCTGGCTGACGAACCTGGTGGCGCGCGAGCTACCCGACGACATCGACGACCTGCTGGCACTCGGCGACGAGTTCCGCACGGCGACGGCCGATCTCGACGGCGAACGCCTCCGCGAGCTGACGCCGAAGCGGCACAAGCTGCTCGACCAGCTCACCAAGTCGGCAGCCAAGCTGGCCGACCGCGAAGGCCAGAAGGTCAGCGCGGACGTAGGCCAGAAGCTCCGCGAGACCCTCGACGCCGCGCTGGTCGACCCGGCCGCCGGTGTAGCGGTCCAGGAGGCGCGGCTGAGCAGCGCTCTGCGGCATGTCGGCTTCGGCGTCGTCGACGAGAGCGGCGAACCGTCCACCGTGACACCGCTGACCGACGAGCGCCGGCAACGGGCACAGGAACGGCGCCGGGCCAAGGGCACCGCGGCCGTCGCCGAACCATCCCCGGAGCCGGAGCCGGACGGCGAGACAGCCGCGGCGAAGGCGAAACGCGAGAAGGCCGAGCGCGAACAAGAAGAACGTGAGGCAGCCGAGAAGGCTGCTGCCAAGAAGGAATTCGAGGCTGCGGTCAAAGCGGCGGAGGCGGCCGAGGCGACCGTCGCCGATCTCGACACCCAGCTCACCGACGCCCGGGACGCCCTCATCGAGGCCCAGGAGACGGTGCACCGGATCGGCGAGGAGCTCGACGAGGCCCGAAAGGCCGCGCGGGAAGCCCAGAAGGAGAGCCGGGAAGCCCGCAAGCGGTTCAACCGCCTCTGACTCACCCCACCTGGCGAAAGGACACCGGCGATGGCGCGGGCGATCTGGAACGGCTACATCAGTTTCGGGCTGGTCTCGGTCCCGGTCGGGCTCTACAGCGCGCCCCAGGAGCACGAACTCGACTTCCACCAGTTCCAGCGCGGTACGCCGGACCGGATCCGCTACAAGCGCGTCAACGAGCGCACCGGTCGCGAGGTCGCCTACGACAAGATCGTCAAGGGCCACGACGTCGGCGGCGGCGAGTACGTGATCGTCGAGCAGGAGGAACTCGCCGACATCGCACCAGGCCGGTCCCGCTCGCTGGAGATCTCCCGGTTCGTCGACCTGGACGAGATCGACCCGATCCACTTCCAGAAGACCTACTACCTGGCGCCGGCCGATCGGGAGAACGCATCGTCGTACGGGCTGCTCCGGGACGCGCTCGCGAAGACCAACCGGGCCGGGATCGCGTCGTTCGTGATGCGCAGCAAGGAGTACCTCGCCGCGATCCGGGCCGATGGCAACGTTCTCGCCCTGGAGACCTTGTTCTTCGCCGACGAGATCCGCGATCCGGCCGACGAGCTAGGTGACCTGCCGGCCAAGAAGAGCAGCGGCAAGCAGCTCTCGATGGCGGTGGATCTGGTCGAGGCGATGAGCGGCAACTGGCGGCCGGGCGACTACAAGGACAGCTACACCGAGCGGGTGAAGAAGAAGGCCGCCTAGCCCAGCGCTTCGAGGAGGGTCGCGCGCAGGCGGCTGGCCGGACTACGCGGTCCCGCATCGGAGCGGATCGCCAGATAGCCGGTGTTGAGCGGCGGCAACTCCGGCTCGGCCAGCAACCGCAGCCCCGCCCGCCGCGAGATCCTCCCCGCACAGATACAGCGGCAACACACTCGCACCCGCCCCAGCCAGCACGGCACTCAACACACCCCGCAGATCCGGTACTACGACCGCAACGCTCCTCGTCAGCCGTACTCCGAAGACGCTTCGCCAGTACCGGCGGATGATCGGCGCCTCCTCCCCGAACGCCACCAACGGCCGCCTCGTCACCGGCCAAAACCCGGCCTCGGCCCGCAGCACGGCCGTCGCGGTCGCAGCGGTTCTCAAGGGCTAGCGGACCGCCACCACTACCGAACCCGCCCTGGCACCTCGACACGCCGAGGGGAAACGATTGCTGGCGAGGTTCGGTAGTGGTGGCCGTCCGGGGGCCCTAGGCCAAGAGGTAGGTGCTGGGGTCCGGGGGTGCGCCGGCGTCGAGCCAGCGGCGGAAGCCGTCGGGGTTGCGGCGCTCGAACTCGTCCAGGCAGATCCGGCGCACCTCGGCGACCGCCTGGCGATCCCGCAACCCGGCCCCTTGCGCCAACGTCGTGGTCGTCTCGCCCCAGACTCCGCAGAGTTCCTCGATCGAGAGCGGGCACTGGAGCGAGGCGATCAGCTTCTCGTCCTCCTCGTCCTGCTCGACCTGACTCAAACGCATCAGTCCGCCGTACTCCGGTTCGCGCCTGCGGCTCCGGCGCGGCCGCCGCTCGCGACGGCTGTCCGGCAGGGCCAGGTCGACCAGGACGAAGACGACCGCCGCGACCAACGCGGTCAACACCCCGAGCGCTCCCCAACTGAGCAGCCGGACAATTCCCGGCACGCAAAGCACCCCACCCGCGACACAGACCGCGACCAGCAACGGCGACCGGTACGGCGGCTCGTCGGCGAGGTGCTTGATCACCACGGCCAACGGCCAGACCAGCACGAACACCACGACGAGCAGGATCGACGCGGCCAGCGGCCCGAGCATGATGACCCCGGCCAGCAGCCCCGCCGTGGCGATCCCCACGCCGGCGGAGACCGCCGTACGCCGGAGCCAGGGGGAAACGTGCATGTCGCCGTACTCACTTCATCGCCGATGAAACAACCTGATATCTCAACGAACTGCCACCACTATCGGTTCCGGCCGGCATGGAAGGATGGCGCCGTGACGAGCACCGCACTCCGGCCCCGCACGGCGGCCGACCTTGACGACTGCGTCCGGCTACTCGCGGAGGTTCACAAGTCAGGCGGCTACCCGGTGAACTGGCCGGCCGACCCGGCCGCCTGGTTGACACCGGAGAACGCCCTGGGCAGCTGGGTCCTCACCCTCGACGGCGAGATCGCAGGCCACCTGATCGTCACCGCGGAAGGGCCGGATGAGGCCCTGGTCGAGCGGTTGTTCGTGGATCCGCGGCGGACTCGTGCGGGGCTCGGCCGACGACTGCTCGAACACGCCGTCGCCTTCGCCGAGAAACAAGGGCGGCAACTGGCGCTCGAGGTCGTGGACAACCACGGCGCGGCGATCAGCTTCTACCGCAACGCCGGCTGGCGCGAGTCCGGCCGTACGCCGATCGACTGGGGCGGCGATCAGGCGTCGGCACTGATCCGCTTCGAGGCGCCGTCGTCCGTCTCGTCCTGAGCGCCGGAACGCTTCGAGTAGTCCGTCTCGTCCTGAGCGCCGATCCGCGTCGAGTCGCCCGTCTCCTGAGCGGTGAGCTGGTCCGGGGCACCTTCGTCCTGAGCGATGTCCAGTGGGTTGGCGAGTTCGTCGGTGAGCATCCGGCCGAACCAGATCACCACGAAGCAGACCAGGACCGGGCCGACGCCTGCGACGATGAAGACCGCCGTCACCCCGAACAGGCTGCCCGCCGGCCCGGCCAACGCCATCGAGACCGGCATCAGCAGGAGCGAGACGAAGAAGTCCAGGCTCGCGATCCGGCCGCGCAGGTGGTCGGGCACCCGGCGCTGCAGGAGCGTCCCCCAGATCACCATCGCCGCGGACCCGGTCGCCCCAACGATCGCGGCGCCGACGGCCATCATCCACAGGTCCCTCGCGAAGCCCAGCACCATGATCGGCGCCGACCCGACGCCCCACATCAGGGTCATGATCGTCAGGTACCGCCGCGGCAGGCTCCGCGACGAGATCAGCAACGCGCCGATCGCACCACCGACCCCGAAGGCCGCGAGCACCAACCCGAAGTCGCCAGGCCCGCCACCCAGGTGATCCCGTACTGCGAACGGCAGTAGCACCTCGAGCGGCCCGAGAATCAGCAGAACGTAGGCGGTCCCGAACAGCAGCGACGCCAGCAACCACCGCGTGGCCCGGACATATCCCCAACCCTCACGCACATCCGCAACCATCGCCCGGACCCCAGTCGGCCCCTCGCTGTCGACTGCGGCACTGCCCTCCGGGCGAACCCGCATCGCCATCACACAGGCCGCGGAGAAGAAGTAGGTCAACGCCGCCACCAGAATCGCCACCCCCGGCGACAGTGCTGCGATCGCCAGCCCACCGAGCGCCGGACCGGTCGCCTGCTGAGCCAGCGGGCGCAGCGTCCCTTCCAAACCGTTCGCTGCCAGCAACTCGTCCGCGGGCAGCAGTTTCGGCACCAACGCCGTGTACGCCGGAATGAGGAACGCCTCGCCGGCCCCGATCAACACGGCGCCGACCGCAAGCTGCCAGATCTCCAGGTATCCGGTCAGCGCCAGCCCCGCGACCACCAGGAGGACAGCACCTCGCACCGTGTCCGCCGCGATGATCACTGACCGTTGCGGGAGCCGGTCGGCCGCGATGCCGCCGAACAACACACAGACGACCAGACCGATGCTGTACGCCGTCGTGACCACCGACAACTGCACGGGACCGCCGCCGAGCTCGATGACCTGCCAGGCCAGCGCCACCAGCCACAACCCACTGCCGAGCAGGGCGACGGCCAACCCGGTCCACAGCAGCCGGTAGTCGCGATGCCGCAACGGCCGCACTGCTTTCCAGCGAACTTTGTTCATTCCGCAACCCTACACAAAGCAACAGTTCACGTGTCAACTGTTTTCTAGTAGACTGAGCCGCATGCCAACGACGAAGCTGAGCGAGGATCACCTGGACGCCTGGCGGGCGCTCTACCGGGCGGACACGCTGTTGTACGCCCACCTCGACAACACCCTGCGCGCCAAAGCGGACATGCAGTACTTCGAGCATGAGGCGCTCCGAGCCTTGGATCTGGCCGGTGGACGGCTCCGGATGGCACCGCTGGCGAAGGAGCTGATGATGTCCCGCAGTGGCGTCACCAGGCTGGTCGCCAAGCTGGAGGACAAGGACGGCTGGGTGGTCCGCACCTCCGCCCCCGACGACCGCCGGGCGACCTGGGCGGAGCTGACACCGGCCGGCCGTGAGCAGCTCGAACGCGCCCGACCCGTGGTCGACGCTGTGGTTTCGACGTTCTTCGCGGATCATGTTGCGAGTGAGGATCTTCGACGCGCGGCCCGGATCCTGGAAAAGCTGGCCGACGCCAACCCAGACGACGAAGGCTTCGACTGCGGACTCTGAGCTGTGACCGCGGTCGACGAACTGTTCGCCGAGCGCGTCCGGGCACTCAAACCAGTCGCCTGTGAACACCGTGCCGACGTCCTGCTCAGCCTGTACGACGCCCAGCTCGGCAGCCGCCACGCAGACCTGGCTGCCAGGTGGCTCCAGTCGCAGGGACACGGCTACTACACGATCGGTTCCGCCGGGCACGAGGGCAACGCGGCAGTCGCCGCGGCGCTGCAGCCGACGGACCCGGCACTGCTGCACTACCGGTCCGGCGCCTTCTACCTGGCTCGCGCGGCGCAGCACCAGGACAAGGACGGGCTGCGGGACATCCTGCTCGGAGTGGCGGCCGCGACCGCCGAACCGATCTCGGGCGGGCGGCACAAGGTGTTCGGCCGGCACGACCTGGCGATCATCCCGCAGACCTCCACGATCGCCTCGCACCTGCCGCGGGCGATGGGCGTCGCCTTCTCGATCGCCCGCGCCGCCAAGCTCGGCGTACCGTCGCCGTGGCCGGCCGACGCGGTCGTGGTGACCAGTTTCGGTGACGCCTCGGCGAACCACTCGACGGCCACCGGGGCGATCAACGCGGCGTTGCACGCGTCGTACCAGGGCATCCCGATGCCGTTGCTGCTGGTCTGCGAGGACAACGGGATCGGGATCAGCGTGCGCACGCCGGACGGCTGGATCAAGCAGGCCTACGGGCAACGTCCGGGCCTGCGGTACTTCGATGCCGATGGCACCGATCTCGCTGCGACGTTGACGATGGCAACAGAAGCGGCGACCTTCGTACGGCGAAATCGGCGGCCCGCGTTCCTGCGGTTGCGGACGGTCCGGCTGATGGGCCACGCCGGGTCGGACGTCGAAGCGGCGTACCGGAGTCCGGCGGATCTGCTGGCCGACGAGGAGCGGGATCCGCTGCTCGGTACCGCGCGATTGCTGCTGGCCAACGGGTTCCAGGCTGACGACGTGATCGAGCTCTACGAAAACAAGCGGGCCGAAGTACTGGCGATCGCACGTGAGGTGGCCGGGCTGCCGCAGCTCTCGTCGACGGCAGCAGTGGTCGCACCGCTGGCCTTCCCGGACCGGGCGATCGTCGAGAAGTCGTTGCCTGGTCGCCGCATCGACGCCGGGACGACCGAGCCGCTGACGCTCGGCCAGTCGATCAATCGTGCGCTCGCGGACGTGCTCGCGTCGTACCCGGAGGCGCTTGCCTTCGGCGAGGACATCGGGCGCAAGGGCGGTGTGTACGGCGTGACTCGCGGGTTGCAGAAGTCCTTCGGGGCGGCGCGGGTCTTCGACACGCTGCTCGATGAGCAGTCGATCCTCGGGCTGGCGCTGGGCGCGGGCGTTTCGGGACTGCTGCCGTTGCCGGAGATCCAGTATCTCGCTTATCTGCACAACGCCGAGGACCAATTGCGGGGCGAGGCGGCGTCGCTGAAGTTCTTCTCGCAGGGGCAGTACCGCAATCCGATGGTGCTGCGGATCGCGGGGTACGGCTATCAGAAAGGGTTCGGTGGGCACTTCCACAACGACGACGCGATCGGCGTACTGCGGGACATCCCGGGGATCGTGATCGCGTCACCGTCACGGCCGGACGACGCCGCGGCGATGTTGCACACGTGCGCGGCGGCCGCTCGCGCGGACGGCACGGTGTCGGTGTTCCTGGAGCCGATCGCGTTGTACCACCGACGCGACCTGCACGCGGACGGCGACGAGCAGTGGCTGGCGCCGTACCCGACAACGCATGTGCCGATCGGGAGTGGGCGGGTCTATGGCGAAGGTCGAGAGCTCACCATCGTCACCTTTGGCAACGGCGTGCCGATGAGCCTTCGCGTCGCTGCCCGGCTGCCCGGCGTACGGGTCCTCGACCTGCGCTGGCTTTCACCGCTGCCGCTGGACGATCTGTTGCGCGACGCAACAACCACCGGCCGCGTGCTGATCGCCGACGAGACCCGCCGCTCCGGCGGAGTCTCCGAAGGCGTCATGGCCGCCCTCCTAGACGCCGGCTACCCAGGCACCTTGGCCCGAGTAACCAGCGAAGACTCCTTCGTCCCTCTGGGCAACGCCGCCCACCAGGTCCTCCTCAGCGAAGCCACCATCGAAACAGCAGCCCGCAAACTCCTGCAGAGCTAGAACAGTCAGCTGAAGAGGCGTTGCCAGAGGCTGCGTTTGGGGGCCGGCTCGGGCTCTGAGGGCCGGGGTGGTGGGGTTGGGCGGTTGGCCTGCCAGTGGGCGACCAGCTCTTCCTCGTCGACTGGGCCTACCGGCACGACGATGCCGGTCGCGTCGCGGATCTGGAGGAGGATTCGGCGATTGAGGTCCTGCAGGTAGTCGCGGACCTCGGGCTCGGTACGCAGTACCGCGAGCTTGTCCTGGATCGCCTGCTTCTCCTTGCGAAGCTGGACCGACGGCGGCAACAGCGCGTCGGTCTCGATCTTCTCCCGGCGGATGAAGTCCTTCACCCACCAGTCCGGATCATGCGGGTCCGCCAGCTTCGGCAGCGGCTTGCCCGCGCCGGCGAGATCATCGAACTCGCCCTGCGCCTGGGCCCGCTTGATCTGCGCCTCGACCCAGTCCTCGGTCCGCATCCCGGGCGGCTTGCGCTCGGTCATGTACGCCCCTCCAGTCAACTCCGACTTGGTTGCTGTACAGCACGTACTTTACCTACTTGTGATTGCATTCACAAGATCACCAAACACACTCGCCACCCCCCACCCCACTTTGAGCACGGGCCAGTCACCCTCCCCGGCGAAACCCGCCCACCCCGTGCCCAAAGGCGCCCTCCCCCAGCCACCCTCAACAACCTTGGGCACGGGGCAGTCACTCGACTGGGGAAGACGTGACTGGCCGGCGCTCAAGGTCGGCGACTCCTCCGCTGGCGGGCTGACGGGCGTCGCAAAGGCGCGCGGTGTCGCTCGCCGCGGTCTCCCGTCGGCGATGGGCAAATCAGTACGACGCCGAAGACCGCAGCGGCCCCGCCGCCAACCACACGCAGCTGGCTCGGCGGGCGGCGCGGCGCCTCCGAGCCACCGGCGACCTTGAGCACCGCGAAGTCGCCCACCCGGGCGAAACCCGCCCACCCCGTGCCCAAAGTCGCCCTCCCCCAGCCACGCTCAACGACTTTGGGCACGGGGTAGTCGCCCTACTGGCGGAGACGTAGCTGGCGCGTGCTCAAGGTTGGGGCGGCGGGGTGGGGGCTGGGCGCACAGGCGCGGGGTGGGGCACACGGGGTGGGGTCGGGCGCCCCAGGCGTGGGGCGCGCGGGGTGGGGTTGGGCGCGTAGGCGTGGGCGCGCGGGGTGGGGTTGGCAAGGGTGCAGGGATGGGTGAGGGTGGGGGCACCGTGGCGTTGAAGCGAGAGGAACCATCCGTGTCTTCTGTCATCTTGTCCGTGGTCAAGGGTGAGCGGGTTCAGGAACCGGTCCGGACTACTCCGTCCACCAATCCGGCCAACACCGCCGACGTGGTCGGGACCATCGGGGTCGCCGGGCCGGACGTCTTTGTTCAGGCCGCCCAGGCAGCCAAGGACGCACAGCCGGGATGGGCGGCGTTACCTGCCCCACAACGCGGGCAGGTGATCGCGAACGTCGGCCGCTTGATGTCCGCCAACAAGGACCGGTTGGCCGCCCTCGTCACGCGCGAGATCGGCAAGCCGCTCGCGGAGGCGCTCGGCGAGGTTCAGGAGATCATCGACACCTGCGACTTCTTCATCGGCGAGGGCCGCCGGCTCTACGGGCAGACCGTGCCGTCGGAGATGCCGGACAAGCAGCTGTTCACCTTCCGTCGCCCGGTCGGCGCGGTCGCGGTGATCTCGGCCGGCAACTTCCCGGTCGCCGTACCGTCGTGGTACATCGTGCCCGCGCTGCTCTGCGGCAACACGGTCGTCTGGAAGCCGGCCGAGTACTCGTCCGTCGTGTCCGAGGCGTTCTACGAGATCTTCGCGCACTCCGGCGTACCGGCGGGGGTTTTCAACCTCGTGTACGCCGACGGCCCCGACACCTTCGCCGGATTGGAGCAGGCCCTCGCGGCCGGGCTGATCGACAAGGTCGGCTTCACCGGATCGAGCGAGGTCGGCACCCGGATCGGCGAGCTCTGCGGCCGCCACCTGCAGACCCCGTGCCTCGAGCTCGGCGGCAAGAACCCGATGGTGATCACCGAGGACGCGGACCTCGATCTGGCCGTCGAGGGCGCCCTCTTCTCCGGCTTCGGTACTGCGGGCCAGCGGTGCACCTCGCTGGGCACGGTGATCGTGCACGCGTCGGTGCACGACGAGTTCGTCAGCCGCTTCAGCGAGGCCGTACTGAACGCCGCGATGGGCGACCCGACTCAGGATGTACTGTTCGGGCCGCTGCTGGACGAGAAGTTCGCGGCCGGCTTCGAGAAGTCGCTCGGCTGGATCGCCGCCCACCACACCGTGATCGGCGCGACCGGCCGGGTCTCGGCGGACAACCCGCGCAAGGGCTTTGTCGGCGATCCCGAGGCCGGGCTGTTCTACCACCCGGTCGTCGTCGACGGCGTCCGGTCTGACGACGAGCTGTTCCTGAACGAGACCTTCGGCCCGATCGTCGGCATCACCACCTACACCACCCTCGACGAAGCGATTGCTCTGGGCAACAAGTCTGGCTACGGGCTGTCCAGCTCGATCTACACGACCGATCCGAACAAGGCGTTCCGGTTCGCGCAGGGGATCTCGGCGGGCATGGTCAGCGTCAACAACTCGACCTCCGGCGCCGAGGCGCACCTGCCGTTCGGCGGGAACGGCAAGTCCGGCAACGGTTCGCGGCAGAGCGGCATCTGGGTGCTCGACCAGTTCACCCGCTGGCAGTCGCTCAACTGGGACTACTCCGGCAAGCTCCAGAAGGCGCAGATGGACACCGTCACGGTTGAGGCGGATTACACGTTCTTGCTGCCATGAGCCTGCCCGCGAAGGCCGACGTGGTGATCGTCGGCGGCGGGGTGATGGGCACGAGCATCGCCTTCCACCTCGCCGAGGCCGGCGTCACCGACGTCCAGCTGCTGGAACAGAACGAGCTCGGTTCGGGATCGACCTCGAAGGCGGCCGGCGGCGTCCGGGCGAATTTCTCCGACGAGCTGAACATCGCGCTCGGCGTGCGCAGCCTGGAGGCGTTCGCCCGGTTCGGCGAGCGTCCCGGGCAGGAGATCGACCTGCACCGCGTCGGCTATCTGTTCCTGCTGTCCACGGACGAGCAGGTCGAGTTGTTCGAGGAGAGCACCCGGCTACAGAACGCCGCCGGGCAACCGACCCGGATGCTCGACGTCGCCGAAGCCGTCCGACTCGCGCCGATCCTGTCCCCCGACGGCCTGATCGCCGCCTGCTTCTCACCCAACGACGGGCACTGTACGCCGGAGTCCGTCGTACTCGGCTATGCGACAGCCGCTCGCAAACTGGGCGCGACACTGGTCACCGGGTGCGAGGTCACCGGAATCGATGCCGTCGGCAACGAGATCCGTGGCGTCCGGACGAGTCGCGGTGAGGTCGCGACCTCGACGGTGATCTGCGCGGCCGGCGCGTGGTCCGGACCGCTCGCGGCGATGGCCGGCGTCGACCTGCCGGTGACGCCGTTGCGCCGCCAGATCGTCGTAACAGAAGCGATTCCTGGCCTGCCAGGCAACCTGCCGATGACTATCGACTTCAGCAGCACGTTCTACTTCCATGCTGAAGGACCCGGCCTGCTGGTCGGTATGTCCGATCCGGACGAGGAACCCGGCTTCCACCTGGGCCGTTCCGAAGCGTGGCTCCCCCGCCTGACCGCCGCGATGGAACAGCGCGCGCCGTCGTTGCTGGACGTCGGACTGGCGAGCGGCTGGGCCGGTCTTTACGAGAACACGCCCGACCACAACGCGCTGATCGGCGAGGCCACCGACGTGAGCCGTTTCCTCTACGCCACCGGCTTCTCCGGCCACGGCTTTCTCCAGGGCCCGGCGATCGGCGAGATCATCCGGGACCTCTACCTCGACCGCCCGCCGTTCGTCGACATCTCACCGCTGGACGCCACCCGTTTCCAGAACTCAGGACTGCGCGCCGAGCAGAACATCGTCTAGGGGCGGCTTGGCTGCTGCGGGTTTTCCGGGTCGTCGGGCCAGTTGTCCGGGTCGCACCAGGCCGGGTCCCAGCCTTGCGAGGCGCAGTACTGGGCGATCATCTCTTCACGCGTCGGCGGCCGGCTCGGGGTCGGGCGGGTCGGCGGCGCCGTCGCCGTCGGCTTGGTGCTCGGCGGCCTGGTCGGCGTCGGCTCGCGCTCCTCGCGCTCTTCCCGCTTCGTCGTCCGCGTCTTGGTCGGCTTCGGAGTTGGCTTGGTCGTCTTCTCCACCGGCGGCGGCGCTGACGTCTCGGCCGTCGTGGTCGTCTTCGGCGGCAGCGTCGGCTTCACCGGCACCGACGGCGTCGCGCTGCGGTCGTCGGTGATCGGCAGCGCCTGCGAGTTCGACGGGCCGCCGTCGAACAGGCCGATCGCGGACAACGCCCAGAAGTTCACGGCCAGGAAGAGCATCAGGCCGGCGCTGCCGAGGGCCACCACGCGCCGCGAGGGACCGCCGTACCGGCCGACGGGACCGCGGACGGCGTTGCCCTTGCCGTCGACCCAGAACTTCCAGTCGTCGGGCGCGGCCGGCCAGGACGGATCGGGGCGCCAGGTTTTCGGCGGCACCCAGCTGCGGCGGGGCGGCGTGGGCCAGCTCGGCGGTACTACGAACCGCTTCACGAATCCTCCACGTCGCCGACGAAACCCGACCCAGGTTAGTGGATCGTCAACCACTACCGACAGTCCGGCCGGTGATCTTTCACCGACCCGCACGACGTCCAACGACCCAACCAGCCGAAAAGCTACTTCCTCTTCGGCGTGTCGCCTTCTTTTTCTGGGATTCGCGGTGGGCCGCTGGTGTCCCGGACGCGCAAGGTCATCGGCAGATAGACGGGCTCCGCATCGCAGTCGTTGACCAGCAGCCGTTCCAGGATCTCCCCGGCGCGCCGGCCGAGCTCTGCGTCATCCCACCCTGGAAGTCGACCGAGATCGACGGCACGCCCAGGCTGGGGATGACCCGATTGAACAACACCATCGGATGCTTACGATCCACCAACTCGATCAGCTCCGCGCGCGGCATCCGGGGCGAGCAGAGCAGGACACCGTCGCAGCAGCGCATCAGATCCTCGACCAGCTCGTACTCGAGCGCGGGATCCTCGTCGGACTCCATCACCATCATCCGGCGGCAGCCGAGGTCCCGGACCGCGTCGTGCACTCGCTTGCCGAGCATCCTTCACCCAGCTAGTCTCCGTTGGCAAACGCTTACCGGGAGGTCTTCCATGCGGCACGGCGCCTTCGCCTACACCTGGGATCTGGTCGGCGATCCGTCGGCGGCCGCGCGGTTCGCCGCCCTGGGCATCGACACCGTGACCGTGCAGGCGGCCTACCACTCGGTGCGCGCCACGACGGCCTGGCATCCGGCGCATCGCGTGGTGCATGCCGAGCACGCGGCGGCGTACTTCCGGATCAGGCCGGAGCGTTGGCGCGGCCTGCGGCCCTTGGCACCAGCTTGGGGCGTCGACGACGAAGACCACTTCGGTACTGCGACCGCCGCGCTCGCCGCCGCCGGGCTGCGATCCGAGGCGTGGGTGGTACTGACCCATTCGTCGGTGCTCGGTCGTTCCGCTCCGGAGCTGGCCGTGCGGAATGCCTACGGCGAGGTCTTCAGCCACGCACTGTGCCCAGCGCAACCTGCCGTCCAGGACTATGCGCTGACGATCGTGCAGGAGATCTGCGAGCAGTACGACGTACCGGCGCTGGTGCTGGAGGCTTGCGGCTGGCTGGGGTTTGAGCACGCGAGCCAGCACGAGAAGACCTCGGGCGCAGACCTCTCCACCTGCGCGCGCGACCTGCTCTCGATCTGTCTATGCCCCGCCTGCGCCGCCCGGCTCACGCTGGACGTTCCCCGGCTAGCGGCCGACATCAGGACGATCGTCGATCGCGAACTCCAGCAGGGGATCCGCGCCGGCGCAACCCTGGCCGACGCGCTCGGCACCGAACGGGCCGACGCGATCTACCAGCACCGCCGCGACGTGATCACCGGTCTCGTCCGTGAGGCCGGCGCGTTGCCGGGCGAGCGCGATCTGTTGCTGATGGCAACTGATGATCCGCAGGTGACCGGGCCCGACGTCGGCGTCGAGCTGGCCGGGTTCGCGCCTGCCCCGGCCGCGTTCGTGCTGAAATGCTGGGATGACGAGGAGTCGGCGATCGCCCGGGTGAAAGCCGCGGCGGCGCGGACCGACGTACGGTTGGTTGCCAATGTCAACGCTCTCGGCGAGCGCCCGGAGGAGCTGTCTGCACTTGCTGCCGGGCTTGTGGCGGCAGGTGCCTCGGAGCTGCGGTACTACCACGCCGGATTGGCCTCGCCCGCACGCCAAGAGGCCATCCGCCTGGCCGTACAGGAGGTGAGCTGATGCTCAACGGGCTCTACGTGATGGACCTGGCCCCCTTCCCCGACGTGTACGGCGAGCAGGAACGCGCCACCCTCGAGAAGCACCTCCGCATCGTCCCTCCGCCGCTCACTCCGGCCGAGCTGACACCGGAGTTGCTCGCCGAGGTCGACGTACTCGTCACAGCCTGGGGCGGGCCACAACTGACCGCTTCGCTGCTGTCATCGGCTCCCCGACTCAAGTTGGTCCTGTACGGCGCCGGCTCGGTGCGATCGATCGTGACGCCCGAGTCGTGGGCGCGTGGTGTGCGGGTGACGACGGCCAACTCGGTGATCGCCGCTTCGGTTGCCGAGTTCACCCTCGGCCAGGTGCTGTATGCGCTGAAGCACGGCTGGCGCTACGTGCTGGGCGCGCGAGCCAGAGGAGAGTCGCTGCCCAGGGCAACCGATGAACCGGGTGCCGCCGGTTCGGTGGTGGGCTTGATGTCCCTCGGAGCTACCGGTCAGGCGACCGCGCGCTTGCTCGCGCGGCACGACCTGACCCTCCAGGCCTACGACCCGTACGTCGATCCCGCCGTGGCGTCGGCGCTCGGCGTCCGGCTCGTTTCGCTGGAAGAGTTGTTCGCCACCTCTGATGTCGTCTCGCTGCACGCTCCCGTGCTGGACGAGACGCGCAGGATCGTCAGCACGGAACTGCTTTCGTCGATGAAGCGCGACGCCACGTTGATCAACACCGCGCGGGGTGCGTTGATCGATGAGGACGCATTGGTCAGCGTGCTGCAGGAGCGCGCGGACCTGTTCGCAGTACTGGATGTGACGGACCCTGAGCCGCCGCTGCCTGGGTCGCCGTTGTTCTCGGCGGCGAACATCGTGGTGACGCCGCATCTGGCCGGCACGCTGAACACCGAGCGACGACGACATGGCCAACTGATGGCCGCGGAGCTGGCGCACTACGTCGCCGGTGAGCCACTGGAGCACGAGGTCTTCGAGTCCGGGCAGGCGAAGTCGGCATGAGCCCGACCTTGGTCCTGGTGCCACCCCAGCGAGACAGTACTGCGGACTGGCCGGCGCGACTGATGTCCGAGGTGCCGGGATTGACGGTGATCCGGCCCGCCATGGAGGACGCCGTCGCGGCCCTCAGAACTGCGGACGCGGCGTACGGCGTACTGCCGGTCGAGTTGCTGGCAGCAACTACTCGTTTGCGGTGGTTGCAGGCGCAGCAGGCTGGGCCGCCGCCTGGGTTCTACTATCCCGAGCTGGTCGCGCATCCGGTGCAGGTAACCAACATGCGCGATACGTATACCGATCATGTGGCGACGCACACGCTGGCCTTGGTGCTGGCGTTGTGCCGTGGATTGCCGCGCTACGTCCGCGAGCAGCAGACCGCGACCTGGAACCCGGACTGGGATCCGGGCGCGGTCATTTCCTTGCCCGATGCAACAGCTCTGATCGTGGGAGTCGGTGCTCTGGGCATCGAGATCGGCCGATTGCTGCACGCTTTCGGCGTCCAGGTGACGGGGATCGACGTACGACCGGAAGATCGTCCTGGTTTTGCCGAGGTACTTCCGGTGGAGGCGCTGGACGATCAGCTACCGGCCGCGGATCTGGTGATCCTGACCGTGCCGCATACGCCGGACACCGAAGGGATGATCGATGCGCGGCGACTCGGGCTACTGAAGGCCTCGGCATTCTTCGTCAACGTCGGTCGCGGCCCAACCGTCAACCTGGATGCACTCGACGCGGCTCTCGCGGCCGGGCGGTTGCGCGGCGCGGCACTCGACGTGTTCGAGACCGAGCCATTGCCTGCTGACCACCCGTTGTGGCGGCGGCCCGAAGTACTCATCACTCCGCATGTCGCCGGCGTCGGGCCGCATGAAGCGGAGCGGCGTTTCGCCGTCCTGCTGGAGAACGCCCGGAGCTTTGTCGCCGGAGACAACCTGATCAACGTCGTCGACAAGTCCAGGTGGTTCTGAGCCATAACTAGGTCGGCTGACCAGCCGGTACTACGAGGAGCCGGCCTCCGAGCGTGACCCAGGGACTCCAGCCGCTGCTGGGGAAAGCCTGGACTCGTTCGCGGAGGGTGCCATCGGGTGACAAGGCGAAGACGTGTTGCCGGCCGGTGGCATCCACGACGACTGTGGGGGTGGTGACGGCGTCGCGGGCGTCGAACACTTCGGCGCCGCTCCACTCGCCGTTCGTGTTGTTCACTTGCCACTTGTGCGTGATCTGCGCACCGCCGGGCGGGATGGTGAACAGCTCGAGCCGGCCGTCCGCGTTCACCGCGGTACGGGACGCCGCGTCGGCCCACGAGTCGATGTTCTGCCACTCGGCCCAGCCCGCGTTGGGCGCCGACTGGGTACGGCGGTAGACGCCAGCGCCGTACGGGGCCATCGCGAGGACGCTCAGCAGGCCGCTTCCGTCACGACTCACGTTGCCGAGGGCACCAGCCGGTCCGCCGAAGGTGTTGTTCCACGGACTCCAGGCACCATTCGGAGTGGTCTGCCAACGATGGGCGATGTACGAGTTGCCGGGACCGAGGGCGAAGACCTCTTGGCGGCCGTCAGCGTGGATGCCCACCACGGGTGGCGCGCCGGCTGGGCCGCCGAACGGCTCCCAGGCGGTCCATGACATTGAGCCAGGACTCGTTTGATGGCATTGCGAGATGGACGAACCACCGGGTCCGAGCAGGAAGGCATGCAGCCGCCCGTCAGCCTGTCGCGAGATCGTCGGCGCGGCCCCGGCCGGCGTTCGGCCGAACTGCTCCCAGCTCCCCCAGGTCCCGTTGGCTCGCTGGACACGATGAAGCACGGTCGCGTTGGAGCCGACAGCGAAGAGCTCCAGCCGCCCGTCCCGGTTCTTGCCGATCGTGGGGACGGCGGCGACCGGATCGCTGAACTGCGACCATGGACCCCAGCCGCCATCCACGTTCTGCACGCTGCGCTGGATCCTGCTCGATTGATCCAGCGCGAACAGTTCGAGCCGGCCGCTGTGGTTCAGGACGGCCGCCGGGTTCTCGCTCGTGTGCCAGATCGGCGGCGTACTGCGCCAGGTCAGCGGCGCGAGGTAGACGCCGTGCTGGAAGGAGCCGGTGTGGGTCGCCCACCAGTTGCCGTCGACCTCGAGGATCTCGGCCGCATGCGACGGCAGATGCCCGGCGTAGTCCTCGACGCGGAAGGAGAACGGGTCCTTGCTGCGGTACACGTCCGTGCCGACGTACCCGCTGCGTGGGCCGATGAAGAGATACCACCAGCCGTCCCGCTGGACGACGTACGGGGACTCGGTGACGGAGGCGTTCGAGTCGGTGCTCGCGTCGGTGAAGACCGTCCGCGGCTCGCTCCAGGTCAGCAGGTCGGAGCTGGTCCGGGCCGCGACGGTGTGGTGCGAACCCCAGCCGGCGATCTCGCAGTAGTACATCACCCAGGCGCCATCGATCCTGGTGACATAGGGGTCGCGGGCAACGAGCCCGCGGAACACCGGGCCGGTCGGAATTCGCCGCCAGCTGAAGAGATCTCGCGAGGTGGCCAGGTTGATCGCACAACCGGCACCACCTGCCGCGTAGTACATGTAGTACGTCCCGTCGTGCTCGATGACGTGCGGCGCCCAGAGATGCTCTTCCTTGAAGTACGCCGGATCGACGGTGAGCACGTGGGGCTGAGTGCGCCATGGGCCCTTCAGGCGTGGTGCCGTGGCGTGGTTGATGTGGATCTCTTTGGCACCATCGGGGAAGCTCCCGACCGGTGCGCAGTCGCCGATGATGCCGAAGAGGTGCCAGCTGCCGTCCTTGCCACGGATCAGGCAATGGTCGTTCATGTACTGGTACGGCGGCCCGGCCGGCGTTGGATCGTAGACGTGCTCGAACGGGCCTGCGCCGACCCAGGACAGCGGCGCCGGAGCAGCCCCCGCCGGGAGTCCGGTCATCCCGGCAGCGGCTACTCCGGCAACACCACCGAGCAGCACGGTACGACGCGTCGGGCCGGCCATCGCCATGCTGCCTCACCTCGGGCTCACGTGGAGGAAATCGATTTCTCAGGCGTGAAGCCCGAGTCTGGGGGCGACGATCCCCGGCTGTCAATGCCTGGTGTCGTCGACCTCGATCTGCTCCTTGCGGACGGTGTCCTTGACCTGCTGCTCGCCGCGCACCGTCTCGGTCTCCAGGCCGACGCGCTCCTTCGCGACCGTCTCCTTGGCGACGACCGGGCGCTCCTCGTGCAGGACGACCTCCTGCTCTTCCTCCTGGATCGAACCGGGGCGCTGCTCACCGTCGCGGACCGGCTCGCGGGTCACGTGGACCTCCTCGTGGCTGACCGGCACGGTGACCTCTTGCTCCTCGGTCACGACGTGCTTGTGCAACCGCACCCGTCCGGTCTCGACCGTCTCGGTCCCCGCCCGCAGCTCCTCCTCGGACCGGACCATCGACTCCCGGCCCGTGCCATCCATGCCACTGGCATGCCTGCCACCAGCATTCCGGTCGGCAGCATCTCGGTCGGCAGCATTTCGGTCGGCAGCGTTACGGCCAGCATTACGGCCGGCATCGCGGCCGGACGGCGCTGCCTGCAGGTGGTAGTGCCGGTAGAGCTCAGCCGCCTGGGCCTCCGTCAGCCGGCCGTTGTCGTCGATCCGCGGCGCGTCCTTGATCGCATCCTTCAGCGCGCCGACATGCAGCCCGTCCTGCTCGGTGTGCGCACCCATCAACGGCACAAAGGACTCCTTGGTCCCGAACATGCCCGTCTTGACCGTCAACCACTCCGGCTGGCCGGTCTGGTCGGAGGCGTACAACTGCGCGGCCGTCCCGACCTTCTGCCCTTCGGCGTCGTAGACCTCCTTGCCCAGGGCCCGTTCCAGCTCCCGCATGGTGCTCATCAGTCTCATCCCCGTTCACTTGTCGTAGGCAACTGCCTTCGACCGGCGGGTACCCGAAGTGACGCCACCCAAACGAAGAGTAGTCAGACTACGTGCTCCAGCAGGCGGGCGAGATCCGCTCCGAAGGGACGATCGGCTTCGATCGGTGGTACGACGTCGGCGACCGCCGCGAGGAAACCGCGCAAACGTTCGGGATTCGGACGTTTCGACAACGCAAAGGCTTGGTGGACCGCCAGGAGTTCACAGGCAATGACCTCGCGGGTCAGGCGAACCGCCTCGGCCAGTACTCCGGCCGCTTCCCAGCTGAAGCTCTGCACATCTTCTTGTCCGTTGGAGGTTTCGAGAGAACCCATTGCCGAAGGCAACGCCAACCGGCGCAGGTAGTGGCTGGTGGCAACGGCTCGCTTGTGGACGGCGACCAGTCCCGCTTGCGGACCCGGCTCAGCCGCCAACTGTGCAGGCAGACCGGTGACCGCGGGATCGAGCAGCCGGTGGATCCTGGCGGTCGACACTTCTGCCGCATGGGCCAGCGCGGCGACGAGCTGGTCGCAATGCGCGGCCAGGTCGATGCCGTGGAAGCCGGCGGTCCCGACGAAGGTGCCGTCGAGGAACGCTGGGGAGTCGGTGACACCGGTCAGTGCGCGATGGACGGCCTCGTCGAGTCGCGAGACCGAACGCCTGAGCTGCGAGATCACCTGTCCCGCCACGCGGAACGAGACCGGTGCTTGCAGCGAACGCGGTTCGCGCTCGGGACCGGCCAGCAACAAAAGCCGCTCCAGCTCGGCTGTCAGCAGCTCGTCTCCCCTTCCACACAAGGGGTTGTAGGGATCGCGATTCGCTCCGATCACCGCGATCGAGCCGGCGGCGACCAGACTCAGGTGATCGGCAAGCCGCCCAGCGATCCCGACCTGCAGCCAGGCCCGCCCGGTCGCCCCAGGAATCCCGGCCAGCAGCGAAATGCCTTCCTTCGGCCCGAGCTCGAAGGGAGGCAACGCCTCCTCGGCAGAGACGAGCCGGCCGGACGGCATCCCGCCTTCGACGGACGCCGGGGCGAGCAGGTGGCCGATGCCGACGAGCGGCCCGAAGGCATGCGCGAGCGGGATGATCTCTCCCGCCGACCCCGCTCCACCGACGGGGATCGCCGGCACCATGCCGCTGTTCAGCAGGGCGACCAACTGCAGACACAACTCCGGCGATACGCCCGCGTCGCCAAGGAGGAAGGTCTTCAAGCGAGCGATCACGACCGCACGCGCCTCAGGTGCCGGTAGCCAAGGCGCGCCACCGACGGCGCGAGCGAGGAGCAGGTTGCGCTGATGGACCCGCTGCTCAGGCTCACTCAGCCGGACCTTGCTCATGGCCCCCATCCCGGTGTTCACGCCGTAAACCGGATCGCCGGTGGCCAGCGCCGCCAGAACGGCGTACCGGCTGGTGGTGAGGCGGTCGAGCAGGTTGCGGGACAGCTCGATCGGCTCAGTGTCGAACAGTTGCCGAGGGCCCAGGTCGGCCGGGTGGTCGATCAGCATGTCAGTGGAACCTGAGCATCGTGCCGACGTCGGCCGCCTCGGCCCGCCGCAGGATCAGATGCGCGATCGCGACGTCCAGCAACGACAGTCCGCGATGCCAGAAGAGGTTGCGTTCGGCATCGTTCTCGCGGCCGGGTTTCTGGCCGGCGACGATCTGGCCGAGTTCGGCGTACAGGGTCTGCGGGGAAAGGCGACCGGTGTCGACGTGTCGGCGGAGTGCGCCGAACCGGCCGGACTGCGCCTCGCGCCAGTCGTCGACGACCACCTTGTCCATGACGTCCAGCAGATCCAGCTCGACCGCACTGACCGTGCCGTACGGGACGACGAAGGCACCGGGTTTCACCGCGGCTGTTCGCAACAAGGGCTCGGGCTCCATCAGCCGGGTCGCCTCGACGATCACGTCGGCGCCTTCGAACGCCTCCTCAGCCGTGGCAAAGACCCGCACCGGCGTGGACAGCTCGGCTGACAGGTCGGCAGCGAACTTCTCTCGCGACTCGGGTCGTCGCGACGTCACCCGGATCTCGTCCAGCTCGAAGAGGTCGTCGAGCATCGTGACGTTCCACCACGCAGTACCGCGAGCGCCCGCATGGGCAAGCACCTTGCTGTCCCGGCGCGCGAGGTATCGCGCCCCCACCGTCGTCATCGCGCCGGTCCGCGCGGCGGTGATCATCGTCGCGTCCAGCACCGCCAGCGGTACGCCGGTAGTCGGGTCGAAGAGCGTCGCCATCGCCAGCTCGCTCGGCAGCCAGAGCTGGTAGTTGGGCACGAAGTCGCCGACCACCTTCACCCCGCTGACGCCGTGCTCGCCGAGCCGGTTGAGGTGGCCGCGGAGGATGTTGAAGTGCCCGATCCCGCCGTTGTCCGGCATCAGGTGCACCCGCGGTTCGAAGCTGGTCTGCCCTTCGCCGTGATCCCGCACGGCCGCTTCGACCGCGTCGACGATCTCCAGCCGGGTCAGCCCGAGCGAGTCGATCTCGGGGCCGGACAGGAAACGGAGCCAGATGCCATCAGCCATGGACAGCATCGTGCCAGGCGCCCGTGAACCCACCCCGGAACGACCAAAGAACGGTCAGCCCGCTACCAAAGTTCGGCCGCTGGACCGCAGCTCGCGCTAATTTCAGGCCATGCGCTGGGAGCAGGAAATGAGCACGGATTCGTCCACCAAGACGGTGATCGGCCACTCGACCACCGACAAGCTGGTCCTGTACGGCGGGCTGCCGCTGCTCGGGCTGGTGCTCGGATTCTTCCTGCCCCGGATCGCCGACTGGGCGGTCGACCAGCCGTGGGTGCCGCTGCAGAAGCCGCTCGAGTTCATCGCGCAGTGGGATGGCTGGTGGGTGGTCGCGATCTGCATCGCGCTCGGCGTCATCGCCGGGATCCTGCTCGCCGCGATCGCGCTCGAGGACACCCTGAAGACGACGATCAGCAACACCGAGGTGGAATTCCTCAAGAACCAGCGGACCACCCGGGTACCGCGGGACAAGGTCGCGATCGCCTTCCTGGACGGCAAGGAGATCGTGCTGCAGGACTCCCGGTCGGCCGAGCTGGCCCGGGAGCGGCACGACCAGCTGGCCGGCGAAGCCAAGAAGATCCCCGCCGCCTTCCGCACCCACGGCTATCCGTGGTCAGACGCCGGCGACCCGCACGAGAGCAAGTTCCGCCGCTGGGTCGAGGACGACCCGGAACTGTCCCCCGCGGCGAACGCAGTACTGCGGGCTCGCTCGAAGGCGTTCGGCCAAGGCGACAAGGGCAAGGCCGACCTGCGCGAACTCCGCGACGAACTCGCCAAACTCGGCCACGTCGTCCGCGACCGGGACAAGAAGCAGTACTGGCGGTCCGTCAGCTGAACAGCTGGTTGAACGTTTGCTGATCCGGGGCACGATGGAAGGGTGATCACGGTTGAGCAGGCGCGGAGGTTGCGGAAGGCCGGTGCGTTGTGGGTGCCCGGGGCCGGTGACCGGTTCGTCGTACCGGACCGGGACATGGACGACGACGTGTTCGTGGTCAGCGACATGACCGTCGAGGTGCACGACTATCCCGGCGGCAAGGTGATCGGGTTCAACGGGACGACCGAGTGGGCCCTCGACAGCATCGAGCAGCGCGAGGTGATCTGGATGCCCCGCGAGGATCAGCTCCGTGCCCTGCTCGGCTCGCATTTCGAGCGCCTGGAAGCGGTCCCCGGCGGCTACGCCGTCGTCCTCACCGACGGCCGCTACCCAGCCGAAGACGCCGAACAGGCTTACGCCAAAGCCCTCCTGGCCCTCCTCAACGGCTGACACCAAAGCCGGCTGGCCAACGCCGGCAAGGAATCCGGCCATCGACAGGATCCGACCAGCTCGCCCCTCACCCAGTCCCGTCGTCCGGCTTCGCACCGACTTGGGGAGGTTCCTACCCCCGACGCGGGCGAGTTGGCTGGGGGGCCGGACCGCCAGCACACACCAACCTCGGCTGGTGGCACCCGGCCAGGCGTGCGCAGGCGTGGGTGGGCCTCGTTCCCGGACGCAACGGCTGGTTGGTGAGTGGTGGCGGTCCGGGGATACCGCTCACAGTCTCACCAGTTCGTGCTTCAGCCGGCAGATCGCCCCAATCAAGTCCCGAGCCAACGACCACAGCGGGACCCCGCAGGTCGGGCGGCTGGCCGGCCGTCGGACCGATAGCCGGTTGTAGGGGGCTAGCCGTCGTACAGGGCGCTAGCCGACCCCGCCGGACGTCCATCACCACCAGCCATCCCCCGGGCCGAACTCGTCCTGAACCAACTGGCGTTGGGAGCTGGTGCCTAACGGTGCACGGCCGGCCAGGTGTGGACGGCGGCCCCTCAGCAGCGTCCGTACCTGGCCGGCCGTCGCCGGTGGCACAACCCCCTCCTTTCAGTGATTCGTTCGGACTGTCTGGGAGAGAAAGCGTCTGGTCAGCGGGTCAGTGCCGCTCGGAGCTCGGCCGCGCGGTGCGCGACGCGATCGCGGGACGCGGTGCTGAACCCCTGCGCCTGAAGCTCGAGAATCGCGGTCGCCTGCAGCTGACTCACGTCGAGCAGGTCGCGGATCCGGCGTACGGCGGAGGCCCGGTCGGCGGAGGCCGCGATCGTCTCCTGCACCTCCGCGCGCCGCTCGAACGCGGTCAGCACCCCGTCGTAGATCTCCAGCTGGGTGACCGCGGACCGGTCCGGCTCGGCCGGCGCGGGCTGCTCGTCCTTCGCGGCACCCCGCACCACCTGACGCCACAGCGCCGGTACGACGAGGCGGTTGCGGCTGGCTCGCCGGGTGATCGGCTGGGCATATGTCATCGTCATCAGTTGCGCTCCTGATTCGGTGGTGGGTCAGCCGAGATCGGCGACCGCGCTAGCCTTTCGGGGAGGACACTTCTTGCCCGGCGTGGTGAGCGCCTCGAAGTGCCATGGCTCGTTGGCGTAGGGCCGGCAGATCCCGTACTCCCAGCCGTTCTTGTTCAGCCAGACCATCGCTGCCTGCGGGGCGATGTCGACGGCCTTGCCCTGCACGTGCGCGGACTTGTCCGGCGGCAGCACCCAGCGCGTCGCGGCTTCGTACGAGCCGTACTTCTGGATGGCTTCCCGCAGCAGTCGGCGCTGCTTGGCGGCACTGCGGCGGCCGGAGTTGATCCGGAGGGTGACGCCGTCGGCTCTCGCGGCGGTCATCGCCTTCTTCAGCCGGGATCTCAGCGTCGGCGACAGCCCGTCGATACTCTCCTCCGAGTACTTCGTGTCGTCGCCGGCGCGGGTGGACTTGGGCGCCTTGGTCGGCGTCTTCTTCGGCTTCGGCGTCTCGGACGGCGTCGTCTGCTTGACCGGAGTGCTCTTCCGGACGGCCGGTGGCGGCGAACCGCTCGGCCCGCCGGCGACCACCGGCTGCTTGTCGGCAGCGGAGTCGAAGGACAGCAAGTCGGCCACCTGCGAGTGCCAGATCAGCAAGGAAGCGACCAGGGCCAGACCTGTCACGGACAGCAACCGCGCTGGCACCGAGAAGGTGCGGCGCGGTCGCAGGTGGTTGGTCATGGGGTACAGCCTCTCGGTTCGGCGGGTTCGCCACATCGGTCCCAGGGACCGTCTCTGGCAGCCGGAAGTCGGACCTGGGTATGGGGTCGGACGTCTCAGCTCATCCAAAAGTTGGAGACCGCGCCCGTTCGGGCGCAGGAGCCGTAGATTGTCATGGACGACTACGCTCAGCAAAGTGACCCGTCGGCGACGTAGCTCGAGCGATGCTCGTGCCCAGGTGCGTGCATCGTGGCATTGGAGCAGTGCCCTCGATGCGGAGCATCGTGGGTGCTGGGCCAATGCCGCGAGGTGCGTGCCTGGGTGCGAGCAGCGCCGAGCTACGTCGCCGACGGGTCACTAGGGTGATGGGGTCCTGGCGTCGGCTGTCGGCCTTGCAGCAGGACGTGCTGCTGGCCGCACTGGTCGGCGTTGTCTGGTTTTCAGGGCTGGCGCTGATCAACAACAGCTGGTTGCGGCCGGCGAATCCGAGCGTCTCCGTCGTCACCGGGATGTTCCTGGTGCTGACGGTGGCGCTGGTCCGCCAGCTCCCGCGGATCACGCTGGTTTTCGTGTCGGTGCTCTATCCACTCGTCTACGCCTCGGCCGAGACCGGTCTGGCCGAGCAGCTCGGGCTCGACATCTTCCGTGCTCCCGCGATCAGCGACGCGGCGCTGCAATCGGAGCTGCACCTCGTTCCACTCCTGGTGGTCGGCTATCTCGCGGCATCGAGCGGAGTACGCCGGTTCACCTGTCTGTTCTTCACCATGGGCAGCCTGGCGGGGCTGATGATCGGTCTGCCGACCGTGGTCGCGATCGTGTTGAGCAACAGTCCTCGCGAAGTCTTCTACGGCGATCGGTACGCGAACCTCCCGCGGAGCATCTCCAGCCTCTACGACTACATCGACCTCTCGCTGTTCGTCTTCGCCGAAGCCCTGATCTGCGGCATAGTTCTGCTCGGCGCCAACGCACTCCGCCGCCGGAAGAGCCTGCTGGTCCTGGAGCAGCGCAACACGGCACTGGTCCGGCTCCGGACAATCGAGGCCGAGCGCGCGGCGGCGGCCGAGCGGACCAGGATCGCCCGTGATCTGCACGACGTCGTCTCGCACCACATGAGCGCGGTGGTGATCCGGGCGCAGGCAGCGGACCGGGTCGCCGACCAGAAACCTGAGGCACTGCGGGAGGCGGTTCGCTGGATCGCCGCCAGCGGCCGGGAGGCGCTCACCGCGATGCGCGAGACCGTGCGGGTACTGAACAGCGGGACCCCGGGCGCGGGGGCCGAGATGGCTCCGGTGCCCGACCTGGCCGCCGTCGCGCGGATGGGCGACCGGTTGAAGGCAGTGGGGATCAACGTCACCATGCAGTTGCCGACCCGCAGCCGGCAACTCACCTCCGCCACGGACCTGACCGCAGTACGGATCATCCAGGAGGCGCTGACCAACGTGATGGTGCATGCGAAGGCCACTGCCGCTCATGTGAGCTGGCAGAGTGGGCCGCAGGGCGAACTGCTCACCATCGACGACAACGGCAGTGGCGGGCCGCCGCCGGTGAACGTGCTGGAAACCGCCCGGCGGCAGGAGAGCGGCCGCGGCAACGGACTGATCGGAATGCGCGAGCGCGCGCACGCGAGCGGCGGCACACTGGCCGTCGCCGCCGGACCACTGGGTGGATGGAGAGTGCAGGCATGGTTGCCGCCGCAGAGGTGACGGAACAGATCCGGGTCCTGGTCGCCGACGACCAGGGCGTGATCAGGATGGGGCTGGCGATGATCCTCGACCACGAGCCCGATCTGACCACGGTCGCCCAGGCCGGCGACGGCGAGGAGGCGCTGCGGATGATCGCGCAGTACGACCCGGACGTCGTGCTGATGGACATCCGGATGCCGGTGATGGATGGGCTGGAGGCGACCGAGCGAATCACCAAAGCCGCCAAGGAGTCCGGCCGCGAGCGGCCCGCTGTGTTGGTGCTGACGACGTTCGACGACGAGGCGTACGTGCTGAGCGCAGTACGGGCCGGTGCGTCGGGCTTCTTGCTCAAGGACACCGATCCGGACCTGCTGGTATCAGCCGTGCGGGCGGTGCATCGGGGAGACTCGCTGGTCGACCCGGCCTCGACGCGGGTGCTGCTAGAGCGTTGTGTGGAGCTGGAGCGGCAGGTCGGCAACGGCCCGGCCGAGTCGGCACCGGCGTCCGCGGGGCGCTGGACCGGGCTGCTCGCGCAACTGAGTGAGCGCGAGCGGGAGATCCTGGTCTGGATGGCCCGCGGCCTGTCCAACCGCGACCTGGCCGCGAAGCTCTTCGTCAGCGAGACCACCGTGAAGACCCACGTCAGCAGCGTGCTGTCCAAGCTCGGGCTGTCCAGCCGGGTGCAGGCGGTCGTCGTCGCCTACGAGGCAGGAGTCGTCCGGCCGGGCGAAGCCGAGGTGCGCTGGGAGAGCTAGCTCAGCAGGTACCAGCCGCCGGCCGCGGCGGCGATGAGAAGAACGACGGTCAACAGCTGAGTACGAATCGACGCCTGGCGGCGGCGTGGCAGAAAGTCCCCGGTCATACCTTCAAGCCTGCCTGGCGAAACCTCGCTGCCCATCCTTCTCAGGAACGGTTCCCGCGTGACGCAAGTCGCCCCTGGGTAGGCCCCGAATCATCCCCAGGGATGACAACCGGTCCAGATTGTTGCTGTCGGCCCCTGTCTGGCTACTCGCCGAAGTACTCGGCGCGGACCTTCTTCGGGACGCACATCGCCCAGGCGTCGAGGATCAGCTCGCGCAGTTCGGTCTCGTCGATGGCGGCCAGGTTCACTTCGATCCACTTGTAGCGCTCGTCGGCCTTGCTCGGAGGCAGGAACTTGTCCGGGTACGTCGCCAGTGCGGCCGCACGCTCTTCCTTCGGGAAGCCGATGCCCATCGTCTGCTCGTCGCGGGACATCGCAAGGTAGACGATCTGGCCGACCCGGAACTTGATCCGGTCCCGCACCAGCACCTCGTAGCTGCGCGGCAACCCCTCGGTCACCGCCCGGATATCCGTCAGATCGACCACCCGGCGACTCTACCGCCGGACGGCGACAGGTCCTGTCAGTCCAACCCCACCTGATCATTCGCCCCTTTTTGACCCTCTGTGGATAAGGCCCGGCGTTGAGGCGTCGGTCGGGAGCGTCAAAAAGGGGCGAATGATCAGGTGGGTTGGCGGACTCCGCCAGACCAGTCTGTACCGTGGACTGATGCCCGAAGCAATGGTGAGCGCGGTCGAAGGCGCTGAGGTGGTGTTCCGCCTCAGCGACTCCGGACATGCCTTCACGGGAGTGCGGCTGTGGGAGGAGCTCGGGCTGGCCGCCGAGCAACTGGAGTTCAAACCGGTCGAGTACGGCTGGGAGCTGCGGCTGCCCCGGCCCTCGGTGCACCGGATGGAGTACATGTTCGATATCGCCGGCACCGGAATGCGGACGGACCCGACCAACCCGCGGGTCGTCGGCGGCGCGTTCGGCGAACACTCCTGGCTACCGCTACCCGGGTACGTCGAACCGGACTGGATCACGATCGATCCGATCGCGTCGAGCCTGACCCCGCTGACCGTCGACCCGACTCCGGTCGGCCCGATCGACGTCCACGTCTGGGCACCGGACGGGATCGGGCCGGGGTTCGAGTTGCCGTTGCTGCTCAGCCATGACGGGCCCGAGTTCGCGGCGTACGCCGGGCTGACCCACTACGTCGGGGCCATGGTCGCCGACGGCACGCTGCCCCCGCTGAGGCTCGCGCTGATCCGGCCGGGTTCACGCAATCTCTGGTACGCCGCCAACCCGCAGTACGCCGAAGCCCTGACGCGACACGTGCTGCCGGCGGTCACCTCGTCGTACAAGAGCAGGCGGCCGGTGCTGATGGGCGCGAGTCTTGCCGCGCTCGCCGCGCTCTATGCCGAGTGGAACCACCCGGGCACCTTCGCCGGGCTGTTCCTCCAGTCGGGGTCATTCTTCACGCTCGACACGGACCCGCAGGAGTCCAAGTTCGAGTACTACGCCGAGGTCACCGCCTTCGTGAACTCGGTGCTCGCGGCGACCACCACCCCCAGCACTCCGGCGATCGCGATGACCGCCGGGACGCCGGAGGAGAACGTGCACAACAACCGGGTGATGGCCGCCCACCTGACCAAACTCGGCCTGCGGGTGGCCTTCGACGAAACCCCCGACATGCACAACTACACCGCCTGGCGCGACGTCCTCGACCCCTGCCTGACAGAACTGTTGAACCGCGTCTGGACCTAGGGTCTGGTCGGACTCGGCGCGCTCTTGTCGATGCGCTTCACCCGGCTACCTGATCGAGCTGGAGCGCAGTACACCTCGACAGCACGCTCAGCGCTGCTCCCGCACTCGCCTCCAGCGCACCGGCTGTCTTCGCCGCAGCCGCAGCCGCCGGCCGGATCAGCGGCAACGCCCTCCTGCGCCGCGTCAAGCCGGGCCAGCTCCTAGTCGCCGGCGGCAGCGTCGCAGCTGTCGGTGCGTTCTCCAGCATCTGGTCGTTGCCCACGGCATTGGGCGGCGTCGCAGTACTGGCGGTGGTCGTCGCTGTGCTCGGTCCGGTAGCAGGACGCGCTGGGACGAGGCAGACGACGTAAAGACATGGCAGGGTGGCGAGAGAACCGGACAGGGGTGAGGCTGCATGGAGCGAGAGCAGATCGAACTGGAAGCCCCCGGGCTCGACCGGCCCGGCACACTGATCCGCTATGGCCACTACGGCCGCCCGGTGCTGGTGTTCCCGAGTGAGCAGGGCCGCGCCTGGGACTACGAGAACAACGGCATGGTCGGAGCCGTCGCCGACCTGATCGAGGCCGGCCGGGTCAAGCTGTACTGCGTCGACTCCTACGATCACGTGAGCTGGTCCGACCGCAGCATCCCGCTGGAGGAGCGTGCCCGACGGCACGAGCTCTACGAGTCGTGGATCCTCAACCAGGTCGTGCCGGCGATCGGCAGCGACACCCCTGGCGCCGCGGACATCATCACCACCGGCTGCAGCCTCGGGGCCTTCCACGCGCTCAACTTCGCGTTCAAGCGCGCCGACCTGTTCCCGATCGCGATCTGCCAGTCCGGCAACTACGACGCGGCCAGCTGGCACGCGTGGGGCGACCGCGGCGATGCGACGTACTTCAACAACCCGGCCGACTACCTGCCCAACCTGGCCGGCGATCACCTGGAGTGGTTGCGCAGCAGGCTCTTCCTGGTGCTCACGGTCGGCCAGGGCGACTGGGAGACCCACCCGACCGGTTCCCTGCCCTCGGCCCGCGCCACGGCCGCAGTACTGGCTGCCAAGGGGATCCCTCATGAGCTGGATCTGTGGGGTCACGATGTAGCCCACGACTGGCCTTGGTGGCAAAAACAACTAGCCCACCACCTGCCCCGATTCTGTTAGGAGTCCCACCGTGCCTGACCGCTCTCAGCATTTGATCGGGTTGTTGCTTGGCGCCGAGGAGGACTGGCCGCGGGCGTTCGAGGCGTTGCTGCGGCGGGTCGGACCGGTCACGGCGGGCGACCACACGCACGAGTTCGGCACCGAGCGGCTGACCATCGAGCCGTTCGACCTGAACGACCCGGTCCGCGTCGGCCTGGTGATCGACCGGCTCGCGTACTGGTACTACCACCCGCGCGAGTGGCTGAAGAAGGCCGCGCTGATGAACGGCACGTACCTGCTCAACTCGCCGTTCACCTTCCAGGCGATGGAGAAGCACAGCGCGTACTGCGCGATGCTGCGCCTCGGCCTGAAGATCCCGCGGACCGTGCTGGTGCCGTACAAGAACCCGGTCGACAACGTGCGCTGGGCCTACACCTCGGCGAAGTACAACAAGCCGTTCGACCTGGACGCGATCGCGGACGACCTCGGCTACCCGATGTACATGAAGCCGTTCGACGGCGGCGGCTGGCGCGGGGTGTCCCGGATCAACAACCGCGAGGACCTGCACACCGCCTACGACGAGTCCGGCGAGATGCTGATGCACCTGCAGGCGACGGTCGAGTACGAGAAGTTCGCCCGGGCGCTGTCGATCGGCGCCGAGACGATGGTGATGGACTTCCAGCCCGACGAGCCGATGCACAACCGGTACGCCGTCTCGCACGACTTCCTCAGCCCGTCGGCCGGGCACCAGGCGGTCGCGATCAGCCGGATCGTGAACGCCTTCTTCGGCTGGGAGTTCAACTCCTGCGAGATGCTCGTGCACGGCGACTCGGTGCACCCGATCGACTATGCGAACGCCTGTCCGGACGTCGCGATCACCTCGCTGCACTACTACTTCCCGTGGGCGATCGGCGCGCTGGTGAAGTGGTCGGTGTTCTCGCTCACGACCGGCCGCAAGACCAAGGTCGACCTGCACACCGAGCGGTACTTCGCGATCGCGGACGACGACTCGCTCGACTACGACGCCAAGCTCGAGGGCTATCTCGGGCTCGCCGACGAGTACTTCGAGACCGCGAAGTACCAGGAGTGGTGTGCCACGAACCTCCCGCACTTCGACGAGCAACTGGTCGACTGGGCCTCCGGTGAGGACTTCGACCGGATCCTGCGCGAGACGGTCGCGGCCACCTATCCCGCAGCTGAACAGGAGAAGTTCCTGGCCCACTTCCGCGGCCTGACCGGTTTGTGGGTCGCCGACCAGGCCAAGTAGTTCGTCCTTCCGGACGAGCGGGTCGTCCTTTCCGACGAGATCGGGCACTGATGTGTGCCTGATCGGGGCAGCACCGCGTCACCAGGGGTAGAGACATCCGCTCCCCCGGAGGTTCATGGTGCGCCGCGTGCTGTTACGGCTGTCCGGCTGGTCCCTCGCGCTGTTCTTCGTTCTGGTCATCACCGTCGTCGCCGCGTTTTTCATCGGCTACCAGCGCACCGAGATCCCGCAGGTGAACGAGGAGTTCCGGGCCAACACCACGATCGTGATGTATGCCGACGGCAACCATCAGCTCGGCTCGTTCTACGAGCAGAACCGCAAGTCGGTACCCCTGCAGGAGGTCCCGAAACGGGTCCAGGACGCGGTGATCGCCGCCGAGGACCGCAGCTTCTGGACCAATCCGGGGATCTCGCTGCCCGGGATGGCCCGGGCAGCGCTGGCGATTGCCCGCGGCAAGCAGTTGCAGGGTGGCTCGACGATCACCCAGCAGTACGTGAAGATCATGTACCTGAACCAGGAACGCACGATGGCCCGCAAGCTCGACGAGCTGTTCATCGCCACCAAGGTGAGCCGGACGCAGGACAAGAAGATGATCCTGGAGAACTACCTGAACACGATCTACTTCGGCGAGGGCGCCTACGGCATCCGGGCCGCCGGCCAGGTGTACTTCGGGGTCGACCATCCCAAGAACCTGTCCGTGCCGCAGGCGGCGTACCTGGCCACTGTGCTCAACAACCCGACCAGGTTCGACTCCGACGATCCGGCCGCGGCGGGCCGCACGCTCAGCCGGTACCGGTACGTGCTGGCCGGGATGGTGGAGCTGTCGACGATCACGGCTGCGGAGAACGCGCAGTACCGCAGATCCCTTCCACCGTTGAAGAAACGCCCCAAGGGCAACCGGTACGCCGGTCCGGCTGGGTACCTGCTCGACCTGGCCCGACGGGAGCTGGCGCAGTACGGGTTCGACGGCGATCGGCTCAGCGGTGGTGGATTGCGGGTGATCACGACGTTCGATCACGCCCTCCAGCAGCGGGCGATCGCGGCGGTCGAGGCTGGCTATCCGTCGGATGCCTTGGGACTGCATGTCGCGCTGGCGTCGGTCCGGCCGCGGACCGGTGAGGTGCTGGCCTTGGTCGGTGGGCGTGACTATCTCAAGAACCAGCAGAACTGGGCGACCACCAAGGCCCCGCCCGCGACTCTGCTGCGGCCTTTCGCGCTGGTGGCCGAACCGAGCGAGAAGGGCATCAACAGCACGTTCTTCGATCTGGTCGATGCGCGGCAGGGTGAGCGAATCTCGGCGGCGGCCGAGGCGGCCGGTATCCCTCGCATCCCCAGGGCTGACCGCGGCGCTCCTGGGCTGGGACCGGATCCGTTGGCCTCGCCGCTGGACCTGGCCACCGCCTACGCCACACTGGCGGCCGACGGTGCGCGCGTGCGCCCGCACGTGATCAAGGAGGTCAGGGACTCACACGGGAAGGTCCTTTGGTCTGCCGATCCCAAGCCTGTTCAAGCCATCGACAAGAAGATTGCGTGGTTCGCCTTCGACGCCCTGCTGGGAGGCAAGGGCGGCAATGCCACCGGGCTGAGTATCGAGAAGCGGCGCTTCAACAAGAAGTGCCGCTGCAAGAAGTACAACGACGGGAAGGACACGTTGGCCACCTGGTGGGTCAGCGCGGCATCCGACCTCTCGACCGCAGTGCTCTACCGGGCCGGCAAGGAGGGCGAGTCCGACCTCGCGCAGTACGGTGTCGACGAGTCGAGCCCAGGCGGTGTCTGGGCGGCGTACGTCGGCCCGCTGTCGCTCAGACGAGCAGAGCCATCAAAGCCGCTGCGATGAAAAGCTGGATGCCTCCGGAGACCGCGCGGCTGCGAGGGCGATCGGACCTGAGCCAGCTGAGGTGCGGCCAGACCCAACCGGAGTACGCGGTGGCTGCGGCCATCAGTACGAGGCCGATCAGCCAGAGCCACGGTGGCAGGGCGTGCCAGTCGGTGGTGGCGCGAGCGAAGAGCAGGAAGAGGAAGCCCGCTGCGAGGACTACCAGCAGGTCCAGGCGATCGCGGAGCTTCCGAGTGTGGAGCTGCCAGAGGGCAATCAGTGGGTAGCCGATGGCGAGGGCGACAGCGAAGTACCTCATCACTGCGACGCCAGTAGCTCAGTAGCGAATTCGTCTACGTCGGCGGCGACGTCGGAGAGGACTACCACTGCTCGCTTCCTATCCAGGTCTAGGCCGACGAAGGATCGGTAGCCGCCGGTACCGCCGTTGTGCCAGACCATCTTCCGGTCAGTGCCGGTCAGCGGGCTCGTCAGCCAGAACAAGCCGATGCGGTCGCCCTCCTCGAAGTCCCTACGCGGTGCGAGGGCGTCGACGCCTGTGCCTCGCAGTAGCGACTGCAGGAGTAGTGAGAGGTCACCTGCGCTGGAGACGATCCCACCGGCCGGGGCGTAGCCGTCTTGGATCCACGGCGCCTCCTTGCGTCCGCCGGAGCTGTAGCCCTCCGGAGCAGCCTGTGCCTCAGTGGTGGGCACGTGGGTCTCCTGCATCTCCAGTGGTTGCAGGATCCGCTCGCGCAGTAGGTTCGGGTAGCTCTTGCCGGCCTTCCGGGCCAGCGCTTGGCCGAGCAGAGCTCCACCGACATTCGAGTACGCCGGTTCGCCACGGCCGCCGGCATCCGCCTTGGCCTGGCTGATGAGCTCGTCGACGTCGTACGGGTAGGGGTTGCCGGCGTTCAGGCTGGTCAGCAGGGAGCGCGCTACGGCCAGGGGCTTAGTCGCCGTTCTCGGCAGGCCGGAGTAGTGCGTCGCGAGGTCCTCAAGAGTCGCGGTGGCCGCCTCGGCGTCACCGAGCGGCAGGAGCGTCCCGACCTGCTGGTCGAGCTTCACCTCACCGCGGCGTACCGAGTCGGCTAGCAGCAGGCCGGTGATGGCCTTGCTGACCGAGCCGATCTCAAAAGGGCTGTGCTCGTTTGCGCCGCGGCCGGCGAACGTCATCGAGTTGTCGCCGATCACCACGACTTGCAGGCGGTGCCCGGGAAGGTCGAAGTGCTGGTCGATGTACGCCTGCAGCTTGGCGTCACCTGTCCGCGCCGCCTCCAGCTCCAGCGCCCTCGGCCGCACCAGCCAACCTCCGGCCACGACGGCTAGCGCTATCAGTACGGCGATCCCAGCACTGAATGACACTTTCATGGCTTACCTCTGTAGGGCTTCCAGGATTGCCAGGAGGGCGACCACCCGTGCTGGTGGGATCGCGAACGTACCGCGAGTCGGAGTGTGGAGCCAGCCTTCGGCCGTCAACTGCCGCAGGTGGTGGTAGATCTGCCCGCTCGTCCCCAGCCCTTCGACCTCACTCAAGGCGCTGACGGTCGCTCGCCCCCGAACAATCTCCCGCAACAACGTCAGCCGCACCGGGTTGCCCAGGGCAGCCAGTTCCCCGGCGAGCCCGGCCCACCCTTCGCGCTCCTGCAACCCCCGCAGAGCCTGCTCAGCCTCTGCCGGGTCTGTGTGGGCTGTGGACAACGCAGCGGACTCGAGCGCTGTTATGCGCCTCTCCAGCTCTGCGAGCCGGTTATCCACAGCCTTCTCCACATTGTGGATAGTACGTAGTTACGTAGCTATTGCAAGTACCGGCAGACCGTAGGGTGGCGAGGTGCGTGATGACGAGGTACCTGGGTGGTGGCAGCGGCTGGGGCTCGAGGGGCTGGTGGATGTGCATGTGCACTTCCTGCCCGACCGGGTGATGGATGCCGTCTGGGGCTACTTCGACCAGGCAGCGAGCCACTACGGCACGTCCTGGCCGATCACCTACCGCACGCCAGTGGCCGAGCGACTCGAGACGCTGCGGGCTCTCGGCGTACGCCGGTTCCCCGCGCTGGTCTATCCGCACAAGCCGGACATGGCCGCCGGGCTCAACTCCTGGGCCCGGGAGTTCGCGGCGACCACACCCGGCTGCGTCTCGAGCGGCACGTTCTATCCCGAGTCCGGCGCAGCGCAGTACGTGAAAGAGGCTCTGGAGCTGGGCACGCGAATCTTCAAGGTGCACGTCCAGGTCGGCGACTACGACCCGCGTGACGACGAGTTGGACGCAGTGTGGGGCCAGCTGGCCGACGCCGGCGTACCAGTAGTCGTGCACTGCGGGTCCGGGCCGATCCCTGGACGCCACACCGGTCCCGGCCCGATGGGCGACGTACTACGCAAGCACCCGCACCTCACCGCGGTCATCGCCCACCTGGGCATGCCGGAGTACGCCGAGCACCTGCAGCTCGCCGAGACGTACCCCAACGTCCACCTGGACACCACGATGGCCTGCACGCCCTTCACCGAGGCACTCGCGCCACTCCCGCGAGACCTACTACCCCGGTACGCCGCCCTCCAGGACCGCATCGTCCTCGGCTCCGACTTCCCCAACATCCCGTACGAGTACGCAGTACAGCTGGAATCCCTGGAGCGACTGAACCTGGGCGACGCCTGGCTCCGGGCCGTCTGCTGGGAGAACGGCGTACGGCTACTCGGTGGGTAGCTGAGCGGCGAACCAGGCGAGGGTCAGCCCGGTGAGGATCGCGTCGCGGTCCAGCGACAGGTCGGCCAGTTGGGCGTTCCAGGCCAGCAGTGCCGTGCTCAGGACCAGGGCGGAGACCTGCTGGCGCTCCTTGAAAGCACTGAGGTTCTCGTCGAACCACCTCACCTCCGCCAGCTCCAACCCGTCCAGCCCGCGCTGCTCGGCCTGAGACTCGGTGACCGCCGTGTACGCCGGAGTCGCGGCCAGCCCGCTGCGGTCGTCGCCTATGCGGTAGTCGCCGTACCCGAGCCGGCCCATCAACTCGTCCCACCCGGCCGCAGTACGACGGCTCGGAGATCCCCCAGCAAGACCCGCCAGCGCCGTCCAGGCGATCGACGGGATGACCAGGTGATGGCCGCCCTGAGCTTCGTACGGGACCGCGGTGTCGAGCACGTCCATCACGCCACTCGGCCAGGAGTGGGTCAGGAGCACCGGCCTGGCGTTCGGGTCGGCCGCACGGAGATGCATGAAGTGCACGAACTGCCCGGCGATCTCGGTGGCGTAGTGGTCGTAGGTGTTGAGCCTGCACTCGTGAGCGCGCCAGTCGTAGCCGTCGACCCAGTAGTCCAGCAGGTCGTCGGCGTAGGCGGCGGGCACGATCCGGTCGAGTCCGGCCGCGATGTAGTCGCCGACGTCCCGGAACGCCCGCAACCGCTGGTACAGCGCGTTGAGGTCCGTCTGCGGCACTCGCAGCCGCAGCCGGCGAACCTCGGCCGTGCGCTCAGTAGCCACCCATGGACCTCCACAGTCTTCCCGCCTCGGCACCGTTGCGATCCAGCATGACGCCTACGGCGGGCGGATGGTGTGCCGAGATCAACCCTTGAGCACAGTTGCAGCTTCCTGCAGTCGGCAAGCCCGTTGCTTACGCTCATTCCAACGTTGTACTGTCGTCTGCGACCGCATCCCTCCAGCTCATCGGGAGCCCTCGATGCCCAGCCCTCAGCCCCGCCCCGAGCATCCCCGGCCGCAGTTCACCCGTCCCGACTGGCTCAACCTCAACGGTGAGTGGCAGTTCGAGATCGACCGCTCCGACTCCGGCCTGGAGCGCGGCCTTCGCGACCGCGACCTGGCCGAGCGGATCACCGTGCCGTTCGCGCCGGAGTCGCAACTGTCCGGCATCGAGGACGTCGACTTCCTCGAGGCGGTCTGGTACCGCACGACGGTGACCATCCCCGCCGACTGGGCCGGCAACGACGCCGTGCTGCACTTCCAGGCTGTCGACCACGACGCTACCGTCTGGGTGAACGGCGTCGAGGTGGTCCGGCACCGCGGCGGCTTCACACCGTTCAGCGCATCGCTCAGCGGAGTCGCCGCAGCGGGCGAGGACGCCACGATCGTGGTCCGCGCGCGAGACAGCCGGTACGGCGTACAGGCGCGTGGCAAGCAGTCCCAGCCGTTCTTCAATGCCGATTGCCACTACACCCGGACGACCGGGATCTGGCAGACCGTGTGGCTGGAGGCCGTCCCGTCGGTGCATCTGGACCGGCCGCGGATCACTCCTGACGTCGCGGGCTCCTGCTTCCATCTGTCGGTGCCGATCTCGGCCAACAAGCCCGGCTGGAGGGTTCGCGCCGTACTGTCCGACGCGGCCGGTGAGGTCGCGGCCGCGGCGGTTCGGGCGGACCTGGATCTGGCTCCGCGACTCGTCCTCGCAGTACCGGACGATCGCGTCCGGCTCTGGGACACCGTCGATCCTCACCTGTACGACGTGCGGGTCGAGCTGATCGATGCCGATGGCAACATCGTCGACACGGCCCACAGCTATGCCGGACTGCGGTCCGTGGCCATCAACGGCCAGGCAGTGCTGATCAACGGCAAGCACGTCTTCCAGCGGCTCGTGCTCGACCAGGGCTACTGGCCCGAGAGCCTGATGACGGCACCGTCCGAGGAGGCACTGGTTGCCGACATCGAGATGAGCCTGGCCGCCGGGTTCAACGGAGCGCGGCTGCACGAGAAGGTCTTCGAAGAGCGCTTCCTGTACCACGCGGATCGCCTTGGCTACTTGGTCTGGGGCGAATTCGGCGACTGGGGTGGATCAGTTGCCGACGGCACCCGGGACAACAACCAGCAGCCGTCCGCATCGTTCGTGACGCAATGGCTGGAAGCTGTCGAGCGCGACTACAACCACCCGTCGATCGTCGGCTGGTGCCCGCTGAACGAGACGCACCAACTGCTGCACGACCGGATCACCCAGCTCGATGACGTGACCCGGGCGATGTTCCTGGCCACCAAGGCGGCTGACGCGACCCGGCCGGTGCTGGACGCCTCGGGCTACTCGCATCGGGTGCCGGAGACGGACATCTGGGACTCGCACAACTACGAGCAGGACCCGGTCGAGTTCGGCCGGCAGATGGCCGGCCTCGCCGACGGTACGCCGTACGGGAACACCGGTGGGCCTGAAGGGCGGCCGATCTCGCAGGACTACAGCGGGCAGCCGTACTTCTGCAGCGAGTTCGGCGGGATCTGGTGGAATCCGGAAGCCGTGCAGGCTTCCGGCAAGGACAACACCCAGTCCTGGGGCTATGGGCAACGAGTGAAGGACGAGGCCGACTTCTACGACCGCTTCACCGGGCTGGTCGACGTGCTGCTCGACAACCCGTTGATGTTCGGCTATTGCTACACGCAACTGACCGACGTCTTCCAGGAAGAGAACGGTATCTACCGCTTCGACCGCGGCAACAAACTCGATGTCCCGCGGATCCAGGCCATCCAGACCCGCGCCGCGGCGTACGAGAAGTAGCCTTTCTATAGCACCAACACGGTCCCGTCGGGTGGGACCTTGACGCCCGCCGCCCGGATTCCGGCGTACTGCGAAGTCGCCGGGTCCAGGGCGGGGTTGGTGTTGTTGAGGTGCGTGTAGGCCCAGGCCGTTCCGGGCTGGACCGCGCTGAGTTTGCGGATGCGCTCCAGGCTGGCCTCGATCGGCAGGTGCCCCATCACGGTCTGCGCCTTTGCGGCAGCCTCAGCCTTGTCCGACATCTCACCGGCATCGTGAAAAGTGCCATCCAGTACTACGTACGTCGCGCCGTCCACGAACTCGTCGAAGCCATCCGGCCAAGTCGCCAGGCAGGGCGCATAGACGAGCACGCCGCCGGTCGCCGGATCCTCGAACCGGTACGCGACCACCCACGGATCGCCGGTCGTACTGGTCACGTACCTCGGTCTCTTGTTGCTGACAGCAAGCACCTTGACGCGGAAGCCGGCCAGGAGCTGGTCGGCTCCCACCGTCGACCAGGTCCAGGCGCCGTACCGGCTCACCATCGGCCGTACTGCGAAGTCGTCCCGCAACGCTTGCAGGACGGCCGGTGGCGCGTGCACCTCGAGCCCGGCGCACTCGCGCAGCATCATCAAGCCGAGCGTGTGATCCAGCTCGGCATCGGTCAGGAACACGCCCTTGATCGGTGTCTCCCGCGGCCCCGGCCCGGCGCGAAGCTCTTTGCTGGCAAGGATCTGCGCCCGGATGTCCGGTGAGGCGTTGACCAGGTACCAGTCGTTGCCGTTGGCACTGATCGCCAGGCCGTCCTGGGTGCGTGGCAACAGTCCCGGATCGGAGCAGGTCGGGCAGGCACAGTTCCATTGCGGGAAACCGCCGCCGGCGGCAGTCCCGAGCAGGATCGCCTTCATCGGCGCATCTCGAACTCGGCCGGCTTGAACTCGGCCGGCTTGACTGGCGTCCGCAGGATCAGGTCGACCAGCTCGCGGTCCGGCGACTTCCTGCAAACTGGATCGGTCGCGGCGCCGTCACCCGTCAGCAGGAACGCTTGACAGCGGCAACCACCGAAGTCGATCCCACGCCGGTCACAACTCCGGCAGGTGTCGCTCATCCAGTCCTCGCCGCGATACGCGTTGAACGACTCCGAGCCGTACCAGATCTCCTGCAACGACTTGGTGGTCGCGTTGTCGAGGTTCAGCGTCTCGATCGCGCTCGCGGCCGGGCACGGGAGCACCGTCCCGTCCGGCGCGATAGTGAGCTGGCGAGCACCCCAGCCATACATGCACGGCTTCGGATACTCCTCGTAGTAGTCGGCGACGACATAGATGACCTGCATCCGCCCTTTCAGCCGATCGATGGCCGCCCGTACCACGGGCTGCGCCGCCGCGAGTTGCTCCTTCGTCGGCATCAACTGGTCGCGGTTGCGCAGCGCCCAGCCGTAGTACTGGGTGTTGGCCAGTTCCAGTCGGTCGGCGCCCATCTGCTCGGCGAGGGCGATGATGCCTTCGAGCTGATCGTGGTTGGCGCGATGCAGGACGACGTTGACGCTCAGTGGGAGGCCGGTGCGTTTGATCAGCTCGGCGGCGACAAGCTTGTGGTGGTGGGCGCGGGTACCGGCGATCTTGTTCGCCCGCTCGGCGTCGGCTGCCTGGACCGAGAGCTGGATGTGTGCCAGACCTTTGTCGACCAGGGTGTTGAGCCGTTGCTCAGTGAGTCCGAGGCCGCTGGTGACGAGGTTGACGTAGGCGCCGAGGTCCGCGGTGTGCTCGATCAACTCGGGGAGATCAGGCCGGCCGAGCGGCTCGCCGCCGGAGAAGTGCACCTGGAGCACGCCGAGTTCGCGCGCCTGGGTGAGAATCTCCTTCCACTGCTGGGTTGTCAGCTCCTGATCGCGTTGCAGAAGCTCCAACGGATTGGAGCAGTACGGGCAATGCAGCGGGCAGCGATGGGTCAGCTCCGCCGTCAGCCCGAGAGGTGCTTCCGTCATGACCACTCCACCACCTGTCGATCGGCGAGCCGGGTGAGGACATCGACGACCTGCTGCGCCTGGACGCCGTCGTACTGGTTGCTTAAGGCAAGAGTGATCTCGTCGACGGTGGTGTCGCCGTCGCAGAGCTGGAGGATCGCGGTCGCGGTCGGGTTGGGGACGAGGACGCCTTCTGGGTAGAGGAGCACCTGCAGATCCCTGGTGTGGTCGTAGGTCAGCCGCACGCCACGCTTGAGCCGCGGCTTCATTGCTTGACTGCCGCTCGCATTCACTGCTTGGCCGCCGCTCGCTCGATCCCGTCGAGCATGGACCAGAGCACGTCGCATTTGAAGGACAGAGCGGCGATCGCGGCGACCTGCTGCTCGCGGGTGACGCAGTGCTCGACGACCAGGTCGAGCGTCGCCTGCCCTTCGCCGGACACCGCGTCGATCCGGTTGGTGAAGTAGGCCAGATCCTCGGCCCGGATCCACTCGTACGCCGTGAGCATGTCCACCACGCGTTGCTTCATCAGATGACCGGAGAACATCTCGGTCAGACCGGAGGCGACGGCTTCCACCCAGGGTTTCGTGCGCGCGAACGTCACGTAGGCGTCGACGGCGAACCGTACGCCGGGCGCGAGGTGGCGCTGGTCGAGTACCTCCTCGCGGGTCAGGCCGACCGCCTCGCACAGGCGCAACCAGCGCTCGAGTCCACCGTCCAGACCGGTCTTGCCATCGTGGTAGACGATGCGGTCGAGCCACTGGCGCCGGACGTACGGCAGCGGGCAGTTGCTGATGATCGCCGCGTCCTTCTGCGGGATCATGCTCTGGTAGTACCAGCGGTTGGCGGCCCAGAGCCGCAACTCCCGCTCGTCCAGGTCGCCGGCGTGCAGGCGCCGGTGGAACGGATGCGTTCCCCAGTACCGGTACGACAGCCCGCGTAATGCGGCGGTGAATTCGTCGGCATTCATCGTTGACACGCGCGGCCTCCGCAACCGTTTCACCCACAATGGAACGTCACAAATGGAACCCGGCGGGCAATTGTCGCCGTGTGACGGAACTCGTCAGGGGAAATCGAGGGTGGCGGAGGCCCGCTGGGGCCTCCGCCGGCGGTGTCAGTCGACTCGTGCCGCGTAGGAAGTGACCTCGGTCGGAGTCTCGAACTCCAGGAAATCAGGGGCGATCCAGGCTTCGCGCTGGGTAGTTTCCACCATGGTGTACTCCTTGCGATCGTGACGGGGGGCGCCGTCAGTCGATACCCGGCCCGGCAGGGCCGGGAATCTGCAAGATAAGACTTACGAAGGGATTTTTACCAGCCCTGTCCCGGGATTTGGTATTTCAGGTTTCTTATTTCAGAGCGTGCCGGTGAGCAGTTGCAGACCGAGGCTGCTGAGTGCTACAGACACCCACAGCAATGCCCCCAGCGCCAGCGGCCGCCAGCCGGCTTTGCGCAGCTCACCCGGCCGCATCGAGAGGCCGATGGCAACCAACGCACAGGTGATCAGATAGGTCCCGGCCAGCGACAAGCCTTCCTGCCACGCCTGCGGCACCAAGCCCACACTCCGCAGCGCGGCCGCGACCAGGAACCCGATCAGGAAGAACGGCACCATCCGCCGCCACGGCAACCTGGTCATTCGCCCCCTTTTCACCCTCGCCGCCTCGCCTGAAGGGTGAAAAGAGGGCGAATGATCACCTTGGGATCGGCGGGACTTGAGGATGACCAGGCCGATCACGATCGGGACGAGCATCAGCGAGCGGGTGAGCTTGACGACCAGCGCCTGGTCGCCGGCTTCCTGGCTGTACGTGTAGCCCGCGGCAACGACCGACGAGGAGTCGTTGATCGCAGTGCCGGCCCATAGGCCGAAGGCTTCCGGGCCGAGGCCGAGCAAGTGGCCGAGCGGGGGAAACGCGAGCACCGCGACCACGTTGAAGGTGAAGATGGTGGCCAGCGCGTACGCCACCGACGACCGCTTCGCACCGATCGCGGCGGTGGCGGCGGCAATCGCCGACGCGCCGCAGATCGCAGTACCGACTCCGATCAGCGTCTGGGTGTCGCCGCGTACTCCGAGCAGCCGGCCGAACAGCCATGCTCCGCCGAGCGCAACGGCCAGGGTCCCCAGCATCACGGGCAGCGAATCGCCACCGACCCGGACCACTTGCTGGAGGGACAGCCCAGTCCCCAGTACGACGATCGACAGCTGCAGCAGCGTCTTGGAGGCGAACTCGTAGCCCGGCCGCGACCAGCTCCCGCGCAACGCGGGGACGAGCACTCCGGCCAGGACGCCGAGCACGATCCCGAACACCGGGCCGCCGATCACCGGCACCAACCGCCCGAGCGGCACCGCCGCGGCCGCCAGCGCTAGAACCACCAATAGACCAGGGACCCGCTCAATGAAGTGCGGAGGCTCCGCAGTCACCACAGCGGGTGACCTAACCTCAACGTGCACCACAGACCCGGATCCCCTTTGACTAAAATGTGCGTACATTTAAGTTAAGAGATGACCGGACATTTGGCAAGACGGCATCGACTGGAGAGGTCCGGATGAGCGAGCGCAAGCTGGATCGCAGTGGCGGGCAGCCGCTGTGGAAGCAGCTGCAGCAGGAACTGGTACGCCGCCTGCGGGCCGGCGAGTTCGACGACCTGTTCCCCGGGGAGCTCGCGCTGGTCGAGGAGTACCAGGTCAGCCGTCACACGGTCCGCCAGGCGCTGAGCAAGCTCCGGGCCGACGGGCTGATCGTCGCCGAGCGCGGCCGCCAGCCGCGGGTCGCTACCTCTCCGGAGATCCTGCAGCCGATGGGTGCGCTCTACAGCCTCTTCTCGTCAGTAGAGGCGTCCGGCCTGGCGCAGCACAGCGTCGTACGGGCTCTGGATGTCCGGGCTGACGGGGTGATCGCCACCCGGCTGGACCTGGAGGCTTCGATCCCTCTGGTGTACCTGGAGCGACTACGGTTCGCAGGAGACGAGCCGCTGGCGCTGGACCGCGTCTGGTTGCCCGCTTCACTGGCCGAAGGACTCCTGGACGCCGACTTCAGCCACACCAGCCTCTACAACGAGCTGGCCGAGCGCACTGGGCTCCGGCTCGACCACGGCCGGGAGGACATCCGTGCGGTCAACCCGACGCCGGCAGAGCGTGCACTGCTGCACTGCCCGGCCGACGCCGCCGCCTTCTCGATCAACCGCCTTGGGCACGCCCAGGGGCGCAAGCTCGAGTGGCGCCACACCGTAGTACGGGGGGATCGGTTTGCCTTGGCTGCGGAGTTCTCCGCTCACGACGGCTACCGCCTGGCCCCGGCGACGGCCGGCAGAGGGATTACAGCGTGATCGACTGCAGGTGATCGACCACGGTGAAGGCTGAACCGGTGGCTTCGACTGAAGCGCGGAGTTTGCTCAGCCCGCCCCAGTCGACCGCGGGCTTGTCCAGTGGCTGATCGAAGTCGTCCCAGTGGGTGGCGATCACGGTCTTCACCGGCTTGATCGTCTGGAGCAGCCGGTCGGTGACGCCCGGCTCGCCGCCCGGCGCTGCGAGCACCACGTCGACCTGCAGGTCCCGCAACGAGACCGGGTCGAAACCCGCAGTACTGAGGCTGAGGATGCGCAGGCCGCCGATGGTGATCACGTAGGCGAGCGTGCCCCCCTCGACCAGGTCTGCGATCGTCCGCGGCTTCGGCGGTACGGCGCCTGGCCGCGTCCCCGGGTACGCGAACTGGTGCCGCTTGCCGCCGCAGGAGTGCACCGACCTGAAGACCTCGATGGTGAAGCCGTCGAACGGCAGGTACTCGCCGCCGCTCACCTGAGACAGCTGGTCCGCCGGTGCGCGCAGGGCCCGGAGCAGGTTGAGATGCGTCTCGTTGCCGAGCACTGTCGCCTTGGTCCTCCGCGCGATGTAGGGCACGTCGGGGAGGTGGTCGTAGTGCCCGTGGTGCACGAGGATCGCGTCGGCCTGGCTCACATACCGATCGATCACCTCGGGTTGGCTGACCACCTTCGTCGCCGGATCAGCGCCCGCGGGCGTGTAGGTCCCGGTCTTGAACCGCGTCAACCAGGGATCAGTCAGTACGACGTACTTGCCACACCTGATCTCCCACGCGTGATTCCCCCACCAGGTCATCACCACTGGCTTCCGGTCGACCGCCACCGTCCGGTCGGCATCGGTGGCGGCGCCGGCTGCCCGCAAGCTCACCACGCCTGCGGCGCCTGCAGCAGTCGCCGCAGCCCCCACCAGCAGCCCGCGCCGCCCCACACTCCCTACCGCTTTGCCACGACCTTGAGTCACGCCTTCTCCTTCGTTCGATCCTTCCGGACCATCAGTCAAGGCGAGGCGGCTCTGCTATGTCGAATATGCTCTTACACATGTGGCGATCCCCTGGTGATATCGGTGCAGGTCAGCTGGGTCATGCTGACTGAGCGCTATCTGCAGATCTTTGTCACGCTGGCCGACGAGCAGCACTTCGGCGACGCGGCCCGGGTCATCGGCATCACCCAGCCGCCGCTCTCGCAAGGCCTCCGGCGGCTGGAGGCGATGGTCGGCGCCAAGCTGTTCGAGCGCGGCCTCGGGCGCGTCGAGCTCACCCCAGCCGGCGTCGCCCTGCTCCCCTACGCCCGTCGCGCCCTGAGCGCTATCGACGAGTTCCACGACGCCGCCATCGCCCAGGACCCCGACGGCCCGGAGATCCGCCTCGGGCTGGCGCCTGAGGTCCCTGCGTCCGTCGGCGCCGCAGTGGCCGCCGCCTGTGGTGAAGCTGTCCACGGCAGCCGGGTCACCGTCACCTCCGCACCGACCAGCTCCCTAGTCGGCCAGGTCTCCAGCGGCCGCCTCGGGTTGGCCGTAGTACTGCATCCGGCCGTACTGGACGGGCTCCAGGCGGGGCCGGTGACTCTCCTCAGGAGCTGGGCACTGGTGCCGACGTCCCTCCACCCCGACGACGGCCAGCCACTGCCTCTCCGCAAGCTCGACGGGCTTCCAGTAGCCGTGCGGCCGCGTGCGGAAGCTCCTGCGGCCAGAGACCTGTTCCTAGACACGCTGGGCCTCCATAGACCCGGCGGCGGCACAGTGGTCGTCACCGACGACAGAGCTGGCCTAGCCATGGCTGCTGCTGGGCAGGCGATCGTCGTGACTCCAGACGACTCATTGCAGGCCGCAGGCGTCGGCAGACATCGCCTGATAGACGACCCACTCCCAGTGCGCCTACGACTCGTCTGGCCTCAGCCCCGTACTCCGAACGCGCTCCCGCCCGAGGTCATGGCGCAGCTAACCGAAGCACTGGCGGAACCGTGAGCGCCCGCATCCGCGCGACCTTCGACGACGCCGGCGCCCGCGGCTGGCTCCACGCGGTCTCACTGGACCACCCGGACCAGACAGTCGCCCTGGACCCAGACGTCGTCGTACCGATCGCCTCTGTCTACAAGCTGCCGCTGCTGGCCGCCTTTTGCCACCTGATCGACACGCAGGAGCTCAACCCTCGCGAGCAGGTCACCCTGGCCCCGGAGGACCGCATCCCAGGCGCAACCGGGCTGTCGATCCTCCAAGACCCGGTCACGATGTCGCTCCGCGATCTGGCCGTGTCGATGATGACTGTGTCCGACAACGCCGCCGCGGACGCCTTGCTCAACAGGGTCGGTGTGGATCGCCTGGCCCAGCTACTGCAGTCGTTCGGCTTGGAGCACACGCGAGTACGCCGTGGGGCCGCGGGCAACCTCAGCGAGTTGCGGCGGCGTACAGGTACGAGCGACGTCGACGCTGCGTTCGCAGTACTGGCTGACAACGACCAGACGGATCCAGTAGGCATGTACGACGCTGCCGGGATGTCTGCGAGCTCCGCCAGAGACATGACCACGCTACTGGCGTCGCTGTGGTCTGGGCGGCTGCTGTCGGAGGAGCAGACGGCATTCGCCCAGAGGCTCATGCAGCAGCAGGTGTTCTCGCAACGACTCGCCTCGGGCTTCCCGTACGACGGCGTGCGCGTCGCGGGCAAGACCGGGACCTTTGGCGCATTGCGGCACGAGGTCGGGGTGGTTGTGATGCCCGGCGGCGACGCGTACGCCGTCGCTGTCTTCGCCCACGCCGCACGAGGCGACTACCGCCTCCCCCGCGTCGACGCCGCCATCGGCGAGGCGGCCCGCCTCGCCGTCGACCAACTGCGCTAGACGACCGCGTAGGCCTCGATCTCGATCAGGGCCTCGGGGCGGAACAGCGCGACCACCTGGACCGCAGTACTGGCGGGTGGGCTCGCGGTGTCGATGTATGCGTCCCGTGCGGCCCGGACCTCCGGCAGGAAAGCGATGTCGGTGACGTAGAAGTTGAGCTTCACCACGTCGGCGAAGGTCGCCCCGGCCGCGGCCAGGCAGCGCTCGAGATTGGCGAAGACCTGCCGCGCCTGCGCACCGGCGTCATCCACACCGACCAGGTTGCCATCGGCATCGAATGCGACCTGCCCAGCGATCGCGACCCACCGACCGGGCCCGGTCACGACATGGCTGTATCCGTTACCCGGAGCGACACCTTCAGGATTCAGGTGAGAGAGCTGACTCAAGACTTTCCTCCTCGGAATGAGCCTCCATCCTCACCCCCGGCCGGCCATCGCACCAGCGCATACTCCGCAGCCCTGCCATGCGTCACGGGTATACCTTGCGAGGATGGAACTGACTCCGCTGCGAGCCTTCCGCGAGGTCTGCCGCCTCGGCTCGATCAGCGCCGCCGCCGAGCACCTCGGCTATACGCAGTCGGCGGTCTCACGGCAACTCGCCGGGCTGGAGACGCAGCTCGGGCGGCCACTGCTCCGGCGGCACGCGCGCGGCGTCGAGCCGACCGCGGCTGGGGAGATCCTGGTCACCCACGCGATCGGCATCCTCGCCCAGGTCGACCGGGCCGTCGCCGATGTCGAATCCGCCGAGAGCTGGCCGGGGCCGCTGCGCGTGGGCGCGGTACCGACCGCGAGCGCGAAGCTGTTGCCGTCTGCGCTGGCTGCCTTCACCCTCGAGCGACCGAACGCTCGGGTGACCTTCACCGAAGACGTCACTCCGCATCTGATCCCCCGGCTGACCGATGGCACGATCGACCTCGCGGTGATCACCGACTATCCGCCTGGCCTCCCCGCCGCGGATGGGCTCACCGTGACCCACCTGCTCGACGACCAGCTCCACGTCGCGCTTCCGGCCGATCACCGGCTGGCCGACAGTCCGGTGATCGAGCTTGCCGAGCTTGCGAAGGACAGCTGGGTCGAGGACTACGCGGGCGCGGCCGCAGTACTGACGAGCGTTTGCGCCAAGGCCGGGTTCGCGCCACGGATCGACATCGAATGCGGCAGCTGGCTCGGCAAGCAGGCTTTCGTCGCCGCCGGGTACGGCGTGATGCTGGTCCCGGGGCTCGTCGTCCCCGCCCTACGCGCCGACCTCGTCGTCCGAGACCTGGCCGATCCGCCGACCCGAACCGTGTACGCCGCAACACGAACCGACGACGAACCATGCGGCGCGATCACCACGTTCATCGAAGCACTCCATCAGTCGACTTAGGAGTTTCAGTGCGAAAGCTCTCACCTAGTTGCGCACCGAGACCGAAGTAGTGGCGGAAGTTGTAGATCAACGGCGACCACCGCGCCGGATCGACGTACGAGGTCCCCGGTACGACGATGCGCGCGTCGGCGTGCACCCGGAGTACTCGCGCCTCGACGACGAAGAAGTTGCCACCAGCATCTAATCGGATGTCAGCGGCAACGGCCTCGAACTGCAATGGACATTCGGCGACGCGCGGTGGGCCGACCAGCTCGGACGGCACCGGAGTCAGCCCAGCCGCCTCGAACTTGGCCGGCTCGTAGCGGAACCGATCACCCTTGTGGTCCGGAACGGGGTGGCGACCGGTCAGCCCGGCGATGCGCTCGACGGCGGGCCAGAGATCCGGCGAGGGGAAGTTGATCACCAGCTCCGGCCGGTGCTGCAGGTTGTGCGCTGTCTGGCCGACCGCACCGAAGCCGAGTACCACGATGTCGCCGAGAGCCCAGGCGGACGACATTGGTGCGAGATTGAAGGTGCCGTCCTCGTTCTCCGTACTGACCAGCTCGACCGGCGTTCCGACGTACAGGATGGACGGTTCGATCGTCAGATGCGTCATGAAGCCGACCCTAGGAACGGGTTGATTAGGTGGGCGCCGAAGTGTCGGCGAGGCAAGATGTCGGTGTGAACACGTCGATGGAAGGCCACGAGCTGGCCGCGTGGGCCAAGATGCTGGCTGACGCCACCAGGGCGACGGTGTGCCTCGCGCTGCTCGACGGGCGCGCGTGGACAGCGACCGAACTCGCCAAGCGGGCTGGGGTTTCGCGGCCGACGATCAGCGAACATCTCAACCTGCTGGTCGATGGCGGACTGCTGACCGAGGTGCGACAGGGACGCCACCGGTACGTGAAACTCGCCGGCCCGGACACTGCCGAGTTGCTGGAAGACCTTGCTGCATTGGCTCCTCGCCGGACAGAAGACGTGACCAACCTGTCCGGCGCGTCGAAGCGGGGCGCGTTCGCCCGCGCTCGCACGTGTTACGACCACTTCGCCGGGCGGCTCGGAGTCGCACTGACGGATGCGATGACGGACCGTGGTCTGCTGGACTGGTCGAGTGGAGTCGCCCTCACCCCCGCAGGCGTCAATTGGCTCGATGAGCTTGGCGTTGTGGTCGAAGCGCGACGTGGGCGGCCCGCAGTACGGTCATGTCTTGATGTGACCGAGCGGCGGCCTCATCTGGCCGGCGCGACCGGCGCGGCTTTGTGCACACATGCTTTGCGGCAAGGGTGGGTGACGCGAATCCCTGGCGGGCGGGCGCTCAAGGTGACTGGTTCGATGGAAGGTTTCGGTCTGCCTGCGGGTGTGATGCTGGACCTACTCTCCAGATCGTGAGACCGGAACACGCCTTCGATCTGCAATTGTCGGTGAAACCGCCTAGCCTTCGGCCATGACTGAGTTCGAGCCCGACACCGAGCTGGTGTCTCGTCTCTCGTTGCCCAGCCACGTGATCGTCCGGGTGGACGAGCAGTGGCGGCGCGGCTGGTTGATCGGCCGCGAGCACGAGGAGACGGGATGGATCGGCGTGGTGCAGTACGAGGGCGACGACGGCATCGAGCGGACGGAACGCCTGCCGGCGGACCGGATCGCGCTGCCGGAGTCGGACCGACCGGCTGGGCGAGCGTCGTAGGTAACTAGGAGAGGAAGCACGAAGGCCCCCGGGAGCATCCGGGGGCTTTCGTCTGTAACGACGTCGGGGCGCCTCGAGCGACAGACGAGAACCCCGCTCCAGGCCCTTCGGGCGGTTGACCTGGAGCGGGATCCTCAGTGGCGTTACACAGGGTGTATCGTTCGTCACCCTCGTGGCGTTACAGATTTGCGGAAATTCCTCGGCCTATGCCCGGAATGCGGCAGCCCCAGCGCACATGGCTGAACGCCGGGGCCTAGATTGACCAGCCTCTCGAGCGACCAATCACTCATGCGTCACCGGTGCCCTTTCGCTCCGTGGTCAATCAAAAGCTGACGGCCAGCAGTACCCGGCCCGACTCGGCTCCCCGGATATCCAGGCCCTTGATCTGGTTGCGATGCAGCTTGGTCGTCGTGGCCGGCTTCACCGTCGTACCGGGTGCCGCCGTCCAGCTCGCCAGCAGTGTCGCCTTACCGGACTCGTCAGTCACGTAAAGCTCATAGCCGCGGGCCCGCTCGCTCGGCGTCGCCAGTTCCTCGTACCTGCAGCTGATCTCGATCGTCGTACCCCATGGCTCGTCCACCAGCCGAGCGTCGGCAGTCAGCTTGCTCGCCACCGTCTGCGCGAGCACCACGGTGTCGCTGGTCGGCTCCTCCTGCCCCAGAGTGCCGGACACGACCACACCAGCCACGGCTGCGGTGGCGGCGACACCCGCCACCACCGCAGCCAGCCGATATCGCTTGCGCCGCCGGTGGTGTTGCACAGTGCGCGCCAGGCCCGGCAGGAGGTTCGGCGGCGGAGCGGTGATCGTCGCCAGCGCCCGGTCCTCCGGCAGTACCGCCAGAGTCCCGGGTACGCCGGCCAGCGACGCCACCTCCGCCGAACAGTCCGGGCAGGTACGCAAGTGCTCCTCGTAGGCGCGCCGATCGCTCGCCGACAAGGCCCCGAGCAGGTACGCCGCGTCCCATTCCCGGTACGGGTCACTCATTCCTTCGTCACCCCCCTCTCCTGCAGCGCGAGCTTCAACGCCCGCAGCCCGTAGTGCAGCCGCGACTTCACCGTGCCGGCCGGGATGTCGAGTTCCTCGGCGATGTCGGTGACTGTGCGCCGGCCGTAGTACGCGCGCACGATCACCTGCCGATGATCATGCGACAACTGAGCCAGCGAGTCCGCCACCAACCACGCGTCCAGTACTGCGTTCGCATGGTCGGCGCTCGGCCTTTCCGGCAGCTCGTCGCTGGCCACCTCCCGGGTGACCCGGGCGCTGCGCCGGTCGTCGATGACGAGATTGCGCGCCACCGTGAACAGCCACGCCCGTGCACCCGCCTCGTCCTCGGTCAGGATCTGCGGGCGCCGCCACGCCCGAAGCAGGGTCTCCTGAACGACATCCTCGGCGAACCGGTCATCCCCGGTCAGCCGGACGACGAACCGCCACAACGAAGGCGCATGCACGTCGTGCAGCTCCCGCAGCAGCGCCGCGCGGTCGTCGGCCATCGGCACTCCTGTCGACTCGTTGGGGTGATCATCCTCCGGCTCCCCAGGGGTCACTCAGTCGCAGTTGCCAACTGCCGCGCCTCCTGCTGCTTGAACACCGGCAGCCGCTCCAGCGCCCAGGCCCCAGAACCGAGGAACGCGATCAACAGGAACGCGAACGAGAACAACGCCGCCTTCTCCCCACCGTTCTGCACCGGCAACAACGCGTCGGCCTGGTGCACCGTGAAATAGGCGTAGGCCATCGACCCCGAGCACAGCAGAGCGGCGTACCGGGTCCCGAACCCGAGCATCACGAACGCCCCACCGACAAACTGAATCGCCGCAGCCCACCAACCAGGCCACGCCAGCGCCTCTGGCTGCTTCGCCCCCAACACCCCGAACAACGCGGCGGCCCCATGGGTGGCGAACAGAAACCCCACCACAATCCTGAAAACGGCCAGTACCTGATCCTGCCAGCGCTCCAACACACTCATCACTTGCTCCTCACGGTGAACGGGACGGGTTCACGCACCACCACCGCTGGTCGGCCGGCGGCGATGCCCTCACCCCCGAAGAACGACCCACCACCCCATCCGGTTCAACCACCCGTGACCTTTCCATCACCCTCCGAAACCACCCGACGCACTGGTCTACCCCCAACCCATTCGCGCCCCACCCCCGTCACCTGACAGACTGTCCCCAGCACACACCCAGGGCCTCTAGCTCAATTGGCAGAGCAGCGGACTTTTAATCCGCGGGTTGTCGGTTCGAGTCCGACGGGGCCTACAAAACCGCAGGTCAGAGCATCGACCTGCGGTTTCGCGTCTCTCCGGCCCATGGTTTACCCCATGGTTTTGCCTTGTGACCTGAGGATTCGGTCCGGCACCTTGCTGCCCAGCCACCATGGCCGGCGGCACTCTTGAACGTGAGCCTTGGGCATCCAGCCGGCCATACCGGGCGAACTTCGCCGCCAGTAGATGCCGTGTTGGACGATCGATCCGTCAGACCAAGTCGGCACCGTCACCACATGGCCGCCATCGCCCATGTCCGTATTCAGCACCCACCCATCCCCCGCAGGCCGAACCTGGGTCAAAAGCGGCTCCTCAACTAGCGCAAGCCAATGCACTACGCCGTACTGCCAGTCCGGTGCGTATTCGGCCGCATGGTCGCCGCTCACCGATGACACTCCAGATCGTCGCGTCCACTCGATGCCACGAGCACAGGCCAGCCGCGAGCATCCAGCACCGCTACCCGTAGAGGCGGTGGCGGGCTAAGAGCCAGTTGAACAGCCCGGAGCTTCTCGGCCGGCGCTCGCGTCGAGCTGAGGATTTGCCGGATCTCATCCCGCAGAAAGCACGCCTCGCATCGGATCGCATGGTCCAGGTGCTCGGGATCAGGTCTGTCCATGGTGCGCCCCCGTTCGGCCATTTCACTTTGTGTCGATTTTTCAGACACTGAGTGAGATTATCCTACTTGGCGTTTACAGAGGATTGCTCTAGGCGACTTGAGGTACATCACGTCGTGTTCTTCGCCATGACGTCAGCCGATGCCAGCGGGCAAGATCGGCAACGTGAAGCCGGAAGAGATGGACGCGCTGATTGCGGGCAACGTGCGCGCAGCTCGCGCCAGAACCCGACTACGCCAAGAAGACCTAGCCGACGAGATGGGCTGGCCGCGCGCCACAGTCACCAACCTCGAATCCGGCACCCGCCGCGTCACCCTGGCAGAAGCCGTACAGCTCTGCGCCGCCCTGAACCTCAGCCTCCGCGAACTCCTCCACGGCGCCCCACAAGACGTGTTCGATTCACTGGGCTTCCCGGAGGCCCAGTGACGTCGCCTCAGACATCGCCTTGGGGCGGAGACGAGGGGATTCCACCCCTATCTCCGGCCCTGCGAAGGCGGTTGCGCTAACCCCCTTGTCGGGTGCCGTGCCGGGCACCATACGACTTTGCCGAGCCCCTGGTAGCGAACCCCAACTGCTTTTGCCCGACTCATGAGTTGGTCAAGCGAGATAAATTCTTGCGCTGGCGGGCTCGCCACGGTACACGTGAATCGTCGCGCCGAACTGCTTCCTTGGGTCTCCATTGCTGGGATCGTTGTCATTTATACCCAGGACGAGTCGCTCAACTGCGGTGGATCCACTGTTCCCCGACCAGTAATCACCTACTTTGAACGGGTCATTGTCACCGAAACGCGCGGTGAGGCAATGCACATTTTCGCCGGGGAGCGGCCAGTCAGCCGGCGCGAGCCAACCGGACCACCCGTTCGGACCCGTATCTGGACCCAGGAATACTCCGGAAGATGTTCGACCCGAACCGATAATCTCAACTTTGTCACCTGGGGCGACGAGTATCTCCGTAGCAACGGTGCCACCATTCACCCCATCCCAGACCGGTATCGGTAGCGTTGTGTGGTAATCGGGCAGAGTGGCACTGACGGGCTCAACGTAGTCAGCAAACATTCCTATCGCTGCTACGTCATTGTCAAGCAAATAGTTTGCCGAGAAGCTTATAGGCTCACCAGGGTTGTCGACCGAGACTTTCAACCCCTCGTTGATTAATCTCGGCAGATCTTCTGCTGGATTCAGAAGCTCGAACGGCGCCCCCATCGACATCACGCCGGTGGCATAGAACCTCACTTCAGACCTCTCTAGGATCTCTTTCGCTCGCCCTTCGAAGGCGGCCTTCCCGCCGGCCACGACAGCTCCCCATCCGCCTTCGAGAGCCAACTTTAGTTCTTGTCGAGAAGTATCTGCCTTGACAGTGATGTACATAGCGCGGCCGACGTCGACCTTCGAGACATAGAGCGGCGGCCCACCATTCACCGGTTCGGTGAAAGGTGCGAGATCGCCGCCCTTGACTTTTCCTGTGAATAATCCGCCCGGCGGCGGAGAGTCTGGCGTGAAGGTGACTGAGTAGAAGACTTGACGCAACCAGAACATCAGGGTAGTCGAGTCGAGATTGACGTCGGCGGAAGCATCAAGCTTGACGTTGTAAGTCGCGGCGCGGACGTCAACTCCGAGCTTGAGAAATGTCTCTCGGATTGTGTGTACACGCTCAAAGTCTGCCGCGACCTGTCCAGATGAGCCGTCTGGATCGACTGCGTGAAGGATCTCGCGCACCGCCTCGTTGGCGCTGGCTGAGGAGGGCCTTTCAAGATGCCGATACTGACGCACCGGCCCGGCCGCCTTGTTTTTTGGCTTGAAGTTCGTCGTGATTTCAAGAGTTCCGGGCGCGCGTTCAGCGATTGGTATTTCGGCCGTGGTTCCCCTAGTCAAAGGACCAGCTTGCAGCAACTGACCTGGCCATACTCGCGTGGCAGTATCCTGTAGATAGGAAAGCGAGAGAAGGTTATTGAACTTATTCCATCTCTGCTCGGTGACTACCCAAGATAGTCCGCCTCGCGTCACGGATCGCTGCGTTGTGCCTAACGGAATGTCTTGAGAGGAGCGGGGCGCAAAGCGCCCCGCATCAACAACCACATCGAACACGGTCCGCGCATTCGCACTAGCTGCGCTTTCCCCATGCTGGCGAATGAAGGGATTGGCTTCATGCTGAGCTCGGAGCGCGGCAAGCGCTGCTTCATTCAATACCGTCGTACGCATTACGCCCGCCATTGCTCCCCCTTGACTCGCAGGTTGGTCTACGATTTAGAGTTACATAGGCCTGATTGGTCGGCAAGCGTCGACGACTCGCATATTTGGATTAAGCGATTGATTTTCAGAGCAAGCGTTTATTTCACTTGCGCCTTTAAAGAAGGCTCCGTCTAGTCCGAAGGTAGACGTGCGCGGGCGTGCATGGGTCCGGCTGGGCGTCAGGGCTGGCCGGTGCCAGGTCTTGCCGCTTCCGCTTGGTATGAGAGTCCTTCCAACTTCACACCGGATCGTCCGGGGCGCGGGATTCGGCCGACAAGGCACGCCCCGGAACAATCCCCGCCCACCGCTTCGGAGGCCTGCCCCCAAATCCGTAAGTGGTCGAGCAAGAAGATCGGAGAGTTGGACCTCTTCCACAGTCCAGCCCTCACAAGCTTCTGCTGGCCATGGGGGTGCCGACTTCGTTGCTGCGCGTTTTGAGCTACGACCGCCGGATTGCTGACCTACTCGGTAGTCTTGAAGACGGCTTCCAACGCACTCGCAGCGCTCGGGTTCTTTGCCTTCCGCCCCATATAGACGTCCTGGGTCATCGACGGTCGCGCGTGGCCGAGCTGGTCCGCGATTTGGCGGGCACTTTGGCCGGCGTCGTCCAACATCGTTGCCGTGGTCTTGCGGAACACATGCGACGTCAGCCACGAGAACGCGTCTGCCTCGCTCGGCTCGGCCGCCGCGTCGACCATGGCCAGGGCTGCCGCACGCTCCGCCCCACGTTGGCGGTAAAGGTCCAGCAGGGCGACGGCATCTTCACGGCTGAGCTTCAGCCGGGCTCGCTCAATCAGCGAGATCCGAGAATCAGCCCAGCCCAGCCGTCGCGAAGTCTCCTTCTGAGTAAACCCCGCCTGCCGCCGCGCGTCTCGGAGATGAGTGCCGAGGTTCTGGCGCACCTGACCGCCGACCGGCGAACGGGCCATCCGGAGATCGCGACTGACGTTGGAGGGGTCACGGAATCCGCCGGCCGAATCGGCGAACACCGGTCCGTCCATCCGTATCGCCGGCGCCGCTCTGTTGCGCAGCATTGAGACGCACCAGGACGGCGCCATCAGCACCCGCTCGCCTGCACTGGACTTCGTGCCCGTACGGATCAGCCCTTGACCGGTCGCACGGATGATCTGGTGCGTGATCTCGACTTCCCCGCTGTACAGGTCGACCTGCGACCACAGCAAGCCCAGCGACTCCCCGATCCGGACGCCGGTGGCGAGTAGAAACATCGTCAGGTCTGGCAGATCAGCACGTACGGCGTCTTCGTCTTCGCGAATGTGCGTGAACCAGGCTTCCCGTTCCGCCTCGGTCAGCGACCGCGGCTTCTTCTTCGGCAAGCCCTCGATTCGCTCGACATCTCGGACGGGGTTGGAGACCAACGCGCCGTAACGAACTGCTAGCCCGAGGACACCGGAGATGATGCTCCGGCAACTCCGAGCGGTAGACTGCCCGACCTCATCCCGGATCGCGCCTACCACCTTGTCCACAAGGGGTGTCGTCATTTCTCCTAGGCGGAGCTCCCCAAGAGCGGGAAGCACAGTCCGGTCCAGGTGACACCTGTAGGTGTCCAGGCTCCCGGCCGACCGCCGGCCTTCCTTCACCATCTGCCGGAACTTCTTGAGCCAGAGGTCCGCCGCGAGAGCGAACTTGTCCGACCCCTTGAGCTTGCTACCGCGGCCGGCACTGGTTCGTTCTAGAAGCTTGGTTTTCAGGTTGCTTTCAGCGGCGGTCGCGCTTCGCCCGTTGGCCTCTACCTGACGGGTCCGGCCGTCGAAGTCGCGGAAGTACGTCGCTGCACGATAGCCATCGGCCTTGCCCTTCTCGTTGGTGTGAGTGACGTAGGTGCGGATCTTGCCCCACGTGCCCAGCTCAAGCGGCTTTCTCGCCATTTCTGCAGGTCCCCTCTGCCGTCAGGAAGCGATCTTCTGAGCGTCGAACCATGCGGCGACGTCTTGCGGGTCGTACTTGATGTGCTTGCCCAGGCGGACGCCTTGCGGGCCATAGCCGGCAGTCCGCCAGTTGTAGAGCGTCTTCACTGGGATACCGAGGTATCGAGCAACGTCAGCCACGCTCCAGCGGGGCTCGGTGTTCGTCGACATCATGTGGCCTTTCTCGATTGATCAGCGCAGACGTTGGGTGTTCGTCGTGGCTCAGGGCCCGGAAGGCGTTGACACGTTGACAATGCGGCGCGTGCGGTGAAGTTCCCGCAGGTCAGGGCAGGGTCGGTGCCGTCAACGGGTTCCGTTGACAGGCGCTGACAGCCGTTGACAGCAGCGCTGGGTGTCAACGCCTGTCAGCGGACGTCAACGGGCCCTGTTGACGCTTTGGATAGGACTACGACCTGCGGAAACGTCGCTCACGATGTCGGCTGTCAACGCGTCAACGCTCCCGGAGGCTTCGGCCGCGCGGGGGTGGATCTCGTAGCGAGCGTCCGGCGTTCGGCGCACCCATCCGAGTGCGGTCAGCTCGTCCAGAACGGCGCCGACCTGTTCGGCCTTGGGAAGCTGCCGAGAGACGCGCCTGTGCAACTCGCGCTTGGTGAAGACGGTCATGTTCTTGGTGGTGAGCACGTCCAAGACGTAGCGGGCGGTCTCGATCGCGCTGTCACTGGAGATGGCGGTCAGGGCAACGCGGTAGTGCGCCACGAAGAATTCCGCGAGCCTCACAGCGCTAGCCATCTGATCGGCGGCGATCGGCCGGCGCCATGCTTCGGAGGGATGGTGAGCAACGTGCAACAGCCCGGCCAGGCGCAGGGTGGCGCCCGTCAGTTTGTTGCCCCACTCCCTGAATTCGTAGAGATCTCCGCTCGGCCGTAGCTGAGCCTCAACCGCGGTGGCGGCTTCCAAGCGAACTCGGGTGGCTTCGGGAGTGAAGACGACGACGGCGGGGTCTTCCCACTCGGCCAGCGTCACGGCCAGATCGTGAATGTTGGCCGCGTAGGCGGAAGCAACTGCCTCAGGGATCGGCGCCATCTCAACACCGCGATATCCGGCCAGGGAGCGAGGCAGCGCGAACAGGAACCGGGCAGGCAGACCACGCCCCGCCAGCTCGGCATTGCCCCCGAACTTCCGCAGTACGGACGGTTGAGCCATGACGCAAACCGTCAGAGCTGGCTTGTCGACCGAGACACCTTCTCTGGTCTGGCGTTCGTTCGACATGGGCTGACCGGCATGGCCCTTGAGATAGGGGTCGAGATTCGGGGCACCGGAGTAGCGGCCGGCCACGGTATCGAAGATGCCGCCTTCATCGCTGATGATCGCCATTCGCCCACCGTTGGCGGCCATCAATCCGATGAGCGCTTCCGGGGTCGCATCGTCCACGATCAGCCGGGGAAGGTTCGGCACAGTGACCGCTTCGGCTGCGAGTGCGGCGGCAACAGCAGCGTCGGAGGCGTCCACCCGCTGATCCGGGTCGGAGGTCTTGGCGGCTGCGGTCTTGGCTTGCTCGGCTTGACGCTCGGCGATGTCCTTCAAGGCAGCCGCTTCGGCGATCCGCGGACGCATCGCCTCCCCCAACGTGGACTGAGCAGCGAACAGCGGCCGCGTCATCGCTCGATGTACGGGGCTCTTCCGTTCGCCGGGACCAGCGATGACGGCGGCGAATACATTGACCGGTTCGCGCCACCCAGCCACGGGTTCTACCTCGAGGCGGCCACCGGCACAGGCCGACAGCACAGCGACGGCCAAAGTGCCGGCCATCGCGGGATCGGTCTGGGTGAACTGAGCAACCCCAGTCACCATGTCGGCCAGCCAACCGGGGAACACATCGACCGGAAACGGCGGCGGCGCGATGACCGGACCGTTCAACGGAACTGGAACATCCCAGAGTCGGCCGGTCTGATCCTGAGGACCGTCGTCGGCGACCGTCGTGAGTAGCTGAAGGTTCGGCACCTCGGCGGTACTCATACCTCGTGGCTCCTTCCGTGCAACCGGGGCGCGTGTCCCTGGGCGACTTGGCGTCGTGTGGTGAGCATCAGGCGGCTACCGTCCTTGGTCGCTTGGCTCCGGCCCGCAGGCCGGACGCGATGGTCTTGTGGGCTTGCCTTTCCGTGTGAGGCGGGTTCGCTGAGCAGGTGGCGGCTAGCTGGTGTTCCGCGGTGAGCAGTGCGGCGTACACATCGGCTTCGGCCAGAGCGCCGCCGGCGACCAGGCGCCCGAGGTTCTGTGCGGCGATGAACAGGGCGATGTTGTGTTGTCCGGCAGGCGCGTTGACGACGTGGTCGCATTCGGCACGCAGTGCAGCCGTCAGGTAGGTCGACCGCCGCGCGGCGTCGAGCTGGATGGGCGCGGCTTGGGCCATCGGTGCGGGCTTGAGAGCGTCTGTGAGCCACTGCGGCAACGGAGATGGGCTGATGCTGTGGGCAGTGCGGTAGCGGCGTCCAGCGGCGAGAGAACCGGCACCGACGACGTACCCACCGGCCGCGCGGGTGTCGATCAGCCAGCCCAGTCGAGCCTGTGTGTTACGCAGCTCGGTTCCTGTCGGGGCACTGAAGTACAGATGCTCGCCACCTCGCCCGGTGACCACGGTGTGTGTGTTCCAGGGATAGGCCTGCCCGGCCGATTCGGCGCGGTCGGCCAGCACGTCGGCGCCGCAGGTGATCCCCGGTCGCTGCCATGCCTCAGGCGGGGTCTGACGGGGCTTGGGCTGGTCCAGGTCGACCACCACTAGCCGAGACGGTCCGCAGGCGATGCCGACGCCGTACGGTCCGGCGGACCAGCACTTGTCGATCCGGGCCGGGTCGAGGGTGGCGCGGTTCTCCCAGTCCTCCACAGCCGGGCGCTTGTCGTCAGGGATGAGCGGGAACACGTGCCAGCCACGTTCGGCGGCTGTGTGTGCGGCGTTCAGCAGGTCGTTCACGTCGGTCTCCTTCGCGGGATTGGGTAGGTCCGGTGGGTGCGCGCGCCCGACTCGAACGGGCTCGGCTACCGGCTAGCGGCGCGCTGTCGGGGCTAGAAGAGGCTCAGCCGGTTCAGCCGACGTTCGGCCGTGTCAAGACGTTCAGCGGCCTGGCGGTAGGCGCCGGTCTCGTTGTTGGCGTCGAAGCGGCGAAACTCCTTGAGTGCCTCGCGGTACTCAGCTAGAGCCGCCTTGCGTTGCAGTCGACGGCTGGTCTTCGGGTTGTCTGGCATGGCCCTGCTCCGTTCGCGGAAAGGAATCTCGGGTCAAGCGGCGGATCTGCCTGAGTGCGGTGGCCGGCCTTATCGCCCGGCCCGTTCGCGGCCACGGAGCCGCATGTAGGCGCGGCGACCGATCCGGACGCGGGCGCCAGATCCTCCACAGCGCTTGCAGTCGCGCCAGTGGGCCCGACCGGGCGAGTGATGGCGACCGAGGCCGTCGCACTTGCGGCACTTGCCGAAGGGGTAGGCGGCACAGGCGAGGAAGTAGCCGGCGACCAGCAATCCGGCGACAACGACCAGGCTGAATGTGCTGCTAGCGCTAGCGGCGATGAGGGGGGTCATGGATGGCTCCTTGAGGCATGGCGGGGTCTGGCGTTCTGGCGGGTGCTAGAACGCTTGTTCGCAGGTCAGAGGGTGTTTTTGCCGCTAGCGCGGGTGCTAGGTCTAGCGGCCCTCGGTGCTAGCGGTCGGTCTCTTCTGCTTCGCTGCCGATCGAGTCGTTCGAGGTGGCCGGCCGGGGCGAGTCGACCGGGCGCGGCTGGTGCTTGGCGATGGCGCGGTCAAGGTCGTTGCGGGTGATGCCACGCCGGTTGGCGCCGACGCCGGTGTCTTCGTCCTTGCCCCACACCTGAACCGTCTTGACTCCGTACGGCGCGAGCGCCCCGGCGAGCTGGGCGGGCTCCCAGCCCTTGTACTGATCCGGCCGCAGGCCAGCGAGTCGGGCCACGAGGGTTTCGGACCAGACCTTGTCCTCTCCGCCCACAAGCACGGCGGCCACGTCGGCCAGCACCGAGGAAGCACGGGTGTTGTCGTCGGCCACCTGTTCGCCGATCGCGTGCCCTGTAAGGGTTCCTGCCGCGTCCCGCAAGGCGCGGGCGCGAGTCACGATCGCTTCAGCAGCCGGGCCGTCCACGTAGTACGTGCGAACGACCTGCGGGTCGTCGGACGCACCGGAGAGGTACCCGATGCCCTTGTCCTTCGGCGTGAGCGTTGTGGCACGCACGCCGTTGCGGTAGGCAGATGTCCCGAGAACCATGTCGTTTTCAAGCTGCCCGGTGACTCGCAGACAGAACCGGATGCCCACGTTCGCGCTGACGCCGGTCGGGAGCGACTTGGCATCTGGGCGCTGTGTGGCAAGCAGCAGGATCACGCCGAGGGCGCGGCCAAGCTTGATGATCGCGGTAGCCAGGTCTGCCGCTTCGGCGCCGTGATCGGGATGCGTGAACAGGTTCTGACACTCATCGATCGCCATCACGATCGGTCGCAAACCCTTGTTCCGCTTGGCGAGTTCGGCCGTGACTTTGTTCTCCGGGCACACATCCCGCGGCAGCCGCTTGATGATGTCCGCCCGCTTGCGGACCTCATCCCGCAGTGCCCGCAGGCCAATCAGCGCAGCCTCGGCCGACTCATCGTCGGCGCCGGACGAGTACCGCTCGCACACCGGCTCCAATGGCCCAAGGTCACCGGTCCCCTTCAACTCGTACAGCCACAGCCGGACCAGCGGGTCAAGCGCGGCGGCCAGTAGCGGACCGCGCAGAGCGAACGTCTTGCCAGCCCCAGGCATGGCGCCGATGAGGACGTTGTCGTACATAAGCGTCACGGTCGCGGGACGGCCACGCTGATCGGTCCCGAACGGGATCGGCTTGAAGATGTCAGCCGTGCCCTTCTTGGCCAGCGGCCACGGTGCAGGCTTAGCCTGCGACATGTCCCGGTCCCCGACCCAGAGCACGAGCCGTCCCGCGTGCTGATCGTGAGCCGGTTCCGGCCACACGCATCCGAGCGGGCGGCGAAGTCCCGACGCGACCCGGTCCCGTCGTTCGATGATGTCGACGGCGGTCACGCCGTACGGCAGATCAACGTCGGCCCGGAAGCCGGGACCGTCGCGGGTGATAGGCGCCGGGAACGAGATCCCATTTCCGCCCTTGGCGATGGCCTTGTTGATCTCGGCAATACCCAGCGCAGCCAGAGCGCGGACCACCATGTCGTCGGTCAACTTCGGGACCTTGCGTGTGACCACAGCACGTCCCGTCAGCGGTCGGTCAGCAGGTGCACCGATCTTGCCCAGCAACGCCAATACTCCCGCCATCGTCAGTCCCGGCAACCAGCCCGGTCCCGCCATCATCAACGCCAGTCCCGTCCCGGCAGCGGTCAGAGTCCCGGTCGCGAACAACGCAAGCCGGGTCCGCTGCCGCTCCGAGCGGAGCCGGGCCAGCCGCATGTACTCCGTAGCATCCGCGACCCTCACGGCTTCCTGCCGCAGCGGCGCCGCCTCGGCATCGGTCAACCACCGTGCGGTCGCAGCAATCACACGGCCAGCACCGCGCGGCGAGCGGGCCAAGAGAGTCCCGCCGTACAGGGGCAGGCGCATTGCGTGGAACGCGGCGTGATGTCCTGCGTACGACGCAGCCCACCGGGCGGCGGTCTTCGCCTCATCCTTGTCGCGGAGCCACACCGGGACCACCGCGCGTCGTTGCGCCTCGCGCTGCCAGGGCGCGACGTAGTCGGCGATCTCGCCCGGCATGTTCACCGGGACAACCGGAGCGTCGTCGTCTACGAGCTCGCCGTCAACCGCCTCACTCTCGCTCCCGGTCAACGGGACCTGGAACACCTTCGGTCCGGTTTCGGACTCAGTCCCGACTGACCGCGCGTCGTCGTCCCGGGACCGGAACAGCAACACCTCTCCCCCGTCCTGATCTTCAGTCCCGCTCGCGGTCCCGGAGAGCGCGTCATTCAGGTCTACCGGGATCTTGCCGTTGTTGTCGCGGTCCCGTCGCTTGTCCATCCAACTAGCCATCAGGCAGCCCTCCCGGTCGTCTCACCGATCACGGAAACTTCGCTGTTGCTCTCGCTGGTCGCCTCTGCCGGACTGGTAGCGGCCTGCCAGTCCCGGAGCCACCGGCGCCCGAGACTTCCGTCGACTCCCACCGACCGGGCAACCGCCGCACCGGACGGCTCCCGGCCCTCAGCACGCTCCCGCTCCCACCACTCCCGCGCCTCCGGCTCCCGACTCGGACGGGACTTGCCCGTCGTCGCCCGTGTCTTGGCCGGCATCTTCTTCCGCGGTGCAGGTGTCATGGGGCGAGGCTCGGTCAGCTCGGCGCCGGCCGAGTCCGGCAGGGTCTCAATCGCCTCCGCTTCGGTGTCGACATCGACAGGAAGACGCAGGCGGCGGAGCAGCCGCATCAGCAGCTCGTAGGAACCAACCAGCGCCAGCGGCGGCCACCCGGCGATAGCGATCTCAGCAGCTCGGGCAACCCAATCGTGGGCAACGTTCGCGGTCACAGAGACCAGCGACCCGACCACCACGAGCGCCCAGGCCAGCCAGTCGGCTTTCCGCCCCGAACGGGAGTCGGCCAGCAGCACCGCAGACGCCGCGATGAGTAGCCCGTCGACCGAGAGCGGGAACAGCAATGCCCGCCAGGACGGCTCGCCGTTCGCCAAAGCCCAGTCGTGCATGTGGCCGTACGAGATCGCGGCAGCAATACCCGCCACTCCCGTCACCACAGCGACGGTTGCCGCCAGCAACGTCCGCCGTTCCCACACGCTCGGCCCCGTGACCGTCGTGTCGGTATGCAAGGTGTCAGTCATCGAACTCACTCCCCTTTCTCGATCTAGATGAGCGCGGTCAGCAGCGCGGCGACGAACAGGCACAGAACATGGAATGACTGATCAAGGTGGAAGGCGCCGGTACCGACGCACGGGTTGTCGTTGTGTCGCTCACGCGGGACACCCAGCGCGGCGTACTCACGCTTCCCGACGATCCGGATCAGCGATGCGAGGGTGAATCTGCGGTCAGCCCAGTAGTGCGTTACTGCGCTGACGATCTGGCCCACTAGGAACCCGCCGGCACTGATTTCCAGGCCAAGCGGCAGCACCCAGATGATTGCGGTGAATGCTGCCGTGGTGACGGTGTAGGTGACGACGTGCCGTAGGCAAGCGAGCGAGCCAACGCGACTCCGCTTGCCCTTGTGCATCGCCTGATGGTGGGTCTGAATCCACTGATCACCGAGGTTGTGTGCAACCCACAGGGCAGCGAAGACAGCAGCGAAGGTGACGCCGGACGCGGTTTCGATGGTCATCAGTTCTTCCCCTCGGTGAGGCGACCGTTGTTGCCCTGCCCGCTGATCGCGGCCTGAGCCTCGGCGAACCGCTCGGCGGCCATGTAGACGTGGCGGGCGCCGTCGATCAGTGCTGCCTCGGCCAGCACCTGACTGGCTTTCGGGTCGCGGTTCGTGTCGTACACGTCGTACAGGTCCGGTGACCGCAGCAGCCCGACTCCGATCTGACCGGCCAACTGGTCCATGCGGTAGCCGATCTCAGCCATTCCGGCCAACAACTCGTAGGCCACCGGGGCTGGGACATCACGGAGTTGGGTGGCGTGATTCAGTGCCCGGATCGCTTCCGATGCGGTGCCAGCAAGCTCGACGGCAGCAGCGGCGTCCATTACGCCTCGCTCCGAAGGCGAGCGATCGGCGGGTGAGCGGCCAGCGCGTCGGCCAACTCGGCGATCGCGTCGGCAACCTCCGGCTTGTCCTGCTCCCAGAACTCGTGCGCCTGGGTGTACAGCGAGTCCAGGACGTCGTCCCACAGAAATCCGTCCAGGTTCGGCAGAAGTTCAGGCATTACGCGGCCCTCCGAAAGTCGATGCTGTGAATGGGGTCATTGGTGTGCCAGGTGCGCATGTGCTCGTCGGCGTCAGCACTTGCCAACGGCTGGGACCAGGTCCGGCCCGAGAACGGCGCCGGGTCCGGGTCGCACAGGCGGCAGCGCCACTTCCAGGCCCCGTCAGCGTCCTGCCAGACACGGCAGAACCGGTCGAGGCGCCAGGCGGTCAGCGCGGTCATGCCGACCACTCCTGGAGCTTCGGAAACAGCTCGTTGCCCCAGGTGGTGATCTGCTGGACCGCTTCCACACCGAGCGGGGTGGAAGCCAGGAACAGGCCGAACACGACCGAGAACACGACGATGCCAAGGTTCCAGCCGCCCCACTTCACGCCTAGGAACACGAACCCGGCCATCGCGATCACGAATGGAACTGTTTGCATCTGTAGTCACTCCCCAGTCAAGGCTTGGTCTGATCCATGTCAGCTTGGTCGGTACCAAACTCTCTTGGATGGAACCAAACCACAGAAAGTCACCGAACACAAGCCCTTGGTGCCAACCAACTTTGCTTGGTACCGTCCAACGGGGAGAGAGACAGGAGAGCACCGGTGAACAGCGCGACGCGATGGGAGAGCCTCTACGAGGACCTCCGCAGCCGCCTCGAACGACAGGAACTGAAGGCGGGTGATCGGCTGCCATCGGAGCGCGAGCTGATGGCGCAGACCGGCCTATCCCGCAACACTGTCCGCGCGGCAGTGAGCCGTCTGGAGCATGAGGGATTGATCGAAGATCTCGGCGGCAGCCGCGGGCGCGTCGTCAGTCAGCGCATGCGTATCTCGTTCGATATGTCCAAGTTCGAGCTCGGCGCCTATACCGACGACCCGGCCAACGGCAAAGACCAGTGGCTAGCCGGAGTCGAGGCAGCAGGCTGGACCGGTCGACAAATCGTGGTCGACGTGACCGAGCTGCCCGCCCCCGAGCAAGTCGCCGACTTCCTCCAGCTCGATGCACCCGGCACACCAGCCGTACGCCGTCGCCGCCTCCGGCTGGTCAGCAAACCCGGGGAAGGCATTCCGGAGCGGGTGGCGATGATCGCGGACACGTGGACCCCGCCGGATATCGCCTACAAGCTCATCGACGGCAGAGCCCCTCTGATGAACCCGGGCGACACCACCTTGCCGGGCGGCATCTACTACGCCCTGGGCTTTCGGCAGGTTCGGTTCATCGACAACATCGAAGTTCGGATGCCAACGGCCGAAGAGGCCGACCTGATGTCCCTGTCCCCCGGAACAGCAGTCGGCCAGCACGCACGAATCGGGATCGATGAAGCCGGCCGACGCGTCCGCGTCCTAATCCACATCTGGGCCGGTGACCGCCAGGTCATCACGTACGACCTTCCCGTCCCGGAACGGCGCCTGCCAACCAACGGAGATGCCCAGTGACGACCTACCACGTACGCGCGGCCGGTGAGGAAGACGTAGACGCCGTGGTCGGGCTTCGACGGCATGCGGAGGACTGGCTCAGGTCCGCAGGCATCGAGCAGTGGACAAGGAGCGACTACGGCGCACGAGTCGTCAAGGGCTGGATCGGCGCCGGTAGCACCTTTGTAGTCGAGACCGAGGACAACGAGATCATCGGCAGCTTGTCCCTCGACGCAGGCGACCCCACTTTCTGGACCGAGGAAGAGATGCGGGCACCTGCCCTCTACCTCTACAAGTTCATCATCCGATCCGACCACCGAGGTGCCGGCCTGGGCGACGTCCTCCTGGACTGGTCCTGCTACCGAACCGAGATGGCGGGCGGACTCTGGCTCCGCCTCGACTGCTGGCGCGACAACACCGGTCTCCACAAGTACTACTTAGACCGCGGGTTCCAGTACCTCACAACGCGCACCGATCCCGTACGCATGTCCGGCGCCCTCTTCGAAAGGCCGGCCGAACTACGCCTAGCAACCAACTGCCCGACCAAACTGATCGACTACACCCTTGGAGGCGAACCCTTCCCTCCACGCTAGATCCCCTGCGTTCTAGCCCGATCTACAGCCACGCCCGATCAGGCTGAATACGAACATCCCCGATCTTCCCAATGTCGCCAGGCGACATGGACCCCAGTAGTCCGACTGCCTGATCATCTACGCGCAGGTCCACGCAACCACGCCAAAGGTCTGCGCCCAATCTCGGACAGCAGCAAATACCACCGTCCTACTCCAGCACGCACAAGAGACGGCGGCCCTGAGCGCTCCCGCCAACACCTCATTGCCGACGTTCGCACCTCCCCACCTTCCGCGTATTAACGCACCAAGCGCTCCGACAAGATCATGCCCGCTGCAGAGAAGACGTCTATCACTCCACGGCGCAAGCGTCGCCTCCATATCGGCGACTGTCGGTGGGGTAACGCCGGCCGATGACCTCATCACACCCATCGCGAGTACAAACGAATGCAACGATCCAGCCTCGAATCCGTCTAATGCCCTATGCATTGGAAAGTTGCGAAGGAACAGTCCGACACTGTGCGTCACGGACAGGTACCGCAAAACCCCGACCGACAACGACAGGCGCGTTACTAGGTCTGCGGCGGAAATACTCCAGGTAGTTGAATACGCAGAATAGTCCGCATGGCTAGAGAAGTTGTAGGTAACACTCTTTATCATGTCAGGACAATGAAACATAACATCTGCGTCAATGTCGTAGAACTCTGTCAGAATAACGTTCGCAGTATATGTCTTATCAGCGCCAGTGAACCGGTCGAAGTCGGCGTCTACGATAGGCGCGATCGACGTGACTCCATTTGCATCCAACAAACCTGCAGCCTCGACCACAGACTTCTTTCCGTATCCGGGGTACGACTGAAGGTCAGTCTCATTGAGATGCGGGTCAACAACTCCGCAATCCTCGGAACACTCGACCAGCAGTACCAAGCGTTGATCGACTTTATGATGCATCATAACCGCATTGAATAGATCTACGCCCGTCAAGTGTTGCATCATGATTGTTCCAACTCAGCATCTAGTTCAACAGTCTGATTCCAAGACTTATGAATGATCTGAGGCGAATGGGTCGCGATCACAAATCGCAACGACGCCACCTTCGCAACCTTCGTTAGGTCTTGCAAGAATCTTTGCTGCCACACAACATGCAGCGAAATTTCCGGCTCGTCGATCATTACAATCGAGCCTGGAGGGACATTAAAAAGCAGGTCGTAAATCAGAATCAACTCATGCTGCTCACCTGACGAGAGCGCCTGCGGAGACAGGGTCCGTCCAGATCTCTCGGATCGAATCGTTAACCCAGATTGGGCATTTACGGAGATCTTCTTTCGGAGAAATCTGCTGTTTACAATTTCCTCAAGCAGAGTAATCTTGTTCAGAACATCATCGAAGCTTGCCAATTTCTTATCAGTATCGTCGAGATAGGTGCGCAAGACTCCCTGCTGCCAGCCCTCGATCTCCTGATCAGGCAATGGAAAGTCAGCCTGAGCTTCGATAAGACCTAGGGCCGCAAGCCTAGTTCGCCGATCATTCTGCGCAACATATCGGGCTCGGATCTCGCTCTCGTCAATACCTGGCACACTTGGCTGAATTAGGATGCGCCTAGGAAATGATCTATCAAGCTGTTGCGTAATACGCGAGTTCGTTGCCAAGGCTTGATTGAGGCGAACCTCCAAGTCCTGCGAGTATTCTGTTACCGTCGACGTAGTAGACGGCCTTGAGCTCACCGATCGACTAGGGCTTGGTTGCTGATACTTGCTTCTGGTGAGAAGTCGCTGGGTTTCAATTAAGTGACATTTCAACTCGTCGCAGAACCGCCGAATATCGTCGCTCACTTCTTCTATTTCATTTCGCCGAGCCGTCCCCTGAGCTATCGCCTGATATCTATTTCTAAGTGATCCATAGGAGACGACTTCACCATCAGACGTATCCTCCCAAAGGTCATCACCTACTTGATACCAGGTGGTGTGCCGGTCCAGCCAGGACGCAAAACGGACCTCCCCCTCCTTATCGAAGGGGATCGTGCAGGTACTGACCATCTGACCTTCTAGAGTGAGTGAAAATGTTAAGTCCGCTGGCTCCTCGACAGATGGATTATCGGAATAGCTCTCCGACCACAGAGTTTGCTCATTATGGTCGCCCCTGAATACAGATAGCCGCGAGCCGTCATCGAACTGCAGCGACAAGGAGGCAAAGGGTGCCGACCAGAGTCGATATAATTGGAGTGTAATCAGCGACCTGACCGATTCAAGGAGCCTGGTCTTCCCAACCCCATTTTGGCCGTACATGATTACGAACGTCCAGTCGGCAGGGAAAGGGATGCGGTGATTGAACTCTCCCAATAGACCACGGGTCTGGATCAGAGTCAGCTTACGCACATCGATGACCTTATCTTCAGATGTTAGATCTGAAGCAGAATATACACAGGCCCAGCGATTGGGGAATCCCCCGGAGGATACGAATCGACCACGAGCAGCTATCAAGGTGAAGCCAGCAACTCCCGCTCGTCTCAAGGGTCTCGTTGTCCCAGAGGTCTGCGACCACCCCGTTTACGCGGAACCGACGATGGTTGGAGCCGCGGGCGACGTGAGAGAAGATCTGCTTCCGACCTAGAAGAGGACCGCTTTGCGACGCCAGTCCAGTAAGTACGACATTCTGCTGCCCCGGCTTGACATTGGGGTGATCGAATCCAACAAACGCCGCATCATGAACGGGCGACGGCAGAACGGGGTGGCCAGATCCGAGCTTGGCCGGGACCTGCGGATTGGGGACGCATACCTCGTCAACGACGAGAGTCAGATCTCGCTTCGGCGTGCAGTCCACGCGCTGGCCGGCTACTTCAGGCATGAGTTCAGGTTTGACTTCAATCAGTACCCGGTCGAGAGCGACGACTCACGGGAAGCGTGGTTGGGGTAGCGGACGAGGGGACCAACCTTCGCGCCCTCGGAGCCGCGGTGTTCGACTTCGAGTCCATCCGTGTCGACCACCAGGGCAAAGAGCGTTGGAGGTCGGTCGCGACACTCAGCTTCGTTTGGATCCATCCGTACGAGCGCGGGGAAGGTCTCCTCGGTGCATCCTGGGACGGCTGGCAGGCTCGATATCCCGGATTTGAGATCGAGGAGCCTTGGTCGCCTTCTATGGAAGCATTCCTCCGGCGTCACCCGCATGTCTCGCACGACGGCACGTCCACGACGGAGGTCCTCGGCAGGCAGTTCGACTAGCGCACGCGCTGCGGTTCGAGCCGTCGTCTCCGTCGACGGCTCGAACGCCCGGAGGCTCGGAGGCCCATGGGATATCCCATGGCTTTGGACGGGAAGCGATGGGAGTTGTCGGGGGCGGGCCGCAAGCCTGATCGGGCATACGTGCAGGTCAGGAGGCATGTCGGGAACCAACGGGCATGATGGTGGCGTTTCTGGGGCGAATCCGCGGGTTGTCGGTTCGAGTCCGACGGGGCCTACTCACCACCCGGGAGTACTCCGCCCACGCAGGTTCCTCCGTCGCCGGCTCCCCACCCCCCAGCTACCTCGCTCCTCCGTCACTCGTCCGCTGCCGCGACGACAGGTGTATCGGGGCGCGGCAGTTGCCCATGGCTAGCTCGAGCCTGGCCTCGGTGGCACCGGGCTGTCCCGGGTGTGGGGGCGACCCTGTCACCGGAAGGAGCTGTATCTGACTAAGTCGACGACCAACGCGAGAAGGTCGACGAGATCCATAAGGACCGGCGGATCACGCCCGAGCCCGAGCCTGGGCTCGGCTGGTTCATCCCCGTGAGTGACCGCCAGAGCCCACTACTGCGTTCTCATTAGGGCACGCGCAGGGCACGAATTTCTGATCCGTAGGAGCCTGCAGGCGGTCATCGGTGGCCATCACAACGGACTGCAGCACACGGCGCGCTCGATGTCGCCAAACACCCCATGCAGCGCAGTCGAGCGCGTCGGTATCGGGATCGATATCGGTCTGCCGCTAATCAAGACCGCCGCCCGAGACACCTGCGCGGCTTCCAACTCCTCAGCGGGCGACGTACTTACCGTGACCGGCTGGGTATTGCAGGTCCTCGCCTGGGCACTCGCCACGCTCTTCATCGCCGGCTTCACCGGCGCAGTGCGCAAGACATGACCTAGGCGGGAAGTATGAGGTTGGCTTCGGCGGCGTTCTTGCGCGGGTGGATCGTCGAGCCATCCGCACGCTCGGCGGATGGTTGTCGCAGGCAACTAGGCCGGTCAGATCGGCACCTCTTCGGGCCAGGCGGTCCACTTGACGCCGTGCCAGCGGTCTCTGGCGTGCTCGCGGAAGTGGTTGACCGCGGCCTTCACGTGATCGAGCGGGATCTCCGAGTCGGGGGGCCAGGGGACGGGGTTGCCGAAGATCGTGTAGCTGACCTCATCGTCGGCGGCGTCGCCCGCGGCGTACCAGATGGTGTCTTCGTCGTAGTACTTGAGGCTGCCAACCTTGCCGTTTCGGTTCACGGCGAACATCAGGCTCTGGGGCGGGAGGCCGGTGTCTTCGTCCACCGGCGTGTCGAGCAGTCGGGCGTAGGCGGCGTGGCTGCCGTAGTCCTCGATCAATCCCGCGACGAACTGGTCGAGATCATCAGGGGTGGCGATCACCAGCAGATCATGACCGGTGGGCAGGAGCTTCTGCCCCGGTAGTGGGAGACCACCGTCGAAGGTGACTCCGATCGTGTTGGTCATCACTGATCCTCTCGTCCGATGAATGTGTGACGGAAGCCGGGCGCTACGACGGTCAACCTCGCGCCCGGCGGGAGTAAGTCTCTGAGGTAACGCTTGCAGCCGTAGGGGATGTCGCAGGGGATGTTGTTGATGACGATGGTCTCGTCGATCAGGCCCCGTTCGCGCATCGTCATGGCAAACTTCACCTCGACGTGGGACTCAATCGCCAGGCGGTGGTACGGCTTGGGGCCCAGCCCGCGATTGAAAATGAAGTCCCTCGCTTTCTGTTGGTACTCGTCGTGCCCGCTGACCAACTCAGGTGTGTCCGGGTCGCCGACGACTCGGAAGCCTCGAGTCTCGTCGTCCGGCCGTCGGGTAGGCAACTTGTCCAGAAGCTTCGACGCCGCATCATCGGGACCGTTGCTGTTGCCGCTGGCTGTGCCTCTCTGACCTGCCGGGCGCCGGTCGGCTGTGTGAAGTCCGCTGATCATCTGCTCGGCCCACGCCCCGGCCGCCGAAGGTGCCATCGCGGCAAAGTGCGCTGCCTCCTCGCAGGCCCGTGCGGCGGCATCGAGTTGCAGCGCAGCCATCCGCGCCGCTGGGTTGCTCGTCGAGTCGGCAACCCGCGACGCATTCTCTCGGCAACGTGCCGCTAGTCGCTGCAGGGAGGCCACCATGGTTGGGATCTGGTCGAGGCATTCGACCAGCGCCTGCGCGACGCGTTGCAGGTCGGAGGGCATTCGACCTAGATCTGGTTGGCGTAGCTCGCGCAGCCGGCCGAGGCGATCTCCAACGCCTCGATTGCCTGGCTGACGGCCCGCCCAGCCGCGTCCAGCACTTCGCTGATCTGCCGGTCCACGCCAGTTGCTGACCCGGCAATCAACGCCTGTACCTGGGCACTGCTCTGACCGAACCGATTCTGGAATCCGCCCAGACCTCCAGCTGCCTGCTTGGACTCCATCGACAGGTGATGTAGCTGCTCCTTCAACTGCGTGACGGCGGACATCGGCATCTCCTCGCTGGCGTTCTGGTCGTTGGTGGAACAGCGGGCGGGCGGCGCCCTCGCTCGAGTACGCCCGCCCACTGGCCTGAAGGAGCCTTCAGCCTCGGGAGGCCGAAAGTTCCAACTCTGGCTGACGAAACCGGCATCGACGGGCGATCACCTGCGCCAGCGCTGGATGTCGGATCCGTCAGTTCATAGCGCCGCGCGGCTGTACCGAGGCGGCCGTCGATCAGGAGCCGTGACAGGGACACAACGCAACTGCCGCTGCGGCAGCCCACAGATGCGGCGTTGGAGCACATCGACATAGGCCTGAGCCAACCCAGCCGGTCCGATGTGCTCCTCAACCAGGTGATCACCTAGCCAAAGCTGCACTCTCCACAGCTGCCGTACCTCGATCACCGGTTCCATATGGATCAGTGAATACTGGTGTGGCCGTCCCCAAAATGCAGCGACAGTGCGGTCCTGATGCATTGCTAGTGCAGTCCCGGCTCCATGACTTTGCGGAGGGTTTTACCAGGTGGACATAGTTGATCTGTGGACTGGTCGTCGAGCATCGGCCCTGCGAGCTTCGTTGCGGATGACGAATGAGGCATTCGCCGCTCATCTCGGCGCAGCGGTCCGCACCGTCGCCACCTGGGAAGCCAAGCCGGACATGGTGCTGTCCGCAGCAATGCAAGAGATCCTCGACAGCGCTCTCAAGGGCGCAGACGAGGACGTCCAGCGCCGTTTCGCGATGATCCTCAACGTCTCCGGAAGTCTCGATACCGAAGCGGCGCGCACGGCCGAGCGCACCCTTCACAGCACCGTGCGTCCCGCGCCGGAGGCAGCAGTTGAGGCTAGCCAGCAGAACTGGCGGCAGGTCCGGCAGTACCTGACCGAACAGGGCATCGACCTGGCTGCACGTACAGCCGATCTGTATGACGCCGAACTGCGCGTCGAGCACGTGCCCGCGCTCAGCACGCCGGCCTGGCTACCGCAGCGCCCTGTGCTCCTGGAAGATGTCAAGCTGCGCTGGAACGAGGCGTCGCCACAGCCTCGTCTGACCGGCAGCGAAGCAGAAGCTCGTACCGCGCTACCTCTAAGGGCACCTGGCCACGCGTTCACCCAGTACACCAGCGCGATCCGGTACCTCCGCCCGCCGGCACTCTTCGAGAACCGGAGCAGCTACCGCCTCCTGGATGTCGACTGGTCGAACGGCAAGGGAGCAATGACCTTCGGCCTGTCCACCTTCTTCAACAAACTCGATATTGGCGAGGTACTAGCCCACGAAGCCGGCGCAGCCGACGTCTCCGGCAATCTGAACTGGGCCCATCTGCCGTTCCGTTCCCTGCTCGGCGACTTGTTCGATCTGTCCAACCGTGCAGTCAACCCAGGTATCAGCACCCTCACGATCCGACGGGACATGACGACCGGTGACGGTAGCTTCTTCCTACTACGCCGCGACCCAACCCAAGTCACCAATGGCCGGCACTACAGCCTGCTACCCGCAGGCGAATTCCAACCTGCCAGCATCTCTCCCCAGAGCCTCCTCGTCGACCTCGACATCTGGCGCAACATGGTTCGCGAGTACGCCGAGGAGATGCTCGGTCAACCCGAGCACGACGGCAGCGGCGGCACCCCCGTCGATTACGAGGTCTGGCCCTTCTACCGAGACATGACAGCGGCCCGCAACGCCGGAACCATCCGGCCGTACGTTCTTGGCGTCATCCTCGACGCCCTCAGCCTCAACGCCTCAATCGCGACCGCCACAGTGATAGACGACCACATTTTCGACAACCTGTTCCGCGACCGAGTCGCCACGAACCCCGAAGGCGAGGTCGTCAGTTCTATCGGGAACAACAAGCCCATCCACGGCCTAACCTTCGACGAGGAAACCGTCACCCGCCTCACCACACAGGAACCCCTAGGCCAAACCAGCGCCGCCTGCCTCACCCTCGCCTGGAAACACCGAGCCACCATCCTCGGCGCTGGATCGTCGACCTCCTGATCCGAAAGAACCTGCACCCGCATGGTTCGGACATGGCCGACCTACGCCGGTGACCCGGTGGTTGGCGGGCCGCCGTTCATCGAGCCCGGTGCGTACCACCACATCGACGGTGGCCTGTACTCCGAGGGTGACGATGCGTGGCTCGTGCTGCACAACGACTTGTACGCGAAGTTCCGGGACGGCATGGAGGACATCGTCACGACGACGAACCTCCCTCGGTTCCAGCAAATGCCTTATACGCCAGAGCCTTATCTCGAAGGCGGTGTCGGTGCCGGCCACAACAACTTCTTCACGGATCGCAGCGGCCACCTGTGGGCAACCTTCTTCCGCAACCCGAACTTCGGCTACTGGTCCGCCCCCTCGCGCCTCCCCGACACCGCGGTAGCTGGCGTCGTCCGACTGGAATGGACCGGCCCGACACGCAACCGCCTGTACGTCCAACGCCGACGAGCCCTCAACGGCTGACCACCCCAGTACTACGCCCACGCACCTCCTCCGTCTGCGCTCCCCCCTCCCCGCCGCTCCTCAGTCGCGGCTCGCGGAGGGCTGCGCACGCACAACCCGGTACCGATGGCCCCGACGCGCCGAGGGAAGCGCTTGCCGACGGAGATGGGTATGCGCGGGCCTCCGGCCGCTCCCGGCAATGTGCCTACGGCCGGCATGCTGTGGCCCTCAGCGTCCGGCGGTCAGTCCTCCGGTCCGCTGGGGCCAAACGCCTCCTCGATCATCTCCGCATACTCGGCGTCGGTTGCGCCACGGTGGTCGCCGGTCGTCGGGTCCTGGACCAGCCACGGCTGGTACAGCGTGCCCTCGACCCACTTGGAGAACCAGTCAACGATCGTCATGTGCTGCGGGAACGTGCATGACACGCCGTCCGGGGCCGGGTTCGGGTCGTAGCCCCAGATCTGGCCGTCGGCGAGGTTGAGCTCACTGCTGATGGCGCAACCCCAGTCGCACAGAGTGAGGACACCGCCCTTGAGCCCGGTCAGCGTGTCCAGGCCGCCAGGGCGATGCCCGTCCCTGAGGCCGAGGAGACCGTAACCGGGGCCGAAGCCGCCGTTGCCGACCTCCAGGTAGAGCCGGCGCAGCAGCGATGGCAGTGCCCGGCCGGCCAGTTCCTCGGCCTCCGCGACTGCGGCAGGCGGCGCGGGTCGGAGCGGTGCCAACCGGCTGGCTGGAACCTCGTCGATGTACCCGCCGGCGGCGATCCGTCGGACCACCGCATCGAACACCTGGTCCTCTCTTGTCGACATGGCCCGCAGGGTAGCCGCACGGTGCGCGATTCATCCCGTCGGCCCGTCGTCGGGTGGACTCGCGCACCGCACTGAACTCGGCATGAGCGCGCTTCGCAGCATGGTCGGGCGGTCGTAGTCGTATCAACTGCTCGCCCAAGCTGTCGCAGGAGAGGGCAGCCTTTCGGTTGCGGCGTAGTGGAGGCGGACGGAGCCGCCGGTGTCGGTGTGGACCGAGAGCAACTGCAATCGGGTCGGAGGTTCGCCTACGGCGAGAGGCGGGCCGTCCATGATCGATGGTGTGCCGAGTCCGCCGATGAGGGCGGGCGCCAAGGTCAGGTGTAGTTCGTCGATCAGGCCTGCCCGCAACAACGCGCCGTTGAGGCCGCCGCCCGCGGTTGATAGGACGCATTTGACGCCGAGTTCGGTGCCCATCGCGGCTATCGCTTGGGCCAGGTCGACGCGCGCTTCGCCGACAACGAGGTAGCAGATGCGTTCCCGGCGGAGATAGCCGAGATAGTCGGCCGGTGTCGATCGTGCTACCAGGACCAGCGCGTCCCAGTTCTCGTGTTTCTCGGTCCAGCGCACTCTTCCGCGGCTGTCGACGACGGTGAACCACATGTGCGGCGGCGACGGTTGTCTGGTGATGTCCGGCGGAAGGAAGTGCTGGTAGAGCTCGGCGGTGTCACCGTCGTAGGCGGGCAGTTCTTCCGGAACCGCGTCCTCGGTCACCAGGCTGCCGCTGCCCTCCAGGATGGCATTGCACCCGTACTGCTGTCTGAGCACCTCGATGACGTCGATCGACACTGAATCGGCGGCCCGCGGCGTCATCGATTCCCACAGCTCCGAACTCGGCTGCCGCATCAAGAGCGCGTCTCTGGTGAGCGCGACCTTCCCGTCGACGCTGGCCCCCACGCTGACCACCACCCGCGGTCGCTGCATCACAGCTCCTCTGGCTCGCCGGACACTCAGATCTACCAGCGGCCACCGACAAAAGCGCGCCGGCCACCTTCACGACGCCCAGTCAGCAACCTTCCGACGATTCGGAGTACACGCCAAATGTTGCCCTCGCCACGGTCCGCACCTAGCGTTCTGGTGGCGGTCAGGGTCCCCGAGAGAGCGGAGTACCTCGTGAACCACGTGCAGAATCCAGGGCCGAGTCGGCGGCACGTACTGGGTGGAGCGGCCGGGCTGGCTGCGGGGGCCGCCACTGGGTTGCCATCCGGTACTACGGCCGCCGCTGCACCTAGCCCCGAGCTTGCACGGTGGCGTCGGCAGGCGGCGCGGGTACGGATCACCCGCGACGACTGGGGTGTCGCGCACGTGACCGGCCGGACCGATGCCGATGCGGTGTTCGGGATGATGTACGCCCAGGCCGAGGACGACTTCAACCGGATCGAGAACAACTACCTGGTCAGCCTCGGTCGCCTCGCCGAGGCCCAGGGCGAGAGCGCGATCTGGCAGGACCTGCGGCAGCGGCTGTTCGTTGACCACGAGGTACTGAAACGCGAACACGCGAAGAGCCCTCGGTGGCTGCGCGAACTGATGCAGGCATGGGCTGACGGGCTGAACTTCTACCTCGCGACTCACCCCGAGGTGCGTCCGCGCGTACTCCGGCGGTTCGAGCCGTGGATGCCGCTGAGCTTCTCCGAAGGCAGCATCGGCGGCGACATCGAGCGCGTACCGCTCAGCCAGCTCGAAGCCTTCTACGGGCTGCGCGACGTACCGATGACCGATGCGGAACGCGGCCTGCTGTTCAGCGAGCCCAAGGGCTCGAACGGTTTCGCGATCGCGCCGAGCCACACGCGGGACGGCCGTGCGCTGCTGCTGATCAACCCGCACACCAGCTTCTTCTTCCGCGCCGAGCTGCACGTGACCAGCGACGAGGGGCTCGACGTCTACGGCGCCGCGACCTGGGGGCAGTTCTTCATCTACCAGGGCTTCAACGCGAACGCGGGCTGGATGCATACCTCGAGCGGTGTGGACAACGTCGACGAGTTCGCCGAGACGATCGTGACCGGAGCCGACGGCCGTCGCGCCTACCGGTACGGCGACGAGCTGCGGCCGGTCACGACGAAGACGATCACGCTGTCGTACCGGACGGCCGACGGCGAACTGGCGCAGCGCGGATTCACCACCTTCGCCACGCACCACGGACCGATCGTGCGCGAGGCGGACGGCAAGTGGATCGCGTTCGCCTTGATGAACCGGCCACTCGCGGCGCTGCAGCAGAGCTTCCTGCGCACCAAGGCGCGGGACTATGCGAGCTTCCTCAAGGTGGCCGGGTTCAAGGCCAACAGCTCGAACAACACCCTGTTCGCGGACTCGAAGGGCGAAATCGCCTTCCTGGTACCGCAGTTCATGCCCGTCCGCGACGACCGCTTCAACTACCGCAAACCCGTCGACGGCAGCGATCCGGCGACGGACTGGCGCGGGGAGCACAGCCTGCGGAGTCTGCCTCAGGCGGTGAATCCGAAGAACGGCTGGGCGTTCAACACGAACAACTGGCCCTGGACCGCTGCAGGCGCGGACAGCCCCGATGCCGCCGACTACCCCCGGTACTTCGACCAGGCCGGCGAGAATCCGCGCGGCCCGCAGGCGATCCGGGTACTGACCGCGCGGAACGACTTCACCCCGCGAACCCTGATCGACGCGGCGTTCGATCGCTATCTCACCGCATTCGCACGACTCGTACCGGGACTGGTCGCGGCGTGGGACAAGCTGCCCGAGCGGGACCCGGACAAGGCGCGGCTCGCCGGCCCGATCCGCCTTCTCCGCCGCTGGGACTTTCGCTGGAGCGCGGATTCGACCGCGACGTCGCTGTCCGTCTTCTGGGGCGAGGCGCTTTGGGCGCCCCTGGCCCAGGCGGCGAGGGACGCGGGGATGTCGATGTGGGACTACCTGGCCGAGCGGGCCACCGACGCGCAACGACTCACCGCGCTCCGGGAGGCGGCCGACCGGCTGACGCAGGACTTCGGCAGCTGGCAGGTGCCCTGGGGCGAGATCAACCGCTTCCAGCGCAACGACGGCGCGATCGTCCAGACGTTCGACGACACCAAGCCGAGTGTTCCGGTCCCGTTCACATCCGCGCAGTGGGGCTCGCTCGCCTCCTTCGGCGCCCGCCGCTACCCCGGGACCAAGCGGTACTACGGCACCAGCGGCAACAGCTTCGTCGCCGTCGTCGAGTTCGGCCGCAAACTCCGCGCCTGGGCAGTAACGGCCGGCGGCGTGAGCGGCGACCCTGCCTCGCCTCACTTCAACGACCAGGCCAGGCGCTACGCATCCGGCAACCTCCGGCCGGTCTACTTCTACCCGCAGGACCTCAAGGGGCACATCGAACGCAGCTACCGCCCAGGCAGCACCTGAGTACTACGCCCCACGCACCTCCGTCGGCGCTCCCACCCACCCCAGTCCGCCGCTCCTCCGTCGCGGCTCGCTGTCGCGCGCGGTTCGGCTGTCGGCGGGGGTCTCATCGCGTGAGGTCGCGCAGCGCGCAGCGGAACGCAGTACCAGTTGGCGGCGCGCTGGAAATGGTTCGAGGACGTTGGGTCGCGGTTTGATCGTCCATGGGCGCTGGATACTCGGTGGGTGTCCTACTTCGATATTGAGGGTTACCGACCGGAGTGGCTCAACGGCCGCCACGCGGTCGCTGCCGCCCACGGTCGGCGGCTTGGTGCGCTGGTCGGATGTCGGCTCGACCGCGTCTGGCTGGTCTGGGACCGCGGGGCCGACGAGTGGTTTGCCGATGGCCCGGTTCTGTTCGACTTCGGCGGCGAACAAGTGGAGGTCAACCACCAGAAGTTCAGCGACCTGTCCATCACCTGGAACACTGTTGATCCCGTCGGGCAGGCGACCTGGTCGAATGGCGACGACGATGCCCCGTACACCTTTCATTTGGGTTGGCGGCATGACGCCCTGCCCGAGTTGGCGGTCCTCGAGGGCCAGCGGCTGACAGCTGTCGAGCTGCTCGAATGGGCTGGTGGGGACGTCGCCGACGGCATGGTCGCGGTCAGTTTCGTCTTCGCCGACGAACGGGTGACGATCAGCAACGCGCTCGATGAGAACGCCCTTGAATTGGGAACTCCGCACCAGAGCTACAGAAGGCATCCGCTCCATTGATCACGACGTCCGGCTGGAGTACTGGCCGAGTTCGCACGTCGCGGGCTGAAATCGCCCCCTCCTTTGACCACCCCGGCCCACCTTGGGCACCGGCCACGCGCCCAACCCGCCGAACGGCGCCCAGCCCGTGCCCAAAGTAGGTCACCCCTCGCAGGGCTGGCGAGGAAAATGTCCCTGGACCGGGGCAAGATCCGCCCCGGGGTCCAGCGAGAATCCTCCCCAACTCCAACCGCGCCCACATCCACGGATGGGTCAGACGAGCCCTTTACTCCGCGCAGGCAGGGTGCGGATCAGGGCCGGCTACCTCGTACACCACACCGCTGGACTTGACCGTGTGGGCTGCACTCCTGGTGCACGCACCTCGCCCTCCGGAGCGGGCGACCCTGCCAGAAGGCGGCGGCGCGCCTGACCGCGAGGCGCGACGGAGGAGCGCCGGGTAAGGGGTGGGTGGGAGCGCCGACGGAGGAGGCGCGTGGGCGTAGTACCCGGTGCTCCTCCGTCGAGCGGTGCTGGCAGATCAGGCCCGTGGGGTCAGCGGTTCGGGTTCCATTTCCAGGCGCTGGCGGCGTTGTCGTTCGGGGAGGTGTTGCAGCCGTCGCGGCCTTCGCATTCGCGGAGGATCACTCGTACTGCGCCCACTGTCTGAGTGTCGTAGAAGCGATAGTCGCCGTGGCCGACGTCGCCGTCGCTGCAGCCCGACGTGTCCGCGATGGGGGTGCGCTTCCAGACGCTGAACGAGTTGCCGAGGCGCGTCTGGTACCAGATGTACGCACCAGCGCCATCGCCGCCGCTGAGGCAGATGTCGGCCACCCGGGCAACGTGGACCGTGAACGACTTGGCTCCATGCCAGGCGACCCTGCCGCCCGCCTCCGCATGCCCCGCGAACTCGCCACCGTTCATCGTCCTGATGGCGTATCCCGGCCCTTCCGGTACCTCCGGAACGTCGGCCGCCGTGGCGACCGGCACGCCCGCAACCAGGCCGGACAGACCCATGGCTCCGGCTGCCAGCAAAGACGCAATCCTCATCATTTCCTCCAGATGGATGATTCGCGCCGGGGTGGTCCCGGCTGGATGAGCATGCAGCCGCCGTACCGGCCTGATCGTTCGAACTGATCGAATCCGATCACTGGTAGCCGCCGGGGTTGCTAGCGTGCCGGGCATGGAATCCGGCCGCGAGCCGCCCCACCCGGGCTTGGTGCGCACGTACGACGAGCTGGCCGAGCGCCTCCGCGCGCTTCGGTCGTGGGCCGGGGCGTCGTACCGCGAGGTGCACCGCCGCACCGTCCGCGACCGGACCAGCCGCGGTGTCTCCGAGATCCCCGCCTACGCCACCGTCTACAACTGCTTCCAGCCTGGCCGGAGCCGGATGGACCCGGAGCTGGTGGTCGACGTCGTCCAGGCGCTTGTCGGCGACGACACCGCCGGGGCCGAGTGGCGGCAGGTCTGCCAGGTGGTCGACCAGCGCGCCGCCGAGGCGTCGGTCGTGGAGGTGGCTGTCGACCTGCCGGCCGACCTGCCTCACTTCATCGGCCGGCAGGCCGAGCTGAACCGGGTACCGGCCGGCACCGAGACCGGGCTGGTGGCGATCCACGGCATGGCCGGCGCAGGCAAGACGACACTCGCCACTCACATCGCCCAGCGGCTGACGCCCGGGCCGCGCCTGTTCGTCGACCTGCGTGGCCACGACCCGGAGCGTCCACCGGCCGACCCAGCGGCCGTGCTGGGTGCCTTCCTGCGCCGGCTCGGCGTGCGCGGCAGCGAGATCGCGCCGCTCGACCTGGCACGGCGTACGGCGATGTACCGCGGCCTGGTATCGCGTACCCGGGCTCTGGTGCTGCTCGACAACGCAGGCAGCGAGGACCAGGTGGCGCCGCTGCTCACCGACACGGACGGCTGTCTGACCCTCGTGACGAGCCGTCGACGCCTCCAGCTACCGGGAATCACTCAGGAGATCGCGCTGGAGCCGTTCGCTCCGGCGGAGTCGGTCGAACTGCTGCGCCGGACCGCCACCGGCCGGGCCGATGCCTCGCCAGAACTGGCCGCCCAGATTGCAGACCTCTGTGGGCATCTACCCCTGGCGGTCGCACTGATCGCCGGCTGGATGGACAACCGACCGGACTGGACCCTGTCGGACCACCTCGATCGGCTCGCGGAGAGACGTGGCGGGCTCCGGCTGGACAACGCAGTCGAGGTCGCGCTGGCGACGTCGTACGAGCGGCTGCCGGAGGACGACCAGCGGCTGCTACGGCTGTTGTCGCTTCACCCCGGCCCGGACCTGGACGTGTACGCCGCGGCCGCGCTCACCGGCGGCGGCCTGAGCCGTACTACGGTGACGCTCGACCGACTTGTGTCCGCCAGTGTGCTTCGGCAGCCGACGACGAGTCGGTACGCGATGCACGACCTGGTCCGAGTGTTCGCCTCCGACCGGGCTCGCGAGGAGGAGCGGCCGGCCGGGCGGCGGTCGGCACAACTCCAGCTGTACGACCACTACCGCCACTCAGCGAAGTGCGCGATTGAGCACTACGCGCCCCAGGACAGGCAGCGCCACCCAGAGGTCCCGGATCCGGGTACGCCCACGCCACCGATCGCCGTCCGTGACAGCGCGGCCGCCTGGCTGGAGGCGGAGCGGGCCAACCTACTGGCGGTCGCGAGCCAAGCCGGCAACAACAGTTCGCCTCGGCACGCCGTCGACCTGTCTGTCCTACTGTTCCGATTCCTCGACGATGCCGGGCATCATCAGGACGCTGCGATGGTGCACGGCCTGGCGGCGACGATCGCGGAGCCACCCGAGCGAGCCCGCGCGCTGATCAACCTCGGTACCGCGTGCTGGCGGCTCGGCCGGTACGACGAAGCGCTGGGGCACAACCAGGCTGCGCTGGCCATCCACCGGGAGTTGGGCGACCGGATCGGCGAGGGCATCGCGCTGACCAACCTGGGCGTGAGCTACGGACGACTCGACCGGCTGCCGGAGGCGATCGAGCACTACCGAACCGCGATCGACATCCTGGCCACCACCGACGACCGCGTCACCGAAGGCGTGGCCCTCGGCAACCTCGGGTATGCCTTGGAGCGCAGCGGCCGGCTCGACGAGGCGCTCGAGCAGAACCTCAGGCACCTGGAGCTCGCGAGAAGGATCGACGACCGGGCGGCCGAGGGGGTCGCACTCGGCAACGTCGGCAGCGTGTACCAACGGTTGGGACGGCTCGACGAAGCTCTGGAGCACCACGAGCAGGCCCTCGCGCTCGCCCGCCAGACCAGCTATCGCCTGGGCGAACTGTCGATACTCAACGAACTGGCGGCCGATCTGCACCTGCTCGGCCGGCTCGATCGTGCCCTGGAGACCTACCGACGTGCCGAGGACCTGGCCGGCGCGCTCGACAATCCGGGTGAGCTGAAGTGTGCCCGCGCCGGGATCGAGCAGTGCCAGCAGGCCTCAGGCCGGTGAGCAGCGCGCGGGGATCTTGCCGTGCGGCGGATATTCCCGGGGCAGGCGGTCCGTGAACCGGTCCTCCGTCGGGTGTACCCGATGATCGGTATAGCTGTAGTAGGCCAACCGCGCGTAGGTTCGGCCCTGCCACTCCCAGTACTGCGTGCCGGGCACGTAAACGCTGCCGTCGGTCGGCCGCCGGAAGTGCGGATAGCCGATGAACATCCGCCTGACGCCGTCGGTGCCCAGGTACTTCCCGTCGAGCTTGCAGTTCTTTACAGTCGCCCGCCACCAGTCCGCCCACTCGTAGCGGTCGTCGTCGGGGTAGTACCAGCCGGTCCGGCCGAGGTCACCGACGGTCTGCCCGCAGAACCGGCGGATCGTACCGCTCCGCTCGATCCGCTCCGGTCCACAGACCTCGTACGCCTCGCCGGCCTGCACCGCCGCCACCGGATCGGGTTGGTTGCGGGCCACGGCAGGCGTGCCCGGCCCCGGAATCAGCACCGCCAGTGCCACGGTTGCCGCGACCAACCGCAGTACGCGCCGAACATGGTGTCTCGCAAACATCAAGCTCCCCCGTCTGTCGACCGCCCGAGAGCCTAGTAGGTCCTGGGGGCAGCTCAGCACCTGAGTACTACGACCCACGCACACCTGCCGTCAGCTGGCGGGGAAGTAGTGGCCGTTGTCCAGATCGGCGAGCAGGCTGGGCTGAGCGGGTTCCCAGCCGAGGGTCCGGCGGGTGATGAGGTTGGACGCCGGGAAGTCCAGCGTGACCACAGACGCGAGGAACCCGAAGTATCCCGGCAGCATCAGTTCGTCCGCGGGTACGCTCACGGCGGGCAGGCCCAGGCGGGTGCCAATAGCCTCGGCGATCTCGCGGAACGGGATGCCCCCGTTCTCAACTGCGTGCCAGTATCTGCCGGCCGGCCCCGTCTCCAGCGCCAGGCGGAACAAGGAGGCGACATCGCGGACGTGCACGGCGTTCCACAGGTTCGCGCCGTCTCCGGGGTAGCCGGCGAAGCCCTTCTCCTTCGCGACCGCGATCAGCGTGGGCAGGAAGCCGGCACTATCGGTCGTGCTGTGCGCGATGTTGGCAATCCGCACGATCGACGACCGCACTCCCCGCTCGGCGAGGCCGATTACGGCGGTTTCCACGACGTTGCGAGCCCGCAGGGTGCCCTTGTGCTCATCGCCGCCGGGAAGGGCCGGGTCCTCCTCGGTGGCCGGCCGGCCCAGGTTCCTCCCGTTCCCGGGCGAGCCGATGCTCCCCGCCGCGACCAGCGGCTTTCCGGTTCCCGCGAGTGCCTCGCCGTACGCGAGCATGACCGGGAGCTCCGCGGCGGCCACGGCGTCGATCCCGCCGGATGGAAGCAGCTCTTGCCTGTGCGCGACGTGGATGACGCCGTCGGAGTCCGCCGCCGCCTCCTTGAGCCCGTCGAGATCCTGGAGGTCGCCGCGGCGCACCTTCGCGCCGAGCGCGGACAGCGCCGCCGCGGCCGTGTCCGACCGGGCCAGGCCGGTGACCTCGTGCCCGGCCGCGATGAGCTCGGGGATGATGTACGAACCGGAATGGCCGGTCCCGCCAGTGACGAAAACGCGCACGCTACTGCTCCTTGTGAATGATGTGGCGCGAGAAGTGGTGGTGCGGGTGCGCTCAGCCGGTGAATTCGTTGACGCCGAGGGCGAAGTCCCAGTGGCCAATCCCGTTGGCGGCGAGGCCCATCGTGACCAGGCCCATTCCTTCCAGCCAGTGCGCCATTTTCAGGCCGCCGACGTCCAGCGGGCGCAGCCCGAGGCTCTCGATGAATGCCGCCACGCCCGCCTTGGCCTGCGCATTGTCGCCAGCGATGAAGACGTTGGGCCGGCCCTTCTCCAGGACATTCCGGAAAATGGTGTTGAAGGCCTTCACCACGCTGACGCCGGCCGGGGCCACTTTGGCGACTTCATGCGCGATCGAGGTCTCCTCGCTGTGGGCCAGACCGTCGAACGTGGCGTTGAAGGGATTGCTGATGTCGACGATGACCTTGCCCGCGAGGGCGTCTCCGTACTCGGCGACGACCGGAACGACACCGTCGTACAACAGGGCCGTGATGACGATGTCCCCGGCCGGGACGGCGCCCCACTTGCCCGTCGTCGCGCCGCCGCCCAGCGCCTCGGCCAGGTCATCGGCCTTGGACTGATCGCGTCCCATGACCTCGACGGTGTTGCCGCCCGCCACCGCGAGCGTGCCGATGGTACGGGCCATGTTCCCCGTACCGATGAGGGTGATGCTGCTCATAAGGGTGTGCTCCTCTTCAATGAGTTGTGGCGACTGGGGTGTGCCCGCGGCACTCCTGGTGTGTGGTTCAGATGGCGGTGATGCCGCCGTCGGTGACCAGTTCCAGGCCGTTGACGTAACTGGAGTCGTCGGAGGCGAGGAACAGGGCGACGGTGGCGATCTCTTCGGGGCGGCCCATCTTTCCGCGGGGGATGAGGGACTCGAAGGCGGCTATGGTCGCCCCGTCGAACAGTTCTTCCTGCTTGGCGGTGGCGACCTGGCCGGGGGTCAGGACGTTGACCCGGATCTTGCGGGCGCGCAGTTCGTTGAGCCAGACGCGGGCCCAGGCCTGCTGGACGGCTTTGCTTCCCGCGTAGAGGCTCCAGCCGGGGAAGGCGCCGAGGGAGGCGTTGGATCCGGTCATGAAGATCGAGCCGTGGTCGTTGATCAGCGGCAGTGCCTTCTGCACGGTGTACAGGGTGCCGCGCGCATTGAGCGAGAAGGCGCGGTCGAACTGTTCCTCGGTGATCTCGCCGAGGACGGCCTCTTCGCCGTTCCCGGCGTGGGCCCACAGCACGTCGATCGAGCCCTTTTCCCGCTTGACGGTGTCGTACAAGCGGTCCAGGTCGTCCAGGTCGGCCGCGTCACCCTGGACGGCGGTGACGTTGCGGCCGATCAGCTTGACGGCGTCGTCCAGGGCAACTTGTCGCCGGGCCTGGATGAAGACGTGTGCTCCTTCCTCGACGAACAGTTTGGCGCCGGCCAGTGCCATGCCGGTGGATCCGCCGGTGATCACCGCTACCTTGCCATCGAGCTTTCCCACGACCACTCCGTTGAATTGATGGATATCCGAAACAATTCGGTTGGGCCCAGTTACTGACGTGCTCATTCTGGTGCTGGGCCCTGCTATCAAATACCGACGCCGAATTCTTATACCGAATTCGCTCGGACTCCATTAACGATGCCATTGGCTTGAGTGAGTGTCCAAGACCTCTTTTAGCCGTGGTGATACCTTGGAGGTATCGCCGGACCGGGAGGCTCCATGGATCTGGACCTGCGCAAGTTGCGCTACTTCGTCGCCGTCGCCGACAGGCTGCACTTCGGCCGCGCCGCCGATGAGCTGCACATCGCACAGCCGGTGCTCAGCCGGCAGATCCGCGCGCTGGAACAGGATCTCGGCGCCTCGCTGTTCACCAGGGACAGCCACGGCGTAGCGCTGACCGACGCGGGCCGGCAACTGCTGGACGACGCCGGTCCGCTGCTCGCCTCCACGCAGGCAGTCCGGCGCCGGGTGTCCGTGGCCGCCCGCGGCAGCCGGCGGCTGGTGGTCGGCTTCCGGGCCGGCATCCCGGTCATCCCGGCGGCGCGGGCATTCGAGGCCCGGCATCCGGACGTGGTCGTGGACGTGCAGCGAATGGAATGGGACGACCAGGCCCTGATGCTGCTCGACGGCCGCGTCGATGTCGCTTATGTGCGGCTGCCCATCGACGAGACCGGCCTGCGCCTGACTCCGCTCTACACCGAGCCGCTCATGGTGGTGCTGCCCGCCGGTCACCGATTGGCCGGCAAGGAGGAGGTCACCGAGGCCGACCTGGCCGGTGAGCCGCTGGTCTGGCATGCCGACGCGAGCACGCAGCCCACCAGGCGCCCGCACCCCGACTCCGGGCTCCGGGTGCGCGGGGTGGAAGAGCAGCTTGAGCACGTCGCGGCCGGCCGTGGTATCTCGTTCGTGGGGCGTTCGGCGACCGTGTTCTACTCACGTCCGGACATCAGCTACGTACCCATCCCGGAACTCGCGCCCGACCAGGTGTGCCTCGCAATGGTGGCATCGCGCACCTCGCCGCTGGCCGACGCCTTCTTCACCGCGGCTCAGGCGACGGCCGAGATCACGGCAGAATGCGGGAACTATGAAATGTGGCAGCTTGGAAGCGCGTAGTACGCGTCAGATGCTGGCGGGTTGGCGCCAGATGGCAACGCCTAGGCAGAGGGACCAGAGCAGGGCTGCCGGGATCGCGAAGGCGCCGATCATTGCTGCGGTGGCGAGCAGGATGATCGTTGAGGTTGCCAGGCCGACGTAGCCGGACCATTTGGCCAGGACCCGCGTTCGCAGGATGACGATGGAGATGGCGAGGATGGTCAGGGCGAGGGTTGCCATCGTGATGGTGCCGATGAGGTTGTAGTTGAGGGCTGTGGAGTAGCGCAGGACGTCGAGGCCGGGCAGCGGTTCTTTGTCGACCTTCACCATGTGGCCGATCACGCCGCGCAGGGCGGCGGAGACGAGCAGGCTCATGCTGAAGATCAGGCCCATCGAGCGGGCGAACGCTGTCCACTGGACGGCCGAGGTACCAGCCGCGAGTGTCCTGAAGTAGTTCAGGAGTACGACGAACAGCACGGCCGCGGCGAGCGCGCAGTACTGCGAAACCATGCCGGAGAGTTGGTTGCTGCTCTGCTGCCACCAGTTGAGCAGTTCCGCGTCGCCTGCCTCGCGTGGGACGTTGACGCTGGCAACGGTCCAGAAGAAGGCGGCAGCGAAGAGGACCGCCGCGGCCGACGCGACTTTCGCTGCCGAGGTCCTGGTCGTATGAGCGTGGGTGGTTGCTGTAGCCATGATGGAACTCCTAACAGTTCGAGGTGAGTTCCAGCGTCGTGCGCTCACCAGAAGCGAACGACCGAGCAGGCACCCGACTTCACCTCAGGGCTGTCCCTGAGTACGCCGCGCGGTTTTCCTGCCACTATGACGAGATGGGCAGGATTGCGAGGGTGCTGGCGCGGGCGCTCGCCTGGCCGCTCGCGCCTGCGCTCTTCGCCGGGATGGTTGCGCTCGACCACCGACTCGGCGGTGGGCACACAGAGCCTTCCGATGTCATCTACTTCGTCGCCATGCTGGTCTGCTGGGCGGTGGGCGTGCTCCTCACCTGGCGAGTATTCGACCAACTCGCCGGCTGGGCCTTCCTGGGACTCGGCACCTCCCTGACCTGGAGCGGGTTCACCGAGCTGTACACGGACCTCGCGCTAGGCCCTGACCCTGCGCCGCATGGGCAGCTGATGGCCACCTTCAGCGACACCAGCTTCGTCTGGTGGTTCCTGTTCCTTGCCCTCGGCCTCCAATTCACCCCAGCCGTCCGACCGAAGTCACGCGCTCTCCCCGTCCTGACGGTTGCCTCAGGCATCGTCTTCCAGATCGCCGCCCTGTTGCGCTCCACGCATCTCGAGCGTCCGTATGACCACCTCATCAGCCCCTGGGCCGTGACGGGACTCGCCGGCCCGATCGCGATTCTGGCCGCGATCTCAGTGATAGTCCTCGGCCTTTGCCTGCTCGCGAGTGTTTACGTCCTCGTGGCCGCCTTCCGTCGAGCCAGGGGTGAAGCGCGCCAACAACTGCTGTGGCTGGTAGCCGGAGCAACGCCACTCGCGCCGGCTGTGGTCGCGTCGTTCGCTGCCTCGTACGCCGGATTCGCCAACGCCGCAGGCTGGGTGATGAGCGTCGGCGTCATCAGCCTCGCGCTGGGTGCTGCCATGTCCGTGGCGAAGTACCGCCTGTACGACGTGGAACGGATCGTCACCGACTCAGCGGCGTACGCGATCTCGACCGGCTCGGTCATCGCTGTCTTCGGCCTGGTGGTCGTGGTCATCACCAAAAGCCTTCCTGTCCAGGCCGACGCGCAACTGCTGACGATCCTGGCCACCCTGGCCGCGGCGGCGGTCGCGCGTCCGGCGTACACGTGGGCCCGTCGGATAGTCGATCGCCGCTTCAACCGCCGCCGCTTCGACGCCGTACAGATTGTGCAGGCAGGGCTCGCCAAGTCACCGCCTGACCTTGACGCGCTGCTGGTCGCGGCGACTGGAGATCCGCAGGTGCGCGTGCTCTTCCCGACCGACGGCGGTTGGGTCACCGCGGACGGTCGTGCTGCCGTGCCCGGATCGGACGTGGTCGACGTCGTACGCCGGGGCGAGGTGAGCGCGCGGATCGAGTTCAACCCGTCGTACTGCGATCGCACCGTCGTGGAAGCCGTCGTCCACGAGGCCTCCGCCGAGATCGACAACCTGGGTCTGCGGGCAGAACTCGCCAAGCAGGTCGAGCAGATCACCGAGTCGCGCGCCCGTCTCGCCGGCGCGCACCTGGACGAACGCCACCGGATGGAACGCGACCTCCACGACGGCGCTCAGCAGCGGATCCTCGCGATCGCGCTTCAGCTCCGTTCCGCTCGCGTCAACGGCGCCGACACGGTACTGCGTGCCGAGGTCGACCGGGCCATCACGGATCTCGCGTTGACGGTGCAGGAGCTCCGCGACTTGGCCAGCGGGCTGCAACCGGCGGCGTTGGCGGGAGGCGGTCTGCGGGCGGCGACTGATGAGCTGGCCGGCCGGATCCCGGTGCGGATGAAGCTCGACGTGGTCGACCAGCGATTCCCTTCCTCCGTGGAGAGTGCGGCCTGGTTCGTCATCGCCGAGGCGGTCTCGAACGTCGTCAAGCACGCCGGGGTCGACGAGGTGGAGATCCGGGTCTCGGCCAGCGCGACACAACTGCACGTCGCAGTACTCGATGAAGGTGTTGGTGGAGTCGATCCCCAGGGTCGCGGACTCCAAGGGCTGGCGGACCGGGTCGCCGCCCTTGGTGGCGTGCTCTCTGTCCACGACCAGCCTGGCGGCGGGACCCGCGTCGAGGCGGTGCTCCCATGCGAGTAGTCATCGCGGACGACTCCGCCCTGATCCGGGAAGGTCTTGCCCGGCTGCTGGCCGAGTCCGGCGTCGAAGTCTGCGAGACCGTTGCCGATGCCAACGACTTGATCGCGGCCGTGGATCGGCATCTGCCGGACATCGCGATCGTCGACATCCGGATGCCTCCCACCTACACGCACGAAGGTGCGGCCGCGGCGATCGAGCTCCGGGAGCGGATGCCCGCGCTCGGAGTACTCCTGCTGTCCCAGGCGGTCGAGACCCACTTCGCCTCGCAGCTGTTGAGGCGTCATGCCGCGCGCTTCGGCTACCTGCTCAAAGACCGAGTCGTCGATGTCGAAACGCTGATGGGTGCCCTGCGCACCATTTCGGCCGGCGGGACGGCACTCGATCCGGAGATCGTCCGGCACCTGATGCGCGCCGACTCGGCCAGCGATCCCCTTGCAGCGTTGACAGAACGGGAACGCGACGTACTCGCCCTGATGGCTGAAGGCCGCTCCAACTCAGCCATCGCGGACCGCCTGACAGTCAGCCTCAAAACAGTCGAGAGCCACATCGCCAACATCTTCAGCAAACTAGGCCTCCACGGCGCGCAAGACGACCACCGCCGAGTCCTCGCCGTACTGGCCGCACTCCAGGGATCGCCCTAGCACTACAGCTGGAGTTCGTGATGTTCAGCGTGCGGTCGTCGGGTTGGGCCGGACCGCCGCCACTCACAAACCTCAACTGATCGCACCCGGCCAGGCGTGCGCAGGCGTGCTCCCGGGCGGAAACGGGAGGTTGTGAGTGGCGGAGGTCCGGGCCTGCCGCCCCAACATCACGAACTCCGGCTGAAGTACTAGAACGCAGCGGACCGCCCATTCCGGTGGGCCGCTGCGGAGGGTTGTCGTTCGCCGTGCGGCGGGGTGTCGTTCTGGGTGGGACGCGTCTTGCGGTTGCTAGGTGCCCAGCCAGAGGTCTGAGCTCTCGAAAGTCCTGTAGGTACCCCAGCCACCGCCGATCTTCGTGATGGCCCTGCTGTCGACATTGCCCTGGAGATCGGTGAAGTACTTGATCTCGTACATCTCGGTGCCGAAGACCGCGTACCCATACCGGCCGCTCACGGCGACAGCGAAGGATGAGGTCGAGTTTCGGCCACTCACCGGCGGCCTCGATGTAGCCGTCGCGGAAGGCTGTCACTGCTTTGCGGTTAAGGGTTGGGCGAAGGGTCCAGTGCCCTAGTGCGTAGCCGATTTCCAGGGCAGGGGTTTGCGAGCCGGTGAAGTCCCATTCGGTGACGACCAGTTCGTCGTGGTGGCCGATGCGGACGTGTTCGGGGACCGGGTCAACGGCCTCTAGAGGTTGCCGGTGATCAGGTCGGTGAGGGCAGAGGTTGCCAGCCGAGGTGTGGTTCGGTTGTGGGTTAGTTCGGTGGCTAGTGCTTCGGCGGCGCCGAGGAGGCCTATGCAGCGGAGTTTCAGGGATTTGGGTGGGAGTTCGGAGTACGGGGCGAGGGCTGTGGCCATCGCGGTTGTGTAGTCGTTGAGCAGGTCGTGCTGGATCGCTTCCATTTCCGGGTTGCCTTTGAGAGCGGCGGAGAGGGCGGCGAACTCTGGGATGTCGGTGCTGCAGGCGAAGTACGCGGCGCTCATGACGCGGGCGGTCGCGGCGACTGTGGGCTCGGCGGTTTTCAGCGCCTCGTCCAGTGCTGCTCTGTGGCGATCGTCGAGCTGGCGGTAGAGCGCGATCAGGAGGCCGGCGCGGGTGCCGAAGTGGTCGTAGACGATCGGCCGGCTCACCCCGGCTGCTTCCGCGAGGGTGACCAGAGTCAGGCCGTCGGCGCCCCGGGTGCGCACGATCGTGAGCGCCGCGTCGAGCAACTGCTCCCGCCTGGCCCCTTTGGACAGCCGGGTCGCTGGTGTGGCCACGTCTCTCACTGGATCCGTCCTCCACGCGAACGCCATCACCATCGACCTGAGCCGCGGCGATCTCGGTCTCCAGGCCGGCGACAGCTATTCGGCGGTGATCGCCACCCTCTGGGACAACCACCTCAACGGTCTGCGCTACGCACAGGACCACGGGTTGCCGTATCTCAGCATCTCCAGCGGCATGGTGGAGATCGCGCCGGAGGTCATCGCGAGTGCCCAGCGCCCGAGCGCCTCGCCGGTCCTGCTCGCCAGCCACTGGTGTGCCGGCGTGACCACACTCGCAACGATGCACTGGGCCCGGGAGTTCGGCCGCGTCGAGAGCATCCGGATCGGCGCAGTACTGGACGAACAAGACACCGGCGGTCCTGCAGGAGAGGCGGACCTCGAGCGCTTTTCCGTTTCAACGTCAGCAGCACTAGTACGCCGCGACGGCGTCTTCACCTGGCTGGCCGCACCCGACGCGCAGGTGAAGATCCAAAGTGTCGACGGCACCGTGCTACCCGGCCAGTCCGCGCCCATCCTCGACGTACCGAGCCTCGCCCTCGCGACGGGCGCACCCAACGTCAGCCTCGCCTTCGCCGTCGGTGAATCCGCCGGCCGACGCCGCGGGCAAGCCCCCTCCTTCGAGATGCGCATCGACCTCGAAGGAGTCGATCCAGCCGGTACTCCGCTCAGCCTGACCCGCCATCTCGTCCACCCGGCAGGGCAGCGCCCGGTGACGGCAGTCGGCATCGCCCTCGGCGTCGAGCGACTGCTCGGCCTCCGCGGCGAAGCGCTCCCACCCGGCATCCACACCCCCGAGGCCGTGATCGACCCGGCCTACGCCGTAGAACGCCTACTGGAGGCAGGCACCACCTTTCCCCGGCCATAGAGAAACCATCAGCGATAGGGGTCGTCGGCTGGGAGCCAGCAGGCTGAGAGGTCGGCGCATAGTGGGGGGATGCCGTCGGTCAGGGCGTGGATGCTGGATCGGACCGCCGCGCGCGGATCCGCCTGGCGAGAGAGGAGGGACCAGGTCCAGTACGGCGCCGGGTCGGTGACCGGGCGCTCGATCAGGTCTGGCGGGGTCGGTGTAGTGGTGCGCTTCGGGTTGTTGAGAACCGGACGGCGCAGGCGGCGTACATGCTCATGGAAAGCAGGCCCGGTGAGACCGCCGTCGTCGACGTACTCGAGTCGCGCCCCGGTCGCCTTCGCAAGCTCCTCGGCGTAGTCGTTCCACGACGCCCACGTCGCGATATCCGAGTCGACCAAGATGACGACATCCTTCGCACGGACCGGCGAATCGTCAGAGCCGGGCGATACGGCGTACAGCCGGTCGGCGCCGATGAAGCGTGCCTCCAGCTTGAGCTCGTCGAGCGCGGACTTCTTGATCCAGGCGATCGCGAGGTCGACACTGCCGTCGGCGACGCGGGCGGCTTGGGTGTGGGAGGGCATCACCCAGGCATCGATGCGGAGTTGCGCGACGCCCGAGGCGCGGGTGAGCAAGTCCGGTGGATGCCAGCTGACATAGCCGAGGCGGACCGGTTCGGCTTTCGAGAGGCCGGCTGCTGATCGGCGCAGCTCGTCGGCCTGATTCAGCAGGTCGCGGGCCGGAGCCAGCAGCGCTTCACCGGAGGGGGTCAGCGTGACGGAGCGGCGGTCGCGGTCGAACAGCCGGATGCCGAAGTCGCGTTCGAGCGCTTTGATCTGCTGCGACAGCGACGGACCGGCGATGTGCAGGGTGGCGGCGGCGCGGCCGAAGTTCAGTTGCTCGGCCACCGCGACGAAGTACCGGAGCTGCCGCAGTTCCATCTGCTGATCGTAGGCGTTGCCTCTCAGCTCAGAGCCAGGAAGTCGTGGAGAACCGCTGGGCGCCGCGCCACCATCGAGGCACGGAGAACGATCGCTCTCCTCGAGAGAACAGAAAAGAGCAGCACAGTGAGTACGCAGAAAGTCGCAGTCATCACCGGCGCATCGCAGGGCATCGGCGCCGGGCTGGTGACCGCCTACCGCAAGCTCGGGTACGCCGTCGTCGCCAACTCACGATCCATCCAGCCGTCCGACGACCCGCTGGTGCTGACCGTGGCCGGCGACATCGCCACCCCGGGCGCCGGGAACCGGATCATCGAGCACGGCCTGGACGTGTTCGGCCGGATCGACACCCGGGTCAACAACGCCGGTGTCTTCATCGCCAAGCCGTTCACCGACTACACCGACGAGGAGTTCGACCTTGTCACCGGGGTGAACCTGCGCGGCTTCTTCGAGGTCACCCGGCGTGCGGTCGAGGCGATGCTCGGCCAGGACGGCGGCCACATCGTCAACGTGTCGACCAGCTTGGTCGATCACGCCAACACCAACGTGCCGTCCGCACTGGCCTCGCTGACGAAGGGCGGGCTGAACGCGGTGACCAGGTCACTGGCGACGGAGTACGCCGCTCGAGGTATCCGCGTCAACACGGTGTCCCCCGGCATCATCCGTACGCCGATGCATCCCGCCGAGACCCACGAGGTCCTCGCAGCCCTGCACCCCGTCGGCCGGATGGGTGACATCTCCGACGTCGTCGGAGCCATCACCTACCTCGAGGACTCCCCGTTCGTCACCGGCGTGGTCCTGCACGTCGACGGCGGACAGAACGCCGGCCACTGATGAACACCACCAGCGTTCTCAGCACACTCCTTGACCAATGGATGGCCGGCGTCGGCACCCACGACCCAGCGGCCGTCGCCAAACTCTTCACCGACAACGCGATCTTCCAAGGACTGCGCCCGTACAGCATCGGCCCAGCGGGCGTAGCGCAGTACTACGAATCGCAACCGCCGGGCCTGAAGGCCGGCTACGAGATCCTCGAGTCCAGGCACCTCACCGACGACCTGGTCCTCGGCTATCTCAAGGTCGCCTTCTCCTTCGTCGACCTCCCGACCCTGGAGGTCTTCCTGAGCATCATTGCGCGCCATAGCGACAACGACTGGAGCATCGACCACTACCAGGTCTCGAAACTCTAGAGCCTGGGCAATGCTAATAATAAACTGAAGACAGAACCATTAAGCAGATCCTTGATCTGTGGCGCAACTAATGCCTAAGGTATGCAGGTGAGCATGAGTCCGAGTGTCGAGGATCTGTTGGCCGCGGGGTTCGCCATGGGTGGTGAGCGGGTGGTCGCGCTCGATCTGGTGGACACGAAGATTCTGGCCATGGATCCGCCGGTCGATCTGATCGAGACGCCGGAGCAGCTGGCGAAGTGGTGGGAGATCCAGGAGGTGCGGCTGCCGGCCGGGCCGGTCCCGGACGGTACGGCGGTGCGCAGGCTGCGGACCGCAGTACGCGACGTACTCGACTCGCACCTGGCCGGGCGGCTGCCGTTGCCGACCTCGGTGGAGGACATCAACGCAGCCGCTGCCGCGGCACCGCAGAGCCTGCGGATGGTGGTGATGGGCGATGAACTGCAGGCGGAGACGCGCTGGCATCCGGAGTACGGCGGGAATGCGGCACTCGCGTTGATCGCCCGCCAGACGATCGAGCTGATGGCGGACGCCGGCAGGCTGGCGACGCTCAGGCGATGCGCGAATCCGAACTGCTCGATGCTCTTCCTCGCCGAGCACAAGCGGCGGCAGTGGTGCGTCGGCAGCGTGTGCGGCAACCGCGCCCGGGTCGCCAGGCACTACCAGAAATCGAAGCGATCATGACCTTCCACGAGGGCGAGCTGGACGTTCAGGAGAAGGCCGGAGTGGCGCAGGACGCAGCCCGGCTCGAAGGGATGCTGCGGCCTGCCTCGCTCGAGGGTGGCGCGAAGAAGTTTCTGGCGCAGCGCGACTTCGTGGCGATCACGGCTCGCGACGGCGATGGAAGGCTATGGACGACGGCGATGTCCGGATTGCCGGGCTTCCTCGACTCCAGCGGCAGCACTCTGACGATCCGTACTGCGCCTGGCGCGGGTGACCCCTTGTGCGGACTTCCCGCCTGGCAGCAGGTCGGCGTCTTGGTGATCGATCTCGCGCTTCGGCGACGAGTGCGGATCAACGGCGAGCTCGTTCGCAGTACCGATGGGGAGTTGGAGATCGCAGCGGAGCAGGCCTACGGGAACTGCCCGCAGTACATCCATCCCCACGAGGTCGTCCAGCCGGCGTCGACCTTGCCGATCGTGACCGACGGGACGCTCGGCGTGGAGCAGACGGCGCTGATCGAGGCCGCCGACACCTTCTTCCTCGGTACTGCGCACCCGACGCGTGGCGCCGACACCTCTCACAAAGGCGGCGACCCCGGCTTCGTGCGGATCGACGGCACGGACCTGTGGTGGCCGGACTACCCGGGCAACAACATGTTCAACAGTCTGGGCAACATCGCGATCGACCCGACCACCGCGCTGCTCTTCCTCGACTTCACCACCGGCACAGCGCTGCACCTGTCCGGCACGGCGACGATCGAGTGGGACGCCGGCGGCGAAACAGGCCGGGCGGTCCGCTTCCATCCAACCCGCTCAGTACTCAACAGCTGGAGCTGATCATGGCCACGCTGCGCTCTCTCAACGTCGGCACGCCGAAGGACGTGTCCTGGAACGACCGGACTGTTCACACAGGTATCTGGAAGACGCCCGTCGAAGGACCGAGGATGGTTCGGCGGCTGAATGTCGACGGCGATGGTCAAGGCGATCTCAACGGGCACGGTGGCGAGCAGCGTGCGGTGCTCGTCTATCAGCTCGACTCCTACGCGTACTGGCAGGAGTACTTCGGGCGCGACGATTTCACCTACGGGATGTTCGGCGAGAACTTCACCGTGGACGGGTTGCCGGATGACGAGGTCTGCATCGGCGATCGGTACCGGATCGGCGAAGCGGAGTTCGAGGTCAGCCAGCCGCGCGTGACCTGCTATCGCGTCGGGATGCGCCTCGGCGAACCAGAGCTGCCCTCGCTACTGGTCCGGCATCATCGGCCGGGCTTCTACCTGCGGGTGATCAAAGAAGGACTCGTCGAGGCGGGCGACGAGATCGTCCGCACGCGAGTCGGTCCGCAGGCGTTGAGCGTCGCCGGCATCGATGCCCTGCTGTACCTCCCGGATCGCGACGAGGCGATGCTCCGGCGCTCGCTCGACATCCCGGCGCTCAGCCCGGGCTGGCAGCAATCCTTCCGCGAACTCGTCGACCAGTACTCCGATGCGCCTGCACCGGCTTCGTCTGGCTGGCCGGGATTCCGGCCGTTGAAGGTCACCGAGGTGGTGCACGAGAGCGACACGATCCTCTCGGTCCGCCTTCGACTTGAGGACGAAGGGCCAGCGCCGGCCGCGCGGGCCGGGCAGTACCTGACCCTCCGGGTCGCGGCTGCTGACCCACCGGCCGTCCGGAGCTACTCGCTGTCGTCGGCGCCCGGCGCGGCGGAGTACAGGATCAGCGTCAAGCGCGAGGGTCTGGTCAGCAGCTACATCCACGATCAGCTGGCGGCTGGGATGACCGTCGAGGCGGCGGCGCCGCGCGGCGATTTCGTGTTGACCGATGACACTGGACCGATCGTGTTGGTGTCGGCTGGGGTCGGGGTAACGCCGGTACTCGCGATGCTGCATGCACTCGCCGACAGCAAAGCTGCCGGGCCGGTGTGGTGGATTCATGTTGCCCGCGACGAGGCTCAGCAGGCTTTCGCGGCAGAGGCGAGTGAGCTGCTGGCTTCGCTTCCTGAGGTGCGAGAGCACGTGTTTTACACCGCGAACGGTAGGCGTCCGACCGCGGAGCAGGTCGCCGAACTCGGGTTGCCGGCGGACGCGACGGCGTACCTCTGCGGGCCGGCCGGGTTCATGGACGAGCTGAGCGAAACCCTTGCAGGCTTGGGGATTGAGCGCAATCGGATCCATACCGAGCTGTTCGGCACGTTGCCTACGATCAGGCCGGGGCTGACCGATCACCGCGCAGTAAAGCCTCATCCGCCCGAAGGTGAGCCAGGGACGGGTCCGCTGATCACCTTCGCCCGCAGCGGCCTGTCGGTGCCGTGGTCCTCGGAGCACTCGTCGCTGCTCGAACTGGCCGACGCCTGCGGCGTACCGACGCGCTGGTCGTGCCGGACGGGCGTCTGCCACACCTGCATGACGCCGCTGATCTCCGGTGAGGTGAGCTACCGGCCGCAACCGCTGGAGCCACCGATCGCCGGCCAGGTGCTGCCTTGTTGCTCACAGCCGACCGGCGATCTGGTGCTCGACCTCTGAGTCCTACTTCGCGATCTCCCACACGCGGCAGGCCGGGTCGGCGGCCAGGCATGATGGAGTGGTGAGCAAAGACCTGACGCCTACGAACAGGCGCTGGCCACCCTGCTCCTGGTGATCGCCGACCGCATCGACACCCCAGAACTGAAACGCTACGAGGCTGCCATCCGAGGCAACGCCGACTACCTGGCCAACCTCAACACCTGAGCAACTCAGCAGGCGCAGGCGATCCCCAGCGGAGCAACCAGCGGGTCGGAAGGCTGGCGGGTGATGCCGCTGGCGGTTTCTACCGGCAGACCTTCTCGGGTCCAGTACTCCATGCCGCCGATCATCTCCTTGACCGGGTACCCGAGCTTGGCGAACTCCAGGGCAGCTTTGGTACCACCGTTGCAGGCCGGTCCCCAGCAGTAGGTGACGACCGCGGTCCCAACCGGTACTACGGCCGCAGCGCGGGCCGCGATCTCCGCCGTCGGCAGGTGAATCGCGCCGGGTACGTGGCCTTGGTCCCAACTCGCCTGGCTCCGGCTGTCGACCAGCACCCAACCGGTCGTCCCGGCGCCGATGTCAGCCGCGACATCCGACGGGTCCGTCTCGAACTTGAGCTTCCCAGCAAAATGAGCAATCGCCTGCTCCTGCACCGCAGGCGGAGTCTGCAACACCGTCGACATCTTCCATCCCCTTCAGCCGAGGTAACTCCGGAAGCACCAGCCTCCCGGAGTAGCCTCGACTGCAACAGTGGCAGAAATGACCTACTACAACTAATTTCTGCCACTGTCCTTGCAAAAGGCTAGACCTGTGGCACCACCGCTTCTCCCGTGCTCACCTCGGGCAGGTGCTCGCGGACCATGTAGCCGCTCGCGCAGACCAGCCAGACGGCCGCCACCAGCAGCGGGACCGTGGTCATCAAGGTGCCTCCGGCAACAAAGGCGCCACTCTCGACGAAGATCCCGAACGCGCCGGCGAACGACACCAGCGCTGCCAGCAGGGCCAGATAGCCGAGCCAGTCCGGCATCAGATGGGTCCGCAGTACGCCGATGCCGGCTGCCGCGAGGGGCAGCGTGGCCGCGAAGCCGATCATCGTGGTGATGACCGCCGACCACTCGAACATCATCTGCGTCATCGCCGCGTCTCTTCCGTCGACACCGTAAGCGGTGGCCGCAGTGACCGCGGCGTTGACGAAGATGGCGCCGCCGACCAGCACGGAGCCTGCCAGCAGGGCCATGTGGATGTCGCTGCGATCGTCTCTCTCCCGCATCGCCTCGGCGAAGGCCGCGGCGAACCAGATGATCAATCCGGCTGCGGCGCTCGTCATGAGCGCGCCGGCCAGGATCGAGGTCCGGCCGTCGGTGAGGAAACTCGTGATCGCGTTCGCCGACTCGTCGACGCCTGGCGGGTTGCCGGGCAGGAACCTGCCCACCAGCACCAGCAGGACGAAGGCCAGTCCGGCGAAGCCACCCCAACGCAACTCGTGTCGCTCAGTCATGGGGAACACCTCCAGTAAATGCACCGCGGAACTGTGGTGCACCTACTGCTGATGTTCCACCGTTCTCCGCCGCCGTCAAGTGGCTGTAACCCCAGGTTGCCGGATGGTCACCTGCGGCTGTCAAAGTGAAACCAGAAGGGGATCCGGCTACCACTTCCGGCGGGCGAGGCTGCATTATGTGCGCTGAGGAACACTCCAGCCACGGGGTGCCCTGACACTGACCCATGTCTGGAGCCCAGATGGCTGACCCAGAGGTTGCCGCGTCGACGTCCGCGGACGCCTTCGCGCAACTCGCCATCGAACTGCACGACGCGCCAAGCGTCGAGGAGACAGTCGATGCGGTGATCCAGTTCGCCCTGCAAGCCCTGTCCTGCACCCACGCCGGGATCGCGCTCTACACGCGCGGCTCGCAACCGGAGGTCGCGGCGGTCACCGATCCGGTGGTCAGCGACGTCTACAGCCTGCAGATCACCTCCGATACCGGCCCACTGATCACCGCGTTGCGGGAGCGCAGCACGGTACTCGTCCGCGACACGACCCAGGACCAGCGCTGGCCGGAGTGGGCGGCGAAGGTGGCGAGCCTCGGCGTCCGGAGCGTGCTGGACGTCCCGCTGACCACCGGCGACGCGACTCGCTCGACGGTCGGCGTACTGGGCCTGTACTCGCCCGAGCCGGACGCGTTCGGCGAGGACGACGAGGCGATCGCGCACATCCTCGCCCGGCACGCGTCGGTAGCGGTCGCGTCGGCGCGGCAAGAGGAGACGATGGCGCAGGCGGTCGACGCCCGCAAGCTGGTCGGACAGGCGATGGGCATCCTGATGGAACGCTTCGACGTGGACGGCGACCGGGCGTTCGCGATCCTCAAGCGGTACTCCCAGGGCACCAACACCAAGCTCCGCGACGTCGCCCAGCAACTGATCGACACCCGCAAACTGCCGTAGGGTCTGGTGGAGTGGGAGGGATTTCGGCGGGAGCAGGGGCTTGGCGGCCGCTGAGCGGGCCTTCACATCAGCTTGCGCTGGAGATCCTGCTCGACGGGCCGCTGTCGCGGGCCGAGCTGGCCCGGCGGGTCGAGTTGTCGGCGGGCAGTCTGACCCGGCTGACCAAGCCGATGCTGGAGTCGGGGCTGCTGGTCGAAGTACCGGGCGGGCCTGCCGATCCCAAGGTCGGGCGGCCGTCGCAGCCGCTCGACATCGTGCCTACCTCACATCACTTCGTCGGCGTGAAGGTGACCGGAGACGCTGCTCTCGGCGTGCTGACCACCTTGCGGGCCGAGGTGATCGCGACCGAGGAGCGCCCACTCCCCAACCACTCGCCCGAGACGGTTGCCGATGTGGTCGTCGACCTCGCCCGCTCAATGGGTGAAGGCCAGCCGGAGGTCACCGGCCTAGGGATCAGCGTCGGCGGCCATGTTTCCAGCACCGGCGACGTACTCCGCGGCGACTTCCTGGCCTGGGAGGACGTGCCGTTCCAGCGACTCGTCGCCGAGCGCATCGACGCCCAAGTGGTCGTCGCGAACGACGTCACCGCGGTCACCGAGGCGATCCACTGGTTCGGGGCCGGCCGCGGACTCAGTCGCTTCTGCCTGCTCACCATCGGCGCGGGCATCGGCTACGGCCTGGTCGTCCACGACAAGCTCGTCGACACCACCGAGAGCGGGCTCGGCCTGATCGGTCACTTCCAGCTCGACCCGGACGGTCCGCTCTGCGAACGAGGCCATCGCGGCTGCGCGAGCGTGCTGCTCACCACCGAGGCCATCACCAGTCAGGTCGGCGAGGCCCTCGGCCGCCAGATCGGGTACGACGAATGCCTGGACCTGGCCAAGAACGGTGAGCCCGCGGCACGCCGGGTGGTCGGCTCGGCGGGTCACGCCCTGGGCCGCCTGGTCGCGGCAGCGAGCAACTTCACCATGCCCGAGGCCGTCATCATCGGCGGCGAGGGCGTCCAGCTGGCGACAGTCGCGCAAGACGAGCTCCAGGCCGGTCTCCAGTCCGACCGTCATCCATCAGCCATGCCACCGCCGATCGTCCTGCAGGACCCGTCGTTCACCCAGTGGGCCCGCGGCGCCGCCGTCATCGCCATCCAAACCTTCGTCCTCGGCCGCTGACCCACTCTGTGCACCACCTGAGCATGGATGCCGTCATGCATGACATCCACACCGACCCGGCGCATCGCCGCCGGGGACTGGGCAGCGTCGTGATGGCGCTGCTCAGCCGGCGAGCGATCGCCCGCGGTGCCGCCACCGGTCTGCTGATGGCGACCACCGATGGCGGCTACCTCTACTCCAGGCTGGGCTGGTTGTCAGAGGCAACAATGCCGACTACGGTACCGAACCCACAAGAACCCCGCCCCGGGGGGAATGGGAATCGAGGGTCAGCCGAACTGACCGACCACGTAGCCGCCAGCCGGCTGGCGGGTGATGACGTTCAGCCGGTTGTAGGTGTTGATCAGAGCGATCTGCGAGACCAGGGTGAAGAGCTGGTCCTCGTCGTAGTGATTGGCCGCATTCGCCCAGACCTCGTCCGAGACCCCGCCGTTCGCGTCCGCGATCCGCGTGCCCTCTTCCGCCAGCTCCAGCGCGGCGCGCTCAGCCTCGGTGAAGCAGGTCGCCTCCCGCCAGGTCGCGACCAGATTGAGCCGCTGCTGTGTCTCACCGGCAGCGATCGCGTCCTTGATGTGCATATCGGCGCAGAAGCCGCAGCCGTTGATCTGGCTGGCGCGGAGATTCACCAGCTCCAGCGTCGCGGCGGGCACCGGGCCGCCGGCCAGCGCGTGGCCCGCGGAGCCGATGTACTTCAGGACCTTGCCGGCGTTCGGGTTGGCGAAGATGTTCAACCGGGCATCCATGGTGGGACTCCTCTGTCGTATTCAAAGTGCCTACACCTGTACGACAAAGCAACCCGGCGAACTGTGACCTCGCTGAACGTGACCTGCATCTCTCCACGCCAGCCGGAGGTGGTGATGTTGGGCGGCAGGGCCGGACCGCCGCCACTCACAAACCTCAACCGATCGCACCCGGCCAGGCGTGCGCAGGCGTGCTCCCGGGTGGAAACGGGGGGTTTGTGAGTGGCGGAGGTCCGGGCATCACGGACTCCGGCTGCACCAGGCACGGGAGCGGAACGCGGCGACCTTCGTGCGGTTCTGGCAAGCCGTCGAGCAGAACCGCTGGGTGTGGTTGCGGGTCGCGTCCAGGAACAAGTTGTCGCACCGCTCAGCGCCACACCGCCGCAACAACTCCAGGTCGTCGCTGCCGACCAGCATCGCGACCGCGGTGGCGAACTCGGCCAGCCAACTGGTCGCCATCGACACCTCGGGGCCGGCGAAATGCAGATGCCAAGGCGCCCCCTCGTACTGCGTCAGCCGCGGCGCCGCTCGCGTCACCCGCAACAACTCGTTGAGCTCACCAGCGCTCGCGTCGACGTCGCCCTCGGCCAGCAACACCATGGCGGAGTACAACCGGACTCCACCGGCCGCAGCTCCACTCCGCGCCGAACCGGTTGCCCAGCGCGATGCCCGCCTCGAGCGAAGCCTTCAGATGACCAGTCGCGTCCACCTGAGAAGAGTAAGGCGGCGGCTCGATCAAAAGGACGAGCCGGGATGAGGCGATGTCGTACCAGAGTCGTAGACCCGGGCGCCCGAACATCCGCCCGCGAACCGATGCGCCGACTCGTTGCCGGAACCAACAATGACGGATATGAACCTGGTCCAGAGTCCGGCCCGCACCTGCGTGGGGCTGGCAGAGGCCGTCGTCGACCTCTCCGTGGTCAGGGACAACGTACAAACCCTGCACAAGCGGATCCGGCCGGGCACGGAGATCATGGCGATCGTCAAGGCCGACGCCTTCAACCACGGCGCGGTCCAGGTCGCCCGGGCCGCGATCGAGGCGGGCGCGACCTGGCTCGGCGTCGCCCGCGCCGACGAAGCCCTTCAGTTGCGCGCCGCCGGCCTGACCGAACCGATCCTGATCTGGCTGTACGACGCCTCCGAGCTGCTGCTGCTCTCGGACATCGATGTGAGCATCTCCACCGTCGTCGAGCTGCAGCAGGCGGCCTCGGCCCCCAACGTGCGGCAGATACACCTCAAGCTCGATAGAGGTATGCGCCGCGGCGGAAGCGCCCCCGATCAGTGGATCGCGCTGACCCGCGTCGTTACGTCGAGGGGACCCAGCGGTGAAGGTGGTCGTGATCAGTGGCGGTGCCAGCCCGGAGCACCAGGTGTCGCTCGCCAGCGGGCGAGGCATCAGCAAGGCCGTGGAGCTGTCCGGGCATACCGCCATCCCGCTGGTGATCGATGCCCAGGGCAACTGGAACGACGGCCTGTTCGAGGCGATCTCACTGCTGCAGGACAGCGACGTGGTGGTCCCCGCGCTGCACGGCGAGGGTGGTGAGGATGGCGTCCTCCAGGGCTTCCTCGACCAGCTACAGGTCCCGTACGTCGGCAGCGGCGTGGCGGCGAGCGCGGTCGGGCTGGACAAGCATCTGACCAAGGCACCCGGCATCGCAGTTCCCGCGGATGTGGGCGGCGGCCGGGATGTCCTACGCCGCGGTGATCGAGAACCTGCTGACCACCGCTGCCCAGAAGAAGGCCGCCTGAACTACGATGAACAGGCGGCGCTGGTAACCAGTACCAGTTGATAGTTCGTGCCTATCACGTCATAGACAGGTTTGCTTTGACCCTGGGGTAACGGGCCGGGACAGTCGTTGTATGACGAGCGAAGTCATATCCCCTGCCCCCGTCCCGGCTCCCGGGCGTGCCGAACGTGTGCGTGAGATCGCGACCGAGTTGCGCGGTCTGCGCGGCGCGCTGATCCCGATCCTGCACGCGGTGCAGGAGGAACTCGGGTACGTCGACCAGACCGATGTCCCCGTGATCGCCGACGTGCTGAACCTGTCCGTGGCCGAGGTGCATGGCGTCGTCACCTTCTACCGCGACTTCCGGCGCAAACCCGCGGGCCGGACCACCGTACGGATCTGCCAGGCCGAAGCGTGCCGCTCAGTCGGCGCCGAGGAGCTCGCCACGCACGCGCGGCGGCGTACCGGGGTCGGCTTCGGGGAGACCACGTACGACGGGAAGCTGACCGTCGACGAGGTGTTCTGTCTGGGCAACTGCGCCCTCGGCCCGGCGGTCCAGGTGGGCGACAAGCTGCACGGCAGGGTCACGCCGGCCAGGCTGGACGCGTTGCTCGGGGAGGCACGATGAAGGTCTATGTACCCCGCGACGCGGCGGCCCGGTCGGTCGGCGCGGACGAGGTCGCCGAGCGCATCGTCGCGGCGGCTGATGCCGCTGGTCGCGAGATCGAGGTGGTCCGCAACGGGTCTCGCGGGATGCTCTGGCTGGAGCCGCTCGTCGAGGTGGAGACACCCGAAGGGCGGGTCGGCTACGGACCGGTCGCTCCGGAAGACGTCGATGGCCTGATTGCAGCGGGCATGCTCGACGGTTCCGCGCCAGACATTGCTGTGGTACCCGTCGGCGGTGCAGCGCCGGGCGGCGGTGCGGGGCTTGGGCTGGTCGAAGAGCTGCCGTGGATGAAGCGCCAGCAGCGGTTGACGTTCGCGCGGGTCGGCGTGATCGACCCGCGCTCGGGCGACGACCACGCGGAACACCAAGGAAACAAGGGCCTTCAGACCGCGCTGGCCATGTCACCGGCGGACGTGGTCGAAGAAGTGGTGAGTTCAGGCTTGCGCGGCCGAGGCGGCGCCGGCTTCCCCACGGGGATCAAGTGGCGCACGGTGCTCGGCGCGGAGTCCGATCTCAAGTTCATCTGCTGCAACGCCGATGAGGGCGACTCGGGCACCTTCGCCGACCGGATGCTGATCGAGGGTGATCCGTTCACGCTGATCGAGGGCATGACGATCGCCGCCCACGCCGTCGGCGCCACCGAGGGCTATGTGTACCTGCGGTCGGAGTACCCGGATGCGATCGAGGCGCTCAACGCGGCGATCCGCACGGCCCGTGACCGCGGCTGGCTCGGGCAGAACATTCTCGGCTCGGACCTCACCTTCGACCTGCACGTCCGGGTCGGGGCCGGCGCCTACATCTGCGGTGAAGAGACCTCGATGCTGGAAAGCCTCGAGGGCAAGCGCGGAGAGGTCCGGGCCAAACCACCGATCCCCGCCCTGGAAGGGCTTTTCGGCCGCCCGACGGTCGTCAACAACGTGTTGTCACTGGCAACGATCCCGACCATCCTGGCGAACGGCGCCGCGACCTACGCGGCGTACGGGATGGGCCGGTCGCTCGGGACGAACGTCTTCCAGCTCGGCGGCAACGTCGCGCACGGCGGCATCGTCGAGACGGCGTTCGGCATCACGCTCGGCGAGCTGGTGAACGACCTCGGCGGTGGTACCGCGTCGCGACTGCCGGTCCGTGCGGTCCAGGTGGGTGGGCCACTGGGGGCCTACCTGCCAGTCGAACAGTTCGACCTGCCGATGGACTACGAGGCGTTCGCGGCCGCCGGGGCGATGGTCGGCCACGGCGGCATCGTGGTGTTCGACGACACCGTCGACATGTCCGCGATGGCCCGGTTCGCCTTCGAGTTCTGCGCGGAGGAGTCCTGCGGCAAGTGCACGCCTTGCCGGGTCGGCGCGGTCCGCGGGGTCGAGACGATCGACCGGATCCGGCGCGGCGAGGACCGCAAACAGAACCTCGTCCTGCTCGACGACCTGTGCGACCTGATGACCGACGGCTCGCTCTGCGCGATGGGCGGGCTCACCCCGCTCCCCGTCCGCAGCGCCGTCCGCCACTTCGGAGAGGACTTCACCGTATGACGCTGCTCAAGGAACCCGACTTCGGTACGCCGGCCCGCGAGGGTGAGGCGACTGTCGAGCTGACCATCGACGGGGTGAGCGTCGCCGTTCCACCCGGTACTTCGGTGATGCGTGCGGCCAAGCAGGCCGGGCTCGACATCCCCAAACTCTGCGCCACCGACAGCCTCGAGGCGTTTGGGTCCTGCCGGCTCTGCATCGTCGAGATCGACGGCGCCCGCGGCACTCCGGCCTCCTGTACGACGCCCGTCGCGCCCGGCATGGTCGTGCGCACCCAGAACGAGAAGCTGGGCAAGCTGCGCCGCGGCGTGATGGAGCTCTACATCTCCGATCACCCGCTCGACTGCCTCACCTGTTCGGCCAACGGGGACTGCGAGCTGCAGGACATGGCCGGGGTCACCGGGCTCCGCGAAGTACGGTACGGCTCGGGTGTCGAAGCCGGTGCCAACCATCTCGACGCACCGACCGACAGCTCCAACCCGTACTTCGATTTCGACGCCTCCAAGTGCATCGCCTGCTCGCGCTGCGTCCGCGCGTGTGACGAAGTACAAGGCACGCTGGCACTCACGATCGAGGGCCGCGGCTTCGACTCCAAGGTCGCCGCGGGCGCGGGCGTCTCCTTCATGGAGTCGGACTGCGTCTCCTGCGGCGCGTGCGTCCAGGCCTGCCCAACCGCAACCCTGCAAGAGAAGTCCGTCATCGAGCTCGGCATGCCCACCCGTTCCGTCATCACCACTTGCGCGTACTGCGGCGTCGGGTGCTCCTTCAAGGCCGAACTCCGCGGCGACGAGCTGGTCCGGATGGTGCCGTACAAGGACGGCGGCGCGAACGAGGGCCACTCCTGCGTGAAGGGCCGGTTCGCGTTCGGGTACGCGAGCCACCCGGACCGGGTGATGGAACCGATGGTGCGCGACGCGATCACCGACCCATGGCGGAAGGTCTCCTGGGACGAGGCGATCGGCTTCACTGCTCGCCGGTTGCGCGAGATCCAGGCTACTTATGGACCAGGATCGATCGGCGCGATCACCTCATCGCGGACGACCAACGAAGAGGTTTACGCAGTACAGAAGATGGTCCGCGCGGTCTTCGGCAACAACAACGTCGACACCTGCGCGCGGGTCTGCCACTCGCCCACCGGGTACGGGTTGAAGCAGACCTTCGGCGAGTCGGCGGGCACCCAGGACTTCAAGTCGGTCGGGAAGTCGGACGTCATCCTGCTGATCGGCGCCAACCCGACCGACGGGCACCCGGTGTTCGCGTCGCGGATGAAGAAGCGGCTGCGGCAGGGCGCGAAGCTGATCGTGGTCGACCCGCGCCGGATCGACCTGGTCCGGTCGCCGCACATCGAGGCTGCCCACCACCTGCAGCTCGCACCGGGGACGAACGTCGCCGTGGTCAACGCCTTCGCGCACGTGATCGTCACCGAAGGTCTGGTGGACCGTGAGTTCGTCACCGAGCGCTGTGAGGACTTCGGTCAGTGGGAGTCGTTCATCGCGCAGCCGGAGCACAGCCCGGAGGCCGTCGCCGAGGCGACCGGGATCCCGGCCGAGGAGTTGCGGGCCGCCGCTCGGCTCTTCGCCACCGGAGGCAACGGCGCGATCTACTACGGGCTGGGCGTCACCGAGCACAGCCAGGGCTCGACCACCGTGATGGCGATGGCGAACCTCGCGATGGCGACCGGCAACATCGGCCGGCGCGGTGTCGGCGTGAACCCGCTGCGTGGACAGAACAACGTGCAGGGCTCCTGCGACATGGGCTCCTTCCCGCACGAGCTGCCGGGGTACCGGCACGTCTCGGACGACGGCGCCCGTGACGTCTACGAGCAGCTCTGGGGTACGCCGATCCTGAACGAGCCGGGGCTGCGCATCCCCAACATGTTCGACGCCGCGATCGACGGGTCGTTCAAGGCGCTGTTCGTGCAGGGCGAGGACATCGCCCAGTCCGACCCGAACACCGCGCACGTGTTCGCCGCGCTCGGTTCGCTCGACCTGCTCATCGTCCAGGACCTGTTCGAGAACGAGACGGCGAAGTGGGCGCACGTACTGCTGCCCGGGACGTCGTTCCTGGAGAAGGACGGCACCTTCACCAACGCGGAGCGGCGGATCAACCGGGTCCGGCCGGTGATGGCGCCGCAGACCGGCAAGCAGGAGTGGCAGATCGTCTGCGAGATCGCGCAGGCGATGGGCTACCCGATGCACTACGACTCGGCCAGCCAGATCATGGACGAGATCGCGCTCACCACCCCGACCTTCATGGGCGTCTCGTTCAAGAAGCTCGACGAGGCCGGCTCGGTGCAGTGGCCGTGCAACCTGGAGCACCCGGACGGGACGCCGATCATGCACGAGGAGGAGTTCACCCGCGGCAAGGGGCGGTTCATGGAGACCGTGTACGTGCCGACGACGGAGCGGTCGACCCGCAAGTACCCGTTGATCCTGACGACCGGGCGGATCCTTTCGCAGTACAACGTCGGGGCCCAGACCCGGCGTACGGCGAACGTCGCGTGGCATCCCGAGGACATCCTCGAGCTGCATCCGCACGACGCGGAGGTGCGCGGGATCGAGGACGGCTCGATGGTGGCGTTGTCGAGCCGGGTCGGGCGGACGAAGCTGAAGGCGAAGCTGTCGGACCGGATGCCGGTCGGGGTCTGCTACACCACGTTCCACCACCCGGTGACGGGCGCGAACGTGATCACCACCGACAACTCGGACTGGGCGACCAACTGCCCGGAGTACAAGGTCACCGCTGTGCAGGTCGATCTGCTGGTGGAGCCGGTCTCAACCACAGCCGTGCGCGAGACGGTGCCGGCGTCATGAGCGCTACGATGATCCCACCGCATGTGCGGTTGGCGAACGAGATCGCGCGGCAGTTCGAGCACAAGGCACCGGCTGACGCCGCGACGGCGATCGCGAACCACATCAAGACGGTCTGGGACCCGCGGATGAAGCGGGCACTGGTCGCCTCCGTGGACGCCGGTGCCGACGAGCTCGATCCGGTAGCCGTCCTGGCCGCCAACCAAGTCCGAGCGACATTGAAGTGACACAGCAAGTGCGCCGTGTTGGAGGCTCCGTTAGCGATAGCGGTGTTCAGGTGCGTGCCTCGTGGTGGCGGAGGAGCGGCCTCGATGTTTTTCCATCGTGGCCGTTTCTCCGCCGCCGCGAGGTGCGTGCCTGGGCGCCGGTAGCGCAACGGAACCTCC
>NZ_AQUZ01000014.1 GCF_000372465.1 Kribbella catacumbae DSM 19601
CCCGCGACCTGCGATCGGTCGGCGATCCCGCGTTGAGCAAGCGGATCGCGGCAGGCAAGGGTGTGGACGAGATCCCCGCCACTTTCCGCCTCCGCCGCCTCCGCCTCCGCCGCCTCCGCCTCCGCCGCCTCCGCCGCCTCCGCCTCCGCCGCCCGCCGCCACTTTCCGCCGCCTCCGCCGCCTCCGCCGCCTCCGCCGCCTCCGCCGCCTCCGCCGCCTCCGGCGGTCCGGCGACCGGCGACTCGGGCGACCCGGCGGGCTCAGCGCACTGCGCGCCCCCCACTTTGGGCACGGCGTGAGCGTTCCGCTGCGGCAAATTCGCTCACGTCGTGCACAAGGTCGGGGGAGGGCGCGGGATGGGGAGCGGTGGGGCGACTGGTCGGCTGGTCTGGGGGTAGTGCTGGCGCTACCTCGGTTGGGCGTCGGGGGGAGGGTGTGGGCGGAGTTGGGGCGGTTGGGTTGGGGGCATGCTGAGGTTGTCTGTGGGTGGGTTGCGGGAGCGGTGGCAGTTGTTCGCCGGGGCTGTGGTTGCGGTGGCGCTGGGAGTGGCGCTGGTGCAGTCCGCGTTGCAGGTGATGGCGGCGACCGATCGGCCGCAGTTGCCGGATGGGCTTTCGGGGATCGAGCGGGCTCGTATTCGGGAGGGGTACGCCGGCGCCGCGACGTTGCTGGGGATGACGGTGATGCTTGCGGTCTTCCTGACGGTTTTCATCGTCAGTACGACCTTCGGGTTCACCGTGGTGCTGCGGCGGCGCGAGCTTGCGTTGCTTCGGTTGGTCGGGGCGCAGCGCGGGAGCCTCCGGCTGATGCTGCTTTGCGAGGCGCTGCTGCTGGGCGTACTGGGGACTGCGGCCGGCATCCCGATCGGATTCCTTGGCACCTATGCGCAGTCGAAACTCCTTATTTCATTGGACATGCTGCCACCGTGGTTCCACGCTCCCTGGGACAGCGGTTCGCTGTACGCCGCCGCGGTCGTCGGCGTCACCACCGCGCTGAGCGGAGTACTGGCAGCCGCTTGGCGAGCGTCGCGGATCACCGCGTTGGAGGCGTTGTCGGATCTGCCCGGGACGCAACCGGTGATGACCGGCTGGCGCTGGTTCTGGGGGCTGTCGTCCGCAGGCTTCACCGTCCTGCTCGTCATCACCGCCCAGGCTGCGGCTGATCTCGTTGCGGGGATGATGATCGCGTTGCTGGTGATGGTCAGCGGTTCCGTCGCGCTGAGCCAGCTGAGTCCGATCGCCGTACCGTGGGTCGGCCGCCTCCCTGCGCTCGTCCTGCGCGGCAGCCTGGTGGCCGACCTCGCACGCTCCAACGTCCTGCACGCCGTACGGCGTAGCGCGGCGACCGCGGCTCCGCTGATCGTGCTGGTCGGACTCCTGGTCGGCCTGTGGGGAACCTTCGGCTCGCTGGCCAAAGCCGTCGGCGAAGAGCAGCGCCAACTCGTCACGGCTGACCTCGTAGTCGGTGGCCCGGTCGCTCCAGCACCCGACATCGAGGTCGCCTCACCGCAGATCAGCGTGCCGATCACCGTCCGGCGCAAGGGCCACACCGTGTACTCCGAAGCGATCGGCATCGACCCGGCCGCTTGGCAACGCACCCACAAGTTGCGCCCGCGCAAGGGCTCGCTGGATCGACTGACCGGCCGTACGATCGCGATCGGACCGGGAATGAGTGCCGAGGGCTACAAACTCGGATCGGTGCTAGCAGCAACCATCAATTCGCGACCGGTCAAGCTGAAGGTGGTCGCGATCCTCCCCGAGACACTCGATGTCGGCGACAACTTCTTCGTACCCCGCGCGCTGACGCCGGATGGGCGAACCGAAACGCTGGTGAAGGTTGCCGATGGCATCGATCCGGCAGTTGTCGCCGGCCGGATGGACGGTACCGTCCAGTCCATCGCCGACTGGGCAGAAGGTCGCGGGGCGGCACAGCAACGTGGCAACACGGGCATCTTCGCCGTACTGATGGGCTTGGCCGGCGTCTACGCCGCGGTCGCCGTGGTGAACGCGATCGTGATGGCGTCGGCGGACCGGCGACGCGAGTTCGCGCTTGCCAGGATGGCCGGGCTGACCAGGGCCCAGGTGATCGTGGTGGCGCTGATCGAGTCGCTGACCGTCGTCCTGATCGGCGTACTGCTCGGCTGTGTAGTGGCAGCCGCAGCACTCGCCGGCGTCGCCTCCGGTACTGCGAACACCTACGGCGTCATCGTGGTCGCGATCCCCTGGCGCCTCATCGGGCTCATCCTCGGCGGCTCGCTCGTCGTAGTCGGCGCGACCGCCGCCGGAACGGCCTGGACCGCGACCCGGACCCGCCCGATCTCCTTGCTAGGCGGGCGGGAATGACCTGCGCAGACCCGATCGGCACATGAACCGGACGACCACGTGGTGGAACGGCCGGATCAGTTCGAAGTACACGCGTCCTGCCTTGCGCAGGTACCGCACGAGCGTGACGACCTTGAACCTCCGCTCCGGTCCGGACTCGTCGACGATGATCGCGAGGTAGGCGACCAGATGGTTGTCGACGACCTTCAGCAACAGGTAGTGGTCTTCCTCGCCGCGATGCACCGTGAAGAAGGAGAGCGGGTCGCCCGGTGTGAAGCTGACATCCTCGGGCCGGAGTCTCGTCTTGTCGGGCATCCCCGCCGTGTCCAACCGCAGCAGGCGTGCCAGCGGGACCCGGATCGCGAACAGGGCTCTGCTTGCGACCGAGCCACTGCCAAGCGCGCCGGCGACGAATTCGCGCAGGGTCACGGACCCGGCAGGCACTGTCTTTACATCGATGACGTCGGAGGTCGGGAGCAGATCGGCCAGTTCGGGGAGGTCGGTGTGGGTCGGCATCGGGGCTCCTTCTAGATGAGGAACGGTGCGCCGGTCGCGAGGCTCAGGGTGGTTCCGTAGAGCGCGCGCAACTCGGCCGCGGGCACTGGTGGGACGATCTGCTCGGCGCCGATCAGGATCAGATAGAGGAGCTTGGCCAGGTGATCCGGCTCCTTGACTGAGCCGATGCCGCGGCAAAGCGCTTGTAAATAGGCGGTTCTGGCGTGGTCTACGCGCTCTTGTGCGGCCCGGGCTTCGGGGTCCTGTAGGGCCCAGGCGCGTACTGCGATCTCTAGCCGAACGCTGTCGGGGTCGGCTAGGACGAGGTTCATCAGCTCGGTCAGCTTGGTCGAGGCGTCGGCCTCGGGGCGCCGCTCGACGGCGTCGATGAGGCGGGTGGTGAACTTCCCTTCGAAGTGCTCGAGGAGAGCGGTTCGGAAGCCGCCGGTGCCTTTGAAGTGGTGGTAGTAGGAGCCCTTGCTCAGCCCTAGCTCGGTCGTCAGCCGCTCAATCGTGAGCGCGAGGGAGCCTTCGTCGGCCAGTACCTTCAGGCCGGCGTCGAGCCAGTCGGTCTTCGTCACCATGATGGAGACCGTACCATACTGTTTGGTATGGCTGGGNGGGGNGGGTGGGCTCGCGACGCCTGCTCCGCTACGCTACGCCAGCTGCATCGCGGGTAAAAGCTGGCGCTGCGCCGGGTGCATCGCTGGAGAGAGCGGCGGTGGGCGAGGCGAGTACGACGTCGCCCGCCGCTGATCGCGTGTTTCGCGCGATAGCCCGGCATCCGGGGCGGGCCCGACTACATTCGCCCGGCGATGGATGCCGGGATTTAGCGAGATGCGTGGTGCTGACACCAGCCTTCTCAGTCAACCTCGCGATCGAAAGGCTGCCTGCACTCCGAACGATCTGGCTGCTCGTATCCCGCACCAGCCCAAGCCCAGCCACCGGCCTCAACTGATCCACGAGCGCGGCCTCGACGATATCCAGCATCGCCCCAGGCGTCGCGGCACTATCAAGCCGCCCAGCCAACTCCTTGGCCCGACGCATCGCCAGCGATGCAGCCGGCGTAGCGAAGCGGAGCAGGCGTCCGAGCCCTACTCCACCCATTCACCCACCTCCCCTCATGCCGGGAACGCAGGACAGCGCCAGCTACCAGCAGCGATGCAGCCCGGCGTAGTGAAGCGGAGCCGGCGTCGCGAGCCCGCCCACACCCGCGCCGCGAACGCGCCGGCTGAGGCCGACTGGCGCCATCGATGTGGTTAATCCCTCGTATGGGGGTTGGCCTCCTGTTCTGCCAGGGGGTGAACCCCGGCGAAGGGGGGAACCCCAAAGCCGGTTAGTTAGGTGGAGTGTCACTTCGTCAAGGACATCTGGGTGGTGGCCGAGTCCCGCGCGGTGCGGAGCGGCGTGCTGGCCGGCCACGCGGCGCTCGCGGTCTGGTCGATAGCGCCTGATCCGACCAATAGCCGGCTACAGCGCGCCATCGGCACCGGAACCGGCCATCGGCACCCCGCAACCCGGCGTACCCGCCTGGACGGGTGCTCGCCCCGCCCGCCCTGGCGGGGGCCGGGCGCCAGCGCATACCCAGCTCCGGTCAGCAAACGCTTCCCTCGGCGTGTCGGGGCATCGGCGCCGGGTCGTGCGTGCACAGCCGTCCGCACCTTCCGGCCCTGCGGCGGGCCGACCTCGGCGAAACACCGTCCCGGAACCGCTTAACTAACCGGCTTTGGGGTTAACCCCGCAGTCGGCGACGGCTGCCGCCGGGCGTACCGGGCTGAGATCGTGTCTGCTGGTGCACGCCGAGGCAGTTCCGTCCGGGGACGCGCCGGCTGGGCGGTCGGCACCGTTGGTGTGGTTAGCCCCTCGTATGGGGGTTGGCCTCTTGTTCTGCCAGGGGGTGAACCCCGCGAAAGGGGGTTAGCCACACTGTCGGCGGCCGCTGCCGCCGATGTGCCGGGCTGAGGCTGTGCCTGCTGGGGGATGCGCCCGCCGAGAAGGATGTGCGCCGAGGAGGATGTGCGCGCCGAGGAGGATGTGCGCCGAGGACGATGCGCCCGATGAGGATGCGAGCCTGGCTCGGCTCTCTACGTCCGGTCGCACGCGTTAGCGCCAGCTGTGACACCAGCGATGCAGTCGACGGCGCGGAGCAGGCGTGCGAGCGTTGCGGCGGACGTGTTTCAGGACAGTCGCAAGACAGCGCCGGCCCGCAGCGTGGAGCCATCCAGTCGGATCGGCGTCCGGTCGGGCAGCTGCAGTTTAGTGATCCGGACCGCCCCATCGCGAACCGTCAACACCACCCCGTCGTCGATAACAAGAGTTCCAAAGGCATCCCCCGTCGACCAGAAGTGACGCCTCGACCCGTACTGCGGCGCGAAGCGCATCACCCCGCTGCGCCCGTCATAGTCAAAGCCACTCAACGCGACGACCGCACCCCAGCTCGCCATCGCCCGCGCGTAGTGATGCCCGCACTCCGCCTCATCGAACGGATTGCGCCGCGCGCCGTCATACCGCGCCCGAACATCGGCGATGACCTGAAGACCCTCCTCGACCAACCCTTCGGAGATCAGGCCGACGGCGAGGATGTGTTCGAAGCCGGTCATCACCTCAGCGAAGTACGGAAACGGCCGCTCGGGCCGGTTGCCGCGGGGGTAGCTGCACATCAGGACCGCAGACTCGTCGCCAAGGACGTAGCTGCGCATGTGGTTGAAGTGGTCGTGGAAGCCGCTGCGGCCGTTGTGTTTCAGGATGCTGCGCAGCGTCGTGGTCACCTGCGCTGGGTCGTGAAGGTGACCGAGCTGCGCGATGTGCGCGACATGCTGCCCGACCAATTGGTCGATGAGGCAACCATCGCCCAGCTGGAGTTCGGGCTTGGTCGGGTCGGCGGCGCCCATTCGTTCGCGGAGGCCGTCGGCGATGTCGTCGGCTGACAAGGGTGGGCGGATCTCGTGCCGGAAGTACTCGCCGTTGAACAGCTGTGAACCCATCCAGGCGCTGCCATGCTCGAACAACCGGCGACAGTCCTTGGCCAGCGAGTCTTCGCCGAGATAGCGCGCCATCTCCTCGCAGGCGCGCAGGGCGGCGAGGTACCACGACTGCATCTGCGGATTCGGGCCGTAGTACTCGACGTCCATCGTGTTGTGCTGGCAGCCCTCCATCACGCCGTCGCGATCCGCATCCCAGCCGCCGGGGATCCAGCAAAACTCAAGCGCGCGTCGAGCCGCCGGCCAAAGCGACCGCAGCAACTCGTCATCGCCGCTCAGCCGCCAGTCGAGGTACAGCTTGACCAGACAACCGAGCTGACCGTCCGCCGCGGCCACTCGCCAATCCGTAGCGGCGGTCGATAGCGGCAGGCCGACCCGGAAGCTCATCAGGCCATCCGAGTCGGTGGCATGGGCGAACTCGACCTCTCGCAACGACCGGGCCAGCGAACCGAACAGGTACGGCGTGGCCTGTTCGTAGTTCCAGACGTGAGTGCAACTGCCGAAGCAGCTGCCGACATGATCGGAGCATCCTTCCCAACCGAAGAACCTGCCATCCGGCGTACGGAAGACGGTCTGGCTTCGCAGGGTGCTCAGGTTGAAGAGCGCAGCCTCCTTGACCTGGGCCGGCAGATCGCTATCAAGGAAGTCGTTGACGAAGGCAAGAGTGCGAGCTTCGAGATCCGCCAGCTGGGGAGCGAAACGGGTCAGCGCATCCCAAGCATCAGCCGACAGTGTCGTGTAGTGGTTGCCGACGACAACGTCATTCTCCCAGGCGAGACGGTTCGGGAAATGCCAGCCCAGCAAGAAGGTGAACGACTCGGTGGCGCCGGCCGCGATGGTTCGCAGGTCGGCGACGGAGGCGTTGGGTGTCGCCGAGGTACTGACTCGTTCGTCGAGCCGGCCGTCGGCGCTGAAGTCGTCCCAGAAGTCGAGCAGGCTGTCACCCCAGGTCCGGTCCGACCAGCCTGTACGGCGGCTGACGTCCTGGCCGTCCAGGATCGCCAAAGCTATCGATCCCCATTGCTCAGCGGCTGGATCGACTCCGCTACTCCGAAGCAGTACCCCGCTCAGTCGGTCGCCCTCGGCAACAACATTCCCATTGCCCGCAGCAACATCTGCAGTGCCGTCGCGGCCGATGAAGTTCTGCAGGGAGCCGGCCAATGCCACCCGGAGTGGCTCAGCCGTCCGGTTGGTGACCTCGAAGCGGAGTACGGCGATCGGCCACGAGCTCGCCTCGACGTCCGTGGGGACTAGCGGGTTGAAGCCCTGCACCTGAACGCCGATCGGGACATCCGGGTCGGAGAGGATCACCTGACCGAAGGGATACGCGGCTTCGAAAGCTGCCTGGCGAAAGCGGGGCAGGCCGTGGTTCTGGGCGGCGCTGCCATGGGCGCCCTCGTACTCGCTGAGGTCCAGTGGTCCTTCGGCTGCGCGGGTGGTGACGGTGCCGTCGGGCGTCTCGGTGCGGACGGCGAAGAACGCAGTACCGGGGTGGAAGCCTTTGGCGGGCCGGTTGACGATCTCCCAGTCGCGGAGATTGCCCCGGCCGCCGAGGCTGACTGTGCCGGTCCCGATGCCTCCCAGCGGAAGGGCGATCCGTCGCAGGTTGTCGCCGGTGTAGGACCGCAGACCTGGCCAGTCAGCTCTCGTCATACCTCAGCAGCCTAGATGCTGGCCGCCGCGGTGGAAATCGATATCTGCGAAGCGCGGTAGACCACTCAGGCGTCGGCCGTGGTGAGGGCCGCGGCCTCGGCCTCGGAGTGCGCGGTGGGAGTGCGCAGGTGGGAGAGGCTTCCAGCCGGTGGCCAGTACTCCGACAGCAAGCACGACCGCGAAGGCGCCGACGTAGAAGGGGAGTTGCAGGTTGATCTCCTCGCCGAGCTTGCTGGCCAGCCATGGCGCGACCGCGCCGCCGGAGAACCGCACGAAGCTGTACGCCGCCGAGGTGGTGCCGCGTTCGACCGGAGCGGCAGGCACTACTCAGCGGACGCCGGCCACGCCGGCGATCGCGTGGGCGGCTTCGGCGGGGCCGTCGGCGGCGGCGTACAGCTTTTGGATCTGTACTGCGGACTCGCGGTGGCTCGGGTTGTCGAGCATCTGGGCCGCGATGGTGGCGAGGTTGTCAGTGGGTGCCGCCCGCCGAGCCGCGCCGAGGCGTTCGAGGAGGGCGATGTTGAGGTCTTGTTCGATGTGGAGCGGGATGCCGAGGAGTGGGGTGCCGGCGGCCATGGCTGTCTGGGTGCTGCCTTGGCCGCCGGTGGTGATGGCCAGGTCGACCTGGGGCATGACGAGGTGGCTGGGGAGAGTGCCTTCGATCAGGATGCGGTCGGTGCCCAGGTCGGTGAGGTCGTGGATGGTGCCGGCGACGAGGATGCGGGTGTCGAGGGTGCTGAGTGCGGTGATCGCGGCGCGGACCTGGGTGGATGGCGTTGACGTCATGGCCAGGTAGATGGTCGGGCCGGGGTGGTTGAGGAACTTCCGGACTCGGTCCGGCAGCGGTAGGTCGAGGTGCGCGAAGAGTGGGCCGACGGCGGTGAGTCGCGAGCCGGGGCGGTAGCCGACCCTGCCCTCGGGAGTCCAGGTGGCGAGGTCGGCGGCTGAGATTCCCAGTACTTCGGGGACTTCAGGTACCAGTGAGAGATCGCCGAGCAGGAGCGCCGACAGGCTGGGAACGCCTTCTATTCCTAGCGATTCGGCCACGCGGTTGAAGCCGCCGCAGTACGCCGTCGTGCGGTTGGAGGTCCGGTTGATGAGGAATCGGCTGAGCCATTTGGGCGCGCGCCTCAAGCGCGGATCCACCGGATAAGTCGGTGCCGGGAGCAACCGTCTCTCGAAGACCGGCGGCACGAAGCTGCCTGCGTGTTCGGTCACCACCCGCACTCCGGCCAGCCGTGACGACAGGAGCGTGGTGAGCGTGAAGCCGGTGACCGCGACCGTGATGCCGTGCGCTCTGAAGTACTCCGCTTCCGCCTGCACGTAGGACCGGAGTTCGTCATCGTCGTACATGCTCTGCCGTGGATCGCCCAGCCCGACGGCCGAACCGACGAAACGCGCCGCTCTGGCTGACGACAGGCCAGGACCCAGTACGTCGTACGGGAGGCCGGCCAGGAGGCGTTCGTGCGGGCCACCGTGGATGGCGACGCGGACCGGGAGGCCGAGCTCGGTCAGGGCTCGGTGGAGCTCCAGCATCCGGGATGTCTCGGACAGGTAGGCGCAGTGCGGCAGTAAGCAGATCACGATCTTGCCCCCTTCGACAGTGATAGGTAATATATTGCCTATGTCACCAGGGAGCAAGACCGAGGAACTGCTCGGGATCGGGCCGGACTCGGCGCTGGAGCCGTCGATCCGTGCCTTCCGGACTACGCTCACACTGGCCCAGCGGCTGCGCTACGCGATGGACGAGCGGTTGCGCGAGGACGGGTTGACCACCCAGCAGGCCGCACTGATCACCGTCGTGGTTGCCGCGGGCAAGCCGTCGCTGGCCGAGGCAGCGGCGGCACTGGGCAGCACCCATCAGAATGTCGCGCAGATCGTCGCGGCCCTGGTCCGCAAGGATCTCCTCCGAGTCGAGCCGGACCCGGCTGACAAACGCCGCAAGTTGCTCTCGGCAACAAATCACAGTGCGGACTTCTGGAAGCAACGAGACGTCGGCGACCATGCGGCCGTCGCCGGGTGGTTCGGCGACCTCAGTCCGGCCGAGCTCAAGACCTTCTGTGAGCTGTCCGATCGCGTGATCGCGAGGCTCGCCGATGGTTAAGGCAGCGCTCGGCAGTACGGCGTTCTTCTTCGCCGCGCCCTGCGTGGTCGCGGGCGTGATCCCGTGGTGGATCAACGGCTGGTCCGACGTGAAGTTCTGGCCGGCGTTGCTGCTGATCATCGGCGGCGTGGTGATCCTGCTGCGTGCCTTCGTCCGCTTCGTGCGCGAAGGCCGCGGCACCCCGGCTCCGATCGCGCCGACGGAGCAACTGGTGATCGGCGGCGACTACCGCTTTGTCCGCAATCCCATGTACGTCGGGGTGGTGGCGGCCGTACTCGGTCAGGCCCTGCTCTTCCTCGATGCTTGGCTGTTCGGCTATGCGGTCTTGGCGTGGGCAGTGATGGCGTCCTTCGTCCGTTGGTACGAAGAGCCCGTACTCCGGCGTCGCTACGGCTCGCAGTACGACGAGTACCGCAAGTCGGTGCCGGCCTGGATTCCTAAGGTGCGACCGTAGCGTCGGACTGGCCGGCGCGTTGGAGGGACTCGGCAACGAAGCCATTGGCCTTCAGTTCCTCGACCAGTTCGCTGAGGAACCGTACGGTTTCGGGCTGCCGGTTCTTCGTCGTGCCGACCGCTTGCTGGATCTGCATGAAGCGCTCGTCGATCACCCGGATGCCGGCCTGTGTCGAGGCGAACGCCGTGATCGGCTGCCGGATCCCCGCCGCCGCTTCCAGCCCTTCGGCGAGGAACACGTCGACGCCTTCGGAACCGCGGACAACCGTCGCGTTCTCCAGCGTGCGGGTCAGGAACAGGTCGTACGCCGAACCCTGCTTCACCCCGATCCGGACCCCGGGACTGTCCACCTCGCCGACCGTGGTCAGCGCCGAGTCCGTCGGTACGGCGTACACGCCCTCGATCTCGACGTACGGCGCCGTGAAGGCGACCTCGGCCTCCCGGGCGGGATCGATCGCCAGGAAGCAGAGGTCCGCACGTCCTTCGACCATCGCCTCGAACGACTTGCGCGCCGCGTCGAAGCAGAGAAACTCCACCGGTACGCCGAGCCGCGCCGCGATCTCCCGGGCGAGGTCGACCGTGATGCCGGCCGGCTCGTCCGGGGTGCCCTGCGCGAGGACCGGATTGCCCAGGTTGATCGAGGCTCGCAGTACACCGGTGGGGGCCAGATCCGCGGAGATGGAGGTCATGAGGCCCGAGCGTATAACCCCGGTCAGGCCCGCAGATCCGTCGCGATCACCCGCGCGATGTTGCGTTCGGCAAGTGCTGTGATGGTGACGAAGGGGTTGACGCCGATCGAGCCCGGGATGAGTGAGCCGTCGGTGACATAGAGATTGCGGTAGCCGCGCGCCCGGCCGTAGTCGTCGGTCGCCTTGCCCAGCACGCAACCACCGAGCGGGTGGTAACAGAAGTCGGCCGCGAACTCCCGGTTCCCGCTGAACAGATCCCGCCGGTACGTCGTACCGGTCACGCGGTTGATCTTGTCGAACAGCGCCCGGGCGGAGGCGATGGACGGGTTGCTCTGCCGGGCTCCCCAGTTGAGGTCGGCGCGATCCTTGGCGGCGTTGTAGCTGAACCGGCCGCGCTCGGGGTTGACGGTGATCGCCAGGTAGAGGCTCGCCCAGGTCTCCAGCCCGATCGGCAACGGTGCGATCTCCGCGAAGGCCGGATGGACCGGGTCGTTCCAGTTGTCGATGGCAAGGGTCGGGATGGTCGACTGGAGCAGACCGGTCGGATCCCACAGGTGGTTGGCCCGGGATGTCATCACGTTGCCGTTCGTTCCCCAGCCGGTGCCGATCGACTCGGAAAGGTTGGGAAGGGCATCAGTTTCACGGGCCCTGAGCAACAGCTCGGTGGTGCCGACGCTGCCGGCGCCGAGAAAGAGGTACCGGCAACCGAGCTCGCTCCGTTGAAGGAGCTTGCCTGAGGCATCGATCTTCTCGAGCGTGAGCACGTAGCCGGAGCGGTCCTGCCGGATCGCCGTGACCCGGGTGAGGGTCTGGATCGTCACCTTGCCGGTGCCGACCGCGTCGGCCAGATAGGTCTTGTCGAGGCTCTGCTTGCCGTGGTTGTTGCCGTAGATCACTTCGCCCGCCAGTGCGGACCGGGGTACCTCGCGGCGCTCTTCGCATTGCAGGTAACGGAAATCGTAGACGTTGGGGATCACGGTCGTCTTGAATCCGGCCTGGTGCGCATGCCGGCGGGACACCCGGGCGTAGCGGTAGACGGGTGTTCTCTCGAGATAGCGAGGGTCGATCGTGGTGACGCCGAGCATCCGGTTGGCGAGTGGGAAGTAGCGCTTGTACATCTGGTCAGCGTTGACCTGCGGCAGCACCTGTTCGAAGTACGAGCGGCGTGGTGTCGGCGCCATCCCGCCGTTGACCAGGGAGCCACCGCCGACGCCGCGTCCGACGTACACGCCCATGTTGGGGAAGTCGATCCGGTCGAGCACACCGGCGTACGGCGTACCGATGTCGCGGTTGACCACGTTGAGCCAGAGGAAGGTGTCCAGTGGCGCTTTGGTGCGGCGGTTGAACCACATCGAGCGGGAGTCCGGGGTGAGGGTCGAGCAGAAGATCTTGCCGTCCTTGCCGGGCTTGTTCCACAGCCGGCCCATCTCCAGCATCGTCGTGGTGATGCCGGCCTCGCCGAGCCGGAGCGCGGTGACGGCGGAACCGTAGCCGGTGCCGATCACCACGGCTGGGACGAAGTCGCGCCGGCCGGCCGCGCGGGCCGTGCCGATCTGGGTGAGGCTGAGGGTGGCCGCGGAGGTGAAGGCTGCCAGGCCGGTGAACCGGCGCCGGGACATAACGGACGGGTCAGTCTCGATTAAGGCGGTCATCGACGCACCGTAGCGGCCCGACTGCTCGATGTAACTATCCGAGTGAGCAGCGTCACCTGCCCCATCGTGCAGGTCTGCAAAGTTGCAGTAATAATAAGTTGCACTCACTGCAAGTTTGTCTATCGTGGAGGCGTGATGCAGATCGAGGACGGCGCCGTGGCACCCGGCCGGCGGGAGCGCAAGAAGCGCGAGACGCGCGACGCGCTGATGGCGGCCGCGCTCCGGCTGGCGGTCGAGAAGGGACCGGACAACGTCACGGTCGAGGAGATCAGCGAGGCCGCCGACGTCTCGGTGCGGACCTTCTTCAACTACTTCTCGCACAAGGAACACGCCATTCTCGGTCGCGACCCGGATGACCTGGCGCTGGCATTGCGCCGGGTGCGCGAGGCGCCCGACGGCGAGTCGCCGCTCACCACGATGCGGCTGATCGTCGCGCACGTGATCGACGAGCTGGAGCACCACGAGACGCCCATCTCCCAGCGGATCGGGCTGATCATGCAGTCGCCGACCCTGCTGACCCAGTTCGTGGTGCTCGGTGCCGAGGACGAGCGCGAACTCGCCGCGGCGCTGGCCGAGCGGATGGGGGAGCCGACCGGATCGCCCCGGCCGGCGCTGATCGTCGGGGCCACCACGATGGCCGTCAAGGTCGCGATGGAGCAGCGCAAGGCGGGCTCGGACCGTCCGCTGGGTGCACTGGTCGACGAGGCGTTCAGCCTGATCGCCGACGGCCTCGATCCCGCCTACCACCAGCCCGACACTCATCCCTCACCGCGCTGAGGATCCCCCTCGCTCCGCTCGGGGCGAGGTTCAGTACCGACCAGAAAGGTCAAGCATGACAACGACCTCTTCGCCCACGCCGGTTCCGGCTGAAGATGAGGCCGCTCCGATCGCCCAGCTCACGCCGCGGCAGACCGTGCAGGCGATCTCCGGCCTGATGATGGGGATGTTCGTCGCCATCCTGGCGGGCACCGTGGTGTCGACCGCGCTGCCGCGGATCATCCACGACCTGGGTGCCAGCCAGTCGTCCTACACCTGGGTCGTCACCCTGGAGCTGCTCGCGATGACGGCCACGGTGCCGTTGTGGGGCAAGCTGGCCGACCTCTACAACAACAAGCTGCTGGTCCAGTTGTCGCTGGGCTTCTTCGTGGTCGGCTCGGTCGTGGCCGGGCTCGCCCCGAACATCGAAGTACTGCTGGGCAGCCGGGTCCTGCAGGGGCTCGGCGCCGGTGGCCTGACCGCGCTGGTGCAGATCGTGATGGCGGCGATCATCCCGCCGCGCGAGCTCGGCCGGTACTCCGGCATCTTCGGCGCGATCTTCGCGTCGGCGACCGTCGGTGGACCGTTGCTCGGTGGCTTCCTGGTCGACTCGCCGCTGGGCTGGCGGGCCTGCTTCCTGGTCGGCGTGCCGTTCGTGCTCGCGGCGATCGTCCTGCTGCAGCGCACGCTGAAGCTGCCGACCGTACGCCGCGAGGTGAACATCGACTGGTGGGGTGCGTTCCTGATCACCGCCGGGGTGAGCACGCTGCTGGTCTGGTCTTCGTTTGCCGGGAGCAAGTTCGAGTGGGCTTCCGGTTGGAGCTTCGTACTGGTCGCGGTGGCCCTGGCGGCGCTGGTGGCCGCGGTTCTGGTCGAGCGGCGGCACCCTGAGCCGATCATCCCGATGGACCTGTTCCGCAACCGCACGGTGACCCTGTCCATCGTCGCCAGCGCGCTGGTCGGGGTGGCGATGTTCGGTGGCTCGGTGTTCCTGGCGCAGTACTTCCAGATCGCGCAGGGCTACTCGCCGACCAAGGCCGGGCTGATGAGCCTGCCGATGATCCTGGGCATGATGGTCGCCTCCACGATCGCGGGTGGGCTGATCACGAAGTACGGCAAGTGGAAGATCTACCTGGTGGTCGGGAGCATTCTGCTGCCGATCGGGCTGGCCCTGTTCGGCACGATCGACGCGCACACGTCGAAGTACATGCTGTGGGCCTTCATGATCGTGCTCGGTGTTGGCATCGGTCTGGTGATGCAGAACCTGGTGCTGGCCGCGCAGAACGACGTACCGGCTCGGGAGCTGGGTGCGGCGACGTCGGCGGTGAGCTTCTTCCGCAGTATGGGTGGAACCATCGGGGTCAGCGTGCTCGGGGCGATCCTGGCGAACAAGGTCACCGAGACCTTGAACCCGGGTGGGGCGTCGGGTGGCAGCAGTGCGGTGCCGAATGTGGCGGAACTGCCGGAGCAGGCGCGGGTGGCGGTCGAGAACGCGTACGGCGCTGCAACGGCGGACCTGTTCATGATGTCGGTGCCGTTCGCGGTGCTGGCTCTGCTCGCCGTTCTCTTCATCAAGGAGAAGGCGCTGCTGACCACCAGCGGCGCCGAGCGCCGGGCCGAGGAAGAGGCCGCCGGCAAGCTGGTGCAGGACGACGTCTGAGACCGGCCTGGCAAGCTGGACGCATGATCGTTGCATTCAGCATCAGCCCGGCTGCCGGGGACGAGACCGGTGGCGTGAGCGAGGCGGTCGCCGAGGCGATCCGCGTCGTTCGCGCCTCCGGGCTGCCGAACGAGACCAACGCGATGTTCACCAACATCGAGGGGGAGTGGGACGAGGTGATGGCGGTGGTGAAACAGGCCGTCGAGGTTGTCACCGCCGTCTCACCTCGCGTCGGCCTGGTCTTGAAGGCAGACATCCGCCCCGGCTACACCGGCCAGCTCACCGCCAAGGTCGAGCGGATAGAGCAGGCGCTCGCGGATTGATCAGTGTGAGTTGAGCATTGCGAGCGTCTGCTCGTAGCGGTTCTCGCGTTCGGCATCGCGCAGGACGCCGACTCGCTGGACGGCGATCTCGCCTGCGTCGGGGTGGTCCGCGAGCAGACTCATCGTCTCGGTGAGGTACTCGTCGAGGGGCATCGCGCGGTCGTCGTTCTCCTGGTTCATCAGGGCGGTTTGGACGGCGGGCGGGATCACTTCGATGACCTGGATGCCGGTGCCGGTCAACTGGATCCGCAGGCTCTGGGTGTAGCTGTGGATGGCCGCCTTCGTCGCGTTGTACGTCGGCGTGATCGCGAGCGGCACGTACGCCAGACCCGATGACACCGTCAGGATCGCGGCGTCCGGCTTGTCCGCGAGGAACGGCACGAACTGGGTGACCGTACGGATCGTGCCGAGCAGGTTCGTGGTGATGATCGCCTCGGCCGTCTTCAGGTGCTCCGGGTCCAGCAGGTTCTCGGGCTGCATGATTCCGGACATCGTCATGACGGCGTTCAGGTCGGGGTATCGGGTGGTGACGTCGTCGAAGGCTGCCTGGATCGACGCGGGGTCGTCGACGTCGAGGACGACGGTGTCGATGCCCGGGTGCTCGACCGCGATCTGGTCCAGCAGCTCCTTGCGACGGCCGCCGATGATCACCTTGTTGCCGGCCTCGCGCCAGCACAACGCCAGGCCCAGCCCGAGACCCGAAGTACCGCCGGTGATGAAGATCGTGTTCCCTGTCGTTTTCATGGCTCCAGCTTTGGCCGGAGCTGAGCGGGCAACCAGGCCCCGCTCAGCCACTGCTCGGCGAACCATGGCTAACGCGGCGAACTGCTGAAGAATGGGTTCATGGACTACGAGGAACTGTCGGACTTCCTGCGCAAGCGTCGCGAGGCGTTGCAGCCCGAGGATGTCGGGCTGCCTCGCGGGCGTAGGCGGCGGACGCCGGGGTTGCGCCGCGAGGAGGTCGCGGCCCTGGCCGTCATGTCCACGGACTACTATGGTCGGCTCGAGGGCGGGCGCGGTCCCCAGCCGTCGACGGAGATACTGGCGGCGATCGCTCGCGCCCTGCGGCTGACACTGGATGAGCGGGACCACCTGTATCTGCTGGCCAGGCACGGAGTTCCGCCACGAACAGCAGGCGGCGACCACGTCAGCCCGGGGCTGCAGCGGATCATGGACCGGCTGGCAGACACCCCCGCCCAGGTGTTCAACCGGCTTGGCGAGACGTTGCTGCAGACGCCTGCGGACGTGGCCTTCGAGGGTGAGCTGACGAACTTCGAGGGACACGAGCGAAGCGGCGTCTACCGGTGGTTCCTGACCGAGGGTGGCCGGGATCTGTACGCCGATGAAGCGGTGCGCGCCCAGCACAGCCGGGTCCTGGTGGCGTCGCTGCGGTCCGCGTACGCCGTCGACGGAGAGAGATCGCCGGCGGGCCGGCTCGTTCGCGCGCTGCTCGACGAGAGCGCGGAGTTCCGCCGGCTGTGGGAAGTGCACGAGGTGGGGATCCGGCACGGCATCAAGAGGTTTGTGCACCCGGTGGTCGGCGGGCTCGAGTTGCACTGCCAGCTGCTCGACGACTTGGAACAGCAGCAGACGTTGCTGGTTTTCACCGCCGCTCCGGGCAGTGTGAGCGCCGAGCGGCTCGAGCTCCTGTCCGTGATCGGCAGTCAGCGACTGCTCGGCGACCGGATGGGTGTCCCGACCGACAGGACATAGTGCCTGTGTGGCGGTCGGCCGCCGCCTTCTTGAGCGTGGCGCCCGGCCGAACGGTCGACTATGTCCTGTCGGTCGGGACAAGCGGCGTCAGGAGAGCCCAGGCACTGGACGGTGAAGGCGGCGACGAGGCCTGATCCTCGGGTCAGCTCGTACCTAGCCGGCTTTTGTCCGTGGTTGACCGGCGGCTGAGGTAGAAGGCGAAGGCTGCGGTGGGGATGAACATGACGATGCCGTAGATGGCTACTGGGATGGCCATCTCGCTGTTGCCAAGCAGGGAAGGGCTGAGGGCGATGGTGAGCGCCAGGGTGGCGTTGTGGATGCCGATCTCCATCGAGCAGGCGATGGCCTGGCGCTCACCGAGCTTGGCCAGCTTCGGGACGACGTACCCGAAGGCGAGGCTGAGGATGTTCAGCAGGACTGCGATCACGCCGACGGCCGCGAGGTAGTCGAGGAAGTTGTCGCGTTCGGTGTAGATCGCGGCGAAGACCACCAGGGCCAGGACGAGGATCGAGCCGAGCTTCACCGGGCGGGACATCCGCTCGGCGAAGTCCGGCTTCTTGTTGCGGAGCAGCATTCCCAGCGCGACCGGGACCAGCACGATCGCGAAGACCTGCAGCATCTTCGCCGGTTGCAAGCCGATCTCGCCGTCGCCGACGAAGTGCGCGAGCGACAGGTTGACCACGATCGGCAGGGTGATCACGGCGAGGACCGAGTTCACCGCGGTCAGCGTCACGTTGAGCGCGACATCGCCGCCGGCCAGGTGGCTGAAGAGGTTGGCCGTGGTGCCGCCGGGGGAGGCCGCCAGCAGCATCATCCCGACGGCCAGCGCGGGAGCCAGGTCGAAGAGCTTCACCAGACCGAAGCAGATCGCCGGCAACAGGAGCACCTGGGTGCCCAGTGCAACGATGACGGCCCGGGGCATCCGCAGTACCCGGGTGAAGTCGGCGACCGTCAGGGTCAGGCCGAGCCCGAGCATGATGATCGCGAGGGCGATCGGCAGCAGCACCGAGGTGAGTACAGAGTCGTTCATCGTTTGCTGCTCCTTCTGAAATGGATGCTCAGAGTGACAGTGGCCGGAGGTCTCGGCAAGACCTCGCCTTTGTATTACGTTTCCGGGCATGAAGACCCTGCGCATCGCCGCCCTCGCGGCTGGAGTTTTGCTGGCCATGTCCCAGCTCGTACCGGCCCAGGCGGCCGGCCACCCTGAGCCGAAGTACAAGTGGGATGTGAAACCGACCGGGAGTACGTCGCAGTTCCGCGGGCTGGCCGCGGTCAGTGCGGACGTGGCGTGGGTCGCGGGGAGTAACGGGCAGGTACTGCGAACCGTTGACGGTGGCAAGCAGTGGCAGAACGTCAGCCCGCCCGGCCAGACGCTGCTGTTCCGTGACGTCGAGGCCTTCGACGCGCAGCGTGCGGTGATCCTCGCGATCGGGTCCGGCGAGGACTCGCGGATCTTCCGGACCGCTGACGGCGGCAAGACCTGGACGGAGACGTTCCGCAACACCGACCCGGTCGCGTTCTATGACTGTCTTGACTTCAACAACGGGCGTGATGGGCTCGCGCTGAGCGACCCGGTCGACGGGAAGTTCCGGATCGCGGCCACCTCCGACGGCGGCAAGTCCTGGAAGGTCCAGTCGACCAAGGGCATGCCGGCGGCGTTGCCGGGTGAGTTCGCCTTCGCGGCGAGCGGGACCTGCCTGGTCGCCGGCCCGGGCCAGACCGCGTGGTTCGCGACCGGCGGCGGGGACAGGCCGCGGGTGTTCCGGACCAGCAACGGCGGCCGGACCTGGAAGGTGACCGACTCGCCAATGGCCAGTGGGGCGGCCGCCGGGATCTTCAGCCTGGCGTTCCGCGGACCGCTCTTCGGGGTCGCTGTCGGCGGTGACTTCCTGAAGCCGACCGAGGCGATCAAGGCTGCCTCGATCACGTACGACGGTGGTCGCAGCTGGAAGCTCGTCCCGGCCGACAAGGCGCCGAAGGGGTATCGCAGCGGTTCAGCCTTCGTGCCGTGGACGCCGGCCACCGTGGTCGCGGTCGGCCCGTCCGGTAGCGATGTGAGCCTCGACGGCGGTCGCAGCTGGTCGCAGTTCTCCGACGCGAACCTCGACAGCGTGGAGTGCGCCGGCCACGGTCCCAAGGCGGCATGCTGGGGCTCGGGCGCGAAGGGTCTGGTCGTTCGGCTGGCCCAAGGCCACTAAGCCGCGAATTCAGCTGGCCGACACCCGTCTGTCGTGCGGGAGTCGGCCAGCTCTGGACAGGATGAAGGCATGCGCAAACTTCCGAAGCGACTGCTGGCTACCTGCGTGGGGCTGCTGATGGTGTTGCCGACGGCTGCCGCCGCGAATCCCGGGCACGAGGACAACCGGCCGGGTCGCCCGCTGAAGGTGATGACCTACAACATCCACCACGGCGCGGGTACCGACGGCGTACTGGATCTCGAGCGGATCGCGCTGGTGATCGAGAAGGCCGGCGCGGAGGTGGTCGGGCTGCAGGAGGTCGACAACCACTGGAGCGAGCGCAGCAAGTGGGAGAACCAGGCGGCGTGGTTCGCGAAGCGGCTGAAGATGCACTATGCCTACGCGGCGAACCTCGACCTGCCGCCGCTCAACCCGGGTGAGCCCCGTCGGCAGTACGGCACGGCGGTGCTGTCGAAGTACCCGATCAAGTCCTTCAAGAACACCTTCCTGCCGCGCTACCCGGCCGGTGAGCAGCGTGGGCTGGCGGTGGCGACGATCAAGGTGCGCGGAGTCGACCTGCGGTTCGCGAACACGCACCTGACCCACAACAACAACGAAGAGCGGCTCGAGCAGTCGAAGAAAGTGGTCGAGCTGCTGGCCGGCTCGAAGACCGCGACGATGCTCGTCGGTGACCTGAACGCTCGCCCGACGACGCCGGAGATCACCATGCTGACCGAGGTCTGGCCCGACACCTGGGACGCGGTCGGGGCCGGCCCCGGCTACACCATCCCGGTCGAGAACCCGACCGCCCGGATCGACTACCTCCTGCACTCCGCGAAGATCCGGCCGACCGGCGCCGAGGTGATCAGTACCAACGCCTCCGACCATCTCCCGGTCACCGGCAGCTACGTCCTGCGGTAATTCTCAGCTCCACCAGACCGGCGTCCACCTGTGGAAGGTGGGCGCCGGTTTTGCCGCGCGCGAATTACAAGCTTGTAGTTTGTCAAGCCGACACGCACGTGCAACAAAGTTATTAGTGTGAAAGGTGTTCCCAATGGGGCTGTAGGCAACTAGTGTCACGTATGTGGTCCAGCAGGACCAAAAGATCACGAACCCTGGGGAAGGGGTTCGTGACCGGCGGAAAGGTTGAACCCGATGCGGACGCCCTCCGGGGCCACGTCCGGCAAGCGGGACACGGGCACTGGGAAGACCGGTAGAGCACTGCTCTCCGGAGTGCTCGCGGTCTCCTTGGCCGGCACTATGGCCCTGATCACCGTTCCGGCCCAGGCTGATCCCAAGCCGCCGGTCATTCCGTCTCAGTCCACTGTCGACGCCGCGAAGAAGGCGGCCGCCGCGAAGGCCGCCCAGGTGGCCGCGATCGAGCAGCAGCTCGCCGGCGCGAGTGCCCGGCTCGAGCAGCTCGGTCTCCAGGCGGCCAAGGCCGGCGAGATCTACAACGGCGCGATGTACCGGCTTCAGCAGGCGCAGGGCGAGGCCAAGGCCGCCGCGGACCGGGCCGCCAGAGCCGAGAAGACCTTGACCGCCCAGCGGCAGCAGATCGGCCGCTTTGCGGCAGCGTCGTACCAGGGTGGCGGTGACCTCGCCAAGATCGGGCCGCTGTTCACCGCGGAAGGTCCGCAGCAGCTGCTCGACTCCGCCGGTGCTGCTCGTTCGGTGTCGCAGGCGATGCAAGGCTCGTACCTGCGCTACACGGCGTCGCAGGTGGTCAGCAACGCCTTCAAGATGCAGAAGGATCAGGCCGTCACCAAGGTGAAGGCCGCGAGCGACGAGGCAGCGAAGGCCAAGGCGGCCGCTGAGGCAGCGGAGGCCGAGCAGCGGGCGGCGGTCACGTCGATCGGCGTACAGCGCAAGCAGCAGATCGCTCAGCTCGCCACCTTGCGCAACACCTCGGTCAAGGTGGCCGAGCAGCGGCAGCGCGGGCTGGAAGAGCTGGCCCGGCAGCGGGCCGCGGCGCTGGCCGCGAAGAAGGCGGAGGAGCTGCGCAAGCGGATCGCCGCCCGGGAAGCCGCCGACCGTGCTCGCGAAGCCCGGGAGGCTCGCGAAGATGCCGCCCGGGAGGCTCGCGAGGAGGCCGCCCGGAAGGAACGCGAGGAGAAGAACGACAAGAACGACAGCAAGAAGCCGCCGAAGAAGCACCGGCCCGACAAGGGCACCGGCGGAAAGCGGGACGATGGTGGCTCCGGGCGCAACTCGCGCGGCGCCCGAGCCGCCATCGACTTCGCGCTCTCGCAGCTGGGCGACCCCTACATCTGGGCGGCGGCCGGTCCGAACGCCTGGGACTGCTCGGGTCTGACGATGGGCGCTTGGAAGCGCGGCGGAGTTCAGTTGCCGCACTACAGCGTCGCGCAGTACGAGCAGGTCAAGCACATCTCCGAGGACGAGCTGCGGCCCGGCGACCTGATCTTCTGGTCCGAGGTCGCGGGCGACCCCGGCAGGATCTTCCACGTCGCGATGTACCTCGGCGGTGGCCGGATGGTGCACGCGCCGCGGGCCGGCCGGCCGGTGACGATCGACAGCGTCTACTACTGGGAGACACCAGACTTCTTCGGCCGGCCCTGAGCACGGGCCGCCGGCCCATCGTGAGGCAGTACAGCGTGAGGCAGCTCAGCTCGTGAACGACTAGACCAGCCGGTGTCCGCCCGTCGGCGCGCAGGACGGTGTGAGTGATGAACGCTTTGCGTGGCTTGGGGATGATCGCGTCCGCGATGTCCTGGATCCGGACGGGTGGCAGGCGGCGCGCCATCGCGGCTGGTGTCGTTTTACCCGCGACCACCCAGCCCGGCGAGCTGGCGTTGACCCACAGTGGCGCCAGTTCGCTCTCGGACCGGGCGGCGCCGACGTCGTACTCACTGATCGGTTGGTAGAGGCTTAGGTCATCGCGATCAGGCGGCCGAGGTTGGTGCGGCTGTCGAGCACCTTGTGGAGCTGGCTGACCTCGGCGAGAGAGAACTGGGTGTGCGTGACGGGGCGGAGTGCGCCGGACCGCTAGAGGCGGGCGACTTGGGCGATGTCGGCTTTCGCTTCGGCCGGGCGGGCGGCTCGCCAAGCGAGCATGGAGACGCCGGTGACGGACTTCAGGCTGAAGAGGCTGCTCGCGGGGACCGTTGGGAGTTCGCCGCTGATCGCGCGTACGTGACCATCCGGCCGAGTGGTGCGAGTGCCTGCAGGCCTTGGTCGAAGGTCTTGCCGCCGCCCCGATCGCAGGCTCCTCCGTCGCCCCGATCGCAGGCTCCTCCGTCGCCCGCTCGGCAAGGGCGGGTGCGGCATGCCGTGGTCGGGCCCGGACCGCCGCCACTCACGAACCTCGCCTGGCCGGTCCTGGCCAGGCGTGGATGGGCGTGCCTTGGGCTGTGTAGAGCAGGTTTGTGAGTGGTGGCGGTCCGGGCCCGCCACCCAACATCATGAGGTCCGGCTGGTGGGTGGGAGTGGTTGACGCAGGAGCGACTGGCGGAGGCCGCGTGGGGATCACCAGCGGCCGGCGCCCAACTCCTTGGCGGTTCGCTGGGGAGCGAGTGCGGGGTCGTTGGCTGCGCAGCGGGTGTCTGCGGTCGGCACTGTCAGGTTGAGGAAGTAGTTGTCGGCTGCTGCGCGGGTACAGGCGGTCCGGTGGTAGACGACGTGGCCGGAGCCCTCGTAGGTGACCAGTACTGCGTTGCCCAGCTGACGCCTGGCGCTGACGGCCCAGGAGTAGCCAGTGGCCGCGTCGTGGAGGCCGTTCATCATCAGAATGGTCGGCGCGCCTTCCACGTCGAGCCGGTGCTGAGGGTTGTTGACCTTGCCCGGCCAGCCGATGCACTGGGTCATCGACTGCAGCGCCAGTACGGACGCACGCATCCGCGGAGCCACCTTCAGGCTGGTTCGGTACAAGGCGTCCAGCTCGGCGTACCCGTGGATCGGCAGCGACCAGTCCTGGCAGAACTGCGGCCGCACATCCTCCACCAACTCGACATTGCTCGCACTGCGCTTAGCAGCAGCCGGTACTGCGGGCTGCCGGGTTGCGGTGAGCTCCGCACGGGCAGTGCGCGCGACGGCGGACGGCGTACCGGTGTGGAGGGAGCTGAGGTACTCACCGAGCTGCACCCAGCGCGGGCGGCTGAAGAAGAACTGAGTGAGGTCGAGCAGGTACCAAGTGCTCACCTTGCTGCCGTCGGCCGGGTCGACCAGGGTGCCGGCGTCGGCCTTCGCCAGTAGCTCGGCGTACACCTTGGAGACGTCTTGGCCGTGCAGGGCGCAGTTGGTGCTCTTGCCACACCAGTCGACGAACTGCTGGAACGCGTCCTCGGCGAAGCCGCTCTCGCTGAGCAGGAAGCGCCAGGTGCCGAGGCTGTGGTCCATATTGCCGTCGTTGACCATCGAGCGGATGCGGTGCGGGAAGAGCTCGGCGTACATCTGGCCCATCAGAGTCCCGTACGACGCGCCGTACCAGTTGAGCTTGTCGGCACCGAGCGCGGCGCGGACCGCGTCGACATCGCGGGCGACAGAGATGGAGTCGACGTGGTCGTAGAGCGGCCCGGTCTGCTGGCGGCAGTCGGCGGCCAGTTGGCGGTTGAACTTCACCAGGGCTGCGTACTCCGCGCTGGATCGCGGCAGTATCGTCTCGCCGGGCTGGGACAAGGCGTCGGCCGAGCAGACCACCGGGTGGCTGCGGGCGACGCCGCGGGGGTCGATGCCGATGATGTCGAAGCTGCGGAGGATCTCTGGGCTGAAGCGGGCGGTCGCGGCCAGAGCCATGCCGACGCCAGAGCCGCCAGGACCGCCGGGGTTGATGAACAGCGGGCCCTTGGAGGTGGCGGGGTCGTCGGCCGGCCGCTTGGCCAGCGCCAGCACGAAGGTCGCGCCGTCGGGCTTGCTCCAGTCGACCGGCAGAGTGATCTTGCCGCAGGAGATAGCAGGCACCTCAGGGCAGGGAGCCCAGGTGATCGAGCGAACCGCTTCGCTGGCGGTGGAGGGGGCCGCCGCGGTCGCAGGGGTGGTGATGCCGGCGAGCAGCAGTAGCCCTGCTCCGGCGGCAGTTAGCCCCCGCAGGCTCAGCCCCGACCTGGTCGGCTGTCGCTTGGTGGTCCGGCTCGGCATGGGCGGTCCTTCCGTCGGGGTGCCTGACGGTGCGGAACCTACCGGCTGCGGAGTGCAAGCGGCAGAGTGCCTGCAGCTAGTTGCAGCAGGCTCTAGTGGTGCTCGGTCTTCAGTCGCGCGAAGGAGGCGGTGATCTCGGCCTCGGCGTCGGCGCGGCCGACCCAGGTGGCGCCCTCGACGGACTTGCCCGGCTCGAGGTCCTTGTAGACCTCGAAGAAGTGCTGGATCTCCAGCCGGTCGAACTCCGGCACGTGGTGGATGTCGCGCAGGTGCTCCTGGCGCGGGTCACCGGCCGGGACGCAGAGGACCTTGTCGTCCGGGCCCTTCTCGTCGGTCATCCGGAACATGCCGATCGCCCGGGCCTTGATCAGGCAGCCCGGGAAGGTCGGCTCGGGCAGCAGCACGAGCGCGTCCAGCGGGTCGCCGTCCTGGCCCAGGGTGTCCTCGATGAACCCGTAGTCGGACGGGTACTGAGTCGCCGTGAACAGGGTGCGGTCGAGCCGCAATCGGTTCGTCACATGGTCCAGCTCGTACTTGTTGCGGGTGCCCTTGGGGATCTCGATGAAGACGTCGAACTCCATACGGCAGATACTGTCACGGTTCGGACCGATGAAATGACAGGAGCAGCCAGGTGGCCCGTCCTCCCCGTGCGGTCTTCGTCACGCTGCTGACCGCCGGCGTACTGGCCGGGCTGGTCGGTGGTGCGCAAGCTGCACCCGTCTCGTCGCAGAGCGGTACCGCTGCAGCACCGCTAGTACTCGAGCCTGCCAAGACAGAGGGAGCCGCGCCGACCGCCGCCGGAGTACAGAGGGCACTGGCAGCTGTTCTGAAGGACCCGTCGCTCGGCAAGCACTTCGGTATCTACGTGTACGACGCGTCACGCGGCAAGCCGGTCTTCTCGGTCGGTACTGCGCGTCCGTTCGTCCCTGCGTCGACGATGAAGCTCCTGACGACCGTCTCGGCACTGGAGGCCCTCGGCCCGGACCACCGCTTCACGACGAAGGTGGTGCGCTCCGGCAGCTCGATCGTCCTGGTCGGCGGCGGCGACCCGCTGCTGGTGACCAAGCGGCCGAAGGACCCACTGGCCTTCCCGGCCCGCGCCTCCCTCCAGGACCTCGCAGCCAGTACTGCGAAGGCGCTGCGCGCTGCTGGAGTGGCCAGCGTCACGCTCGGGTACGACGCGAGCCTTTTCACCGGCCCTGCGGCCAACGCCAAGTGGGAGCCGAACTACCTCACCGAGGGCATCGCTGCTCGGACGTCGGCGCTCTGGGTGAACCAGGGGCGCCTGACTCCTGGCATGGCGAAACGGGCTGACTCGCCGGCCCTGGCGGCAGCGACAGCGTTCGCGGCCGAGCTGCGGACCCTGGGGATCAAGGCGACCGGGCTCAAGCCGGTAGTAGCTCCGGCCGGTGCTACGGCTGTCGCTCAGGTGGACTCGGCGACGCTCGGGGATCTCGTCGAGCACGTCAACCTGCACAGCGACAACGACGGCGCTGAGGTACTACTGCGGCACGTCGGGCTGGCGACCAAGAACGGTGGCTCCTATGCAGGCGGTCTCGCCGGGCTGCGCGCCACACTCACCAAGCTCGGTCTGGATGTCAGCAAGGCGCGGTTCGAGGACGGCAGCGGCCTGTCCCGCACGAACCTGGTGCCGCTCGACGTACTGGCTGGGGCTGTTCGGGTGGCGACCGCTGAGGACAAGCCGCAGTTGCGGCACCTGCTGACCGGGCTGCCCGTTGCTGGGTTCAACGGGAGCCTCGAAGAGCGCTTCGCGGGCCCGGGGACTGCTGCCGGCACTGGGATGGTTCGGGCGAAGACAGGCACTCTCACCAGCGTCCACTCGCTGGCCGGCTATGTCCGGGACAAGGCGGGGACCCTGCTGGTCTTCGCAGTAGCCACGGACAGCTCCCCAGCAGCCAAGGCGCTGGACGCCCGCGCGGCGCTGGACCGGGCAGCAGCCGCACTGGCTGCCTGCGGCTGCTGACCATGTGCAGCACAGGGCGCAGGACCAGACACACGACAAGGCGCATGTTGGGACATGCCACTAGGGTCGATGTATGAGTACGGCTGAAGGTAGTACCGCGGCTGAGATGGTCGACTGGCAGCTGGCGACAGGTGTGGCTCGCAAGCTGCTCCGGCCGGGGCCGGCGGTCAGTCGAGCCGAAGCGGACCAGGTGGTGGCCGAGCTGCGGCAGTTCGCGGCCGACTCGGAGCACCACGTGCGGGACTTCACCGGGCTCCAGGCGACCTCCGCCACGGCGCCCGTGGTGATCGTGGACCGCCCGGGCTGGGTGCAGGCTAACGCTGACGGGTTCAGGACCGTGTTGAAGCCGCTGGCCGACAAGCTGCGGGAGAAGCAGGAGCGCACCGGCGGGCTGTCGTCCGCTGTCGGCTCCCGCGTCACCGCCATCGAGGCCGGCGCACTACTGGCCTTCCTCTCTTCCCGGGTGCTCGGGCAGTTCGATCCGTTCTACCCGTCGGAGCCTGACCCGGCTCGTCCCGACCTGACCGGGCGGCTGCTGCTCGTCGCGCCGAACGTCATGCACGTGGAGTCCGAGCTGGGCGTAGTGCCGCGGGACTTCCGGTTGTGGGTCTGCCTGCACGAGGAGACGCACCGGGTGCAGTTCACCGCCGTACCGTGGCTGCGGGATCACCTGCGGTCGGAGATCGCGTTGTTCCTGGATCAGGCGGAGCTGGACGCGTCGGCGTACGCGGCGATGTTCCGGGAGGCCGTGCAGCGGCTGGGGCGGTCGGTGAAGGGCGAGGCCGAGCTGAGCCTGGTCGACCTCATGCAGTCGCCGGAGCAGCGGGCGGTGCTGGACCGGCTGACGGCGGTGATGTCGTTGCTGGAAGGGCACGCGGACTTCGTGATGGACGGTGTCGGGCCGAGTGTGATCCCGACCGTCGACACGATCCGGTCCAAATTCACCTCGCGCCGGACGGGCGGCAGCCCGCTCGACCAGTTGCTGAAGCGGCTGCTCGGGCTGGACGCGAAGATGCGGCAGTACCAGGACGGTGCCGCCTTCGTCCGGCAAGTGGTGGACCGTGTCGGGATGGACGGCTTCAACCGGATCTGGACCGGGCCCAACACGCTTCCCACCAAGAACGAGATCGCCAACCCCGATGCCTGGATCACCAGACTCCACGGCTGAAGGAGGGCATGGCGAGCCCGCTGCGCCGCGGGCTCGCCTGCACCCCTCTGTAGCGCGGGTGCGCGAGGCCGTGCGTAGCGCGCTGGCCGACTTGCCGCACGGGACGACTGTGCTGGTTGCCTGCTCCGGCGGGGCTGACTCGTTGGCGTTGGCGGCAGCGACCGCCTTCGAGGCTCCGAAGCTTGGAGTGACCGCTGGAGCTGTGGTTGTCGACCACGGGCTTCAGGTGGGTTCCAAGCAGACTGCGGAGATAGCTGCTGAGCAGTGTCGAGGCTTGGGGCTCGAGCCGGTGCAGGTGCGGGCAGTAGAGGTCGGGACTGACGGGGGACCCGAGGGAGCCGCCAGGACAGCCCGGTACGACGCCCTGCGGGCTGCGGCCGACGAGCTTGGCGCAGACGTCGTCCTGCTGGCTCACACCCGCGACGACCAGGCAGAGACCGTCCTGCTCGGTCTTGCCCGTGGTTCGGGCGCCCGCTCACTAGCCGGGATGGCACCAGTGGCCGGGCTGCTCCGTCGACCGCTGCTGGAGGTCCCCCGGAGTACTACGGCCGCCGCCTGCATCGCGTCGGGTCTGCGCCCGTGGCACGACCCGCACAACGACGACCCGCAGTACAGGCGGGTCCGGGTGCGTCACGAGGTGTTACCGGTACTGGAAGAGGCGCTAGGGCCCGGCGTGACGGAAGCACTGGCCCGTACTGCGGGGCTGTTGCGCGCCGACGCGGACGCGCTCGACGTACTGGCTGCTGACCTGGCAGAGACCGCCGTACGGCATGCCGAGTCGGAAGTGGTCTGCGACGTCGGGGCGCTGGAGGGGGAGCCCACGGCACTCCGGACCCGAGTACTACGGCAGGCAGCCCTGGAAGCTGGTTGCCGTGCCAATGACCTCAGCGCGGGACACGTCGCGGCGGTCGACGCGCTCATCACCGACTGGCGCGGCCAGCGCTGGATCGACCTCCCGCAAGGGGTTCGCGCGGTTCGTAGGGCTGGATTCCTCTTCTTGGGTGCAGGTGTGACAGGCTGAGCTCGTGGATGCGTCGGACATCGAGAAGGACCTGGCCCAGATTCACTTCACCGAGGAGCAGATCCAGGCGAAGTTACAGGAGCTGGCCCGGCGGATCGAGCAGGACTACGAGGGCAAGGACCTGCTGATCATCGGGGTCCTGCGGGGCGCCGTGATGGTGATGGCCGACCTCGCCCGTTCGTTCAGCCGCAGTGTCGAGATGGACTGGATGGCGGTCTCTTCCTACGGCTCCGGAACGAAGTCGTCCGGGGTGGTCCGGATCCAGAAGGACCTGGACACCGACATCACCAACCGGCACGTGCTGATCGTCGAGGACATCATCGACACCGGCCTGACGCTGACCTGGCTGGTCAGCAACCTGCAGTCCCGCAAGCCCGCCTCGCTGGAGATCTGCACCGCGTTCCGCAAGCCGGACGCGGCCAAGATGGCGGTCCCGGTGAAGTACGTCGGACTGGAGCTGCCGGACGAGTTCGTGGTCGGCTACGGCCTCGACTACGCGGAGAAGTACCGCAACCTGCGCTGCGTGGCGACGCTCGCCCCGCACGTCTACTCCTGACTACCCTTACGGGCTGACCCGTCAGGCGCTTGGTGACAGGCTGTAGACAGGGTCGTACCGTCGTTCGGTGACCCTCGTGGTGGGCACGCTTGCCCGGCACGAGACACTTGGACTGGTATTACCGTCACAAGGCCGTTATCCCGGGCCTGCTGAGCTAGGAGGGACGGGGCGCCAGCCCTGATCATGGACGTGAAGCGCATCTTCCGCGGACCTATTTTCTGGATCCTCATGGCCTTCGTGGGCGTGCTGGTGATCGGACAGCTCCTGACCGGCTCGACCGGATACAAGACCGAGCCCACCGGCAAGGTGGTGCAACTGATCCAGGAAGCCAAGGCCTCGAGCGACAAATCGATCAAGACGGTGACGCTGATCGATCCCAAGCAGGAGATCCGGATTGAGAAGACCGACGGCACCAAGGTCCGGGCCTACTGGGTCGACGGTCAGGCCAACGGGCTCGGTAACGATCTGCAGGGTCTGTTCATCGACAAGAAGATCGAGAAGTACGACGTGGAGAACCCCAAGCCGAGCTTCATCGGACAGGTGTTCTCGACGCTGATCCCGTTCCTGCTGATCGCGGTCGTCTTCATCTTCTTGATGAACTCGATGCAAGGCGGCGGCTCGCGGGTGATGAGTTTCGCCAAGTCGAAGGCCAAGCTGGTCAGCAAGGACACCCCGAAGACGACCTTCGCGGACGTGGCCGGGGCCGACGAGGCGATCGAGGAACTCGGCGAGATCAAGGAGTTCCTGCAGGAGCCGGGCAAGTTCCAGGCGGTCGGAGCGAAGATCCCCAAGGGCGTGCTGCTCTACGGTCAGCCCGGTACCGGTAAGACGCTGCTGGCCCGAGCAGTCGCCGGTGAGGCCGGCGTGCCGTTCTACTCGATCTCCGGTTCGGACTTCGTCGAGATGTTCGTCGGTGTCGGTGCCTCCCGGGTCCGCGACCTGTTCGAGCAGGCCAAGACCAACGCGCCCGCGATCATTTTCATCGACGAGATCGACGCCGTCGGCCGGCATCGTGGCGCCGGCCTCGGCGGTGGCCACGACGAGCGCGAGCAGACGCTGAACCAGTTGCTGGTCGAGATGGACGGCTTCGACGTCCGCGGCGGCGTGATCCTGATCGCCGCGACCAACCGTCCCGACGTGCTCGACCCGGCGCTGCTGCGGCCGGGCCGGTTCGACCGGCAGATCCCGGTCGACGCGCCGGACCTGCCGGGCCGCGACAAGATCCTGAAGGTGCACGCCCGGGGCAAGCCGATGTCGGAGGACGCGGACCTGACCGCCGTCGCCCGCCGGACTCCTGGCTTCACCGGCGCGGACCTGGCCAACGTACTGAACGAGGCGGCCCTGCTGACCGCCCGGCTGAACAGGAGCCAGATCGACAAGTCCGCCCTCGACGAGGCGATCGACCGCGTGATCGCCGGACCGCAGCGCCGGAGCCGCCTGATGTCGGACAAGGAGAAGGTGCTGACGGCGTACCACGAGGGCGGGCACGCCCTGGTGGCCGCGGCGCTACCGCACTCCGACCCGGTGCACAAGGTGACGATCCTGCCGCGCGGTCGCGCGCTGGGGTACACGATGGTGCTGCCCGACGAGGACAAGTACTCCACCACCCGGTCGGAGATGCTCGACAAGCTCGCCTACATGCTCGGTGGCCGCGCCGCCGAGGAGATGGTCTTCCACGACCCGACCACGGGCGCCAGCAACGACATCGAGAAGGCATCCGCGCTCGCCCGGGCGATGGTCACGCAGTACGGCATGACCGAGCGGCTCGGCGCGATCCAGTACGGCCGGGACTCCGGTGAGCCGTTCCTGGGCCGCGACCTGGGCAGCCAGCGCAACTACTCCGAGGAGATCGCCGCGGCGGTCGACGAGGAGGTCGGCAAGCTGATCCTGAACGCACACCAGGAGGCCTTCGACATCCTGGTCGAGAACCGCGCGGTGCTGGACACCCTGGTCGAGGAGCTGCTCGAGAAGGAGACCCTGGACAAGGCGGAGATCGCCCGGGTGTTCGAGCCGATCCAGAAGCGCGACATGCGGCCGTCCTGGACCGGGTCCTCGACCCGGGTGCCGTCCGAGCAGCCGCCGGTGATGCCATTGCCGACCGCCGGTGAGCAGAACGGCTCGCTGTCCGACGTCATCCCCGGTGGCTCGGTCGGCCCGGACGAGGCCGCCAAGGGCCCGAACTACGGTGGTGGACCTACTCCGCCAGTGGAGTAGTCGGTGACCTCGCCGAAATTCGATCACGACCGGGCCGCGGCCGCGATCCGGGAGCTGCTGATCGCGATCGGCGAGGACCCGGATCGAGAAGGCCTGAAGGAAACCCCGGACCGGGTCGCGCGCTCGTACGCCGAGATCGCGGCCGGGCTGGGGCAGGCCGCCGAAGACGTCCTCACCACCACGTTCGAGCTGAGCCACGACGAACTGATCCTGGTCAAGGACATCGAGGTCTGGTCCCTCTGCGAACATCATTTGGTCCCATTCACCGGGGTGGCTCATGTCGGCTACATTCCGGGCGATGACGGGCGGATCACCGGGCTGTCGAAGCTGGCCCGGCTGGTGGATGTCTACGCCAAGCGCCCGCAGGTCCAGGAGCGGCTGACGACCCAGGTCGCGGAGTCGCTGGTGGAGTTGCTGAAGCCGCGCGGCGTGATCGTCGTGATCGAGTGCGAGCACCTGTGCATGACGATGCGCGGCGTCCGGAAACCGGGCGCCAAGACGATCACCTCGGCGGTCCGCGGCCAGCTCCGCAACCCGGTCACCCGGGCCGAGGCGATGAGCCTGATCGTCGGCTGACAGGTCGTCCGTAGCCTCGACGGGCCCCGGCTCGTTGAACTTCCGAAGCTGTTGCCCATGGACATTCCGTGTCCGAACGCCTACGGTCCGTAGTGGCGTTCTGACTCGGGTGCAGGGCGCCAGCGTGAGGAGGACGGTATGTCAGGGCGTTTTCGGGTCGGCGCCGCGCTTACGGGGATCGTTGTACTGACGGCCGCCGGACTGATCGCGGCGAACGGCGCGCAGGCGGATGCCCCGGTCGGTACTCCGAAGCTGCCTACCGCGGACCAGCAGTTGCTGCAGGTCCAGGACCAGGCGCAGGCGCTGGAGGGCCAACTCGGCTCCCGGGTCGTCGGCAGCTATCTCGACGGCGCCGGAGACCTGGTGGTCTCGGTCTCCGACCAGGCCACCGCGGACCTGGTCCGGCAGGCCGGCGCGATCCCCAAACTCGTCGACTACACCCTCGAGCAGCTGCTCAAGGTGCAGGCCGAGCTCGACGACGTGGCCACCAGTTCGAGCGCGGGCCGGGTCAAGTCCTGGTACGTCGACCCGATCAGCGGCACCGTCGTGGTCACCGCGCCGAGTGGCGTCCGGGACTCGATCACCCAGCGGTTCCTCCGCAAGGCGAAGGCCAACGGCGGCAAGGTGACGCTGCGCCGGACGCGTGGTGCCGTCACCACCACCGACGAGCAGTTCGGGCTGCTGGGCGGCTACCAGGTCGACAAGAACACCGGCTACACCTGCTCACTCGGCTTCAACGCCCAGACGAACGACGGCGGCCGGATCTTCCTCACCGCGGGGCACTGTACGGCGGGCAAGCCGTCCTTCTCCCGCAACGGCTACGTCATCGGCAACACCCGCAGCTCCAGCTTCCCCGGCAACGACTTCGGCACGGTCAGCGTGATCGAGGGCTGGGACCAGCAGGGCCGGGTCGAGCGCTGGGGTGCGAACGACGTCCAGGTCCGCGGCGTCGCGGACGCGATGGTCGGGGCCGAGCTGTGCAAGTCCGGCAAGAGCACCGGCTGGACCTGCGGCAAGATCGTGGCGCGCAACGTGACCGTGAACTACGGCGGCAACAAGGTCGTCCGCGGTCTCATCCAGCACACGGCGTGCGTCGAGTCCGGTGACTCCGGCGGCGCCAACATGACCGGCGACTACGCGCAGGGAATCACCAGTGGCGCGGCCTTGATCAGCGGGCAGTGCCTCGACAAACATGGACAGGCCAACGAGTCCTACTCACAACCGATCGGTGAGGCGCTGTCCGCTAGCGGCGCCTCGCTGGTACTGGGTTAGCGGCCCCGGGCAGGAGCCCGGAGCCGATGGGGGCCTGGTACCTAGGTGGGGTAGTTCGGGCGCGGCCACTACGGTGGTCGAGTGCGAACTGCCCCACCGAATCATGTCGAAGGCCTGCCTGCACCGGATCGCTGTCTGGTGATGGGCGTCGTCAACGTGACCCCGGACTCGTTTTCCGACGGCGGTGAGTGGTTCGAACCGTCGGCCGCGATCAAGCACGGCCGTGAGTTGCTGGCCGAAGGAGCCGACCTGCTCGACGTCGGCGGCGAGTCGACCCGGCCGGGTGCCGAGCGGCCCGCGCCCGCCGAGGAGCTCCGCCGGGTGCTGCCGGTGATCGAGGCGCTGGCCGCCGAAGGCGCGCTGATCTCGATCGACACGATGCGCGCCGACGTCGCCGCCCTCGCGCTGGACGCCGGCGCCGTGATGGTGAACGACGTCTCCGGCGGGCTGGCCGACCCGGAGATGCTCGGCCTGGTGGCCGCCCGCAATACGCCGTACGTGTGCATGCATTGGCGCGGGCACTCCGCGGACATGCAGCAGCGAGCGCAGTACGACGATGTGGTGGCCGAGGTGGTCGCCGAGCTCGCGGTGCGACTGGAGGCGATCAGTGAAGCTGGAGTGGACTTGAACCGGGTCGCGCTGGACCCCGGACTGGGCTTCGCCAAGAACTCGGAACACAACTGGGAGGTACTGCGGCGGCTGCGCGAGTTCGCGGTACTGGGACAGCCTTTGCTGATCGGTGCCTCGCGGAAGGCGTTCCTGGGTAGGCTGCTCGCCGACGAGGAGACCGGCGAGCCGAGACCGGCCGTACGACGAGACGACGCCAGCGCGGCCGTCTCCGCCCTCGCCGCCGCTGCCGGCGCCTGGTGTGTCAGGGCCCACGCGGTGGCGCCGAGTGCGGATGCGGTGCGGGTTGCGCGCCGGTGGGGAGCGGTATGAGCGAAGAGCCGGGCGGTACGCGACGAGGTGCGGGTGTCTCCGCGGAGTCCGTGGTGCTGAACGCCAACACCGCGTTCTACAACGCGTTCGAGGCGGGCGACCTGGACCTGATGGCGGCGGTCTGGCTGCCGGAACCCGATCCGGTCTGCATCCATCCGGGCAACGCGGCGATCTACGGGTACGCCGAGCTGATGCGCGCCTGGGCGATGATCTTCGCCAATACGCCGTACATCCAGTTCTTCCTGACCGACGTCCAGGTAAGAGTCGATGAAGACGTGGCCTATGTCACGTGTACGGAGAATGTCCTGTCGTCCGGCGAAGGGGCGCCGGAGGAAGGTTTCGCGGGGGGTAAGGCGCTGGCGACGAACGTCTTCCGCAAGACGACTACCGGCTGGCGGTTGTGGATCCACCACGCGTCCCCGGTACTGTCGTCTGGGGGTCGACAAGAGGAGGCAGAGTGAGCGGTCCCGCACTGCCCCCTGAGGTCCGGCCTCCTGACGTGATCGAGATCCGTGGCATCCGTGGTTTCGGGCGGCACGGGGTGTTCGACCACGAGCGGGCCGACGGGCAGGAGTTCGTGGTGGACGTCCGGCTCGAGCTGGACACCAGACCCGCGGCTGCTTCCGACCAGCTGGCAGACACTGTGAACTACGGCCTGGTGGCCGAGCAGGTGCACGCGGCCATCGAGAGCGACCCGGTGGACCTGATTGAGACACTGGCACAACGGATCGCGGATCTGTGCCTCGCCGACCGGCGGGTGACGGGAACCGCGGTAACCATCCACAAACCTTCGGCGCCGATCACGGTGCCGTTCGACGACGTTGTCCTGACCGTGCAGCGCAGAGCCGGAGAATCCTCGTGACTGAGACCCCTAGTCCCCACGTGATCGACGCGGACACCCTCAGCGGTGGCCTCAAGCCGATCCGGCAGGTGATCCTGTCGCTCGGTAGCAATCTCGGCGACCGGGAAGCGAACCTGCAGGGCGGCGTCGACGCACTGCGGGACACCCCCGACGTCGTGGTCGTCGACGTTTCGCCGGTCTACGAGACCGAGCCGATCGGCGGACCGGACGAGTCCGGGCCGTACCTGAACATCGTGCTGCTCGCCGACACCACGCTGTCGGTCGACACGCTGCTGGATCGTGCGCACGCGGTCGAGCAGGCGTTCGGCCGGGAGCGCAGCGTGCCGGGTGCGCCGCGGACGCTCGACGTCGACCTGATCACCTACGGCAAGAAGACGATCGAGTCCGAGGAGCTGACGGTGCCGCACCCGCGGGCCCACGAGCGCGCCTTCGTGCTGGCTCCCTGGCTGGACATCGAGCCCGACGCGGTCCTGCCTGGTGTGGGCCCGGTCGCGGAGTTGCTCGCCAAGGTCGGCACCGACGGCGTGAAGCGGGTCGACGAGCTCACCATCGAGCTGCAGTAGTGGTGTCAGGCGGTACCGGTCCGGGCCGGGCACCAGGGGCCGGCAAGGAGCCGCCGCGTCCCGGGTCGGTCCGGCCGACCTCTCGCCGGCTCCTGATCGCGATCGTCGTCCTCGGGGCGGCGATCGGCTGGACGCTGGTCAAGGCGGTCGAGTCGGGCGGCGGGGTCGCGCCGATGGTCTCCTGGCTCACCCTGGTCGCCTGGAGCTTTCTGGCCGCGCTGCTGTTCGCCGCCGCCCGGAACACCCACCAGCGGATCCAGGTCCGGCATGAACGGGTCGAGGCGTCCCGCGCGGTCTTCCTGTTGATGATCGGAAAAGCGAGCGCTTTCGTCGGCGCGTTGTGTGCCGGTGTTTACGCAGGGTTCGCGTTATCCTTCCTGGGTGCGGTCAGTTCCTCGGGCCCACGCAACCGCGTGATCACAGCCGGTGCTGCGGCAGTGATCTCAGTGCTGGTCGTCACGGCCGGATTGCTCCTCGAACGGGCGTGTCGTATCCCCGATGACCCCGAAGACACCCCCTAACATGTCGGTCCATGGGGTCAAGGGGTAGCCGCCGTCGTACCAGGGCCACGGTTCTCGTGGTCGCCAACGTGCTGCTCGTGGTGATCTGCCTGGCCGTGAGTATCTCGCTGTTCTCGCAGAACCAGTGGATCCTCCGCGCGGCCGCCGTCGCCGCCGTCGCGGTGGCGATCGGCGCCTCCGCCCTGACCCGCCACCAGCTCCTGATCGAGCGCCTGAAGCACAGCGACGAGCGCGCCCAGGTAGCCCAGGAGTACTCCCGCATCACCAGCGCCCGCGTCGTCGAGAACGCCGAGTTCGTCGACCTGATGCAACGCCGCCTGGACAAGATCGACCAACGCCTCGACAAGATCGACGAAGAGGTCGCCACGGTCGTAGCCGCCGGCGACAAGCACTCCCAGGCCGACGCCCCCACGGTAGTAGACCTAAAACTCCGCGGCCTCGCCGCCAGCTGACCCGGTACTACGCCCCACGCGGCTCCTACGTCGCAGCTCCCACCCACCCCCCACGCCTGCCGCTCCTGCGTCGCGGCTCGCGCCCGGGTGCGGGTCTGCTGCCGGTGGCCGGCGCCTGCGGCAGACGGACTATCTCTGCGCGCATAAATAGTTCGCTACCGCAGTATTTATGCTAGGGTCGCATAAATAATGCGGTACCGAAGTATTTATGCTGAGAGGTCGACTTGTCGCTGAGCGTCGAGCGGGCAGCGCGCCTCCTGCAGGTCTCCCCGCAGGAGGTGCGGCGACTGATCGCCGCGGGTGAACTTGCCGCGGAGCGATTGGGGGAGCGGTCATGGTCGCTCGACGAGGCATCGGTGCGGCTGCGCGCGGCGCGCGGCGCAGGACGCGGGCGGCCGTGGATTCCGGCGAAGGCCTGGGCGGCTCTGTGGCGGTTGTCCGGGCTGCCAGTCGATTGGCTGAGCACAGGAGAGATGTGGCGGCTGCGAGCGCAGCTGGACGAGATCTCGGCCGACGGTCTGGTGATCGCTACGCGCCGGCGCGCGGGCGTCGAGGCAGGTCGCGTATTGCCGGAGTATCTGGAGCGGCTCGTCGAGACCGATGGTGTGGTCCGGACCGGGATGAGCGCGGCCGCGGCGGCCGGAGCGGACCTGATCGGTACTGGCCAGATCGACCTGTACTGCGGTGCCTCGTTGCGATCTGACCTCGTTGCTCGGTACGGCATCGACTTGACCAGTTCGAATCCGAACGTGGTGCTGCGTGTCCCCGAGGGGGATCTGCCGCTGCTGGAGGGCCGCGAGGTGATGCCCGCGGCAGTCGTTGCGGCTGATCTGCTCGGCTCGACTGAGCCGCGTGCGGTGCGGGCAGGCCGCGATCTGCTCGGCGGTCTACTCACGGCGTCTCGATGACGACCTTGCCGCAACTGGGTGAGTGTGTCTTGCCTGCGCTGACGCCAGACCTGGATTCGTTGTGGGATGCGATCTTCGATGTCGCCATCGACCTCGGTTCCAGCGGATGGGTTCTTGTGGGAGGTCAAATGGTGATGCTCCACGGTCTGGCGGCAGGCCGGGTCGCAACCCGTGCGAGTCGTGATATTGACCTGCTCGCCGACCTGCTCACCTCGAGCGGCGCGGTCGGAAAGTGCGTTCGTGTTGTGCTGCGGCTCGGGTTCGAGCCGCTCGAGGCCAACGAGCGAGACCTGCTCCATCGCTTCGTGCGGCCTTCCGACCAAGCCATCGTCGATATCCTTGCCCCGGACCACACGCCACCGACGTGGAAAGCCACGACCATCCCGCCCCGCGCCACGATCAAAATCGACGGCGGGCGTCAGGCCCTGGAACGCGCCGGCACGATCTCAGTCACGAGGGCGGGCCGTACGGTCGAGGTACCAGCGCCGTCCCCGCTCGGCGCGTTGGTGTTGAAGGGCGCGGCATACCGAGCGGACAGCCGAGACCGCGAACGGCACGCCTATGACGCGGCGTTCCTCGCCTCACTCATCACGGACCCGATCGCAACGCGCGCAACCCTCAAAGGCAGCGACCGGAAGCGTCTACGCGCTCTCGACGAGGTCCTGGCAGACCCCCATCACGAGGCCTGGTTGCTTTTGGGTGAATCTCGCGAGGACGCGTTTGCCCGCTGGCGGGGCCTCACTCTTAACTGACGACCCTGCAGCTGATCTGACGCCACCGACGTATGGAGTCGACGCCTAGGAGTGGCCGACTTGCTGCTGCACGAACAGTGGGTCGCTCGGCGATGAGCGGGCGAGCGGGGGCAAGCATCACAGACGCCGGCTGCTGCTCACGAGGGGTGCGTTTGACGACTTCGCCGGCCACCGCAGGTTGTTGAGGCGCGACGGAGGAGTGCCGGTTCGGGGTGCGTGGGGCGTCGTACCGGGGCTATTTGTCGATGTCGCCTACGACGAAGAACATGCTGCCGAGGATGGCGATCATGTCGGCGACGATGGTGTTGGGGAGCATTTCGGGGAGGACTGAGATGTTGTTGAAGCTGGCTGAGCGGAGTTTGAGGCGCCAGGGGGTTTTGTCGCCTCGGGAGACGAGGTAGTAGCCGTTGATGCCGAGGGGGTTCTCGGTCCAGCAGTAGGTCTGGCCTTCGGGGACCTTGAGGATCTTGGGGAGACGGACGTTGACCGGGCCGGCCGGGAGGGTGCGCAGGCGGTCCAGGCAGGCGTCGACGAGGTCGAGGGAGACCTTCACCTGTTCGAGCAGGACGGAGAAGCGGGAGAAGCAGTCGCCGTCGGTGCGGGTGACGACACGGAGTACGCCGTCGCGGGCGAGTTCCTCGTAGGCCAGGTAGGGCTCGTCGCGGCGCAGGTCGGCGTCGACGCCGGAGGCTCGGGCGATCGGGCCGGAGACGCCGTACGCCGCGATCAGTTCGGGGGACAGCCGGCCGACGCCGACGGTCCTGGCCCGGAAGATCTCGTTGCCGAGGACAAGGTTCTCGATGTCGGGCAGCCGCCGCCGTACTGCGGTCGAGGCGGCGCCGGCGCGGTCCAGCCAGCCGTACGGGAGGTCTTCCTTCAGCCCGCCGACCCGGTTGAACATGTAGTGCATCCGGCCGCCGGACAGTTCCTCCATCACCGCCTGGATCGTCTCGCGCTCGCGGAACGCGTAGAAGACCGGCGTGATCGCGCCGAGCTCCAGCGGGTAGGAGCCGAGGAACATCAGGTGGTTGAGGATCCGGTTCAGCTCGGTCAGCAGGGTCCGCAGCCAGACCGCCCGGACCGGGACCTCCAGCCCCATCATCCGTTCGACGGCGAGTACCACGCCGAGCTCGTTGGAGAACGCGGACAGCCAGTCGTGCCGGTTCGCCAGCACGATGATCTGCCGGTAGTCGCGGACCTCGAAGAGCTTCTCCGCACCCCGGTGCATGTAGCCGATGATCGGCTCGCAGCCGACGATCCGCTCGCCGTCCAGGGTCAGCCGCAGCCGCAGTACGCCGTGCGTCGCGGGGTGCTGCGGGCCGATGTTGAGCACCATGTCGGTGGTCGGCAGCTCGGAACCCGTACCGGTCCCGCCGCGCTCGAACACCGGATCGAGCCCAGCAGCCCCCGCCCCGATACCCACCACTCGTTCCACACTCATAACCCTTAGTGTGCCGTGAGCGACGTAGCTTGGCGCTGTCGGCGCCCAGGCACGCACCTCGGCACCTTTGAGAATCGTCCACGATGCTCCGCATCGAGGACGCTCCTCAAACGCACCGATGCACGCACCTGGACGCCGACATCGCTCAAGCTACGTCGCTCACGGCACACTGTCGTGACAGGCTGGTCCTGTGGACGACCTCTTTGCACCTTCCGATGTCAGTTGGACGCCGGTTTCGCCGAAGCTCGCGGCGGTGCGGCGGGTGAGTACGGCGATTGCTCTCGGTGTGCTGGCGATCGTCGGGCTCGTGTCGTTCGGGATGCTGCTGGACTGGCTGTACGGCGTACTGGCGCTGGTGCTCATCGCGCTCGGCTACCTGTGGGCGTGGGTGCTGATCGGCCGCAACCAGCGGTCCTGGAAGTACGCCGAACGCGAGGACGAGCTGCTGGTCAGCCACGGCATCATGTTCCGCCAGCTGGTCGTGGTCCCGTACGGCCGGATGCAGTTCGTCGACGTCGCGGCCGGCCCGCTGGAGCGTGCGTTCGGGATCGCCACGGTTGAGCTGCACACGGCCACTCCGGCGACGGACGCCAAGATCCCCGGGCTGCATCCGGACGAGGCGAGCCGGTTGCGCGACCGCTTGTCGGCTCTCGGCCAGGCGCAGGCGTGGGGCCTGTGACCGAGCCGTCCGCGCCGCCCGAGGCGCCCCCGATCACCGAGCCCGTCATGGGCGCGCGGCTGCATCCACTCACCCCGTTCGTGAAGGGCTGGGGGTACTTCGTCGTCGCCGCGTTCGCGATGGCCAACAACGAGGGTCTGCGCAGCAACCTGAAGATCGCCGGTCTCGGCCTGGCCGGAGTCCTGGTCGGCGGCATCCTGCTCGGCGCGCTGTCGTGGTGGTTCACCAAGTGGCAGCTCACCGTCGACGCGGTCCGGGTCGACAGCGGCTTTCTGTTCCGCCGGACCCGGATCATCCGGTTCGACCGGATCCAAACGATCGACGTGGCGCAGCCGTTCGTGGCGCGGCTGTTCGGGATGGCCGAGCTGCGGATGGACGTCGCCGGCGGCGGCAAGAGCGACGGCCGGCTGAGCTACTTCACGTACGACGAAGCGCAGAGGCTACGGGCCACCCTGCTGCTCAGGGCCAAGGGCAAGCACGCCGTCCAGCACCAGGCACCGGACGTGGAGCCCGAGCCGCTGCTGGTGGTCCCGACCAGCCGGTTGCTCGGTGCAACGTTGCTGTCGTCGACAGTGCTCGCGAGCGCCGGTGGCCTGGTCGCGTTGATCGTGTCGACCACTGTGCTGGAGGCCCACACCGGTCTGTTCGCCGGCTTGCCGCTGCTGCTCGGTGTCGTGCAGCCCATCTGGAAGCAGGTGGTCGGCAACCACGGGTTCACCTTGTCGGAGACGCACGAAGGGCTGCGGACCAAGCGCGGGCTGTTCGACGTACAGCGGCAGACCGTGCCGCCGGGACGTGTGCAGGGCCTGCTGATCACCGAGCCGTTGATCTGGCGGCTGCTCGGCTGGTCCCGGGTCGACCTGGACATCGCCGGAGTCGCGGGCTCCAAGGCTGATGGCGAGGATGAGAACGAGGGCGCCCAACTGCTCCCGGTCGGCGAGCGCCAGGAGGTGGCGGGAGTGCTCGCGAGAGTGCTGCCCGGCTTCGACCTGTCGGCTATCGAGATGCACCAGGCGCCGGAGCGAGTGAAATGGTTGCGGCCGGTCGGCTGGCGCTACCTGGCCTATGGCGTCGACGACAACGTGCTGGTGACCACCCGAGGCTGGGTGAGCCGCCGTACGTCGATCGTGCTCCACCACAAGACCCAGTCGGTCCGCCTGCAGCAGGGACCGCTCCAGCGCCGACTAGGCCTGGCCAACGTCCACGTAGACACCCCAGAGGGTCCGACCGACGCCATCGCCCTCCACCGCGACCAGGCAGAGGCCGCAGCGCTGGTAGAGGCTCAAGCCAACAGGGCCCGCGAGGCACGCCGTACTGCGGAGTCGGTGCCGGCCCAGACCCACCCGAACGAGCCGAGCCCGGACGGGTTCAACAGCTCGGCAGCCTCTCCGGCAGACGACAACTCGGCCAGGTAGCGCAGCGGCTCAGCACGGGCGAGCTCCTGGCTAGGACGCTCGGCGGACAGGCCGAGTGCCCGCAGAGCCTCTCGCTGCGTCGTGAGCTGGCCGGAGACGGCAGTGGCGAGTGAATCCAGCGCAACGTGCGCGGTGATGTCGCAGGAGCCGTCCAGCGCCACCTCGCACTCCCTGCCGCCCCTGAAGCCCGTCAGAGTCCCGTACGGCGGCCGCCCGGCGCGCAGGTGCCCGTAGTCGATCGCGACCGCCACACCGTCCGTCAGCCGCTCGACGACCCCTGCCCACGCAGACTCGCGGGCCAGCCCGATCTCAGCCCGGTCGCCCGGCTCCGCCAACGGCCACCATTCCTCGAGCCAGGCAAGATCCTTGCCCTCGACAACATCCCCGAGCGTCTGGTCGGCCAGCAAGTACCGAACCGAGCCGGCCGGGTCCAGCTCGACCACCTCGCAGGGCACGTTGTCCAGCCACTCGTTGGCGATCACCAGTCCCGCAAGCTCAGCCGGCAATGAGTCGTCCAGCTCAACGTCGACGACGTCGAGCCCGAGCGGCCGTAGTACGCGGCCCAGTTCCCCTTCGCCAGCGGCGATGTCGGTCACTCGGGACACATCCATCGCCTGCGCCAGGCGCGCGACCGCACCGGCGAAGAGCGGCGAGGCGTGGACCGAAGTACGGAAGTGCGCGGCGGGACGTTCGTGGCGGTAGAAGCCGTCCGGGCCGTAGAGCGCGGTGTCCCAGGCCTGCCGGAACCTCATCGCAAGTCGGGTTGTGGGCCCAGGGGGACCGAGCCGGTCAGCTGCCAGACGCCGTCGTCAGCTTCGCGCCAGATGGTCAGGTCGTCGAGCCGGATGGCTGGGACCTCCTCGGACGCGAGCGCGGCCTCGGCCTCGGCGACCAGGGCGGGGCTGCCCTGGGCCGACGACGAGATGGTCAGATGCGGGTGCGGGTCGGGGTGGTCCCCGCCGTACGGCGGGCACTCGGGGAAGGCCGCCAGAACGGTCGCCATCAGTTCGCGGACCTGGTCGAACGGCTCCGGCCGCAGCCACGTCGTGCCGTTGGGGAACTGGCCCGCACTGGAGAAGGTCAGGTCGAAGGGCTCGATGGCCGCGACGGCGTCCTCCAGCCGCTGGACGTCCTCCGGCTCGGGGTCCCGCAGCCAGGGGATGAGCACGGTCACGTGCGGCGGGATCAGCTCGGTCAGGGCGGCAGTCGGTCGTGCCGGCGAGTAGGACACCGACCGCCATCGATCGGTGAACTCAGTCAGCTCCGGTACCGCGATCAAGATCGCCGTTAGTCCTGTCGGCACCGGCCAGGGGTCAGCTAGTCCGCTCACCGCCTCATCGTCCCACCTGTGACGAAGGACTCGACTCAACCACACCCATCAGCACTACGCTGTCCTGGACCGCACAACCCGTCTGGTACCTCGCGTGAGGACTGGAACGCAGAGAGTGGACATGGAACGCATCGGCATCATCGGCTCCGGCCGGGCCGGTAGCGCCTTGGGAGCAGCCTTGGCGTCTGCCGGACATCCCGTCACCGGCGTCACGGCACGCTCGCAGGGGTCGCTCGACCGCGCCGCGAGGCTCCTTCCGGACGTCCCGATCTTGTCGCCTGCCGAGGTCACGGCTCGCGCCGACATCGTGCTGGTCGCAGTACCGGACGGCTCGATCGGTGAGGTTGCCCGGAGTCTCCCGCTGACAGCGGAGCAGTACGTCGTCCACCTGTCCGGCGCGCACGGGTTGTCCGTGCTGCAGCCGACAGTGGCGATCCCCGTGGCGCTACACCCGCCCATGACCTTCACTGGCGACCTGCCGGACCTCAGTGGCGTCACCTTCACGGCCACCGCGCCGGACCAGGCCAGGCCGGTCGTCGAGCGGCTGGTGAAGGCGCTCGGCGCTGATCTCCAGTGGGTCGCGGAGGAGTCGCGGGCGCAGTACCACGCGGGTCTGGTGCATGGTGCGAACCACCTGACCACCTTGCTCGCACAGGCGTTCGCAGTACTGCGGGAAGCCGGCGTCACCGACCCGGCGGCGACACTGCGACCCTTGCTGACCGCAACTCTCGACAACACGCTGCGGTCCGGTCATGATGCGCTCACCGGGCCGATCGCGCGCGGCGACGTCGAGACGGTGGCAGCCCACTTGGCGGTACTGCGGGGGCGCACCGCGAGCACGTACGCCGAGCTGGCCCGGGCGACGGTGGACCTGGCGGCAGCGGACGGCCGACTGGAGCGCAGTACGGCCGAGCGGTTTCACCAGGTACTGGAGCGGCAACAGGCAGAGGTGCTTGAGCAGGATCGAACAGGGGAGGCACCACGGTGAGACTCACCCAGACGAAGGCCGAGCTGCGGGCGGCCGCGGCGATCCGGCCACGCGCCGTCGTGATGACGATGGGCGCGCTGCACGAGGGACACGCGGCACTGCTCGCCGAGGCCCGGGAACGCGTCGGGCCGGAGGGCAGCGTGGTGCTGACGATCTTCGTGAATCCCTTGCAGTTCGGGCCGACCGAGGACTTCGACCGCTACCCGCGCACGCTGGCCAGCGACCTCGCGATCGCCAAGAACGAAGGCGTCGACCTGGTCTTCAACCCGTCCCGCGACGAGCTCTACCCGAACGAGCCGTCCATCACCGTGCATCCCGGCCCGCTGGCCGACGAGCTGGAGGGGATGGTCCGGCCGGGGCACTTCGCCGGCGTCCTGACGGTGGTGTCGAAGATGCTGCACCTGACCTCGCCGGATCTGGCGCTGTTCGGGGAGAAGGACTATCAGCAGCTGACGCTGATCCGGGAGATGGTCTGCGATCTCGACATGGACGTCGACATCGTGCCGGTGCAGACCGTCCGCGAGCCGGATGGGCTCGCGCTGTCCTCACGCAATCGCTACCTGGACGAGACCGAGCGTGACGAGGCGCTCGTCCTGTACCGCGCACTGACCGCCGGCGCCAAGGCGGGGATGAACGGGCCGGACGCAGTACTGGCTGCCGCGCACGCCGAGCTGGAGGCCGTCCCGTCGGTGCAGATCGACTATCTCGCGCTGCGGGCGCCCGACCTCGGCCCGGTGATCGGCCCAGGCGAGGCGCGGATGCTCATCGCTGCCCGAGTGGGTAGCACCCGTCTCATTGACAACATTTCCATAACCCTCCGCTGAAATCGGTTGATACGGTCGCAGGATGACTGCACCTGCTGTGCCGCAGCGGCTTGCTGCGCCTGAACCGGGCTGGACCGAAACGGTCGACGTGGTGGTGGTCGGCTCGGGCATAGCGGGGCTGACGGCTGCCTTGAGGGCTCGTGAGCTCGGGTCGGTGCTGGTGGTGACGAAGGATGTCCTCGCGTCAGGGTCGACCCAGTGGGCCCAGGGCGGGATCGCCGCGGCGCTCAGCCCGGAGGACTCGCCTGAGGACCACTTGAAGGACACCCTGGTTGCCGGGGCCGGCCTGTCGGACCCTGAGGCCGTCCGGGTGCTGGTGACGGAGGGGCCGGACGCAGTACGGGAGCTGATGGAGCTCGGAGCCGTGTTCGACACCGGTGCCGGGGGAGACCTGTCGCTGACCCGTGAGGGCGGCCACCTCCGCAACCGCATCGCACATGCAGGCGGGGACGCCACCGGCGCGGAGATCGAGCGAGCGCTGGTCGCCGCCGTGAAGCGGGCGGACGACATCCGGATCATCGAGCACGCGCTGGTGCTCGACCTGCTGAAGGCCGACGACGGCGCGATCGCGGGCGTCACGCTGCACGTCATGGGTGAGGGACAACTGGACGGCGTCGGCGCGATCCGCAGCCGCGCGGTGATCCTCGCCTCCGGTGGACTCGGCCAGCTGTACGCCGCGACGACCAACCCGAGCGTCTCGACCGGTGACGGGATGGCGCTCGCGTTGCGGGCCGGGGCGAAGGTGCGCGATCTCGAGTTCGTGCAGTTCCACCCGACCGTGCTGTGGCTCGGCAAGGGCGCCAAAGGCCAGCAACCGTTGGTGTCTGAGGCCGTCCGTGGTGAGGGCGCGTTCCTGGTCGACCACGAGGGCAAGCGGTTCATGCAGGGGCAGCACGAACTGGCCGACCTGGCGCCGCGCGACATCGTGGCGAAGGCGATCATGCGCCAGATGCTTGCCTTGGGCAAGGATCATATGTTCGTCGACGCCCGTGACTTCGGTGACGAGAAGTGGCGCGTCCGCTTCCCGACCATCCTGGCGTCCTGCCGCTCGCACGGTATCGATCCGGTGCACGAGCTGATCCCGGTCGCACCGGCCTGCCACTACTCGTCCGGCGGGGTCTGGACCGACCTGCACGGCCAGACGTCGGTGCCCGGGCTGTACGCGTGCGGGGAGGTCGCCTGCACCGGCGTACACGGTGCGAACCGGCTCGCCTCGAACTCGTTGCTCGAAGGACTCGTCTTCGCCCGCCGGATCGCCGCGTCGCTGGCCAAGGACCTCCCGGTACTGCGTGAGCCGGCGGCCGACCATCGGGTGCCCGGACTGGTGGACGCGGACGTAGTACCGGAGTTGCAGCGGGTGATGACCGTCGGTGCCGGCGTGATCCGGAGCGCCAGCGGACTGTCGGAGGCTGGTGACAGACTCGCCAAGCTGATCGGGCAACCGGCCGACCATCCGGGCACCCCCGACTGGGAGGCGACGAACCTGGCCACGGTGGCGTCCGCGCTGATCGAGGCGGCCACCATCCGCGAGGAGAGCCGCGGCTCGCACTGGCGGGAGGACCACCCGGATCGCGACGACCAGCAGTGGTCGGGCAGTCTGGACCTGACACTGCCGGCCGAGGATGATTCGGCCCGGCCCGCCGCGACCTTCGTGGCACAAGCACCACCTGAGGGGAACTAGCAATGGATGACACACTCGACAGGCAGTGGGTCGAGGACCTCGTCCGGGCCACCATCGAGGAGGACCTGGCCGGCGGAGTCGACGTCACCACCACGGCCACGGTCGACGCGGACCAGGTCTCGGTCGCGGAGTTCGTGGCCCGGGCCGACGGCGTCGTCGCGGGCCTGGAGATCGCCGAACTGGTGATTCGGCTGATCGTGGGCAAGGACGAGGTCGAGATCGAGCACTCCGTCACCGACGGCGCTCAGGTGAAGACGGGTGACGTCCTGCTGACAGTCCGCGGCAAGACCCGGCAGTTGCTCACCGCCGAGCGCACGGCGCTCAACCTGCTCTGCCACCTGTCCGGCGTGGCCACGCTGACCAGTCGCTGGGTCGCGGCCGTCGCCGGCACCGGCGCGGTCATCCGGGACACCCGCAAGACGATGCCGCTGCTGCGGTTGCTGGAGAAGTACGCCGTCCGCTGTGGTGGCGGCCAGAACCACCGGATGGCGCTGTCCGACGCGGCGCTGATCAAGGACAACCACGTGATCGCCGCGGGTGGCGTCGCGGAGGCGTTCCGGCTGGTCCGCAAGGCCTATCCGGACCTGTCCGTCGAGGTCGAGGTGGACTCCGTCGAGGACGCGCTGATCGCCGTCGAGTCGGGGGCCGAGCTGATCCTGCTCGACAACATGCCGGTGCCGCAGCTGATCGAGGCAGTCGAGAAGGTGGCCGGCCGGGCCCGGCTCGAGGCGTCCGGCGGACTGACCCTCGACGTCGCCCGAGAGGTCGCCGAAACGGGCGTGGACTTCCTCGCCGTCGGCGCGCTGACCCACTCGGCGCCAGTGCTCGATATCGCGATGGACCTTCAGGCCGCCTGATGCTGCTAGCCGTCGCCGTTGAGAACTCCAGGACTCTGGTCGGCCTGATCTTCGAGGGCACGGTCAAGCGGCACTGGTGGGTGGGGACGGATCCACGCCGTACTGCGGACGAGTGGGCCGTCCTGCTCGGCGGGCTGCTGACCGGGGAGTCTCCGGTGTCCGGGATCGCGGTTTGTTCCGCGGTACCGCATGTCCTGCACGAGCTGCGCGATGTGGTCGCGCGGTACTACCGCGACGTACCGAGTGTGGTCGTCGAACCCGGGGTGAAGACCGGGCTCCCGGTGCTGGTCGACAACCCGCGCGAGGTGGGTACCGACCGGATCGCCAACGCCCTCGCGGCCGTCCACCGGTACGGCGCACCCTGCATCGTCGCCGATTTCGGTACTGCGACCACGGTCGACGTCGTGAACGCCAGTGGCGCCTTCATCGGTGGCGCGATCGCTCCTGGGATCGAGACCTCCGTCGACGCGCTCGGCGCGGAGGCGGCTCAGTTGCGGCGCGTCGAGCTGGTGCGGCCGCGCTCGGTGGTCGCCAAGAACACCGTCGAGGCGCTGCAGTCCGGGGCGATCTTCGGCTTCGCGGCGCTCGTCGACGGGCTGATCACGCGGATCATCGCCGAGCAGGGCTTCGAGCAGGTGACCGTGGTGGCGACCGGTGCGCTGGCGCCGTTGGTGGTCGGCGAGTCGAGCCAGATCCAGCACCACGAGCCGTTCCTCACCCTGCAGGGCCTGCATCACGCCTTCGCCCGGAACCACTGACGGTCACTCTCCGCTGAATATTGCTACGGCAAGGCGCTAGCCGCCCCGGCAGCCCCCGCCAACCCCGGCCGTCTCCCTGGATCCCTGCTCGCCTGCCTGTCGGTCGGGGGTGGGGAGGATTTTCGCTGGACCTGAGGCGGATTTTGGCCCGGTCTGGGGACATTTTCCTCCCCGGACGGGCGAGGGGTTCTATGAGTACGCCGTACGAGGACGTTCCTTCAGTACCGCGATGCACGCACCTGGACACGCAATCAATCAAACAACTTCGGACGCAGGGACTGGTACTACAGCCGGGGTTCGTGATGTTGGGCGGCAAGCCCGGACCGCCACCACTCACAAACCTGCCGTTTCCACCCGGGAGCACGCCTGCGCACGCTCGGCCGGATACGATCAGTTGAGGTTTGTGAGTGGTGGCGGTCCGGCCCAACGCGACGACCGCACGCTGAACATCACGAACTCCGGCCCAAGCCCACTAGCTGAAAGACCAGCCGGACCAACCCTCGATGGTGATGGTGATGACCGGTCCGCGCGGCGGATCGAGCTCGTACTGCGGATACTTGCCGGCCAGCAGCGCGATCGCCGCCGGGTTCTCGGCGTCCACGCGCGCCCGCCCGTCGGCGCGGACCCACCAGAGCTGTTGCCAGTCGGCGTCGTACTGGTCGCAGAGCACAGCGACGTACGGGTTCCAGCTGATGTTGCGCAGGCGGCGCAGGTCGGTGGTCGACTTGGGCTTCTGGTCGATCGCGATCACCAGCTCGTCACCGCGCAGGGCGAACACCACCGGTACGACGTGCGGGCGGAGGTCCTCGCCGGTGGTGGCGAGGAACACGCGATCGGCTCTGGTCAGCCGTTCGCGGCAGATATCCTCGGCCAGTCGCACGGTTCCGACCCTACTGCCGGGCGCGTGGCTACGCTCGTTATGTAAGGTTCACGCGGTTGCACGTCCGAGAGTTGGTGAGGCGAGATGGTGGGGTTGCGCAGCGTCTTGTCGGCCGCTCTCGCGGCCGGTGTGGGCGCATCGTTGCTGACGGCGTGTTCTTCCGACCCGACACCGACCAAGGTGACAGTCGGCTGGGCCGACAGCAGCCGCGAGGCGGTCCGGGTCAGCTGGGACGACTCCGGCACCCCGAACCGGATCACCATCGAAGGCGTGCTCAGCACCAGCCCGTCGTACGTGAAGTACCTGCCGGCGGGCGAACCCAACACCTGGGCGATCCCGACTTCGGCCTTCCCGTCCGACGGTAACTACAAGGTCTCCGTCGGCGTCGGGACCTCGACCGGTCCGATGACCAGCAAGCTCGCCAGCTCGCCGATCTTCGACACCGACGGACCCGTCCGGCCGAATGGCGCGACCGCGACCCCGACCGGCAAGCGCGACGTCCTGGTCCGCTGGACCGTACCGCCGCAACCACAGGACTTCAGCCCCAACGACCCGCTCGACGTGACCGGCCGAACCCAGCGCTATGTACCGGTGGTCGGCCGTCCTGGCGAGCCGCTGCGCACGGCCGGTTCGGGTACCACCTCGACGCGGCAGGTGATCAAGAACCTGAAGCCGCCGTACATCTTCCAGCTGCGGGCCCAGAACGAGTGGTCGACGGCCATCGGCGGTCAGATCTCGGCCCGGACCAGCTCGACCAGCGCGGCGATCCCCGCGCTGGCGCAGTACGGCATACCGATCCGGATCCGCGGCCGGGCCATCCTGCAGCAGGTCGTCTGCGCCGACGAAGGTAGTTGCGTGCGGCAACGGACGACGTCGGCCGGGCTGCCCGTGGTGGTGCTGACCCAGGCGACGCCCGGCGCGCGCTGGACGCCGGCCGCGCGGGGTTCGACGACCTCCGGTGGGCACTACGACATCCCGGTCGCGACGGGTGCGAGCCGTCCCTACAAGGTGATGGTGCCGAACTACAGCCAGGTCGGCCAGGTCGCCGCGCAGTCGACCAGCAGGGCGCAACTGACCCGCACCATCGTGCGGCTCCAGTCGACGGGATACCTCGGCGGTTCGAGCAAGAAACGCGGCGAGAACGTCACCGCGGTCGTCGTGGTCAAGCCGGCCATGAACACCACGGTGATGCTGCAGTCCTGGAACCGGCAGGCCAGGAGATGGGCAGCAGTCAGGGCTCTCCCGATGCGCAGGGGCCAGGCGTCGTTCAGCTTCAAGGTCGCCGTGCCGGGGATCTACGTCTACCGCTTCGTGATCCCCAACGCGACCCTGCTCGGCCGCCCGATGCTCGGCCGGGTCACTCAGAACCTGCCGCTAAGCATCCGCTGACTCGACCTGGACGACGTCTACCGCGACCGGTACCGCGCCGCGCCGCTTCCGGAGCTTGTAGATCGCGTACGCCGTGACGAGCAGGGCGACGGTCGCCACCAGCGCCCAGATCGAGAGCGCGCCGAAGATCTTGTCCGCGTTGTCGCCGATCTTGTACGCGACGATGCCGATCGTGGTGGACCAGGCGATGCCGCCGGCCGCGTTGGCGACCAGGAAGCGCGGGTAGTGCATCCGCAGCATGCCCGCCATCGGGCCGGCGAAGATCCGCAGCAGCGCGACGAACCGGCCGAAGAAGACCGTCCAGACGCCGTACTTGTGGAAGTACTTCTCCGCCTTCACGATCCGCTCTTCGGAGAAGTGGTGGAACCGGCGGCCGAGCCGCTCGAACAGCCCGCGACCGGCCTTGCGGCCGATCATGTAGCCGATCGAGTCGCCGATGATCGCGCCGGTCGCGGCGGCACCGATCACGTAGACCAGGTTCAGGTCACCCTGCGAAGCCAGCAGCGCCGCGGCGATCAAAGTCGTCTCGCCGGGCAACGGCACGCCCATACTCTCGACACCGATCACCAGGCCGACCACGAGATAGGCCAAGATGGCGAACCCCCCGGTCGGAATCACGATCGCCAGCGCGTGCATCGTCGTAGCCCCCATACGACCATCCTGGCATCCGGGGACAACTAGTTACCTGATTGTCGAGCTAATCCGGGGGAATTTCAGGGTTCTTCCCGTTGAACGCCCTGGTCACGTTCTGTAGCGCCGAGGTGACTTCGGACGGGATCACCCAGAACGTGTTGCCGGGGCCCTTGGCCAGCTCGGGCAGCATCTGCAAGTACTGGTAGGCCAGCAGTTTCGGGTCCGGGTCGTTGCGGTGGATCGCCTCGAAGACGGTGTCGATCGCCTTCGCCTGGCCCTCGGCCCGCAGGATCGCGGCCTGCCGGTCACCCTCCGCGGTCAGGATCCGGGCCTGCCGCTGGCCCTCGGCGGTGAGGATCGCGGCCCGCTTCTCCCGGTCCGCGCGCATCTGCTTCTCCATCGACTCCTTGATCGACGGCGGCGGATCGATCGCCTTCAGCTCGACCCGGTTCACCCGGATGCCCCACTTGCCCGAGGCCTCGTCGAGCACCCCGCGCAGCTGGGAGTTGATGTACTCGCGCGACGTCAGCGTCACCTCCAGGTCCATGCTCCCGATCACGTTGCGCAGTGTGGTGACAGTGAGTTGCTCGATCGCCTGCAGATAGCTGAAGATCTCGTACGCCGCCGCGCGCGGATCGGTGACCTGGAAGTACAGCACCGTGTCGATGTCGACGACCAGGTTGTCCTCGGTGATCACCGACCGCGGCTCGAACGAGACGACCTGTTCGCGCAGGTCGATCAGCGCGCGCGGCCGGTCGATGAACGGGATGACGAGGTTCAGGCCCGGCTCGAGGGTGCGCAGGTAGCGGCCGAGACGCTCGACGTTGCTGGCTCTGGCCTGCGGCACGATCCGGACGGTACGCAGTACGAGAACGACGGCGAGCAGAGCGACGATCACGCCCACGATCAGCTCGGCCATGGATCCTCCCTGGGATGCACGAGGGCGGTGGCGCCCTCGATGGCGAAGACGTCGACAGTGGTCCCGGCCGGGATCATCAGGTCGGGATCGTAGGACCGGGCGGTCCACTCCTCGCCACCGATCCGGACCAGGCCGGGCTCGCGCCCGACCGGCTTCAGAACGACGGCCTCGCGCCCGATCAGTGCGGCCACACCGGACCGCAGTTGCGGGTACGCCGTCAGGCGCCGTCGAGCCATCGGCCGGACGAGGGTGATCATCGCCGCCGCCGTGACGGCGAAAGCGAGCAACTGCAGCCCGATACCCAGCCCGAGCGCCGCGACCCCGGCACCGGCCAGCGCCGCAACAGCGAGCAGCAGCAGGTCAAGAGTGGCCGTCATCAACTCGGCGATACCGAGCACGGCCGCGACACTCAACCACAGAAGCCAAGACTGCATAAGATCACCTGCGCCGGCGGAACTACCTCTTCTCTCGACGGTACTCCCGCTAGCCCGCTTGTGGTCCTAACGGTTCGGCTTTCTTCTGGCCGGCGGCTGCGCGGGCGGAGTACGGACAAAGGATTCGTTGGTCTGGGCGGGGAGTCACTAGCCTTTGGGGTATGACTGAACCACGTGAGAACCCGGCGACCCCCGACAGCGGGCAGGACGACCTGCCCGAGCAGATCCGGGTACGCCGGGAGAAGCGTGACCGGCTGCTGGCCGAGGGGGTGCAGCCCTACCCGATGTCGGTGCCGCGGACGCACCTGCTGAAGGATCTGCGGACGAGGTACGACGGGCAGGAGCTCGAGCCGGACAGCAAGACCGGTGAGCAGGTCGCGGTGGCCGGCCGGGTGATCTTCCTGCGCAACACCGGCAAGCTCTGCTTCGTCCGGCTGCGGGAGGGTGACGGGACCGAGCTGCAGGTGATGCTGTCGCTGGCGGACGTCGGCGAGGAGGAGCTGGCCCGGTTCAAGGCGCTGGTGGACATCGGCGACCTGCTGTCCGTGCAGGGCGAGGTGGTGACGAGTCGCCGCGGCGAGCTGTCCGTGCAGGCGACCGGCTGGCAGATGGCGGCCAAGACGCTGCGGCCGCTGCCGAACGAGCACAAGCCGCTGAACGAGGAAGCCCGGGTCCGGCTGCGGTACGTCGACCTGATCGTGCGCGCGGAGGCGCGGGAGATGGTCCGCACCAAGGCGGCCGTGCTGAAGTCGCTGCGCGCCACCTTCGACGGGAACGACTTCATCGAGGTGGAGACGCCGGTCCTGCAGTTGACCAACGGCGGTGCCGCGGCCAGGCCGTTCTCGACCCACCTGAACGCGTTCGACCAGCAGATGAAGCTGCGGATCGCGCTCGAGCTGGATCTGAAGCGCGCGATGATCGGCGGCGTCGACCGGGTGTTCGAGATCGGCCGGACCTTCCGCAACGAAGGGCTGGACTCGACCCATGCGGCGGAATTCTCGATGATCGAGTCCTATCAGGCCTACGGTGATTACGATTCCATCGCCGAACTGACCGAGGAGCTGATCCGGAACGCGGCCCGTGCGGTCGGCCGCAGTGTGGTCACCGCGCGCGACGGTTCGCAGATCGATCTGGACCAGCCGTGGCGGCACGCGACGCTATTCGAGCTGGTCTCCGAAGCGGTCGGCGAGACCGTCGACGCGAGCACCGAGACGGCCCGGCTGACGAAGATCGCCGAGCAGCACGAGGTGGAACTGCAACCGGGCTGGAATGCCGGTGAGATCGCACTGGAGATCTACGAGAAGCTGGTCGAGCACACGCTGATCCAGCCGACCTATGTGCGTGACTATCCGGAGTCGGTGCGGCCGCTGGCCAAGCCGCACCGCGAAGTTCCGGGCCTGGTCGAGGCATGGGACCTGATCATCAACGGAGTAGAGCTGGGTGTCGGCTACTCGGAGCTGAACGACCCGGTGATCCAGCGTGATCGCCTGGTGGCACAGTCGTTGCTGGCCGCGGCCGGCGATCCCGAGGCGATGGAGCTGGACGAGGATTTCCTCCGCGCGATGGAGTTCGGCATGCCGCCGGCCGGTGGCATGGGGATGGGCCTGGACCGGCTGGTGATGCTGTTCACCGGGGCCGGGATCCGGGAGACGATTCTGTTCCCGCTGCTGCGTCCGGAGTGATCACTAAATCGGGCCCGGGAGCCGTTGCATAGCACAACCAACGGTCAAATCCATTCCCGGGTCCGATTTGTTCCGCGATCCGGTCGCAGATGCCGATGAATACCCATCGTCACGATGGATGCACAGCGTCGATCCAGCCGGAGTGTTTTGTCACATCTTTAGGTTCCATTCCGCCTGTTGAATGACACGGTACCGGTTTGTGCTGTACAAATCAGTAACAAGAATTCGGCAGGGGGATTGTGCCCGGTGGCGGGCGCGGAAAGGACTGTCATCGATGGCGCAAAGGGTTCAGGTGGTTCTCGAGGACGATCTCGACGGCGGTAAGGCCGACGAGACCGTGACCTTCGGGCTGGACGGTTCGACGTACGAGATCGACCTGTCCAAAAAGAATGCCGCCAAGCTGCGGGACGCCTTGGCCGGCTATGTCGGCGCCGGGCGCCGGGTCGCGGGCCGCCGTGGTGGCGCCGGCCGTGGACGCGGACGGGGCCGGTCCGCGACCGACTCCGCCGACATCCGCGCGTGGGCCAAGGACAACGGCTACGAGGTGAGCGAGCGCGGCCGGATCTCGGCCGAGGTGCGAGCGGCGTACAACGACGCCAAGTAAATTCGGAACTGCCGGTCCCGGTGCCAGTGATGGCGCCGGGACCGTCCGCATTCCGGCCGTTTCACACTGTGGACACTGCTGGCCGGGCCGGCGCGAGTCGGCGCCTGACCGGGCAGCAAAAGGGATGAATTCGCTGGTGGCGAACATCGGGCGCGCCGGGAACACCGGGCCCGGCAGCGGGGTTGTTCCCTTGTGATCCCCACTGAGCGGCCGTACCGGAGGTCGTCGCTTGTTCGCTGAGAGCGAGGTCGTCGGTGCCGGGGACTAGCATGCAGGTACGGGGGTCGGCCTACACGGCACGTCCGACTCCTCTGAGGCAAGGAGCGCTTTGGCGATGTTTGAACGATTTACGGACCGCGCCCGTCGGGTAGTCGTCCTGGCTCAGGAAGAGGCCAGGATGCTCAGCCACAACTACATCGGGACCGAGCACATCCTGCTCGGCCTGATCCACGAGGGTGAGGGTGTCGCCGCCAAGGCTCTCGAGAGCCTGGGTATCTCGCTGGAGGCTGTCCGTTCTCAGGTCGAGGAAATCATCGGCCAGGGACAGCAGGCTCCGAGCGGGCACATCCCGTTCACCCCTCGCGCCAAGAAGGTACTGGAGCTCTCCCTGCGTGAGGCCCTGCAACTGGGCCACAACTACATCGGCACCGAGCACATCTTGCTCGGCCTCATCCGCGAGGGTGAGGGCGTCGCCGCGCAGGTCCTGGTCAAGCTCGGTGCGGACCTGAACAAGGTCCGGCAGCAGGTCATCCAGCTGCTGAGCGGATACCAGGGCAAGGAGACGGCGACAGCTGGTGCTGGGGCCACCGAAGGTGCCCCCAGCAGCTCCCTGGTGCTCGACCAGTTCGGCCGGAACTACACCCAGGCCGCTCGCGAATCCAAGCTCGACCCGGTGATCGGGCGGGAGATGGAGATCGAGCGGGTCATGCAGGTGCTGTCCCGGCGTACCAAGAACAACCCTGTCCTGATCGGTGAGCCGGGTGTCGGCAAGACCGCGATCGTCGAGGGCCTGGCCCAGGCGATCGTGCGTGGCGACGTGCCCGAGACCCTGAAGGACAAGCAGATCTACTCGCTCGACCTCGGCGCGCTGGTGGCCGGGTCGCGCTACCGCGGTGACTTCGAGGAGCGCCTGAAGAAGGTGCTCAAGGAGATCCGTACCCGCGGCGACATCGTGCTGTTCATCGACGAGATCCACACCCTGGTGGGTGCGGGTGCCGCCGAGGGCGCGATCGACGCGGCCAGCATCCTGAAGCCGATGCTGGCGCGTGGCGAGCTGCAGACCATCGGCGCCACCACCCTCGACGAGTACCGCAAGTACGTCGAGAAGGACGCCGCGCTGGAGCGCCGGTTCCAGCCGATCCAGGTGGCCGAGCCGTCGATCTCGCAGACGATCGAGATCCTCAAGGGTCTGCGGGACCGCTACGAGGCGCACCACCGGGTCACCATCACCGACCCGGCCCTGGTCGCCGCGGCGCAGATGGCCGACCGGTACATCTCGGACCGGTTCCTGCCGGACAAGGCGATCGACCTGATCGACGAGGCCGGGGCCCGGTTGCGGATCCGCCGGATGACGGCTCCGCCGGACCTGCGCGACTTCGACGAGAAGATCGCGAACGTCCGCCGGGAGAAGGAGTCGGCGATCGACGCCCAGGACTTCGAGCGGGCGGCTTCGCTTCGTGATGACGAGAAGAAGCTGATCAACGCGAAGGCCGAGCGGGAGAAGCAGTGGAAGGCCGGCGACATGGACGTCGTCGCCGAGGTCGACGAGGAGCTGATCGCCGAGGTGCTCAGCACCGCGACCGGTATCCCCGTCTTCCAGCTGACCGAGGAGGAGTCCTCCAGGCTGCTGAAGATGGAGGAGGAGCTGGCCAAGCGGTACGTCGGCCAGACCGACGCCGTCAAGGCACTGTCCCGGTCGATCCGGCGGACCCGTGCGGGTCTGAAGGATCCGCGCCGGCCGAGCGGCTCGTTCATCTTCGCCGGCCCGTCCGGTGTCGGTAAGACCGAGCTGTCCAAGGCGCTGACCGAGTTCCTGTTCGGGGACGAGAAGGCGCTGATCAGCCTCGACATGTCGGAGTACTCCGAGAAGCACACGGCCTCGCGGCTGTTCGGCTCGCCTCCCGGGTACGTCGGCTACGAAGAGGGCGGCCAGCTGACCGAGAAGGTCCGCCGCAAGCCGTTCAGCGTGGTGCTGTTCGACGAGGTCGAGAAGGCCCACCCGGACATCTTCAACTCGCTGCTGCAGATCCTGGACGAAGGTCGCCTGACCGACGCCCAGGGCCGCGTGGTCGACTTCAAGAACACCATCATCATCATGACGACGAACCTCGGTACCCGCGACATCTCCAAGGGCAGCCTCGGGTTCTCCCAGACCAGCGACACGTCTGGCTCGTACGAGAAGATGAAGGCGAAGGTGACGGAGGAGCTGAAGCAGCACTTCCGCCCCGAGTTCCTGAACCGGGTCGACGAGATCGTGGTCTTCCACCAGCACGACAAGGAGGCGATCGTGAAGATCGTCGACCTGATGGTCGCGCAGGTGGAGGAGCGGCTGAAGGACAGGGACATGGGCATCGAGCTCACCCCGGCGGCGAAGGCTCTGGTCGCCGAGCGTGGCTTCGACCCGGTCCTGGGTGCTCGCCCGCTGCGTCGCGCGCTGCAGCGTGACGTGGAGGACGTGCTCGCCGAGAAGATCCTGTTCGGGGAACTGCGTCCCGGCCAGATCGTGCTCGTCGACGTGGCTCCCGAGGGCACGCTCAGCTCGGACGGGGTGCCGGAGTTCTTCACCTTCACCGGCGCCCAGAAGGCACCGAGCCCGGACCTGGAACTGACCGAGATCGCCGGCGGCGGCACCTCGGGCCTCCAGGACACCTGAGCTCCGTAGTACCGGCCGACGAGCCCCGTGGACATCCTGTCCGCGGGGCTCGTCGCTGTTTCCACCGATCCCGGGTGATGCAACCGGGGGTTCGCGCCACCCAGTACTTAACGGTGAGGAAGCACCCGTTCCAACCCCCGGAGGATGCGTGGCCACCGACCGCGACGAGGAATTCACCAGGTACGTCCACACCCATCGAGGGCGGATGGTGCGCCTGGCGCGGCTGCTGACCGGCGGCGACGTGCACTGGGCGGAGGACCTGGTCCAGACCGCTCTCACCAAGCTCTACCTGAAGTGGGCCGCGGTCCGGCCGGAGGTCGGAGCCGCCCGGTACGCCGACAAGATCCTGGTGAACGTCTTTCTCGACGAGAAGCGCCGGTTCTGGCGTCATCGCGAGACGTTGACCGACGAGCTCGCCGAGCCGGGCCTGTCGACGACCGGCGGTACCGGCTCCGGGCGCGAGGACAGGCTGGACGTCCTGGCCGCGCTGGACCAACTGCCGAAGCGGCAGCGGGCCGCCGTGGTCCTGCGGTTCTTCGCGGACCTGGACGTGGCCGCGGTCGCCGAGCTGATGAGTTGCAGCCAGGGGACCGTGAAAAGTCAGACCGCCCGTGGGCTGGACAAGTTGCGCGACCTCATGGCCGAACCCCTGGACACCCTGGAGCATGTGCGATGACTGATCTGAAAGACCTTCTCAACCAGGCCGCCGGTCACGAGCCGGCCGTCACGAACGCCGAGGTCGCCGCCGACCTCACCCGGGCCCGGCTGGCGGCTCGTCGCCGCAGGCTGACCGGGATCGGCCTGACCACGGGCGCCGCGGTCGTCACTATCGCCGCCCTTGCAGTACCGCTGGTGTTGTCAGGTGGCTCTGGTACCACTGTGGCCGCGCCGCCTGACGCAGTACCGACCTCGGCTGCTCCGGAGCGGGTGCTGTCGGCCAGCGAGGTCCTACTGGTCGCAGCAGCCCATGAGGAGAAGGCCGAAGCGACGACCGGCAAGTACTTCCGGGTGCGGACTGTTTACAGCGCCGAGTGGACGGTCTCGGGCGGCAAGGTGGTGTGCTGCGGGTCGCAGCCGGCCGGGCCGGGTGGCTACAAGCTCCGGGAGCTGAAGATCACGGAGAAGTGGACAGGGCTGAAGGGTGGCACCGCCTGGCAGGGCACCCGCTCCCTGGGCGCGCACCCCGCCACTGCGGCCGACGTAGCGGCTTGGAAGCGCGCGGGGTCGCCGACCAGCTGGAACACCGGGCCGAGCGACACCCAGGACAGGCACGACCTCATCCTCTCGACCAAGCCAGGCAAGGGCAGCTTGCTCGAGCTGAAGGGCGATGCCGATCGGTACACGGCGCTGAGCCTGAAAGCCACCTTGCAGGATGTGATGGCTCTGCCCGCCGCGCCGGAGGCTCTGCGTGCGTTGCTCCTCAAGGAGAAGGCCGTGCGCGCCCCCGCTGCCTCCGACGTGTCGGCGCTCGCTCAGATCTCGGCCGGTCTGCTCAGTGACACACCGGCTCCGCCGAAGGTCCGCGCAGCCGCGTTCCGGCTGCTGGCAGGTCTACCGGGTGCGACGGTCAAGCCGGGCGTGAGCGATCTCGTGGGCCGGAAGGGTACTGCGGTCGCGTTCGCGTTCCCGGCGTACCAGCTCAAGCTGCAGCTGATCATCGACCCGCAGACCGGCAAGTTGCTCAGCAGCGGGCACACCGGCGGCAAGAACGGCGACCGGACCGTCCTGCTCTCGGGCTGGACCAACGACAGCCCGCAGGCCCCGCCTGCCACCGTCAAATGAGCTAAGGCTCCTGGCAAGCCACGCACTGGCCACGGCGGCGGTAGTAGTACGCCGCCGTGGCCAGTCCGACGGCAGCTCCCCACAGCGGGAAGGGGAACACCAGCAGGTGGCCGACGTTGGTGAGGGTGGAGGCGTCTGGCGACCAAATGAGCTGGATGAGAGACGCACTACCGACCAGAAGCAGGGTGGCGGCTACTGCACCCGGGATGACGACTGCCTTGACCGGTATCGACCGGCCGGCGAGGTACGGGATCCACCGGGGCCAGGTCTCACCCCACGGGCGGATCAGGCCGAGGGTCGCGATTGAAGCACCGATGGCGATCAGGCCGAGTCCCAGGCCGAAGAGCTTGATGCCGGGCTGGGACTCCAGCTCGGCGGCGCTCATGCCGATCGGGTTCGGCAGCAACCAGGTCATCCGCAATACGGCGTACGGGAGAGGGCAGAGGACTGCCACTACGGTCGCCCAGAAGCCCCACCGGCTGGCGACCTCAGGACGCGTCCATCGGCCACCAGGACGCCCACACCGGCTGCAGCGGCCCTTTGCGCTCCGCAGACCCCGTACGCCGAGGACAGTCCAGCCGAGGCCCAGCAAGAACGCGCCGTAGACGAACAACGGCCGGGAGCCGACCTTCGCCGGTCCTTCGGCTATCGCGGCTGCGAGGTCCTTGAAGGCGCTCCAGTCGAACAGCCCGGTACTGACCTCGAGCCCGGCAACCAGCAGCACGATCGCCAGCAACATGACCCGAGTGGCCGGTTGCCGCCACGCGCCGAGGGCCAGCAACCCCACCGCCACCGGCAGCCCGATCAGTACCAGCAGATACCCGGTGACCATCACGACGACGATGCTCGGCGCAAGCAAACCGAACACCACCACCTGCAGCCCGGTGAACCACAACAACGGCCGGTACGCCGACGGGCTCCACTCCGTCCGGGTATGCCCCACGGCCGCCGGCACTCCAAGAAACCCGAGTACTGCGACCAACCCGGCCCCCACCTGCTCCGGCAAGTACGCCAGGATCGACAACCGATCGCCGTCGGGCGGCACCGTCCCGAACGGATATCCACCGGCACCCATCAGCCAGGCCAGGCCCAACGCCCCGAACACGAACGAGCCGGCCGCCACCACCAAGGCTGGCGTTCTGACGGCCGTGACCTCGGCTAGCCGCTCTCTCTGCATGACCATCAACCTCCGCACACCGCAGCGGGCGTCTGTCGCCCGCCCTTCCACCCTCGGCGAGTGCGGCGCGATGCGCTTCACGCTGACGGTTGAGCGCCTTCCCCCGTGGGAGTGACATCAGTGAGTGGTCTTCTCTGGTTCGGCGACCTGGCGCTGGCGGCGGCGCAGTGCGAGCACGCCGGCCAGAGCGGCTATGACCAGCAATGCGGTTGCTCCTATGGCTAGTCCCATGACCGTGCCCGTCGGCCGATAGATGCAGGACAGGTCGGTGGCGTCGGCGCCGACAGGTATCGCTATCAGTCCTCCCCTCGTGCCGGGAGTGCGGTTGGGGCCACCGTCGACCGAGCAGCGCCATCCTGGGATGCGTACAACGCCGAGGACCACCGTTCCGGCTGTCCCGCGGTTGAGCCGGACGTCGACGCTGTGACCACCGACGTTCACCACGGCCGGCTTGCTCTGGCTCAGCCGCCCCACGGCTGCGGTCAGGCGATCGCGATCCAGGCAGCCGATCGCCGAGATCGGCAGTTGCGCCTGCTGGTTGATCCGGACAGCCAACTCGACCACACCGTTGGCCCCGGTGGTTCCGATCTTTCGCATCGGCGCTCCGGTGTAGAGGCCCGGCCGTTTCGCCACCGGGAGCAGCACTGGTTCCCAGTCGCCTGACTGCTCCAGCACCTCACCGACAAACGTCGGCGCCCAGAGGTAGATCTCCGAACCCGGCCGGCAGGAGCCGGTGAACCGGACCTCGATCGGCTTGGCGGCACCCGGCACCGGAACGAGCTTCAGGGCACCGGGCCGCTGATCGGAGATGGCAATGCCTTGTGCTGGCTGCGGTTTCATCGCCGGCACGGCGTACACGTCGGAGCCGAGCGCGGTCTCCTGCAGCCCAAACGGCCCGGGGTCATTGGACGACCACGCCTCGGCCGGGCGCACTGTCACGAGCGGCGCCACGTCGTACTTGGCGAGCCGCAGACCCAGGTCCTTGGCATCGTCGGAGACCACCCGCGCGCCGACGGAGAACACCGCGTCGACGACCGGGTTCTGCGGATCCAAGGTCGCCCGCCCGTACGAGGTGTACCCGAAGCCCAGCCCCATCAGCTCTCTCGAGAGGTCGTCGGGAATGGTGCTGGAGTAGTACTGCGGTCCCTGGCCCCCGAGCAGCATCGGATCGTTCACCGTCCGCTCCGCACCAGGCGCCACCCGGTACTGCGGCCAGTCGGGCGCGGACCGCACCAGCGAACGGACCTCGTCGTGCCGCTGACCCCAACTCGGCGCGGCGCCCAGGATCTTCGACCGGGCCTGGTCGATCGCGACCGAGGACAGGGTCACCTCGACCAGCACTGCGCCCACCAGCAGCACCGCCGCGCCGTGCTGTAACCACTTCGGCACCGAACGGCGGACCAGAAGCCATGCCAGCAAGGCCACCGCGGCAACGATCGGCACGACGAGGTGAGTGGTCGCCGTGACGGTGCGGGCGTCGTACGCCACGGCGTACAGGGCGAAGACGAGCACGAGAGGTATCGCGACACTGACGATGCTTCGTGGTCGCGACGCCGCCGACATCCAGCCGACGATCACCAGTAGGCCAGCGATGACGAACGCCTGCCGAAAGGGACTGCCGTTCGGCGGGTCGAACCCGTGCCACACCTCGTGGGGGAACCGGACCTGCATGCTCAGTACGGCGAGCCCCACGAGCGAGGTCCAGACGATCCGTTCCCGCGCTCTGACTGCCCGGTTGAGCGGAAAACTGACCGCGAGCAACAACATCAGCGTGCCGACCGCCAGGCCCGGAGTGGACCCGACGCCTTCGCTGCCAGGGAGCAGCCGCGACAGGAAGTCCACTGAGCTGATCGGATGGAAGACCGTGCTTGGGCTCGGCCGCGACTGCCGGACCAGCCAGAAGGTGGGCACCAGCAGCGGTGCCGCCAACCCGATGCCGGCCGCCATGGCGAACAAGCACCGCAGTACGCCGCTGAGGCGATGTCTCCAGGACACGTCCGCCTCGTACGACAGGACGCGGGCCAGCACGACGATGGCCGCGCCGATCGTCGCCATGTAGACGGTGTAGAAGTGCGAGGTCCACATCAGCGCGACGACGAACGGCGTCACCAGCATGGACGGGATCGACCGCCGCTGAAGGATCCATTCGCAGAGCAGACAGAGCACCGGGAACGCGACCATGCCGTTCAGCCACACGGTCATGTAGGCCGCATCGTCGATCGCCCAGGCGCAGGTCGCGTACGAAACGCCGGCCGTAGCGGCCAGCCAGGCAGGCCCGGTGGGGCGCAGGCGACGCAGGTACGTCGTCATGGCGCCGGCCGCCAGTGCGAGCGCGGCCGCGGTGATGACGAACACGGCCAGATCGATCCGGTCCCGCGGCAGCAGCAAGACGATCCACCACAGGGTGGTGCCGAGGTACGCCATGATGTCGCCGAGGAACGGCACCCCGAACCCGCCGGACCAGTTGAAGAGCAGATCGCCCGGAGCCTGACCGGTGAGGATGTCGCGCAGGTGTGCGTACATCGGGATGACTTGCTGACCGAGGTCGTTGGTACTGCGCGTAACGTCGCCGAAGGGGTAGGTGCCGCGGATGATCCCGCTCGCCACGAAAGTCGCGGCGGCTGTGACGGCGGCCGCGATCGCGGCGCGCGCCGTGGTCATCGGGCCGAGGAAACGGCTGGCAGATGCGGTGGGGCCGGTTGCCGCAGATACGTCAGTCGCGCGGCCTCCTGCCGGCTGCGGCCGATCGCGTCGAGCAGATAGCCCAGCGACAGGATCAAGATGGCGATCAGACCGATCGACGAGGCCAGGATGGCCGTCGGGAACCTCGGCACCAGGCCTGTGTCGAGATACTCCAGGACCACCGGGAGACCGAGAACCAGGGCCAGGATCCCCAGCAGGCCGGCCAGGAAGCCATGGAAGAGGGTGGGTCGTTCGAGCCGGGTCAGGCTGAGGATCCAGTGCAGGATCCGCAGGCCGTCGCGGTACGTGCGCAGCTTGCTCTCGCCACCGTCGGGGCGCTCCTTGTAGCCGACCGGGATCTCGGCCACCGGCACCCGCAGGTGCAGGGAGTGGATGGTCAGCTCAGTCTCGATCTCGAACTCGCGGGACAGGGCCGGGAACGATTTGACGTACCGCCGCGAGAACGCGCGATAGCCGCTGAGCATATCGGTGATCTCCCGGCCGAACAGAGTCCCCGCGGCGCCGGTGAGAAGCCGGTTGCCGAGGGTGTGTCCGGGCCGGTAGGCGGCGACCGACGAGTGCTGCCGTACGCCGACGACCTGGTCATGAGGACCGTCGAGCAAGGCCAGTACGAGGTCGCCGGCACACGCTGCGTCGTAAGTGTCGTCGCCGTCGATCAGGACGTAGACGTCGGCCTCGACGTCGGCGAAGGCCCGGCGGATGACGTTGCCCTTGCCCTTCCTCGGCACGTGCCGCACGATGGCGCCCGCGGCCCGCGCCTTCCCGGCGGTCTCGTCCGAGGAGTTGTTGTCGTAGACGTAGATGGTCGCCGACGGCAGTGCTACCCGCAGTTCGGAGACAACCTTGCCCACGGCAACGACTTCGTTGTAGCAGGGAACTATTACCGCGATCTCCAAGCCGGCCAAGGCCTGCCCATCACCCATGTCCATCCCTTTCGGCCCGTCCACTTGTAGTCACTACCTGTCCTGACGGGGGTGATTGGTTCCCGAACCACCCGAGCGGCGAGCCGCCGGGCGACGCGTCTCATGGGGGAAGACGGTTCGGCCGGCCGATGCGCTGCATCGGATTCTGGTCTGATCCGGTTTTCTTAGCACCTTCTCAGGATTCGGGAACAGAAAGACACGCGAGGGCTACGCCTTGCCACTGAGTTCGTCGTAAGGTCCTTCGGTGCCCACTCTCTTCCGTCCGGAGCAGGCCCGCCGCGGCCTTCCGATTCGGTGGGAAGATCGCGCAGCGGCACCAAATGTCATCCGTGCGCTCATCTCGCTCGTTGTAGCTACGTGACCACGGCTTTGGGACCCGGACTGTTGGAGAGGGGGCCGGAGATGGAATCATCTCGTCGCATGGACGCCCCGCGTCTGCCGCTGACCCAGGAACCGGTCCCAGACGCCGGTTCCTTTGGCGTGCGGCAAGCGGGCGGTGTGCTGGAGCGCGCGCAGCGGATCGCGGACACCTTGCGCGAGCAAGCGGAGTACGAGAACGACACCGCGCTGGCCGAATCCGAGCGGGTCCGCGCCGAGGCCGACCGGCTGCGGGAAGAGACCGAGCAGGCGGCGCAGAGCCTGCGCGCGGAGGCCGAGCAGGAAGTGCGGCGGCTGCGCGCCGACGCGAACTCGGCCGCCCAGCGACTGCTCAACGACGCCGAGCGCGCGGCCGAGCAACTCCGCTCCGAATCCGAGACCGAGGCGCACCGGCTCCGGTCCGAGGCGCAGGCCGAGGCGGAGCGGGTTCGCGGTGCGGCGCAGGCGGAGGCCGAGCGGCTGAAGGTCGAGTCCGAGAGTGCCGCGGAGGAGTTGCGCAGTACCGTCGCGACCGAGGTGGCCCAGCGCCGCAGTGAGATCGAGGCGGCGGCTGAGAAGCTGAGCAGCGAGTCCCACGTCGCGGCCGACAAGCTGCGCGAGGACTCGCAAGCTGCGGCTGAGCGCAGGCTGGCCGCGGCCGAGGCGGAAGCCGCCCGGCTGAAGGAAGAAGCCGAAGAGATCGTCGAAGAGGCCCGGCTGGCTCGCGAGGGCGCCTCCCAGACCGTGGAGCGCGCGAGCCGCGAAGCTCAGCAGCTTGTCGCCGACGCCGGCGAGCAGGCCGCGCTCGTGTCACAGGCAGCGGTCCGCAACGAAGCCGAGCTGATCGCCCGGGCCGAGTCCGAAGCCATCGAGCTACGGACCGCCGTCGAGCGCGAGGCCGAAGCGGCCCGGGAGAAGTCGCGGGCCCAGATCGCCGCGGCGCACGCCGAGATCGAGCGCCTGCGCGGTGAGAACCGGGCCGAGCTGGAGCGCCGGACGGCCGAACTCGAGGAAACCGAGCGGGCCAAGCTCGCCGCGATCTCGCTCGAGATCGACAAGCTCCGCGCCGGCGCGGTCGAGGAGATCGCCGAGCAGAAGGCCGAGGCCGAGCAGGCCAACGAGCGGTTGATGGCCGACGCCCGGGCCCAGGCGAAGCTGGTCGTCGACAGCATCGAGGCAGACCGCCGTACCGCGGCCGCCGAGGCGCAGCGGATCGTCGAGGACGCGAACAAGGCCGCCGAGGTCGCCCTCGCCGAAGCCGAGAAGCAGACCGCCTGGAGCAAGAAAACGGTCGACGAACTGGTCGCCGCCGCCGAGCAGGAGGCCCGCGGGATCCGCGACCGGGCCGCGATGGACGTCGCTGAGGTGGCCCGCCAGAAGCGCGCCCACCTGCGCCGCGTGGTCAGCCGCTCGACCAGCCGGCTCAAGGAGACCCAGACCGCGATCGCCCAGGAGAACGCCGAGCTGACCGCGCTGGCCGAGAAGACCCTCGCGTCGGCCAACGCGCAGGCGGAGGCGACGCTGGGCTCCGTGACCCAGCAGGCCCGGAAGGTGACGGCTCAGGCCCAGGCGAAGGTGGACCGGCTGAAGGCCTCCGCCGAGTCGGAGGCCAAGGAGATCATCACCCGCGCCAACCGCCGCGAGGCCGAGGCGCAGGCCAGTACTCAGGTACTGCGCGAGCGCGCGGCCAAGGATCTGGCCGACGCGCAGCGGCAGGCGCACGAACTGATCCGCAAGTCCCGCGCCGAGGCCCAGGGCCTCGAGGCGCAGGCCCGCGAGCACGCCGACGAGCTGCGCGCGCAGGCCCGGAAACTTCTCGCCGACGCCGAGGCGAGGGTCGCTGCGCTGAACCAGCGCCGCGACGAGATCACCAAGGAGCTCACCCAGCTTTCGGGTGTGATCGAGGCACTCGCTGTGCCGGGATTTCGCGCAGGTGGTGGAATGTCCGGTAGCGAGGGTTCCACGGGGGAATCAGGATGAGGACGTGACAGTCAGATCCTTGTCAGTGACAATGTGTGATCCACCCACCCACCGAAGTGAGCATCAGAAGACATGAGCAGTGAATCCCCAACCCCGTTCCGTACCGTTCTGCGTGGCTACGAGCCTGCCCAGGTGGACCAGCACGTTCGTGAGCTGACCACCTCGCTGACCGCACTGCAGCAGCAGTCGGAGCAGCTGCAGCGCCACGTTCAGGAACTGCAGTCCCGGACGGATGCGGCCGAGTCGGCCGTCATCACCGCCCAGGAGGACAACAAGGACCGCACGCCCACCTTCACCGAGTTCGGTGAGCGGGTCGCCAAGATCCTGTCGCTGGCCGACGACGAGGCCCGCGATCTGGTCACCCGGGCCCGCGCCGACGCCGAGGCGATCGTCGCCGACGCCGACGTGCACGCGAAGAAGGTCCGCAAGGAGGCCGAGCAGTACTCCCTGGACTGGAAGAGCGAGGTCGACGCCGAGGCTGCCCGCATCCTCGAGGAGGCGCGCACCCAGGCCGACGACATGCGCGACGAGGCCGAGCGCGACGCGACCGCGCGCCGCAGCGAGGCCCAGGCTCTGTACGAGCAGGAGCGGGCCAAGTCCGCCCAGGCAGCAGCCGCCTTCGAGACCACTCTGGCCGAGCGCCGGGGCAAGGTCGAGCAGGAGTTCGCCGCCCGGACGGCCCTGGCCGAGCAGCAGCTGGCCGCGGTCACCGACCGTGCGGCCCAGGTGCAGCGCGAAGCCGACCGGTCCCGCTCCGAGGCGGAGCGCCTGGCCCAGCAGCAGCTGGCCGACGCCAACCGTCAGGCCCAGGAGATCGTCGCGGCCGCGAAGGACAAGTCCGAGCGGATCCGTGCCGAGTCCGAGCGCGAGCTCGCCGCCGCGACCCAGCGTCGCGACAGCATCAACGCGCAGCTGACCAACGTCCGGCAGATGCTGGCCACGTTGTCCGGCAGCCCGGCGATGCCGCTGGACCTGCTCACCGACGACGCCGACCAGGCGACGGCGAACAGCAGCAAGAAGAACTGATCACCACCCGCTGAGGCCGGCCCGACTCGGGCCGGCCGCCAGCACCCTCACCCGGGCAGGCGGTACTGGCCGTTCGCGACCGGGTCCACCAGGCCGTCGGCGACCAAACCGTCGAGGGCACGTTCACGCTGCGCGTGTTCGGGCCAGCACGCGTCCAGTTCGCTCTTGGCGACCGGGCCGTGCGCGGCACGCAGTACTGCGAGGAGGCGGCCGCGCACTTGGCGGTCGGTGCCTTCGTAGGTCTGGCCTTTGCGCGGCGGACCGTCGTACGGCGGACTGCCGGCGAGGACCCAAGCGCAGCGGCTGCGGATCGGGCAGTCGGCGCAGCGTGGTGTTCGGGCAGTGCAGACGAGTGCGCCCAGCTCCATCGTCGCGACAGCCCAGCGAGCCGCAGTGGACTCAACCGATGGCAATGCGGACTCCGCAAGCCGCAGGTCAGCCGCAGTGGGCGAGATGCTCGGCTGGGCGGCCCCAGTGAGCGCCCGGGCGAACACCCGCCGCACGTTGGTGTCCACCACCGCATGACGCTGCCCGTACGCGAACGACGCGATCGCAGCCGCCGTGTAAGTCCCCACCCCCGGCAGAGCGAGCAGTGCCGCGTGGTCATCCGGTACTACGCCGCCGTGCTGCTCCACGATCGCCTTAGCCGCCGCATGGAGCCGCAGTGCACGGCGGGGGTACCCCAACCGGTCCCAAGCCCGCACAGCCTCACCTGGAGCCTCCGCGGCCAAGTCAGCCGGCTTCGGCCAGCGCCTCATCCAGACCTCGTACGCCGGGAGCACCCGGGCGACAGGTGTCTGCTGCAGCATGAACTCGCTGACCATCACTGCCCAGGCACCCGCATCGGGTTCGCGCCAGGGCAGCGTGCGCGCGTTGCCGGCGTACCAGTCGAGGACGGGCTCGTGCAGCGCTGATGCAGCGTCTGATGCATGGGGGAGCGGCGAGTCTGACATGTCGAGCACAATCCTGACATTAAGGTGCGAGCATGAGCAGCCTGCTCCGACCGGTCGGGCATCTGCCCGCCAGCGTGTACTGGTTCCGGCGAGCGCTCGTGCTCGTCGTACTGGTGGCGCTCGTGCTCGTCCTGATCCGGGTGCTCGGTGGCGGCAGCGATCCGAAGAACTCCGCGGCTTCCGGGCCCGGGCAGAATCCTTCCTCCGGGCCGACCACCGCTCCGACCCCGACGCCGGGCGAGAAGACCTCGGAGCCTGGCAAGCAGACCTCCGAGACGGCGAAGACGACCGAGCCGCCCAAGGACGTCAAGTGCACCGGCGACGACGTGACCATCGACGTCCTTCCGGCCAGCCGGACGCTCGCCGCGGGCAACTCGATGAACCTGGTGATCCAGTTGAGCGCCACCGGCGACGGGTGCAAGGCCGCGGTCGACCCGACCGAGCTGTCGCTGACGATCACCTCCGGCAAGGACCAGATCTGGACCACGGAACACTGCGAGAAGGTGATTCCGCGCGCCACCCTGGTTCTTGCCAAGGGCAAGCAATCGCCGGCGCTCATCCTCTGGGACGGCCGCCGCTCCCGTCCGGGCTGCCTGCCCGGTCAGCTGCAGGCCAAGCCCGGAACCTATGTGGTCAAGGCGGTCTACGACGGCCGCGCCTCGGCCGCCCAAGCCTTCATGATCGTCTAGCTCTCGGCAATCCCTGTCGCTGCGGTGATGTCGGCCGGGCGGTCCATGTGTGACGGCTTGGCGAACAGGATCGCCGCGATCAGCCCGATCAGCAGCACCGCCGCCGGCAGCATCAATGCCTGCGCCATCGAGTCGCTGAAGCCTTGGCGTAACGCCTCCGGTAACTTGCCTACGGCACCTTCCGCTGACATCCCTGCACCAGCAGGCATCGCGGGCAGGTTGGAGGCCAGCCGCGACTCCATCAGTACGGCGATGCCCGCGCTGCCCAGCACGGCGCCGACCTGACGAGTGGTGTTGTAGACGCCCGCACCGGCACCGGCCTGGCGCATCGGCAGGTTCCGGGTCGCAGTACTGCCGATCGGGGCCCACATGAAACCATTGGCGACGCCGAGCAACGCGATCGGTAGCAGCAGTTGCCAGATCGGCACGGTCGGCTCGATCACCTGGCTGAGCCAGAATAGCGAGACCGAGCAGCAGAGCAGGCCGAACCCGGCCAGGTACCGCGGATGTGCCTTGTCTGTAAGGCGTCCCACGAACGGCGCCAGCGCGCCGGAGATGACTGCCATCGGCACCAAGAGCAACGCGGACCGGGTAGGGCTGAGTCCACGCACGTTCTGCGCGTACAGCATCAGTGGGAACGCCATCGCGGTGATCGCGAAGCCCACTGTGGTGATGGCCGTGTTCGCGAGCGAGAAGTTGCGGTCCTTGAACAGCGACAACGGCAGCAGTGGTTCGCTCTTGGTCCGCGACTGCCAGAACAGGAACGCCGCGATCACCACCAGGCCGGCGATGATCAGCCCCCAGACCGAGATCGGTCCGGTGATCTGACCCCAGTCGTGCTTCTGCCCTTCCTGGATGCCGAACACCAGGCAGAACAGACCGATCGTGGACAGCGCGACGCCGAGCAGGTCGAATTTGTGCTCGTGCGTCGGCAGATCCGGCACCAGCCGCCAGGCCAGTACGAAACCGAGCACGCCGACCGGCGCGTTCACGAAGAAGATCCATTCCCAGCCGAGCCCGTCGACCAGCACGCCGCCGAGGATCGGGCCGACCAGGGTCGCGACGCCGGCGGTGGCACCCCACAGGCTCATCGCCTTGCCGCGCTGGTTCGGCGGGAAGATCCGGGTGATCACCGCCATCGTCTGCGGCGTCATCATCGACGCGCCCAGGCCCTGGAACACCCGGGCGACGATCAGCATCGCGATCGAGTTCGTCAGCCCGCACCAGACCGAGGCGAGAGTGAACACGGTCAGGCCGGTCAGGTACAGCTTCTTCGGCCCGATCCGGTCACCGAGCCGGCCGGTGATCAGCAGCGGTACGGCGTACGCGAGCAGGTAGGCGCTGGTCACCCAGACCACGTTGCCGACGTCGGCGTGCAGCTCCTCCATGATCGACGGCGTCGCCACGGACACGATCGTCGAGTCGACCAGGATCATGAAGAACCCCAGCACCAGGGCCCACAACGCTGGCCAGGGGCGGATGTCCGGCGTCGCTTGCATGCGTAGTACGCAGTGGATTAGACGTAGCGCTCGAGGATGCTGGACTCGGCCAGCCGGGAGAGGCCTTCGCGGACTGTACGGGCGCGGTTCTCGCCGACGCCGTCGACGGTCTGCAGGTCGTCGATACTCGCAGCGAGCAGCTTCTGCAGGTGGCCGAAGTGTTCGATCAAGCGGTCGATGACAGCGCCGGGGAGTCGCGGCACCTTGGCCAGCAGCCTGTACCCGCGCGGGGTGACGGCCGCGTCCAGCTGCTCGGCACCGCCGAGCTGTAGGGCCCTGGCGACCTGGCCGATGTCGAGCAGGTCGGTCGGACTGACGGCGTCGAGCTCCAGCAGTACGTCGTCGGCAGTCTTGGGGCGGCGGCCGGCAGCCGGTGGCAAGTAGTCGCGGACGACAAGCTCGCGCTCTCCGGCGACACCGGCGACCAGTTCGTTCAGCTGGAGGGTGAGCAGCCGGCCGTCGGTGCCGAGCTCCACGACGTAGCCGTCGATCTCGGTGGCGATCCGGCGGACCATCTCCAGCCGCTGGGCCACGGCGGCGACGTCGCGGACGGTGACCAGGTCCTCGATCTCCAGCGCGGACAGCGTGCCGGACACCTCGTCGAGGCGCAGCTTGTAGCGCTCCAGGGTGGCCAGCGCCTGGTTCGCGCGGGACAGGATGGCGCCGGAGTCCTCGAGCACGTAGCGCTGGTCGTCGACGTACAGGGCGATGATGTGCATCGACTGCGACACCGAGATGACCGGGAAGCCGGTCTGCCGGGCGACCCGGTCGGCGGTGCGGTGCCGGGTGCCGGTCTCTTCGGTGTGGATGGACGGATCCGGCATCAGGTGCACGGCGGCGCGCAACATCCGGCTCATGTCGCGATCGAGGATGATCGCGCCGTCCATCTTGCTGAGCTCGCGCAGACCGGTGGCGGTGAACTCCACCTCGATCTCGAACCCACCGGTCGAGATGGAGTCGACCACCTTGTCCTGTCCGAGGACCAGCAGGGCGCCGGTACGGCCCCGCAGGATTCGTTCCAGGCCTTCGCGCAGTTCGGTACCGGGTGCCACGGCTGCGAGGGTCGCGCGCATCCGTGCATCGGTGCTGTTCTTGTCGGAATTCGTGGCCACGGTCACTGAGTCTATGCGGCGCGGCGCGCGGGCGTGACCGATCCACCAGCAATCCGGCCCCTCGGGCTGCGGCGATCCAGTCGCGTTTGCAAACGCCCGTGCATCGGATCGTGCAGTGGCCCGTGCAAGCCCTGACTGAGCGTTATTTCGCTACCCGGCGGGCTTGAAAGGTGCTGCCGATGAGGACAGAGCGCACCGTGATCACCAATCAGGTAACAGCTGACCAACTGTCGCCGTACCGCGTGTCGCTGCTCGTCGCGGTCGCAAGTCGCGGGTCTACGGGCAGCGGATGATCTGGCCGGCGTAGGAGAGACCGCCGCCGAAACCGAAGAGCAGGACGGGAGCTCCGGCCGGGATCTCGCGGCGTTCGACCAGCTTGGACAAGGCGATCGGGATGCTGGCCGCCGAGGTGTTGCCCGACTCGATCACGTCGCGGGCGATCACCGCGTTGACCGCGCCGAGGCGCTTGGCCAGCGGCTCGATGATCCGCAGGTTGGCCTGGTGCAGCACGACGCCGCCGAGTTCCTCGGGGGTCACGCCACCCTTCTCGCAGACCTGCCGGGCGATCACCGGCAGCTGGGTGGTGGTCCAGCGGAAGACGCTCTGGCCTTCCTGGGCGAACTTGCCGTCCCGCCCTTCGATCCGGACCGCGTCCGACATCTCCGGCACCGAACCCCAGACGACCGGGCCGATCTCCGGCTCGTCGCTGGCGACCAGGACGGCCGCGCCGGCACCGTCGCCGATCAGTACGCAGGTGGTCCGGTCGGTCCAGTCGGTGAAGTCGCTCAGCTTCTCGACGCCGATCACCAGGGCCTTGGATGCAGCGCCCGCACGGATCGCGTGGTCGGCCGTCGCGAGTGCGTGGCTGAAGCCTGAGCACGCGGTGTTCACGTCGAGCGCGGCCGGGCTGGCCAGCCCGAGTCGAGCGGCCACCCGCGCGGCGATGTTGGGGGAGCGGTCGATCGCCGTACAGGTCGCGACGACGACCAGGTCGATCTCGGCGGTGTCGATGCCGGCGTTCGCGACGGCCTTCTCGGCGGCCCGCCAGGCCATCTCGTCGACCTGCTCGTCGGGCGCCGCGATCCGGCGCTCCTTGATCCCGACCCGGCTCTGGATCCACTCGTCGTTGGTCTCCACCATGGTGGACAGTTCGGCGTTGGTGAGCACCCGCTCCGGCTGGTAGTGGCCGAGGGCGACAACTTTGGAACCGGTCATCTCGAGTGCTCCTCCGGTCGGGGGCGGCCTGGGTCGGAGGCCGCGTTTGGGGGCGCATCAAGAGTACGTTCCGGCGTACCGGTCGGTAGACCCCGTCTCACCGCAGTACGGCGGAGGGTGTGGGCCGGAACACATCGGTCAGGTCAGGCCGGCGGCGGACAGGGCGGCGCGGATGTCGCCGGCGGCGAAGGTGCGCAGGCCGTACTTCGCCTGCAGGTCGAGGGGTTTGGAGTCCTTCGAGCGGTTCGGCACGTCGGCCGGGACGATCGCCTTGGTGAAGCCGAGGCGGGCGGCTTCGGCCAGGCGTTTCTCCAGGCCGCCGACGCGACGGACCTCGCCCGCGAGGCCGACCTCGCCGATCGCGATCAGGCCGGGGTGGATCGGCTTGTCCATCACCGACGACGCGACCGAGATGGCGACCGCGAGGTCCGCGACCGGTTCGGTGATCTTCACCCCGCCGACGGTCGCGACGTACACCTCCTGGTCGGTCAGCTTGAGACCCGCGCGGTTGCCCAGGACGGCGAGCACCATCGCGACCCGCGACGACTCGAGCCCGGACGTCGTACGACGTGGCTGTGGTGCCGCCGACGGGCCGACCAGTGCCTGTACTTCGGCGAGCAGCGGCCGGCGTCCCTCCATCATCACCGTCACGCAGGTGCCCGCGACCGGCTCGGCGTGCTCGGAGACGAACAGCCCGGTCGGGTCGCTCACCTCGACGATCCCGGTGTCGACCATGTCGAAGCAGCCGACCTCGTCCGACGGACCGAACCGGTTCTTGGTCGCCCGCACCATCCGGAACCCGGAGTGCCGGTCGCCGTCGAACGCGAGCACCACGTCGACCAGGTGCTCCAGCATCCGCGGGCCCGCGATCGCGCCGTCCTTGGTCACGTGCCCGACCAGGACGACGGCGATGTTGCGCTCCTTCGCCAGCCGGACCAGCGCGCCGGTCACCTCGCGGACCTGGGTCACACCGCCCGGCGCGCCATCCACCTCGGGGTGCGCCATCGTCTGGACCGAGTCGATCACCAGGAACGTCGGCTCGACGGCGTCCACCTGACCGACGACGGCACCGAGATCGGTCTCGGCCGCGAGGAACAGTTCATCCACCAACGCGTCCGTGCGTCCGGCGCGCAGTCGGACTTGAGCTGCGGACTCTTCACCTGACACATAGAGCGTGCGCTGCCCACGCCGGGCGGACTGCGCAGCCACCTCAAGCAGCAATGTCGACTTGCCGACGCCAGGCTCGCCCGCGAGCAGAATGACCGCGCCGGGTACGACACCGCCGCCGAGGACACGATCCAACTCACCGATCCCGGTCGGCCTCGATTCGGCTTCAACGGCGGACACCTTGGAGATCGGCATCGCGGGCGAAGACACCGGGCCGGCGGTGATCCGAGCAGCCTTGGGCGCACCGACCTCAGCAACCGTGCCCCAGGCCTGGCACTCCCCACACCGCCCGATCCACCGCGCCGTCGTCCACCCGCACTCGCTACAAGCGAACGGCGACTTCCCCGCCGCCTTCGACCTGGTCGACCCCGCTGCCTTCACCATGCCGCCCAACCTAATTCACCCCACCGACAAACCCGGTCCGCCATCCACAGCCGCTACCTCCCCCCGTTCATTCGTCCCCTTTTCACCCCGTCGCGCCCTCTCGTCTGAGGTGATCGACACCCAAACGGGTGAAAAGGGGGCGAATGAACGGAGAGGTTCCCGGTGCGAGTGGTTGGTGGAAGGGTCAGTGGAACCAGCGGGCGAGTTTTCGGCGGAGCCAGCTGGCTGCTGTGCGGTGGGGGGCTTCGTCGGGGACTGGTGGGGGGTCGGTGGATTCTCGGGCTGCTTTTAGGTAGCGGGTCAGGACGGGGTGGCCTGATTCGCTACCCCGGAGGTCTGCGCTTTGTTCGAGGAAGGCTCGGGCGTTGTCCAGGCGCTTGCCGACGACCTCTGCGGAGCCGAGGTGTTGCAGGCAGCGGGCGCGGCCCTCCTGCTCGTCGACTTCGGAGTACAGGTGTTCTGCCTGTTGCCACCAGCGCTTGGCTTCGCGTGGGCTCCGCTGCATCCACGCGGCTACCCCGGTCAGTTCGAGCGCGTGTGCGTGGGCGCTGGTGTCGCCAGCGATCAAGGCCCGGGCAGCGGCTGGCCGGAGCTGATCCAGAGCGCTCTCCGGGTCCTGCTGATAGAGGTGGACTATCGCCAGGTTGATCTGGATCGCCATCTCGCCGGCAAGATCAGGCCCGGGTCTGCTCAGCCGCGCGTCGTTCAGCAGGCGCCGTGCATTCAGTACGGCCTCGTCGCGGTTACTGCCGGCCGGAGACTGTTCCGCCCGCGCAAGGTGCAGCAACGCCCGCTCCACGTGCCGGCGCGTAATCAGAGCCGCAGCGGTCCTGCCATGCGTGGCGAACTTCTCCGAGACCCCAAGCCGGGTATTAGCCGTCTCCGAATCACCCATCAGCCGGTACGCCGTTGCCGCCCGCGCCGCGGCAAGTTCCGCTAGCTCCCGCCGACCGCAGCCCTCTGCCACCGCCGCCAGCAAGTCGCTGAGGTCCAGTAGCGCACGTGCGTCCTGCCGGCGCAGGTACCAGGCCTCCAACGCATCGCAGACCCTGGCAAAGTCGTCCGCGTTGTCCTCGCAGGCCTTCTCCGTGGTCAGCAACTTCCGCAGCTGCGGCTCGTGCTGCTGGAACCACTCGGCAGCCGCCAGCCCGCCCGTATCCGAGCCGAGGGACAGCAGCCATTGCTCGGCTTCCTCTGCGGCAGTGTGGAGTTCGCTGGGCTCATGAGGCGGTCCAGCCCGCCACCGGCGATAGCGACGCAGGCCGATAGGCGCGTTGTAGATCGCCCAGATCAATGCGAACAGGACCGTCAGGCTGATCCCCACAACGCTGATCCAGCCACCACTGTCGAGACTCTGCGACAGCTTGTCGCCCGCGAGACCTGACAGCAGCGCCGACGCGAGAGCACTGATCCCGAAGAAGTCGCCCCGCCGCCGCTCCTGCTTGGCAGGCTTCTCCGGCTCGCCAGCCGGCGTCACAGGCGGCGTGACAGCCGGCGTCATGGCTTGCTCCCGACAGTCAGCCCGCGCACCACTGTCGGCCAGAACGACAGCAGCAACACCGCCGGCACTACCGATGCCACGACGGCTGCAGCAGCCACCGTCCCACTTGACGACGAGAACTGCCGCGCCTCTCCCCACAGCACCAACGACAGTGGCGTAGTACCGGGTCCGCTGATCAGGAAGCCGACGATGAAGTCGTTCCACACCAGGGCGAACTCCAACACGGCAACAGCAACCAGCGCAGGCCGATACGTCCGCTGCACAGTAGCCAGTACTGCGCTCTGCCGGGCCGGCCCTTGAAGCGCCTCGGCGACCAATGCGGGTGGCGCCGAAGCAAAGGCCGAGCGCAGAAGCAGTACTGCGAACGGCAACCCAGCAGCCGCGTGTACCAAGGCCAGCGCGACCCGTGACCCAGCCAACCCGGCCGAGCCGATCGCATCCCGCAGTGGCGCGGCGTACATCTGCACGGGCGTCACCGCGAGCACCACAAAGGCCGAAGTGACTACTCGCCCCAACCAGTGGGGCAGCCCACCCCAGGCCACCAAGTACGCCGTGGGGACCGCGATCACCAGCAACACAAGCGTCGCCACCGAGGAGATCAGCACAGTCGACAGCAACGCCCGCAGCAACCCCGCGTTGGCGGCAGCGGCAAACGACTCGAAGCCCAGCCCATCAAGAGACCACCACCCACGCAGCCCGGCTTCGCGCGGTGAGTGCAGAGCAGTGGCCACCAGTACTACGGCCGGCAGGATCCAGATCAAGCTCACTGCGAACCCGACTGTCCAACCGATACGCCGTGCTCGCCGACTGGGCTTGGACCGAGTCAGCGCCGGATCAGCACGAACAACACTGACCGGCATAGCCCATCGGCGGCGACGCAGTCCCCGTACGCCGATCACCGCCACAGCTGCCACGATCGCGAACAGCACGACGCCCAGGGCCGCAGTACGGCCTGCGGGTTCGCCAGTATCGGCTGCTCGCCACCAGTTCAGCCCGAGCACGTCAGCATCGCGTTGCATCGGCCCGGGGACGACGATGAGCACCAGGTCGAACACCCGGACCGCTGCGATCACCAGAGTCAGCGTCACCACTCCGGTGATCGGCCTGAGCAGTGGCAGCTCCAGTGCGAGCAGCCGCCGCCATCCGGTGACGCCTTCAGCCGCCACGGTCCGGCTCACGTCGTCCGGGATGGCATCCAGGCCTGCGCGGAACAGCGAAACGACGTACCCGAGCCAGGTCCAGCCGAACGCGGACACCAGTACCAGCCAGAACAGCCCAGGACCGAGCCAGACCGGGCTGGAGCCGAACAGGCTGGTCCACACCGCCGTCACCGTGCCGCGCTCCGGCGTCGCGTCGAAGATGAGCCGGAACGTCACACCCGACACCAGAACAGAGACCGCGAACGGAATCACCAACGCTGGTTGGAGAAACGTGGACAGCCCAGGGAGGCGGTAACTCACCAGTGCCAGCAGAAAGCCGACTACGACCAGTCCGAGCGCTACTGCGATCCACGCGAGGCTGTTGCCGACAGCACGCAGTGCGCCCGGGTCGCCCATCACAGCGAAGTTCCCGAGACCGAAGGAGCCGTCCGGGCGGGTGAAGGCGGCCACTACGGTCACACCGATCGGGATGAGCAGCAGGCAGCTCAGCAGGAGGGCCGGAAGCCCCAGTAGATAAGGCCCTGCGGGTCGCCGGGGCTTGCCCGGCACAGGTCGCCCGCTGATCTCCCGCCCGACGATCTCGAGCGACAGGCCGTTGCTCTGCAACCCCATCAGCTCTCTACCTTCTTCAGGTCGGCCAGGGCGATCTCGACCGCATCCGGTACGACGTCGCTGCCGCGGTTGCCGATCCGCTCCAGGAAGTCGGTCAGGACGTGCCACAGCCCGTTCATGGCGCCGAGCCGTCCGAGCCGGTCGGACAGGTCGAACTGCAACGAGGCCCCCGGCGCCACCAGTTGCTTAGCGAGCCGGGTGAGCTCAGGGGAGTAGCCGGTAACGCGTCCATCGGCCAGGAAGCCGCCTGCTGTGATCCACGGGTCGACAGCGGCGGGTGCGGCCAACCGGCGTACGAGATCGCGGGCGTCGTCGGTCGTCGGCTTCGGTAGCACCATCACGTCGCCACCCACCACTACCGGGGCAGCACCACCGGGACTGATCGGCGGGAAGGTGAATATGCCGATGTCGTCGGGGTCTGCGGCGAAGGAGCGCACTACTGGCTCGGCGAAGTCGGGCGCGAGCACCATGGCCGCGCGGCGATGCCCGAAGACCTCCACGATCGCGTCCGGGAACTGCTGTACCAGCGACCGCTTGACTCCACCCGCCAACGTGCCAGGGGCCGACCACATCGTCCCGAGCAACCGGAGCGCCGCAGCGAACTGCGGATGCTCGGACGGCCGCGGATGGGCTGCGGCGGCCAATGCCTGGTACGTCGGCGGAGAGGACCCCAGCAGCACGTTCTCCAGGAAGTCGGTGAGCACCCAGCCATCTCCAGCACCCAGTGCCAGCGGCCGGATGCCGGAGAACGACAGCGACCTGTTCACCTCGAGCCACTCGCTCCACAGGGTGGGCGGCTTGAGTCCCGCCTTGTCCAGCACCGACGGCCGATACCAGACCGCGGATTTGTGAGCCGTCTTGAAGGGCAGCCCGTACGTCGTACCGTCGACGACCAGGAGCTCGTCCCAGAGCCGGGCTCGGCCCCGATCGGCCAGATCGTCCGGCATCGATTCCAGATCCTTCTTGTGTTCGGGGACGAGTCCCGGCTGCGGGAGCATCACCAGGTCGGGCCGGTGAGCATTACGCGGTCCGAAGGCGGTGGAGATATCGTCGCCGAGCGGGACCACCTCGACCGGGTAGTCCAGGCGTCCGAGCCCGTTGAGTACCGAGTGGAAGGCACGCAGCTCCTCACTGCTCCAGCTCACGGCGATCCGTACGCTGCGCCGCAGGCCGAGGACGTCCGGCGTACCGGAGCAGCCTGCAGCTAGTACTGCGGCTGAGGCTCCGAGGAAGGCCCGGCGGCTAGTCGGCATGCTGGAACCCCTTGGTACGCGCTGGATCGGTAGTGATCAGCAAGAGGGCGGGAAACCACAGCTCGGGGTTGTCGAACTGCAATAGCGATCCCCAGGTAGGCAGGCCGGCCGCATCCTCGAGCACGATCGCAGCGGGGTGTGCACGGAGTGCACGGGCTACGCCGGCCAGGCGGCGACGGCCTGCGGTGATCTCGTGGGGGTAGCAGTCCAGTACGTCTTCCAGCCCGCAGCGAGTCGCGGTGACCTGGCTCTCCACCGCTGCTGCCCGGCGGGTGACGCGGTGAGTGACTGTGTGGCCGTGTACGACGTTGCCGAGCACCGTGAGATGCGGGAGCAGGCCGCCCTCTGCAGGGACGAGGCGTACGGAGCCGCTGGCCTTGATGATCGCGTCTGTGGGTGGCTCGCCGAGTCCGCTGACCAGATCGGCCAGTAGCCGCGCGGTGGTCGCGTTCGGGACGACGAGGGCTCGCTGCTCACCTCGGACGATCTGGAGCCGCCGCGGCATGCCGGGCAGCCCTTCGAGCAGCAGTCCGTCCATCCCGGCCTGGCGCCTCCCACTGTCGGTGCGAATGCTTACCTTAGGGGGATGACCGGGTCTCTGCAGCCCTACGCGCGCCGCGGCAGGCCGGAGAAGGTCAGTAGGTCCTGCTCCACAGGTTGATCGCGTAGTCGACCTCGACGCCGGTGTGCGAGGCGATGATGCGCTCGGCGTCGGCCGGCTTGAACTCGATCCGGATCACCGCCTCCAGATCCTCCCGCCGCTCGAACCGCCAGCCCATCTCCAGTGCGGTCCGGTGCCAGCCGCGCTGCGTCCAGAAGCGATCCACCTCGGGCGGCTTGATCATCGGATAGCACTGGCTGAACCAGCGGCCGAAGGTGGACCGGCTGCCGTCGTTGTCGATCACGAACGCGGTCCCGCCCCGGCGCATGACCCGGTCCAGCTCGGCCAGCCCCGGCTCGCAACCCGGCCCGAAGAAGTACGCCCAGCGCGCGTGCATCACGTCGATCGACGCATCCGCGACCGGCAACTTCTGCGCCGTACCCTGCCGGACCTCGACGTTCACCAGCTCCCTGGTACGCCTTCGCGCAGCGGCCGCGAGTTCGCCATGCGGCTCGACTCCGACCACCCAGGCGGCTGTGGCCGCGAACATCGGCAGATGAAACCCGGTCCCGCAGCCCAGATCCAGCACGCTCGCCCCGGCCCAGTCCCGGATCGCCCGCATCGCCGGCTCGATCACGCCATCCGGATCGACGGCCCGGTTCTCCACCTCGTAAACACCCGGATGGTGCCAGATGTTGGGACTGGGAATCCCACCCTCCGCGATAGTCGCCACGCCCAAACCCTAACCGCCCGCCCGGCATGCTCGATGCGGCCGGACCGACGTTGCCTGAGGCAACACCGACCTCACTCATGCCGCTCACGCTAACCCGGCGTACCGACAGGTTCTTTCTTCGTCGTGGCTGCCATGACGGCGACGGGGACGAGGAGCAGGCCGCACACCACTGCGAGCCAGTGGAAGCCGAACTGGGCCAGGATCGGTCCAGCGGCGAGGCCGGCGATGGAGGCGAGGGCGCCCATCGTGAGGTCGGACAGTCCCTGGGCAGAGGTCCGGATGTCGGCCGGGACCGAGCGCGTCAGCAGGGTCGAGCCGGCGACCAGACAGGCCGACCAGCCGAGGCCGAGCAGTACCAGGGCGAGTGCCGTGAGGCTGTGCGCGTCGTCGGGGGCGAGCGCGGCCACTGCCATCGCGCCCGTCAGGATGGCCACGCCGATGCCGACGGTCGGGACGCGGCCGATCCGGTCGGTGAGGAAGCCCATCACGGGGGAGAGGGCGTACATGCCGGCCACGTGACCGCTGATGACGAGGCCGACGATCGTCAGCGAGGCGCCGTGGTGGCTCAGGTGGACCGCCGTCATCGACATCACGCCGACCATCACCGCGTGGGCAGACGCGATCGCCAGCAAGCCCAGCCGGGCGTGCGGGATCGCCATCACCCGGCGGAAGGTGACCGCCAGCGGCTGGCGTTCCTGGGCGGTTCTGACGGTCGCTTGCTGCAGGCGGCGCAGGCCGAACCACACGGTCGCCAGCGCGAGGGCGAACGCGACGACGGAGAAGAGGTACGGGCCGGCCAGCGAGAGCACGCCGACCGACGTACCGACCGATCCGCCGACGCCGGTGAGGTTGGGGCCGACGACAACGCCGATGGTGGTCGCCCAGACGACCATCGACAGGGAGCTGGCGACATGCTTGGGGTCAGCCGCGTCAGTCGCGGCGTACCGGGCCTGCAGGTTGGTGGCCGAGCCGCCGCCGAACAGGCAGCCGGCGAACAGCAGTAGTGCGAGTGAGTCGATCTGTGCCGCCACGACGCTGAGCAGCGCACCCGCGAGCGCGATCAAGTAGCCGGCGGTCAACGAGATCCGCCGCCCCTGCGAGCGGGCCAGCCTCGCCAACGGCACAGCCAGCATCGCTGCGCCCAGCGTTGTCGAGGTGGCGACGACCCCCGCCATCGAGGTCGATCCGGAGATGTCCTCGGCGAGCAGCCCCGCCACCGCGAACCCGCTCGCGACCGCGACCCCGCCCAGCACATTGCTGATCACCAGCACCCACAAGGTGCCCCGCTGCAACGAAGCAGCAGTCGCCGGGACTGCGCCCTGCGCAGGAGCCTGTACTGCGTCCTGCGCGGCGGGCACCGAGACTGCGTTCTGCGGGACGGTCGGTTCGGGCGGGGCTGAGTCGGCGGGCACAGGCCTACCTTCTCACCCGGGAAGCTGCTGCGGCAGCCAGTTTCTCCACCACCGAAGTGCTCGATAGTGCTCCTCAGTGCCCGTTTTGTGCAGTTCAGAGCGTGGACCCACCCTGGGCGCGGCCCCTGAACCGCAGGTAGGGTCGCCGTCAGCGGCTTTCGCTGTCAGCTTTCGTTTGTCAGTTCCGTTGCCCTCACCTGGAGTCCGGATGTCCGAACAGATCGCGATCGTCCCCGCCCCCCGAGAGCTCGTCGCCGGCGACGGCCAGTGGGTCAGCACCGACCCTGCCGCCGACGCCGTCCGTACCGTCGTGGAGAACCTCGGCGAGACGGAGTACCGGATCGACGTGACCCCGGACGGTGCCCGGCTGTCGGCCGGCTCCGAGGAGTCGCTGCGGTACGCCGAACAGACCTACCGCCAACTGGTCGACGCGGCCACCCCGGTCGAGGACGGCGTCGCCGTACCGGCCGTGCACATCGCCGACGCGCCGCGCTTCGGCTGGCGCGGCGTGATGCTGGACGTCGCCCGGCACTTCCTGCCGAAGGAGTTCGTCCTGCGGGTGATCGACGCGATCGCGCTGCACCGGCTGAACGTGCTGCACCTGCACCTCACCGACGACCAGGGCTGGCGGGTCCAGATCGACGCCTTCCCCAAGCTCACCGAGGTCGGCGCCTGGCGGCCGGAGACCATGGTCGGCAAGATGTCGCACGACCAGACCGAGTTCAGCTACGACGGGAAGCGGCACGGCGGGTTCTACACCAAGGACGACCTGCGCGAGATCGTCGCGTACGCGGCCGACCGTGGCATCACCGTCGTTCCGGAGATCGACCTGCCCGGTCACATGCAGGCGGCGATCGCGGCGTACCCGGAGCTCGGCAACAACCCGGACAGCCAGCTCGGGGTCCGGCAGATCTGGGGGATCAGCGACGACGTCCTGAACGTCAACGACGAGACCGTCGAGTTCGTCCGGACCGTGCTGCGCGAGGTGCTGGAGATCTTCCCCAGCCCGTACATCCACCTCGGCGGCGACGAGTGCCCGGACGTCCAGTGGCGTACTTCGGAAGTGGCGCAGGCGCGGCAGGCCGAGCTGGGGCTCACCGATGCCGGTCAGTTGCAGGGCTGGTTCACCGAGCAGGTCGCGGCGGTGCTGACCGAGGACGGCCGGCGGCTGGTCGGCTGGGACGAGATGGTCGAGACCGACTGCCCGAAGGACGCGGTCATCATGGCGTGGCGGAGCGCCCAGCGCGGCGAGATCGCGGTGAAGGCCGGGCACGAGACCGTGATGGCGCCGTGCGAGTCGGTGTATTTCGACTACTACCAGGGCGACCCGGCCACCGAGCCGCTCGCGATCGGCGGAAACATCCCACTGGAGAAGGTCTACGACTTCGAGGTGATCCCGGCCGGTCTGTCCGCCGAGGAGGAGGCGCGGATCGTCGGCACCCAGTGCCAGATCTGGACGGAGTACATGGAGGACCCCGAGCGGGTTGGCTACATGTTGCTGCCACGGCTGTCCGCCTTCGCCGAACGCGCCTGGGGTTCGCCGAAGGCGTCGTACGACGAGTTCCTCACCCGCCTGCGTCCGCACCTCGCCCGCATCGAGGCGCTGGGCCTCAACTACCGGCCGCTCGACTGAGCTTTGCCTCCCGGTCTCCCGATCTTGACCTATCCCTGACGTCACAGATGCTGAGGGGATAACTAAAGTCGTCTCAGGCGGTTAGCTGGGTAGACGGCCTGGGTCAGATCGGGAGCGGGAGGACGGATGACGGCGGTGGGGCCGTTGGACGCGATGTTCCTGCTGGGCGAGACGCGCGAGCAGGCGATGCACGTCGGCGGCCTGATGCTGTTCGAGTTGCCCGAGGGTGCTCGCGATCAGGTCTTTCCCGACGGCACCCGGGACTATGTCGCGCGGCTCTATCAGGACATCGTCGAGAACCAGACGGTCAACCCGCTCTTCAGCCGGCGGGTGCGCAATCGGGCGCTCGACCTGGGCTACTGGTCGTGGGATCAGGATCGCGAGATCGACCTCGAGTACCACGTCAGGCTTTCGGGGCTGGCTCGTCCTGGGCGCTTCAGGGAACTGTTCGAACTGACCAGCCGCTTGCACGGCACTCTCTTGGATCGACGTCGGCCGCTGTGGGAGATGCACCTGATCGAAGGTGTCCAGGGGCGTCGCTTCGCTGTCTACAGCAAGATCCATCACTCGATGATCGACGGCGTCACAGCGTTGCAATGGATGCAGAACACGCTGACTTCCGACCCCGTACGGACGGGGATGCCGGCGACCTATGCGCTGCCGGACGCGCCGGCGAGTGTCGATCGATCGGTGGAAGAGCAGCCGAGGACGCTGAGTGGGATGCCGACGGCGGCTGAGTTGTTTGCGGCCGTGGGGCGGCTTCCGGGTGAGGCTGGCAAGGCTGTTGGTGGGGCGGTCGGGGGAGTGGGGCGGGTGCTGGCTGATCTTGCTGGGCTGTCGCCGGTTGGGCTCAAGAGTGCGTTGCGGGCGCTTCAGACCGAGCATTCCTCGGTGGCTTTCCAGGCGCCGCAGACGATCTTCAACCAGCCGATCACCGGGGCCCGGCGGTTCGCGGCGCAGTCCTGGCCGATGGAGCGGCTGGAGAAGGTGCGCGTGATGACCGGCGCGACGCTGAACGACGTGATGCTCGCGATGTGTTCAGGGGCCTTGCGCAACTATCTCCTCGAGCTGAACGCCCTTCCGGACAAGGGTTTGACCGCGATGGTCCCGGTCTCCCTCAGAGGTGCCGACGGCAACGGTACCGGCGGCGGCAATTCGCTGGCCACCCTGATCGCCGACCTGGCCACGGATGAGATCGACCCGGAGCCGAGGATCCGCCGGATCATGGACTCCACCACCTACGGCAAGGGCGTCCTGTCCCAGCTCAGCCCCCTGCAGAACCTGATGATCGGCGCCCTCGGCCTCGGCTCAGCCGGTCCCGCCGCGGTCATCCCAGGCCTCGCCGGCCGCACCCCACCGCCGTACAACCTGGTGATCTCCAACGTCCCCGGCCCCTCCGAGAGCCCCCTGTACTGGAACCGCTCCCGCCTGCTCGGCATGTACCCCGCCTCAATCGTCCTCAACGGCCAGGCCCTCAACATCAGCGTCACCAGCTACGACCACCAACTCCACTTCGGCCTAACCGGCTGCCGCCGCACCGTCCCCCACCTACAACGCCTCCTATCCCACCTGGAGACGTCACTTAGGGAACTCGAATTCCTCTAGCCTCGAAGGGGGCGGGCGGCCAGCACTATCAAACCTCGGCAGCAAACGCTTCCCTCGGCGTGTCGAGGCACCGGGGGCGGGTTTGGTAGTGGTGGCGGTCCGCTAGCCCGGTCGCCTTCCGTGGCTCGCCCGGCCTTCGCTGCCGGGGCCTTCGGCGCTTGGGTTATCGGTGGCTGGTTTTCCGGTGGATGGGCCGAGTGGGGTTACCCGTACTACGGAGGGGTTCGCCCCTCGATGTGGGGTTCGCCCACTGCTCTACCAGTGGGTGATGCCCACCTAGCGGGGCGAAGCACACCGATTGGTCGCTGGGACCCGGGTCGTCTCTAGCCCAGCAGGCGCGGAATGACCTCTGTTTCGCGCCAGCCGCCGGAGCCATCGGGTTCTACCTGCCAGGCACGGGCATTCGGCAACACCGAGACGGCCTCGTGGAATGCGCCGCCGACATAGTGGAGCCCGACGCCGCCCTCCGTTGCGTAGCCTGCGGGAAGGGCGCCTGAGGCAACCAGTTGCCGGTACGTCGTACGCCGGGGCTGGTCGTTGAGTTCGTCGTGGACGCCGTTGCTCCAGGGTAACCAGCCGAGGCCGTTGCTGAAGGCATCTAGTGAGTCGCCGAAGGAGTCGGTCGGGCCGCCGACGTGCCAGCACAGGCTGCCTGCGCTTTGGCCGGCCATCACCACGCCGTTCTGCCATGCCTCATGCAGGATCTCGGGCAGGCCGTGCGCCCGCCAGATCGCCATCAGATTCACCACGCTGCCGCCGCCGACCCACAGCGCGTCCTGTGCCAGCAGGTGTTTACGGACGTCGGGCACATTCGGCTGGGTGAACAGCGTCAGTACGCTCGGCTCGATCGCGGGATCGTTGCCGAAGGCATCTTCGAACCACTGCACCGCGTGCGGGTTGTCGCCCTCCGCCGTGGGCAGGAAGCAGAGCTTTGCCGGGCGGGCGACGCCGGCCAGCGATACGGCGTACCGGATCAGGTCGAGCGTGCGAGATCGGTCGCCCTCGAGGATTCCTGAGGTGGCGAGGATCTGCGGGGGTGTCACAGCCTGACGATGCCGTCCGGGGTTTGGAAGACGGCGGCTACGAGGCCGGGCTGGCCGTTGGGGCCGACCCAGGCGACGTCGAGGTCGTCGAGCAGGTGGTCGGCCGGGTGGCCGATCCAGTCGGTCACCCGGGTGGGGTCGCCGGCGATCTCCAGCCCGGTCAGCTTGACGCCCTTGCCGCCGACCGACGGGTGCTGGGTCAGGTCGTCCCAGTGGATGAAGAACGGCAGTTGCGGATCGGAGATCAGACCCTTGACGCCGATCTGCCGCCAAGTGAGGTTGACCCCGTCGGGGCGGTGCCGGTTGCCGGGGACCGCGTCGCGGCCGAGGCGCTGCTCCATCCGGGCCATGTCGCGAACGGCGACCACCCAGCCGAGCCAGCCGCCGCCGAGTTCCTTACGGGCGCGCACCGCCTGACCGAACGGCGCCTTGTCCGAGGACGGGTGGTCGAGCACGTCGACGACCTCGATGTAGCGGTCGTTCTCCAGCGGAAGGATGTGGTTCACCGTGCCGAAGCGCGGGTGCACCCCACCATCGACGAAGTCCGCGCCGAGCACGGCGGACAGCCGCTCGACCGTCGCTTGGTACCCGTCCGGTCCGGCGGCATATGAAAGATGATCCAAGCGCATGCCAGTCATTGTGTCGGCAAACCGGCCGCCGCGTGGATCCGGGGTGTCGAAGGAAGGCAACCCTAACTACGAAAACAAAGAAAAAGCAGTGAGCGGGATCAGGAGAACAGCGGCTTCGACGCCGGGTGTGGGAGTAGCTGACGACCCGCGTCGAGATGCTGGCGGCAGTACTCAGCCAGTACGTCGTACGCCTTGACACCCATCAGCGTCTGCAGCTCGACCTTGCTCGACTCGAAGACCGCCTCGACCGCGATGTGCGCCTCGGTGTTGCCGGTGCAGTACCAGTCCAGGTCGTGCCCACCCGGCCCCCAGCCGCGCCGGTCGTACTCACCGATCCCGACCTCCGTGTACGACGTACCGTCCGGCCGCTCGACCTCGCGGAAGGTCCGCCGGATCGGCAGCTGCCAGCAGACGTCCGGCTTGGTCTCGACGAAGTGCACGCCCTGCTTCAGCGCGAGACCGTGCAGCGCGCACCCGCCGCCGCCGGGAAAGTCCGGCCGGTTCAGGAAGATGCAGGCGCCTTCCCAGACGCGGGTCTTGCGGTCGCCGTCGTCGTCGGTCTCGACCCAGCCGTTCTTCTTGCCTTCCTTGCGGAACTGCCAGTCCTCGTTGCCGAGCTGCTTGACGTAGCCCTTGACCCGCTTCTCGTCGTCCTCGTCGGAGAAGTGCGCGCCGAGCGTGCAGCAGCCGTCGTTCGGGCGGCCCTTGTAGATGCCCTGGCAGCCACCGCCGAAGATGCAGGTCCAGTTGGACGTCAGCCAGGTCAGGTCGCAACGGAACACCTGGTCGGGGTCATCGGGGTCGACGAACTCGGCGAAGGCGCGGGGGAAGTCAAGTGATACCTCAGGCACCCCGAAAGCGTACGTCGTCCGGCGCGATACTCGGTCATCCCGGCCAGTACTGCGCCCGCCGCCGGCCGATCAAATCTGGGGGAAGACGCTCATGGGCCGATCGGGTCAACACCCGGAGTCCAGTAGCGTGAGGGTATGCGGCTCGGCGTACTCGACGTGGGATCCAACACCGTCCACCTGCTCGTGGTGGACGCACATCGTGGTGCCGCGCCGCTGCCGGCGTACTCGCACAAGACCGAGCTGAGGCTGGCCGAACACCTCGAGAAGGACGGCAAGATCGCCAAGTCCGGTGCCGACGAGCTGGTCTCCTTCGTCAAGGAGGCGGCCGAGCTGGCCGAGGACAAGGGCTGCGAATCCGTCCTCGCCTTCGCCACCTCGGCGCTGCGCGAGGCGCCGAACGGCGAACACGTGCTGGACCGGGTGCGGGAGCGGACCGCGGTCGACCTCCAGGTGCTCACCGGGCAGGACGAGGCCCGGCTGACCTTCCTCGCCGTACGCCGGTGGTTCGGCTGGTCGTCCGGCCGCCTGGCTGTCTTCGACATAGGAGGTGGGTCGCTGGAGATCGCGGCCGGCTCCGACGAGGAACCGACGGTGGCGGTGTCCGTGCCGCTGGGCGCCGGGCGGCTTACTCGCGAGTCGCTGACCGCCGATCCGCCGGACAAGGACGAGATCAAGGCGCTGCGCAAGCGGATCCGGGTCGAGATGGCGGCCGTCGCGGGCGACGTACTGCGAGCCGGCAAACCGCAGCGGGCAGTGGCCACCAGCAAGACGTTCCGCTCGCTGGCCAGGATCTGCGGGGCGGCTCCGTCGGACGACGGGCCTTATGTCCCGCGGTCGCTCAGCCGCGACGACCTGGCCGAGTGGATGCCCAAGCTCATCGCGATGACGGCCGCCGAGCGCGCCGAGTTGCCAGGCGTTTCCGCGAGCCGCTCGACCCAGCTGGTCGCGGGAGCACTCGTGGCCGACGCCGTCATGGACCTTTTCGACCGCACCTCACTCGAGGTCTGTCCGTGGGCTTTGCGCGAAGGCGTGATCCTGTCCCGCCTCGATCAGTTGCAGCCCCGATGAACAAGCGCGAAGGCAAGTAGAAGATGACCCGCGACACCGCGAAGATCGGCCTCTCCAACGCTTCGGTTTACCCGGAGTCGACCGCCAGTTGCTTCGAGCTGGCCGCCCGGCTCGGGTACGACGGCGTCGAGGTGATGGTGGGTATCGACCCGCTGAGCACCCAGATCGACGCGATCCAGCGGCTGGTCGACTATCACCACCTGCCGGTCCTGGCGATCCACGCGCCTTGCCTGCTGATCACCCAGCGGGTCTGGGGCACCGACCCGTGGGGCAAGCTCGAACGCAGCGCGGAGGCGGCCAGCGCGCTGGGGGCCGATGTGGTCGTCGTCCACCCGCCCTTTCGCTGGCAGCGCGACTACGCCCGGGGATTCGTCGAGGGCATCGCGCGGCTGGAGGCGGAGACCGGGATCATCTTCGCGGTCGAGAACATGTACCCGTGGCGCGCGCCGGGCAAGGGCCTGCAGGCGTACGCGCCGAGCTGGGACCCGACCGAGCAGAGCTACGCGCACACCACGCTGGACCTGTCGCACTCCTCGACCGCCGAGCAGGACTGCGTCGAGCTCGCCGCGACGATGGGCAGCACGCTGAAGCATGTGCACCTGACCGACGGCACCGGCTCGGCGAAGGACGAGCACCTGGTGCCTGGGCGCGGTACGCAGCGCGCCGGCGATCTGCTGCAGGGGCTGGCGAATCAGGAGTTCGCCGGTCACATCATCATCGAGATCAACACCCGCCGCGCGACCAGCCGGTCCGAACGCGAGGTCGACCTGATCGAGTCGCTCGAGTTCACCCGCAAGCACTTCGTCCGGACCGCCGAGGCCGTCACGTCCCGGCGCCACGCCTTCGCCGTGACCAGCGACGGCGAGGTGTCGGAGCTCGACACGTGACCTCCCGTACGCCGAAAGCCGCGGCCAAGTCGCGTACTCCCGGGCGGCGGCCCGGTGGCCCTGACACTCGCGGCGAGATCCTCCGTGCTGCCCGGGAATCCTTTGCGCACAAGGGATTTACCGCCACCTCCATGCGTGCGGTCGCCCGCGAAGCCGGGGTCGACGCGGCCCTGGTGCACCACTACTTCGACAGCAAGGACGCGCTGTTCATCGAGGCGATGGCGCTCCCGATCGACCCGCGCCAGGTCGCCGCGCACGTCCTGTCCGGCCCGCCGGAGGAACTCGGCCGGCGGATCATCACCGTCTTCCTCGGCGTCTGGGAGTCACCCGACGGCCAGCAACGGATGAAGGCGATCCTGCGCAGCGTGGTCAGCAGCGACGAGGTTGCCCGGCTGATGCGGGAGGGGATCAGCCAGCTGATCCTCACCCCGGTCGCGGAGGCGCTCGGCGTACCGGATGCGCAGTTCCGGGTGTCCCTGGTCGCCACCCAGCTGATCGGCATGGCGATGACCCGCTACGTGATCGAGCTGGACCCGATCGCCTCCTGCGAGGTCCCCGACCTGATCGACCGGATGGCCCCCACTCTCCAGCGCTACCTCACCGGGTGAATCTCCCCACCGACCGGGAGATCCGCGACCTGCACGCGCAGTACGCGCCGACCCGCGAGGCCTTCGACCTCGTCCACGACCACTGCCGGATCGTCGGCCGGCTCGCCGAACAGGTGATTGCCCGGAACAACCTCGACGTGGACGTCGACCTGGTCCGCGCCGGCAGTCTGCTGCACGACATCGGGCTCTACCGGCTCAACGGCTCCCACTACATCCGCCACGGAGTACTCGGGTATGAGCTGTTGCGCGAGCTCGGCTTTCCCGAGGCGCTCTGCCGGTTCTGCTCGCACCACACCGGTGTCGGGCTGAGCTGGGACGACGTCGTACGGCAGGAGCTTCCGATTCCGCCCGGCGACTACCTCGCCGAGACAGTCGAGGAGGAGCTGGTCATGTACGCCGACAAGTTCCACAGCAAGAGCAGTCCTCCCGAGTTCGTCACGGCCGCCGCCTACCAGGCCGCCGTACTGCGCTTCGGGGCGGACAAGAGTGCGAGATTCGCAACGCTCGTCGAGCGGTACGGCGAACCCGGGCTGCTCGCCTGACCTTCGCGAGATGTTGCCAGCGGGTCCCGTCTGCGCTAAATTCATCACATGATGAAAAACGCGATGGCGGTGACCTGCCGAGACGTCGTGGTGGTGCGCGGGGACCGCGAGGTACTGCACGGGGTCGGCTTCGACCTCAGAGCCGGGTCGGTGACCGGGCTGCTCGGTCCGTCCGGGTGCGGCAAGACCACGCTGATCCGGGCGATCGCCGGGTTGCAGGCCAAGGTCACCGGTGACGTGCAGGTGCTCGGCCTGCCCGCCGGGTCGGCCAAGCTGCGCGGGCGGATCGGCTACGTCACCCAGGAGCCCAGCGTGTACGGCGATCTGTCCGTCACGGAGAACCTGCGCTTCTTCGCCGCCGTACTGGGTGAACCGGTCGACGACGTCGACCGGGTCATCGATGCGGTCGACCTGCGCAGTCATGCCGATGCACCCGTCGACAGGCTGTCCGGCGGTCAACGATCGCGGGCCTCGCTCGCGGCCGCACTGCTCGGCAACCCCGAACTGCTCGTGCTCGACGAGCCCACCGTCGGTCTCGATCCCGTACTGCGTCGGGACCTGTGGGAGTTGTTCCATCGCCTCGCGGCTGACGGCGCGACGCTGCTGGTCTCCAGCCATGTCATGGACGAAGCCGTCCGCTGTGACCGCTTGCTGCTGATGCGCGACGGCGACCTGCTCGCCGACGAAACCCCGCAGGCGCTGCTCGAATCGGTCGGGACCGACGACATCGAGCAGGCCTTCCTGACCCTGATCGACCAGAGAGCTGGTGCCCGATGACTCCCCGAGTGACCTTCGCCGTAGCGGCCCGCGTGGTCGCGCAGTTGCGCCGGGACCACCGGACGGTGGCGATGCTGATCGTGATGCCGGCCTTGCTGGTCACGCTGATGTGGTGGATGTTCCACGATGCGCCGGCCACCTTCGACCGGGTCGGCGGGCCGCTGCTGGCGGTCTTCCCGGCGATCATCATGTTCATCGTCACCTCGGTGGCGACGTTGCGCGAGCGGTCCAGCGGGACGCTGTCCCGGCTGTTCACGATGCCGATGGGCAAGGTGGACTTCCTGCTCGGCTACGCGATCGCGTTCGCGCTGATCGCCGTCGTCCAGGCCGTCGTGGTGGTGTCGATCTCGCTCTACGCCCTCGACCTCGACATCCGCGGCGACGCCTGGCAGCTCGGTGTCGTCGCCGTCCTCGACGGTGTTCTCGGTACTGCGCTCGGCCTGTTCGCGAGCGCGTTCGCGGCCACCGAGTTCCAGGCGGTCCAGATGATGCCGGCCGTGATGATCCCGCAGCTGTTGCTCTGCGGACTCCTCCTCCCGCGCGACCAGTTGCCCGACGTACTGAACGCGGTCAGCGACGTGCTGCCGCTCTCGTACGCCGTCGACGCCGTCACCGGAGTTGCCAGGGGCAACGGCTTCGGTGACGGCGCCGGGACCGATGCGCTGATCGTGCTGGCGTTCATCTTCGGCGCCCTCGCCCTGGGTGCGGCCACCCTCAAACGGCGTACCGCGTAGGGCGGCCGGCGTACCGGGTGGCTACTCGCCGGCCAGGGCATCGGTCGGCGGGTTGCCGACCCACCGGAAGAAGACCGGATCGGGCGTCTGGAACATCCCGCCGTTCACCTGGCCAAGACTCTGGATCGGTGTCGAGGTTCCGGTGGCGTGACCGACGGCGTACATGTGCCCGAGCCTGGTCGACGGATCGACGCCGATCAGCAGCGAACCCTTGCCACAGCGGGAAGCGACCAGCTTGGCGAAGCGGGCCCAGCCGGTGGCGCGAACCTGCTTGACCACCGGTTTCATCGGGGCCGCGACCGGCAGGTGGATCGTGTAGAGCCCACCGCCTCGCAGGTTCGCCACGAAGGTCTCGTACGTCGCCGTCCTGCTGATCAGCGAGATCGACTTCACGCCCGCAAAGCCCTTGGCCGAACCGGTTTGCGTCCACCTGCCGGTGCTGCTGATCGACCAGCGCAGCAGCGTTCCGTCGTTACGCAACCCGTACGCGGTCTGTCGGGCAAGCGTCTGGCCGCGGTAGTAGCTCGACACCTCCACGGCGGTGAAGCGGGTCCAGCCGGCGCCAACCTTTGTGTACTTGGCCGGTCGCGCAGGGTCCTTTGCACCGTCTGGGGTGAGCCAGTAGTGATGGGCATAGAGGTTGTCGCCGAACACAACCCAGCCGAACCGCGCGGTGCCGGACGGCTTCGGCCAGATGGCGAAGGTGGTGCTGAGGCGTGCCTGGCCGCGCGGATAGGTGTACTGGAGGTAGTGGCCGACTCCGGTCGTCGGCGGGCTGGTCGCCGTGATCGGCTGCCAGACGTGGTAGCCGCCGACGGTCACACTCCCCGCGACCATGCTGCATGCCGCAGTAGTCGTCGTTGCTCCGGTAGAGGATCCGGTGCTCGCGACGGCCGGGCCAGCGGCTCCGATCGCCAGGGCCAGCGTGGTCAGGATGACTGGCAGTGTTCGCATACCAACCACGATGTCACCGGCGACCGGAAAGTTGCGGCTACTCGCCGTTCAGCAGGTCGGAGGTCAGGCTGGTGGCCCAGCGAGCCTTGGATGGAGTGAGGCGGTGAAAAGTTCAGCTGAGATGGCGGACGCCTTCCCAGCCGGCGTCGGCGGAGACGTCGACCGCGACCGGACCGTCGGGCCAGCCGATGACCGCGGCCTCGACCTGGGCGGCGGCCGGGGTGGTGCCGTCGACGTAGTAATGCAGGATCCGGTGGCCCTCGGCAGTCTCGTGGGCAAGCAGCCGCCCGGAGTCGCCGAGTCGGTCCGACAGGTGATCCTCGAAGTCGCGCAGGTGGCTGAGCGTCTCGTCCAACGGAAGACCGTCGTCTCGAGCAGCCTTGTACGGAACCGAGACGGCGACATGCGTGTCCAGATGCGGAAGCTGGATCGAGCGGAGCGGCACCATCGCCGTCGCCACCAGCCGGTGCCCGGCGGCCGTCGTACCCTCCATCAGCCGCCAGCTCGGCCCACCGTCATCGGCGACATGGTCGGCGGCGAACGCGGCAACCGCAGGCAGCAGCTCAGCGATCGGTACTGCGTCCGCCGGGCGCTCCACCGCGGTCTCGATCGCGCCGACCCAGGTCTCGACGAGTTCCTCGCCCAGCACCAGGTCGAGCAGCAGGAAGGTCACCCGCTTCTGCAGGTCCTCCGGCAGTTCGCTGAAGGTCGGGTGATGTACGCCGACATGCAGCGCGGCTTCACGGGTGTCCGCCTCGATCGTGACCAGGGCCGCGTCGATCTGGACCGGCGGCATCCCCTCGAAGCGGATGGTGACGTCGGGGGCCGGGCGGCGCATATCGGCGTACTCCCAGGTCCGGTCCGACGGCGGCGCGGCCCTGAGCCAGCGGCGGGCGATGGCGCGGGTGCCTGGGTCGCCGGCGGCGGTCACCACCAGGACGTGCTTGGCGTGCAGGCCCGGACCGAGCTCCCAGTCGAGGTTGCCGTGGATCCGGGAGACGTAATGCGTCAGTACGTCGGCGGTCGCGCTCGGGTCCTGGTTCGCGACCGCGGTCGCCACCGCGTCCGAACCGGTCGTCGCCCACCAGGCCCAGAACTCGCCGATCGGATCACCGATCGGGGCCTTGGGGCGTTTGAACAAGCGCATGTCCGCATCCTCTCTCGGACCCAGGCCAAGCGAAACCGAGCCAGGACCACTTGCCCTACTGGTGTGGTCCTGGCCACACTGCGGCGGTGACCATTAGGGCGGGTCAGGTTCAGGCGCGTAGCCTGCTGACACCCCTGATTCATCGCGCGGCACACCGGGGCCGGGTGGGACGGGAAACGAGGAGGAACGCGAAAGTGCTTCGGCGAGTCCTGCTGGGCGTGTCCCGCAGCCCCCAGATCAAGAAGGCCGTCTCGGCGATGCCGGTCTCCAGCGGCATCGTGGCCCGGTTCGTCGCCGGCGAGACCGCTCCGGAGGCCGTACTGGCCACCGAGAAGCTGGTCAGCAACGGCCTGAACGTCACCCTCGACCATCTTGGCGAGGACGTCACCGATGTCGCCGCCGCGACCGCGACGGCCGACGCCTACCTCGAACTGCTCAAGCAACTGTCCGCCGCCGGTCTGACCGCTAACGCTGAGGTGTCGGTCAAGCTGTCCGCCGTGGGCCAGGCGCTGCCCGGCGACGGCGAGAAGATCGCGCTGGAGAACGCCCGGTCCATCTGCCACGCGGCCCGCAACGCCGGGACGACGGTGACGCTGGACATGGAGGACCACACCACCACGGACTCCACCCTCAGCATCCTGCGCGAGCTGCGGCAGGACTTCCCCGAGACGGGAGCTGTCCTGCAGGCCTACCTCCGGCGTACCGAAGCCGACTGCGTCGACCTGGCGTACGCCGGATCGCGGGTCCGCCTCTGCAAGGGCGCCTACAAGGAGCCCGAGTCGGTCGCGTTCCAGGACAAGCGGGCCGTCGACAAGGCCTACGTCCGGGCGATGAAGGTGCTGATGAACGGCGCCGGCTACCCGATGATCGCCTCCCACGACCCACGCCTGATCGCGATCGCCGGCTCCCTGGCCGACCGCGCCGGCCGCCAGCGCGGCAGCTACGAGTACCAGATGCTCTTCGGCATCCGCCCCGAAGAACAACTCCGCCTGGCCCGCGACGGCCAAACCGTCCGCGTCTACATCCCCTACGGCGAAGACTGGTACGGCTACCTGGTCCGCCGACTGGCCGAACGCCCGGCCAACCTCCAGTTCTTCGCCCGCTCCCTGATCAGCAAGAAGTAACCCCGACGCCCGCTCCTGCGTCCCGTGCTGTTCGGCTGCGCCCGCCCCGTGCATGGCGCTCCTAATGAGGGTGAGCGTCCCGACCGACAGGACATAGTGCGATTTTCGGGTCGGGCAAACGTTTGCGCGGCCCGATTTGACGACTATGTCCTGTCGGTCGGGACAGTCCCGCGGCTCACGAGGGCGTGCGCGGCGCTGGAACGCGCGAACTCCTGCGTCGCGCGATACGACCACGATGGTGGTGGGCGGGCTTCGGTGGGAGTGATGGCATGGACGCCGGCCGACCCGGCGACGCCGTGATTGACGGCAGTTGGGGAGACAAATACCCCCGCCTGAGGCGAAAACCCACCGCAGAGCCGGGCGAAAACCCTCCCCAACCGCTGACCCGATGCGCATGCCCCAACGGATTTGGCCTGGTCGGAAATCCCTCGACCTAGACCTGACGCGCAGCGACGAACGAGCTGTCTCCGATGAGCACGTGCCCACCAGGCTGGTATGTGCTCCGAGTGTCTCGATTACAGCCCAGAGGTCGGCATCGGTGAGCTGGTAGGACAGCGAGTTGCCCAGGCAGAGGACCAGATCGAACTGACGGCCGAGACGGATTGACCTGATGTCGTCGAGGAGCAACACCAAGCCGGGGTTGGTCGCCTGGCCGTGTCCGATGAGCATGGGCTGCACATCGACTCCAACCGCCTTGCAACCAAAGCTGGCTTGGAGTGCAGCCAACTGCCGGCCGGTTCCGCAGCCCAGATCCAGTACCGCGCCCGGTGTAGCTCCGTTGGTCAGTTGGTTGACCACGGCAACAAGTCCGTCATCGGCAAATGCGAGCCGGTCATAGAGATCGGGGCGCCGATACAGGAGATTCGTGCTGGTCAACCGAGCGGCCAGCTTCATCGAGTTCACCGTTCCCTTCTACGCCAGACCCGGGAGATCGCAGCGAAAGGTGGTGGGGACAAACCTCGCCACCTTTCGCCTACCAATCCACTTGCTGCCGGTTGTGGTCGATTCGCGCGACGTAGGAGCGCCCAACACCGGACGGGTGGGAGCAGCCGAACGAGAACGCGACGCAGAGCGGGCGTCTGAGGCTGCGTGGGGTTCTTCGGGTGGTGGGCAAGTGAGCAGTTTTCACCCCGGGCTGGGGTGGGGGTGAGGGCGCCCTAAACTAGACCACTTCCGACCTGGGAGGCGCGTGGTGGAGGGTGAGGCGCCGTCGCCGGGTGGGGTGCGGACTGTGGGGGAGTTGGGGGCTCGGCTGCGGGATCTGCAGGTCTGGTCGGGGATGTCGTATCGGGAGATCCACCGCCGCGTCGTCCGATCCCGGCAGGAGCGGGGGACTGCTGAGTTGCCCGCGTTCAACACGACGTACCGGTGTCTGATGCCGGGGCGGACCAGGCTGGATGTGGAGCTGGTTGTCGACATCGCGCGGGCGGCGCTGGGGAACGAGTCGCGGGCGGCGGAGTGGCGGCAGGCTCATCAAGTGGTCTCAGGGCTGGCCGCCGATGCCTCGGTGGTGCAGGTCGCCGATCGGGTGGAATGCGACGCCGGCTCGTTCATCGGGCGGTCCTCCACGATCGCTGCCGCGGTGACGGCGTTGGAGACGCACCGGCTCGTTCTGATCGACGGGATGCCGGGAGTGGGTAAGACCAGCCTGGCCGGGCGGGTGGCGAGCCGGGTGCCTGACGTCGAGCTCGAGTTCTCCGTGAATCTGCGCGGATATGACCCTGCCCGGCCGCCCGCGGATCCGGCGGCGGTGCTGGATGGCTTCCTGCGTCGCCTCGGCGTGCCCGGGAGCCGGATTCATGGCCTGGACCTGTCGGCCCGTTCCGCATTGTTCGACAATCTGCTCGCTGGGCGCCGGACTGTAGTACTGCTCGACAATGCGGCCTCTGACGACCAATTGCAGCCGCTGGTTGCGGACAGCGCGCTCACGCTGGTCACCAGCCGGCGACGGCTGAGCGGATCCCCGGAGGCCTACCGGATCAACCTGGAGGTGTTCGAGCCATCCGAGTCGGCAGCGCTGATCCGACGTGCGGCCGGCCCCGCGGTCGACAGCGAGCCGGAGGCGGCTGTGCTGATAGCGGAGTTGGTCGGGCATCTCCCGCTCGCGCTCGCAGTACTGGTGGGACGCATCAAGGCGCGGCCCGAATGGACCCTCGGTGATCATCTGGAGCGGCTACAGGAGCACACTGCGCGGTTGCGGCTCGACGACAGCGTCTCGGCCTCGCTTTCCCTTTCCTACCAGGCGTTGCCGTTCCCAGCCCGCCGCATGCTCCGGCTGCTGGCGCTCCACCCTGGACGTGATTTCGACGCGTACGCCGGTGCTGCCCTGGCCGGGACGAGTGTCGTGCTCGCCCGAGAGCAGTTGGCCAAGCTGGTGCAGATGAACCTCCTGGAGGAGCACGGATCCGGGCGGTACGAGCTGCACGACCTGGTCCGCCTGTTGGCCTCCGATCAGGGGCGTGACGAGGACCCGGCATCAGTACGGCGTACTGCGCTCGACGGCCTCTTCGAGTACTACCGGAGGACGGTCGCCACAGCTGCGACGGCGTACGCGCCGCATGATCAGTCGCGAGTCGAGCTGACCCAGCAGGCCGGCCAGTCGGAGGTGCAGTTCGCCGACCGGGACGGGGGCCGCGACTGGCTCGACTCGGAGCGGGCCAACCTGATCGCCACGGCGCTGTATGCGGCGGACCACGGGCGGCCGGAGTACGCGACCGGCTTGTCCGCGATGCTGATGTACTACCTCGGCACGGCCAGCCTCTTTACCGGCGCGGAGGTCCTGCATCTGACCGCGATCCGGTGTGCGCGCTCCGACTACGAACGCGGCCGCTCGTACAACAACCTGGGCGCGCTGTACTGGCGACTCGGCCGGTACGCCGACGGCCGGACGGCGTACCAGCAGGCACTGGACTTCGCCCGCCGGGCGGGCAATCGGGTCGGTGAGGCGAGCGGGTTGTCGAATGTTGCCCTAGGCCACTACCGGCTGGGCGACTACGAGGCGGCGCTCGGTTGCCAGCGGGAGGCGTACGTGCTGTTCGCTGCCGAGGGCAACCTCAGCGGGATGACGTCGGCCCTGGCCGGTCAGGGCTGGCCGGAGTTGCGGCTCGGCCGGCCGGAGGTGGCACTGGAGCTGTTCGAGCACGGGCTCGAGCTCAGCCGCAAGCTGGGCACGGACACCTTCGAGGAGGCGTTCGCCCTCAACAACCTGGCGGCGGCAAACGAGGCGCTCGGCCGGCTCGACGACGCGTGGCAAGGCTTCGAGCAGTCGCTGGAGCTGGCCCGACGGCTGTCCTTCGTCAACGGGGAGAGCGACAGCCTGAACTGCCTCGGCCGGATGCACGTTGCAGCCGGCCGATTCGACGAGGGAATCGAGTACCACCAGCAGGCACTCGACCTGGCTGTCCGCCTCGGCAGCAGACCGTTCACGATCGAGGTCCGCAACGACTACGGCCATGCCCTCTTCGCGGCCGGCCGAGTCGCCGAGGCGATGGAGCAACACCGGATAGCTCTGGAGGACGCGGAGCGCATCGAGGACCGGTACGAACAGGACCGCGCAGCCGCAGCCCTGTCCGCATCCCACGAAGTGACCTAGCAGGGCGAGCCGTACTCCGTTCCGTACCAAGGACTCCACGCGGTCTCGCCCTGGGTGTCATTGCCCTTTGCTTCGTACAACTTGAAGCGGACGCACTTGCCTTCTATGTGGTCGAAGTTGCAGTAGTCCCACCCTCCGGCGGCAGGCAAGGCCTGGCAGTACCGGTCCTTGCCGTAGTTGGTCTGCACATGGACGATGGTCGCCCACCCGTTCTCGTCGCTGTCCAGCACCCACTGCTTGTCGCCGACCCACTGGAAGCAGGTGGCGCCGTACTACGCGGTGAACATCCGGCACTGCGAGTGGTCCGGCCCGGCCGCGGCAGCAGTACTGGCGGTGCCGGCGAGCAGGAGCAGTGCGCCTGCCGCGGCGCCGCGCACTCGCGGGTCTTGCCGTAGTTGGTCTCGAGGTGCGCGATCGCGGTCCACCCGTTCGGGTCGCCGTCGATCACCCACTGGTCGTCCCCAGCCCACTCGTAGCAGGTGGTCTTGGCATGAAGTTTCCTCCCGGCTAGGGCGGTTGCCGGACGAGCGTGCATCCCGAGGACTGGCCTGGTCCCCACAATTCGAACGAACTCGAACGCGGACAGGTCTAATCTGACCTCATGAGTACGAATGGACAGGTGGCCATTCTCGGCGCCGGTGTGATGGGTGAGACGTTGTTGTCCGGGCTGCTGCGGGCCGGGCGGCGACCGGAGGAGTTGCTGATCACCGAGCGGCGCGAGGAGCGTGCGGCCGAGCTGCGCGAGCGGTACGGCGTGGACGTGGTGACCAACGTGGATGCCGCTGCGAAGGCGGACACCCTGGTTCTGGTCGTCAAGCCGCAGGACATGCCTGACCTGCTCGCCGAGATCGCCCCGGCGGTCCGCCCATCCCAGACGGTCGTCTCGCTGGCCGCCGGTATCACCACCAGCTTCATCGAGTCCCGGCTGCCCGCGGGGGTGGCCGTGGTCCGGGTGATGCCGAACACGCCGGCCCTGGTCGACGAAGGGATGGCGGCGATCTCCCGCGGCGCGCACTGCGACGAGAGCCACCTGGTCCTGGCCGAAAGCCTGCTGGCCGCGACCGGCCGGGTGATCCGGGTGCCGGAGAAGCAGCAGGACGTGGTGACCGCGGTCTCGGGTTCGGGTCCGGCGTACATCTTCTTCGTGGTGGAGTCGATGATCGAGGCGGGCGTGCACATGGGCCTGCCGCGGACCACCGCCACCGAGCTCGTCGTCCAGACCCTGGTCGGGTCTGCCAAGCTGCTGCGCGAGACCGGCGAGCACCCGACCGTGCTCCGCGAGCGCGTCACGTCGCCGGGCGGCACCACCGCGGCCGCAGTACGGGAGCTGGAGGACCACAAGGTCCGCGCGGCTTTCCTGTCAGCCATCGAAGCCGCCCGCAACCGTTCCCGGGACCTTGCCGCCGAGTAAACCGGCCGAGCGTGAATCCAAACCGCCCGTCCGGGTCACCCCCGCACCGATCGAGTCCGTCCCACCGCTGCCCTGGTCACCGCGGCTGGAGCACCACCTCTTTCGCGAACCTCTCTGGCTGCTGTTCGTCTTCGGCACCGTCTTTACGGTCAATGATCTGATCCAGGCAGACCAGGTGCCGTGGTGGCGATGGGCCTCCGGGCCGATCGCGCTCGGCCTGCTGTGGAACGCCATGAAGATCGCCTTCGAGCGGCTGACGGTCACCGAAGGCGGTCTTGTGGTCAGAGGGCCGCTCCTGCGCCGCCGGTACAGCTGGAAAGCGCTCGACGGGGTGCAGCGCCGCGGTCAGAAGAAGGTGACGCTGGACCTCGGTCATCGCGGCACCAAGACGTTCGAGTTCGACGGTAAGCAGGGCGCGCCGACGGCGGATCTGGTGGCCGGTGTGGTCGAGCGGCTGCGCGGGTACAACACCTCGGCGTTGACCAGTTACCGGGTGTCGTTATCCTGGGGCGCCGCGGTCTTTCTGCCCGCGGTGGCGGCGGTCGTCGCCGCGACCGCCTGGGCCTTGATCGAGGGGTAACGCCGATGTCGGGTCAGCTGATCGGAGCTGAGGGGTCTATGGTCCCGCCCATGGGAAACCGTTCGAGCGGCACCGATGACGCTGCCGCACGCCCTGGAACCACCGCTGAGACGAACGCTGCCGCCAACACTGGCAGCAACGTCGGCGCGCAGTTGCCCGCGCTGCCCTGGCGGGTGCCGTTGGATCCGGCTCCGTGGTGGGCCTGGACCTTGTTCGTCGCCCCGTTCATCGCTGTCCCGGCACTGAACTCCTGGCTCTGGATGGGCGCGCGCGACTTCCTCGCGGTCGGCCTGTTCACGATCATCGGCGCCTCGGTCGTCCGGGTCGCCGGCGGTGTCGTGCTCTACCGCGTCGAGATCACCGCGACCGCGCTGAAGGCCCGCACCAGCCTGCTCGTCCGCAGCCTGGCCTGGCAGGGCGTCGACGACATCGAGATCGTCGACGGCTCGGTCGTCCTGGCCAGCGGCAAGGACGAGAACGAGATCAACGGCATCGCCAAGGACCAGACCGTGTACGCCGCCGCCGTCATGCAGGCCGCTCGCGACTCAGCCGACAACCAGCCGGTACGCCGTACTCGCCCGCGCCCCGGCATCGGCGTCGTCTGTGTTCTCGCCTACCTGGTCCTCGCCGTCGGCGCCTTCCTCTACCGCTGGCAACTCGTCTAACCACGTTGCCTAACCAGGCCGTCTTTGCCGCGCTCGGCTAACCCCGCGCGGCCCCCGCCGGTGATCTTCTCCGGTGTCACGCGCACGATCACCCCGGTCTCGGTCAACCGATTCTCGAACGGAAAGTCCTTCCCGAGGTACCGGTGCGACTGCTTGTCCATCAGTTCGGCCCACTCCTGCGGAATCTCCGGACCTCCGCCACTCACAAACCTCCCGTTTCCGCCCGGGAGCACGCCTGCGCACGCCTGGCCGGGTGCGATCAGTTGAGGTTTGTGAGTGGCGGCGGTCCGGCCCAACGCGGAGTGCCTAAGCTCGGGGGCATGGACTTTTCCCTGTGGCCAAGCGCCGCCCGCACCTGGCAGGAAGTACTCGACGGCGCGGAGTACGCGGAGAGAACCGGCTGGTACGGCGTCTGGATGGCCGATCACTTCATGGTGAACGGCGACGATCTGTCGCTGCCGATGAACGAGTGCCTGGCCCTGCTGGGCGGTCTCGCGGTGCGGACCGAGCGGGTGCGGATCGGATCGATGGTGCTCGGCAACACCTATCGGCATCCGGCCGTGGTGGCGAAGCAGGCGGCTACGCTCGACCAGATGAGCAACGGCCGGTTCGTGCTCGGGATCGGGGCCGGCTGGCAGGTGAACGAGCACGAGGCCTACGGCATCGAGTTGCCGCCGGTGAAGCAGTTGCTGGCCCGGTTCGAGGAGGCCTGCCAGGTCATCACCGGGTTGCTGGCCCAGGAGCGGACCACCTTCGACGGCGAGTACTACCAGCTCACCAACGCGCCGCTGGAACCGAAGCCGGCCAAGCTGCCGATCCTGATCGGCGCCTCCGGCGAAAAGGTTGCCCTAGGCATCGTTGCGAAGTACGCGGACGAATGGAACCACTGGGGACTGCCCGAAGTCGCCGAGCACAAGGGCAATGTGTTCCGCGAGCACTGTGAGCGGATCGGCCGCGACCCGTCGACCGTACGCCGCTCGACCCAGGCGATGATCGAGATCCTCGTCCCGGGCGACACCGAGGCCGAAGAGCGTCGCGACCGGCGGCTGGCCGCCGGTCAACCGACGATCATGGGCTCGGCCGAGTACGTGCTGGACACGGTCGCGCGTTATCCCGCGGCCGGTGTCGACGAGTTCCTGGTCCCAGATGGCTTCCTGGGCACGGGGTCCCGCCGCTTCGACGCCCTCGAGCGCCTGCGCGAGGAAGTCTTCAACAAGCTTTAAAGCTGCAACGTCGCCACTACCGGCCAGTGGTCGCTCGGAAAGCGGCCGTCTGGCCGGTGGTGCGATACCTCGGCATCGATGACCTGCCAGGTCTTGGCGGTCAGGATGTGGTCGATCCGTTCCTGGCCGGTCGCATCGCCGAAATCATGCCAGCTGCCACCCGCCTCAGCCGGTACTGCGTCCAGCCAGCCGGCACCCGTCAACGCCTTCAGCGGAGGTGATCCGGGCTCGGCGTTCAGGTCGCCGAGTAGCACCCAGTGCCGATCGGGCTCAGCCGACATCCATTGGTCGAGCAACTTGGACGACTCCACTCGCGCGACCTCGCCCAGGTGGTCGAAATGGGTGTTGGCGATCCCGACCAGCGTCCCATCGGTGTGCCCGAGCCGCGCCAACGTGGCGATCCGGGTCAGGTCCGCGTCCCAGCCGACGGACCCGGGCGTCGTCGGCTCGCCGGACAGCCAGCGCGTCTCGTCCGACTCCACCCGCCAATCGCCCGGCCGGACCATCACCACCGAATGCTCACCGGCGTGCACGCCGTCATCCCGCCCGGCCCCGACGAGCTCGTACTGCGCGAACCTCTCGCGCAGATACTCCAACTGGTCGGGCAGCACCTCCTGCAACCCGACCACGTCGGCCGCCAACGCCTCGATCGCCTGGGCCGTCGCCTCGCGACGCAGTACCCAGGAGTCGTCTCCGTCGTCGGCCGAGGAGTTGCGGATGTTGAACGTCGCCACGCGCAGCTGCAGACTCACACGGAAGATCCTGCCAAACCCATCGCGACGGTCGCCGCCCGGAGTCGGGGTGCGCTGGCTGCGATCGCCCGATCGCGACCCTGCGCGAGCAGCTCGTCGATCGCTTTCGGGTCGGACGCAAGCCGTGCGTACTCCTTCTGCAATGGCTCGATCACCGCCAGCACCGCGTCCGCCACATCGGTCTTCAAGGCGCCGTACGTCGAGTACGCGGTCGCCAGCTCGAACGGATCCCCGTCCGTGCAGGCGGCCAGGATCTCCAGCAGGTTGGTGATTCCGGGCTTGGTCTCCTCGTCGTGGCGGACCTCGCCGTCGGAATCCGTCACCGCCCGCATGACCTGCCGGCGGATCACGTCCGGCGGGTCCAGCAGCCGGATCGTCCCGACGGCGTTGTCCTCGTCGGACTTGCTCATCTTGCTGGTGGGATTCTGCAGGTCCTTGATCCGCATCGCCAGCGCGGCCTTCTGCAGCTGCGGTACGACGAACGTCTCGCCGTACTCCCGGTTGAACCGGATCGCGACGTCCCGGGCCAGCTCGACGTGCTGGTCCTGGTCGCCACCGACCGGGACGCGATCCGTGCCGTAGAGCAGGATGTCCGCGGCCATCAGGCAGGGATAGGTGAACAGCGAGGCGCGAGTCATCGGTCTGTCCCGGCCCTTCTCCTTGTACTGGATCATCCGCGACAGCTCCCCGACGTACGAGGTGCACTCGAGCAGGTACGCGAGCTGCGCATGCGCCGGTACGTCGGACTGCACGAACACCGTGCCCGGCGGCAGCCCGGCCGCGAGCATCAGCGTCGCCATCTCCCGCGTCAACGCGATCAGCCGGCGTGGATCGTGCTTGGTCGTCATCGCGTGCTGGTTCGCGACGAAGTAGAACCCGTCGGGGTCGGTGAACCGCCGCAGCGCGCCGAGGTGGTTGCCCAGCGTGAGCCGTCCGGACGGGGTGATGCCAGAAAGCGAAGTCATCTCAGTCGGTCCTTCTCGTCGAGGCCTCACCGACTGACGGGCACACGAAAAAGGCCGCCTCGGCGAGGCGGCCTTTTGGGTGCGTGTGAACGCAGCGGGTCCGCCTAAGCGGCCCACCACTGCTGCAAAGTCAGCTTGTTCACCCCAAAACCATAGCCCGTACGCCGGTCCGCGCGCCACTCAAGCATCGCCAAACCCCTGACTGACCGACCCCGCTGTCTAGTTGCTGAGGGCAACGAAGCCCTATGCATACCCAGGTCGGCGGCAAGCGATTACCTCGGCGTGTCGGCGCGGCCGGGACGGGTGGTGCGTGCATGGCGGTCCGGGAACCCCGTCCCGTCTTGGCGCGACAGGTGCATGCGCCAGGGACGGTGCTGTCTCGCCGGCGCGGAGCGGGTTGGTCCCGGGACGCTAGCGCCTTATGGGGCGACTGGCGCGCTATAGCACGCCAGTCGCCCCATAAGGCGCTAGTGGTGCAGACAGGTAGGCGCCGATCGGCAGGATGAAGGCCGGTCGGTCGACTGGAGGCCTGCTCGGCTGGAAGATGGGCGGCGACCCGGGCGAGTCGCCCTCGCAATCGGTACCCCGATGGTGGTCGGCCGGGGGCGTGGCGGTGCCCCCGATTGTGGCCAGTCTTCCCAGCGGCTCCGGGATAGCTGCGACTAGGACCGTCAAGCAGCCCGGCGACGCGATCCACAGTCGCCCTACCCACCCAACCGCCTCAACCACGCAACCGCGTGACGCAGGCCGCCGGAGGGCCGGACCCAACAACCGATCAGTTGGGTAGGGGTGTCGCCGGCGGGCGCGGGCTAAGGTCAGGGGCATGAGCGGTGAGGCGATGCTGGTCTTCGACGACGGCCTGACGGCGTATGACTTCGGGCATGGGCATCCGATGAGTCCGATCCGGGTGGATCTCACGATCCGGCTGGCGCGAGCTCTCGGAGTGCTCGATCTCTTGAAGGTGGTGCCCGCGCCGGTGGCGGATGACGCGCTGCTGCGGACGGTGCACACCGCCGAGTACATCGAGGCTGTGAAGCGGGCCGGCGAAGACCCTGATCAACCGGATCCTGAGCACGGGCTCGGTACCGACGACACCTACTGCTTCCCGCGGATGCATGAGGCGTCGGCGCATGTGGTCGGTGCGTCCGTCGAGGCGGCCCGGGCGGTCTGGGAAGGCGACGTGCTGCACGCCGCCAACATCTCCGGCGGGCTGCACCACGCGATGCCCTCGATGGCCAGCGGCTTCTGTGTCTACAACGACCCGGCCGTGGCGATCCAGTGGCTGCTCGACCACGGCGCCGAGCGGGTCGCGTACGTCGACGTCGACGTGCACCACGGCGACGGCGTACAGACGGTGTTCTACAACGACCCGCGCGTACTGACCGTGAGCCTGCACGAGTCGCCGACCACGCTGTTCCCGGGGACCGGGTCGGCGGGGGAGACCGGTGGACCTGACGCGGAAGGTACTGCGGTCAACGTCCCGCTGCCGCCCGGGACCGGGGATGCGGGCTGGTTGCGCGCGTTCCACGCGATCGTGCCCGACGTGGTGAAGGCGTTCCGGCCGTCGGTGCTGGTGACGCAACACGGGTGTGACTCCCATGTTGAGGACCCGCTGGCGCACCTAACCAAGTCGGTCGACGGGCAGCGCGCGGCGTACCTGGCTCTGCACGACCTCGCCCATGAGGTCTGCGACGGCAAATGGGTCGCCACCGGTGGCGGTGGGTACGCGATCGTCGACGTCGTACCGCGTGCCTGGACGCACCTGCTGGCGATCGTGGCCGGCCAGCCGGTCGACCCGGAGACGGCGGTGCCCGAGTCGTGGCGCGAGGACGTGAAACTCCGGTACGGGCGGGTCGCGCCGTCGCGGATGACGGACGGCTGCGCCCCGGAGTACGCCGCCTGGGCGACCGGGTACAACCCCGACACCTGGCTGGACCGCTCGATCAAGGCGACCCGGGACATCAGTTTTCCACTCCTCGGGCTCGATCCGACCTACTAGAACCGGCTCGTTCCGTACTGATTCCGGACTGATTCGGGCCTGACCATCCAGTCACACCAGACACCCTCTTTCCCATTCGCACCAACAGCCACTACGCTCGGTTCATGCACGGGCGGAGGTGCCGGAGGGGAAGCCGGCGCACGACTCGTGCTGGAAGTGCGGTGCGTTATGGCATCAAAGAAGTCCGGCGGTGAGTCGCCGCTCGCCGAGGTGAAGTTCCTGACCGTGGCGGAGGTCGCCACGGCCATGCGCGTGTCCAAGATGACGGTGTACCGCTTGGTGCACTCCGGAGAGCTGCCCGCGGTGCGGGTGGGTCGGTCGTTCCGGGTATCAGAGGACGCCGTGCACGACTACCTCAAGGGCGCCTTCTACCAGGCCGGATAACCACGAGAAGCGAAAGCGGCCGGACTCCCTTCGAGGGACCGGCCGCTTCGCCCGGTTCAGGCCCGGCGCCGTCTGTGCCCGCCCAGGCTCGGAGCCCGCGCCGTTCGCGTCCGTCCGGGCTCGGAGCCCGCGCCGTTCGCGCCGGTCCGGGCTCGGAGTCGGCGCCCTCTGCGCTCGGTCGGAGCCGGGCGGTGTCAGCTCTGCGGCTAGCTGCGGGTCTGTGTGCGGCGGGGGCGGGCGGCCGGCAGGCTCGGCTGCGTCAGCGCGCGAAGCGCCTCGGTAGCGGCGTCCAGCGCCTCCGGCGGGACCTCAGCCCAGGTCTGGTCGTGTGCTGCCGCACTGGCCAGCACGGCCTCCTCGGCCTTCCCTGCCCCCGCGGCGGTGAGCCGGATCTGCGTCCCCCGGCCATCCTCCGGATCAGGCTCGCGCACCACCAGCCCGCGGTTGACCAACTGATTGACCACGTTGCTCGTACCGCCTGAGGAGAGCAACAGGCTGCGACTGAGATCCGTCGGCTTCAGCCGGTACGGTGCTCCGGACCGGCGCAGTGTGGCCAGTACATCGAACTCCGCGGTCGTCAGCTGCAGCTCACGCAGTACCCGCCGGGTCGCCTCGTTCAGGGCGGCGGCCAGCACCATGACCCGCTTGGTCAGCTCCGAAGTCGGATAGAGCGCGGCCGGGAGCTCCTGCTGCCAGGCCTCGATCAGCTGGTCGATCCGGTCCGTGCTCATGGTTGACAGTCTAGGTGGCGTTGCTGATAGCTTTCTAGAAAGCTTTCTAGTGAGGAGATCGCAGGATGAGTCGAGTGTTGCTGCGGGGAGGGCTCGTGATCGACACCGAGCCGACCGTCGTCGTCCACCGGGATACCGACGTACTGATCGAGGACGGCCGGATCGCCGCCGTCGGGCCGGGGCTGGCCGTCACCGGTGCAGAGGTGATCGATGCGAGTGACCGGATCGTGCTGCCCGGATTCGTCGACACCCACCGGCATCTGTGGCAGACGCCGCTGCGGGGGATCGCGGTGGACGTCGACCTGGGCTGGTACCTGCAGCAGGTGCTCGGCGGGTACGGCACGCGGTACCGGCCGGAAGATGTTGCCGCAGGCAACCTCGCTGGCGCGTTGGAGTGCTTGGACGCGGGGATCACCACCGTGCAGGACTACTCCCATGTCCAGCACAGCCGCGAGCACACCGACGCGGCTCTGGACGCGCTGGCGTCGAGCGGGATCCGGGCCGTCTTCGGCTATGGCCCGTCGCCCATGCTGGGTACGCCGGTCGACCCGGCCGGGATGCGGCATGTGGCGGACCGGGCGTCCGGGCTGATCACTCCTGCCGTCGCCGCGATCGGACCTTCCTACACGCCGATCGACGTCGTGCGGGCCGACTGGGCGCTGGCGGCTGAGCTCGAACTGCCGATCGTCGTGCACATCAGCAGCGGTCCGGTGGCGAGCCATCCGCTGCAACTCCTGCTGGACGAGGGTTTGCAGCGGTCGAACGTGCTGTTCGTTCACGGCAACGACTTGCCCGACTCCGAGCTGAAACTGATCGCGGACTCCGGCGCCGCGGTCGCCGTCACCCCCGCGGTCGAGGCGCGGATGGAGATGGGCGCCCCGATGGCCGGACGGCTGAAGGCGGCCGGCGTGACGACCGGCCTCGGCATCGACGTCGTGACCACCGCGCCAGGCGACATGTTCAGCGCGATGCGCGAACTACTTGCCCTCGGCTACAAAACCCTCACGGCGGCGGAGGTGCTCCAGATCGCCACCCTGGAAGGCGCCCGGGCCCTCGGCATGTCCGACCAGATCGGCTCGCTCCGCCCCGGCAAACAAGCCGACGTGATCCTGCTTCGCGCCTCCGACATCAATCTGATCGGCGGCCTCCACGACCCGATCGGCACCGTCGTCACCGCCGCCCACCCCGGCAACGTCGACACCGTCCTGGTCGCCGGCAACCCGGTAAAACGCGATGGCCGCCTACTCCACCCCGACCTGCAAAACACGCTCACCGCAGTACGCCGTACCGCCGACCACTGCACGCAGCCTGATCGGCGCTCAGATCGCGAGGCTGGTGAGTCTGGCGTGGACGGCGGCGGCCTCGGGGTGATCCAAGGCTTCGAGGATGGTGGCGGCTCGGTGCCAACTGGTGTGGACGCCGGGGAGATCGTTGGCCTTCTTCTGGGCCTCGCCGAGGGAGATCAGGGTGCTCGCGGTTTCGTACTGGCGGCCGAGTTCGAGTTGGAGAGCGATCGATGAGTGGTAGTTGGTGATCGCCTCGTCCAGGCGGCCGAGATGGGTCTGGGCGTAGGCGATGCTGTCGAGGGTGTCGGCCTCGCCTTCCAGTTCGCCGAGCTCCCGGAACATCCGCAGCGCCCGGCCGCACGACTCCAGCGTCTGGTCGTACTCCGCCAGGATCGCGTGGTACCAGCCGATGTCGTTCAGTGCGTTCGCGGCGCCGGAGCGGTGGCCGATCCGTTCATAGATGGCCGGGGCCTTCGCGGTGTGGTCGATCGCCCGGCGGTGGAGTCGTTGGCGGCTGAGAACTCGGGCGATACCGGGGTGACAGTGGGCGAGGCTGCCGTCGTCGCCCAGCTCCTCGGCCAGGCCGAGTGCCAGCTCGTGCTGCCGGACGGCCTCGTCCAAGCGCCGCAACCGTAGGTGCGCCCTCGCGAGATTCCGCCTGGAGTGCGCCTGCCACTCGCGAGCGCCCAGCCGGATGGCGGCCTGAAGAGCCAGCGTCCGGCTCTCCAACCAGGAGGTCCACCGCCCGCTGTTGTCGTGGTAGTCGGCGAGTGTCCAGGCTAGCTGCCACAGCCTCTTGTCGTAGCGGCCGGCCGCTGCCCGTAGTACGGCGAAGTGGTTGTTCTGCTCGCGATCGAACCATTGGAAGGCCTGATCGCGATCGGTCGGGAGGATCAGGTCGAGCTGCGGATCGGGAGTGGGCAGGTCGATCGGATCGCGCGTCGGCGCCAGTGCCTGCGCAGCAGCCAGGCCGGTGTGGACGATGTAGACGACAAGCCTGGTGAAGGCCTCCTCGCCTTCAGTAGGCCCGCACCGCTCCAGCCCTCAGATTATCCGGTTGTCCAGGTCAGAGCAGGCGATTAGCCTGCGGGGAGCCGACAGTTGGAGGAGTAGGAGAATGCCCGGTCGTTCGAGCGCGCGCTGACGCAGTCCGTCACCGCGTGCTGCCCAGTTCTGGTGGCACCGTGATCCCTTTTCCCTGCCCAGGCGGGGCTTCTCGAAGGTATCCCCATGTCACCCACCCTCTGGGCCGACCGCGACTTCGTCCGGTTCTGGATCGGCCAGACCGCTTCCCAACTCGGTGCGCAGGCCAGTCAGCTCACCCTGCCGCTGCTCGCCGTGACCGCACTCGGCGCCGGAGCTGTCCAGCTAGGCGCTCTCCGTGCCGTTCAGCAGGTACCGGTGCTGTTGTTCTCGTTGCTCGTCGGCGTCCTGGTCGACCGCTGGCGAGCACGGACCGTGATGGTGCTCGCCGACCTCGGCAGAGCCGGCGTGCTCGCACTGATACCGATCGCCTATCTGCTCGACTCACTCGGAATCCCCTTGCTGTACGTCGTTTCCTTCGTGGTCGGCGTGTTGACTGTCTGCTTCGACGTCGCCTATCAAGCCTCGTTGCCGCGACTGGTGGCGCGCGATCAGCTGACCCAGGGCAACAGTCTGCTGGAGGGCAGCAGGTCGGCGGCGCAGATCAGCGGGCCGGCGCTCGGCGGCGGCATCGTGTCGTTGCTTTCGGCACCGATCGCGGTGATCGTGAGTACGTTCTGCTTCGTACTGTCGGCGTTCTCGATCCAGCGCATTCAGCGGCCGGATCTCGTGCCGGCGCAGGCCGAAACTGAGACCGGTCTGCTGCGTCAGATCCGCGCCGGTCTGCGGTTGGTGGCCGGCGACGTTTCGCTGCGCGCCGTCGCGATCGCCTCCTGCATCTACCAGTTCTCCTTCGCCGCGTTGATGACGATCTATCTGCTCCTACTGACCCGATCGCTGGACCTTTCCGGTGCAGAGGTTGGTCTGGTCCTGGCGGCGCTGGGCCCGGGTACGTTGGCCGGTTCCCTGCTGTCGAGCTGGTTGCCCAGACGTTTCGGGTACGGGCGGGTGGTGGTCTGGGCAGCGGCGACTGCTGAAGGCGTCCTGTTCGGCGTCCTCGGCCTGGAGGGCTCCGGCCTGATCACCGTCGGAATTCTGATGGTGATCAACTTCCTCTTCGGCGCCTTCAGCCAGTCGGTCGACATCGCCACCCTGGCCATCCGCCAGGCGATCACGCCGCCACCCCTGCAAGGCAGAGTGGCGGCCACCATGAACTTCCTCGGCCTGGGGCTGATGCCGCTCGGATCCCTTCTCGGTGGTGCCCTGGCCGCGCACCTCGGCGTACGTCCGGCTTATCTCCTTGCGGCTCTGGCGATGTGTCTGTCGCCGCTCTCGCTCTGGCTGTCGCCCCTTGCCCGAATGGGGAAATCGCTCCCTGCCATCAGGTGAGTCTGGGGAACAGTGGGCTGGCGGCTGGGAGTGTGCCGTCGACCGGAGTGCACTGGATGGTGATGCGAGCGGCGGCGCTGGGGAGGAAGGGCTCCAGTTCGCTGGCGAGTTGAAGGCAGGCCTGGTGAAGGGTGGCCAAAACTCCTTGCAGCAAAGGGTCCTGAGCTTTGGCGAGCTTCCAGGGTGCGGTGGTCTCGATGTAGCGGTTGGCGGCTTCGACGATGTGCCAGAGCGCGGTGGCGGCCGGGCGGAAGTCGTAGTTCGCCAGCGCTGCGCCGATCCGGCCGGGCGCGTTAGTGACGGCGTACAGGAGTTCTTCGGCGCCGTCGGGTGTGGGAGCAGCCGGGACGCGGCCGTCGCAGTACCGGTGGATCAGTGAGACGATGCGGTTGACGAGGTTGCCGAGGCCGCCCGCGAGGTCGGTGTTGCTGCGGGCGATCAGGCGCTCCCGGGTGAAGTCCGCGTCGCCGATCCGCGGTACGTCGCGGAGCAGCCACCAGCGGACGGCGTCCGTGCCGACCTCGTCGACGAGCTCGGCCGGGTCGATCGTCGTACCGGCGGACTTGCTGATCTTGCGGCCGTCGACGGTGAGGTAGTCGTGGACCAGGATCTCGGTCGGCAACGCCAGGCCGGCCGAGAGCAGCGTCGCAGGCCAGTAGACGGCGTGGAAGCGGACAACTCCCTTGCCCAGCAGGTGAATCCGCTGATCGGAGTGCTGCCACCAATGCTCCAGGTCCTCGCTGTCGGTGCCATAGCCGAGGCTGGAGACATAGTTGCCCAGGGCATCCCACCAGACGTAGACGACCTGGTCGGGATCCCCGGGCACAGGGATGCCCCAGCCGCGAGCCCGCCGCTGCGAGCGCGAGACGGAGAAGTCGTGCAGCCCGCTGTCGATCAGGCCCAGTACTTCGTTGCGCCGGGTGGCCGGCTCGATCCGGAGCTTGCCGCTCGTGATCAGCTCGCGCAGCGGTTCGGCGTACCGGGAGAGGCGGAAGAACCAGTTCTCCTCGGCGACCAGTTGTGGTTCGGTGCCGTGGTCGGGACAGCGGCCGTCGGCGAGGTCTTCCGGTTGGTAGAATTGTTCGCAGCCGATGCAGTACAGGCCCTCGTAGTGCTTGAGGTAGAGGTCGCCCGCGTCGGCGCAGCGTTGCCAGAGCCGCTCGACGCCGGCTCGGTGCCGAGGGTCGCTGCTGGTCCGGATGAAGTCGTCGAACGACAGGTCGAGTGGCTCTTTGAGGTCCTCGAAGGCTCTTGCGTTGCGATCGACCAGCTCTTGTACTGCGATGCCCTCCGCCTCGGCCGCGAGGACGTTCTTGAGGGAGTTCTCGTCCGTACCGGTGAGGAAGCGGACCTCTTCGCCACGATGGCGGCGATGCCGGGCGAGCACGTCGGCCTGGACCAGCTCGAGGGCGAACCCCAGGTGTGGCCGGGCATTGACGAACGGAATGGTGGTGGTCAGGTAGGAACGCGTCATCGGAACTCCTGTGGAAAGTAGGAGAGCCGGAACGCCGCCCGGTGAACGCGAACGAGGCCCCGACTCGGGGCCTCGGATCGATCGAACGTCCGTCGCTACACCCCGGCTAGCGGGGCATCATCTGCTGCGACGAGAAGCTGTTCATACCTTCAGGCTACCTGAAGGTCTCTGCTGTTTCACCCCACGCAAAACTGTCGGTGGCGGGTGCTTGAGTAGCTGTAGTTGCGCGCGAGGCAGTGAGGCGCTGGGAGGCGGTTGGCATGAAGGTACGGGTGGAGCGGGATCTGCTGGTGGAGTCGGTGGCCTGGGTGGGGAAGAGTCTGCCCAGCCGGCCGAGCGTGCCGATTCTCGCGGGGTTGCTGATGGAAGCGTCGGAGGGGCAGCTGACGCTGTCCGGGTTCGACTACGAGACGTCGCATCGGGTGACCTTGCCCGCCCAGGTGGCCGACGCCGGGCGCTGTCTGGTGTCCGGCAGGCTGGTGGCCGACATCGTGAAAAGCCTGCCGCACCAGGCGATCGACTTCACCGTCGACGGGGCGAAGGTCTTGCTGGTGTGCGGCGGGGCGCGGTTCACGCTGCAGACGCTTCCGGTGGACGACTATCCGGAGCTGCCCGCCCAGCCACCGGGAAGCGGCACGATCCGCAGCGACGTGTTCGCCCAGGCGGTCTCGCAAGTGGCCGGCTCGGCCAGTCGCGACGACACGATGCCGGTGTTCACCGGAGTGCGGATGGAGATCGAAGGATCGACCATCACACTGCTCGCCACCGATCGGTACAGGCTTGCGGTGCGCGAGCTGGAGTGGGAGCCGGACGAGCCGGAGGTGTCCGCCACCACGCTGATCCCCGCCCGCGTCCTCTCCGACACAGCCAAGGCGATGACCGGCTCGACCATCACGCTGTCCCTCGACCAGGACGCGGCCGGCGGTGACGGCCTGGCTGGGTTCGCGGGAGAGGTGTCTGGGGGCGAGAGGTGGACGACGACCAGGATGCTGGACGGGAGTTTCCCCAAGGTGCGCAACCTGATGCCCGAGGGGGCGGCGATCCAGACTCGGGTTCGGGTCGGCACTGCCACGCTGGTCGAGGCGGTCAAACGGGTCGCCCTGGTCGCTGAGCGCAACGCGCCCGTCCGGATCACCTTCACTGACGACGGCGCGACTCTCGATGCGGGGAGTGGCGATGAGGCTCAGGCCTCCGAGACGATCGAGAGTCAGTTGACGGGTGAGGCCGTCACGGTGGGGTTCAATCCGACGTACCTGCTGGATGGGCTGAATGCGATCGGGACGCCGGTGGCGCAACTTGCGTTCACGCTGCCGACCAAACCCGCCGAGCTGACGGGAGCCACCGACCTGGAGGAGGATCCGCTGACGAACTTCCGCTACATCCTGATGCCCGTCAGGCTGCACAACAGCTGATCAGCTCCAGATCGACTGGCTGACGGCAACGCCGAGAATGGCTGCGCCGAGGGCGGCCAGGACGCTGGCGATCACGTTGGCCAGGGCGGGGAGCTTGGCGTTCTGTTCGTACAGGCGCAGGGTTTCGTAGGAGAAGGTCGAGTAGGTGGTGAGGGCGCCGCAGAAGCCGGTACCGACGAGCAACTGGACCCAATGCGGGGCATCGCCGGCCATGGTCGCACCGGTGACAAAGCCAAGGATCGCCGAGCCGACGACGTTGACGATGAAGGTGCCCCAGGGGAACGCGCTGTCGTGGCGGGCTTGGACGGCGCGATCGGTCAGATAACGCAGGGGAGCACCGACGGCAGCGCCCGCGATCACCAGAAGAAGCTTCATCGGCGATCCCTACGGTTGCGGCGTCGGCGGACTAGTGCGCGGGTTGCGTGGGTGGCGGCCCAGACGGCGGCGATCGCGCCGATCACGGTCGCCAGCAGGTAGGTCACCGCGGTGATCGGGTGCCGGTCGGCGATCAGTTGCTGGAGGTCGACGGCGTACGTCGAGAAGGTGGTGAAGCCGCCCAGAACCCCGGTCCCCAGGAACGGCCGCAGCAACCGCTGCCCGACCCAGACCTCCGACACGAGCACCATCAGCACGCCGATCAGCGCACAGCCCACGAGGTTGATCACCATCGTGGCCCAGGGCAACGATCCTGCCGGGGCCGGCCAGCCGAGACCGATCAGGTACCGCGCGGAAGCGCCCACTGCCCCGCCGCCCGCGATCGCAAGCAGAACGACTGCTCCACCACGCCCACTCGCCGCTGCACTGGTCTCGACTCTGGTGGTCGGGTGGCGCAGGTCGACATCTGGATCGATCGGCTCTCGCGGCGACGGATCGCTCTGCACTGACACCTCCTCGGCCCCCGTAGCAGCACGATAAGCCGCCGCGACCTGCTACAGCTTCAGCGCCCAGTCGTTGCAGCGCATCCAGTGTCCTTTCGGATACTCGAAGTCTCTCTCGGCTTGGAAGGTAAACCCGGCTTTGCGGCACAGCGCGTTGGAGGCCGCATTGTCGACACCCGGGTAAGCGTGCAGACTCCGATGGCCACCTTCACCCGCGACCACCTTCGCCACCTCGGCGATCGCGGCCGTCGCGAGCCCCTTGCCCTGCTGCTCCGGCAGGATCGCCCAGCCGGTCTCCCAGACCGTCTCGTCAGCTTCCTCATGCTCCCAATAGCCGATCGACCCGGCCACCTCGCCCTCATCCGTGACGATCACATACATCCGGCCGGGGAACGCGTTGGCGACGTACCGGTCATGCCGGCTCGCGAGCTTCTCCGCGCTCTCCGGACCACCGAGGTACGCGGTCATCTCCGAGCTGTTGCAACGCTCCAGCAACCAGAAGTCGTCCGCCGACCAGGGCACGAGCTGGACCATGTCAGTTCCTCCGAGTCTTGACGGCGAGTGCGTGCGGAACCGGCATGTCACCCGGCTCCTCGACGTGTTCGAGAGTCAACTCCGGACGCAGGAAAGCATTGAGCAGGTCGGGCAAAGTGAGTTGCCGCATGCGGCCGGAGTCGCGGATGGTGTCGAAGTTGCGGCCGGTACCGCAGCCGAGGTCGAGGCGCGGGCCCGAACCAGGCCCGAGCAGCCCAGCAGACCGGGCTGGTGGCGAGGTGCGCCGGTCACGAAACGGGCGTAGTACCAGTCGGCCAATCCGTTGTAGCGAGCGGTCATCCGAGCCTCCCCAGTGGACGGATCACCACCCTATCCAGGCGGGCGTTAGCCCTCACTTAGGTCAGGAAGGTGACCTACAGGTAGGCTTTGCCGACGCTCTCTTTAAGTTTGGAAGGTCCACTGTGGGTTCCGTTATCAAGAAGCGCCGTAAGCGTATGGCGAAGAAGAAGCACCGCAAGCTGCTGAAGAAGACGCGGGTGCAGCGCCGCAAGCTCGGCAAGTAAGCAGTTCCCGTCGCCCTGCACATTAGGGCGACGTCGTTGGAGTTGCTGTCTGGCTGGGGGTACTCGTGGCACAGGTAGTGATGGTTACCGGCGTCTCCCGGGACGCCGGTGCTCGTTGTGCCCGCCGCCTGGCCGCCGATCCCGGAATAGAGACCGTGATCGGCATCGACGTGGTGCCGCCACGGGCCGAGCTGGGCCGGGTCCGGTTCGTCCGGGCGGACATTCGTAACCCGGTCATCGCGAAGGTCATCGCCGGTGAGGACGTCGACACTGTCGTCCACACGGGCGTCGTGGCGACCCCTGGCAGCGCCGGTGGCCGCTCGTCGATGAAGGAAATCAACGTCATCGGCACCATGCAACTGCTCGCCGCGTGCCAGAAGGCGCCCGGCGTCCGCAAGCTGGTGGTCAAGTCGTCGACCACCGTGTACGGCGCGGGTCCGCGCGACCCCGCCATGTTCACCGAGGAGATGGCGCCCCGGGCGATCCATCAGACCGGTTTGAGCAAGGACGCGGTCGAGGTCGAGGGGTACGTGCGTGGGTTCGCCCGCCGCCGGCCCGATGTCTGCGTCAGCACCCTGCGGATGGCCAACTGGATTGGCCCGCAGACCGACTCCCCGATCACCCGGTACTTCGCGATGCCGGTGGTGCCGACCGTTTTCGGCTTCGATGCCCGGCTGCAGTTCCTGCACGAGGACGACGGCGTCGAGGCGATCCACCACGCGACGATGAACGACCTCCCCGGCACCTTCAACCTGGCCGGCGACGGAGTTCTCTCCCTTTCCCAGGCGATCCGCCGGCTCGGCCGGCCCGCTTTCCGGCTGCCGTCCTTCACCGCGTCCAGTACTGCGGCAGTCGTCCGCCGGGCGCGGTTGGCTGACTTCTCGCCGGACCAGATCACCTTCCTAACCTACGGCCGCGCGGTGGACACCACCCGGATGCGGACCGAATTCGCATTCGAACCGGCGTACACGACTGCTAGCGCCTTCGACGACTTCCGGGCGCGGCTCGGGACTGGCGCCGTCACGCAGGCGTCGCGTCTGCTCGGCGCGGGACTGGGGGCATTGCGTGGCTGACGCCGACGTCATCCCGATCGGTTCGGGTGGACGCCCGGGCCGCGGCAGCGGACGCCGTACGACGCCATCGGCCGCCGCACGCGCCCTCGCCGGGCCGGAAGCAGCCAAGAACAGGGCAGAGCGAGCCCGCGCGACCCAAGCCCGCGCCGCCAAGAACGGTGCCGCCCCACGGGCGGACGACGCAGAGGCCGGCGCAGGCAAGGCGAAGAGCCGCGGCAAGGGCAGGGCCAGCGAGGCTCCGGCGGGGAAGACCCGTGGAGGCAAGTCGGCGCAGGCTCCCCGGTCTGGCGACGGCTCGGCCGAGTCACCGACAGGCGGCGCCCCGAGCCAGCTCGCCCCGGACCTCGGTGGGCTGAGTAGTGTCCCCGACGCCGGAGGGCCTAGTGGTGTTGAGGTTGGTGAAACTGCCTCGGGGCGGGACTTTGCGGCGTTCGAGAAGATTGTGCGGGAGACGCTCGGTGCCGACGGGGAGCAGAAGGTTGCTGAGTTTCTGGCGTTCCTGCGTCGCCGGCTGACGGGGGAGTATGAGGTCGACGAGTTCGGCTATGACTCCGACCTCACGGATCAGGTGCTGTTGTCGCTGCTGCGGCCGCTCGCGGAGAAGTGGTTCCGGGTCGAGGTCCGCGGCGTCGAGAACATCCCCGACACCGGCAGCGCGCTGATCGTCGCGAACCACTCCGGCACGATGCCGCTCGACGGGCTGATCACCCAGCTGATCATCGCGGACCACACGAACCGGCCGCTGCGCACACTCGCGGCAGACCTGGTGTTCAAGACGCCCTTCGTCGGCGAACTGGCCCGCAAGGGTGGCGCGACCCTGGCCAGCAACGACGACGCCGAACGCCTGCTCCGCCAGGGCAACCTGGTCGGCGTCTGGCCGGAAGGGTTCAAGGGACTCGGCAAGCCGTTCAGCGAGCGGTACAAGCTGCAGCGGTTCGGCCGGGGCGGATTCGTCAGCGCGGCCATGCGGACCGGCGTACCGATCGTGCCGTGCTCGATCGTCGGCGCCGAGGAGATCTACCCACTCGTCGGCAACATGGCGTCACTCGCCCGGCTGGTCGGCGTGCCGTACATCCCGGTCACTCCGTTCTTCCCGCTGCTCGGCCCGCTCGGGCTGATCCCGCTCCCGTCGAAGTGGCTGATCGAGTTCGGCGAACCGATCCGCACCGACGACTTCCCCGAAGGCGCCGCGGACGACCCGATGCTGGTCTTCAACGTCACCGACCAGGTCCGCGAAACCATCCAGCAAACCCTCTACACCCTCCTCATGCAACGCCGCAGCGTCTTCTTCTGACCCCACCCCACCGCGCGCCGGCGCCAATCTCCCTCGGCCGTTCGCCGCAAGGCGACCTTGAGCACCGAGAAGGCACCTACCCGACAGTAGAACGCCTAGCCGGTGCCCAAAGTGGATTGGGGGGCGGGCAGCGGGCCGCCGCACGGGCGCGGGCAGCGGGGCGCGTGCCGGTACGCCGTACCCGGGTGAGATCGGCGAGCACGTGCCGGTACGCCGTACGCGGGGGTAAGACAACGTGCCCGGCGCCCGCCAGATCGCCGGCAGGCGGGCCGCGCACCGCATGCGGGATGGGTTGGTGGGGCGCGTGCCGGTACGCCGTACCGGGGTGAGATCGGCGAGCACGTGCCGATACGACGTACGCGGCGGGCCGCGTCGGCACGACGTACCGGGCGAGGTAGGTGGACCGCATGCCGGTACCGCGCGCGGCGCGAGGCGCCGATGCTGGCCCAACCCCATCCACTCTGTGCACGGGGAAGGCACCTACCCGACAGTAGAACGCCTAGCCGGTGCACAAGGTGGAGGAAGGGCGCGACCTTGGGCACCGGTTGGGCGGGGTCCGGCCGGGTTCGTGGCTGGCGGGTGCTCAAAGTGCGGGGTAAGGGGATCGCGAAAAGGGCCCGGGCTCCCGTGAGGGAGGCCGGGCCCTTCGCAATGGGGTGCTTACTTCCAGGGTGGGAGGAGCGTTTGGATCACGCCTGGGAGGTTGATCGTCGGCAGCGGCAGGCTCAAGCTCGGGAATGGCCAGGGCCAGCTCGGGGTGCCGGGGGTTGGCAGAGTCGGGACGGCTGGTCCCGCCGGTGTCGTGGTCGGCTTGCTCGACGATGGCGGGGGTGGCGTCTTCAGGTCGGTCGGCTTGGAGGGGTTCGGCTCCTGGACGATGGTGGTGTCCACCGTCTGGGGCGGCGTCTCGACCACCGTGCTCGGCTTGGTCGATGGGGCCTTCGTCGGCTTCTTGGTCGGGGCCGTCTCCGCCTTGATCGGCGTGGTGGGCTCGGTGCCGGGGTTGATCGCCGGTGGCGGGCCCGCGTTCTTGGCCGGTTTGGGCTTCTCGCACTTCGGGCAGGCTGCAGCGGCCTGCTGAGCCATCTCCTCGATCGTCGACAGGGCCTCGACTGCGGCCTTGAGCGATTCGGGCGGCAGCTTCGGGGCGAGCTCACCAATGGCCTGGCGGGCGCTGGTGAGGAACGCGGCGACTGCCGTGATCGAGGCCGGGTCGCCGTCTTGCTGGTACGACGCGACGAGCCTGGTGACACCCTTGCGGGTCTGGTCGGAGAAATCGGCCAGCGTGCTGTTGATGGTGGCCACGTCGCCACCGTTGTTCACCAGCGCGCGGATCTCGGACAGCCGGGTCTTGGCATGGTCGAGCTCGCGCCGGCCCCGGGAACCGTCCCCGACGCTGACGTTGGTCGAGACGTTCTCGATGCCGCGCTTCATCCCGTAGAGCGCGTCGCCGGGCATCGCCTGCTGAGCGGCGGCGGCAGAACCGATGCCACCTCCGAGCAGGACCAGCGCGGCGGTACTGGCCACCAGCCGGATACGCCGGCCGTGACGATGGCGGATATCTGTCACGGACGCGTCGTCGTCCTCGCGCGGAGGCGGCTCGTCCGAACTGTCCGGAACACTGGGTACCACGGTCGGAGTCGTGGTCGCGGCGCGTGCCGCGGCCTGCTCGAGGAGGCGGTGCCTCAGCTCGGCATTGAACTCCGGTCGCGGTGTCACTGCGCCGGCGGTCCTCAGCCGTCCGACCAGCTCCACAGCGTCCATCAGCTCAGGGTCATCGCTCAGTCGCGAAGAGTGACGGGGCCCGTGATCGACGGCGTGCGCGAAGGTCTCCGCGCGCGCTCGAGCCCTGTGTAGGTCACTCATGAGTTCTCGTTCTCCTCAATGGCCGATCGGGGTCACCGAAAGGTCCTCACACAGGCAAACGAGGAAACTCCCTGACGGGTTACGAAAGACATTCGTTGTCATCCGCCTCATCTCAAGTCCTTGGGGATAACCTTCGCCAAGTGCCGGACGGCCCTCAGTTGCAGTTGCTTGACGGCGCCCTCTGATTTCTCCAGCGCCTTGGCCGTCTCCGCGATCGACAGACCGGCGAAGAATCGCATCGTCAGGCAGTCGCGCTGCTCTTCCGGCAGCGCGGCCACGGCGTCCCGGAGTACTTCGGCGGTGGCCGCGGCCAGCACGTCCACCTCCGGGCCCTCGGTCTGCCGGTCGTGCGTCTCGATCTCGTCGGTGACCACCTCGAGCCGGACCCGGCCCGACTTGTAGTGGTCGGTGATCAGGTTCCGGGCGATCGTCACCAGCCAGGCGCCGAAATCCCGGCCCTGCCAGCGGAACGAGTCCAGCGCGCGCAGCGCCCGGACGAACGTCTCACTGGTCAGGTCCTCCGCGAGCGCCGACGACGACACTCGCGCGTAGATGTAGCGATACACGGTCAGCGAGTACTCGTCGTACAGCTCGCCGAACGCACCGACGTCCCCTGCCTGGGCGCGATCGACGAGCTCTGCGCGTCTCATCCCGTCCGGGCTTGGCTCCGGCGTCGTCAAGTTCTCTCCCCGTTCAACTGACACGTCTGCGTCTGATACTGCCGCGGATAGCCACAGCGGCTGAGACAGCACCGAGCGTTACGCCTGAAGCACCCGCTGTCAACAGCGCGCGGCGTGCCGCCTTCCTTCCGGTCCGATAATCACGGACCCGCCAGCCGGCCACTTCGGCGTGCCGGCGCAGCCTGGCATCGGGGTTGATCGCGCAGGGATTGCCCACCAACCCGAGCATCGGCAGATCGTTGACCGAATCCGAGTAGGCCGCACAAAGGGCCAGGTCAAGCCCCTCGTGCGCAGCCAGTGCGCGGACTGCCTCCGCCTTCGCCGGGCCATGCAGAATATCGCCCACCAAGTGACCTGTATAGACGCCGTCACGCGATTCTGCAATCGTTCCCAGTGCACCGGTCAGACCGAGCCGGCGGGCCAGCAACCTGGCCACCTCGACCGGCGCGGCGGTCACCAGCCAGACCCGCTCACCGGCGTCCAGGTGCTGCTGCGTGTTGTCCACGTCGAAGAACGCGGCGGCGTGGGTCACCGGCGGTGTCTGCAGCGCCGCCTCGAGCTCGGCTGCGGCCGCACTGGCCTCACCGGCCAGCACCGACCGGGCGCGCAGATCACGCGTCGTTGGTCGAGTCACAGGATGACCCTAGCGGTGTCGTGACAGACTCGCCTGGTGAACTTCAACTTCGCGGATGTTCTTCGTGACACAGCGCAACGTCACGGCGAACGTCCGGCGCTGGTCGACGGGGACCGGCGGCTGACCTGGAGCCAGCTCGACGCGGCCGTTGACGCGGCTGCCCGCGGGTACTCGGCGGCGGGTCTGGTGCCGGGGTACCGGGTGGTGCTGCTGATGGCGAACAGCGTCGAGTTCGTCACCTCCTACCTGGGATGTCTTCGCGCCGGGCTGGTCGCCGTACCGCTGAACACCGGCCTCACCAAGCCCGAGATCGGTACCGTGATCGCGCACTCCGGAGCCCGCCTCGCGGTCGCCGACGGGGACCTCGCGGACCGGGTCGAGGGGATCAGAGTGGTCTGGCCCGGCGAGCTCACCGGTGACGCTCCGCTTACGCCACAGACCGACCCTGAGGCACTCGCCGTCCTGCTCTACACGTCCGGTACGAGCGGCGATCCGCGCGCGGCGATGCTGACCCACCGGGCCCTCGGCGCCAATGTGCGGAACCTGGCCGACCTCGGCGAGGACCGGATGGGCCCGGACGACGTCGTGCTCGCCGTCCTGCCGATGTTCCACGCCTTCGGCCTGAACGCGGTCCTCGGCTGGGCCGTCGCGACCGGCGCGGCGCTCGTCATCGACCGGCGGTTCGACTCCACCGGCACGATCGACCTGGTCCGCCAGTACGGCGTAACGCGGCTGCCGCTCGCACCGCCGGCGCTGACCGCGTTCATCGCCCGGCCGGACCTTAAGGAAGCGCTGCAGACGGTCAAGGTCGTACTCACCGGCGCGTCGACCCTGGATCGCGCGCTCGCGGACCGGTTCGAGCAGGCCAGCGGACTGTTCGTGCACCAGGGCTACGGGCTGACCGAGGCCTCGCCCGGCGTCACCACCACGCTCGGCGAGCACGATCCGAAGCCGGGCTCCGTCGGCCGGGCGCTGCCAGGCGTGGAGCTGCGGATCGCCGACGAGCTGGGTGAGGACGTCGAGGGCGACGACCCGGGCGAGATCCTGATCCGCGGCCGCAACCTGTTCTCCGGCTACTGGCCGGACGGCGTGGACGGCCCGGACGACGAGGGCTGGTACCGCACCGGCGATGTCGGCTTCCTCGATGCCGATGGCGACCTGTTCCTGGTCGACCGGCTCCGCGAGCTGATCATCGTGTCCGGGTTCAACGTGTTCCCGAGCGAGGTCGAGGAGGTCCTCGTCCAGGCTCCGGGGGTGCGGGAGGCGGCAGTGATCGGCGTACCGTCCGAGGAGACCGGCGAGGCGGTGAAGGCGTTCGTCGTACCGCAGACGGGGTCGGCGCCTGATCCGGCCGAGGTTCGCGAGTACGCCGAGACGCGGCTGGCGCGGTTCAAGTGCCCGGTCGAGATCGAGGTGGTGGACCACCTGCCGCACTCGGTCACCGGCAAGGTCGCCAAGGGCCGGCTGCGTGAGGCGGACAAGTGAGCGACAGGGTCACTCTCTACGGCAAACCGGGCTGTCATCTCTGCGACGACGCCCGGGTGATCGTGGCGCAGGTCTGCGCCGAGCTCGGGGTCGGCTGGAACGAGATCGACATCACCCAGGACGAGCAGCTCTTCAAGGAGTACGGCGAACAGATCCCGGTCACCTTCGTGGACGGCCGCCAGCACGACTTCTGGCGGGTGGACCCGGTCAGGCTCAGGAAGGCCTTGACAACTTAGTGCCATCCGTCACGGACAAGCTTCTCGATTTTGTTCTCACGTTCACAAGCTCCTAGAGTGGGGTAGTCGCCAGCCGTGAGGCGGTGACTCGCGAACCACCTTTCCAGGAGAATTGTGACGCCTGCCCGCAGCCGTCGCCCCGGCGCGCCGACGAGAACCGAACGCGGCATTCCCGAGGCCACTGTCGCGCGCTTGCCGGTGTATCTGCGGGCGCTGACCGCCTTGTCGGACAGTGGCATCGCCACCGCGTCGAGCGAGGATCTCGCGACCGCGGCCGGCGTCAACTCGGCCAAGCTCCGCAAGGACCTGTCGTATCTGGGCTCCTACGGCACCCGCGGCGTCGGCTACGACGTGGAGTACCTGCGCTACCAGATCGCCCGCGAGATCGGCGTCACCCAGGACTGGGCCGTCGTCATCGTCGGGATCGGAAACCTGGGGCACGCGCTGGCCAACTACTCCGGCTTCGGCACCCGCGGCTTCCGGATCGTCGCCCTGCTGGACGCCGACCCGACGCTGGTCGGCGAGCGGATCGGCGACATGGTCGTCCGCGACTTCGCCGAGCTCGAGGAGATCGTCGCCGCGGACCGGGTCTCGATCGGCGTCATCACCACGCCCGCCGGGCCGGCCCAGGAGGTCTGCGACCGGCTTGTATCAGCCGGGGTGACGAGCATCCTCAACTTCGCACCGGTAGTGCTGTCCGTGCCCGACGGTGTCGACATCCGCAAGGTGGACCTCTCGATCGAGTTGCAGATCCTGGCGTACCACGAACAACGAAAGTCCGGAGAGGCGGCGCTCCCCGAGGTGCCCGAACTGCCAGCGATGAACGGCGTCGTCCCCGACCTGCCCAGCGTGGGTGGAGGTGTGGGCGCATGAGCTATTTGGTCGTCGGTATCTCACACCGGTCTGCTGACATCACTGTGCTGGAGCGGGTCGCGCTCGATCCGGAGGCGGCGACCAAGCTCGCGCTCACGGTCCAGCTCACTCCCGCGGTCTCCGAGTCGGCCGTGCTGGCCACCTGCAACCGCACCGAGGTCTACGCCAACGTCGATCGCTTCCACGCCGGCATGGACGAGGTCACCGCGATCCTGTCCGACATCACCGGCGTACCGCTGCTCGACCTGGCCGAGCACCTCTACGTGCACTTCGAGGAAGGCGCCGTAGCGCACCTGTTCCAGGTCGCCGTCGGGCTCGACTCGATGATCGTCGGCGAGAGCCAGATCGTCGGCCAGGTGAAGGAGTCGCTGCGCGTCGGCCAGGACCTGGAGACGATCGGTACCGGCCTGAATGCCCTGTTCCAGCACGCTTTGCGGGTCGGCAAGCGGGCCCGCGCCGAGACCGGCATCGACTCGGCCGGTCGCTCGGTCGTCTCTGCCGGGCTCGAAGCGGTCGGCGGCTTCGAGGGCCGCCGCGCACTCGTCGTCGGAGCCGGCTCGATGGCATCGCTGGCCGCCCAGACCCTGCTGAACGGCGGCGCCGCCAGCGTGACGATCGCCAACCGCAACTACGACCGTGCCGTCGCGCTGACGGATCGGGTCGGCGGTACCGCGATCAAGCTCGCCGACGTCCCCTCGGCGCTGGGCGAGGCCGACCTGGTCGTCTCGTGCACCGGCGCGCGAGGCGTAGTACTGACAGAAAAGATGGTCCGCGACGCTGCGGACGGACGGCCGTTCGGCGTACTGGATGTCGCTCTGCCCAGGGATGTCGATCCGGCCGCGGCCCGCATTCCGGGCGTCAAGCTGGTTACCCTGGCCGACCTGGCCGGTACCGCGGGCGGCAGCGAGCACGACATCGACGAGGTACGGCGAATCGTCGGCGAGGAGACCGGTGCCTTCGAGGCGACCCGGCGCGCCGCGTCCGTCACGCCGACCGTGGTCGCGCTGCGGGCGATGGCCAGCGACCTGGCCGACGCCGAGCTGGCCCGGCTGGAGCGCAGGCTGCCCGGGCTCGACGACGTCCAGCGCGCCGAGGTGGCCCGGACGATCCGGCGGGTGGTCGACAAGGTGCTGCACACCCCGACCGTGCGGGTGAAGGAACTGGCTGCCGATCCGGGCGGTCCGACGTACGCCGATGCGCTGCGGGCGCTGTTCGCGCTCGATCCGGCCACCGTGGACGCGGTCACCGCTCCCAAGGCATCGCAGGCAACCGGAGGTGATCCCGCATGATCAGGCTCGGAACGCGCAGGTCGGCGCTCGCGACAGCCCAGGCGAACCAGATCGCCGACGCCCTCCGTTCCCTCGGGCACGAGGTCGAGCTGGTGCTGATCACCACCGTCGGCGACAAGAATCGCGCGCCGCTGGAGCAGATCGGCGGCACCGGCGTTTTCGTCAGCGCGCTGCGGGACGCGTTGCTGGCCGGCGACATCGACATCGCCGTGCACTCGCTGAAGGACCTGCCGACGACGCCCGAGGAGGGGCTGACACTCGGTGCCATCCCGCAGCGGGAGGACCCGCGCGACGTGCTGGTCGCCCGCGACGGCCTGAGTCTCGGCGAACTGCAGACCGGAGCACTGGTCGGGACGGGTTCACCGCGCCGGGTGGCGCAGCTGGAAGCCCTCGGACTGGGCCTGGAGATGACCGGGATCCGCGGCAATGTGGACACCCGGATCGGGATGGTCGCCGAAGGCAAATTGGACGCGGTGGTGCTCGCAAGGGCAGGGTTGGCCAGGTTGGGCCGGCTTTCGGAGGTCACCGAGACGCTGGATCCGATCCAGGTGCTGCCGGCACCGGGACAAGGTGCTCTGGGCATCGAATGCCGCGCCGACGACGCCGCGGTGCTCCAGGCTCTCGCGCCGCTCGAGGATCCCGCGGTACGCGCCGCGGTGACGGCCGAACGGCAGATGCTGGCCACGTTGGAGGCAGGGTGCACGGCTCCGGTCGGTGCGCTGGCCGAGGTGGTCGAAGGTGAGGACGGGCCGGAGCTGTGGCTCCGGGGAGCGCTGGGCCAGGAGGGCGGCGTACGGCGGCTGTCGGCGAACGGGCCGGTAGACGACCCACGGGCTCTGGGACGGGCGCTCGCGAACGAGTTGCTGGAGCAGACATGACACCGGCACGGGGAACGACGCAAGCGAGTACGGGTACGAGTACGAGTACGAAGACGAGCAGGACAAGGGCAAAGGCGACAGCAGACGTGAGCAGCGCGAAGACAGCGGCCACCAAGGCACCCCAGAAGGTGCCGGCGAAGATCGCAGCCAGCACCACGACCGTCAAGCAGGCCAGACCGCTCGGCCATGTCTCATTCGTCGGCGTCGGCCCGGGCGACCCAGCCCTGCTGACGATCGCCGGCCGCGACGTGCTGGCGAACGCCGACGCCGTCGTGGTCGAGGGTCCTGAGCACGACGCGTTCCTGGCGTACTGCAAGCCAGGGGTGGAGATCGTCGACGGATCCGGCGCCGAGGGCAGCCGGGCGCTGCGCGTCGCCGCCCGCGCCCGCCTGGTGGTGAAGACCGCCAAGGCCTCGGCGAACGTGGTCCGCCTGCTCACCGGCGACCCGTTCACCTTCTCCAGTGGAGCCGAGGAGGCCGCCGCCTGCCGCAAGGCCGGGATCGGCTTCAACGTGATCCCCGGGGTCAGCGAGGTCAGCGCCGTACCGGCGTACGCGGGGATCCCGCTGACGATGAAGAGCGACCGAGAGGTCACGGTGCTCGACCTGGCCGAGGCCAAGCTCGACTTCAGCCGGCTGCACCCGAAGCAGACGCTGGTGCTGCTGAACGCCGTGGACGTGCTCAAGGACACCACCGCCGCGCTGATCGAAGCCGGCTTCGACGCCGGTACGCCGGTCGCCGCGACCGTCGGTGGCACGACGACCGCGCAGGCCAGCGTGGTCGGCACGCTCGGCACGATCGTGGCCGACCTGCGCGCCGCCAAGCTGGTCGGCGAAGCCGTGATCGTGGTCGGCTCGGTGGTCGAGCAGCGCGAGACGCTCAGCTGGTTCGAGACCAAGCCGCTGTTCGGCTGGCGGATCCTGGTGCCGCGCACCAAGGACCAGGCCGGCCCGCTGATGGACCGGCTGCGCCGCTACGGCGCGATGCCGGAAGAGGTACCGACGATCTCCGTCGAGCCGCCGCGCAACCCGCAGCAGATGGACAAGGCCATCCGTGGCCTGGTCGAGGGCCGCTACGAATGGGTCGCCTTCACCTCGGTGAACGCGGTCAAGGCGGTCCGGGAGAAGTTCGACGAGTACGGGCTGGACGCGCGCGCGTTCTCCGGGCTGAAGATCGCGGCGGTCGGCGAGAAGACCGCCGAGGCGATCGGTGCCTGGGGCATCCGGCCGGACCTGCTGCCCTCGGGTGAGCAGTCCGCCGCCGGCCTGGTCGAGGACTGGCCGCCGTTCGACGAGGTGCTCGACCCGATCAACCGGGTCTTCCTGCCGCGGGCGGACATCGCCACCGAGACCCTGGTGGCCGGCCTGACCGATCTCGGCTGGGAGGTCGACGACGTCACGGCGTACCGGACCGTCCGGGCGGCGCCGCCGCCCGCGCCGACCCGCGAGGCGATCAAGTCGGGCAAGTTCGACGCGGTCGTCTTCACCTCGTCCTCGACCGTGCGCAACCTGGTCGGCATCGCCGGCAAGCCGCACGCGTCGACGGTGATCGCGGTGATCGGGCCGGCGACGCTGAAGACCGCCGAGGAGCACGGCCTGCGGGTCGACGCGATGGCCGAGTCGCCGTCCGCCGAGGAATTGGCCGACGCACTTGCTCGCTTCGGCGCCGAGCGGCGTGACACGATGCTAGAGGCCGGTGAACCGGTCACCCGCCCGTCCGAGCGCCGCTCGGGCTCACGCAGGAAGAGCTAGGTTTTCCGATGTCTGGTTTCCCGGGTGTGAGGCCGCGGCGGCTCCGGTCGTCCGCGGCGATGCGCAGGCTGGTCGCCGAGACCACGCTCGAACCTCGTCAGCTGATCCTGCCGATGTTCATCCGGGAAGGCGCGCGCGAGCCGATCGCGATCAGTTCGATGCCGGGCGTCTACCAGCACACCCGCGACACCGCCCGCAAGGCCGTCGCCGAGGCCGCTCAGCTGGGCCTTGGCGGCGTGATGCTCTTCGGGGTGCCGACGTCGAAGGATCCTGAGGGCTCGGGTGCTCTCGATCCGGACGGCATTCTCAACGTGGCGATCCGGGACGCGGTGTCCGAGGCCGGAGACGACCTGCTGGTCATGTCGGATCTCTGCCTGGACGAGTTCACCTCGCACGGGCACTGCGGCGTACTGGACTCCGCTGGTCGCGTCGACAACGACGCGACGCTGGCGATCTATGCGGAGATGGGCGTTGCCCAGGCTTCCGCGGGCGCTCACATCGTCGGCCCGTCCGGGATGATGGACGGCCAGGTCGGGGCGGTCCGCACGGCTCTGGATGGCGCCGGCTTCCAGGACACGGTGATCCTCGCGTACGCGGTGAAGTACGCGTCGGCCTTCTTCGGTCCCTTCCGGGAAGCCGTCGGCTCGTCGCTGACAGGCGACCGCAAGACCTACCAGCAGGACCCGTCGAACGCGCGCGACGCGATCCGCGAGGTCGACCTGGACGTTGCCGAAGGCGCCGACATCGTCATGGTGAAGCCGGCCCTGGCCTACCTCGACATCATCCGCCAGGTCCGCGACCACGTGAACGTCCCGGTCGCGGCGTACAACATCTCCGGTGAGTACGCGATGGTCGAGGCCGCGGCCGCCAACGGCTGGATCGACCGCGAGCGCGCCATCCTGGAGACGCTCACCTCGATCCGCCGGGCCGGCGCCGACATGATCCTCTCGTACTGGGCCGCCGAGGCCGTCCACCTGCTCCGGTAACTTTCTGGCCCGCGGTTGCATCGTGATTGATGAACCGCGTGGAGCGTCGTCGCTCCGGTCCTGGGGATGCGGTCGGGACTGTGGGAGAGGTGGCGCGACATGGTGCGCATTGCTCGGCGTACGGCGGTCTTGTTGGGGGCGCTCGGGCTGACAGCGGCCTTGCTGCCGGTTCAAAGCGTGGTGGCAGCCAGCGCGGTGACTTGCGGGATCAGGCCCGGAGCGGTCACGGCAGGCGGCGATCATCGCGAGATCACGATCAACGCGACGTCGCCCGTGAGCGCGTCCTTCGGCCGGACGTTCTCCAACATCTACCCTGACGGCCAGGTCAAGCTCAGTACGTCGATCGAGCTCAGCCCCGACACCGGTGCCTCCGGCTGGGTGGTGATGGGCTCCTCGCTGTACGGCAGCGGTTACGAGATCAACGGTGACCAGGCGGTCAACCCGCAACTCGTGAAGGTCGGCGGGGGCTGGAACGACTTCACCTTCATCGACACGTCCTACTACACGCCGCCCTCCGGCACCGGCCCGAACTTCCGCGCCAACCAGTACGGCCTGCGCGCCGACGGAGTGCTCTTCCGCTGGAGCCCGCGCGGCGGCAACTGGTGGACCAACAGGGACTCGTACCCCGGCTTCGCGTCCGTCAAGACGATGGCGCTGATCAGCCGGACCTTCACCTACGACACCTTCCTGGCCAACACCCGCGGCGGCGCCCTCTACACGATCCGCATCCCCAGCAGTTCACCGATGAAGCCGATCGTGAAGCGCGTCCGCACCTCCACCTGGCAGTCCTTCGACTGGCTGCTGGCCCAGGGCTGCGGCAGCCAGAGCACCCTGCTCCTGGGCATCGACAAGGAAACCAAGTCCGGCTACCTGTACGCCGTATCGCACGCCACCGGCCCGACCACCACCATCAAAGGCCTCGGCAAGGCCCCGATCGCCTTCACCGACCCGGTCTACTTCCGCCGCAAAATCGAATCAGACCCCCTCTTCGGCGAGTAGCTCAGTAACCACCGAGACAGCCGCGGACCGCCACCACTACCCAACCCGGCCCCGACGCCTCGACACGCCGAGGGGAAGCGTTTGCTCGTGAGGTTGGATAGTGATGGCCGCCCGCCCTGCCTGGGGGGTTAACCCCTGAGATGCCGGTGGTCGGGAAGGGGGGCGCCGCCGGTTCCGTCAGTGGCTGGATCAGTTGGAGGTCTTGTGGTGACCGGAACCTGAGTGCGGCCAGCGGGCCGGGATGGGGGATGGGCCCGGGATGGGGGCCGAGGCCGGCGGGGTGAGGTGTGTGGTCAGGTTGCGGCGTTTGGCTAGGCGCAGGATCACGGCGGTGGCGATAAGGGTCAAGGTGGCGTCGAAGAGGGCCAGGGCCCAGGGGAGGTCGGCGGCGGTTTCGTCGGAGGAGAGGGCGCCGGTGTAGGCGGCTGCTGTGGCGAAGGCGAGGACGTTGTTCATGACGTGGAGGGCGACGGCGGCCTCGATGCCGCCGGTGCGGATGGTCAGCCAGCCGGCTGCCAGGCCGAAGACGGTGAGGGTGGCGAATCCCCACGGCGTACCCCAGCCGTGGGCTGCCGCGAACAGAAGCGCTTGCGGGATCACCACCAGGGCGGGGGAGCGCAGGAAGCTACCTGCTGCCTGCAGCAACCAGCCGCGGAAGACGTACTCCTCGGCGGCTGCCTGGAAGGGGACCAGGCAGATGATCATGGCGAGTCCGGCGAGGAATGTTCCCCAGCCGACCCAGGGGCCGTTCTCTGGCTCGATCATGAAGGAGACGGTCAGGAGCAGGGTGATCGGTACTGCGGCGACGGCCAGGCAGGTTCGCAACCATGCGAGGCGTAGGTGGCCGACGACCGATGACAGCGAACCCCAGCGGCGCTTCTGCACCCAGCGCGCGGCGAGGGCGGTCGCGGGCAGCGCCGCCGCGGTGGCGACGAGCAGCAGCGCGGTGTCGGGGATCTCGCCGAACTCCGGCCAGTCGTCGGCGTCCGTCGGTAGGTCGAGGATCTCGGCGATGATCATCGCCGGCCCGATGATCAGCAATCCTCCGACCAGCGCCAGGCCGAGCATGGTGAAGGTCCCGACGATCGGCCGCCACCAGTTGTGCCGGCCGGTGACTCGTGCGAGCCGTGCGTAGGAGACCGGTTCTGCCGCCCGCGCAGCTGCGACGGGCACTGCCGTCTTCTCGATTGTCATGTCTCCAGCATGTCGGCGGGAGGCTGCCGGGGCGTCAGTCTGCGGCACGACTGGTCCCTCTATCGCTGGGTAGAGGCGCTTATGCTTCGGCTCTGATGGAACACGTCCGCAACTGGCTGCTGCCCGCCGTCCTCGGTGTCGGGTGGGTGGGGTTGTCGCCCAGCCTCGAGGCCTGGGCTGGCACACCGACCAGGGAGCAACTCGTCGTCGCGGGCGCCGCGTCCGTGGTGGCCGCGGTCGCGTTGGGGTTTCGCCGGCGTACGCCGCTCGCGACGCTCGGCGTGGTGACTGTCGTGACAGTCCTTGGCCAGTTCGCGACATCGCAGGACGGGGTGGGCGTGCTGCCGGCCGAACTGGTTGCCCTGTACTCCGTCGCGGTGCGCTGCAGCCCGGTGGTCGGGTGGCGGGCGGTCGCCGTGCTTGTTGTCGTGAAGACCCTGACTTCCCTTGGCGTCTTCGGTCTCGGGTCGGACTTCGCTTTGGAGGCCGTGGGCAACCTTGTTCTGTACGTCGTCATCCTGGGTGGCGGGCATAATCGCCAACGTCGGCTGGCTGTCCGCGAGCAGGCCGCCCAGGAGTTGCGCGATGCCGAGGAGCGCAGGCGGAACGCGGCGGCGGCCGAGCGTCACCGGCTCGCACGCGAGCTGCATGACGTCAGCGCTCACCACCTCACCTCGATCGTCGTCAGCTGCGGTGCCGCGGAACGGTTGATCGATCGCCGGCCCGAACTCGCCGACGAAGCACTGGAGTACGCCGCGCGGACAGGCCGGGAAACGCTGGTGTCCTTGCGCCGGCTGGTGGCGGTCCTGGAGACGGGCGAACGCGACCAGGACGAGCCGCTCGGTGGGCGGATCGCGGAGTTGGCCGAGGCCTTTACCCGGTTGGGGCATCAGGTCCTGGTCGATGTCACGCCCGAGTTGTCCGGGCAGGCAGCGGAAGCTGTCTTCGGGATTGTCCGGGAGTCGCTCACCAACACCCTGCGGCACGCTCCCGGCGCCGCAGTACGGGTGCTCGTAACGCGTGCAGGCGATCACATCCACCTCCTGGTGGAGAACGGCCGGCCCGCTGCCACCCCATCGGCCGGCCAGGGAAGCGGACGGGGAATCGCCGGCATGCAAGCCCGCGCCGAAGCCATCGGCGGCACCCTCACCGCAGCCCCCGGCCCAGACGGCAACTGGCAAGTCCGAGCCAGCCTGCCATCACCCGCTGCGTCGTCACCCCTTGATCCGCCCCTCACCACTTCGCCCCTCACCACTTCGCCCCTCACCACTTCGCCTCTCACCAGTTCGCCTCTCACCCCCTCGTCACCCGCCGTCTCGTCACTGACCAGCCGCTCGCGGCCGGCCGGCGCCGGAGCTTCGCCCGGTGTCAGCGCTCCGGCGCAGTCGGCCCGGGGTGTTGGTCCGGAGGCGCCGGCGGGTATGTGGGGTGGGGGCAGGTATCCCGTGGCGCCGCCGTTGTCCTTGGAAAAGCCGAAGGTACTGGTGCCGGTCGGGAGGTGGCGGGATCGGTGGGTGGCTGAGTTCGGGGTCGTGGTCGCTGTCACGGTGCCGACGGTCAGTGGGACGGCTGCGCTGGCCGTTGAGGAGCTGCCGGCGGATGAATCGGCGGTGGTCGGGTTTGCTGTGCTGCTGGCGTTGATTCCTGGGCTGGTGCTGTTCGGACGCCGGGATCGTCCCTGGATCGTGTTGGCTGGTGTCGCAGCCTCAGCCTGGCTATGGCCGCTTGCGATCGGGCTTGGCTGGCTGCCTGATTCACTCGCGCCGGCGTTGGTGATGTGCGTCGGTGCCCCGCTGGCGGCGGTCTATGCCGTTGCGGCCTACGGCGGGGAGGCTGACCTCACCTGGGCGTCGGTACCTGCTGCCGCGGGTGGCTTTGGCGCGGCGGCAGGCGTGTTGATGCTGGTGACACCGATGGAAGAGGAGCTGTCCGGTCCGGGGCCCGCCAGCTTCTTCATGGTCGTGGTCGCCGTTGCTATGGCGGTTCCGCTGCTGGGTTGCTGGGTGGCCGGAGTTCTTGTCCGCAAGAGAAGGAGCCGGCGGTTGGATCGCGGCGGCCGGGCTCTTGCCGAACTGGTGCAGGCCGCCGAGGCCGAAGTACACAGCGAGCGGCAGCGGATCGCCACTGGGCTGCACCGCAGTGTCCTGACCCGGACTGGCCGGTTGATCGCCCTCGCGGAAGCCGGTCAATTGGAAGGCGTCACCGCCGAGGCAAGATCCGCGTTGACCGCAATGCGCGAACTGCTGGAAACCCTGGACGAGCCCGGTACTACGGCCCCTCGTACTCCGCACCTCACCACCTCGCAGTCCAGCGCCCCGCAGTCCCGCGAGAAGGAGTTGTTCTGATGGTTGTCCGGGTGCTGGTTGTCGATGATCAGGCGGTGGTTCGGGCCGGGTTCGCCGCGATCGTCGATGCCGAGCAGGATCTGGTCGTTGTCGGGCAGGCGGGGGACGGGGCGGAGGCTGTGTCGCTGGCCGCTGAGCTGGAACCCGATGTCGTACTGATGGACATCCGGATGCCCGGCCTGGATGGGCTTTCGGCCACCCGGCTGCTCACCGGGCTGAGTGAGCGGCCGCGGGTTCTGGTGCTCACCACCTTCGACCTCAACGAGTACGTGTACGAGGCGTTGCGGTCCGGCGCGTCCGGGTTCCTGCTCAAGGACGCCCGGCCCGAGGATCTGCTGACCGCGATCCGGGTGATCGCGGCCGGCGAGGGCATGCTCGCGCCCGCGGTGACCCGGCGGTTGATCCAGGCCTTCGCGAAGGGAGCACCGGCGGTCGGGACGAGCGAAGTACTGGACAAGCTGACGCCACGCGAGCTGGAGGTACTGACGCTGATCGCGGCGGGGCTGACCAACGCGGAGATCGGCGGCAAGCTCGGCGTGGCCGTCGGGACGGTGAAGACCCACGTCAACGCGTTGCTCACCAAGATCGGGGCGAGGGACCGGGTTCAGGCGACGATCATCGCCTACGACCTCGGTCTGGTCCGCCCGCGCGGCTAACCCGCTGTGGTGTCGGCTTTCGCGTTGTAGGTGCGGAAGGGTTTGTTGGTGGTCAGCAGCAAGATGCCCAGCACGCAGGCCGCGCCGCCCGCCACGATGCTGGTGACTGGGCCGAAGAGGCCGGCTACGGCGCCTGCTCGGGTGTTGCCGAGGTTGGGGCCGCCTAGGCCGATGATGAAGTCCAGAGAGTTGAGGCGGCCGCGGAGGTCGTCGGGGGTTTTGGTTTGCAGGATGGTGGCGCGGAAGACGGTGGTGACGATATCGGCCGCGCCCGCGATGGCGAGGAAGACGACGGCGAGCCAGACCGAGTGGGTGAGGCCGACCGCGCCGATGCCGGCGCCCCAGATCGCTACCGAGATGAGCATCGCGCGGCCTTGGTGGCGGAGGTGGGCCAGCGGGCCGGAGAGGATCGCCGCGATCAGGCCGCCGACGCCGACAGCGGCGTACAGGTAGCCGACTGTCTGGGGGCCGCCGCCGAAGTGGGTGTCGGCGAGTGCGGGGAAGAGGGCGGTCGGCATTGCCAGCACGGTGGCGTTGAGGTCGATCAGGAAGATCATCCCGATCAGCTTGTGGTTCACGGCGTACTTCAGGCCCTCCACCACCGACCGCAGGCCGATCGACGAGCCGCCGCCCTCGGGTGGCATCGGCGGCAGCCGCCGGACGCTCACCAGCACCGCCAGGAAGGTCACCGCATCCACCCCGTACGCCGCTTCGAGGCCGACCGTCGCGATCAGTACTCCGGCCAGCACGGGCGCGGCGATGATCGCGACCTGGAAGGACAACTGTGAGAGCGCAGCTGCGGCGGAAAGACGTTCGAGCGGCAGGACGCGCGGGATGAACGTCCGGCGGGCAGGTGTGTCGACCGCGGCCAGGGCAGCAGCGATTGCCGTGAGCAAGAACAACAGCCAGACCTGTCGCCAGTCGAGCAACGCCTGCAGGGCGAACACGAGCGACACGACCATCAAGCCGCTCCCGGTCAGCAACACCAGCCGCCGGCGATCCACGGCGTCGGCGATCGATCCGCCGAACAACCCGAGTACCAGCGTCGGCAGCAGCGTGGCCAGGCTGATCGCGCCGACCGCGACCGACGAATGGGTCAGTTCATAGGTCTGGATCGCCACCGCGACGCCGGTCATGAAGCTGCCGATCGACGACAGCGACTGCCCGGCCCACAACCAGCGGAACTCCACCGACTCCCGCAGCGGCGTCACATCGGCGAACAAGCTCCGGGGTCCAGGCACAAGGATCGATTCTCGTCCGTCCGGTGCAGCCGGATCAACTGGAATACGCCGTACCGCCCCGGACTATGTCCCGACCGACAGGACATAGTCCCCGTACTGCGGCCGGCCACCGCTCGCGTGAGCGTGGCGCCCGGCCGAACGGCCGACTATGTCCTGTCGGTCGGGACAGCCAGTCAGCGCTGGACGGTGTAGTCGGACTGGATCAGGCCGGCGCCGAGGGTGCGGGTGGCGTTGTGGGTGAGGGAGACGTCGGCGTCGAGCTCGCCGAAGAGCGGGATGCCGGTGCCGAGCAGGACGGGGACGACCGTGATGGTCAGCTCGTTCAGCAGGCCGGCCCGCAGGAAGGTCTGGATGACGCGGCCGCCGTCGGCGTAGACCCGCTTGGCGCCGCGGTCTTCGAGGGTCTGGACCAGCCCGTCGACGGTGCGGTGCACGATCACGCGCTCGTCGGCGTCGGCGGCCAGGGTGGTGCTGAGCACCTCGACCTGCTTGCCCTCGTAGGGCCAGAAGCCGAAGGTGAGCACCTTCTCGTAGGTGCTGCGGCCCAGGACGACGGTGTCGACCGCGGCGATGAACTCGTCGTACCCGGTGTCTCCGGCCTGCTCACCCCGCTCGGAGAGCCAGTCGATCGACCCGTCGGCGCGGGCGATGAATCCGTCAAGGCTGGTCGCAATGAAAACCGCGGCATGAAACGTCACCCTCCTTTTGTACAGCCTGCGACCGACAACCCGGCGAACGGCCACAGTCTCAGCGGAACTCCCCGACGTGCTCCTGCGCCCAGTCGGCCAAACTGCGTGCGGGTGAACCGGTCAGTTCCGCGATCGTCGACGTGATCAGCCCGGACGGAGGCCGTCCGACATTGCTGAGCAATGCCTCCACGAGCACGCTCGGCCGACCGTCGGCGAGCATCTGCGCACGAGCGTCCTCGGCCGGGACCGCCTCGAACCGCAACTCCCGGCCAAGCGCCGCCCCGAGCGCCGCGACTTGTTCCGCTCGGGTCAAGACCTGAGGCCCGGTGAGCACCAACCGCTGACCGGCGAGCTCGTCGGACCTCAAGGCGCGGGCAGCAACCGAGGCGAGGTCGCGCTCGTGCACGACGGCGGTGGCCGGGATGTCAGGTCCCCGCACCACCCCCGTACTGCGAATCTGCCCCGCCCACCCGCGGGCGTTGGAAGCGATCGTGTTCGACCGGAGAATCGTCCAGCCGCCCGCCTGCCTCTCGACCAGCCGCTCCAGTTCCGCATGCATCCGGTTGATCGGATCGTCGTGCCCCTCCGACAACCCGGACGACGACAGATAGACGACCCGCCTGCCTCCCACCTGCTCCAGTACTGCGGGCGCCGCGTCCGCGGTCAGGAACGGCCAGATCAGGAACACGACGCCCACCCCGTCCAGCGCCGGCACCAGGCTCTCCGGCCGCCCGAGATCGCCGGCCACCACATCGCCGGCCACCACATCCCCGGCCATCGCCTCAGGGACAGCCGCCGGGTGGCGGGACAGGAGACGGACGTCAGCGGCCGGGAGCTGTTTGATCAGCTCCCGGCCGACGTTGCCGGTGGCACCGGTTACCAGGATCTTGGTCATGCCTGGTGACAGCTTCCGGCGTACCGGGGGTATTCCCGTCAGCCCTTGAGACCGGATTGGGCCAGGCCTTCGACGAACTGGCGTTGGGCCAGGACGAAGATGATCAGGACCGGGAGGGCGCTCATGGTCGCGGCCGCGAGCTGGACGTTCCACATCGCGCCGCCGTATGCGTCGACGTACTGGGTGAGGGCCTGCGGGATGGTGAACTTCTCCTTGCTGGACAGGAAGACGATCGGTTCCAGGTACAGGTTCCAGCTGTGCAGGAAGGTGAAGATCGCGACCGCGCCGATCGCCGGGCGGGCCAGCGGGAGCGACACCTGCCAGAACAACCCGAGCCGGCCGAGCCCGTCGACGCGGCCGGCCTCTTCCAGCTCGCGGGGCAGCGTGATGAAGAACTGCCGCATGATGAACGTCGCCAGCACGCTGGGCGCGCCAAGCATCGGGATCAGGATCAGCGGCCAGTGCGTGTTCACCAGGCCGAGCGAGTCGAACATCCGGTACAGCGGGATGATCGTCACCTCGTTCGGCACCAGCAGTCCGGCCAGCACGATCATGAAGACGACGCCGGCGCCGCGGAAGGTGATCCGGGCGAACGCGTAGCCCGCCAGCGACGAGATCACCAGCGTCCCGAGGGTGACGATCACGGCGATGTAGCAACTGTTCAGATACTGCTGGCCGAACGGTTGCAGCTCGAAGACCTGGCGGTACGCGTCCAGCGTCACCGACTGCGGGATCAGCGACGGCGGGAACGCGAAGATCTCGTTCACCGGCTTCAGCGACGCCGTCGCCATCCACCAGGTGGGGAAGACGAAGGGCACGCAGCAGACCAGCAGTACGCCGTACAGGAGGAGCTTGCCTTTACGACTCATGGAAGACCCACCTCCGCCGCATCCGCCACTGCAGCACCGTCAATGCGAGCACGATGACGAAGAGCAGCAGGGAGATCGTGGCGCCGTAGCCGAAGTGATGGAACTGGAACGCCTGCTGGTACAGGTAATAGACGAGCACAGTCGTCGACGTACCAGGCCCGCCTTGCGTCAGTACTGCGATCTGCGCGAACACCTGCAGCGATCCCACTACCGTCAGGATCGAGGTCAGCAGGATCGTCGGACTGATCAACGGCACCGTCACTCGCCGGAACCGCGCCCAGGCCGAGGCGCCGTCGATCCTCGCCGCCTCGTAGAGCTCGGCCGGAACCCCTTGCAGGGCAGCAAGAAACAGCACCATGTTCAGCCCGACGCCTTTGAAGAGCTGCACGATGATCACCGAGATCATCGCGGTCGCGTCACCTCGCAGCCAGTTGGGGCCGTCGATTCCTAGGGTGTTGAGACCGAGTACATCAATGAAGGCATTGATCCCGCCGTTGTCCTGCAGCAGGAACCCCCACACGATCGTCCAGGCGACCAGCGTCACCACGACGGGGGAGAAGAACAGCGTCCGGAAGACGACCGTCCCGCGCAGCTTCTGGTTCAGCAGTACTGCGAGGAACAGCGCCAGGCTGAGGTTCAGCACCACCAGGCCGAGCGAGAAGAACCCGGTCGCCCGCAACGCCGGACCCAGTCGTGGATCGTCGGTCAGTGCCCGGTAGTTGCTGCCGCCAACGAAATCGAAGGTGCCGGCCAGCACGTTCCATTCGTGCAGGCTGTACCAGGCCACCAGCCCGAGCGGAACGATGACGAAGGCAACGATCCCGGCGAGCTGCGGCGCGACGAACAGCCAGCCGGCCAGCTCGTCCCGCCGCCGCATCGTCCAGTACGGCGCCCGCGCGGCGACCGGCGGCTCCGTCACTTGCTTCTCCAAAAGGACCTGACCGGGGTGGTGGGGTGGGGTCAGCAATCGTGGAGTCATTTGCTCAGCAGGGGATTGATCTTCGAACATACGCCAGACAGCACGGCCTTCACGTCGGCGTCCGGCTTCCAGAGCGGATCGAGCGCGGCGCGGACGGTCTGCTGCAGCTCGGCGTACCCGGTGTGGCTGGTCTTGATGTCACCGCGTTCGATCCCGTCGATCACGACGCTCTGCAACTGGGCCGGCTTGAGCAGCGGGTTCGCCTTGGCCAGCAGATCCGTGGTCAGCTGCGACTTGCGTGGCGGCGGGAAGAACTGCGCCAGCTTGGCCGAGTTCTCCTGATTGGTGAAGTAGGCAAGGAACTTCTTCGCTTCGTCGGCGTGTTTGCCGCGCTTCATGACGCCGATGCCGGCCTGCCCGACGACGGAGTACTCGCCGGCGGGTCCCTTTGGCAGCGGGACGAGATCCCACTTGAACTTCGCCTTCTCCAGCAGGGCCGCGCGGCTGATCTGGGTCAGCACCATCGACGCGTCGCCGGCGAAGAAGTCCGTCGTCCGGCCGGGGCCGGGCATCGCCTTGTCGGTGAACACCATCTTGTGGACGAACGTCATCGCGTCGACCATCGGCTGCTGGTCGAAGCCGCAACTCTTGCCGTCCTCGCTCCACGGCCGCGCGCCCCAGCCGGCCCAGATCGAGTTCAGCGCGTCCCAGCCCTTGAAGTCGAAGTCGCCGACGACGATGCCGCCCTTGCCGGTCTTCGCCTGGACGGCGGCGCCGGTGGCGACCGCCTGATCCCAGTTCCAGGTGCCGGCCGCGATCTGCTGTGCGGGGGTCGGTCGTCCAGCCGCCGTCACCAGGTCGGTGTTGACGAAGACCCCCAGCGGAGAAGTCGAGAACGGGTACGCGAACAGCTTGCCGTCCTGCTCCCAGGTCTTGGTTGCGCTCGGCAACAGATCCGCGTCCTTGTCGATCGGTTCCAGTGCGCCCGACGTGACGAAGTCCGGCGCCGTACTCTCCAGGATCCAGGCCAGGTCGGGCGCGTTGCCGCCGCCGATCTGGGTGGTCAGCGCGGTCGTGTAGCTGTCGAACGGGATCGACTCGAAGCTGATCTTGCCGATCTCGGGATGGTCCTTCTGGTAGGCGGCCGCGATCTGGTCGAACAGCGCGGTGTGCTTGGCGTTCGCGCTCCAGATCGTCATCCGTAGGTCGACCGGACCGGACGAGGTCGGGTCGTCGGAACCGCCGCCGCAGCCGGCCGCGGCCAGCAGTGCCGCAGCCGTCGCGGCCGCGGTCAGGAGTCGGAGTTTCATGGGTGTCAGTCCTCCATCAGTAGCCGGCGATGGCCGGCCAGCTCAGTTCGACGCCCTGGGCGACCAGCCGTGCCTGGAAGTCGCTGAGCAGAGCAGGGGTGTTGCGGACCGCGCGCGGGCTGACGCCACGGTCCAGGCAGAACGCGGCGAGCAGCCCTGCGGCCTCGCCGATGTTCCACTCGACCGGGTGCAGCCGGTAGCAGCCGTTGGTGATGTGCGTGGTGCCGAGGTTCTTACTCGCGGGCAGCAGGTTCTCGACCCGCTGCGGGATCAGTGCCCCGAGCGGGATCCGGAACGGGCTGCTGGCCACGTCGATGTAGTTGTCGCCGCCAGTGGACGGGTGCAGGTCGATCCGGTACATGCCGACGCCCACACTGTCGCCGTACTCCGCTGCGCCCTTCGCCCCTCGTACTGCGACCGACAGATCCTGCTCGACGACCGTGTACTCCGCTGCGATGCGCCGCGACTCCCGGATGTAGGGCGCCTGGGCCAGGCCATCGGCAGAGCCCAGCAAGTCACCGCGAAGCCGTAGCCCCGAGAAGCCTGTGCCGCCGTCGGGTCGGGGCGCCTCGGTCTGCAGCCAGTAGAAGACCGCCTGCGACAACTCGCGTGCTCCGGCAAGGTGCTTCGCGGCGTCCGGTACGTCGAAGACTGGTCCTTCGAGGTAGTCGATCATCGGCCAGTTCACGAGGCAGATGTCCGACTCGTACGCGCCCGGCAGGAAGTGCTGGCGGGCAGCGATCCGCCGGAACGTCCAGAGGTTGGTGTCACCGCCGGTACGCCGCTGGTCGGCGATCACCGCGAGTGGATCGTCGTCCGGGTTGGGGGTGAAGGTCCGCGGCGAGGTGGCGAGGGTGCGCGGATCGGGGGCATTCCAGGAGAGCATCCGGTCGCCCCAGAACGACGGCTGGTAGTTGCGCCAGAACGCGTAGTTCGGCGGCTTGTCCCCGACCTGGTTGCCGTCGACGTGGTCCACGGCGAAGCAGAAGGACACCGCCTGCATGTTGAGCGGTTGCGCCTCTTCGGGAGCACTCGGCTCGCCGGTCATCGCCTGGGATTCGAAGCCGGTCACGTACTCCGTGCCTGTCAGCGGGAGGAGTTCGCCTGTTTCGGTTGCGTCCAGCACGTACGGCGCTGTCAGCGTGAGTTGGTCGCCGCTGTCCCGATGCCGTACTACGACAGAGGTCACCCGGTCGCCGTCGGTGCCGGCCGAGACGGGCTTGTACGGCTGGAGCACTTGCAGGCGGCGGCTGGCGCGGTACGGCGCGAGCATGGACTCCAGGACCGTTACAGCTACTCGTGGTTCGTGGCAGAGCCTCGAGACGTAGCCGGCGCCGGGGTTGAGGTCTGCTGCTGCCCGAGACTCTGCAGTGAGCGGGTAGTAGCGGCGGTAGTAGTCGCGGATCCCCTCCCGCAGCGCGCGGTAGGAAGCGCTGACTCCGAACTGCTCCACCCAGGTGTGCTCGTCGGGCGGTACAGCCTGGCTGGTCAGCTGACCCCCGAGCCAGTCGTACTCCTCGGTCATCACCACCGAGCGACCGGCACGCAGGGCCGACAAAGCCGCGGCGATCCCGCCGAGCCCGCCGCCGATGACCAGGACATCCGTATGCATCTAAGAACCTTTCGGCTTGCTGAGTGTGCTTCCGTCGACGAGCTCACAGGGCAGCAGTTGCTGGAGGTCGACTTCTTCCCCGGACAGAACCGCGTCGAGCAATCCGACCGCCCGCCGCCCCATCTCCTTTCGGGGAATGTGAAACCCCGAGTAGTCGTCATCGCCCTCGACCGGCCGGCTCGCGTCACCCAATGCGACCACCGACAGATCCCCAGGCACGTCGAGCCCGCGCTGTCGCGCCGCCTCAGCCAGAGCAGCCGCGTCAGCGAGATCCTCCACGAACACCGCCGTCACCCCGACCGCCAACAACCCATCAAGCACCTCCCGCTCCGGCTTCAGATGCAAACCCCGCGGAGCTACCTGACGGAAGCCGCGGAGGCGGTCGGCTGAGGACTCTGCTCCTTCGCCTGGGCCTACGAAGGCGACTTGGGAGTGGCCGAGTTCTAGAGCGCGTGCTGTGACGGTGGCGGTTGCGGTGGTGTAGTCGGCGCCGACGTACGGGACGAGGATGCCGTCTGGGTTGTCGCGGCGGCCGACAGAGACGAAGGGGTACTTCTCGGTGACCAGGCGGCTGAGTTCTTCGGCGGGGATCCGGCGGCCGAGGAGTAGTGAGCCGTCGGCGATGCGGAGGCGGTTGTTGTCGTGGAAGACCAGCCGCCGTCCGTCGGTGACCGGGGCGCTGGTGAACAGCAGCAGGTCGCAGCCGAGTTCCTCCGCGCTCTCCTCGATCCCACTCAGGAACGGGTGGTAGAAGTCGGCGCTCGCACTCGGGAACACCGGCTCGTAGGTGAACACCCCGAGGATCTGGTTCCGCTGCTGCAACAGGCGGCGCGCGAGAGGATCGGCGACATACCCGGTCTCCCGGATCACCTTCAGTACGCGGTCCCGTGTTTCGGCCGGGATCCGCGCCGACGCGGCGGTGCGGTTGTTCAGCACCAGGGAGACGGTCGTCTGGCTCACCCTCGCCAGCCGGGCGATGTCACGCTGCGTCAGTCGCTCGCTCATCCATCCACGTCCCTTGAGTAATACGTATTGCCAGTCACTTGATCCGGAACGGTAGACCCACGGTTTCCCGGCCGTCAAGACCACATCACGCTAGTAATACGAATTAGCACTGACATCCCCTTGACGTGATCAAGTCAGGGACACAAAACTCCTCGACCAGGGCAACCGCTTACCCACCCCCAGGGAGACCCTCATGCTGCTGAATCGCCGAACTCTGCTGGCAGGAACGGCGGCCGCCACGCTCGCCCCGGCTCTCATCACCCGGCCCGCACAGGCAACAGGCAACCTCCCGCTGCTCCAGCCGCTACCACCCGGAGCGCCCGACCGTCGCCTTTTCACCCCACTCGAGCAACGATTCGCGCCGTACCTCGCGATCCTCGCCCCGATGACCAACGACATCGTCGACACCGACGGTCCGACGTACGGGTTCATGGCCGGCGGCTGGTGGCGCACTCCCGCCCAGCCGTTCAACTCCCGCATCCAGGAACACGTCTTCACCCTCAGCTGGTACTACGCCAACCGCCGCCCCTGGAACCCGTACTACCGCGACCCCGCGTTGCTGGCCCGCCTCGACGCGGCCCTCCAGCACTACCTGAATCTCCAGAACCCAGACGGCTCCTGGCCCGAATACGCACCAGGCGAACGCGGCAAGGCCTCCAGCGGCTTCGGTCTCGGCTATCTCGCGAAGACGCTCGCCAACCTCCGCCAGGCCAACGCCCTCCCAACCCGGCGACGCCAGCTGGAAGTTGCCCTGAGCAAGGGAGTTGCCTGGTACCTCGACCCCGCGAACACCGTCGTGTGGGACGACCCGTTCCAGTACACGAACCAGGCGGTCGCCGGTGTCGCCGGCTCGGCCCTATCCCTCACTTTGTTGCCCGATCGCGCGATGTGGCAACGACTACAGGAACGCATCCGGTACGTCGCCCGCTGGTCGCAGAGCCCGGCCGGCTTCTTCTACGACCCGCGCGGCATGGACATCAACTACAACTTCGAGGTGATGCTGCCCGAGATGGCCGAGCTGCACCTGCTCACCAAGAATCCGGCGCTCGTCTCGATGACGCGGAAGTTCACCGACTGGTTCGGCTACAACCTGCTCCGCGAACCGGACGGCTCCGGCTGGCTCACGTACTACGCGGTCTCCGACCGGACCGCCACCGCGTACTACGACGACGTCGTCCCCGACCCGGATCGCACCAATCTCGGCTCGCTCTTCGTCCCCGCCGTACCAGAGCTGGCAGCCTTCTTCACCACTCGCGAGGACCGCGCCGCCACCCGAGCCGCCTGGGCCGCCGATCCCGCACCAGTCCCTTCGCTGGCCAAGCAGAACACCTCGCCGCGGATCATCGCCCACGCCCCGTACGGCGAACGCCTGCCGAGCCGCGGTGCCAAAAGAGCCGCGATCGAACGCATCCCCTACCTCAGGCGCGACAGCTTCACCGAGCTCCGCCGCGACGAGGTGGAGAACCAGGACTACCTCTACATCCGCCGCCCCGGCCTCTACCTCGGCGCCTTCTTCGGAACCCGCCCAGGCAGCGTGGTCAAGGCCGGCACCGGCTTCCTCTGGCACCCGCAGGCCGGCACGATCATCCACTCGCAGCAGACCGCGACCGGCTGCTGGGGCACAGTCCGCGCAGGCAAGGCGGACTCCGACAGCAACCTGATCGCGGAGTACAAGTCGAAGGACCTCGTCCATTACCGCACGCCCGACAATTCCGTCGCCACCGAGCTGATCGTCGGCCGCTCCCACGTCACCCGTCGCGTGTCTGCTACCTCTGCCGCGACCGAGCAGCTCCCACTCGTCCTCCAACCAGGCGACGAGGTCACCTTCTCCGACGGCACCACAGTGCCCTACAACGAAAGCCGCACAGCCACGGCAGACGCCCTAACCATCCGCCGCGGCCCCACCATGATCACCATTACCTGGACGGCCACCCGCCCGGCCTCACTCTCAACCTCCACCCGCACCTACCTCCGCGACCAACGCCGCCGAATCCACGTCCTACGGATCCCCCACGGCGGCCACCTCGAGACGACCGTCCGGACGGAGGGCTAGATGGACCGCCGGACCTTCCTGACAGTCACCGGTACTCCGTTGGGGTCAGCCGATCCCGGGTGACGGGTCAACCGCAAAGCCGGTTAGTTAAGGCGTGCGTGGCGCTGTCAAGGAACCGAACGGACATCTGACCCGCGGCGGGGGCTTGTGTTGTCCCGATCGACAGGACATAGTCGGCCGTTCGACCGGGCGCCACGCTCACGGGAGCGGCAGCCGGCCCCAATACGAGCACTATGTCCTGTCGGTCGGGACAACCATCCCGCTGAGGGGGGTGCCCCGATCCAACCGGCTTTGGGGTGAACCCCAATGCCGTTCAGTCAGGTGGAGCGTGGCCTCGTCATGGACAGGTGTCCGGTCGCCGGGCCCGGCGAGGTGCAACGTCGGGGCGGGTTGCCGATGGCGAGACTCCCTGGGGCCCAAGGCTGGGAGGGCGCGGACGTCCGTGCAGACCCCTCTTCGGTCAGCAAACGCTTCCCCCGGCGTGTCGGGGCATCGGTGCGAGGTCGTGCGTGCGCAGCCGTCCCACGCCTTCGCCACGGCGGACGCATGGTCGAGCAAGCCGAGAAGTGACAGCTGACCCGCGTGAAGGATTTCTGCCACGGAGCGGCAAAAATCCTTCACGCCGTGGTCCAGGACGATCTCGGCCGGCGCCGTCGGGTAGCACCTTGCCGGATTGAGCAGGTTGGCCGGATCGAAGACCTGCTTTGATTCGGCGGTGCAGGTCGAGGCCGACCAGACCGAGTCCCTGTTCCAGCCAGCAGGCCCTGACGGCGCCGACCAACTGATTCCGTTCGAGTCGACACGACAAGGCACCTCCCCGAACCCCCTTAACTTACTGGCTTTGGGGTCAACCGGTGAAGGGTTCCAGTGCGAAGCGGCCGATCGCCACGAAGGCGGTCAGGGCAAGGTAGCCCCCGTCCCCTAGCGCGGCTTTGGTCTCGCCACGGCGGATCCGCATGATCAGGGCGCCGGTCATGATCAGCGCCAGGCCGCTAGCCGCCAGCGGTACCAGAATCGGCCCGATGCCGAGCAAGGCGGGCAGGAGCAGGCCCAGGGCACCGAGGATCTCGAGTGCTCCGATGGCCTTGAGGGTGCCGGGCTTGAAGTCGAGGACCCAGCGCGCGGCGTCGGCCATCCCGGCCATCTTCTCCCGTGGGACGAACAGCTTCCCGAAGCCGGAGAACAGGTAGACGGCGGTCAGCAGGCCGGTGATGATCCACAGTGCGATGTTCATGAGTCCTGTCCTTGGCGCAATGTCTGGGGTGGCGGCCGCGGGCGGACCCGGGTCCCGGGTCCGCCCGCGAGCCTGAGGGGGAATGTCCGCGTCAGCCGAACTGACCGGGCTGGTACTCGCCGCCGGGCGTCCGGGTGATCACGTTCAGCCGGTTGAAGGCGTTGATCACGCAGATCAGGGCCACCAGGGCCATGAGCTGGTCCTCGTCGAAGTGCTTCGCCGCGTTCGCCCACGCCTCATCGGTGACACCGCTGGAGTCGGCGAGGCGGGTGCCCTGCTCGGTGATTTCCAGGGCCGCCCGCTCCGCCTCGGTATAGACGGTTGTCTCCCGCCATGCCCCGACCAGGTTGATCCGCACCACGCTCTCGCCGGCCGCCGCGGCGTCCTTGGTGTGCATGTCAAGGCAGCCGCCGCAACCGTTGAGCTGGCTGGCGCGGATCTTCACCAGCTCCTGCACCAGCTTCGGCAGCGCCGAGTCGGTGATGGCTTTGTTCGACGAGATGATGTACTTGGCCCACTTCGCCCCGACCTCGTTGCGCATGGGGTTGATCCGGGTTTCCATCTCGATCTCCTTCGTCTTCGGATGCTTGCACCACTACGACGAAGCACCCCGCAAAGACGTAACAACCACACTGCGCTTCGATCCGCGCTACTCGGGTCGCACGGGCAGATCCATGGCGTCGAGGCGCTTGCGGTCGCTCACGGTCAGGAGCTCGACGATCCGGCCGTCGACCACGGTGCACGCCACCACGCCGAGCACCTTGCCTTTCGCACCCCAGGCCAAGAACCCGGGATCGCCGTTGACCAGGACCGGGAGCGCCGAGGTCATCGACCGGATGCCGCGCAGGATCGGACCGGCCACCTCGGCCGCCCCGACCGTGGTCATCACGCCCTGCGGGTGGTACGTGCGCCAGGTCACCTTCGGATCGAGCAGCCGTACGAGCCCTTCGAAGTCCCCGTTCCGCGCCGCGGCAAGAAATGCGTCGACCACTGCGCGCTGCCGCCGCGGCTCCTCCTCCGGCAGCGATGTGCTCTGCACCTTCCGGCGAGCCCGGCTGGCGAGCATCTTGGTCGCGTCGGTGGACCGCCCGATGATCTCGCCGATCTCGGCGAAGGGCACGGCGAACATGTCATGCAGTACGAACGCCAGCCGCTCGGTGGGCGTGAGGGTGTCGAGTACCACCAGCAGTGCCAACCCGACCGATTCGGCGAGCATCGCGTCGTCCTCGGGTGCCGCCCCGCCGTCCACGGTCACCACCAGCTCGGGCAGCCGGTCGTCGTACGACAGTTCGGCCCGGGTCTTGCGCGAGCGCAGCACATCGATGCAGACCCGGCCGACCACGGTGGTCAGCCAGCCGGCCAGGTTGTCGATCGCGGCCGCGTCCTGTCGCGCCAGCCGGATCCACGCCTCCTGCACCGCGTCCTCGGCGTCCACCCGCGATCCGAGCATCCGGTAGGCGACCGCCACCAGGCGCTCGCGCTGCTGCTCGAACGTTCCCGCTAGTGCTTCGTGCGGACCTGATCCGGTCATTTCGTTACCTTCCTTACGCGAGTTCCGTCATGATCATGACGGGCCCGACGATGCCGAGGTAACCGCTCGGCGTGCATCCTGATGGAAGCACAGCGGCGGCAACCAGTGATCAGCATGTGTTACCGCTGCCCCAGCCCCCGTCCAAGGAGTCCGTGACGCGCGTCAGCATGGCCCGGGGGCGCCGTAGTACTCGCCGAATATCGGGCGGATTGTGGCTGACCCGACGACAAGAAGACAGTCCCCCGCCAGCGGGTGATCTTCACGGGTCCATGAGATGAAGCGCCTACGCGGTATCCCTGCGGGCCAACGGCCTCCCCGTCCCTGAGATCGCCCGAAAGCTCGTCATCCCCTCGGTCGCCACCGTCGACCGCCTCCTCGCCGAAACCGGCACTGACCGTTCAGGAGGCCCGGAGGTGAAGCGTGTACCGCGCCGGCGAGCGGCCGGTGAGGTAGACGCGGAGGCCTTCTGGGGTGAGGCTGCCGTTGAGGTGGGTGTAGCGCTCGCCTGGGTCCATGGTCACCCGGGTCGGGCCGTTGCCGGGGCCGAACTCGATCCGGTCCGTGCCGACTGTGTAGGCGCCAGTGCCTTCGACGAGCTGGTAGTTGCCAGCAGCATCGAGTTGTTCGACGCCGCTCAGCGTGCCACCCGGCCGGAAGCACAGCTCGATCGCGAACGGTACTTCGGAGCCGGACAGCTCGATGGCCAGGTCGAAGCCGTTGCTGACCTCGGTCACCGCGACGGCGGTGCTGAGAGTCCGGTACTGCTTCGGCCGGTGCGGGAATTCCATCTTGGCGTAGAAGCGGCCTTCGTTGGTCAGCGCGTAGGAGCCGTCGCTGCGCCGGTAGCGCTTCGGCAACGGCAGGTGGTACGGGACCTTGACCTCATCGCCGAGCTGGAAGGACCACTGACCGGTACGGCGCAGGCCGTCGCTGCGGAAGTGCCCGGTACTGAAGAACTGCGGCGACAACCGGACGGAGTCGAGGATCGCGGCACCGCTGCGGAACTTGAAGAAGGTGGGACTGGTCGACAGCCCGGACGCGATCACCGGGATGTCGTGGAAGTCGGTGCCGCCGAAGAGCGTCGCAGTACGGGCGCCGCGGCGGATGCGAGCGAGCTGATGCGCCGGGAAGTCCTGGCTGAAGTCCTCCGGCGCCGGCGCGGCGGCCGGGAGCGGAGCCGCGAGGTCGGGGCGCTCGAGGACCTCGGCGAGGAAGTCGCCCAGCTCGCCGGTACCGCGGCGTTCGATGTCCTTGGCAACGGTCGCGAACCGGCCGTCGCGGTCGTGCAGGGCCAGCTCGCGGAACTGGGTCAGGTACCACCAGACCTCGCGGATCCGGTTCTGGTCCTGCCGGCGAGAGGCGGTCGAGTCCACCTCGCCGTTCGGCTCCAGGAGGAACAAGGTGGCGGCCAGGTTCCGGCTGACGACGGGCAGCAGTTCCGGCTTGCGGCGCAACCAGGCGATCGTCAGCAACGACGGATTCGTCACCTCCGAGGCGTATGTGGAGCTCCGCTCGCTGTAGATCCCGTCCGGGGTCGCGTCGATGCCCTCGTCGAGCCAGTCGTCGATGCGGGCGGCGTACCGGCGGTCGGGGAAGAGGTGGTGGATGCGGGCAAGGGCCGCCGACACCTCCCAGCGGTGGTTGGGTGTGTGCACCCCGCCGGTGGCAAGCGCGGGTCCGGCCTTGCGGATGATCCGTTCGAGGACGGCTCGGGTCGGCTCGGTCGCGGGCTGACCGTCAGCATCGAGCAGGTCCAGGATCAGGCAGAGGTCCTGCAGCGCGAAGGCACTGTCAGGCGGCGAGTGCAGGTTGCCGACGTCGTAGGTGCCGTCGTCGTGCTGCAGCGTCGCGAGCCGCTCGACCAGGAAGGTCAGCGGTTCGAGCAGGCTGTTGTCGTGATGACGGGCGGACCGTTCCCAGACAAAGCCGGACACCATTCGCCTGGCTTTCCGGGCGGTCGCGCGAACGCTGTCGCCGGCGTTCTTGTAGGTGTCCAGAACGAGCGGTATCTGAGCCTCGTTCCTTTTCGTCAGGAGGCTGAGAAATGCCTCGTCGACACTGGTGGCCGCTGTCGCCGCCCCGGCTGTCGCAGCCGCCGCCGACCCGGCCGGCAGGGCGCCGGCGGAGAGGGCTCCGAGGGATCCGGCAAGGAACGTCCGACGCTGCATAGAGGCCTCCACAGGCAGGGAAAGCGGTTGCCAAATGCCCAGTACTGTTCCGGCGGCAGGGGGCTTTGTCAAGACTTTGCAAGTGTCCGGAATCGGACGTGGTAATTGCTGGAAAGGTCTTGTCTGAACCGGTTAGCTGCCGTAACTTAACCGCCTGGGCAAACGCTTTCCATTGACCTGGTCCGCCGGCCTCGAGAGTTTCTGGAGGAAAGTACTATGAGCGCGCTGAGTGAACTGGGCACGCTCCGGCGGAAAAAACCGCCTGGGCACAAGCGCGGTCCAGGCGGTGGCGCCGGAAAAAAAGCCACTAAAGACAATCTGGCTGCTTATCTCTTCCTGACACCCTGGCTGATCGGCTTGTTCGTGATCACGATCGGGCCGATGCTCGCGTCGCTCTACCTGGCCTTCACGGACTACAACCTGATCCAGGCGCCGGAGTGGATCGGCCTGGAGAACTTCACCCGGATGCTGTCCGACGAGCGGCTGCACAACTCGCTGCGCGTCACCTTCACCTATGTCCTGGTCTCGGTGCCCCTGCAGCTCGCGCTCGCTCTGCTGCTGGCCGTCGTGCTGGACCGCGGCGTCCGCGGAATGGCGTTCTACCGCTCGATCTTCTACTTGCCGTCCCTGCTCGGCTCCAGCGTCGCGATCGCGATCCTGTGGAAGCAGGTGTTCGGCACCGAGGGCCTGCTCAACCAGCTGCTCGCGCAGGTCGGCATCGAGGGCAAGGGCTGGATCTCCGACCCGAGTACCGCGCTCGGCACGCTGGTCGCGCTGAACGTCTGGACCTTCGGCGCCCCGATGGTGATCTTCCTGGCCGGCCTGCGGCAGATCCCCGCCATGTACTACGAGGCGGCAGCGGTCGACGGCGCCGGGTCGTGGCGCCGGTTCCGCAGCATCACACTGCCGATGCTGACGCCGATCATCTTCTTCAACCTGGTGCTGCAGATCATCCACGCGTTCCAGTCGTTCACCCAGGCCTTCGTCGTCTCCGGCGGCACCGGCGGGCCGTCCGACTCGACGATGTTCTACACGCTCTATCTGTACGACCGCGGCTTCGGCAACTTCGACATGGGCTACGCGTCGGCGATGGCGTGGTTCCTGCTGGTGATCATCGCCGTCCTCACCGCGGCGAACTTCGTCGCCTCGAAGTACTGGGTGTTCTATGACGACTGAAACCATCGGCCGCACGCTCCCGGCCAGCCGCAGTACGGCGTACGGGTGGAAGCGGGTGAAGCCACTGCTCATCCATGGTGCCCTGGCGGCCGCCGCGCTGGTGATGCTCTACCCGGTGATCTGGATGGTGGTCAGCTCGCTGCGGCCCGGCGACGAGATCTTCCGCGAGCCCGGCATCCTGATCCGCGACCTGCAGATCAGCAACTACCGGGTCGGCTGGAACGCGCTGACCGAACCGTTCACGCGCTATCTGCTGAACTCCGCGGCGGTGGTGTTCGGCGCGATCCTGGGCAACCTGGTGTCCTGCTCGATGGCGGCGTACGCGTTCGCCCGGCTGGAGTTCGCCGGCAAGAAGTTCTGGTTCGCGATCATGCTCGTGACGATCATGCTGCCGATCCACGTGGTGATCGTGCCGCAGTACATCCTGTTCTCGCAGGCGGGCTGGATCAACACGTTCCTGCCGCTGGTCGTGCCGAAGCTGCTGGCCACCGACGCGTTCTTCGTCTTCTTGATGGTGCAGTTCATCCGCGGCATCCCGCGCGAACTCGACGAGGCGGCGCGGATCGACGGCTGCAGCAAGACCGGGATCTTCCTGCGGGTGATCCTGCCGCTGATGGTGCCGGCCCTCGCGACCACCACGATCTTCACGTTCATCTGGACCTGGAACGACTTCTTCAGCCAGCTGATCTACCTGACCGATCCGAAGATGTACACCGTGCCGGTCGCGCTGCGATCGTTCGTCGACGCCACCGCGAGCACCAACTGGGGCTCGATGTTCGCGATGTCGGTCGTCTCCCTGGTCCCGGTCTTCCTCGCCTTCCTGCTCGGCCAGCGCTTCCTGGTCAAGGGCATCGCCACCACCGGCATCAAGTAACCCCTGAAAGGTGCACACCATGAGGCCGCTCATTCGAACAGTGTCAAGTAGGGGGTCGCGCCGGCGATTCCGGGCGGTGGCCGCCATTGCGATCGCCGCCAGCCTGTTAGCCGCCAGTGCCTGTGGCGGCGACTCGGGCGGCGGCGCGAACGCCGACGGCGAGGTCACCCTCCGGTTCAACTGGTGGGGCTCGGACACCCGGCACAAGATCACCCAGGAGGTGATCGACTCGTTCCAGAAGGAACACCCGAAGATCAAGATCAAGGGTGAGTACGGCGAATGGTCCGGCTACTGGGACAAGCTCGCCACCACGGTCGCCGCCAACGACGCGCCGGACATCATCCAGATGGACGAGAAGTACCTGCGCGAGTACGCCGATCGCGGCGCGCTGCTGGATCTGAAGAAGGCCGACGGGCTCAGCACGGACAAGTTCGAGCCGGACACCCTGGGCGCCGGCGAGTTCGACGGCGGGCTGTACGGGCTGAACGCGGGGATCAACGCGTTCACGATCGTCGCGAACCCGGCCGTCTTCAAGGCGGCGGGTGTGCCGATGCCCGACGACAAGACCTGGACCTGGGACCAGTACACCCAGATCGCGGCCCAGATCACGACGAAGCTGAACGGTAAGGGCTGGGGCACGGGGGCGTACGGAACCAACGACGCGAGCCTGAACATGTGGGCGCGGCAGCACGGCCAGTCGCTGTTCACCAAGGACGGCAAGCTCGGGGTGACGCCGGAAGGCGTGACCGAGTTCTACACCAACCTGCTGAAGATGCGGGATGCCAAGGCGACGCCGACGGCGGAGTTCACGTCGCAGGATATGAACGCGCCGCTCGACCAGGGCGGGATGGCGACCGGGAAGCTGGCGATGAGCTACAGCTGGAGCAACCAGCTGAACGCCCTGAGCAAGGCTTCCGGGCAGCAGTTGAAGTTGCTGCGGCTGCCGAGCGTCAGCGGCAAGGCGACTGAGAACGGCGCGTACTACAAGGGGTCGATGTTCTGGTCGATCTCGTCGCGGTCGAAGCACCCGAAGGAGGCGGCCGAGTTCGTCAACTACCTGGCGAACAGCACCGCCGCCGGCAACCTGTTGCTCGCCGAGCGTGGCGTGCCGCCGAACACCGAGATCCGCGCCGAGGTCGCACCGAAGCTGAAGCCGGCCGACGCCGCGTCGCACGCGTTCATCCAGGAGATCGTCAAGGAACTCGGCGAGCCGTCGCCGCCCCCGCCGGTCGGTGGTGGCCAGGTGGAGAAGATCATCCAGCGCTACACCACCGAGGTGCTGTTCGGCCGGCAGAAACCCGACCAGGCAGCCAAAGCCTTCATCGACGAGGTCAACGGGGAGATCAAATAGTGTTGCTGATGGCAACTGATTGCCGATGACCGGGAGTACCCCGGGCGCCGAACCGGCGCCCGGGGGTGCCCTCCGCTCTGAAGGAACCGGCGTGCTGCCGCGGGTGGCGGTTGTTGGCGTGCATGGCCATGGCGCCTCGCATGTGCGGGCGGCCGTCCGGCTGACGATTGCCGGCCGCTGCCAGCTCGTCGCCGTCGCCGACCCTCGCCCGCCGGCCCCCGACCAGCTCCCCACCACCTGGACCCATCCCGAGGTTGCCGTCTACTCGGACCTGCCGGCTCTGCTGGCTGCTGAGGCGGTGGATGTCGTCGTCATCTGTACGCCGATTCATACTCACGTGCCGTTGGCGGAGTTGGTGTTGCGGGCGGGGGCTGATGTGCTGCTGGAGAAGCCGCCCACGCCTTCGATGGCTGAGTTTGAGCAACTGACGGCAGTGGTCGCCGAGACTGGGCGGAGTTGCCAGATCGGGTTTCAGGCACACGGTTCGGGCGCCGTACTGGCGCTCGCCTCGATCGTTGCCGACGGCACCTTGGGCGAGATCCGCGGGATCGGCGCAACGGGCAGCTGGGTGCGGACTCAGTCGTACTGGCAGCGAGCGAAGTGGGCCGGCCGGCGGATGCTCGACGGCGTCGCGGTGGTGGACGGCGCGGTGACGAATCCGTTCGCCCACTCCGTCGCGGCGGCTCTGCTGGTGGACGGCTCCGGCCGCGCCAACCAGGTGGAGTCCGTGGAGACCGAGCTCTTCCACGCCAACCCGATCGAGGCCGACGACACCTCCACGGTCCGGATCCGTACGACGCGCGGCACCACCATCCTCGCCGCCTTCACGCTCTGCGCGGCCGAGACCTCACCGCCCCGAGTGACCGTCTACGGCTCGGCCGGTCGCGCCGTCCTGAGTTACACCACGGACGAACTCGAGCTCACGACGGCAGACGGCACCACCAGTACGCAGTACGGGCGGGATGAATTGCTGGACAATCTCCTCGACCATCGACTCGACGGCGTGCCGTTGCTCGCACCCTTGGACTCCACCGGTGCCTTCACGCGTGTGCTCGACGCCATCCGGTCAGCCCCGGTGCCGCAGGCGATCGAGGCCGATTGGGTCGGCGAAGGGGACGAGCGGCACCCGGTCGTGCCCGGAGTGGAGAAGTGGATCGAGCGGGCCGCCGAGGAGCAGTTGCTGTTCGGCGAACTCGGCGCGCCCTGGACCAATCGGCAGAGAACAGAGCCGGAGCTTCGATAGATGACGCAGTACCTCGGTTGCAACCACGCCGTCGACCGGTCCATCCAGGTCACGGCAGCCATCCGGAGCCCCAGCCCATCAAAGCCGGCCGCGACCGCGAGGGGGTGAGCGTGTGAGCTCCGGTCGACACGGGCGTTTGATGGGCTGGAGGTTCGTTGCCGGGTCAGGGGAGCGAGGCTGAGGCGCCGCCGTCGATCACCTGGGCTGATCCCGTCATGAAGGGGTAGCGGTCGGAGGCGAGGTCGAGGACGAAAGCGGCGATCTCCTCGGGTTTGCCGGCCCGGCCGGCGGCAGGTGCCCGTGAGCGAGCGGCGGCGGCGACGGCCGCGCGGTAGGCGGTGTCGGGGAGCCTCTCGGTGCCGGAGAGCTTGCGGACCATCTCCGTGTCGACGAAGCCAGGCAGGACGGCATTGACCCGGATGCCGTCGGCGCCGTAGTCGAGGGCCGCGGCCTGCACCAGGCCGATCAAACCGTGCTTGCTGGCGCCGTACGCGGCGAACCCCTGCCGGACGGCCAGCCCGTTGATGGACGAGGTGACCACCACAGTGCCTCCGCCTGCTGTGAGCAGGTGCGGGATCGAGTGCTTGAGGGTGAAGAACGCACCCCGGACATTGGTGTTCTGGATGTCGTCCCAATCGGCTGTGGCGACTTCGTGGAGCCGTTTGATCTGGTGGATACCAGCATTGCTGAAGACCACGTCCAGCCGGCCGTAGCGTTCCGCGACGCTGTCGGCGAAGCGGCGTACCTGGTCTTCCACCCTGACGTCGGCCCGCAGGTAGGTCGCTTCGTGGCCCGCTGCCCGGATCTGCTGCTCCACCTGGCGGCCGCGCTCCTCCCTCCGCCCGCAGAACCCGACCTTGGCGCCCTCGGCCGCGAAGGCGAGCGCGGTCGCGGCCCCGATGCCCGAGGTGGCGCCGGTGATCAGGACCACCTTGCCGGCGAACCTCGCGCCGTCCGCCGGGGCCGCGGTCATCCGCGGGCCGGTATCCGCGGTGAGCCGGCCGCCGATGGCGCCTGCGGCGCCGGCCACCAGGGCACCGCTCGCCGCCGCGCCGACCACGGCCCGCCGGCCGTACCGTCGGGCTGGTCTGCCGGTTTCGGCTGTCTCGGCTGTCACTTTCTGGTCGTCAGTCATCTTGCTCAGGCCTCCGCTCGGTTCCGGCCCTGTTGTCGGCCGGCCAACTCCTGCAGCCTAGGAACCGTGGCACGGGACCGGCATCTGCTGAACGGCCGGTCTTGCCCTGTCGGTCGTCCGCCCGTACTACGACCTCCGGGCTAGGTCGGAAGTCGGATCCGGTGGGGCCTGATGTCTGATGACGGCCTCGGCAGCGGTGTGCTCCACTGGGGAAGTGCTCTCGCAAGCGGCGAACGGCCTGTCGGCCGGTGGTCAGTCGACCCACCGGCAGTTGCTGCCTGCCTCCACCTGGATGACCGTGCTGGTCGGGGTCGGCTGCCTGCTGATGGCGACCAGCCGCAGCCTCGGTCCGTTGACCTGGGCAACCGTCCTACTGGTGGTCACCCCGGTCGGACTGCTGATCATGCAGTTGCTGATCGGCCGGCGGTACGGCGATCGGCCGCCGCTGGCCCTCGCGGCGGGTGCCGTCGTCGGCCAACTCGGCATGATCGAGGTGGTCTCGCAGCTGGACGGTCTGAGCATCGCCTCGATGCTCTATCTCGCGCTGCCGTTTCCGGCAGTGTTCTGGCTGGGATCTCGTGCCGGTCTCGCGGTCAGCGCTGTCGTCCTGACCTTGTTCACGGTCAGGTTCCCCGCCGCCAAGCCTCAGTGGCGGACAGATCCGGACATGCTGCACAGCTACTTGCTCTTCGCGATCGCCGTTGTGCTGGTCACCGCCACTGCCCTGTTGGTTCGGCGCGAGCGAACCAGCAGGGAGCGGGCCGAGCGCTTGCTGCGTGACCTCGGTGCTTCCCATCGTCAACTGGTCGAGTCCCAGGGGCGCGTCGCCGAGCTGGCTACGATCGAGGAACGCAACCGGCTGGCTCGCGACATCCATGACAGCCTCGGCCACCACCTCACTGTGATCAGTGTCCAGCTGGAGAAGGCCCAGTTGCTGGTCGCCGAAGATCCCGTGGCCGCGTCCGCGGCGGTCGCCAACGCGAAGCGGCTCGCCGATCAGGCCCTCTCCGACGTCCGGCACTCAGTCGGCGCGTTGCGGAAGGATGAGGCTCCTTTCCTGCTGGAGCCGACTCTGCGCGGCATGGTGGCCGATCTGCGTGTCCTGCCGCTCAACCTCAGTCTGCGGGTCACCGGCGATGAGCAACACTATTCGCGTCAGCAGCTGCTGGCCCTGTACCGGGCCGTCCAGGAAGGCCTGACGAACGTGCAGCGCCACGCCCGGGCCAGCCAGGCGCGGGTGGTGGTCGAACTGACCGAGGAGGCCGCCTCGGTGACGGTGGAGGATGACGGTGTCGGTCCGCCGGCCGGTCCTGGAGTCGGTCTGCGCGGGGTCCGGGAGCGGTTGGAGCTCGTCAGCGGCCGGCTGGTGCTGACGACAGCACCAGGAGGAGGTACCCGGATGTCGGTCACGATTCCCCGGACGCAGGCAAGGAAGGCTTGAGCCGAGTGGAGACCAGCGGGAGTATCCGGTTGCTGATCGTCGATGACCAGGAACTGATGCGGGACGGGCTGGCCGCCATTCTGGAGCGGCAGCCCGGCATCGAGGTGGTGGCCGCTGCCGCTGACGGCGCCGAGGCACTGCGCCTGGTGGAAGAACTCGCCCCCGACGTGGTGTTGATGGACGTCCGGATGCCGGTTCTGGACGGGGTCCAGGCGACGGCGGAGATCGTCCGTACCTGGCCGGCCGTCAAGGTGGTGATGCTCTCCACCTTCGATGACGATGATCATGTCACCCAGGCGTTGCAGGTGGGCGCCACCGGCTACCTGCTGAAGAATCTGCCGGCCCAGGATCTCGCGGAAGCGGTCCGGCTGGCCAGCCGTGGTGTCCTGCAATTGGCGCCGGCGGCCGCGGCCAAGGTAGTGGCCGCGCTTTCTTCGGCCGCCCACAAGTCACCGCCGACGGCGCCGCCCGCCGAGCTCGCGCGCCTCACCGATCGCGAGCGCGAGGTTCTACAGTTGGTCGCGGTCGGCGCCAGCAACCGCGAGATCGCCCGGGACCTGGTGATCTCCGAAGGGACGGTCAAGAGTCACATCTCCAGCATCCTGGGGCAGCTCAACCTCAGGGACCGAACCCAGCTGGCGGTCTTCGTCCACCAGAACCTCCCCGGCCGCTGAAGCCCAGCCGGCCTTCCCGGAGCTCCAGCCCATCAAAGCCCCGTCCCCACCGTCAGGGGGAGCCTGCGAAGCCCGCTCGACGGGGGCGATTGATGGGCCGGAGCTCCGCGCCTCGCTGTTCAGCGAACTCGGCGCGCCCTGGACTACAGCAAGCTGAGAGGACGCCGCCCCCGGCGTCCTCTCAGCTCGTCTTTTCGGGCAAGGCTCAGCGCACGAAGAGCCAGTACGCATGGGCGGCTCCTTGTCAGGGTTCGGTGCCTCAACGACGCCGGCTCCCCGAAAGCTAGCGCCGCCCCTCCGCCCTGACCCGGTTTTCGAACGAAGTCGATCAGCCCCGTCAGAGGAGTTCGTTGGCGGCCTTGCGGAGATTGTCGAGTTCGCGCTGTGCCCAGCCTTCGTGGATCGACTCGGTGCCGCGGATCAGTGGTTTGTCGATCAGGTGGAAGCGCAGGTTGAAGATGCTCGCGACGACGGCGAGGTACGGGATGGCGGCGAGGTCTGCGTCGGGGAGTTCGCGGCGACTCGTGTAGCCGGCGCGGAAGTCGGCCCAGTACGGCGTACTGGCGACGCCGGTGAAGTCGGCGGCGCGGTAGCCGACGCCCGACAGGTCGAAGTCGTGGATCGAGAGGCCGTCGCGAGTGATGAGGAGATTGTCGAGGCTGACATCGCCATGGCAGATCCCCTTGCTCAACGCATCGGAGTACTGCGCGAGGTTGTTCCGTACTGCGTCGGCGAGGACCCGGAGCAGGTTTTCCTCCGCGGGCGCAAGGAGGGGAAGAACCTGAGCGAGCTGTTCATCCAGATTTGATCCGCGGCGCGCAGGTGGTGAGGTGAAGTCGTCGGTGGCGTCGTGGAAGGTGGCGACCAGCTCGCCGAAAGAGTGGTACAACTCGCCGTCGACGGGTGGGTCAGCTGGGTCGAAAGCCCTGTCTCCCAACGGATTTCGGCGGGTTGCCGGCCGTCCGCGCGGTAGAGCTTGAGGATGAAGCGGGCGTCGGCGGTGGTCAGTTCGTACACGTCGTTGACCAGCGATCGCAGCAGGGTGCAGCCGGTGAAGGCGAGGGGGTAGACCTCGGTGAGGTGGTCGCGCAGGGCTCGCGGATCGGGCAGTGAGCGGAGGGTCGGGATCACCGGCGCGACGCTACTTCGTTCTCTCTGCGGTGGCCCACAGATTTTGCAATAGCAGGTGTGAAGCGAGGGCTTGATGGGGAGGTAGGGGGAGCGGTAGAGATTCGTTTCCGGTATCGCCTCCCCTGAAGGGCCCGGGAACCGGTAGCCTCATCCAGCCACCTGGATGGCATCGCATGACCACCACCGACGAACTGCCGGAGAGCCCAAACCGGTCAGGAGACCACGTCTTGCAGGAGAACACCACCAGCACCAGTACTGGCGAGCTCGCCAACGTACCCCTCACGGGTGCTGACAAAGTCGCTTACGCCTTCTACGCAACCGCGGCCGCCGCCGCACTCGTCGGTCAGGTCTGGGCCGGCGCCACTCACATCCCGTGGCCGGAGGAAGGCTTCTCGCCGCTTCTCAAGGTCGCCCTGGTCACGCCCGCGGTGGCTGTCATCGAGCTCGGTGGCGTCGCCACCGCGGCCCTTGCCGACCTGCGCCGGCGCAAGGGCGAGCAGGCCTACGCCTACCGGGCCATGTCACTGTTCGCGGCCGTCGTCGCGGTCGTCTTCAACGTGGTCGGCCACTGGCGGCCGGAGGAGCGCTTCCTGGCCTTCGGCTTCGGCGGCCTGTCCGCGTTCGCCTATGTACTCTGGCTGATCCACAGCTCGGCCCGTCGCCGCGACGCGCTGCGCAATGCTGGTCAGATGGCAACGACCGGACCTGTGTACGGCGTCGTGCAATGGGCCCGCGAGCCCAAGGTCACTTGGGCAGCGCGGGGGATCGCGCTCGAGCACGGCCTCGGCCTGTACGAGAGCCTTCGCGCGGCTCGCGTGCAACGGCGCAACAACGCCCGACGCGACGCGATCGCCGGAACCGTTGCCGAGTACATCCGTTCCGAGCACCAGGACGAGCGGCTCGCGAAGATCGCCGAGACGACGTACGACGCGGACCGGCTGGCCGGGATGCTCGAGGACCGGATCAACTACGAGGTCATCACCAACAAGCTGACGCTCGCGATCTCCCCACCGCCGCCGCCCGAGCCGGAGCCGGCGAAGGAGGAGCGGACGGATCTGCGCGCCGCGGTCTGGGTCGTCGAGGGCACGACACCGCCGCCGGTGCAGCACATCCCCGTCCAGCAGTTGCCGGCCCAGCAGGTTCGTCCGACGGGTGGCGTTCCGCTGCGCGACGACGAGCAGTGGGGCGAGGCGATGACCGGCGAGCTGATGGCGGTCGACTACCTGCCCTACGACCGCAGTACGGAAGAAGCGGACGAGGCCGAGGTTGTCGACGTCGAGACTGCCGCGGCCGAAGCAGCTGCCCAGCAGCCGGTTGTGGCCAAGCCCCGTCCTGACTCGCCGTTCGTCCAGCACCCGGTGGACGAGGCGCCGCCGGCTGTCGACCAGCGGCGCGTAGTACAGCCGAAGCCTGCTGTGGCCAAGCCGGCCCCTGCAGCGCCGAAGCCGGCTGCGTCGAAGCCCGCTGCGACGAGCAAGCCGAAGACCGTGCGCAAGTCCGTGCCGCAGTCAGCTGCGCCGGTGCCGGTCGTCGAGGAGCCCGTCGTGACGACGGAACCCATCAAGGTCGAGGAGCCGACCGTCGTCGCTCGCGAGGTCACTGCGCGGACAGCGCCGGCGCCTTCGCGTCCGGCGCCGAGGCCGAAGTCGTCGAACGGCAGTAGCGGCGACCTGGAGAAGAAGCGCATGCGTGCTTGGGCGCTGCTCTCCGACTGGCCGGAAGACCGTCCGCGGACAGCCGCCACGCTAGCCTCTGCGATCGCGTCGAACGAGACCGACGCCGCGCGCCTGCTGGCGGAGTACGACGCAGAGCACGGCACCAGCAACCTCACCCTGGTCGCCAACTCGCAAAGCTGACCCATTCCCCGTGCTCATTCGCCCCCTTTTCACCCTCTTCGACTGCGGCGGCTCGCTGAAGAGCTGCCGCCGAGGGTGAAAAGGGGGCGAATGAACACAATGGTTAGGGTCATGCCTAGCCGAGGATGACCGGGAGCTCGGCGAGGCCGCTCACCAGGACGCGGCGCCACTGGAGTTCCTCGGCGGGCTTGGCGAGGCTCAGCTTCGGGAAGCGGCGCAGCAGGGCGAGCAGTGACTCCTGCAATTCGATGCGGGCGAGCTGCGCGCCGAGGCAGAAGTGCGGGCCGAACCCGAAGGACAGATGTTTGTTGTCCTTGCGATCGAGCTGCAGCTCGTCGGGGTTCTCGTACTCGCGCGGATCGCGGTTCGCGGAGTTCAGCGCGGCCATCACGCCCTCACCCGCCTTGATCTGTACGCCGTGCAGCTCGATGTCCTCGACCGCGACCCGCAACTGACCGACCTCGCTGAAACGGTTGAAGCGCAGCAGCTCCTCGATCGCCGGCGGCACCAGGTCGTGGTTGTCGACCAGCCGGGCCCAGTTCTCCGGCCAGCGCAGCAAGGTCGCGACGCAGCTGGAGATCTGGTTCGCCGAGGTCTCGTGGCCGGCCACCAGCAGGTTGACGCCGAACGAGATCAGCTCGTCATGGCTGAGCCGGTCGCCTTCCTCGCGGGCCCGGACGAGTTCGTCCAGCAAGTCCTCGGCGGGCTTGCTGCTGTCGGCCAGCTTGCGGGTGACGAGCGCGTCGATGTACGCCGTCAGGTCGGTCATCGCTTGCTCGACGAGATCCTTCTCCGCCATCCGCATGCTGTAACCGAGTTCGGTCCACTCGCGGAACTGCTCGCGATCGGCGTACGGGACGCCGAGCAGTTGGCAGATCACCTGGATCGGCAGCGGCAGCGCGACGAGTTCGCGGATGTCGGCGCCGTCGCCGGCCTTCGCGACGTCGTCGGCCAGTTGCGCCGACAGCTCCGCGACCCACGGCCGGGTCCGCTCGATCCGCCGGTGCGCGAACGTCGACGACACCAGCTTGCGCAGCCGGGTGTGCTCGGGCGGGTCGGTCGTGGTCAGGCTGTTCGGCATCGGCTTGGCCAGCGCGACCCGCGGCGCCCCTTGCTTCACCACGGCGGCCCGCGAGAACCGCGGATCGGCGAGCACCATCCGCACGTCGTCGTACCGGGTCACCAACCAGACCTCGGCCCCCGCCAACGTCCGCACCCGCGCCACCGGCCGCCCTTCGCGCAACTCCGCGAAAGTCGGCGATGGATCGAACTGGAACGCATCGGCGAACGGGATCTCCAGCACCGGCTCCGTCATGCCCCCGACCCTATGCGGCTTAGGTAACCCTTCGCTCCTCGTCCCAGCGGGTCGCCGTCACCTCAGAGCTCAGAGCTGGGCGGCCGAGGTGCCGACGCCGCGGAGCAGCGTGTCGATCAGCACGGTGGCGATCGTATCGGTGCCGGACTCGGTCAGCCGGCCGGCGCTGACGTCCTGGCAGGCCTCGTGGATCAGGGCGTAGTACACCCGGCGGGCCCAGACTGGGTCGACGTCGGCGCGCAGTACGCCGGTCTCCTGCAGGCGGCGGAAGAGCCGGTCGCAAGAGGCGACCACCCGGGTCTGGATCTCGTCGACTTCGTTGCCCTTGGCAAGCGTCGTGTTCATCGAGAAGCCCCAGGAGATCTTCACCCGGAGCACGTTCGCGGTCGCCTGGTAGAGCGCGACCAGAGGTGGCGTGGTGTCGGGCCGGGCCTCGTCGACGGCGGCTTCGAGTTGCCGGCTGGCCCAGACCGCGAGCGAGGTGATCAGCGCTTCGCGAGTGGTGAAGCGCCGGTGCACGGTGGTCCGGGCCACCCCGGCCGCCGCGGCGATCTCCTCCATCGTGGCCGCCGGATTGCGGGCGAGGGTCCGCTCGGCCGCTTCCAGGATCGTCCGCACGGTCCGCTCGGCGTCCGCGCGCAGGGGACGGATGCTGACGTCGTTCATGGCTCAAAGATTACTCCACCGTCGCTCATTTTCCACTACTTGCAACATCAGTGATGCCGATAGTACGGTTTGAGGGTCAGAGTAGATGCAACTAGTAAGAGGCTTATCGCTGATGGATCTCCAGTTGAAGGACAAGACCGCGCTCGTCACCGGTGCCAGCCGGGGGATCGGCCTGGCTGTGGTCGAGCGGCTCGTCGAGGAAGGCGTCCGGGTCGTCGCCGCGGCCCGGACCAGTACTCCGGCGCTGAAGGAGACGGGCGCGTTCGTAGTACCGGTGGACCTGACCGAGCCGGACGGACCGGAGCGCTTGGTCGCGGCGGCCGGCCAGGAATTTGGCGAGCTCGACCTGCTGGTGAACAACGTCGGGGGTGGTGACGGTGACGCGACGGCCGGGTTCCTCGGGGTCGACGACGAGGTCTGGCGGCAGATCTTCGGGGTGAACTTCTTCGCGACCGTGAAGACCACCCGGGCGGCGCTGCCGAGCCTGATCCGGCAGCGCGGCGCGATCGTCAACATCTCGTCGAACGGCGCGCGGATCCCGTCCAGCGGGCCGGTCGCCTACACGACGGCGAAGGCCGCGCTGACCGCCCTCGGCAAGGCCTTGGCTGAGGAGTTCGGACCGCAGGGCGTGCGGGTCAACACTGTCTCACCGGGGCCGGTGCGCACGGCACTCTGGGAGCACCCGGAGGGGTACGGCGGCCAGCTCGCGCGAAAGTTCGGCGTACCGCAGGAGCAGTTGCTGGCGGCGTTGCCCGGGCAGGTGGGGATGCTGACGGGTCGCCTGATCGAGGCCGGCGAGGTCGCCGACCTGGTCGTGCAACTCTGTTCACCCCGCGCGGGCAGCATCATGGGTGCCGACTATCTGATCGACGGCGGAATCCTCAAGAGCGCCTAGCTTTTCCCGACAGGGTCAGCCAATCGGGGCGAAGGTTCTCCGGTACGCCGTCGGGGTGGTGGCCAGCGCTTTGGTGAAGTGCTGGCGGAGGAGGAGGGGGCTGCCGAAGCCGCTGGCTGTTGCTATCTGGTCGATGGTGAGATCGGTGGTCTCCAGAAGCTCCTGGGCGCGGCTGATGCGCAGGCGGATGACCCATTGCAGTGGCGTGCTGCCGGTCTGGGCACGGAACTGGCGGCTGAGGGTGCGGGTGCTCATCGAGGCGTGGCCGGCGATCGAGGCGAGGGTCAGGGGTTCGGTGAGGTGCTCTTGCATCCAGCGCATCACGGGCTCCAGCGAACCCTCGCCGGCGATGGCGGGCGCGGTCAGGAACTGCGCCTGCCCGCCGTCGCGATGAGGCGCCATCACGAGCCGGCGCGCGACAGTGGCCGCGACCGCGGAACCGTGATCCTGACGGACCAGATGGAGGCAGAGATCCAGCCCGGCGGTCACTCCGGCGGAGGTGAGCAAGTCGCCGTCGTCGAGGTAGAGCACGTCGGTGGCCACCTCGACCTTGGGGTAGCGGCGAGCCAGTTCCTCCGCATGCGCCCAATGCGTCGCGGCCGGGCGACCGTCGAGCAACCCGGCGGCGGCAAGCGTGAAGGCACCTGTGCAGATCGCCGCGATCCGGATGCCCCGGCGATGCGCCTCGCGCACGGTGGCGAGCACCTCGGCCGATGCCGTGTACGACGCCGGCACGATCAGGGTGTCGGCGTCCAACGCGTCCTCGAATCGGTACGGCGCCTGCGCACGGAAGATCTCCAGCCGATGCGCGCGCACCGTAGTACCGGCTGAGCTGCCGCACACGCGCACGTCGTACAACGGCTCGCCACTGATCGGATCGTACGCCGCCGCGAACACCTGGCAAGCCCCAGCCAACTCCAACCCGACCGCACCCTCAACGGCCAGCACCGCAACAATCCGCATGGCTTGAACCTAACCAACGACGACTATCAAGCCACTCCCGTACCCCGGTCCGAGCATGTCCCGAGTTGTGTGGAACTTGGGTGACGATCCACGGTGAACTCTAGGCGACGGCACCGACAGTTTCTGTGTGGTCGGTGGTGTCGGGGTGGGTGTGTCGGTGGAGGGCGGCGACGAGCTGTGGCATGTGTTTGTAGCCCTTGATGCGGCGGAAGGATCGTTCGGCGTTGAGCATGCCGGCCGCGGTCCAGCGCAGCACCATGTGCCCGTCGCGCCAGCGGGACACGTTGCGGTTGGTGGTTCGGGCGATCGAGATCATCGACTCCACGGGGTTGGAGGTGGTC